>NZ_CP081988.1:0-1888955 GCF_023038235.1 Shinella oryzae | reverse complement strand
TGTGGTCGTGGTGCACGCCGTCATGGGCGACGAATATGGCAACGTCGCCTTCCATAACCGCAAGATGCTGCCGCAAAGCGTCGACATCACGCATACGCGGTCCTGCGACACCATTATCGTGACCGTCGAAAAAATCGTTTCTGGAAGAGAAATGCGCAAGCGGCCCGACCTCGTCGAAATCCCTGCGCTACGCACTACCCATATCGTTGAAGTGCCTTTCGGCGCGCATCCGACATCGCTGCTTGGTATTTACGACTGTGACGAGGACGCCTTCCGCGACTATGCGACAGCCTCCGGCACACCGGAGACGTTCGCGGACTATCTCGACAGCACTGTTCATGCACCTGGTGGTCATGCCGGCTATCTCGAAGCCCTTGGTGTCGAGCGCCTGCTTGCCCTTCGCAATGTGGAGCTCCCGGCATGAACACCCTTCCCTATACGATCGAGGAACTGATCACCGTCGTGCTCGCCAAGAGCTTCAAGGACGGTGAAGTCGGCTTCACGGGCCTTGCGACCGGCGGCGCGGCGGCACTCTACATCACCGGTATCCCGCTTGCCGCGATGGAGTTCGCCCGTCAGACGCATGCCCCGAACCTGACGATCCTGCTTGCCGGCTGGTCGATAAACCCGGTCTTCTCTGAAATCCGCGAACTGCCCTCGGCGGAGTTCGACAGCGGGCTTCAAAACCTGCCCTGCGAAGGGCAGATGGAAACCTATCCCGGCCCTTATGCGGTGCGCCGCGGCGACGTGGATTTCGGCTTCGGCTCGGGCGTCCAGGTCGATCGCGCCGGCAACATCAACAGCACCTGTGTCGGCGACTTCAACAAGCCGAAGGTTCGCCTCGTCGGCTCGATCCTGCTGCCTGAGCATATGACCTGCTTCCGCCGCGAATACATCATGATGCCGCACCATGAGGTGCGCAGCTTTGTCGAGAAGGTCGATTATGTTTCAGGCGTCGGCTATCCGGGCGGTGAGGCGGGTCGCCAGGCGCTTGGCCTGACAATGGGCGGCCCGGAGTGGATCGCCACGCCCAAATGCATCTTCGAATTCGACCGCGCCGCCGGCCATGCCCGGCTGCGCAGCATCCACCCGGGTATAGACCCGCACGACGTCCTCAACTCGACCGGCTTTGCCATCGAGACGGACGGCATTCCCACGACACAGGCCCCGACGGCTGAGGAACTGGCGATCCTGCGGCGCAAGGTCGATCCACATCACGCCCTCATTCCACACGGCGGCGAATGACACTTTCTGGAGGAGCTGAGAACACCATGTCCAACGTCGAGATCGGTTCGAAGCCGGTGGCGAAATCGTCATCCACCACAAACCTGCGCACGGCCGGGCTGTTCCTTTTGAACTATAGCCACGTCATCACCTTCCTTGTCTTGGTGATCGCCCCCAGCATCGCCTCACCGCACTTCCTGAATTCGACGAACATCCTGAACGTCGTGCGCGGCGCAAGCATGGTGGGCGTGGTCGCGATCGGCATGACCGTCGTCATCCTGTGTCGCGGCATCGACCTTTCCGCCGGCTCGCTGGTCGGCGTTGCGGCGGTGACGGCGGCGGCACTTGCCGGCAGCGGTTCGCCGATTGCCTGGGGCGTGGCCCTTGTGATCACAACAGCGCTCGGCGTCGTCAACGGCGTTCTCATCACCAAGCTGAAGCTCCAGCCTTTCATCGCCACCCTGGCCATGATGATCTTCGCCCGCGGCTGCATCTATCTCTATTCGGATGGCGGCGACGTCTATGCGCAAGGCGCTGATGCGGCCTTCCGTTGGCTTGGCTCCGGCTACATCTGGGTTGTGCCGGTACCCGTCGTGCTCTTCGTCGCTCTCTGGGCAGCGCTCGCCTACGTCATGAAGCACACCCGCTGGGGCCGTCACGTCTATGCCGTCGGCGCAAACGAGGATGCCGCTCGCGTGTACGGTATCGGCGTCGATCGCATCAAGATCCAGGTCTACGCGCTGTCAGGCCTGCTTGCGGGCATTGCCGGGCTCATTCTCGTCAGCCGCGTCAGCGTCGCCGAGCCGAATGCGGGCAACCTGTTCGAGCTTGACGCGATCGCCGCGACGCTGATCGGCGGCACGTCCTTCGACGGCGGCGTTGGTGCCGTCACCGGGACCATACTCGGCGTGCTGATCCTCGCCATCATCACGAACCTGCTCAACCTGCTCGGCGTGTCCCCCTTCGTCCAGATGCTGGCTATGGGCGTGATCATCGTCGTTGCCGTCGTCATCAGCGACATGCGCAACCGACAGCGCTGAACATCTGATTTTTCTTCGAAGGTCTAATGAGGAGGAGACTCGAATGACCAAGATCCTGACGCTGAAAGACGCATTGGCATTGAACCGCCGCAGCCTGTTGAAAGCGGGCCTTGGCGCGGCCGCCCTCGGCACGTTCGGTGCTCCCTACGTGGTGACGAGCGCGCGTGCCGAGCAGCCACTCGCCGGCAAGAAGATCGGCTTCTCGCAGTCCTACGCAACCGACGAGTGGCTGAAGGCCCAGCGGCAGGATCTCTTGGCGCAAGCCGAGAAGCATGGTTTCGAAGTCAGCGTCACCGACGCACGGGAAAACCCCGCGCAGGAAATCCGCAACCTCGAAGACCTCGCCGTGCGCGGCGTCGATGCGGTTGTGATGATCACCTACTACGCCGAGGCGGTACAGCCGGGCGTCCAGGCTCTCAACAACGCCGGAATCCCAATCATCGTCATGAGTTCGGCGCTCGCTGGCGACGGCCAGTTCAATGCACATCTCGCCGCCGATACGTTCGGCACGGCACGCTCCGCCGGCGAATATTATCTGAAGGCGCTGAACGGTAGCGGCAAGGTCGCGCAGATCGAAGGTAAGCCCGGTTCGCTTGTCAATCAGGCACGCGGCAAGGGTTGGCGCGAAATCGTCGACGCCAACAGCGGCATAGAAGTCGTGGCACAGGGCATCGCCAATTACAGCCGCACCGAGGCCCTGACGCTGATGCAGGACTTCTTGCAGGCCAACAAGGAGATCGATGCCGTCTACTGCCACAACGACAACATGGCCAAGGGCGCTCTCCAGGCCATCGAGGAAGCCGGCCGGGCCAAGGAGATGTGGCTGACCGGTTACGACGCCATCACGACAGAAACGTTCGAGATGATCGCGGCCGACCGCCTGCGTGGTTCGTTTCTCTACCCGACCTTCGGTGCGGAAGCGATCGAGGTCGCGGCCGCCATCCTTCAGCAGAAGGACGTCAAGAAGGAGATCGTCTTCGCCTCGCCGATGGTGACGAAGGAAAACCTGTCGCAGTTCTTCGATGCCGACAAGAAGCTGCGCATCGTGCCTCCCGTCGACATGGCCGCCCTCGGTCTGTGACCTTCCAGGATGTGGCGGGCGTACGATGCGGCTACGCCCGCGCATAACAAGACAACAGAGGATTTCCCTATGAGCGTTCGCCAAGAGATGCAACCCGCGGGCGCGGGTAGTGCGGCCATCGCCGCCCCCCTCGTCTCGATCCGTGGCCTTACGAAGCAATATGGCGGCCATGTCGCCAACAGCAATATCGATCTCGACATCTTCCCCAACGAGGTGATGGCTCTCGTTGGGGACAATGGCGCGGGAAAATCTACCTTTATCAAGATGATTTCCGGCGTCGTCACACCAACGAGCGGCACGATCCGCATTGCAGGCGAGCCCGTTTTCATGACGGCACCTTCCATTGCCCGCGAAAAGGGCATCGAAACGCTGCACCAGAACCTTGCGCTGGTCGATGTCTTCACGCCGCAGGAAAACATCTTCATGGGACGTGAGATCCAGCGCCGCGTACTCGGCGCCATTCCCTCGCTCGATCACGCGGAAATGCGCCGCCAGACCATCTCGCTCTTCGAGGAGCTCGGCCTCAAGGCGCCGGACATGACGAAGATGGTGCGCGCGCTTTCCGGCGGCCAACGCCAGGCGATCGGCATCGCACGCCTTCTGCTCGACCGCAACGTGAAGCTCATTATCATGGATGAGCCGATGGCCGCGCTCGGCGTGGAAGAATCCCGCCTCGTGCTGGAACTCATCGAGCGACTGCGCGACAAGGGCTACGCCGTCTTCATCATCAGCCACAATCTTGAGCACGTCTTTCAGATCGCCGATCGCATTGCCGTGCTGAAGACCGGCCGCATGGTGGGTACGGTACGCCGCGCGGACGTCGAGCACGACGAGGTCGTCTCCATGATCGTCGGTGGGCGTATGCCGCAACGGCTCACCAGCCATTAGGCGCAAGAAGCGCGTGATCGATGACAACACCTCGCGGCAACGCGAGGCGCCGATTTTCGACTGACAAGGATCTTCAGTATGACGTCCCCGCTTCAGGGCATTAAGGTGCTAGACCTCACCCGCTTCATCGCCGGTCCGCACTGCGGCATGATCCTCGGCGATATGGGCGCCGATGTCGTCAAGGTCGAGAAGAAGGGATCGGGCGATGATAGCCGGCACTTCCCGCCGTTCCAGGGCGGAGAGAGCCTGTACGGAATGGCGCTGAACCGCAACAAGCGTTCGATGACGCTGAACTTCCGCGATCCGCGCGCACAGGAGCTGTTGCGCGATATGGTGAGGCAAGCCGACATCCTGCTCGAAAACTTTCGCCCTGGCACGATGGAGCAGATGGGCTGCGGCTGGAAAGAACTCAGCGCCATCAATCCCCGTCTTATCATGACGCGGCTCTCCGGCTTCGGTCAGGACGGTCCCTATGCCCAGCGTCCGGGATTCGACGGCATCGCCCAGGCCATGAGCGGCCTCATGGGGTTGACGGGTTCACCCGACGGCCCGCCCTACCTCGCCGGTACCTTCTACATCGACTACATGACGGCCATGTATGGCGTGACGGCAACGCTCGGCGCGCTCAACGCCCGCCACTTGACCGGCAAGGGCCAGATGATTGACGTGTCCCTGCTCGACAGCGCCGTTTCCCTTCTGACGACGGCAATCCCCACGCAGTTGAACAAGGGCGAGACGTTGACCCGCACGGGCAACCGCGATCGCTACTCCTCTCCCGCTAACGTGTTCAAAACCGCATCAGGCGATTTTGTGCTCCTGTTATCGGGAACCAATCCGCTATTCCGACGGCTTGCAGATGCAATGGGACAGCCGGAGCTTGTCGTCGATCCCCGGTTTGCGACCGTTGACGCCCGCTTGCAGAACGCGGCTGCGATCGAAGGCATCGTTCAGGCATGGATGAGCACGAGGGATACGGACGCGGTCCTGGCGCTTATCGGCAACGCTGGCGTACCCTGCACCAAGGTCGCGACGATTGACGAGGTGGTCGAAAACGCGCAGCTGCGTCACCGCAACCAGATCGTTGAAATCGACCATCCGGTCGCTGGCAAGGTCTCGACCGCAGGGGTAACGATGAAGCTCTCCGACACCCCGCTTGAAATCCGCCGCCCCCCGCCGACGCTCGGACAACACACTTTCGATGTCCTCTCCGATTGGCTGTCGCTATCGAGTAGTCGCATCAAGGATCTGATGGATGATGCCGTTGTTTAGGTAATCGGTTCCTGAGCAGCCGGAGCCGAAATGACGACACCTCGGTTCAACGAGTTAAGCGACGAAATTGTCTCCCACTCCATCAAGCCGCGAGAGGATCAATCATGCGTGGTAGCAATCCTTGCGGATGGGATGCGCATGCTCATGACCGCCCGGGACCGCCTTTGCGCCGGCAAGGTGCGGATGGTCGGGGGCGAGATTGCGATGAACATGACGATCGTCTTCCTCCGACCCTGGCCAAAGCAGTGCTGCGATCGTGGCCCCCAGAGCGGTGATGATCGCAAGGCCGAGGTAGGTTGCCGGGATGCCGGCCGTTGCGCCGAACCAGCCCGCCAGCGGATAAGTGATCAGCCAGCATCCGTGAGACAGCGCGAACTGAGCTGCGAACAAGGCTGGCCGGTCTTCAGGCGCGGCGGACCGCCGCAATATCCGGCCTGACGGCGTCAGGACGAGAGAATATCCTACGCCGATGACGGCCCAGACGACGATGAGCCCGGCATAGGACGCCGTGAACAGGCCGGCGAGAAGGGCTGCGACCAGCACCGCCGCTCCGGCCAGCATCGCGGGGCGATCATCGATCTTCTTCAGCAGGCGCGGCAACACAAGCGCCGCCAGCATCGATCCCAGCCCGAAGGCCGCCAGGGCCATTGCGGTATAGCGCTCTCCTAGGCCCAATGCCCCCTGAACGAGCACGACCGTGTTGACAAAGACCATGGAGCCTCCTGCCGCGACGGCAAGATTGAGCGCAAACAGGCCACGCAGGCGGGGAACGGTCAGATAAAGGCGAATGCCGCGGGTCGTCCGGTCGTAGATGCTGCGCGGTTCACCCGGCTTCGGATCGGGCAACAGGACCGAGACGACAAGGCTGGCCGAGGCGAGGAAGCCGACAACGGTGCCGAGGTAGAGATTGTGGTAACTCATCAACGCCAGAAGGGCCGCTGCCAGAAGCGGACTGCCGACCTTTTCCAGATCGTAGGCCAGACGCGAGAGGGAGAGCGCGTTCGTATAGTCGTCCTCGTCGGGCAACACGTCGGGAATGGTCGCCTGGAAGGTTGGCGTGAAGGCGGCTGATGCGGCTTGCAGCAGGAAGATCAGGGTATAGACCTGCCAGACGCCGGTGATGAAGGGCAAACAGAGCGCGACGGCGGCCCGGATGAGGTCCAGCGTCACCAGCATCGCCCTTCTCGGAAACTGCTCGGTAAACGCGGTCGCGATCGGGGCGACGACCACATTGGCGATCATCCTGATCGCCAGCGCCGTTCCGAGAACCATCCCTGCATTTCCGTCCGCCAGTTCGAACGCCTGCAGGCCGAGCGCAACGGTTGCCAACCCCGTGCCCAGCAAGGAGATGACCTGCGCAAGGAAGAGATGACGATAGGTGCGGTTCTTCAGGACGAAGAGCATGGCGTGCGACCGGTTTTCAGAGGTATTTGGTGATGGTCTTGAACTCGTCGATCGTCTGGCGCTGTTCGCGTCCGAGAGCGCCAACGGCATCTTCCAGGCAGTGATCCAGATGATCCTGGATCAAGGTTCGCTTTGCATTGGTGATCGCCTTTTCCACCGCATGAAGTTGCTGGGCGATGTCGAGGCATGGCTTACCAGCCTCGATCATGGCGACGACGCTTTTCAGGTGGCCTTCGGCCCGCTTGAGCCGCTTGACGATGTCGGGATGCGTATCGTGGCGATGTTCGTGTTCTTCCGTGCTCATAAGCAATTACCTATCCCCCTGGAGGGGATACGTCAACAGGCGTCACATAAGCGGCCTGAGAGACAGGCGCTCGTTTCAAGCTGGACCGTTGACCGGTCGTTCCGTAGTATCGGCGAGCCTTGGCTTCCAACCCGACGGGATAGTATTCGCTTATGGACTTGTCGCTTCGGATCCTTCGCTACGTTGTCGAGACGGCCGATTGCGGCAGCATCACGGAAGCCGCCAAACGTATGAGTGTCTCTCAACCGTCGATCTCGGCGGCGCTGGCGCAGATGGAGGCACAGCTTGGCATCCAGTTGTTCGTCCGACACCATGCCCGTGGTGTAACACTGTCGGCGGCGGGGCAACGTTTCGTCAATGATGCGCGCCTCCTTCTCAATCACGCTCGGGATTTTACCCAGAACGCGCAATCGCTGGGCGACGCCTTGCGCGGCGAAATCGTTGTGGGCAGCTTTCCGACACTCGCGATCCGCTTCATGCCGTCCCTGTTGTCGGGCTTTTCGCGCCGCTATCCTGGAATTTCCGTCAAGCTCGAAGAAGGCGACCAGCAGGAAATGATCAGCCATCTGATCTCCGGGCGAACGGAGTTGGCGCTGTCCTACCACTTTGCGGTTCCGGACGAGATCACGGGTGAGAAGCTTGCAGATCTGCCGCCTTACGCACTCGTCTCCGCCAATCATCCCCTCGCCAGCCGCCGGGAAATAAGCCTCGCCGAGCTGGAGGACGAGCCATTCATCCTGCTGGACCTGCCGCATTCGCGCGACTACTTCTTCAGTCTATTCGAGATATGCGGGTTAAGCCCACAAGTCGCCTTCAGGACCCGCTCCTCAGAGCTGATCCGTGGCCTCGTGGGCCACAATCAGGGCTACTCGCTCCACAATGTCTTGCCGCGCACGACGGTCGGGTATGACGGCAGCAAGATCGCAATTCTACCGATCTCGGAACCACTACCACCTGCGACAGTAACTTTTCTGCGGCTGGCGCGTCATGAGTTCAGGCCCGCAGTGCAGGCGTTCGCCGACTACATGCGCAGGGCCTTCGCCACCGGCGGAATGTTCGCTCCCTGAGAAACCAGGTGTCAACGCAGCGATGCAATCGACAAAACTATTAAACCTACCGTTCGAGATAGGAAAATCCTATGCTGGGGATCGAGGTGGGATATGGGTCCTAACTATTCAACAGCAGCCCGAAAAGTAGCCGGAAGAAAGCAATTTATTGCCTATTTTATAGTCATTCGCCGTCTTGAACTTTTCGTGTGCGATCCGGGATACTTGGTCACCAACAATAAGAGAGGGTGACCGACATGTCCGTAATGAGGAAAATGGGTTTTGCGTTCGGCGTTCTTGCCAGCGTAATTTCTGCCGATCTTGCAGCCGCTGAAACCAAAATGCGCCTGGCTGTGGAAACCACCAGCGGTGACCCGACCAATGTCATGCTCGCGACGTTTCGCGACGAGCTGAAGAAGACCACCGGCGACGCTTTCGCCATCGAATTTTTCGACGGCGGATCCCTCGGCGACGAAAACGCGCTCGCCGAACTCATCCGCGCCGGTGCGGTTGAAGTCATCCCGCTGGGATCGGACGGGGTGGCCGCACTCGACAGCAAGTTCTCGGTCTTCGACACGCCCTTCCTGTTCTCCGGCAAGGAGCAGGCACGCGCCATGCTCGACGGCGAACTCGGCCAGATCATGGCCAAATCCCTTAAGGAAAAAGCCAACCTCGAAGTCCTCGCTTTCGGCGAACTGGGCGTCCGGGTCATCACGAATTCAAAGCGCGAGATCAAGACACCGACAGATCTGAGCGGCCTCAAAATCCGCACGCCGAACAGCCCGACCCGCATCATGGCTTTCCAGACGCTCGGCGCTGCTCCCACCACGCTCGCTCTCGGCGAAGTCTACATGGGTCTGAAGCAAGGCGTCATCGACGGGCAGGAAAACCCCCTTTCAGTCGTTAAGGAATTCTCTCTCTTCGAAACGCAGCCCTACATTTCGCTCACCAACCACATCTACACTCCAATCACTCTGGTCATGAACGGCACGGCTTTCGACAGCCTTTCGGACGACCTGAAAGCAAAGGTGAAGGCCGCCGCCAAGGTCGGGGTCGACAAGACCCGCACCTTGTCCGACGACAGCGACGCCAATCTCGTCGCCGAATTCGAGAAGGCGGGTGTGACGGTCACGAAGCCCGACATCGCTGCCTTCCAGGCCGCCGCCGCTCCCGTTCGCACGAAAATTGCAGAGGTTGTCACTCCCGAATTCATGACACAGGTCGAGGAGACCCTTCGTTGACTGCTGCATCAAACACGACTCCGGCGCAAGCCGGAGTCTACCCGCGCTTTCGCTACGACGGCTCGGGCAATCGCTCAAGGATCGGCCTGATCTACATCGCTTCCAGCGTGGTCATGGAAGAGGAAATGTGGGCCATGTCGGCGGAAGGCGTCTCGACCCACACCGCCCGTATCAAGCTTCCGAAGGTCACCGTCCAGGGCATCGAGGAAATGATGAACGCGCCGGAACTCGAAACGGCCGCGCGCATGGCTGGTGCAGCACCGATCGACGTTCTCCTCTTCGGCGGCACCAGCGCTTCCTTTCTACACGGCACCGCCTATGACAAGGCGCTGATCGAGAAGATCAAGGGCTGGGTACCCGGTCCGAAAATCACCACAGCATCCACGGCCACGCTTGCGGCACTGAAACAGGTGAAAGCCGGCAAGGTTGCGCTTGCCACACCCTATCTGCCCGAAATCCATGAACGGGCCATCCGCTTCCTGGAAGAAAACGGCCACACCGTCGTCAAGAGCAACCACCTGAACATCTCGGACGACCACGCGCTGGCGGAAGTGCCGATCGAGCAAGTCTACGATCACGTATTATCCGTCGATCATCCTGATGCCACTGCGATTTTCGTCTCCTGCACCAACTTTCGCACAGTCGGCGCAATCGAAGCGCTCGAGGAGCGGCTTGGCAAACCCGTAATCTCGGCCAACCAAGCCTCCTTCTGGCACTGCCTGGAATTGACTGGCGTCGCAGGCGCGCGCCCGGGTTATGGAAGATTGTTCGAGGGTTTTGTCTCGGAAGGAAGCGAACGATGAAAGACATCGACGCTCCGACCCCGAGCGAAATCCTGAGCGAGGACATAACGCGCCGCTCCAAGCTGCGCGATGGATTCCAGTGGTTCGTCGAGACCGCCGCCATCGTCCTGCTCGCCGTCCTCGTCGCACTGGTGCTTGCGAACTCTCTTGGCCGCTACCTCTTTGCAAAGCCCCTTCCCTGGGCCGAGGAAGTCGTGACCGCGCTTTTGATGTGGCTCGGCGCCCTTGGCATCACCATTGCCGGCTTGAAGAACGAACTGATCAGTTGCGCCATCTGGACGCAGAAACTGAGCGGCACATCCAAGCGCAGGCTTATAGTCTTCCAGTCGATCTTCTCCCTTGTCGTGCTTGCAGCCGTCGCCGTCCTTGCGTGGCAGTATCTCGGTATTTTCGGCAACGACCGATCACCGATCCTTGGTGTTTCCAAGTCGGTCGCTATTTCCGGAATCCTCGCAACCTGCGCTGGGCTCGGCATCGCCTCCACACTCAACATTTTCGAAAGGGAGAAGGACTGATGCTCGGTCTCGCGGCCCTGATACTTCTGGCGCTCTGCGTCTTCGTCCTGATCGGCCTGCCTATCGTGATCTCGCTGGCAGCGTCGGTCCTGCTGTTCCTCGCCTTCAGCGGCGGCTGGGCGTTGGCCCTTCCGCAACAGACGCTTGGCGGCGTCGGGGACTATATTCTCATCACCCTGCCGCTCTTCATTCTGGCTGGCGGCATCATGAATGCCACAGGGATAGCGGACAAGCTCTTCGACTTCGGCGTCGCCCTGGTCGGGTGGATGCGCGGCGGCCTCGCCCATGTCGACGTGATCGCCAGCGTGATGTTCGGCGGCATGATCGGCACGTCGGTCGCGGATCTTGCCGGCAGCGGCTCGGTCACGATCCCGAAGCTCAAGGCGCACGGTTATCCGGGCCCCTTCGCCTGCGCGGTCACCGCGACCTCCTCCGGCATCGGCGTTCTCATTCCGCCGAGCTCACCGATGATCCTCTATTCGGCGGTGACCGGCACCTCACTCGGCGCCCTTTTCCTGGCCGGCGTCATCCCCGGCCTGCTGATGGCCGTCGCGATGATGATCACCATCTCGATCCTGGCTCGCCGCAATGGCTGGAAGGCGATGGGAACCTTCGAATGGTCGGAGGTCATCCGCACCGGCAAGCACGCGATCCTGCCGCTCGGCATGCCAGGTCTCATCCTCTTCGGCCTGATGTTCGGCGTGTTCACCGCAACGGAGGCCGGCGCCTTTGCCGTTGCCTACGCCCTGCTGCTGTCCAGGGTGGTCTACCGGACGCTGACGCTCTCCAACATGCGCCGCGCATTGGTGGATTCCTGCATCCTGACGGGCGAAGTGCTGATGGTCGTCGGCTTCTCGACGGCGCTCGGCTGGGCGCTCTCGCAGGCGGGTGTTCCCGCGGCACTTGCCAACGGACTTCAAACCGTCTTCCCGTTCGAGAATACGACACTCAAGATCTTCGCGTTGCTTCTGATAGCCCTGATCGCCGGCATGGTGCTCGACCCCCTCATCCCTATGATCATGCCGGTTCTTCTGCCATCCCTGATGATAATGGACGTGGATCTGGTACATTTCGGCGTGCTCATGGTCACGACGGTCGTTATCGGGCAGGTCACCCCACCGGTCGCCATCGCGCTCCTGGTGGCGGCGAAGATCGGCAACGAAGATGTCATGAAGGTCGCCAGGGCGAACATGCCCTTCCTGATCGCCCTCTTTCTCTTCTTGATCCTGCTCGTGCTCGTCCCCTCTTTATCGACGGCTCTTCCAGAAATCCTGAAGTAGATCAGACGCAGCAATCGACAAAGATCAATCATCGCCCGGCCATCCCGGCCGGGCGGAGTGGAAAACGCGCGCTTTCAAACAGCGGGAGTCCGCTCGTTCCGCGCTTTTTCCCGTGCCACGTTTTCAGGCCGGGCATCCGGTTGCACCGACCATTTTTAGGACATGACCATGACCATCGAAACTATCGACACACTCGTCGTCGGCGCCGGCCAATCCGGGATCGCCATGAGCGAGCACCTCCGGGACTGCGGCGTTCCCCATATCGTCCTCGAACGCAACCGCGTCGCTGAGCAATGGCGCTCCGGCCGTTGGGATTCGCTTGTCGCGAATGGTCCCGCCTGGCACGACCGGTTCCCGAACCTCGAATTCGATGACATCCATCCCGACACTTTCCCGCCCAAGGAGCGGATGGCGCGCTATTTCGAGGATTACGCGAAGATGATCGAGGCGCCGATCCGCACCGGTGTGGAGGTCAAACGCGTCGAGCGCCTCAAGGGTCGTCCAGGTTTTCTCGCCACGACCTCGGCGGGACAGATCGAAGCACAGCGAGTCGTGGCAGCGACCGGTCCGTTTCAGGTGCCACAATACCCGCAGATCGTACCGGAGGATGCAGGTACCGACCAACTTCACTCCTCCGCCTACAAGAACCCGGGGCAGCTTGCCGATGGCGCCGTTCTGGTCGTTGGCGGCGGCGCTTCCGGCTCGCAGATCGCCGAGGAGCTGCAACGCGCCGGACGTCAGGTCTATCTGTCGATCGGCGAGCACTATCGTCCGCCACGAGCGTACAGGCAACGTGATTATGTCTGGTGGCTGGGCGTGCTCGGCAAATGGGACGAGATCAAGATCATCGCGAAAAAGAAGCATGTCGCCTTTGCCGTCAGCGGTTACGACGGCGGCAAGACCATGGATTTTCGCCGCCTCGCAGCCATGGGCGTTACCGTGGTCGGAATGACCGAAACCTATGATGACGGCGTCCTGACAATCGCCGACGATCTCGCCGCCAACATCGCGGAAGGCGATCGCGCTTATCTAGAGGTACTTGCGGAAGCGGATGCCTATATCGACCGAACCGGTATCAACCTGCCGCCGGAGCCCGAGGCGTGGGTTATCCCGACCGATCCGGATTGCATCGCCAAACCCATTCGCAGTCTCGATCTCGCTGCCGCAGGTATCAAGACGATAATATGGGCGACCGGCTTCAAATTCGATTTCAGCTGGCTCGACGTCAATGCCTTTCACCCGGACGGCACGCCGTTCCACAAGCGCGGAATTTCGGCCGAACAGGGCATTTACTTCCTTGGCCTTCCCGAACTCACGAACCGTGCCTCCTCCTTCATCTACGGCTGCTGGTACGACGCAAAATACATCGCGACGCACATCGTGGTGCAGCGGAATTACGTCGCCTACGAAAAGGTTTAGCACACCGATCGATGCCCGACGGAACCACCGCCTGCCATTCCAACCAAGCGACAGGAAGAACCATGCCGCAGATCATGTTCATCAACGGGCCCAATGCCAATCTCTACGGACTCGACCCCGCCGGCACGTACGGCCTGCAGAGCTTTCCGCAGATCGAGGCGGCCTGCCGCGCAAAAGCGACGGAACTTGGCATGGCGCTCGATTTCCACCAGTCGAACCACGAGGGGGTGATCATCGACTGGATCCAGCAAGCCCGGCAGAGCCACGACGGTCTGCTGATCAACGCGGCCGGGCTGACTTACACATCGATTGCGATCCTCGACGCGCTGCTCGCGTTCCCCGGCCCGATCCTCGAATGCCATATGAGCAATATCTGGAAGCGTGAGCCGTTTCGGCATCACTCCTTTATCTCGAAGGCCGCGACCGGTGTGATCGCCGGCCTTGGCACCGATGGTTATCTGCTGGCGCTGACCGCGATGAAGCAACTGGTCGACCAAAAGGCGGGCTGACGATCTCGCCGTCAGAAAATGCCAGCCGTTCCAGATTTTGCCAGCCGTTCAGATTCGAAAGACGAGCCCATGTCCCTCTCGCCCTTGCCCCTCGACAAATCCATGACGGCCGTGATCGCCACGACCACGGGCGGCCCGGACATCCTGACCGTGGTCGAGCGTCCTGTTCCCCGCCCGCTGGCGGGTGAAGTGCTGATTTCGGTCGCAGCGGCCGGCGTCAACCGGCCCGATCTCATGCAGAGATCCGGCGCGCTTCCGGTGCCTGCCGGTCTCTCCGACATTCTGGGGCTTGAAGTCGCCGGCCGCATCGTTGGGTGTGGGGATGGCGTCGACCCGGCTCTCGTGGGCACCGCCGTCATGGCCCTGGTCAAGGCTGGCGGCTACGCGACGCATGTCTGCGCGCGCGCCGACCAGTGCCTGGCGATCCCGACCGGACTGTCGCTGACGGAGGCCGCCGCCCTTCCGGAGGGATTGTTCACCATCTGGCATAATCTCTTCGACCGGGGTGCGTTGCGCTCCGGAGAGACGCTCCTGATCGAGGGCGGGGCATCCGGAATCGGCACGCTCGCGCTGCAACTCGCTCAAAGCGTCGGCGCAAAGGTCATAGCGACGGCCGGCGGACCCGAGAAATGTGCGCGGATCGCGGCCATGGGCGCTTGCGCCGTTGATTATCGCGAGCCCGGCCAGGACGAGGCGATCCACGCGCTTACAGGAGGCCGCGGCGTCGATGTCGTGCTGGACATCCTCGGCGGAGCGGCTGTCAACCGCCATCTCGCCATAATGGCGCCGGGCGGCCGGCATGTTGGCCTTTCCTTCATGACCGGTGCGGTAGCCCAGGTCGATCTGGGGCTGCTGATGCGCAAGGGCATCTGGATGACATCCTCGACGATGCGGCCGAAACCCGACGCGGAAAAGGCTGCGATCGCACGAGATGTCACGCGCCATATCCTGCCGCTTCTCGGAGAAGGCCGCGTCCGACCTGTCATCTCCTCCGTGTTGCCGCTTGCGCGAGCGGAAGAAGCTCACCGCCGGCTCGAGAGCGGCGGCAATTTCGGCAAGATCGTGCTCGAAATGCCGCAGGAGGCATGACCATGAACCGTATCTCGCTCTTCTGGGCGCCCGCCTCCCCCTTCGTGCGCAAGGTGATGGTCTGTGCTCACGAACTCGGTTTCGCAGACAGGATCGACATCCTGGAAAGCGCGGCAAACCCGATTGAACGCGACGCCCGCATACAGGAATTCAATCCCCTGGCCAAAGTGCCTGCGGCTCGGGCTTCAGACGGCACTGTCCTCTATGACAGCCGGGTTATCTGCGAATATCTGGACACGCTGAAGGCTTCGGAGAGCGGCCCCGACGCCCTTCAACTCTTTCCCCCGGCGGGACCCGAGCGCTGGACGGCGCTTCGGCGCCAGGCCCTGGCCGATGGCCTCGTCGATGCGGCGCTTCTGGTGCGCTACGAAATATTGCTTCGCCCGGAAAACCTTCGCTGGTCCGCCTGGATCGAAAAGCAGAGCGAGAAGATCGTCGATGCGGTCGACGACATGCTGGCCGACCTGCCGGCGCCGGAGACCCTGGACATCGGCACGGTGAGCTATGCTTGCGCGCTCGGCTGGCTCGATTTCCGCTTCCCGGATCTCGACTGGCGGTCCGGCCGCACGCCGCTCGCAGCATGGTACGCCAGCTATGAAGCCCGCCCGGCCATGATCGCGACGCAACCGCGATCATGAGCCCCTATTCCCGGCAGCGAATCTCGCCGCCGGCCGACCTCAACGACAGAAAGGTGAGCCCCGTGGCCCATATCCGCCATCGCAAATTCAACACCCGAGAAACTTACCCGGAACAGAAGCTCGACAACGACCTCGCACAGGCTGTCGTCGCGCGCGGCACCACGATCTTCCTGCGCGGCCAGTGCCCGCAGGACCTCGATACGGCAAAGAACATCGAGAGCCACGACCCCGTCGAGCAGACGCACAAGGTCATGCAGAACATCCGCCAATTGATTGAGGAATGCGGCGGCCGGATGGAGCATGTGACGAAACTCGTTGTTTATCTGACCGACGTCCGCCACCGCGAAGCGGTTTACCGCACGATGGGCGACTACATCAGCGGCGTAAACCCCGTCTGCACCGGTCTCGTCGTTGTGGCGCTCGCCCGCCCTGAATGGCTCGTCGAGATCGATGCTACGGCCGTCATTCCCGACTGAAACGAACCCCGGATCCGTCCGAAGGAGGCTTCACCATGACCTTTTCCATCGTCGGCCATTGCCCGGAAACCGGGATGTTCGGCCTCGCCATCTCTTCCTCCTCCCCCGCGGTGGCCGCGCGCTGCGCCCATGCGCGCGCCGGGGTCGGCGCGGTCTGCAGCCAGAACGTTACCGACCCCCGGCTCGGCCCGCGCACACTTGACCTGATTGAGCGTGGTGCAACGCCGACCGAGGCGCTGACGATCGTCGAGCGGACGGGTAGCCATATGGCCTGGAGGCAGGTTCTGGCTGTCGATGGGACAGGCGAAAGCGCGATCTTTTCCGGTCCCAATGTGCTGGGCCGATGGAGCGAGGCGAAGGATCGGAACGCCGCCGCGGCGGGCAATCTTCTCGCCCATGCCGGCGTGCCGCGAGCCATGATCGACAGTTTCAACACGACATCCGGTCATCTTGGTGATCGCCTTGTCGGCGCGCTCGTGGCCGGACTAGCGGCTGGTGGTGAGGCCGGGCCGGTGCATTCGGCCGGTCTTCTCGTCGTCGACAAGCAGAGTTGGCCGCTTGCCGAACTGCGCATCGACTGGACAACGGCCTGCCCGATCAAGGCACTCGTCGAGGCGTGGACAGTCTACAGGCCGCAGATGGATGCATATGTCACGAGAGCGCTCGATCCTCGCAGTGCGCCCTCCTACGGCGTACCCGGAGACGAGTGACGCATGTCGCCTGAAATCCGCGACATCCTCTCGCGGCTGATCGCCTTCCCGACGGTCTCGCTGCAGTCGAACCTCGCTCTGCTCGATTATGTCGAGAGCCTGCTCGTTCCTTTAGGGATAACGGTCCGTCGCTTCGCACATCCGGATGGAACGCGGGCCAATCTCTGGGCAACGGTCGGCCCGGAGGTCGATGGCGGGGTCGTACTCTCCGGCCACAGCGACGTGGTCTCCGTAGCCGGCCAGCGATGGGCTTCCGACCCATTCGTTTTGCGCGAGGATGCGGGGCGCTGGTTTGGCCGGGGCGCCGTGGACATGAAGGGGTTCGTCGCCGTTGCGATCCATACCATGATGCAGGCCGCGAAGCGTGATTTGCAACGCCCTCTTCATCTCGCACTCTCCTATGACGAAGAGGTGGGCTGCCTCGGCGTCCGGGGAATGATCGACAGTCTCGCACGCGAGCCGCTTCGTCCCGCCTTCTGTATCGTCGGGGAGCCCACGGGCATGCGGCTCGCCACCGGTCACAAGGGCAAGACGGCGCTTCGCGCCTGTTGTACAGGCAGGGCCGGGCATTCCGCGCTGGCGCCTGACGCCTTGAATGCGCTGCACCTTGGTGCCGCCTTCGTGCAGCGACTGCAGGCGCGGCAGGCGGAACTCGCCTTGCGCGGGGCGCGCGACGCGGCCTATTCGGTTCCCTATACGACGCTCCATGCCGGTCTCATGCGCGGTGGAGAAGCACTCAACATCGTTCCTGCGTCATGCGAGATCGATTTCGAGATACGCAACATCGCAGCCGACGACCCCCATGCGATTCTCGCGGCTATCGTCGAAGATGCGGATGCCATTGCCATGCCCTATCGCGATCGCTTTGCGGAGGCGGCTATCCGTATCGACACGTTGTCGAGTTATCCCGGGCTCGACACACCCATCGACAGTCCGACAATCGCCTGTGTTTCGGCTCTTCTGGGCACCGGGTTGCCCACAATCAAGGTGGCGTATGGAACCGAAGGCGGGCTCTTTGCAAAAGGCCTCGACATTCCGACCTTGATCTGCGGTCCCGGAGATATGGACCAAGGACACAAGCCAGATGAGTTTGTCGCAATCTCGCAAATCGAGGCCTGTTTCCATTTTCAGATGCGGTTGTTAGGTCTTTTGGAGAAGGGTGGTCCTCTGTCTGCGGAGTAGCTCGTTCCAGCGCTTCGCATTGAGCGGCAGTTAAGACCAGGCTTGGTCTATTTCCAAAAGATCAGCGCCATTCCGGCCACGACGAGTGCTGCACCGGCCCAGGCACCCGATGCAGGCGCTTCCCGCGTCTTCAGCCAGAGCATCGGCAGGATGATCACAGGCGTCGTCGCAGACAGCGTCGAGACGATGCCGACCTTGCCGCCTGACAGCGCGAAAAGAAGCAGCGTCATCCCGAAGCCCAAGGCGATGATACCCGTCATGGCCGTCTGGAGAAACACGCTCTTGGTCAGGGGGCCTTTGGGCCGCACCGCCGCGATGGGCAACTGTGTAAGCGCCGTCAGGCAGAGGGCGGCGACCGCGACGCGCAGCATCGAGGCAGCAACGGGATCGACCCCGCTCGCCATGACAGGCCGCGCGATCAGGGAGCCAACCGCCTGGCTGAGCGCGGCCAGAATGCCGACGAGCACACCCAACCAAAGCGGTCCTTTCACCGTCTCCCATTCGTGCAGCTGCGCCTTGCGTTTGCCGAAGAGGATCGCGAGCAGCACGCCGCAGAGCGTCAGGGCGATACCAACGACAGCAGCACCGGAAAGCTGTTCGCCAAGCACCAGCCAGCCGAGCAGCGCGGCCATAGGGGCATTGAGGGCGAACAGGATTCCCGAGCGGCGCGGCCCCAGCCGGTTCAGGCAGGTAAAAAGAAGCGTGTCGCCGATAAAGATTCCAATGAAGCCGGACAGGAGGAGGAGCCACAGCACTTCGGTCTGCAGTTCCCGCCATGTGCCCGACGCCAGGACGTAGAGGCCGAGGAGGAAGGCGACGAAGAGCTGCCGCGTCCTGTTGAAAGCCAAGGCGCCGAGATGACCGGCTGGTCTCGCAGACAAAAGTCCCGTCAGCGCCCAGCAGGTTGCGGCGCCCACGGCTGCCAGTTCGTAAGTCGGCATGTCGCCCTCCCCTTTCTCACGGCCTTCTTTGGCCTTGAGCTTATCCGTGCTTGCGCGCCCATCGCAGATTCTGGGTCAGACCGCCATAGCCGTAAGCGTCGCCATCGACAGCATGGACCAGGACATAGCTCGCCTCATGCAACGGGCCGACCAACGCATTCATCTCGTCGTATACGCGCCGGACCCACGCGGTCGTTTCGTCCTTGAGGTTGGTGTGTTCGGTGATCGAGACCTCGACATAGAAGGTTCCGAGCTTCAGGTCGGCGACGCTTGAGCCGGCAACGATCCAGTCATCGGGTTCGGCGCTCTCGACAAGGACAGCAGTGACAGCAGGATCCTTATGCAGGATTTCGGCGGTAACGCGCGACAGCATAGCGGCAATGTCGCGCTTGGGATCGCGTTTGTCCCGGGGTTTCGTGTAGCGGGCTTTGATCATCGGCATCGGGTCGTCTCCTTGTTGCCCGAAGACCTTGCGCAAGTTTCACCATAATGAGAAGATGCCCATAAATATTCCAGCCATAGTGATTTCATATGATTGACCTCGAAAGTGTCCGTCTGTTCATTCTCTCCGTCGAGCTTGGCAGCCTGACGAAAGCCGCCGAGGCGGCAGGAACCGTGCAGCCCGTCGTGAGCCAGAAGCTGAAGACGCTGGAGCAGCGTATCGGCAGGCGGCTGATCGACCGCACGCCGCGACACCTGCGGCTGACGGAGGACGGCAAGGTCTTCCTGCCGAAGGCGCGAGCCCTGCTTGCCAAGCACGAGGAAGCGCTGACCTTCGGCGACGAAACACCTTTGCATTTCTCGCTCGCTGCCAGCGACCACGCGATCGGCGGACGCCTATCGGCCGCCATAAAGGCAATTCGCTTGTCGCTTCCCGCGAACGCCGTGATCGATGTGAGCGTCGGCTTCTCGCTCGATGTGAAGGATACATTCGCGTCGGGGCATGCGGACGCCGCCATCATCCGGCGGAACGGCGGTGGTTCCGACGGCGAGATCCTGCGCTCGGACAGGCTCGGATGGCGAGCGGCACCCGGTTGGCGGCCGCGCTCGAACAGCGCCGTCCCGCTGGTGTCTCTCGGATCCGGATGCGGGGTTCGAGAAATCGCCGTGGCCGAGCTTCGAAGGGCCGGCGTGGCCTGGCGCGACGCCTTCAGCGCTGGCAGCTGCGCGGCGCTTCACGAGGGAATTCTCGCAGAGGCCGGCGTCGCACCGATGGGAGATATCTGCGCCCGTGGACTGCCCGACCGCGGTGCCGAGTTCGGCCTGCCGCCATTGCCGCCTTCAGAAATCGTCCTGCTTTCCCGGGCGCGTACACCAGCCCATGCCTCCGCGATAAGGGCACTGGCCGCGGCCGTATCGGGCACCGCCGCCTAAGCTCAAGGGATGAATGTGTCTCACCCTCAGGCCGTGGATGGTTATGTCGATATAGCGCCGTCGAAGCCGAACTCGTCGTGTTGGCCGAGTTCAATCCTCCCTGCTCGACACGGTCGGGCGCCACGCCTACAGCGATAAACCCCGGCAGACCCAGGTGCCAAAGCCAGACGATTGTCTTGGGAGGAGCGGTGCCTGCGACGAAACGGCCGAGTGACGGTTAAGCTACCTCATTTTGGAGGGGCGAACTTGAACAGCGTGAAGGAGTCGTCCGCCCACCCCTGATGAAACCACGGAGAATCCTGAATATGCGACGCGGTGATGTACATTGTTCCGTCCGGTCCTTGAGCAAACGTATCAGGCCAGCGCAACCGACTGTCCTGAAGGAAGGATGTGACCTTGCCATCCGGACCCAGAATTTTAACGCCATCGTTCTCGATTGTGCTGAGATAGATGCGGTTTTGGTCGTCTATCCATAAACCGTCGGTCGGTTCCGTATCGGCGTACTTCTCAGCCCTTGCCGTGGACGGATCCTGGGTGGCTCTCTGCAACGCTTCCGTTGAAATCCGATACATCGTTTTTCCGGTCAAGGCTTTCCAATAGAGCGTCTCTCCGTCCTTCGACAGCGCGATACTGTCCGCATTGAAGAGTGGTTGTCGGCCATCGGGGCGACGAAGCGGTTTCCCGTCAACCTGGACGACGACGTCCTTTTCGAACTGCGTGGAAGGATCATCGCTTAGTACACGCCACGCCTTGCCGGAATTCAGATCGAGAACCACCAGCCCCCCTGGCATGCCGGAATCTGTGAAGTAGGCAAATGCGCCGTCAGGGGCGATGCGGACGTCATTGAGGTAGCTGGCAGGACCGGCGATATCAGGTCCGAACGGGTAAACGCGCTTGACAGCATTGGTCTTCAGATCAATCTGCACGAGTTTCGGGCCATCCTTGACTATCTTTTCGCTGTTGGGCGCAGCCGGATCGACGACCCAGAGCGAGCCCCGGCCATCGGCGACAACGCTTTGCACCGTCACAAAGTGATCCTTCGCGGAGATCTCCGACATCTTCACGTTACGCCACGCATTCCACTCGTCGTCGGGATAGGGCCTGATCGAGCCATCCTTCATCACCTCGGCGACGGAGACCGGAACATCCTCCGACCAGCGGGGAAAGTTGACGAAGATCCTTCCATCTTCCGAGACGGTGACCCCGGTAACTTGGTGGTCGAAGGTCGCGACTTTCTCCAGGCGGTCGTCTGTTTTGCCGGCGATAGGTGCCACGAGTTCCTTCGCTTTGTTCGCCAGCCTTTCCATCGTCTGTGCATCGGCGACGTTTGGCGATGCCACGGCCCCTATGACGGCTGCGACAGACAGAAAGCTGCGTCGAAATAACCTGCGATGCATGGCTACCTCCATTGGTTGGCCCCTCGAACCTCGACAGTGGTAGAAGGTTCCATCTCCCTCCCGGAGATCAGCCGTACGGTGAGCGACGAATAAATCGTCGACAACCTCGTGTGACGTTGCGGCCCGATAGATTTCAGCGCATGAACCTGGTTTTGCGATGAGGGTATCTCTACGCTGGAAGCCGATATGGCAAATCCATTGACACGGACAGGACCGCTTCACCTCAACGCCGTACGAATGGCGACGCGTCGAAGGCGAGTTCAAGCTGCAATGAGGGCTTGAAACCAAAATCTGCTATACCTAGCTCTTCCACGGCCGGGGCTTGATGAGCTCGGTCTTTATCCGCACGTCTGTTCAGAGTGAGGCTAAAATGGAAGAGAGATACGATTTCATCAAAGATCTTGACGTGATAGAGCGCGAGGAGATTTTCATCGATATCGCCCGTGCCCTCGAGCAAACAGCGAGGGACGCTTTCATCGAAGGCTACGGTCAGTTCGCAGCAATGTCGACGAGCATGGCTGAAGCGATACGTATCAACGCCGACGAGCTCGCCCGTGATGATCTGCACAATTCCGAACGCGTATTGCAACAGGCAGCGGCGATGATTGCGAAGTTCAAGGCTGCGCATCCCTACCCGCTTGTGAGCAAATCCGTGCACTGATGAGGTCGGGCGTTTAATCGCCTTCGCCAGCCGGTCGATTTTTCTGCAAGCGTCGCGGACATCTCTTCGGTGCCTTCCTCGACGTGGCCGATCCGGAACCACTGCACACCGATCACCCGCTCTGGCGCCATGCACCCGTCGTCATCACGCCGGCATGTCGCTGCACAGCACCGGCGAAGGGCCGGCGGGACTGGCCGAGCACAGGCGTTGAACGCCTGCCTCCGATCACGGCGATACGATCACCCAGAGCTTGCGCACGGTCTCGATCGTGCGCCACGTACCGACGAAGCCGGGCCGCATGGTGAACGTATCGCCGGCGACGAAGCGGCGAGGCGCGTGGCCGTCTTCGGTTAGTTCCACGATACCGGAGAGGATGGTGCAATATTCCCAGGTTTCGCCCTTGATCGAGCGGGTCGCGCCAGGTGTGGCTTCCCAGATTCCCGAGCGTATACGGCCGTCATCGACATTATCCTGTTCCCAGGTTTTATAGGACGGGTCACCGTCGACCAGACGCTCTGGCAGGGCCTTGCTCTCGCGCGGCGTGCCGGGATTATCGAGCTGGAAGGCGATCAGGTTGGACATGGAGTAAACCTTTCAGGCTATGTCAGGACAGCAGTTCGGCGATAGCCTTGCCACAGGTCTGGGTGTCGACGGCACCGCCTAGGTCGCGGGTGCGCAGCTTCGGTTCCCTCAGCACAGTCTCGATGGCGCGCATGATGTCTGCAGCGGCCTGCTTCTCGCCAAGGTGGTCGAGCATCATCGCTGCCGACCAGATCTGACCGATCGGATTGGCAAGGTTCTGCCCTGCAATGTCGGGCGCCGACCTCTTCCTTCCAGTTTTCCGGCATCATCCGGCCATGCCGGGCATAATAATCGCAATGGGCGAAATCGTGCCATTTCTGCCGCAGCGTGAAGCCGTGGCGGCGCGAAGCCGCTTCCAGCGCCATGATGCCTTCAGGCATGACTTCCCGGCCGATACCGTCGCCGGCAATCACGGCGATATCGTAAATCCGTTCGCTCATCGTCCGTCTCCAGCCTTCATCAGTCAGATCGGCTGCGCTTCAGGCCGCCGACGTGGAAGGCCTTGACCTCGAGATATTCTTCCATGCCGGTAGGGCCGCCCTCCCGGCCGAGACCGGACTGCTTGACGCCGCCGAAGGGGGCCACTTCCATCGAGACGCTGCCGGTGTTGAGGCCGACCATGCCGAATTCCAGCGCCTCGCCGATACGCCAGGCGCGATGCAGGTTCTCGGTGAAGAAATACGCGGCAAGACCATAGGGCGTTCCATTGGCGATTTCGATCGCTTCCGCCTCGCTCTCGAAGCGAAACAGCGGCGCGACCGGACCGAAGGTCTCCTCGCTGGCGAGGCGCATGGCGGTGGTCGCTCCTGTCAGCACGGCCGGCGCGACATAGCGCTCTCCCGTCGGAAGATCGTCTCGCGGCGTGATGTTTCTGGCGCCAAGCGCCATCGCATCATCGAGATGGGTGTTGATCTTTCTGACGGCTGCGGCATTGATCATCGGGCCGATCTGGGTGCCGTCATCCACGCCAGGACCGACACGCATCGCCCGAACGCGCGCAGCAAGCTTTTCGGCGAAGGCATCGTAGATGCCGGCCTGGACGAGCAACCGGTTGGCACAGACACAAGTCTGGCCGCCGTTGCGGAACTTGGAGACGATGGCGGCTTCCACCGCCGCATCGAGATCGGCGTCGTCAAAGACGATGAAGGGCGCATTGCCGCCGAGTTCGAGACTGAGCCGTTTCACCGTCGGAGCGCATTGTGCCATCAGCAGCGAACCGACGGCCGTCGAGCCGGTGAAGGATATCTTGCGGACATCGGGGCTGGCGGTCAGCGTTGCGCCGATGATTTTCGGCAGGCCGGTGACGATGTTGATAACGCCGGCAGGAATGCCGGCACGTTCTGCCAGCAGGCCCAGCGCAAGCGCCGAATAGGGCGTAAGTTCCGACGGCTTGATGACGACGGTGCAGCCGGCGGCCAGCGCCGGCGCGCATTTGCGCGTGATCATCGCATTGGGGAAGTTCCAGGGCGTGATGACGGCCGCGACACCGACGGGCTCCTTGCTGACCAGGATGCGGCGGTCCGTCGTCGGCGCCGGGATCGACATGCCGTAGCTGCGGCGGGCCTCTTCGGCGAACCACTTAATGAAGGTCGCACCATAGAGGATTTCGCCCCGCGCCTCGGCCAGCGGCTTGCCCTGTTCCAAGGTCATGATCAGCGCCAGGTCGTCGGCATTTTCGATCAGCAGGTCATGCCAGCGCTCAAGAAGGCGCGCCCGCTCGGCGGCTGTCGTGAGCCGCCAGGTCCTGAAGGCCGCTGCCGCCGCGGCGATCGCGCGCTCCGTATCCTCGGCGCTGCAATCCGGCACCGTGCCGATCACCGCGCCGGAAGCCGGGTCGTCGACGGTCAATGTGGCACCGCCCGCGGCGCCGGTCCAGGCGCCGCCGATCAGCGCCTGCTGAATGAAAAGCGAGGGATCTTTGAGTTTAAGCATGTTATCACCTGTCTAGTGCCGCTGCGACGTGTATCGCCGCGGCCGAGAGCATCAATCGCCGAAGCCGACGATCCCCTTGATTTCCGTGAATTCGTGGAGGCCGAACTTGCCGTATTCGCGGCCGTTGCCCGACTGCTTGTAGCCACCGAAGGGTGCAGCGCCATCCCAGGCAGAGTCGTTGAGGCGGACGACGCCCGTCCTCAGCCGACGGGCGAAGGCGCGCGCCTCCGCGGGCTCGCCCTGAACATAGGATGCCAGGCCATAGGGCGTGTCGTTGGCGATGTCGGCGGCCTCGTCCTCGCTGCCGTAGCCGAGGATGCACAGGACGGGGCCGAAAATCTCCTCACGGGCGATCGTCATGTCGTTCGTCACCCGGGCGAAAACCGTTGGTCGGACGTAATAGCCCGCACTGAGGTGCTCCGGGCGATCGAGACCGCCGACCACCAGTTCCGCTCCCTCATCGATGCCCTTGCGGATGAGGCCCTGGATCTTGTCGAACTGCGCCTCGCTGACGACAGGGCCGATCTCGGTTGCCGGATCGCACGGTGCGCCGACACGGACCGCTTCGGCTGCCTGCCGGGCAATACCGATCGCCTCGTCCATGTCCTCCGCCGGCACCAGCAGTCGCGTCGGTGCATTGCAGGACTGGCCGGAATTGGCGAAGCACTTGTCCACGCCGGCGCGGACGGCCGCAGCGAGGTTGGCGCTTCTCAAGACGATATTGGGCGACTTGCCGCCCAATTCCTGATGGACGCGCTTGACGGTCGGTGCCGCCGCGTGGGCGATCGAGACGCCCGCACGGGTCGAGCCGGTAAACGATACCATGTCGATATCGGGATGGCTGGCGAGCATTGCACCGACGGTCGGGCCGTCGCCGTTCACCAGATTGAACACGCCCTTCGGCACACCGGCTTCGTGCAGGATTTCGGCGAAAAGGATGGCATTGACGGGAGCGATTTCAGACGGCTTCAAAACCATGGTGCAGCCGGTGGCGAGCGCTGGTGCCACCTTGCAGGCGATTTGGTTCATCGGCCAGTTCCATGGCGTGATCATGCCAACCACGCCAACCGGCTCATGGACGATCCGCGTCGTGCCTTGCATATACTCGAAGGAAAACTCCCGCATCGCGCGGATGGTTTGAGCGAAATGGGCAACCCCGATGCCCGCCTGCTCATCCCGTGCCATCCGGCGAGGCGCACCCATCTCGCGCGAAATCATGTCTCCGATCTCGTCGTTGCGCTGCTTCAGAAGGTCGAGAATGCGTTCCAGCAGAGCAAGACGTTCCTCGTGCTTCGTCAAGGAAAAACTCGCGAACGCGCTGCGGGCGGCAAGGATGGCCCGCTCGGCATCGGCCGCCGTCCCCATCGCAATCTCCGCAAAAGGTTGTTCGGTGGCGGGATCGACGACCGCGAGCCGCTGGCCGCCGATCGGGTCGACCCACGCGCCGTCGATGTAGAATTTCAGATATTTGTCCATTTCGTCTCCAATCGCTTCAGCGGCCGGCCAGGATAAAGTCGGCGACCCGCTCGGCAATCATGATCGTCGGGATGTTGGTATTGGCACGCGGGATGGACGGCATCAGCGACGCATCGCAGACCCGCAGGCCCTCGACGCCGTAAACCCGGCCTGTGGGCGACGTCACCGCCATCGGATCGTCGGCCGGCCCCATACGGCATGTCCCGGACGGATGCCATGTCCCACCCACATGGCGCCGGACGAACTCCGTCAAGGCAGCGTCGTCCTCCAGCAGTCCCCGCATCGTCGTGCCGAGCGTGATCGCCGAATGCACCAGCGCCGTCCGCAGAGGCCCGGACACATCGAGAAGGGCGGACAGCAGACCGCGCTGCACCGCGTTCGCCTTTCCCGGCACGGCGACCTTCGCCACACGGGGGGAATAGCTTGAGGGGAAGATCGTACCTCTGTGGCCTTCCATCAACGGATCCGAGAGAACCTCGGCCCCCATGCGCAAGGCAAGCTTGAGGCGCTCAAGGTCCCGCTCGTCGCTCAGCATGCGAAAATCGACGTCGGGTTCGGCTCCGGGATCGGTGGAGGCGAGCCTCACGAAACCGCGCGAATAGGACTTGTTGACCCAGAAGAACAGGCTGCCGAGGCGAAGCCCGACGGAATGCCAGCCGGACCGGGACAGGATGGCCGCATGCATGTCGCCGACAGGACTGTCGCCAAGGCCGGACGAAAAGCGCCAAATCGCCTGTTCGTGGTGCTCCGCCCTGTCGCGCACCCGCATATGCGGCGGCAGATAGGCGGCAACGGCGATGGACGGATGCTCCATCAGATTGGTCCCGACGCCTTCGCGCGCGGCAACCACGCCGGCACCGACTGATGCGAGATTATCGGCCGGACCGATACCGGACCGCATCAGCAAGGCGGGCGTATGGATCGCACCGGCCGAAACGATCACCTCGGCGGCCCTCACCGTTTCCGAGGATGCACCCGAAAGCGTGGCGCCCGTCGCACGCCGCCCCTCGAACAGGATGCGCTGTGCCACGCTTTCGGTGATGATCCGCAGATTGGGCCGACTGCGCACGTCGGCCGTGAGATAGGCAAGCGAGGTCGGTAATCTTTCGCCCTTGTCGCTGACGGCAATCGCGCCGCGGAATGCGCCGTCCTCCCAGAGACCGTTCTGATCCGGCCGGATCGAATGGCCGCGCCGGTCGAGCGTCTTCATGACGCGAACCACGAAGGGCGAAATCCGGTCGTCCGATATGCGGCGGATTGTCAGCGGTCCGTCCGTTCCGTGCAGGGGACCGGTGAAATCCCTGTCGGTTTCAATCTTCAGGAAATAGGGCAGGCATTCCTCCCACGACCAGCCATCCGCCCCGAGCGCCTGCCATTCGGCATAGTCGCCCGGCGCGCCGCGGTTGGCCATCAGGGCGTTGATCGCCGAACCGCCGCCCAGCAACCGCGCCTGCTCGTAGGTTCGTGACGGGCGGGGCGCCGAATTGGAGCGGGCATAGCCCATCAACGCCGTCAGCGACGACCAGATATTGCGCATGTCGAGATAGGCGCGGCCTGGATAGCGGCTGCGCACGTCGTCGGGAATGTCATCGGCCGAAATGTTGCGCCCGGCCTCGACCAGCACGACCGTTCGCCTCGGGTCGGCGGAGAGACGTGCGGCCAGGACGCAGCCGGCCGAACCGCCACCCAGGATCAGATGATCGACGATCATGCCTCTCGCCCTTGAGAGCGTTCCGTATTGCGGGCAGCGAGCGCCGCAAGCATAAGCAGGATGAAGGAGATCGCCGTCAGCAACGAACTGATCGAGGCGATCGTCGGATCGATCTCGTCACGCAGTGCCGTGAACATGCGCTTGGTCAGGGTCTGATTTTGGCCGCCGGAGATGAAGAGCGAAACCACGGTCTCGTCGATCGCCGAGATGAAGGCGAACAGCATGCCAGAGATGACGCTCGGCCGAATCTGCGGCAAAGTAACGGCGAAAAAAGTGCGCCAGCGGTTCATGCCGAGGCTTCGCGATACCATTTCCTGAGTGTGATCGAACTTGCGCAAACCGACCAGAACAGCCGTCACGACATAGGGCAGGCCGAGCATGACGTTGGCCAGGATGAGACCGGTCATGGAGGCCAACAGCCCGACTTGCGCATAGACGAGGAAGACGCCGACGGCTGTGATGACGATCGGGACGATCAGCGGCAGCAGCAACAGGGCCTGCAGGCTGCGGACCAGACGCGATTGCGTAAGGTTCAAGGCGTAGGCCGCGGCCGTTCCGAGGATTGTCGCGAGGATGGCGCTGACGACCGCGACGGCCAAGCTCACGCGGGTCGCCTGCATCCAGGCCGCGCTGCCGAGATAGGCTTCATACCAGCGCAGTGACCATGACGGTGGCGGGAAGGCAAGGAAACGCGCGCCGGAGAACGACATGGGCAGGATGATCAGGATCGGAATGATCAGCCAAGCCAGGATGAGGGTTACGAAACCGTAAAGTAAAACTCTCGACAGGCTCATGCGTCACCTCGTTCCCATAATGCGTTCGAACGGTATCAACAGGCTCACAAGTCGGAAGATGAGGAACACGCAAACCATCAGCACGACGCTGATCGAAGAGGCGGCACCCCATTCGTTGTAGACTTCGATATTGCGCGAGACCAGCATCGAGACCATGTAGGTGCGCCCGCCGCCCAGCAGTTCCGGCGTGATGTAGAAGCCGAGCGTCAGCACGAACACCAGCACCATGCCGGCAATCATGCCCGGAAGCGACAAGGGCAGGAAAACGCGCAGGAAGACATGCAGCGGCGATCCGCCGAGACTGGCACCGGCCATGGTCAATTCGCCGGGGATTTTCTTCATCGTCGCATAGAGCGGCAGGACCATGAAGGGCAGCAGGATATGGATCGTCGCCATGACCGTGCCGAACTCGTTGTTGACCAGCTTGAGCGGAGCGTCGATCAGGCCCGAACCGGTCAGGGCCGAGTTGATGATACCGTTACGCTGAAGCAGGATCAGCCACGCGTAGGCACGCACCAGCACCGACGTCCAGAACGGCAGCAGCACCATCGTCAGCACGACGATGCTCCACCGTTGGGACAGTCCCGCCGCCACATAGGCGACGGGATAGCCGAGCAGAACCGTCATCGCCGTGACGATCGCGGCGATGCGAAAGGTTTGCAGGAAGGTCATCCAGTAGACCGGGTCCGTCAGGAACCGCTCGTAGTGCGCCAGCGTGAACCCACCGTCCTGCCGGACGGACTGCCAGGCCAGCCACAGGAGCGGCAAGACCAGCAGGACGACGACGACCAGCAAGGCGGGTGCAAGCAACATGATCATGAGCCTCTGCTCGCGCCGGTCATGCTGTTGCGACAGATCTTGTGTCGATCCTGCCATAAATGGACCCTCCAAAGGCCGACGGTTACTGCTGGATGAACGTCGCCCAGCGCTTCTGTGCCTCTTCGCCGGCCGGCGAGCTCCACCATTCGTCCGACACCAGGACCTGCAACTCGGCGTTCTCCGGCGAACTGGGCATTTCCGCCGCGCGCTCCGGCGAGATCTTGCCGGTCTTGTAAGCCTCAGGGTTGCCCGGACCGTAATCGATATAGGTCGGGAAATTCGCCTGGATTTCCGGCGTCAGCGCGGCATTGACGAACTTGACGGCGGTGTCGAGGTTCGGCGCGCCCTTGAGGATGCACAGCGACGTGTATTGCAGGAAGCCTTGATTGAAGGAGTAACCGATCGGTGCACCCTCCTTCACGACGGCTGCCACGCGGCCGTTCCACGCCATCTCCATGTCCACTTCGCCATCCGCCAGCAACTGTGCGGACTGCGCACCTGAAGTCCACCAAACCGCCACATGCGGCTTGATCTCCTCGAGCTTCTTGAAGGCGCGGTCGACATCGAGCGGGTAGAGCTTGTCGGCCGGCACGCCATCGGCGAGCAGCGCGGCTTCAAGTGTCGCCAGCGGATGGTTGCGCAGCGCGCGGGTGCCCGGGAACTTCTTGACGTCCCAGAAGTCGGCCCAGGTCTTGGGAGGATTGTCGCCGAACTTTTCCTTGTTGTAAGCGAGCACGCTCGAATAGAATTCGTAGGCGACAGAATACGGGCTCTTGTATTCAGCCGGCATCTTCTCTGCATTGGGGATCTTCGAGAAGTCGAGCTTCTCGATCATGCCCTGCTCGCCCCCGCGGATGCAGTCCTTCGGCGGGGTGTCGATCACGTCCCAGATGACCTTGCCGGATGCCGTTTGTGTCTTGAGCACCGGCCAGGCGTCGGGCGAGCTGTCCTGGTTGACGGTGATGCCGAGCAGTTCGGCGACCGGATCGAGGATCGCCTTGGTCTGGGCTTCCTGGTAGGCGCCGCCTTGCGACACGAAAGTGATCTGCTCGGCGGAAGCCATGCCGGCGGTGAAGATCGTGGCGCTTGCGGATAGCACGATCATAGAAAGTCTGTAATTCATAAGTCGTTCTCCTCTTTATAGACGGGCGTAACGCCGCTGATGGCATGCGACTTCCGGGTCTTAACGCCCGATTGCATCGAGGAACTGGTACCAGCCGGCGACAAGGCGGACGGCTGGCTTCCTGATGGGATAGAATGGCACGGGCTTGAGCGGCTCGGAGGTCAGGAGCCCGAGATCGGGCTCCTCGCCCGCAACCATGGCCGCGACGTAGCGGCCCATGTTCGATGCCAGCGCGACGCCTGTGCCGTTATAGCCGAGAGCATAGACCACGCGGTCGTCGAGCCGGCCCAGATGGGGAATGCTGTCCATGGTCATGGCGACGAGCCCCGACCAGCGATGCGTGACCGAAACCGAAGCCAGTTCGGGAAACTGCCGCACCATCGCCTTTTCCAGCGCTGCAAAAGCGCTCTCGGAATCGGCCGTGCCGAAGGCGCCGCGGCCGCCATACATCAGCCGGTCGCCGGCTTTGCGGAACCAGCGCATCATGCGGCGCGTCTCGGTATAGCTGCGGCCTTGCGACAGCAGGGAAGAACCGGCCAAAGGCTCAGTCGCAATCATCGCCGAGCGGAAGGGAATGAGGGATTTCCGTACCGCGGATGTCGCCGGCGTCAGGTCGGAATAGGAATTGGTGGCGATCACCGCCTGCCGCGCCGAGACTGTGCCGCCCGGCGTTTCGAGCACGACGCCGTCCCGATCGCGCCGCATCCCCGTGACCGCCGACTTCTCATGAATAGCGATCCCCTCGGCCTTCAGGCCGGCCGCCAATCCGTGCACGAAGTTCAGCGGATGGATGATGCCGCCATGGGTGTTCAGCATGCCGCCGACGAAATCGCGCGAGCCGGTCTCCGCCTCCATCTCCTCGGGCGACAGGATTGTGCAGGCATGGTCGCCGAGAGATCCCCGTAACCACTCGACTTCCTTCTTGAGACCGTCGAGCGATATCTCGTTATGGGCGCAGCGCAACGAACCTGTCGGGCGGTAGCCGGCTTCGGCGATGCCGTAGTCCGACACCAGTTCGCCGACATGGTCGATCGCCTCGATGCCGAGATCGTGCATGCGCCTCGCCGTTTCGAGGCCATAGCGTGAAGCGATATCGGAAAAGGCCAGCCGGAATTTTCCGGATACGACGCCGCCATTGCGGCCGCTGGCGCCCCAGCCGATCTGGCTCGCCTCCAGCACCACTGCGGAAAGGCCGCGGCGGGCAAGGTAGCGCGCGGTCGACAGCCCAGTATAGCCGCCGCCGATAATGGCGACGTCGAACCGATGACCGCCCGACAGCCGGTCGAAGGCGGGCCGGTGCGAAGCCGTCTCCTGCCATAGGGACTGGATGTCGGGAAAGGGAGGACGGGGGGCGGTCATCGGTTTTGCTCGTTCTCGATCCGGTCTGTCTAATCAGGCTGCCGTCGCCGCCTTCACGCCGGCCGCAAGTTCCGCGTCGACCGCATCTGCCAGTTGTCCGAGGCTCGCGAAGTGGAAGTCTGGCTTGGTAAGCACCTTCGGCACCGGCGTGCCGCCGAAACCCTGCTGGCCCTGGCGACGCTCGATCCAGCAGGTCGTGTAACCGAGTTCGCGGGCGACACCGATATCGTGATGCTGGCTCTGGGCGACATGCAGGATTTCCGACTGCTTGAAACCGAAGGCCGACTGGCGGCCCTTGTTATAGGCGAAGAACTGCGGATTGGGCTTGGCGCAGCCGGTTTCGTCACAAGTGATGCTGTCGTGAAACGGGTTGCCGAGCGTATCGGAATAGGCCGAAAATGCGGTCCGGTCGGCATTTGTCATGGCGACGAGACGGAAATTCTTGCGCAGGCGCGCCAGAGCCTCGACGGAATCGGCGAAGGCCGGCCAGCGCAGCACAGCGAGTTGGAAGGCTTCCGCGGTGGCGTCGTCATTCTTGTAGCCGTTCTCCGCAGCGAGCGAGAGATAGACGTCCTTCATCGCGAAGGAGGAGCGGCCATAGAACTTGTCGCGGCCGCGCTTGTAGGGCTCGAATATCTCGTCGTCGCTTGCCTTGGCGGCCTTGTCGCCGCCCAGCGCGCGCACGGCATTGAGCACGCCGCTTTCGAAATCGATCAAAGTACCGACCACGTCGAAGGTCATGACTTTGAATTGTGTTAATTGCATAATCTTCATCCTTGTTGACCGTAGTGAATGGATCCGTCAGCCCGCTTCGGGAACGATGACCGTGTCTTCCGGGTGGAGCGCGAGGGTTATCGCCTCGCCTGGCGATTTCATCAGCGCGCGGCCGGCATGATTGCTGGGAAGCCGGAAGCTCATTTCGCCGCCGTCATCGAGCTTCACGAAAACCCGAATGCTTTCGCCCTGGTAGAGCGTGTCTGTGACCGTGCCGGAGAGCCTGTTGCTGGCTTCTGGCTCCGAACCGTCGGCCACGACGAGCTTTTCGGAATGGACCACGAGATGCAGGTTCGACCCGGCCGGCATGGGATGCGCCGTCTTCAGCGCCTGCTGGCCGAGGCGCACGACGCTGTCGCTTTCGCGCTGAACAGGCAGCAAGGTCGCCTCCCCGATGAAGCTGGCGACGAAGGTATTGGCGGGGTGATCGTGCAGGCGCTCGGGCGTATCGACCTGCACCAGTTTACCCCTGTTCATGATCGCCACTCGGTCGCTCATCGTCAGTGCCTCCCGCTGGTCGTGGGTGACATAGATGATGGTGGAGCCGAGCCTCTTGTGCAGGCGCTTCAGTTCGATCTGCATGTTTTCACGCAGTTGCTTGTCGAGCGCCGAGAGCGGCTCGTCCATCAGGATCAGGCCCGGCTCGAAGATCATGGCGCGTGCAAGGGCAACACGCTGACGCTGGCCTCCCGAAAGCTCGTGGATCTTCCGGTTTTCGTAGCCCGTCAATTCGACCATCTCGAGCGCCGACGCCAACCTGTCCGGCCATGTCGCCTTTGGCAGGCGACGCGCCCGCAGCGGGAAAGTAATGTTCTCGCCCACACTCATATGTGGAAACAGGGCGTAGTTCTGGAAGACGATGCCAATCTCACGCTTGTGCGGCGGCTCAAATGTAATATCGCGATTGCCCAGCCAGATGGAGCCTGCACTCGGCTGGACGAAACCACCCAGGATGCCGAGGAGCGTCGTCTTGCCGGAACCGGACGGGCCGAGAATGGAGACGAACTCGCCCTGGCCGACATCGAGGCTTACGTCGTCGAGTGCGCGAAAGGGCCCGTAGGACTTCGTGGCCTGCCTGATGGAAACGCCGACGCGCGCTCTTTCTTGTTGATCAATCATATGATTCCACTGCACAATTCTACCTCGTTCGGCATAAGGCCGCAGCATGGTAGCTGGTTCTCGCAGAAACAGAAATGGAGAGGTGGTTCAGCGCATCTGGCATCCGAACCGGCATCAATCCACGACGTTCCCCTTGTCATCTGGAAGGTCTTTTCCCTTCGTTGCCGATCAACAGACCAAACAAGATCGCTTGGCGCAATTGAAAAAATATTGGAAGGGTGTTACATCATGTAATGACTTTTCTCCGCCGCTCCCTGCCATCGATGAATGGCCTCTTCACGTTCGAGGCCGCTGCGCGCTGCGGTAGCTTTTCTCGCGCGGCTGAAGAGCTGAACGTGACGCCGGCCGCGGTCAGCCGGATGATGTCGCGGCTCGAGGAACATCTTGGTACGGCATTGTTTTTTCGCCAGCCTGGCGGCGTGACGCTGACGGAAGCGGGCTCTTTGCTGTTCGATGCGATCGGCCGCGGCTTCGCCGGTATCGAAAGCGCATTGCGCGAGATCGAGGATCGCCGGACGGGTATCGAAACGGTGTCACTTTCGGTTTCGACAGGCTTCACCACCCATTGGATGATGCCGCGAATGGCGGAATTCAAGAAGGAATTTCCTGCTGTCGACCTGAGATTCCAACTCGTGATGGGCGCGCTGTCAGGTTCGGTGAATGATGTCGACCTTGGCATGCGCTTTGTCGATGGACCAGACGGCAGGCATGAAGCTGCCTTCGTCATGCCAGAAATCCTGCTGCCGATCTGCAGTCCCGACTACATGAAAAGCCACGTCATATCCGGTGAAAACGTCAGCCGCGTTCCGGATACCACCATCAACCTCAGTGACGCACAGCCGGATTGGTCAAAGCTGTTCACACCGGCCAATGGTCGTGAAACGCACAATTCGATGATTTTTTCGGATTACGCCATTGTCGTTCAGGCAGCGCTTCTGGGTCAGGGCGTCGCGCTCGGCTGGCTCAATGTCGTGGCGCACTGGCTGCGGAACCGCACACTGGTGCCGGCGCGCGAGCAACTCATGGTAACCGGTCGCCGCTGCCATCTCGTCCGCTTGCGCGACAAGCCCTTCCGCCCCATAGTCGGCCAGGTCCGCGACTGGTTGATTGCAGAATTGACTGAGGACGTCAGAGCCGTGGGAGGACTATATCCGTCTTTGAATATCGATATCAGGAAGTAAACAGTGTGACCGATTTGCGGATATCAGGTAGTCGATCCGCTCTTTGGTTTCGACTTCGGCCACGGTTCTGTGGGAAGCCTGAAGCATCGGATGCTCCATTCCGATAAAAATACCGCGCAATCACGGGGTCCGAGTATATGAGGGTCGTAGCCATATCCGCGATCAAACTCTCAAGCCGCCGAAACACGCGTATTTCAGCTCGACATATTCATCAATGCCGTATTTGGAACCTTCGCGACCAAAGCCGCTCTCCTTGATCCCGCCAAACGGCGCAAGCTCCGTCGAAATCAGCCCTTCGTTGATGCCGACCATACCGAATTGCAGCTCTTCGAGCACATGCCAGATACGGCTGATGTCGCGCGCGTAGAAATAGGCCATCAGGCCATAGCGCGTGTCGTTGGCGAGGCGGATGACCTCGGCTTCGTCCTTGAAGCGGAAGACCGGAGCGACCGGGCCAAAAGCCTCTTCATGCGCCAACCGCATCGAGGCCTGCATGCCGCTCAGCACCGTCGGCTCGAACCATGTGCCGCCGAGTGCATGCGGCTTGCCACCGGTCTCGACATGGGCGCCTTGCCCCACGGCGTCACCGATCAGTTCCGCCACTTTCGCAACGGCTTTGGCATTAATCAGCGGGCCCTGCACCACCTCAGATGCGGCACCGTCTCCAACCTTCAGCTTGGCAACCTCTTGCGTCAGCTTCGCCACGAAGGCATCGTGGATGCCGTCCTGCACATAGATGCGGTTGGTGCAGACACAGGTCTGGCCGGAATTGCGGAACTTCGACGCGATGGCACCGGCGACGGCGAGGTCGAGGTTCGCATCGTCGAAGACGATGAACGGCGCATTGCCGCCCAGCTCGAGAGACAGCTTTTTCAGCGTATCGGCGCATTGCCGCATCAAGAGCTTACCGACGGCGGTTGAACCGGTGAAGGAGAGTTTGCGGATGACCGGATGCTCGCAGAGCAGACGGCCGATGCCGGCGGCGTCCTTCGACGGCACGATGTTGAGCACGCCGGCCGGAATGCCGGCCTGCCGGGCAAGCTCCGCCATGGCCAACGCCGTGAGCGGCGTCTGCTCGGAGGGTTTGACGACCATGGTGCAGCCGGCGGCGAGTGCCGCGGCGGCCTTTCGGGTGATCATCGCCAGCGGAAAGTTCCACGGTGTGATGGCGGCGCACACACCGATGGGCTGTTTCAGCACGATGAAACGCCGGTCGCGGCCGGCGGACGGGATGACGTCTCCATAGACGCGTTTGGCCTCTTCGGAAAACCAATCGACGAAGGAGGCGCCGAACGCCACCTCGCCCCGGGCTTCGTAAAGCGGCTTGCCCTGCTCTGCGGTGATCAGCCGGGCAAGGTCTTCCGCGTGCGCCGTGATCAGGTCGAACCACGCGCGCAGCGGCTTTGCCCGTTCCTTGGCCGGCCGCGCCCGCCAGTCGGTTTGCGCGCGCTCCGCGGCACGGATCGCCCGCTCGACGTCGGTGGCGGCAAGATCGGCGACGCGGGCGAGAACCTCTCCCGTCGCCGGATTGCGCACCTCGAAAGTCGCGCCCGTATCCGCAGCGGCCCAACCGCCATCGATGAAAGCCTGGTCGTGAAGCAGCGCAAGCGTCATTGACCGGCCTCCACCTTTTCCAGGGCCGCCCGCAGGCTGTCCTTCAGGATGGCGATCCCTTCGTCGAGGTGGTCGAAAGGGATTGTCAGCGGCGTCAGCACGCGCACGACATTGCCATGCACGCCGCAGGAGAGCAGCAGCAGGCCCTTTTCGGCGGCGGTGTGCGTGATTGCCTTGACCAGTTCCGGCCAGGGCTGGCGCGTCTCGCGGTCACGCACGAACTCGATCGCCACCATCGCACCGAGACCGCGCACCTCGCCTATGCAGGCGAATTCGTTGCCTTCCTGCCAATCCTCGAAGGTCGATTTCAACCGGCTGCCGACCTCGTTGGCGCGGTCGATCAGGTTTTCGTCCTCGATGATCTCCATGACGGCGAGCGATGCCGCGCAGGACAGCGGATTGCCGGCAAAAGTCGAGCCGACGCCGCCCATCGGGATCTTGTCCATGATATCGGTGCGGCCGGTGACGGCAGCGATCGGGAAGCCGCCACCCAGCCCCTTGGCCATGGTGACGATATCGGCGGCGACGCCGGCATGTTCCATCGCAAACATTTTTCCCGTGCGGGCAAAACCTGTCTGGATTTCGTCGGCGATCAGCAGGATGCCGTGTTTGTCGCAGATCTCGCGCAGCGCGCGCAGGAAGGTGACGGGCGCCGGATAGAAACCGCCCTCGCCCTGAACGGGTTCGACGAATATGCCGGCAACCCGGGTCGGATCGACCTCGGATCGGAAGAAGCGGTCGAGCGCGGTCAGCGATTCCTGCTCGGAAATGCCGTGATAAGGAATGGGAAACGGCAGATGGAAGACGTCAGGCACGAGCGGACCGAAACCGGCCTTGTAGGGCGTGGTCTTGCCGGTCAGCGTCATCGCCATCAGAGTGCGACCGTGGAAACCCCCGGAGAAGGCGACGAAGGCTGAGCGTCCGGTCGCGGCGCGGGCGATCTTGGCGGCGTTCTCGATGGCTTCGGCGCCGGTGGAGACGAGGAAAGTCTTCTTCGGAAAATCGCCCGGCACCACATCGTTCAGTTTCTCGCAGACTGCGACATAGTCGATGTAGGGCGTCGTCTGGAACGAGGTATGGGTGATCTTGTCGAGCTGGTTGCGCACTCGTTCGAGCACCTTCGGATGGCGGTGACCGGTGTTGTTGACGGCGATGCCGGCGGCAAAATCGATGTAGCGCTTGCCTTCGACGTCCCATAGTTCGGCGTTTTCCGCTTTCTCGATATAGACGTCGAGATGTTTCGACAGGCCGGCCGGAATGGCGGCAGCGCGCCGCGCCGTGAAGGCAGCGTTCGTGGACATGGATGTCTCCTTGGATGTGGTGTTTGACGCGGCATTCTTGCCTGCGCTCAGGTCCGGCCCCGCCCGCACGCGAGCGGGGCCGGAAATTCCCCGTTAGACCGCAGCCTTGGCGCGGCGGGCGTCCCGGTCGAGCTTCCAGTCGACGCATTCCTGCGAGCAATAAATGCTGCCGTCATGGGCCTTCTTGCGGCTGGAATCCTCGGCCGAGGCCTCGTAGATCAACACGCCGCAATTGGCGCATTTCGTATAGCTTTCGATGTAAAGCCCGTTCAGCGAAAACTTCATGGTTCAGGCCTCCTGATAGCCGTAGTATTTCTGGGCAGCCGCCTTGGAGACGTAGCCCTCGCGGACATCCTCCGCGACAGCTGCCGGATCGCGCATTGCCGGATCGCCGTAACCACCGCCGCCGGGCGTGACGAGCCGGACGCGGTCGCCGCGGCGGATCGAGACGTTGGAGTAGCGGCTGGTCGAGGCCTTGCCATAGGCCTCGCGCATCGTCTGCCAGTCCTCGCGGCCGTTTTTCATGACCAGCGTCGCGCCGACGCCGCCTTCCGTGCCGCCATTAAGACCCCAGGGGGCGAGCAGGTGACGGTCGGTCATCTGCGAGCAGATGATCTCGTCGTTGAGGCACAGCATCTGCTTTGTGTAGCCGACGCCCCCGCGGTATTCGCCGGCACCGCCCGCATCAACGTTGAATGCGAGGCTTTCGATACGCCAAGGGAAGCGCGTTTCGTAAACTTCGACGGGTGTGATCCGGCAATTGCCGTTGATGGAATCGACGCCATCATTGCCATCGGCAAAGGCGCGGCCACCCCAGCCGACGGCCTCGAGATCGTAGCAGGCGAAGAACTCCTTGGTGTCGGCATCGACGCCGCCGAAGACGAAGTTGCAGTGCGTCGCGCCTTCCGCCGCCATCACGCGATTCGGAACGGCCGGTGCCATGGCGCCGAGGATCGTGCCAACGATGCGCGGATGGGTTTCGGTGTTGCCGCCGACTTCTGGAGCGGGGAAATCGACGTTGACGATCGTGCCGGGCGGGGCCATGACGCGGATCGGCCGGAAGCAGCCCGAATTGCGCGGGATCGTCGGGTCCGTCATGTGCAGCACGGCGTTGTAGGCGGCCGAGGTGGCGACGCCCAGCGTCGCATTGATCGGGCCGGAAGCCTGCGGCGAGGAACCGTGGTAGTCGACGATGATCTCGCCGCCGCGCTTGTGAACCTCCACGGCGACCGTATAGGTGCGGTCGGCGTCGATGCCGTCACTCTCGATCTTGTCGGAGAAAGCGTAGATACCATCGGGGATCGCTTCCAGTTCGGCGCGCATGCGGCGTTCCGAATAGAGCAGCAGGTCGTTGACGGTCTCCTTGATCTTCTCCTTACCGTATTTCTTGTAGATCTGCGTCATCTGCTTTTCGCCAAGATCGACGGCGGCGATGAGTGCGCGCAGGTCGCCATAGTTGACGCGCGGCGTGCGTACATTGGCAAGAAGCAGCTTCCAGACCTCGATATTGTCCTTGCCGCGCTTCTTGATCTTTACCGGCGGGATGCGAAGCCCTTCCTGGAAGATTTCCGTCGCCTCGCCGCAGAAACCGCCCGGCGCCATCCCGCCCACTTCCGCGATATGGCCGATCGCCACCGCAAAGCCCATGATCTCGCCATCGACGAAGATCGGCTTGAAGAAGGTGTGCTCGGGCGTGTGCAGGCCGCCGCGATAGGGGTCGTTGTGAAGGATCACGTCGCCCTCTTCGATCTCGCCGATCGGGATTTCCTTGAGGCACGATTTCACGAGAAGCGGCATGCCGCCAATCTGCGCCGGGCAATAGTCGGCGACGGCGATCATGTCGCCGTTCATGTCCGCGAGGCCGCAGGTGAAGTCGAGCGCCTCGTTGAAGATCGTCGAATAGGACGTCTTCATCAGCACGATCCCCATCTCCTTGCAGAGCGAGACCATGCTGGATTCCAGGATGTTCATCGTAACGAAGTCCATGACGGTACTCCTCAGGCCGAAATGATCAGATTGCCGAGACGATCGACGCAGAGCGTCTGTTTCGGCTGCAGGATGGTGACGGACGCGTTTTCTTCAATAATGGCAGGACCGGACACGGTCTGCCCCTGCTTGAACGTGCCGCGATCGTAAGTCTTCACGTCGTGCCAACCGTCTTCGAAGCGCACCTTGCGGCTGCCGGAGGCGGCAGGCGTGCCCTCGCCCTTTTCGAGTTCGCGCATCTTCGGCTTTTCGGACACGGCAACGGCCACGACCTTGAGATTGACGGTCTCGATGGTCTCGCCCGGAATGGAGAAGCCGAAGCGATTCTGGTGTTCCTCGTGGAAGCGCTCCCAGAGGTCCGCAACTGTTTCCTCGGTGAACTCGTTGGCCGGGAAGCTGAGCTCCAGCTCGTGGTTCTGGCCGAAATAGCGCGCCTCGATGGAGCGGTAGATTTCGACCTTCTGCTGATAGCCCTGGGAGACCAGCTCGGCGATAGCGCCATCCACCAGTTCCGTCATCGCCCCAGTGGCGCGGGCACCGTCGAAATATTTCGAGATCTGCTGCACCGTGCGATGCCGATCGACACGGGCGTCGGTCATGATGAAGCCGAAGGCGGAGAACTGGCCGGGGTAGTTCGGTACGATGCCCTGCGGAATACCCGATATATCCATGAGATCGCAGATATGCACCGGCCCCGCTCCACCGGAGGCAACGAGCGAGAAGTCGCGCGGATCGAGACCCCGCTGGAGGAGAACAGCACGCAGCGCGCCCAGCATGTTGTTGTTGGCGATCTGCACCATGGCGAAGGCAGCCGCATCGACCTCCAGGCCAAGCTGGTCGGCAATCTTCTTGACCGCACGATGCGCCGCCTCCGCGTCGAGCTTCATCTTGCCGCCGAGGAAGTAGTCTGGATTGATGCGGCCGAGGACGACATTCGCGTCGGTCACGGTGGCGTTTTCACCGCCGCGGCCGTAGCAGGCCGGCCCCGGAGCGGCGCCTGCCGATTGCGGGCCCATGCGCAACATGCCGCCCTTGTCGATCCAGGCGATGGAGCCACCGCCGGCGCCGATCGTGTGGATGTCGATCATCGGGATCTGGATCGGCAGGCCCCATTCGATCTCAAAATTGGTCGTCACATGCTCAACGCCATCAACGACGGTCGAGCAATCGGTGGAGGTGCCGCCCATGTCGAAGGTGACGAGGTTCTTGATGCCCGTCAATTCGGAAAGCACTCGGGTTGCGACGACGGCGCCGGTCGGACCGGACAGCGTCATCTGCACCGGCGCTTCGGCCGCACCTTTCAGCGTCGATTCACCGCCGTTCGACTTGATCACGCCGATCTTGTCGCCGATGCCGATGGCGTCGAGGCGCTTCTGCATGCGGTGGAAATTGTCGGAGACGATGGGTTTCAGATAGGCGTCGGCGATGGTGGTCGAGGCGCGGTCGTATTCCTTCCACTTCGGCAGCACGTCGTAGGAAATCGAGATCGGCATGCCCGGCAGTTCTTCCGCAAGGATATCGCGAATGCGCTGCTCGTGGCTCGGATCGATATAGGAAAACAGCGTGCAGACGGCGATCGCCTCGATCGTGCCGTCGGCCTTGATCGTCGCGGCAAGCGCGCGCACGGCCTCTTCGTCAAGCGCTGTGACCAGCTCGCCCTTGGCGCTGAAGCGACCGCCGATCTCATAGGTGTCAGCGCGCTTCATCAGCGGCTTGGTCTTGATCCAGGTAATATCATAGTGGCTGCGGCGGTCGCCGCGCTGGATGAAGGGAACATCGCGGAAGCCGGTAGTCGTGACATAGGCAACCTTGGCACCGCGGCGCGTGAGCAACGCGTTGGTTGCGATCGTCGTGCCGAGACGGATCTTGTCGACGCCGGCGACATCCTCCACCTGTCCAAGCCCCTGGAGCACACCTTCGATCGGTTCGGAGGGTGTCGTCAGGTTCTTCCAGTTCTCGATGGTGCCGGTCGCCGCATCGTAGGAAACGAAGTCGGTGAACGTTCCCCCAATGTCGATGCCGATGATTTTGTTGTCAGGCATTGTTCCCTCTTTTCTTATGGATGGATCAGGACGAGCGGGCTTTGTCCCGTTCGTAAGCTTCAAGCAGGTGGCGCCAGGAATCGCGGATGTGATCGCGGATAGCATCCATCGCCTTTTCGCAATTGCGGGTGCGCAATGCCTCGACGACTGGCCAATGATCGACGGCTGCCGCCATCTGGCTCTCGAACTGCCGCTCGGCCATGGTGATCAGCATCTGCACTTCCGCCTGGATATTGGTGAAGGCGTGCAGCGTCTGGCGGTTCTTCGAGAGTTTGCAGATCTCCAGATGGAAGGCCAAGTCGTTCTCGACGAGAACGATCTCGTCATTGGCATTGGCCGCCGCCACCATGGCATCGACGAAACCGGCAATGCGATCGACGTCCGCATCCGTCATCTGCGGCAGGGCCTGCTCCACCGCGAAACGCTCGACCACCACGCGGAAGGAGAAAATCTCGTCGATATCGCTGCGCAGGAAGGTCCGCACGAACGTCCCCTTGCGCGGTACGGCCACGAGCAGGCCACGCTCTTCCAACCGGCGGATCGCCTCGCGGATGGGATTGCGGCTGATGCCGAGCTGACGGGCGAGCTCCGCCTCGTTGACGCGCTGGCCCGGCTGCAGCCGACCAAAGATCAGTTCGCGCACGAGAAAAGTCGAAACCTGATCGGAGAGCATGCGATTGTCGATGATGCCGACCGGTTCGTCTGTATTGAAGAGGAGGTTGCTAGCCATTGATGAGACCTTTTTCGCGTTGTTCCTGCCCTGGCAGGGTCATTTCCCGCCCTGCCATGATTCCGTCTTTGCGGAAGACCAGTATCAACAGCATAAAGGCCGCGATGATAAGCTCCTGCGTGCCCGCCGGCAGCGCCCATTGTTCACCACCGATCGAAATCCCGCTTTCGAGACGACGGAAGATATCGACCATCACGGTGATGACGACGACACCGACAACCGCCCCGGCAAGACTTCCCATGCCGCCGACGATGAGCATGGCAAGCGCCAGGAAGGTGAAGCTCAGGAAGAAACTGTTGATCGAGACAGTCCCGAGATAATGAGCCTGCAGCACCCCGCCGAGGCCAACCATGAAGCCGGACAGCGTGAACGCGATCAGCCGTGACCAGTAGAGCGAGATGCCCGATGCGGCCGCCGCGACCTCATCTTCGCGCGTTGCCCGGATCGCCAGGCCGAAGGCGGAGACCTGGTAGAGATAGGCGATGACGATGGCGAAAACAGCGCAGCCGAGCGCCAGCCAGGCCGTGACATAAGTCGGTAGGCCGACGATCGACGCCGAGCCCATCGTGACGCTGTCCCAGTTGGAATAGACGACGTTGAGGATGAAGAGAACGGCGAGCGTCGAGATCGAGGCTGCAAGGCCGGTGAGCCGCATGATGACGAGTCCGGTGAGGAAGGCGGCACCGCCGGCGAGCAGCACCGAGACAACGGCGGACGGCAGGAGCGGGATGCTCTGGTCGCGCAGGAATGGCGGCAGGCCGGACATGGTGATCGGCTTCAGCATCTCGCAGCACGTCTGCCATGCCGACGCATAGGCCGCGATCGCCATGAAGGTGGCATGGCCGAAGGAAATGATGCCGGAATTGCCGACGAAGATGTAGAGCCCGACGACGATGACGATGCTGATCAGCATCTCGATGACGGTGCGCTGGATGGAGAGGCCGCCGAACTGGCCTGTCACCACCACGATGATCGCAAGCGGTATGACAAGGGCAAAAACCGGAAACCAGAAGCGGCCGATCGTTGCGAAGGACATGGTATCGCTCTTCATTACACGCGCTCCTTCGCGGCGCTGGTGATGATCAGGCCCTGCGGGCGCACGAGGAGGATCAGGATGACCATCATGAACACACCGGCATCGCGGAAGGGTCGCAGGTCCGCCGGGAGATAGGTTTGCAGGAGTACGCTGGCGACGCCGACGAGGAACCCGCCGAGTGCGGCCCCCGGCAGCGAACCCATGCCACCGATGACGGTGGCAAAAAACGCATAGACGACGGGCATCAGGCCCATGCGCAGGTCGAGCGTGCCCGTCTGGATCGTCAAGAGCAGCGAGACCGCACCGCCGAGCAGGCCGGAAATCGCAAAGGCCAGTGCGATCACCCGGTTCGCCGGCATGCCGAGCAGGCGGGCCATCTGGAAGTTTTCCGCCGCCGCGCGCATCTGCACACCGAGCGGCGTCTTCTTGAGGAAGAGCACCAGGGCGACGAGCAGGCCGGCGGTAACGACCATGGTGAGGAGCTGCACGCCCGGAATCCGCACGCCACCAATCTCCACCGCATTGGCCAGCCCCTGTCCGATGCCGACCGATTTCGGCCGGCCGGTATGGATGAGCATGACGAGGTTCTGCAGGAAATAACTGACGGCGAAGGACGAAATGAGCAACGTCGAGGGATTGGAGTTTCGCAGCGGCCGGAAGGCGACGCGTTCCGTCAGCAGGGCCAGCGCAACCACGACGACCAGCACGCCGCCGATCATGAGTGCGGAGGGCAATGCGCCCAGAAGCAACGGCGGTGCGACACTCGCCGTCGGCACCACCAGCGCATAGGCGCCGATCGTGATATAGTCGGCCTGCGCAAAATTGACGAGCCGCATGACGCCGAAGACGAGGCCGATCGACAGCGCGACAAGGGCATAGAGGCTGCCCAGCGCGATCGCGTCGACGAGAACTTGAACGATGTTGGCCATGGCGCCCGGCTCCTAGATCGCAAGGGTGCTGTCGGCCGCCTTTTCGCCCAGATAGGCGCGGCGAACGGCGGGGTTTTTCTGGATGTCCTGGGGCGAGCCCTCGGCAAGGCTCTGGCCGCCGTCGAGCACATGGATGCGCTGGCAGACGCCCATGATCACCTTCATATTGTGTTCAATCAGCAGCACGCCGCAGCCGAAGCGGGCCGGCAGTTCGGCGATGACCTGCATCAGCGCCTCGCATTCCGCGTCGTTCATGCCGGAGGCCGGCTCGTCGAGAAGCGCGAAAGACGGCTGCAAGGCAAGCGCCCGGGCAATACTGACACGCCGCTCGTCGCCATAGGACAGGCTGTCGCAGCGGTGTTCGGCCTTTTTCGCGAGGTCCATCCATTCGAGGATTTCGAGCGCCCGCTCCCGGGCGGCTTTCAGCGAAAGTCCGCTGCCGATTGCGGCGACCGAAAGGTTCTGCTCTACCGTCATCGCCCGGAAGAGACGCGCCGCCTGGAAGCTGCGGCCGACGCCGGCCTGAGCGATCTTGCGAGCGGTGAGCTTGGAGACGTCGACGCCGTCGAGGCTGATGCTGCCGCTGGTCGGGCGCTGGAAGCCACTCAGCACATTGACCATGGTCGTCTTGCCGGCGCCGTTCGGGCCGATGAGGCCAAGCACCTCGCCGCGTCGGAGTTCGAGATCGACTCCGCTCAGGGCCCGGATGCCGCCAAAGGCCACGGCAACGCCGCGGGCTTCGAGCCTTTCTTTCAATGGACGTGACATATCGGGCGAGACCTATTCGTAAGCTCGGCTATGAATTTGCTTGGAGATTTTGCTTCCGCCGGCTGCACCGCCATGCAGCCGGCGGATCGCTGCCGGTTACTGACCGACGCGGAACAAGAGCTTCATGTCCGGCTTGAACGAGTTCCGGTAAACCTCGACGGCGCGGAAGGAGTCGTTCTCGACCTTCATGATCAGCCAGGGCCGGTCGACCTGGATATGCAGCTGGTCGGTGAAGGAGGTGGGGCCTGCCGTGAACGGCTGATCCTTGAAGGTGTTCATGACGCCGACCACGGCTTCGGATTCGGTCGTCTTTGCCTGCTCGACTGCATAGGCCCACTGCTCGATAAGGCTATAGCCCAGAACCGAATAGGAGGAGACCGGCAGCTCGCCGTAACGCGCCTTGTGGCTTTCGAGAAATTTGTTCATTTCCGGGCGCGGATCATCGCCGTAAAGCGACATGAACGCGGGCAGGTAGAAATCCTTGAGGCCCGGCACGGCGTTCAGCCAGTAATTGTCGACCATCGCCGTGTTGGCAAGGATCGGCAGGTCGATGCCGGCAGCGCGAAGCTGGCGCACGGCCGAAGCACCACCCGGCGTGAATGAGCACACGAAGACCGCGTCGGGCTGCGTCGCCAAACCCTTGAGGCGGGTGATCTGCGAGGCAATCGACGGGTCGTCGTTCTTGAACGTGTCATTGCCCAGGATTGTCTCAGCGCCGGCACTTGCAGTCCAGGCCGCGCGAAAACCGGCGCAGGCCGACTTGTTGTATTCGATCGTCAGGTCTTCCAGCACGTAGACCGACTTCAGGTTCATTTTCTTGTTGCCGTATTCGGCAATCGCGATGCCTTCCGACTGCGCCGCGCTGTTGGCGGTGAAGGCGAGCGGGCCGACTCCCTGCACGCCCATCTTCGGATCGGCAGCGCAGAGGCTGAAGGCGATCTTGCCGGCCTGCTTGGCGGCGAGTGCGGACGGCGCGCCGAAATCGTAGTCACACGAGACAACCAGCATGTCGACGCCGCTGTCGACCAACTGTGCGCCGACCGTTGCGGCACGGGCCTGCTCCGTCTTGGTGTCCATGACGGAATACTCGATCTGGCGACCCAAGAGGCCGCCGGCCTTGTTGATTTCCTCGATCTTCATGACCGCGGCCTTGAAAGGCGCGCTGTCGTAGTTCGAAAGCCAGCCGGATTCCGCGATGGCGAAGCCGATTTTGATCGGCTCTTCGGCATGAGCAGCGCTGGCCATTGGCAACAGTAGGGCGATTGCGGCCGAGGCGGCCACAGCAACAGATTTCATTGTCGTTCCCCTTGGGCCGTAGCGATGCTCGGCCTGATTTTTTTGCACATAGTCCTCTGTGGACAGAAGACAGAATGCGGGTTAGATTTTTTTTGTCAACGGCAAAAAATGGCGCGGCCTCCCGATTTCCAGCGAAGGACCCAACCGCGCGAGAGGGGAATGACATGCTAGAAATCCGCGGCCTTACGGCCGGCTACGGCCGGCTTGCTGCCCTGAAATCCGTCGATCTTGTGGTCCATACGGGCGAGATCGTCTTCGTGGTCGGCCCCAATGGCGCCGGCAAATCCACGCTTCTTAAGACGATTTCCGGGCTCATGGCGCCCACGGGCGGGACGCTCGCCTTCAATGGCGAGGCGATCGCCGGCCAGCCGCCGGAAAAATTGTGCCGCAAGGGCCTGGCGCTGGTGCCTGAGGGCCGCAGCATATTTCGCACCCTGACGGTGCAGGAGAACCTGCTGCTCGGTGGCATGATCCGCAAGGACAAGGAAGAGGCAGCTGCGGACCTCGAGCGGGTGCTCGAGACCTTTCCAATCCTGAAGGCGCGGTATCGCGGCGTCGCCGGCCATCTCTCGGGTGGCGAGCAGCAACAGCTGGCCATCGCCCGCGCCATCCTGCAACGCCCCTCGCTGATGATGATCGACGAGCCCTCGCTCGGCCTTGCCCCCCTCGTTATCGATCAGGTCTACGAGAGCCTTCGCCAGCTCAATGCCGGCGGACTGACGCTGCTCGTCGTCGAGCAATCCACCGCCCGCATCCTCGACCTCGCCTCCCGCATCTACGTCCTGCGCAACGGCCATGTCGCGCTGGAGGGAGCGGCAAGCGATCTTGCGGACGGCCACGCGCTGGAGGATGCTTACTTCGGCTATGGCGAACGCCAGACGACACACGCGTGATCAGGCAAGACAGATGATATTCGACTATTGCATCATCGGCGGGGGCATCGTCGGCCTGGCAACGGCCATGCGTCTTCTCGAAGGCAGGCCGGGCTGCAGCCTCATCCTCATCGAGAAGGAGGATGCGCTCGGCAGGCACCAGACGGGCCACAACAGCGGCGTCATCCACGCCGGCATCTACTACCCTCCCGGAAGCCTCAAGGCCGAACTCTGCCGCAAGGGTGCGGAGGCGACCAAGGCGTTTTGCGCGGAAAACGACATTCGCTTCGAGACCTGCGGAAAGTTGCTCGTCGCGACCTCGGATCTCGAAATGCAGCGCATGGACGCCCTCTACGAGCGATCGAAACAGAACACGATCGAGGTCTACCGCGTCAGCGAGGAAGAGTTGAAGGAGCGCGAGCCGAACATTCGTGGTCGCGGCGCGCTCTTCGTGCCTTCGACCGGCATCGTCAGCTATGTCGAAGTCTGCCAGGCGATGGGGCGGCGCATCGCTAAACTCGGCGGCGATATCCGCCTTTCGACCCGCGTCACCGGCATCCGCGAGGCGATTGACGCTGTCGACGTCGCCTCCGAAGGCGAGAGCTGGCGGGCGAGAAAACTGGTCGCCTGCGCCGGCCTGCAATCCGATCGGCTGGCGGCTCTCGCCGGCCTTTCGATCGAGCACCGCATCGTGCCGTTCCGCGGCGAATATTTCCGCCTCCCGCCCGACAAGAACGACATCGTTCGACATCTCATCTACCCGGTCCCGGACCCCGCCCTGCCCTTCCTCGGCGTGCACCTGACGCGCATGATCGACGGCAGCGTGACGGTCGGACCGAACGCCGTGATCGGCTTTGCGCGCGAGGGCTACCCGCGCCTCTCGGTCAATCTGTCCGACATCGCGGACTACGCGCTCTATCCAGGCTTCTGGAAAACCGTCGTTAGGAACCGGAAATCCGCCGTGACGGAGTTGCGCAACTCGCTGTGGAAGCCAGGCTATCTGGCAGAATGCCGCAAATATTGCCCGAGCCTCACGCTTGCAGACCTCCTGCCCTACGAGGCCGGCATCCGCGCCCAGGCGGTGCGAAAGGACGGCATGCTCGTCCACGACTTCCTCTTTGCCGAGACAGACCGGATGCTGCATGTCTGCAACGCGCCCTCGCCCGCGGCCACTTCTGCAATTCCAATCGCGGAGATGATCGTCGAACGACTGGAGAAAAGATTGTAGAACCATTTCACCCCTGAAGCCATTGAACGCGACCTCGCTAAAATCCGCACAATCGACAATTCAACGTTGGACGCTTCACCGCTAGTAGACCCGATCGGCATCGCCTCCTATTGGATTTCTGATCAACAACGCTATGTGAGTAGCGACTTTTGGCTTGCGCCCGGTTGGCTTGCACTCACCGCTATCTTACATTTTAGCTTTGTCGGGTATGACCTCAGCCGCTTTGAACAGTCGAACGCAACACGATTGCCGTCAGTGCAAATGGCGCAGTGACACTTGGACTCCGGCAATCTCGGCGCCCTCGCCGCGCAACGGAAGCCCGTGAGCCGTTTGACCAGGTGAAACAAATCGGGCCCGCAATCGCTATCATTTTCAGCGCGGTCATCCATGGCCTATTGCCCTCGGACGACCACTTCACGACTAGCCAACTCAAGCCGTTTGCCAAGTATGCGCCCGCTGCCATAGCGTGCCATCAACGGACTTAACGAGACGATACATGTCGCCACACTTTAAGTACGAAATTCCTCGGAAAGCTCGAGTCGCATTATGGAGTGGTTCGAGACGCTGGCAGAGCACGAAAGACTGCGATCAATGTACGCTCCGCAAAAATTTTCAGCTTGGTCTAGCGCTTTAATCTTCACGTCATTACCCACTGGTCAGATATATTTCAGCACCGATTGTCAGGGCGGGCAGCATCTGCCAGTTGACGTCTATCGCGTGCGCGATACATGCCTAGAAGTCGTAATATCAGGAGCCGATCAGATTTCTAGAATTGCCGTTGAGGACAACGAGGAGGCCGCTCGTGGGCGTTTTGCCGAAAAGCCAGCGGAGATACCAGCATTAGGGCTTATGGACGTCTTGTGGCGCGTAGTTGCGAATGTCGGAATAGACCGCGTGACGTTGATTGCTGCAGGCGTCACCTATTACTTGCTGCTCGCGCTATTTCCAGCCTTGACGGCGCTGGTGTCCCTTTATGGTGTTATGTCTGACCCGTCGACAATCTCGCGCCATATTGGTTTCGTGGCGACGATCTTTCCTCCAGGCGCTTTCGACATCATTACCCAGCAGCTAGAAGCGTTGGCGCAGCAGAACACCCGTACTTTGAGTTTCGGTGTTGTCACCGGCTTCATAGTCGCACTATGGAGCGTCAATAACGCGATGAAGGCCCTCTTTGAGGCGATGAACATTGCCTATGGTGAAGATGAAAAGCGGGGATTTCTGCACCTGCAATTGATGTCGCTAGGATTCACTCTTGGTGCATTGATCATTTCCACCGCACTAATAACGGCTGTTGGCATCTTACCGGTGGTTTTATCCTTCACTTGGACGAAGAGCTGGGCAGAAACATTCGCCATGGTCACCCGCTGGCCGGCGCTTCTGCTAATCGTTGGCACTGCGATGACAATCATCTATCGCTACGGACCCAGCCGTGAACATGCGCGACTACGCTGGATTACGTGGGGCGTCGCATTTAGTACGACGCTTTGGCTGGCAGCGTCGATTGGCTTTTCCTTCTATCTCGAGAACTTCGCGGATTATAACGCGACCTACGGCACCCTCGGGGCCTTGATCGGATTTATGGTCTGGATTTGGATATCCGTCATTATCCTGATACTCGGTGCTGAGCTCAACGCAGAGCTCGAGCACCAAACCTGCGAGGACACAACAACAGGCCCCCCTGAACAAATTGGGCTTCGCGGGGCTCACGTTGCCGATACGCTTGGAGAGGCCAGTGAACAACTGTTGCCACACTAAATAGTTGGCCTGCTGCCGATTTCTTCCGACGTTGAGTTACGCTAATCCCACGTTGCTTTCAATGCATTTTCCCGCATGAGACGCTCGACACGATGCAGAACACAGGAAAAGCATTCGGCGAGAAGGCCGTGCCAGACGCGCCGCGCGCCGTAGGTGCGGTCGCTATGTTTAAATCTGTCCTTGATCTTGCCGAGCAGCGCCTCGTCATACCGAGTATGCTGGCTCGTAGACCGGTGTAACCAAGCGTGAAAGCCGGAACGCGATATACCCAGCGCTTCGCAAAGCCATGCCGCCTTCTGCCCGGCAGTCGTTGCAAAGTTACGACGATAGGGCCAGATCAACCGGTGCTTCGTAATGCATGTGACTTCATATCACGTCCTTCGCACGGTGGGCGGCCTTTTTTACGTGTCGCGCTCCCAGTTTGGCCTCTCAATCTCAATCTCCTCAGGATTAAACTGTCCCTGGCCAGGAACGCTTGTGCCGAGTCCGAACCATATTCCCTGCCCCACTTGCGCAAGACATTCTCCTTAACATCAAGATCGCAGAATGCCTGAGCGACAGTGACCCGACGCTTCTTAACTGAACTGCCTGAAGCTTGTACTCGCGGCTGAACGTCCTTGGTTGCATCATGCGCTACAGTTTTTATTGGAAGCACCTTGACCTGGCGTCCACCAAACCGGAGCAGGCCTCAGGTTCGACTTCGCAAATTAGTCACTAAAACTAAGGAACTAACGATGGAAGGCCGCGTTGAGCGATTGTCGCGGTAGCGCCGGTTGGCGTCGTAGTGTTGCTTGCGCGGCTCGGTCTCGCGTTCGTGGGTCCTCTCGACCCATAAATATGCGTCCTACCCCGGTATAGGTGGCAATTCGTCGGACCATGCGTCCGATAGTGTTCGAGGGATGAAAGACAGATATGAGTGACATTGTCCTAAATCCCGAGTCAGACGGACCGTCAGGTGGTTGGGGATCGCTCAAATCGATTGCGCGAATTTTCGGCGAGACACGTCCGCCAGCGGGCGTGCTAGAGGAGCTGGCACGGCAGAACAAGCCGGGCGGCGTAATGTGCGTCTCCTGCGCCTGGCCCAAACCCGCAAACTACCATCCCTTCGAGTTCTGTGAGAACGGTGCCAAAGCGACACTTTCGGATCTGACGAGTGCACGCTGTACGCCCGATTTCTGGTGTCAACACACGGTGGCGGAACTGCGCGAATGGAAAGATTATGATTTAGAGCAGACGGGAAGGCTGACGCATCCACTGCGATATGATGCCGGAACCGATCGGTATGTCGAAGTGTCGTGGAAAGAGGCTTTCGAAAGCATCGGAAAGACGCTGCGGACGCTACCGCGTGAAAGCGTCGTGTTTTACTCATCAGGACATGCGGGCTTGGAGGCATCCTACCTTTATGCGCTTCTAGCTAGAACTTACGGCACCAACAATTTGCCGCAGAGTTCAAACATGTGTCACGAGACGACTTCGGTCGGGCTCAAAAAGGTAATTGGCTCTCCCGTCGGCACGATTATTTGGGAAGACCTCCAAAAGGCCGATGCCTTCTTCTTTTTCGGGCAAAATCCGGGGTCAAACAGCCCGCGCTTTCTCCACCCGCTTCAGGAGGCCAAAAAGCGTGGCGCCAAGATTGTCACTTTCAATCCTCTGATTGAGCAGGGCCTGGTGTCCTTTGTCAATCCCCAAAGCCCGATGGACATGATAACGGGCCACGAGACGCAAATCTCGGACGAGTATCTTCAAGTTCGCGCGGGAGGAGACATCGCGGCAATCCTCGGTCTTTGCAAAGTAGTGATCGAGGCCGACGACGCGGCGATGAGGTCCGGCCATGCGCGCGTGCTGGATGTCGTGTTCATCGAAAATCACACCGTTGGTCTGGATAGCTTTGTAGACCTCGTTCGCGGTACCACTTGGGATAAGATTGAACAGGAAAGCGGCCTGACGGAAGCGGCGATCCGTCGGGCAGGAGAAATCTACATCCAGTCGGAACGCGTGATCGGCGTGTATGGCATGGGGCTGACACAACAATCTCAAGGCTCTCTGAACGTGGCGATGGTGGTAAACCTGCTGCTCCTGCGGGGAAACATCGGGCGAGAAGGAGCAGGATGCTGTCCGGTCCGAGGACATTCCAACGTTCAAGGTCAGCGAACCGTCGGGATTGCCGAGAAGACCAAGCTAATCCCAATGGACAAGCTCAAAGCCCTCTTTGATTTCGATCCACCAACGGAAGATGGCACGACGATCGTTGATGCAGTGAAAGGGTTGCTAGCGGGCCAAATCAAAGCGTTTATTTGCTTGGGAGGCAATTTATTGCGCGCGGTTCCCGACCAGAATGCGATGGAACAGTCTTGGGCCGCGCAGGACCTCACCGTGGTAGTATCGACGAAGCTGAACCGCAGCCATCTTTTCCCTGGCAAGACGGCGTTCATCCTGCCCTGCCTTTCACGTTTCGAGCGCGACGAACAGGCCACTGGCCCGCAAGCTGTTTCGACGGAGGACAGCTTCTCCAACATATCGGGATCTTTGGGCAAAAGGCAGCCGGCCTCCGAGCATTTAAAGAGCGAGCTCGCCATCGTGGCCGAGATTGCGAAGGCCGCTGTTCCCCCCAATCCAAAACTTAGATGGGACGACTGGACAGCCGACTACAGTATCGTCCGCGATCTCATCGAAAAAACCTACCCTGAGGACTTCAAGCAGTACAACGAGCGCATATTTCAGCCGGGAGGCTTTTACCGCGGAAATCCTGCTCGCGAGCGTGTCTGGAAGACGGACACGAACATGGCGATGTTCACGACACCAGAGCAGTTGAACGCATTGGCGTTCGAAGACGCGCCGGGTCGCTATCGACTCATTACCATGCGGTCGAACGATCAATTCAATACGACAATCTACGGATATTCGGATCGGTTTCGTGGAATTGAGGGAACGCGCGATGTCGTTTTGATGTCCGACGAGGATATAAGGAGCGCTGGGCTGCGGGAGGGACAAGTCGTGACCCTGATTGGCGACTTTGACGATGGCGTGCGACGCGAGCTTAGAGGCCTTAAGGTGACAGCTCACAACTTGCCCTTGGGCACGATTGGAGCCTACTATCCGGAAGCCAATGTTCTTGTAGCGATCGATCATCATGACGAACAATCCAAGACGCCTGCATCAAAGGCGGTGCCCGTACGGATTGAGATCTGAAGCGCAAGTTGCCGGTTATGTGCGCAGGACCGCCCTCCTTCCAGGGTTGGCTGTCGAAAGACCAGTTCTGGCTTGAGCCGATCATTGCACCGTCGACAGTGGATTTAATCGAATGTCGGCGCAACTGGCCTTTCCGCGGTCCTACCTTGTCAACTTGGCATACCCCTTCGCAAGGATAGGACCGGTGGGGCGATTGGTCGGTGAGCCACCTTCCCTCTCAAGAGTGATCTCATAAAGCTGTGCATCGGCTGGCGTCGGAAGTGACCATCCCGCCAACTTCGCTGAACGTGCCTGGTCAAGCAACCCGAGAGACATCGGACCCATCTCGACCGATGGTAGGGTCCAGACCTGCATTGTCATATCGGACGGGACAACAAAATCCGTCAGCAGCCTCACATTGGCAGTGTCGTTCCCGAAATCCTCCACCACTGCCTGCACCTCGCCCGCCTCGTTCATGAGCACCGCGACAACGAGTGGGTCGAGCCGCCGTGTCATGCTCCACGTCAGGCCGATGGCCAGAACGACCGAGGCAGCCATCGCTGTAATGGCAGCCGCCCGCCAATTTAAGATGTGATTGCTGTTAGCCGCTACAGCAGCATCTGGGAAATCATGAGCGGCAAGCTTGGACTGATCGGGTAGGCGGGAGGAAATCGCCTGCCAGAGACTTTGTGACACATCCACTGGGGCGAGGCCCGTGTCGAGCGGCAAGAAGCGTTCGCGCGCCTCATCAACGGCCTGCCTCAAAGCCACATTCCGCTCTATCTGCGCCTCGACATACGCCCTGTCTGCTTCGTCGAGCAAGCCAAGCACATATTCGTCAGCGATGGCGGGGATATCGTTGGACTCCAATTTCATGCCATACACTCCCGAAGTGAGGAAAGGCCCCGCCTTATCCAGGACTTGGCGGTGCCGAGTGGCAGCCGTAGCCGTCCGGCAATCTCGCCATGGGTGTATCCCCCGACATAGGCCATCAGGATGCCGCGTCGGCGTATCTCTTCGAGTCCGCTGAGGCACTCGTGCAAACGGCTGTGTTGGTCCAGCGTATGCCAAGCCGCCATGATCTCGTTGAGCTGATCGGCATCCCGCAACGCCTCCACCTGATCGTCGCCGACGAGGTCTTCGCGACGTCCATCACGTAGTAGGTTGAGTGCGCGGTTTCTTACGATCGAGTAAACCCAACCCCGCGCCGAGCCGCGCCCCGGTGTATACTGATGCGAATGGGTCCAGATGCGAATAAAGCTCTCTTGCACAACTTCTTCCGCAAGCTCACGTCGTCGCAGTATCCGTTGCGCAACAGCCACAAGACGTCCGGCTTCCTGGTCGAATATCCGCCTCAGCCCGTCCCGATCTCCTTTTGCACAATCTGCGAGCGCTGCTTCAAGGTCTGTCGACTGATCCGTCACCAAGGCCAAGCGCCTTCTCCTGGGGTTTATCGTGGGCAGAGCGTTCGTCTCTGCTGTTGCCACGCCGGCGTGTTCTCGTCCAGCCCAGACGCTCTGCCGGGTGTAAATTCACCTTATTGTGACAACACATAAGATGACGATTGGGATGCAGCGCCAAAAATATTCCTCGTGGCTGCATCCGCGGGCGGTTTCTCATGTGTCTCCTGATGGAGAGCCTACAAGCGCTTACGCCGCAAGCTCTCACTGAAACGAAACGCAACTGGAGAACAACATGACCCTCGCCCGCACCGCTTTTGCCGCCTCGACTGTCCTGATCGTATCCATAACAGTCGCGCACGCCGCCCCGGTCCTCGGACTGACGGGAGAAAAGACTTTGATCATGTTCGATACGACGAAACCTGCTGTCACAAAGACAATGGAGGTCAACGGCGTCACCAAGCTCGTCGGCATCGATTTCCGCCCAGGGACAAAGACCGTTATTGGCGTGACACCGGAACACGCTATCGTATCCATCGACCTTGAGACCGGGGCCGCAACGGAAGTTGCAAAAATGGACAAGATGTTGCCCTTGACCAAGGCACCGGTGGTGGTTGATTTCAACCCCATGGCCGATCGTCTGCGTTTCATGACCGGCACCACAAATCACCGTGTTCATCCCGACACAGGCGCCGTAACCGTTGACGGTACCCTGGCCTTCGAAGACGGCGACATGCACAAGGGCGAAACGCCGAACATCGTCGCAGCAGCCTACACGAATTCTATTGGAAAGCCCGAGAAGACGGCGATGTACAATATAGACGCGACCATCGGCGCACTTGTCCAGCAGACCAAGCCGAATGATGGCACGCTCAAGGCCATCGGAAAGCTCGGCCTGAAAGATAAGCCAGCGGCCTACGCGTTCGATATCCAGGGCGAGGAAGGCGGCAAGAACACTGCCTATCTTGTAGCGAGCAAGATCCTCTATACCGTCGATTTGGAAACAGGTGCAGCAGCTGAAGTCGGCGCTATCGATGGCGTTGATAACGAGGTTCGCGACATCGCTATTCTCCCCAGCATGTGATCGATCGGCGTAGCGGCTCTGTTCAAGAGCTGTCTGGCTGAACCCTAGGACAGAAACGATCGGCCGCCCGTTGAGGCGGCCGATTTTATTTTTGGGGGCGCAGAGCTTACATCTTGGGAAGCAGGACCTTATCGATCACGTGAATGACGCCGTTGGACTGTTTGACGTCAGCAATCGTGACATGGGCGACATTTCCATTTTCGTCCGTCAGGCTGATTTTGCCCATGTCCTCCTTAGCCTTGAGAATGCAGCCACCGACCGTTTTGACGTCGTGTGTGCCGTTGTCGTCTTTGATCATCTTCTCGATGGTCGACGCCATCGCGTCAGCAGCGACGACGTGGCAGGTCAGCACCTTCGTCAGTTTCTCCTTATTCTCAGGCTTCAGCAGTGTATCGACAGTCCCCGCCGGCAAAGCTTCAAACGCCTCGTTGGTCGGCGCAAAGACGGTGAATGGGCCCTTGCCTTGAAGCGTTTCGACTAAGCCGGCAGCCTTAACGGCAGCGACAAGCGTCGTGTGATCTTTCGAATTCATGGCATTCTCGACGATGTTCTTGTCTTCAAACATCGCGGCCCCGCCAACCTTTGGGTTCTTTGCGTAGGCGCTGCCAGTTGCAACGGCGAGAACGGTTACGCATGCGGCAAGACGAGTGACAAACTTGGGCATAATCTGCTCCTTTGTGCCGATGACCCAGACGCGGACCGCGTCTCCCAAGGTTCGGCTCCCGACGACGGGACAGAACCGTTACGGGGCGGCCCCATGAGAAGTTTCAAGAAATCGGCACCGCGCGCGGAAAAATCGTCACGGTTTCAGCGCGTCAACTGTTCCGTCAAGACCAGTGCACGACAATCGTTTGGGATGCGCGGTCAGAGGCTTCGAGCAGTCCCACTAGCGACGACCGGACCGGTCGCACGACCCGTCGGCGATCCGCCAAATGGTTCCAGTGTCACGGCAAGCGTTGCTCCATCGCCAATTCGCTCGCGAAGATCAGCTGGGATGACGAGATCGCCTTCAGTACCTGGGGGGAGTATACCAAGCGACAGCGGATCGCCCTCGCCGGGAACGAGCCAAAGCTCCAGCGATTTTTCTTCACGTGCGCCGGCTGCAACCGGTACGACGCGCATACGTCCGCTTCCGGAATCATAGGTGACTAGCATGCTCACCGCATTGGCCTGCGCCGATAATTCAGCGATATATTTACGATCACTCACACCCAAGGACACACTTCCTGACGCGTAGATCATCGCGCTTGCGGCTATTGCAGATGTCCCAATGGACAACCAACGCCAGAAAGACACTGAGTTCCACAGACCGCGCCGGGCATCTGCCACTTGCTGCTCACCAAAAATGCGACCTTTGATTTGGCCTAGAACGGCGTCGCTCGGCGAGATCTCATCATAGGCGTCATTGAATGTTGACAGGTCACTTTCCCAGTGCTGGATGAGCGTGGCAAACGAATGATCCTCGGCCATTCGACGTTCGACAGCTCGCCGGGCCTCGAGCGAGAGAAGCCCTAGCACATATTCGCCAGCGAGAATCTCGTCCTTTGGGGTGGCGTTATCTCGGCTCATCGCTGCATGCACTCCCTAAGTTTCAAGAGGCTGCGGCGCAACCAGGTGCGCACCGTGTTCAACGGGACTTTCATCTGCTCTGAGAGTTCAAGGTAGCTCAGTCCCTCGACATAGGCGCGGCGAACCGCACCAGCATGAATCGGATCCAGCTCAGCCAGGCATTTATCGATCCGGCGACCCTCATCCTTAATGCCAACCTGTGCTTCGGGGCTGGGCATTGTCTCGTCCGCAACGTCGTAGGCGGCCTCGAGATCGTCGGGCACCGGCTTGCGGGCACGAATAAGGTCTATTGCGTGGTTGCGGGCGATAGTGGCGAGCCACGCACTCGGGTTACTGCTGCCAGCTACAAAGGTTCGCGAACGCTGCCAGACTTTGACGTAGATCTCCTGGATCGCATCTTCAGCGTCGCCGCGATTATTCAGAATGCGTAGGCATATGCCCATCAACTTTGGGCTAGTCATTTTATAAAGCGAGATGAACGCCGCCCGGTCACCTATCGCAACACGATTGATTAGGCCTTCGATATCGTTGCTCTGCATTGAGAATGATCCTGCCACCTGCTTCATATAGAAAGCGATCCTCGTCGAAGACAAGCGCAGCTTTGACACAAAGAGGTGCAAGAAGCCGGAATTCGCAATTATTCGGGCCTCCGGGTGGCTATCTGCGTAGCACGTGAGTGTTTATGCCACCAAAAGTTTGAGAAATGACCGATCCACACACTGAGCTGCGTTTTACATAATGAACCCCGTCGGCTGAAGAGCAACCTCGTGACCGTTACTCGACCGGAAGAGTCGGATTTGCCGTAGCCCATGCCCATATTCTCTTTTCCTAATGATTGATCTCATAACTCCTGACGGCCTGGCCGATGGCAGTAATGCCACATTTGGAGTTACGGAAGATGGCGCCCCATAGTTTCAGGAATACCACGAGTTCCACGATTTTATGCGCCCGCACAATCCGCGTGAGGTCGGCGTTTTACGAGAGGCTCCGCCTCCGGCACCGGTCAGAAACACCCTTGACTTGAGACCAACGGGTATCAACTCTCTTTTACCGACCTACGAGGTCAACGCGACGCATCGTGTCGGGAAGCTGTCGCCGTTCGGAATGACATTATGGCAACAACAATTTGTGGTGACTGATGACAGAGCGAGCTTTCTATGCGTCAAATCCAATGAAGAACAGCGTGATCAGTGCCGAATTGGTAAAGCACGCCCGGCGCCGGCCTTTAGGACGCCCGATTTCAGGATTGGCAATGCGCTACCCATCGCGCGCACGAAAATACACTTCAGATGCCCGGAACGCGCCGCCGACACGCTTACACTGAACGACAACATCAACCGAAGCCCGAAGTAGGGTCAGGACTTCGGCGCGTTCCATGTCTCGACCGGCGTCCGATTCCTTTACCAGGAGAGCCAGTTGCTCAAATGCCAGAACCACCGAGCCGGCATGAACGGTGGTGATAGAGCCGGGATGTCCAGAATTGACGTTGCGAATATAGTAGAAGGCAGTTCCGTCGCGGAGTTCGTGCAGCATAATGCGATCCGGGCGCATGCGCAAACTCGCCTCCAGCAATTCCTTCGGGCCTGCACTGGACAATCCCTGCCTATCTTTCGAATAGAACAATCGGACGTTGTTCTGCTGTGGAATAACGAGCTCTGCGGTGTCCTCGATTGATATAATTCGCTCCTCGCCGGGTATTTGTTTGATGAGAGCTTTGCACAACGTGGTCTTCGCGGAGCCGGTCGCGCCCGAAACCACAATGTTCATCCGAGAAATAACGGCCTGTCGTAGGAAATCCTTGATCCGGCCGTCGTTGTAGAGCCTAGCCAAGTCATCACGCCCAGTGGGTAAGTCGTTCGAAACGGTGCGCGTGTTCGCGAAAAACTGACGGTGTTCCAGATCATCGAGCGTGAAGTCGGCTGACGATGGTTTCCGTATCGTGATGCTCACCGTGTTTTCTAGCGTTGCCGGTGGGATGACGATCTGAATGCGCTCGTTTCCGGGAAGGATTGCTGAGAGGATCGGCCTTCGCTGATCGATGGATTGATGTGAGAAGCTGGCTACGGCCCGAGCAAGCCGCATGAGCTTATCGAATGTGAGGGTCGGAACGTCAAAGGCCTTCCACCCATCCATACCCTCCGTCAGCACTTGACCAGGCCGATTGATGATCACCTCATACAGTGATGTGTCTTCAAGGAAGATCGCTATCGGTGACAGTAGCTCACGGACCACCGTGGCGTCGGTTTCCTCCGTCATCTAGCTTTCCCTATTTTGTCACAAGCTTTGAGTCTGGAGCAAAGTCACCCGTTACAGACCTATGTAGGATGCGGCGCTCGGGCTCGGTAACCCGCAGGTGATATACGTCCGAGAAGTCGAGATCGCGAGCTACGAAGATCGACAAGACCCCGCCTTGATGCATGGTCAAGGTCGGCGGAATGTTGATCGACTGCTCGACAGCAATGGCTGCGGCCTGCTGACCGGCGCTCGCGGTGTTCTGCGCATCAACATCGCTGTTCTGCAGCCGACTGTTCGCATAGCTCGTCGCATCGCCTACAATCGAAAGCAGCAACGCGCTTCCGAACCGCTCCCACCAATGGGTATCGAGATGGCCCGCGATGCCCGCGCGGCCGAGAGCATCGGTGGCCGGTGAGGCAAGGGTGACGATCACGCCCTTTGGCGTTTTTGCTCTGGTCCACAGAACGAAGAGTCTTTTTTGCCCCCGCTGCAGGGCACCCCGGTACTCTCCGACGACATGGGTGCCCTTCTCCATCAGGACGACCCTGCCATTGTCGGAAAGAACGTCGCGGTTGATAATGCAACTGGTAAAGCCCGGTTGATCCGAAGCCAGTGCGGTCTCTAGCACGCAGGGGATAGATGTCCCCATCGCAACGATGAAATCCCGATTACCGAGCGTTCCGGCGCGCGAGCCTTCAAGGCGCGTGGGCTGCAAACGACCGTCAAACTTCTGTTGATCGGCGTCCGACTGGATCTTGCTTGTCATGTTATTTTCCAGGGGAACCCAATCGCTGTCTATCGAGACGGCCTGGTCATTGATTTCGACACGAGACGAGGCGTTTCTCTGGTTTCCGCTATAGGCCATGACAGGCGCACGTCTGGCTGAATCGAGCAGTTCGTCCTTTTCCTCGACAACAGACTCGACAACAGGTGTGGGCAGCGTGACCTCTGGGACAGCCTGGACCGGCTCGATTTTCTCCCGGGCGGGCTCGAAGGTGTTGGTCTGGCGTATGACGACCCGTTGGGGCTGTGTTTGATCGTCCTTCCTCTTGTTTCCTGAGGTTGACCAGATCGCAAATCCGACAAAGCACAAGACAGCGAACGCCACCGCACCGCGTTTGAGAACGGGATTTCTGTCTATTCGCCTGGCGGTGACTGTCTCGGCACGTTCGCCGGGGATGCGGGTCTCGTCTTCATGTAGCATTGTCGTCGCCTCCCCTATTTTGCCGTTGAATGCGATTTCACGACGCGCTCAACCGAAGGAGATGTCGTGTAGGTTTTGGGGTTGATCCCAACTCGTTCATAGGCCTCGTTAAACACGCACAGGACGTCCTTGCCGCGGCGCAGGATGAATTTGCGGCTGATCGCATGGATCATCACAAGGTTCCCGTCGACCGACTTGGGTACCAGACTCTCTGAGCCGTCAGAGTTTTCGATATAGATCGCCGGCATCTCCTGGTTGCCCACAAAGGCGAAGGTCGTGATCTTGCCATTGTCGTAGACGCTCTGCGGCTCCAGCGCCTGAGACCCCTGCGCCGAGTAGCGCCAATTGCGCGGCCCGTATGCTTCATGGAGTGCCAGCACAGTATCGGCCTCCTTTGCCTGGGCGGCAAGTGCGCGTGCCGCCGCCTGCTGCCGCCGCAGTTCAGCCTCATCCGCGGGATATCGAAACTTTACATAGAAATACGTATTCTGGCCGACTTCAACCGTGCCTTCGCGCACCGTCAGCTCCATCTGGTAGCTGCGGGTCGAACCGTCTCGCCGTGTTGTTACGACAGAGATATTCGTGACAGGCTGCTTTTCGCGGGGCTTTAGGAAAAGGATGTTGCCGGCCGGCGCTACTTCCCAAGCCACACTGTTGCCTAGCGCGACATGGGCGACCTCTTCGTCCGCCGCGAACTCGACCTGCACGGAAGAGCGGAGCGAGCCAACTATCTTCGTGATATTATAGGGCTGATAGTCCACGAAGCGGACACGGCTATCCTGGGAAGCGCCACGCGGGATCTCCAAAGCATGAGCGATCGAGAGGGATCCTGTAGAGAGAGCGGCAACAAGGAACATTTTTCGTATCAATTGATCGCCTCCGGGTCGGCGCGGTACTCGCTGACCGCAAAGCCGAGGGGATTTACAAGCCGGTCCGTTGCGGACATTGGAGCGTTGGCATACGAGTAGGTCAGAGTCGCGATCCAATGGGTGGTGCCCTCCTCATCGGTCCGCGTAACCGTACGCACGTAGCGCACCGAGACGACATTCTGATTGATCAGCGAAATCGACGCGATGTTTATCCTGACCGTTGCTGAGCGACCGTAGATGACCTGCGGCGACTCCGGATTACTTCCGCGATAAGTCGCTGCAAACCGATCTTGCTCTGCCTGCGTAGACAGGAGTGCTATCGTCCGAAAATTTTCCTGTGCCTCGCTCCACACATATCCCTCGCGGGCACGGACATATTTCGCTGCGAAATATTTCGTCACGGCTTCGTCATAGGTAGCGTCATTCGACGTCAGGGCAGAGACCACATCGACGATGCCAGTTGAGTTGTCGACACGCACGACGAACGGTTCGACCGTCTTAAGGGGAGTCAAACCGGCCACCGCAAGGACGGAAACGACTGCGAGCACACCGGCCGCGATCGCAATCGACCACGCCACACGGTTGGAGCGCTCGATCTGAATCATCCTATCCTGGTCGAAACGCCGAGCCTTCTCGAAATAATTCTTCAGGTTTTCTGTTCCAATCATGTCCTCACCCCACGCAGGAACCGTGCGAGCCATCGACATCGAGGTGGGCAAAAGGCTCCAGCCCTTGGCGCTCCGCGGTATACGGCATAATAGACGTTGATGATCTCGTCTCCGAGTGGCTGGATTGCAAACTTCGGTAGCCTTCCCATTCCCACATCGAGCGATTGAGCGGACGGCGCGAATAGCCGTCACATCTCGGCAGCGGATCGGTGAGCGATGCGCAACTGCCAAATACGGTGGCCATTGCGAGCAGGAGGGAGAGCCTGATCATCTGAGAGGGCATCATACTGCTGTTGAGAGAAATCATCGTCTCGATCCCCTCCTGCCGGCTGTTCGGCCAACAAACCGAGCAGTCTGGGCGATGGCATGCCCAGTCCTTCTGGTTCCACGAGCAAGCATCCCCTCATGCGCGTCGCGAGCAGCGCTGTAGCCATAAGCCAGCGACGCGCCACCGGAGGCGAGCGCTGATGCGATGCCGGGAAGCTGATAGAAGACATAGAGGGCCGCGATGCCAATGGCGCAAAGCGCGGTCGGTCGCATGAGAACATCGCTGTAACCGTCGATCGCCGTGAAGGTGGAATCAATGCACGAGATCAGCAATGATCCAACGGCCACCACGAGAACCTGGAGTACGACGAAATTGGCCAGTTGGCCAATCCAGGCCTCGGTGAAGCGGCGTGTGGACTTGAACATCGCGAATGCCACGAAAATGGGGCCGATCGCCAACACGATGGCGAGCGCCAGCCGCGCATAGAGCGAGACGACGTAGCCCAAACCGGCGACGAGGAAGCTCACCACGATCACCATCATTCCGCCGACGCCGGTGACGATATCCACGGGCCATGAGGCGCGCGACCAGATATCTGTCGCCGACGCCTGCCCCTTGTCCAAGAGGCCGTCGAACGTGCTAGCGCTTGGTGTGGTGCCGGAATTCAGAGCCTGCGAGACCTCGCGTGGCAGGAAATCGAAGAAAACATCGGTGACATACTTTTGGTATTCGCCAGCGTTTTTGACGAGCAGGACGATAATGGCGAGCTTGATTGCCCGGGAGACAAACTCAAGGACCGGTTCCGAGACCGATCCGCGCAGAACGAGATAGCCATACAGAACGATATAGAGGGTGACCGCGGCAGTCAGCGGGCCGGTGATCCATTCTGCGATATTCGACGTCCCGTCGGAAACGAACGTCTCTATTGGTTGTTTAAACTGTCCGTCGATGAACTCGAACACTTGATACATCTTGTCATTCCTCAAGAGTTACGCTTCTTCTGAAGGTGCCGTCTGCGGTCGGTAGCTTCAGCGTTTGCGCAGTTATTCGTGTCCGCACCGCTTACGAGTTGATGCGGCAGTCGGACCGGATGCGGTCGAGCAGTGTCTCATCCGCCGTCAGATCGCTGATGGAATGGGCGGTCGTTTCTCTGCGGAGCACCGAGTGAGTACGAGGAGGCGTGTCACGGCGGCAAGCTGCCTACCGCAGCGCCGCCTTCATGGAATCCATGCGCTGGCGCCATTCCTCGGCGTTGCGCTGGATATCGACCTGGGCTTGAGCGCGCTGAACCATTTGCAAACCCTCCATTCGCATAACGTCCAATTGCATAAACACCTGCTCTGCCTGAAGGCGAGTCTGCAGATCCGCGATTTCTTTGGCGTCGCGTGCCGACGAAATTTTTTCACGCAGTTCGTCGACGCCTTCCATGCGTTTCGCCGCCGCATTGTAAATTTGCTGGCCGAGGCTCATCTGCCCAGCATACTGAGTCTGGATCCGCGATAGTTCTTTTGCGTAGAAATCGTCAGCGTCCGTCCGGTAGTTCGAATTGAGCTCGACGAATCTTGAAGCGGACTGGCCGAAGACCCCTGACCCAGTCCCTGTCAGCAAATCCTCAATAGTGGCGAAATCGGACGGAAGGGCTTTCCGAACGGCCGGGTCGTTCAACACATTGGCGACATCGGCCATATCGGTCAGCTTGTTGAGCGAGCCATAGAGCTGCTGCGCCTGCTCAATCTGCTGGTGTAGCGCCGTCAATTGGGATTTTAGCTGCGCAATGCTCTCGATGTGCTTAAGGATCGCCGTCTGGTCGATCACGGGAATCCCGTGGCTTGCGGCCGTTCCGGCAGAGAAGATCATTATAATCGCCGCCGCTGCGCCGTGCCGCCTGTTCATAACCATCAACGCACACTCCTTCGCTCGTGGAAAATAGGAAGCCAGTCCGCTTGATCGCCACCGACTTGTGCGCGGATCGCATCCGCGAGTTCAACATTGCCGGTTCGTCCGGAGAGTATTGCGAGTTCGTCGTCGAAGCCGTCGAGATCTAACTCAGCGACGACGCTGTTGTGCCCTTGCTTCAGCACGAACCGTCGGCTTTCGATGGAGAGCTCGCGCGCGATAATTTCATATTCGCGTTCGGTCAGTTTGAAGCCGCTCACGTAGTCGGCGTGATCGCCACGAGCATTCGGAAGAAAAATCTGGGTCGGGCATTGTTCGATGATAGTGTGGGCGATCGATGAGTTGATCGCGTCGCGTGGGCTTTGCGTGGCAAACAGCATGAGACCGTTTTGCTTGCGGATCGTCTTCAACTTGTTCTGAGCGAGATCCCGGAATCCCTCGTCCTGCAGCGCCTTCCAGAATTCGTCGATAACGATAATGATCCGACGGCCGTCGATCAGTTGTTCCACGCGGTGGAAGAGGTAGGCCATCAGGGGCGTGCGGATTTCCTCGTTGTCGAGGAAATCGGTCATGTCGTAACCGACCATCTTTCCGCTGAAGCCGAGATTTCCGACGCCGATATCCTCAATGGCGTTGTCGAAGACCCAGCCAAGCGGACCTCCCCGTTCCCACCGACGCAGCCGCGCGGCGATGCCTTCCGGGTTCGTGTTGTCGAGGAAGGTCCGGAGGGCGCCAATCGTACGGCGGTCCATCGGCAGGTCGGCCAGACCATCAATCGCGGCGGCAATATCGCGCAGCTCAGTTACCGACAATTCCCGCGTACTGGATCCGACCAGCTTTCCGACCCAGTGCGCAAGGAACACCTTGTTTTCCGGCGTGAGCTCGAGGGCCTTTAGGGGAGCGCAACCGGTCGGAGTTCCGTTCTTGAGGGGGAAATAGGCTCCGCCCGCAGCCCGAACATAGAGATCGCCCCCACGGTCCTTGTCGAAGAAAACGACATACGGATCGTGCTTCTCAAGCTGCGACAGCATGAAATTGAGCAACACCGTCTTTCCAGCGCCTGACGGGCCACAAATGAACGTGTTGCCAAGATCGCCATAGTGGAAGTTAAAATAGTAAGGTGATCCGGACGCGGTCTTCAGAAGCGCGACGGCTGGGCCCCACTCGTTCCCGTCCCTTCGACCGATTGGATAGGAATGGAATGGCGACAGCGCTGCGAAATTCCGTGATGTGATGGCACCGGACCTCGCGCGGAACCGGAAGTTGCCGGGAAGTTGCGCCCACCATGCCGCTTCGAGGCCAAGGTCCTCGCGCGCGACAACGGCGCCCCCGTTTGTCAAGCTCGCGCGGGCCGTGGCAAGATGATCTCCCAGCTCCCTCACCGACGGCGCGAACACCGCGAGTGACAAATGATGCTCGCCCAAAACGAACCTGTTCGACTCAAGTCCGTCCATCGCGTCGTCGAGTTCGTCGATTTGCGATACCGCCTTGTCGCCACTGCTCAGCATTTGATTCTGCTTGCGGCCCATTATGGTCCGCGCATCCACCTTCGAGATAAAGGAGAAGGATTGCGACATGATTAGTTCGAACGGGCTTTTTAAGACATCGTCCAGCATCCCGGGTCTGGTGGTGGCTGGATATTCCTTGAAGCTCAGCATGCCGGCAAACCGGCTCTCGGCCTCGTGTCGAATCTCGATCGTTTCGCGGCCAATGATGACGCGGTCCGAATAGATCGCCGAGGCAATGCGGCCTTCTGTAAGGGGAACTGGTTCCGATCTTCCGCCGACGAGTTGGTGGAGAACCTCGCTCGGCCGGGAGAACGCGAGCCCCTCATGGTCATAAAGCGACAAGACGCGAGGCTTAAAGCGCTTCAAGCCAGCCGTGATATCGATGACCTTGTCGCGAAGTTGCTTCAGCGCCTCTTCGTCGAGCTCTACGCACGACCGGCTCGCCCTGACCAGGCGCGACAACAGTTTCGCAGCCCTCTCCGCCGGGTCGCGCAGCGGCGACCAGACGACGGACAGGTAGAGGTCGTTTCGAAAGAGATCCGCACGAACGATACGGTCACGATATTTTCTGTTGAGGCTCGAGGAAAACGGTGCGTTGAATGTCCCTTCTGGATAGGAGTTATCGCGACGGCGGATCAGGTGCGTCCAGAGTGCAAGCCGCTCGTCTGCAATGTTCCTGTAAAGTGTGTTGAGGTCGCGATGTAGCGAATTAAGATCGTGAACATCCGCGGTCTCGAAGGATACGCCTTCGAGTGCGATCACCATCATTAGCGCCCGCGACTCCAGAGCAATTGTTCTTTCATCGACATGGCGTACGTAAGGAATGAAGGTTTCGGGATCGAGCTCCCTCAACCTGATCGTTGCGGCACTAGGCAAAGCAGAGATCCCTTTCATCGAAACGGCGAGAAAGCCTCAGCGGCGAGATAGATGTGCCGCCCCAATGGAATGTGTTACGTGATCGTCCCCGCGTTTCCACCCAGGCAACCGCGATGCGGAACATGTTATGGTCGTGCTTGACGAGCGCCCGGAAGAGAATGTGAAAGACCACGCCTATCAGTGCGTACGCAACCGAGCCGGCGGCAAGATAGAAGATCGTGGTGACGATGACATTGACACCCATCGCCTCTACGGTCACCCCTGCGAACATCGCCGGCCGCGTGCATGCGATGAAAAGCGTGTCTTCCTCAAGTGTCGAGCGCGCCGTCACCATAGTTCAGCTGCCGATGATCGTACTGACAAGCTCGGAAGAGCCCGCGATGACACCGATACCGACGATCCAATAGCCAGCACGTCTGAGGTCCATGTATCCAAACATCCATGCGAGCGCGATCAAGATCACAGCGATGGTCGCGAACAGGCGGAATATGTTGCCCTGCAGAATATCCACGACATTCTGCAAGATCGTCTCGATCCCGGCAGCCTGGGCGAAAGCTGGTTCGGTCAATGTCAAGAGAAGGGCGGTCGCCATCACGGCGGTGGTCGCGATCGAGCGTGTGCGATAATCGAGGGTCATGTCAGTCTTCTCCATTCTTATTCTCAAAAACGAGGATCGACGAGCGTTGCCGGGCGTTAAAGACGTCCCATGAAGGCACTTTCGCATCGGGTAAGGTCGCTTGAGGGGAATTCTCAGCCGGCACTTCGAGCAAGCGGCCTTCTGATCGGCGATCCGCCTCATTGCTCTTGATCTCCACGAAGTGACCGAATGTCAGAGTCGCAATCGCTGGCTTTGACCGTTCAATCGCGCGCCTAACCTGATCGTCGTAGTTAACCAAGGCGCCGATTGATGGATCACCCCGTCCATAGAACGATTGCAGCATGATCTGTTCGGCCCGGTTCTTATCGGCACCCGAGTTGATGGCGACGCGATAATACCCGTCGAGCAGCGTTGCCGTTGCTTTCAGGTTGAGGCACGGGTCAAATGCGTCGGAAATTGAAAGGTTTAATTTATCGAGGTCGTCCAGTCCGATCCCGCCCAGACCAAGCTGAATATCTTGGCGGTCGGCAGCGAGTGTCGTGGCGGTTTCGATCGCCTCAGCCAACGCGCCCGGTTGTTTCGCTAAAGGGAGCCCACTGTTAATGCGGATGTTGAGGGGCGCGAATCGGCTTTCGAGACTGATGACGCCTGCTAGTGTTTCGGTCGCAATAAAGGGTGCGCAGGCCTGCGCAAGATCAGCAAAGGAAACGGGCATGACTAGAACCATATCCTCTGCTTGCCGGCACCCTCAATGATGACTTCGATGTAGCGCGGTTTCTCACGTACGAGTGGGCTGGAAGTCGAATAGGCGGTGCAGTATTGGCGCCCGTCCTTCCATTCCCAACGGGCGGAGAATGATGAGGGGTAGCCTCCTCTCTCAGAGGTGTGGTCGCGTCCGCATTGGCGATCATCCACGACCTGCTTTGAAATAGATACGCAGGTCGCATGACGCCCGAACTGACCTTGTCCTGCGATCAGGCGATAACCCTCGCCACAATGGAAAGGCTCGTATTGTGGACGCGAACTTTGGAACCCCACGCCACTGCATGTAGGGAATGATCGACCTTTTGCCAGCCACCTCCAGAGTTTGTGTATCGGCGGCCTGCGTGCCGCAAACTGCGTCGGGCCTCCGGGATTGGAAAGGCATAAGATAACTTGGCAGCCCCACTCATCGGCGCGAGCGCTTTGTCCGGAAGTAAGATATACTGAGCCGAAGCCTAAAGCTGCTGTAACCGTTAGAAAGAAAAGGCGTTTCATGCCCTAGAGCCTCCGATTAGAGTTCCGTCCGGACCGGACGAGAGATTCGTCTCGTCACCACATTCTTACTATGCAAATAATAGATAGTTAAACCAATGGCAAGCAAATTAAGCGACCGATGGCAAACCCAGGCCTTGCCTCTCTTTGCCGTGCGAGAGATTCTTGACAAACCCCTGGAGGATGAGACGCCGCAATCCCGCATCAAACAGATCGGCATGATGAATATCCTGTACATGATGCATCAGGCGCATGAGAAGCTAACGCTCTCAAATTTAATAGAATTTACCGGGATGACGCGGAGTGGAGTTCTTGAGACGATCGAACTCTTGGTCCGGCGAGGAGTCCTGATCGAGACGCTCGGGAAGAACTCCATGGGCAGGGGAACGGCTAGACAGTTCACATTCGATCCGCAGGTTTTTAGGGCGCTTCGCGGTAACGCCACGAATGAAGCAGACTGATTTTACCTATCGATAGTTTTCATTCTCACTTGATACGGCAGACACCATTTCAGTGATAAAGAAAGTGATCTACCTGTCGCGTCGTGGGCTCGGACTCTCCTTGCAAAAGAGTGCCCGTATGAAATGTAGGTGGTTGCGAATCGGGGAGTGAGGCTACGGCCCGACTTAAGTTAATCAAGCGAGCCAAAACCCCTATCTGCTTTCCTGGCGCATTGACCCTTCTTGGGTCGCTTCGCTACGAAACGCCGCGTATTCTTCGTGTGATCATAATGACTATCACGGCAGCCGACAGGACCGCGAGGAGGTTGTAGGTCATCGCGCCTGAGAACGCGTCGGCATATCGCTGCGCCTGCGATAGCCCTTCGACGGGTTTTTCACCAAGAATGCCAACGAAGAAGATGCCGACAACAGAGACCCCGAAGGCGCCTCCAACCTGCTGCATGGTGGAAATGACGCCAGCCGCCATACCGGCCTTTCTGTCCTCGATGACGCCGATCACCATATTTAGGAGCGGCGTCATCGAGAGGCCTTGTCCAAATCCGAACACAACGAGCGCTGGCAGAAGCGCCCTTTGAACAGGTTCATCTCCAAGATTACCGACGCTCATCATGAGCCAGCCGATGCCTGCCGCATAGACCATCATCCCGCCAGCGACTGCTATTTTTCCACAACGATCCACGAGCTTCGGGGCGATCACCGATGCGGCGACGAACCCTACGCTTGCCGGTGCAAACAGCGTACCGGCTTCAAAAGGTGTCATGCCGAGACCCGACTGTACCAGCAAGGCGAAGCAAAGAAAGAGCGAGGTTGACGTTGAATAGGTCAGAAGCACAACCAGGGACCCTGCGGAAAACTGGGTACGTCGAAACAGGCTAACGTCAATCGCAGGAGAACCGCCGCTCTTCGTTACATGGCGCTGCCAGACGAGAAATGCCGTGAACATCGCTAGTGAGGCCGCCATGCTGGCCCATGTCCACAAAGGCCAGCCAGCATTCGGCCCTTCCAGCAACGGTAAAAGCAGCAGCAACAATGCCGCTGTTGCCAGCGCAATACCCAGCCAATCAATGCCGACCGTATCAGACGAGCGCGACTCGGGGATCAAGCGTGTCAACGGAACCGCGATCACGCCAATCGGAAGATTTATGAGGAATATGATCCGCCAACCGGAGCTAAACAGATCGCTTTCCACGAGAAGCCCGCCGAGGACCTGTCCAGCGATGGCTGCTAGCCCCAGTGTCATTCCAAGGATGCCGAAAGCCCAGCCCCTGCTCGCTTCGTCATACATTACCCGTAGCAGAGCGTACACCTGTGGGAACATGATCGCGCCGGTCGCACCTTGGAGAAAACGTGCACCGATAAGGCTAGTTGCATCGGGCGCGATGCCACACAGGAATGAGGTGATCGCAAAACCCGCCATCCCGAGTGAGAACAAGCGGCGACGGCCGTAGCGGTCGCCAAGCCTTCCGCCCGCGATTAGCAAGACCCCAAAGGCAAGTTCATATCCAGCGATTACAAACCCAACCTCGGCAAAGCTGGCACTAAAGTCAGACTGTATTGCGGGAATAGCGACATTGACCACGAACAGGTCAAACACGGTGATGAAACCGCCGAGCAATAGGATGGCCAGCGCAAAAGCCGAGGGCCGTGCTATAGCACGGCTCTGGCCGGTACGGGTTCCAGCAGGGACTTTATCGAGGTTCATGAGCAACTCCTTCGTTCTTGAAGTCGCTTCGCACACGCTTTAAACTGTTACTATGGAACAAATTATCCTATTACTATGAACAACGTGTTTGACAACCGCCTGGATCGTAAGCACGGCGAACTGGCCGATTTTTTGCGGCGACGCCGAGAGAGTTTGTCACCGCTGGATGTCGGTCTCCCAGCCGGGAAAAGGCGACGCACTCCAGGGCTACGACGTGAGGAAGTCGCAGCGCTCGCGGGCGTCGGCATAACTTGGTACACGTGGCTCGAACAGGGCCGAGACATCAAGGTCTCCACCGCCTTTCTAGATAATGTCTCGCGTGTCCTCAAACTGGATGAAACGGAACGACGCCATTTGTTTCTCCTTGCACACCAAAGGCCACCCGCCATTTCGGGCCGGGCATGGTGCGAGGTCCCGACATTGGTGCGCCGGCTTCTGGATGACCTTACGGAGCGTCCATCGTACGTTTTGAACCTTCGATGGGATGTGATTGGATGGAACGCCGCCGCCGAACAGCTCTTCAAGTTCGAGCAGCGCGACCCCGGTGACCGGAATATGCTCTGGATGTTGTTCGCCGATGATCGTCTCAATCGAAGGATCGTGGGATGGCATCTTCAGGCTCCGCAGGTTCTGGCGAGCTTCCGACGTGATTTTGCCCGGGCTCCGGAAGACGAAAGCATGATAGGACTCGTCAGGACCTTAGAGCAGGTATCTTCATCGTTCAGGACGCTGTGGAACCAGTACGACGTGCATGGTCGCTGTGATGGCCGGCGGAGCTTCATTGTAGAAGGCCAAGGAACGGTGGCGTTCGATCATTCGTCCTTCATCGTGGACGAGGAAAAGCACCTCCGTCTCGTATATTACGCGGTGGCTACTGACCGGGAGATTGGTGAAGCGGCGACAAACTGAAAATCCGATGGGCCGGTTGACCAGCGGCGAGGTCTCAAGGCGCAATGGAACTGTGCGGGCGGAGGGCGACGACATGGAGAAATCATGTCTTGAGGCATGAGGGCCACCCGCTCTGGTCAAAGGGCCTGCAATGGCCAGTATGCTGGCGACTCAAGTCCTACGCGGCAGCACCAGGAGTCAACAATTCTTTCGTCATGCCGATCGATAATTGCGCTCTGTATGGTAGTCATCAAGAGCTTGGAGGCGACATTCGCATGCTGACAGCGAAGAACATCAGGCCGATGACTGCAAAGCCCGCGAACACGCTAAACATTGCGACGCCCCCAAACGCCTCGAGAACGGCACCGCCAATCGCAGGACCGATGAAACTTCCAATCATCGAGAACGATTGGGCACCGAAGTAACTCCCTCTATTTCGCTCCGTTGAAGCATTGTCTATCAAAACGTACTCCGATGGAATGACAAGGATCTCTCCGACCGTGAACAGGATCATTGACACGAGGACCCCGGATAATCCGACGGATATCATCAACCCTATCTGGCTTATCACGAAGAACACGCACCCGACCGCGACGGCTTTGTAGGCACCGAGGCGCTCGACAATACGTCGGGCCAGCGGATTTCCAATAAGGACGACGAAGCCGTTCGTCGATACGGCGTACGCGTATATTTCAACGCCATCGGAGAGGCTGTTTGTAAGATACGGAGCCAGCGTTACGGTCCACTGGCCGTACACTGCGATTAGAAAAGTGCTGCCCGCGATAAAGCTCTGTAGACGACGATCCCGAACTGCGGTCCGAATGTTTGAGAGGAACGCTAGGCCTACGGCGGGAAGCTGCTCGTCCGCGGAACTTGGTGCTGGAAAATGGATCAGTTCCAGAACTAGGGCGAGCAGAAGGTAGATGGCGGATGCGGCGAGAAACAAGGTTGTCGACGCGACCCCCGCGGCCAGACCTATGACGGGCCCAACAGCCCAACCAACGTTTGAAGCAGTGTAACGCCATGAAATGTACTTCAGACGCACAGTCTCGGTGCAAATATCGCTCATAAGGGCACGCGACATCGGGCCATAAAGAGAGATTGCGGTCGCGGTCGTCACCTGGGCTGCACAGAAGACAATTACGGTTTCTGCTAGGGCCAACGCAATCATACCCGTGGCGAGCGTTAAAAGAACCAGCGCGAGAATTTTCTTGCGCCCAAGGCCGTCCGACAGCGCACCTACCACAGGCGCGACGAAAGCCCCTAGCAACGAACCCGCCCCCAAGAGAAAGCCGATCATTGCGGGGCCGAGGTCAAAATCCTGTTGGAGCTTTATCGCCAGGAAAGACAATGTCATCGCACGCGCGATCGTTACCGCGCAAGCTCCTGCGACAAGAAACAGAACAGCATATGGAGCCCTAATGTCGGACAGCATGTTACCTCGTCTTCGTATCGCTTGTTCAAGGCGAGAGCCGCTTCAATTGAGCGGCACGACCGAGATCAGACCTAAAGCTCCCGCAGCAATTCGCATCCAACGCGTCATTTCACGATCCGTCTAGCTAACGATTTCGACAGATTGGCCTGCCCCTCAAACCCGTGGACGATCAGGGCGGCCGGTTCGGAGGTGCGCCACGGTAGCGGCCCCAAAACATCGCCGCTTCTGACCGACCAATGGAGATCGCGGCCGTTCGTCTATCAAGGAGATGACCATGGTGGATCCACAGATCATCGAACGTTGGCGCACTGCGCCCCGGCTCACGTCCTTCGCCCCGTTCTTCGAACAGACTGCGAGCGGGCAAGGGGGAGCTCCAGACATCGGCAAGCCCGCGCCGGATATCAGCCTTCATGATTTCGATCTCGACTGCGCCGTTTACGCCGATACGCATTTTCGACTTTTCGGCCCGTTCGACAGCCATTATCACGCGAGCATTCCCTACCGGCTCGAAGAGACCTGCCGTCTCGGTCCGGCGATACTGTCAGTCTGTCTTCGCCGCTGGGCGAAAACCGCCCAGGCCTCGACCCTTTACACCTTGGGCGCTGGTACGGGCTGCATGGCGCGGTCGGTCGCCGTGCTGGGTGACGGACGCGTCAAGACACTCGCCTGCAGCCCAACGCCCGCGAACCGGGCAGCATTCTTCGCTAAGCGGGGAAGCGAACACGCGCATTTTTTCCTCGGGCCGTTTTTCGAGTTGGATGCGGCTCGATACGCCGCCGATCCCGACCTCGCTCACTTTCGCAACGGATTCGATGTGCTTGTCGAAGACACGACATTCCAAATGTACGATCGGGACCGTGCCGCGCAGCTTTCCTTCATCACGCCGCGCCTGCGGCACGGGGGAATTTTAGTGCAGGTCCAGAAGCTTGCGCACGAGGACCACGACGTTTATGCCGAGCGCGAGAATCAGAAAGACGGCTTGTTCAAGAGCCGCTTCTTCTCGGACGGACAAATATCTGAAAAAAAAGCGGAAATCCTCGAAACAATGGCGAATTGCCAAGTCGACCTGCAGACGACGGTCGCGGCCTTGCGGCTGTTCTTTCGCTATTCTGTGCTGACGTGGAACAGCGGAAACTTCTATACCATCGTCTCGTCAAATTCGAGGGCGTCGATCCTAGAGTTCGTATCGCTGATGGTCAAACCGGCGATCCCGCCCGCTTTCTGCTACGAGACACTGCCAGCGGTGATCATCGACACGCCATCTGAACCACTCGGCCCTGCCCTCTCGTGGCGGCGCGCCAACGGCAGGGCGGCAATGGCTGCAGGGCGCGCCGAGGAACCGTGAAATGGACAAACCGTCGGTTTCGAATTCGACGTCGTACTGCAGCCCCGCCGACGTGCGGCGATCGCTCTCCTACCTCATGCCTCAGCTCGCCCCCTATTGGGAGAGGCCACTCACTGCGTACGCGTCGAAGCTCTATCGGGTCGAGCACGTCTCCGCTGAGAGCGCTGCCCGCAATCATGCGAAAGATCTCTTTCGCACATGCATCGAGCGCGCGGCGCGCCGGTCGAGCTACACGGAAGAAGAAGCGCGGAGCGCAGGGCGCGAATTGGTTGCGTCGCCGGTCCTTCAGACTGGCCCGCATTGTCTGCTGCTGTTCGAGCCGGATGCCTTTTATACGCACCTGTTCAGTATGATGGGCCTGATGGCTCATAATCGCAATTGGTACATCAGCTACTTCGCTTCGACGTCGGGCTTTTCGGAGCGCGCGAAGAAAGGACCTGGCTGGCTTAGAGTGGGCGGCGAGCCACTCAATCTCTTCGGCGTGCCTCGGAATCGAATGGATAGTTCGAGCATAGGCTGCTTGAATGGACCCTACCGCTATGCCCTAACGAACGCGAAAGGCGAAAGCGCGCCCAATGCTGACGCGGCTTGTCTCCTCGCCAATCTTCCCAGTGCCGAATTCGCCTCGGCGGCGGAGGCGATCAAAGCGGGCAACCGGGATCTCTGGCGCCGAACGTTTTCCCAGTCAATCAGACTGCTTCAACTGGATGATTTTGATGTGGCCGACCTGATCGCCGATCATCTCGAAGACCCAACGTCCTGGATATCGTCGCAGTTCATAGGCAACAGGACTATCGCCAATTCAATTCTGACCGCGCTGGACGACTTGCAGGCCGGTCCATGGGCGGGTTGGATTCGTCGAACGACTGACTTCTTCTGGCGCATTTCGGAGAACCGGGTCACTCCTTTGCACCTTAAGGGCGATGCACTCATTAGCGACAACGCCCCAACGTTTTCTGTGAGGTTTCGACCCGATGCCATTGCAGCGGCGCTCCGCAACAGACTTATACTTCCCAACTTACTACTAGCGTTTCTCGCCATCTCCATCTTACCAGGCGTGAGGGTTTTGGGCGGCTTCAGGCAAGTCGTCTATTATCCACTGATGCGATATCTGACCTCGGCCGGCATCCAGCAGGCTGGCAATGCCGATCTCCTGGCCGACATGGTGAACGACAACCAGCCCGGTGTATGGGGACATCGCGTGCTACGCCGCGCGGAGTCCGACCCGTTTCATGAGGTGAACATTGCCGGTGGCATCGCGCCACTATTACAGGCCTATGGCAAGCTTTCGCTTTCGGACGCAAGTGGTGACCTCACGTGTTTCACGGAAGATTGTCTGTGGTCGCGGCTCGCGGCAAACATTGCCAACGGCACCATCGCCAGCGCGTCCGACGAATGGCGGTGGTCTGACAAGGGCTCACGGGGCGCCCTGTCCCGCAGGAGGTGCATTTAGATGCTATCTCCAACTCGGGGCTAAAGATTGTCAGGAAAAGCCGACCAGCGATCACTTGTCAGGTCCATGACTTACCATCTTGGAGCGCGTTCGACTGGCGGCCGCGCCGATCTGCGTTCTTAATGGAGACAATACTGCGGCCAAAAACAGAGCGAGGAAACAGCGCGCTGCGGCATGCGAGGCGTCCTAGCCCTTGACGCTGCCCGTGGTGAGCCCAGCGACGATCTTTCGCTGGAAGATCAGGACAAGGACGAGAAGGGGAAGCGTGACCGTCACGGACGCGGCCATTAGCAGCCCGTAAGGCACCTCGTATCGGCTACTGCCGGTCAGGAGGCCGATCGCGACAGGCACGGTTCGGTTCTCGTCGGTCAGGATGAAGGTCAGCGCAAAGAGGAATTCGTTCCAGGACAGAATGAAGGCCAGGAGCCCGGTGCTCGCGATCGCGGGCCACATCAGCGGCAGCAGCACATGGGTCAGGATCCGCAGCCGCGAGCAACCGTCGATCAGGGCCGCTTCCTCCAGCTCCACCGGCAGATCGCGGATGAAGCTCGTCAGGACCCATGTCGTGAACGGCAGCGTCAGGATCAGATAGGAGACGACGAGCGCGCCCGGGTTGTTGTAGAGCCTCAACAAGCCGATCACCTCGAACATGCCCGATAGCACGACGACCTGCGGGAAGACGGAGATCATCAGCACCGCGATAAGAAGATAGCGCCCCGCCGCGAAATGCAGCCGGCCGAAGCCGTAAGCCGCCAGGATGCCGATCGCGAGCGCGATCAGCGTGCTTGTGACCGCCACGAGGATGGAGTTCACCAGCGCGCCGATGAAGACGGAATTGGCGAAGAGTTGGATGTAGTTGGTGAAATCGAGAGACGGCAGGAGGTTTGTCCCGTAGATCGCCTGCGCCGATTTCGTCGAGGTCACGATGGCCCAGTAGTAGGGAAAGAGGACATAGATCATCACCAGCGCGACGGCGGCATAGAGGCCCGCCGCCTTCAAATGGCGCATGAACCGATAGGTCGCGTTGGAGTGGCGCTTCGTCCTCATCCGTCCCTCCTAGTGATGCGAACGGTCGAGCCGGAGCAGCCCGACGATGACGATGGCGATGAGGCCGATGATCAGGAAGACCCAGGTCGAGGCGGCCGAACCGACGCCCAGGTCCTGGAAGCCGATCAGCTGGTCGCGGGCATAGATGGACATGGTCATCGTGTTGGCATTGTTGGCCGCCAGCACGTAGCTGAGATCGAACATGCGCAACGCGTCCAGCGTGCGGAACAGCATCGCGACGCCGATCGCGGGTGCCACGAGCGGCAGGGTGATCGACCAGAAGCGCTTCCAGTGCGGAACACCGGAGACTTCTGCCGCCTCGTAGAGGTCCTCCGGAATGAGCTGCAGGCCGGCGAGGATGAGGAGAACCATGAACGGCGTCGTCACCCACACGTCGATGCAGATGACCACGGCGAGAAGCAGCGACGGGTCCGCCGTCCAGGCAATGCCCTTGGAGATGACGCCGAGATTGATCAGCGCCTTGTTGACGAGGCCGAACTGGTCGTTCAGCATCCAGTCCCAAATGCGCGTCGAGACGACCATCGGCATGGCCCAGGGAATGAGTATCGCCGCGCGCACCAGCCCGCGCCCCAGAAAGGCGCGGTGAAGAAGAAGCGCGATGGCAAGCCCGAGCACGGTCTCGATCGCCACCGAAACGACGGTGAAGACCAGCGTGTTGCGCACCGCCAGCCAGAACGTAGTGTCTTCCCAGACCGTCACGAAATTCGCAAAGCCGACGAACCTGTAGTTGGTGGGATCGTCGAGATAGGCGTCGGTAAAGGAAAAGAAGATCGTGCGCGCCAATGGCCAGATCGCCACGGCCAGGAGGACGATGACAAGCGGCGCCACGAACATCAAGGCGATCCGCGTTTCGACCCGCCGGGCGCGATCGGTCGGCGTCATGCGCTCCCCTCCCCCGTCCGTCCATGCTCCAGGCTCCGGCCTTCCGCGTCGAACAGATGAAGGTTCTCCGGCTTCCACGCGACGCGGACGGCCTGCCCGGGCGACAGCGCCGGCGGCGTGCCCGTGCCGCGGATGGTCCAGATCGGACCGCCGCCAACGCGGACATAGCAGAGGTATTCGTGACCGAGATCCTCCATCCGCTCGAACACGCCCTCGATCACACCGGGGGCACCGCCGGCGGACAGCGCAAGCGCTTCCGGGCGCAACCCGATTTCGCTCACCGCGGCGCCGTTCAGGTGCGTCGGCGCATAGGAGAAACCGCCCGGCCCTGCAAGCACGCCACCCGCCGTCGAGGCCGGGGCGAAATTCATCTTCGGGCTGCCGAGAAAACCGGCGACGAAACGGGTGGCCGGACGATCGTAGAGGTCGCGTGGCGTTCCGGTCTGCTCAACGCGTCCGTGATTCAGCACCACGATCCTGTCGGCCAGCGTCATCGCTTCCGTCTGGTCGTGGGTGACATAGATCATCGTCGCCTTTACGTCTTCATGCAGCCTGGCGATCTCGAAGCGCATCTCGGTTCGCAGGTCCGCATCGAGGTTGGAGAGCGGCTCGTCGAAGAGAAAGACGTCGGGATCAGCCACCAGCGCGCGGCCGATGGCAACGCGCTGGCGCTGGCCGCCGGAGAGCTGGCGCGGCTTTCGCTCCATGAGATGGTCGATCTTCAGCATCCTGGCGACGGCCTCGACCTTGCGGGCGATCTCGGCCTTGCCGATGCGGGCCGTCTCGAGCGCGAAACTGATGTTGCGCGAAACGTTCATGTGGGGATAGAGCGCGTAGGACTGGAAGACGAAGGAAATGCCGCGCTTGGAGGCCGGCACATCGGTCACCTCGTCGCCGCCGATCAGCACGGCGCCCTCGGACACCGGCATAAGGCCCGCGATCAGCCGGAGCAGGGTTGATTTGCCGCAGCCCGACGGCCCGACGAAAACCACGAACTCGCCATCGGCGATTTCCAGGTCCACGTTCCGGATGATGTCGAAGGTGCCGAAGCTCTTGCTCACGTTCTTCAGTGTGACGGACGCCATGACCTTACCCCCGACCGTCGCACGCGGCATGATCCGCGAAAATCTCGTGGCTTCCCACAGCCCGCGCGATGCTGGCTGGCCATTCCGCGTCGAAACCGGCCCAACCGGTGACCAGCGCCGCATGGACAGGACGGGGCGTGCGGACTGTCGGGCACCCGACGAGGCAATCCCGCTGCGGTGCATGCGCCGCGCGCAGCCGGGCCAGCAGATAGCCCGCGGCATGACGGCCGATCTCGTCGGGTGTGTCGAAGAGGCGAACGGTCACTCGGTATTCCTGCTTGATCGAGACGATGACCCGCCCGCGGTCATGCCGGCGGGTCTTTTTGGTATCACTCGGCAGCCTTCACGTCGCGTTCGATCCGGCGCGCCATCTGCTCCACCGTGCCGGCGACGTCATCGGCGCCCGAAATGATCTCGTGAACGGCGCGATAGAAGGTCCGGGACATGCGATTGTAGTTCTTGCCCGTCACCGCCGAGGGTCGTGCGACGGATTCCTCGAATGCGGACTTGGCCATTTCGAGGAAGGGAATCTTTGCAAGAACATCCGTGTCCTCGTAGAGCGCCGCGACGGTCGGATTGTAGCCGCCCTCGATCGCCCGCATCGTCTGGTCTTCTAGGCCGACCATGTAGCGCAGTAGCTCGGCGGAGATCTCCTGCTTCTTCGAGTATTTCGAGATGCCAAGATAGGCCGTGCCGAGCGAACCGCTGGAGCGTTCGCCTTCGGCGCCGACGGGCAGCGCCGTGACGCCGACCTTGCCGGCAAGGCCGGCACCCTGCGCTTGGGACGTACCCCAGACATAGGGCCAGTTGCGATGGAAGACCGCATTGCCGCTTTCGAAGACGGCGCGCGAGGCTTCCTCGTCGTAGTTCAGCACGCCATGCGGCGAGATGGAGCCCACCCAGTCGCGTGCCCGGGTCAGCGCTTCCACGGCCTTGGGATTGTTGATGGTGACCTCGCCTGTGTCAGCGACGATCGTCCCGCCGCCGCTGGACGCGATCCATTCGAGCGCGTCGCAGGTCAGGCCCTCATAGCTGCGGCCCTGCCATACATAGCCCCAGATATCCGGGCTGCCTGCGGCACGCTCGGCATCCTGGATCTCCTTGGCCGTCGTTGTCAGCTCGTCCCAGGTCTTCGGCGGCTGCTTGCCGTATTTTTCCAGCAGATCCTTGCGGTAGAACATAAGCCCCGTATCGATGTAGAAGGGCATCGCCGTCAGCTTGCCTTCCAGCCGTGCGGCTTCGGTCGCCGAGGCGAAATGCGCCTTGACCTCGTCTTCCGGCACCAGCGGCGTAAGATCCGCGAGATGATCCTTGAACATGCCGAGCCAGATCACGTCGATATAGAGCACGTCTACGTCGGCGGAATTGGCTGCGAAGAGCTGCTGATAGATCGGGATCGCATCATCGAGGTTCTGGGGCATGCGGTTGATCTTCACCTCGTGTCCCGAGGTCTTCGACCATTCCGCGGCTCCCTTTTCGCAAAGTTCATAGTCCGTCGCCGAGCAAAACATCGAAACGGTCTCGGCTTGTGCCGAAACGGCGGAGATCGATGCCACCAGGGCGGCGGCGCCGGCCAGTAGTCCCAGTCTGTATCTTGCCATTGTTCCCACCTTTGTTTGCACTGGACTCTGCTATACGGGAGCGTTCGCTCGCCTGTATTTCTTGATATCATCGAGATACGGCAGGTTGCGCCCGCCATAGCCGGTCACGGCCAGGGAGCCGCAGATGACGCCGATCTCCAACGCGGCTTCGAAGTCCGGCTCGTTGAGGCGGCCATGCACGAAACCCGCATTGAAACAATCGCCAGCGCCCGTCGTATCGAAAACCTCGACCGGCAGGGCGGGAACCGCGTAACGCCTGCCCTCGTGCATTGCGACCGCACCGTCTCCGCCGCACTTGATGACGACGGTCGGGCAAAATGGGGAAAGGGCTGCCAGGGCCCCGTCCACATCGGCGGCGCCCGTCAGGTCCATCGCCTCTTTCGCGTTCGGCAGGAAGACGTCGATGCGCAAGAGCGCCTCCCTCATGGATGGCGTATCCAGCGTCATGTCGATATGCTGGCAATCCGAGCAGACCAGGATCCCGAGTGAGCGCGCCTCCTCGATCAACGCCTGGCGCTCGGCATCGAGCGAGAAGCCCTGCAACAGGAGGACACGCGGCTTCAGCTGCCGAAGCGCCTCGCGCGGCATCAGCCGCTCCGGTTCTTCCGAATAGCTCACGAAGCCACGATCGTGCGACAGCGAGAAAGCCGCGCTTACGCGTCGCACCGGCCGGTCGACCATCTGGAAGAGCTCGGTCGGCATGCCCTCGCGCCGGGCTTCCTCGATGATCATGCGGCTGAAGATGTCGTTACCGAAGGTACACCACCAGCCGGCCTGCGTGCCGAGGCGGGCAAGGGCGAGCGCGGTCGAGAAGGACGCGCCGGCGAGCCAGTCGAATTCCTCCGCCCAGATATCCGTCCCGATCGTCGGTACGCCCGGCAGGCCGCGGAAGATCAGGTCGAAGTAATATTCTCCGATCACCACCACGTCGAAAGCCGAATGGTCACGCGCTTCGCTCAATGCCATTCTCCCGTATGGTCCGCATGTGCCGAAAGATACTCCTCGACGAGGGGCCTGGCGCGGGAATAGGACAGAACCAGCGGATGCGCCATCAGCGCCTCGATGGCCGTCTGGCGGTCGCGTTGCAGAATGGCGCGGATGGCCAGCCGCTCATAGCGTTTCACGTTCAGCACGAGCTGGGCCTGCGATTCCGGCATCTTGCCGATCGGCAGCGGCTTAATGCCCGTTCTGTCGACGACGCAGCTGACCTCAACGACGTCGTCGTCGGCCAGCCCCTCGATCGCGCCTTCGTTGCGCACGTTGAGGCCGCTGTAGCAGGGCACCCCGGTTTCCAGAGCGTCGATCAGGTTGAGCGCGACGCCCGCATAGCCTTCACCCTCCTCGCCGGTATTGCCATGGGCGGCATGATCGGACGCCTGGTCCGCATCTTCCATGCTCGGCGCATCCTCGAATGCGTAATGCATGTAGGTCGCGTTGCGCCGCCGCTCGTAGGCGTAGTAGGCGGAAAGGGCAGCGTCCGCATCCCTGTCCAGATCCATCGTGCCCAGACGTGTCATCAGCGCGGCATTCAGATCCTTGACCTCTTCGCCGCGCGTGCGCGCGTCCGACTTCAGCGCCGCCACGGCGCGCTCCGCATAGTAGTAGTAATAGAGATATTCGTTGATCCAGTTGCGCTGGCGGCGGATCAGATCAGGATCGAACATCCGCTGCGACGTCGCCTTCAGGAAGGCGAGGTCGTCGAGCAGCGGCTGGAGGACCTCCTTCCCGTTCAGCATCGCAGCACGGGTGAAGGACAGGTGGTTCAGGCCGTAGACCTCGGCATGAACGTCGTTCTGGGGAACCTTGAACCAGCGCGCGAGCGCTTCCTGCGCGCCGTTCGCACCGTCGCAGATACCGATCGTGCGGCGATAGCCGCAATCCTGCAGCGCCTGGGCGACGAGACCTGCCGGGTTGGTGAAATTGAAAAGCCAGGCGTCCGGGCTGACGCGCTTGAGGATTTCCGCATAGCGCAGGATAACCGGAATACTGCGCAGTGCCATGGCGAAGCCGCCCGGACCGGTCGTTTCCTGACCAAGCACCCCGTGGGCAAGCGCTATCCGCTCATCCTTGATACGGCCGTCCTCGTCGCCCGGCCGAACCGTAGTGACGACATATTTCGCGCCGTCGAGCGCACGCTCGGCGTTCGGCGTCATGCTGATGCGCACCGGCGACTGCATCCGGCGGGCGACTTCCTGGCTGATCCCGCCGAACAGGGCGAGCTTCCGCTCATTGGTGTCCTGAAGGCAAATCTCCGTGAGCCCGCTCTTTTCCGCGCGCCTCAGCGCGGAACCGACAAAGAGGGGGGCTCGGACACCGCCGCCGCCGATCAGGGTAAGTTTCATGCCATGCTCCACCAATAAGAGGGCCTAGCAGTACTGGTCATTACCAGTTATGTCAATTATAATAGTGGCGCCGATATCGCGTCCGCTGAACCACGGTCTTGCACTGTTTCAACGCGTGGCGTTTCCGTGTATTGGCACTCAGGAAGCGCCAACAATCGCAAGGCAGGAACCTCGATGTCGGGACAAGCCAACCAGCGGAGCCAACGCCTGATAGAGCGCAATCATCCCGATCCGCTCTATGTCCAGCTGCGCAATCTTCTGAAGGCGAAGATCGACCGTCGGGAATGGGTCCTCAACGAAAAACTTCCCTCAGAACGCGAACTCGTCGAGATATACGGGGTCAGCCGAATAACCGTGCGCCAGGCGCTCAAGGACCTGGAGCATCTCGGCCATCTACAGAGCCGCCCCGGCAAAGGTATCTACGTCGCGGAGCCCAAGCCCAGCTATGAATTGGAAATCGTCAGAAGCTTCACCCAAACGGCGACGGAAAACCGTCTGCTGCCCGGCATGCGCCTTCTGAAGGGCGAACTCATAAAGGCGGACGAAGAAATCGCACGCGCTCTCAACCTGCCGATCGGCGCCGAGGTGGTTTATCTGGAACGGCTGCGCCTCCTGAACGATCTTCCGGTCGTCATCCAGCGCGACTGGTTCTCCGCCGCCATGACGCCGGGCATCCTCGCTCTCGACTGGACAACAGGAAATCGCTCCCTGTATTTGGAGTTCGAGCAGACCTATGGCGTCTTCCCGGCGCGGGGCCAGTCCACCGTGAGCGCAAGGCTCGCCACGCCGACAGAGGGCGCGTTTCTACAAATGGAAATGCCGGCCGCGGTCCTGACGCTCGACCAGGTCGCCTATGACGCGAGCAATCGCACCGTCAACATAAGCGCGGCGGCCTATCACCCTCTCCGCTACCCGCTGACGTTGACCCAAATGACCCGGCGCCGCTAGGCGCTGCCGAAACCGCCAGCCGCCTGGGAACGCCAGGCAGGATCAGCCGGAGGACCCACAGTCGCGCGGGCCAAGGTGGTCAATCCTCGCTGCGCCTGGATTTATCTCCCGGCGCGTTGCCGCCCCTTTGGCCTCGACAGTGCCGACGCTCCGTACGACATCGAGCTCAGGGGCCGGAAGACCATGCCTGTGGCTTCATCGAACAGGATGACTGCCGCCTCCATGCACAGTACGCGGGCGATCGCCACGCGTTGCTGCTGGCCGCCCTATATGCCTTGGATCACTTACGTCTGAGGGCTTCATTCATCTCATCGCAGCCGTGATATGGATGTCGCGAATGTCGATCCGCCTAGGCCTGGCTTGGCCTCTGTGCCCGGATCTCCTCGAAGATCCGGATCCAACTCCTCGCACCCTGGCGAAGCCGCGCGCTGTCATAGCGCTCGTCGGGAGCGTGGATGGCATCGCTTGGCAAAATGAAACCGATGACCACACATTCCGTTTGCAGGGCGTCGCTGAGTTGTTCGACCAGGGGTATGGCCCCACCCGTCCCGCGCAGAATGACGGGCGTTTCCCATTCTTTCTCCAGCCCTCGGGCGGCCGCCTTCAGGTAGGCGCTTTCTTGCGACAGCACGACCGCGGGACTACCGCCCTGCCCCTCGAACTCAACGCGGCAACCTTCCGGGACCATCCGTTCGACATGGCTACGGAAGCGTCGGCGGATCGATTCTGGCGATTGTCCGGCCACCAGCCGGAAGGACAGCCGCGCGGTTGCCGACCCCGGCAGGACAGAGCGTTCGCCTGGCCCCTGATTGCCCCCGGTAATACCGTTTATGTCGACGGTCGGACGACCCCACATCGCTTCGATCGGAGCGTATCCCTCTTCGGCAATGCCGCCAGCAAGATCGACATCGGCAAACAATTCGGGTTCTCGCGAAAGCTTCTGCCACTGACGGCGCACGGCATCAGGAATGTCGCGCACCTCATCATAGAAGCCATCGATGGCAACCCGCCCCTTGCCGTCATGCAGGCTTGCCAGAATGGTGCTCAGGATCCGGATCGGGTTGGCGGCAACCGCGCCGTAATGTCCCGAATGCAAATCCGGATTGGGGGCTGAAATCGTCACGCGTTCGTGGACCAGCCCCTTGAGCTGGGTGGTAATCGCCGGCTGTGTCGCAGACCACATCTCGGCGTCACAAATGAAGGCGACATCGCAGGCGAGGTCATCCCGGTGGGCCTCGATGAAATCCGCCAAACTCGGCGATCCGCACTCCTCTTCGCCTTCAAGCACGACGACGACATCCGCGGGAAATTCACCATGCACGCTTTTCCAAGCCCGCAATGCGTCGATGAAGGTCCAGAGCTGGCTCTTGCTGTCGGAGGTGCCGCGCCCGTAGAATCGGTGCAGGCCATCCTCCTCGATGACAGTCGGCGCAAAGGGCGGGTGTTTCCACTGGCCGATATCGCCCACAGGCTGAACGTCGTAATGCCCGTAGAACAGCAGACGTGGCTCGTTGCCGGTTGCTCTGGGAGAGGAGCGAGCAAGAACGACGGGGTGCCCGTTTGTTCCTATGACATCCGCCCCAAGCCCGATGGAGGACAGTTCACGTTTCAACCATTCCGCCGCCCGTGCGATCCCTTCTTTGCCAGAGGACTCGCTCGAGATCGACGGTATCGAAACCAGCTCGAGAAGTTTGCCCAGAGCGATGTCAAACTTGTCGTCGATATCCCGCAATACGTCTTCTGTCTTTGGCACATCTCGTCCTTCCCGGATTCTCTCGCTTGCGGCTGTCAGCCGAGACGGGCTGGCTTCAGCGACGCCTCGCTTGCGGCGGCACTCGACTTGGCTTCGACAGCGGCCAGCACGCGCTCCACGTCATCCCAGAGCTCCCTTTCATCCTCCAGCCCGATGCTAATGCGCAAAATGACGTCGGGGCCGCTCCAGGCAGTGGCGCTGCGAAAGCCGGCAATGGACATGGGAGCAGCAAGGCTGCGCGTGCCGCCCCAGGAGGCACCGATGGCAAAAACCTTCAACGCGTCGAGGGAAGCGGCAACATGGCTGGACGCCGCTCTGGTGAAAACGATGCTGAAAACACCGCTGGAGCCAAGAAAATCGCGTTTCCAGAGTCCGTGATCAGGAAAGGAGTCCAAGGCAGGATGAAGAACCCGCGCCACGAGAGGATGCCCCTCGATCCTACGTGCGAAATCGAGCGCTACCCGCTCGGAATGCCGTAGGCGCACGCCGAGCGTCTCGAAACCGCGCAGGACAAGCGAGGCATCGTCCGGCGAAACACCGATGCCCATTCGGCCGATCAACGCACGGATCGGCTTGATCAGGGCGGCATCCCGCACCGTGATCGAGCCCATAAGCACGTCGGAGTGGCCCGATACAAATTTGGTCAGCGCCTCGGTGACGATATCGGCACCATGCTCAAGCGGTTTGAAATTCAGCGGCGTTGCCCAGGTGTTGTCGACCCCGACCAGTGCGCCGTGTTCATGAGCGATCGCGGCAATCCGCGGCAAGTCGAGTATCTCCATCGTCGTCGATCCAGGGCTTTCGCACCAGACAAGCCGGGTCGATTTCCGCATCCTGGCGGCGACATCTTCCGGCGAGCGGGGATCGAAGAATTCGACGTCGACACCGAGGCGACGCAAATCGCTCTCAGCCAGATCGCGCATCGGCGGATAGGCCGTATCTGCGATCAGGATGTGATCACCCCCTCCCAGGAATGGAAGCACCGCCAATGCGTTGGCTGCCTGCCCTGAAGGCGTTAGAAATGTCCAGGCGCCGCCTTCAAGGCTCGTCAGTTTGGCTTCAAGCGTGCGCGTGGTCGGCGTGCCATAGAGGCCGTAGGGGTAGCCTTCATGACCGCGTTCGCCCCGAGAGGTATAGGCCGCGGCATCCTTGAAGACGATCGTCGAAGCACGATGAACGCCGACGGCGAGCGGCGTGAAACCGTCTGTTGGCACGTCGGGCGTGAGGACACATTTGGTGAGATCGCTCATGGAAAAGCCTTTCGGAAGAAACGCGGCACGCTCGCGGAAACCAATTCCGAAACGGGCAATTCTGCGCTATTGCTATTCGTTGAAGTTATTGATGATACAGGGAGCCGCCGGTGAACCTGAGGCAGGTGGAAGTCTTCAGGGTGGTGATGACGAACGGCACGACGGCGCGCGCCGCCGAGGTGCTGCACGTCTCCCAGCCTGCCATCAGCAAGATGGTCCAGGAGTTGGAACGCTCGCTTGGCTTCGATCTTTTCAAGCGGATCAAGGGGCGGCTGCAACCGACCCAGGAGGGTCAGTTGTTCTTCCGTGAGGTCGAGCAGGCTTTTCTGGGCTTGACCCATCTTCGCGGCGCGGCGGCCCGCATCCGCGATTATGGCTCCGGAGAAATCAGGATCGCCTGTCTTTCCGCCCTGTCGACCAATGTCCTGCCCCGTGCTCTTCACGCCTTCATGCAGGCCAATCCGAATGTCGCCGTGACATTCCAGGCACGCATGTCTTCCAACGTGCGCGACCTGGTGGCAACAGGGCAGTTCGACCTCGGTATCGTTGCCGACGAGATCGACCGCACTGGCGTTGAGGTTGAGGAGTTCGCCCAGTTCCGCGTGGCCGTCGCATTGCCCAAAGGACATCCTCTCGAAGCCCTTCAGGTCATTTGCCCGGCCGACCTTGCGGGACAGGCCTTTGTGGCGCTTGCTCCCGAAGACACCACCCGTCGCGAAGCGGAGACCGCCTTCGCAAAGGAAGGCATCACCGTACGTACTGTGATGGAAACGCCGTACTCGACGACGATCTGTGCCATGGTGGCTGCCGGCATCGGGATCGGCTTGGTCAACCCGCTGACGGCCGAACCTTATGAAGGCCACGGCTTGACGCTTCGGCCCTTCGAGCCGGCGCTTCACTTCCGGACGCTTCTCATCACGCCGCCCAATCGTCTCCCGTCCAAAGTTCTCAAGGATTTCATCCGGGTGCTGCGCGCAGCGATCTAAGCGCTTTCTCCTGATCACGAGCATGGCTGCCTCAAAGGACTTTGGATAGAAAGGCGGCAGTGCGCGGATTTTGCGGATCGGCGAGCATGGTGCGGGGGTGGCCTTCCTCGACGATCTGGCCCTGATCCATGAAAACGAGATGGTTTCCCACCTCCCGGGCAAAGCCGATTTCATGCGTCACGACGACCATGGTGATGCCGCTGCGGGCGAGATCCTTGATGACGTCGAGGACCTCGCCGACCAGTTCGGGATCGAGCGCCGAGGTCGGCTCATCGAACAGCATCACCTCGGGCTCCATCGCAAGCGCACGGGCGATGGCGACGCGCTGCTGCTGGCCGCCGGAAAGCTGTGCGGGATAGCGGCCTCCAAAACCGGCCAGACCGACACGCCCAAGCAGGTCATCGGCCTTCCTTCCAGATTGCTCCCTTGACCAGCCCTTGACATGAAGAGGCCCCTCCATGACGTTTTCGCGGGCAGTCATATGCGGAAACAGGTGGAACCGCTGGAACACCATTCCCGTCAGCCGGCGCTGTGCCGCGATCTGGCTCGGCGCGAGAGGATGAAAACGGCCGCCCCTCTCGATGAACCCCTGCAATTTGCCTTTAAGGAGCACCCGGCCGGCCGAAATGCTCTCCAGCTGATTGATGCATCGAAGCAGCGTCGATTTCCCGGAACCGGACGGGCCGATGGCCACGCAGACTTCGCCACGTCGTACACTGAGATCCACGCCCTTCAGCGCATGAACGGGGCCATAGAACTTGTGGATGTTCTGCATCTCGACACAGAACTCGGAAATATGCGCATTCATGGCCTACTCCGCCATCGTCGGATGAACGGAAACGCCTTTACCGAAATGGCGTTCGAGGAAATGCTGGCCGACCATCAGTACGCTGGTGATGGCGAGATACCAGGTGCCGGCCACCAGAAGCAGCGGGATCGGCAGGTAGAGACGGTTCGAGATGGCATTGGTCGCGAAGGTCAGGTCCAGGGTGAACGGCACGGCGAGCACCAGAGACGTCATCTTCAGCATGCCGATGGTTTCGTTTCCTGTCGGGGGTATGATCACCCGCATTGCCTGGGGCATGAGGATCCGCCACCAGATCTTCGTCGGTTTCATGCCGAGCGCCTGCGCCGCCTCGGCCTGCCCGCGATCAAGCGAATTGAATCCCGCCCGGAAGATTTCGGTCAGATAGGCGGACTCGTTGAAGCCAAGGCCAAGGATGGCCGCGACCGCCGGCGTGACGATGTATTTGGTTTCAACGCTGATGACCTCGGGCCCGAAAGGAATAGCAAGGCTAAGATTGGGGAACAGAACCGCGAACAGACCCCAGAACAGCAGCTGCGTATAGATCGGGGTTCCCCGGAAGAACCACACCCAGGCATAGGCGATACCGCGCAAAACGGGATTGTCGCTGTCGCGCATAATGACCAGCAGGGCGGCCACCACGATCGCGACCGTCATTGCGACGACGGTCAAGATCAGCGTCCACCCAACCCCACGGATGACCTGTGCTGAAAACAGATAGGTCAGGTAGACATCCCAATGAAAATTGGGATTGGCTGAAACGGCCTGAACGATCTGCAGCGCCAGGATTGCCAGGATGGCGATGGCGAGCCAGCGGCCAGGGTGACGGCGCGTGACGACAACGTTGCGCGCGACTGCCGCATTTCCGGAAGGAGCCGGCTGGAAGCCGGTTCCGTTGTTTTCAACGTTGGTAGCCATCGGCTCAGATCGTGACTTCGGGGTTGACCAGAGCCTTGTCGACGATCACGGAACCGACCCCCCAGGTATCGAGCAGCGCCTTGTAGGTACCGTCGGCGATCAGGGAGTTGATCGTGTCGGCGATCAGTTCGGTCAATGCCATGTCCGACTTGGCTACGGCTATGCCGTTCGGGCCGTGTTTGCTCAATGCGCCGCCGGCCGGCTTCATTATTTCGAAGGCGCCTTTCGACTGCTTTACCGCATAGCCGATGCCCGCCTCGCCCGAAACCGTCGCATCAGCGCCGCCGGCAGCGACACGGGTAAGCGCTTCCGGCTGCTTGGAGAAAGGCAGGATTTCAATTTCGGCCTTGCCGGCAGACTTGCAGAGATCGTTTTCGGCAATCACCGCCTTTTCATGATAGCTGCCCGACTGGATTGCGATCTTGCGGCCGCAGAAATCCTTCGAGTCGAATTGCGTCGGGTTCCCGGCCTTCACCGCCCACATGTTGCCCGTGTCCGCGTAGCTTATGAAATTGACGGCCTTCATTCGTTCGTTGGTGACGGAGAACGCCGAAACGCCGAGGTCAAATTTTGTGCCCAGAGCTGGCAGGATCGCTTCGAAGGCAGATGTCTGGAAATCGATCTTGACGCCGAGTTTCTTACCGATCGCATTGGCAATATCGACATCAATGCCCTCGGGCGTCTGCCCGTCCTTTTCACTCAAAAATTCCCAAGGCGCATAGGCGGTATCAGACCCGATCGTCAGCACACCGGCTGCCTTGATTTTTTCGGGCAGCCGGGCCGCCAAAGCGTGGTCGACCTTGATCGAGGATGTGTCGAAATTCTGTGCGAAGCTCGGGCTACTCATGCCTGTCACGGCAATCGCGACAAACATCGGCAGGTACGTACGTGTCTTGAACATTATTGTTCCCCATATTGTTTTGCGACGGACACAGCGAGGCCTGGGAGGACCGGCGTCCTTCTCGTCCGACGCAGAAACTATGAGGCGGGTAGAACAGAACGTCCAATAATAAGATTGGCGCGATCTATTCCAACAGGTTATCGAGTCTTAGGGGTGTCTATGCTGTTGCTGCAACGGCAAAACCGCCGCTTCGCAATCGTCGCAGGATCGGGCACATTCGGTCGGTCTGCTCAAAAGCTTCTGGACCAAAACCCTGCCGCCAGGCTCTCTATCTATTTGTATTGCTGTGCTTCGGCTACGCATCGAAGGGTGCGGTATAAAAGCAATATGCCACGAGCCGAAGTCGTCGTGAGCCACGCTTTCAACGCCACATTAGCCGATATATGCCAAGGATCGGCGTCATCAGCACTATACGTGTATCGATACGCTCGAGAATGTTCGCCCTACACAGTCAGCCCATCCAGCCGGCCTCAGACAACGATTGGGCCATAAAAAGAAGCCCGGCTTGCAGTTGTTCGCGTTGAATCATGCCGCCAAGGCATATCCTCATGTGCTCATCGGGTTTTCCCAAAACCGTGAAGGCATCGGAGGGCATCAAGCCCACATGACGCCCGGCCATTCGTCCCATCAGTTCTGCCCTGCTCGCGCCCTTCGGCAGCTTCAGCCATATGTTAAAGGCTTCCGGCTCGCCCTTGATATCCAGGCCTGAAAGAGTATCCACGGCAATCTGGTGACGCGAAGCACTTTCCAACCGCACGAAGTGGCGGATGGCGTCGGCGGTGCCATCTTCGATCCATCTCGTGGCGAGCGCCATGCAGATCGGCGACGGCATGACGGCGCTGGCGCGCATTGCCTGGGCCAGAGAATATGCAGCTCTGGCGTTGGGGGAGACAGTGTAGGCAAGGCGCAAGCCTGCACCGAGGCATTTGGCCAAGCCTCCAATGTGCCAGGTGAGGTCCGGAGCAAGCGTCGCGAAAGGAACGGGCGCGGCTGCGGGAATGAAGCCATACGCGTCATCCTCGATCAACGGCAGCCTGTGCCGCAAGAGAACTTCGGCGATCTCCATTCGCCGCTCGCGCGGAATGGTCAGCGTCGTCGGATTTTGGACCGTCGGGTTAAGATACAGCGCTTTGGGCTGGTGCAAATGGATAGCTGCATCAAGCGCATCCGGGAGGATGCCGGAAGCGTCCATCGGAATTCCTACGAGCTGCAGCCCCATGCGCGCTGCAATCGCTCGCAGTCCTGGATATGTCACGGCTTCACACAGGATAACATCGCCGGGTCGGGTCATCGTCGAAAGAAGCGCCGTCATCGTCGCATGTGCCCCCGGCGTGATCGCGATCCGCTCGAGACTTGGCACCATGCCTCTTTTCGAAAGCCATGAAGACGCGGCAGCCTTATCCTGCTCTCCACCGGTCGTCGACTGGTAGCGGAGAAGGGAAATGAGGTTGGCCGAAACTGTCTGCAGGCCCTCCTGCATCCTCGCCACGAGATCGGGATCCTGCGGCTCGGGAGGCATGTTCATCGATAGGTCCTCGTCCCCGGCGCGACGTGGATCGATACGATGTTCCTCCTTCGGGCGACCAAGCGCGAAGGTACCTCTTCCGACATGGCTCTCCACGAGGCGACGGGAATGCGCTTCGGTGTAGGCGCGACTGACTGTCGTGAAGTCGATCCCGAGACGTTCGGCGAGCCTGCGCTGCGGTGGCAGTCGATCACCCGCGGCGATATCTCCTCGCTTGATCGCCATTTCGATCGCATCGGCAATCTGGAGATAACGAGGCTTGCCGTCAGGGCGGAGTTCGGGGAGCCATTTCAACATTTCAAACAAATCCAAAACAACAATTGCTCCGTATTGTATGGATGCTAAAGGGCAGTTTCAAGCGGTAATATGGCGCGAGGAATTGGATCAATAATTGGGCAGTATTATGGAAATCCCCGCCGAAACTTAGGCAGATCGCACGCTCGGTGTGCGATTTTGCATTTTATCAAGAAATAATTGTATGCATATTAAACTGCTTATTGATTCATACAATTTCATTCGTATCGTTTCTGCATCAACCCCGCGCAAGGAGATGCAGACATGCCTGAAGTAACGCAGCAGCCGCACAAGGATGGTGACTTCTTTGTCGACTACGAGTCCAAGGTTTTCGAGGACGTCAAGGCCGACCCTGGCGAGAAGGCGCTCGTAACCTTCCACACGATGGCGTTCGAAGGTTCTATCGGCCTTGTGAACATTCTCAATGCCATTCGCCTGCAGCGGAAAGGCTACGAGACTTCGATTCTTCTGTACGGCCCGGGCGTGACACTGGGGATCCAGCGCGGCTTCCCCAAGCTCGGCGACGAGGCCTTTCCCGGTCATCTGAACTTCAACAAGAACCTCGAGCGCTTCATGAAGGAAGGCGGCAAGGTCTACGCATGTCGCTTCGCATTGCAGGCCCTCTATGGGCACGGCGAACCGGCTCTGATCCCCGGCATCATCCCGATCCTGCCGCAGGACGTGCTGGACTGCGTGCTTCTGCACAAAAAGGCCAACGCGCTGATCATCGACACATGGACCGTCTGATTTGACCTCGGCACCCCGTTCCGCAGCGGACGGGGTGCTCTGTTCCAGGCAATGCGAAGGAGCCAGTCATGCCCAAAACAGTACGTGCCGCCGCCGTGCAGATCGCGCCCGACCTAACTTCGCGCGCCGGCACTGTCGAGCGGGTCCTGAATGCGATCGCCGAAGCCGCAGACAAAGGCGCGGAGCTGATCGTATTTCCTGAAACATTCGTACCCTGGTATCCCTATTTCAGCTTCGTTCTACCGCCCGTTCAACAAGGCCCGGAGCACCTGCGGCTTTATGAGGAAGCCGTCACGGTGCCATCGGCGGAAACAAGGGCCGTTGCTGATGCCGCGCGCAAGCGCAATGCAGTTGTCGTGCTTGGGGTGAATGAACGCGACCGCGGCTCGCTTTACAACACCCAACTGATCTTCGACGCGAACGGCAGCGTGAAACTCAAGCGCCGCAAGATCACGCCGACCTATCACGAACGTATGATATGGGGCCAAGGCGATGGTGCCGGCCTGAAGGTTGTCGACACGGCCGTCGGCCGCGTGGGCGCCCTGGCGTGCTGGGAGCACTACAATCCCCTGGCCCGCTATACGTTGATGGCCCAGCATGAGGAAATTCACGCCTCTCATTTTCCGGGCTCACTTGTCGGCCCGATATTCGGCGAGCAGATCGAAGTCACGATGCGCCACCACGCGCTGGAATCGGGCTGTTTCGTGGTCAATGCCACCGGCTGGCTGAGCGATGACCAGATCGCCTCCATTCACCCCGACCCCGCCTTGCAGAAGGGGCTGCGCGATGGTTGCATGACCTGCATTATCACACCGGAAGGCCGCCATGTCGTACCGCCCCTGACCTCGGGCGAAGGCATCCTGATCGGCGATCTGGACATGCGGCTCATTACCAAGCGCAAGCGGATGATGGATTCGGTCGGACACTATGCACGGCCTGAGCTGCTGCACCTTGTCCACGACACGCGGCCCGCACGCGCACTCGAGCAGGTCGGCCTTACAGGCGATTTTTCCGATGCAGAGCAAGACAAGCTATTTGAGGAGGCTCAGGATGCGTGACCTGCCATCGATAGATCCGAAACTCATCAACGATCTCCAGACACGAGGAATGCGTCTCGTCGATCCGCGGGCCGGCCACGAGAGCAGGCGCGGTGGCGCAGGCCCCTCGGACCATAAGGCCGTCAATTTCGGCGACACAACCGTCATGGTGCCGGTACATACCGCACCTGCATTCGACAGTCCCTATCTGGTGGAGGCGCCCGATGCCGACGGCCGTGCGCGCATCACCAGGGAAGGATCCGAGGTCGCTCGAATTCGATTTCCCAATCGTCCGCGATTTTATGATCTGACGACTGCAGACGGCATTCCGTACAACAAGATCGCGGTTCTTCATTCGCGCGATGTGCTCGCCACGACCATTTTGCAGACCTGCATCCGCTATGAAAGCCGCAAGAAGACCTGTCAGTTCTGTTCGATCGGCCAAAGCCTTGCAGCCGGCCGGACTGTCGCGCACAAAACTCCCGCGCAACTGGCGGAGGTCGCAAAGGCAGCCGTCGAACTCGACGGCGTGAAGCACATGGTGATGACCACCGGCACGCCTGCGGGTAAGGACCGTGGTGCTGCCGTCTTGGCAGAGAGCGCGCGCGCGGTTAAGGCCGTCGTCGACCTGCCCATCCAGGTACAATGCGAGCCGCCCGAGGACGATATCTGGCATGAACGGATGAAGGATGCGGGCGCGGACGCGCTGGGAATGCATCTTGAAGCGGTGACACCAGAAGTCCGGCAACGGATCATGCCCGGCAAGGCCAGCGTTCCGCTCGAAAAGTATTTCTCCAGCTTCGAAGCCGCAGTGAAGGTGTTCGGGCGGGGGCAGGTCTCGACCTATATCCTCGCGGGTCTGGGCGATACGCGTGAAGCCATCCTCGATATGTCCACGCGGCTGGTTGCAATGGGCGTCTACCCATTCGTCGTACCGTTCATACCGATCTCCGGAACGCCGCTCGAAAGTCACCCCGCACCGAAATCCGATTTCATGGCCTCCATCCTGGCTCCCCTGTCGCAGATCGTCATCGACGGCGGACTGAAGGCCTCGGATATCAAGGCCGGTTGCGGAAAATGCGGTGCCTGCTCGGCGCTCTCGACTTACGAGAAACTGAGGATCCCGGCATGAGCCACATGGATCACTCCACCTTCATCAGCCCTGAATTCATCATCCGGGCAGCAACTGAAACCTGGGAACTTCAAGGCGTATCTCGTCTCCGACACCAGGTGTTTGTAGACGAACAGCGCATCTTCGTCGGCAGTGACCATGACGAAATCGACGCTAGCGCCCTCCCCCTTGCGGCGATCGCTACGTTAGCGGCCGAACCTGCAGAAGTTGTGGGGACTGTCAGGATCCACGAGCCCACGCCCGGTATCTGGTGGGGCTCGCGCCTTGCGGTCGCTCCCGCATACCGCAGGGTCGGTCGGCTGGGAGCAGAGCTGATCCGGCTGGCGGTGAGTACCGCGAATGGCATAGGGTGCAGCGAGTTTCACGCGCATGTCCAGCTTCAGAATGGACCCTTGTTTCGGCGCCTGCATTGGGAACCTGCTGGAGAGGTCGATCTGCATGGCGTGCGCCACATGCACATGCTGGCTTCACTCGACCACTACCCCCCGATATGCGACCCGACCATCGGCTGGTCGGCCAGAGCGCGGAGGTCATGATGGACTTACATGCCCTGGCGGCTGCACTCGCAGCCCATCCATCGATCCGCAGCAAGCTGCACATAGCAGCCACGACGCAGGTACTTTCGCTGTCCGCCAGCACGACGGGAATGCCCGGCGACGACGCCGCGGCGATCCCCAACCGGCAAGGCGGATGGGACCTCTTTGCGGGCGAGGGTTTCATGCCCCAGTTCGTCCAGGATGACCCTTGGTTCGCAGGATGGTGCGGCGTGATGGTAAACCTCTCGGACATAGCCGCGATGGGCGGACGCGCCACCGCACTTCTCGATGCCGTCTGGGCACCGGATGCCGCATCGGCCCTGCCCCTCTTGTCGGGGCTAAAGGATGCGGCAAGCGCCTATGGGATCCCGATCGTCGGTGGACATACAAATCTGAACAGCCGCGAGCTCAATCTCGCCGTCTCTGTTACGGGGCGGGCAGAACGGCTTATCTCCAGCTTTGCGGCAAAGCCCGGCGACGTGTTGATCGCCGCGATCGATCATCGGGGTCAGTATCGGCCGCGTTTCGACAACTGGTGCGCGGCTCTCGATGCCCCGCACGAGCGGCTGCGCGGCGATTACGAACTTCTGCCGGAACTCGCGGAAGCCGGGCTTGTCGATGCCGGAAAGGACATAAGCCAGGGTGGCATCGTGGGGACAGCTGTGATGCTGGCCGAGTCCTCACTCTGTGGTTACGATATAGATCTGTCCACGCTGCCACTTCCGTCCGGCGTGGCAATCGACCGATGGCTGCGGACCTTTCCTAGCTACGGCTTCCTGCTCTCCGTTCGCGCCGATCAGGCAGCGCATGTCTGCTCGCTTTTTCGCGTGCGCGACATCAGTGCAGCCCGTATCGGCCGGGCGACGGACAACAGCAGGATCGATCTGACCTACGATGGCGCTCGCGCCACGTTCTGGGACTATGAGAAAAGCCCTTACATCTCGCTTTCAAAGGAGACCGCACATGCCCGAGGTGCGCTTCAGCATACGCTGGCCTGATGGAGCGGAGGAAAGCTGCTACTCTCCCTCCACGGCGATAAAACGGCACCTCGAAGCCGGACGGACCTATCCACTCGGCGAATTCGTCGAACGCGCCCGCACCGGGCTACACGAGGCATCAGACAGAGTCGCCGAAAAGTTCGGCTTCGCCTGTTCCTCCGCACTTGATCAGCTCAACAAGATCGAAAGCACCGCTTCGCTCCAACCTGCGGACGGAGAGGTCACCTGCCTCTCCATGACATGAAAGGTCTTCCCATGAGTGACACAGCAACCGCACATGTGCCTGTTCTCGTTATTGGAGGCGGTCAGGCCGGCCTCTCGGTCAGTTGGTATCTCACGCGCGCGGGGATCGAACATGTCGTGCTCGAGCGGCACCGCCGGTTCGAAAGCTGGAGAAACAACCGCTGGGACACGTTCTCTCTGGTTACGCCGAACTGGCAATGCCGTCTGCCCGGATGGGCTTATAACGGCGAGGACCCGCACGGTTTCATGCTCAAGCATGAAATCGTCGAATATCTCGACGGTTTTGCGGAGAGCTTCGACGCCCCGCTGAAAGAAGGCGTCGACGTGACACATGTGTCACGCCTTGATGGCGGCGGATACGTGATCGAGACTAACGAGGGCACGATGACGGCCGATCAGGTCGTGATTGCCACGGGTGGATACGACAATCCGATCGTTCCCCCCTATGCTAGTAATCTCGACGCTTCGATCGTCCAGATGCATTCGCGGGACTATCGTCGCCCGTCGCAGCTCCCTGCGGGCGGAACGCTGATCGTCGGGACGGGCCAGTCCGGTGTGCAGATCATGGACGATTTCCACCTTGAGGGCCGGTCCGTTCACCTCGCTGTCGGCCCGGCTCCGCGCAGCCCGCGCAAATACCGCGGCAGGGACGCCACGGACTGGCTTTACGATGCCGGCACCTATGCGGTCACCATCGATCGCCATCCCGATCCGGTCAAGGCTCTGACCCAGACCAACCATTACATGTCCGGTCGTGACGGCGGCAAGGAGATCGATCTGCGCAAATATGCATTGGAAGGGGTTCGCCTCTACGGTTCCGTGGCTGGTGCTGACGGGACGAGCATGACCTTCCTTCCTGATCTGGAGAAGAACCTGGACGACGCAGATCGAAGCTACCTGGGCATCCGGAAGCAGATCGACGCGTGGATCTCTTCCCAGAACATCGATGCGCCGGAAGAAGCGGAATTCGAGAAAGTCTGGCGACCGGAACGGGAAATCACCAGCGTGGACCTTCGCGAGGCAGGCATCACTTCGATCATCTGGGCGATCGGTTTCCGGCCGGATTACTCCTGGCTCAACGTCGATTGTCTCGATGAGCGCGGCAAGCCGCTCTTCAACCGCGGCGTCACGAATGTACCTGGTCTGTATTTTATTGGGCTCGGCTGGCTGAACACTTGGGGATCGGGACGGTTTCTTGCGATCGATGAGGACAGCCGATATCTCGCGGAACGAATAGTGTCGTTTAGAAAGGACAGGCTGGCCGCATGAGCACTCTCAAGCTCACCAGGTGCGACGGGACGGCGCTTATCGAACGCCACGTGCTTGGAATGGCGGAAATGGGCTACCACGGCATTTCGGAGCAATGGCTCAAGCGACGTGCGGGTGATTTGCACTGGCGGCTAATCGCGCGCGCCATGGGGCAGCGGGATGCTGTTTTCACTTGCTCAGAGGGCGAGCCACTCTACGCGGCATTTTGCGCAACTAGTCTGCAACTCAAAAGACCCCATCTTCCCCGCCTAGGCGGGGAAATGACACTGGCCGCCGATCTCTACCGTGTCGGCCACGGGCGTCTGGCGTCGCTTCTCCGCATCACGGTAGGCTGCGATATTGTAGGCGGCATGATCTTGGTCTCGACCTTCGTCGGACGCTCCGAACCGGGAAGCAATCGATCGGTCGTTCGGCGGAGCCCGCGAGCGTTGGCGATGCCCCCTGAGGCTCCCCTCGCGGTTCGTCGCTTTGCCGAGAAGGCCTCAGCCACAGCGCAAGACATTCGCGACGACCGTCTTAAACTCTCCGGAATGTCGGAAACTCAAAAGGTCCTGCCGTGCCCGGCGACAGAATTCAATGCGGCCGGACTCCTCTATTTTCCGAGCTACAGCGCTTTGGCAGATCGGGCATTGTTTCAAGCAGGGGAGAGGCAAACAAATATGGTTGCCTCCAGGTATGTCGTTTATCTCGGAAATGTAGAGCCAGGAGAATGGCTGGATATCAACTTCCGAAAACTGCCTTCGGGGCACGATGTCTTGCTGCATGGCCCAGATTCCAGGCCTTTGGCGTTGATGCGCGTCCGTTTCGATCGTGCCAGCTAGCTCGGCAAATGCGGACTACTTGTCGGCCATCGACGGGTCGAACCTCTGATAAACCGTTGATCCTCGTGGACATTAAATTCGCCACCGCGACGATAGAATATCGATTTCCAGAAGGCCAAAAGGCAACTGGCGTTGTTGCGTGTTTGTTCATGCGGTCCTGGCCGCGCTTGATGAGAATCGAAGCGTCAGCGTGTGTTTCGACGGCGCCTCGCGCCCGCGATATCGCGCATAGGCATGATGCAACCATTATGGGGCGCAACATCAACTGCGTCAAATTGCGCCCCGGTCCAGACCAGCATGCTTCGAACGCAGGGATTTACCATGAGGTAGATCGGGATGGCGAGCCTCAAGATTGTGGACCCTGTCGAAATATATCGCCAACGGCACATGGCCGGCTCACAGCTGCGACACCCTTCATGGTACATTAGGCCATCGTCATTATCGGTGGTGGTGTTGTGAGCGGCCTAGTGGGCGCCCTTTCCGTGCGCAAACTTGCAACCAGAAAGGGCGCGCTCAACAGTATCTTTGCGCTGCTCATCTTCGTCGTTGGGATACGTGCTCTCGAAAGGCTACCAGAAGTTCGTCATCTAGCCTGGGCACTTTCCGTACAAGCGACCAAAAAAACTTTGAAAGGCAATGGCGGAGGTCTACATCCGTCGATGACACGCACTTGAATCGAGGTTCGCGGGCTATGCTCGACCGTCGGCAAAGCACATGACACATCACACTCCCCGTTTTCCCGGAACGTTTAGGCGCCTGCGCAAATTGCGCCCATCGGTCCTTTACCGATTCCTGAGCCTCGAATTAATGCGTACGCTCCCGCGCCGCAGCGAATTCGGCCTGGCATTCGCTGGAGCCATTGTGGGGATCGCCGCAGGGCTTTGTGTGTCCGTCATGACCTTCATTGCGCGGACAATGCATATGATTGTCTTCCAACTTGAGCCAGGCGTTCGCCTGAGCGGGACCACAGTCGAAGACAAGACGCTTATGCTTGCCGCTCCAATCACTGGCGGTGCGCTGCTCGGGCTCCTGCTTTTAGTGCTAGCGCGCTGGCGCAAGAGGCCGCTGGTTGACCCCATAGAAGCAAATGCCCTGCATGGAGGCCGCCTGTCGCTGACCGACAGCCTCATCGTTGCGGTCCAGAATCTCGTGTCGAACGGCTTCGGCGCATCCGTCGGGTTGGAAGCCGGCTATACGCAGGTCGCTTCGGGCCTCGCCTCCAAATGCGGCAGCAAGCTGAAACTCCGGCGCTCCGACATGCGCATACTCGTCGGTTGCGGAGCGGCTGGCGCAATTGCCGCAGCCTTCAATGCACCGTTGACAGGCGCGTTCTACGCTTTCGAACTCATTATCGGTGCCTATACGATCGTCTCACTTACCCCCGTCGTCGTCTCGGCTCTCATCGCGAACCTTGTTGCCCGATTTTTATCTGCAAGCGACGCCGGTATTGACGTCGGCAGCGTAGGCAGCATCGTACCAGCAGACTATGTGCCGGCATTAATGCTCGGCGCAATCTGCGGGGGCTTGGGAATCCTGCTCATGCAGGGTGTCGCGCTTGTCGAAGAGACAGCGCGCCGAAGCGCGATTCCCGGTTATTTGCGCCCTATCATCGGCGGCGCGGTCGTTGGCCTTCTTGCCATGATCAGCCCGCAGATTCTGTCTGGCGGCCACGGTGCCCTGCACTTGAACTTGGAGACCGATGTACCTGTTTTTGCGCTTCTCAGTTTGCTCGTGCTAAAGGCGACCGCATCTGCGATCTCGATCGGTTCCGGTTTCCGCGGCGGTCTATTCTTCGCCTCACTTTTGATGGGGGCTCTGATCGGGAAGCTATTTTCGTTTGCTGCGCCTTATCTTGGTCACGCCAGCCTAGAGCCCGCTAGCTACGCAGTCGTTGGCATGAGCTCACTCGCGGTCGCCGTCATCGGCGGGCCACTGACGATGACATTCCTTGCCCTCGAGATCACCGGTGACTTCCCGATGACGGCCCTTGTGCTGGCGTCGGTGATCACCTCCTCCTTCATCGTGCGAACGCTGTTCGGCTATTCCTTCGCCACCTGGCGTTTCCACTTGCGTGGAGAAACGATCCGTAGCGCGCACGATGTGGGCTGGATCCGGAACCTGACGGTCGACAAGCTTATGCGCGCTGATGTACGCACAGCGGCAGCCGATATCTCCGTAGCGGACTTCCGAAATGCGTTTCCCATCGGGTCAACCCAGCGCGTCGTGCTCACCGAACCGAACGGAAGATATGCCGGTATCGTTCTTGTCCCCGCTGTGCATGGTAATCTCATCGAAAATAAAGAGGCAACCGTTCCTGTGCGCCACCTGGCGGAACATGGGAACGATGTCCTCCTACCAACCATGAACGCCCGGCAGGCGGTGGCATTGTTCGACCAGTGCGAAAGTGAGGCTCTTGCGGTCGTGAGCGACCTCATAAGCCAAAAGGTTATCGGCCTCCTGACGGAAAGCCACACCCTGCGTCGTTACAGCGAAGAGCTCGACCGGAGCCGACGAGAAGTTTCCGGTGAACTTTGATCCCCAACCCTATCGCACTCAATTGGATTTCTCAGCCATCTCGTGGTCGATCAGCGGCGGAACAGCGACGCCGACGACGTGCATACGCAGGACGGCTGCCGCATCCCGGTGACGAAAGTGGTCATCGTCGTCACTGCGCGATCCTTTCGATTGTAGTGGGGCTGGCCTGTTCTCGACGGCATAGGCGACAGTTCAGGACGAGATAGGCGACAAGACCGATTACCAGCCCCCAGAAGGCTCCACCGACACCGAGCAGCTTGATGTTCGCTGCGGATGCCAGAAAAGTAATCAACGCAGCCTCACGCGATGTCGGATCGGCCATTGCCCCGGCAAGGCTGCCACCTATCGTGCCGAGCAGCGCCAGACCGGCAAGTGTGGTGATGAAGGTTGCTGGAAAAGCCATGAAGACGGCGGCGAGCGTCACCCCGAATACGCCGACCAGCACGTAAAAGCAGCCTGCAGCAATCCCCGCGATCCAGCGCTTTCGTATATCTTCATGTGCTTCCTTGCCGGTGGCGATCGCCGCCGTAATAGCCGCGATGTTGAAGGCGTGCGAGCCGAATGGGGCCATGATGAAGGAGCCGAGACCGGTCATGGTGACGATGGGATTGGCGCTGGTCTTGAAGCCGTCACTGCGCAGCACCAGCATGCCCAGCATGTATTGGCCGGTCAGCGTGATGAGAAATAGCGGCAGCGCAACAGACAGAAGCGCGTTCGAGGAGAACGCCGGCATTGTGAGGACGGGCGCGGCGAACTCCAGCTTCAGCCCCGACAGATCGATCCGACCCTGCGTCAGAAGGAACCCCAACCCGAGAACGAGTATGCCGACCACCGCGTAGCGGGCGGACAAGCGCTTTAGGACGACATAGGCGACAGTCAGCAGTCCGACGAGCAGCGGATCGACGCTTGCGCAACCGAATGCACCGATACCGAACTGCAGCAGGATGCCGGCCAGCAGCCCGGAGGCGATACCTGGCGGGATCAGCCGGATGACCTTCTCGAAATAGCCCGAAAGACCGAGCGTGACGAAGGCCGCCGCCGAGATCATGTAAGCGCCGACCGCGTCCGCATAGGGCGTCGTTGCCAGAGCCGTGACGAGGAAGGCTGCCGCAGGCGTAGACCAGGCGGTGATGATCGGTTCGCGATAGCGCCAGCTCAGGAACAGTCCCGTCAGCCCAACGCCTATGGATACCGACCAGACCCAGGAGGCCGTGAGTTCGGGGCTTAGCCCGGCAACCTTGGCGGCCTGAAACACCAGGATGAATGTGCCTCCATAGTTGACGATAACGGAGATGAACCCCGCCACGACAGGATGGGTTAGGTCGCTCAAGCGGATCGACAACGGTGAAGCAAGTGAGGACATGATCCTGAAAGGTCTCCTGAAGTTCGGGGCGCACCGGCCAAAAAACTGCATTGACAACTAGGCGAACAATGGCCCGATTGGTCCGTCCAGTTTACCCGAGAAAGTCAGACCATTGTTCAAGCACGCCCAATTGGAATCCGTGAAGGCTTGGATTTCTCATCCCTCCCATGCCGCGATGCCGCTTCATGCGCGCATTCAGCGGGCAATACGGCAGTTGATCGTCGATGGCGCGCTAGGGCCGGGGAAGCCGCTACCAGCCTCACGCACGCTCGCCAAATCGCTTGGCGTCTCGCGCGACACGGTTGAAGCCGCCTACGCCCAGCTTCATGCCGAAGGCTTCATTGATCGCCGAGTTGGCAGCGGCACCTTCATCGCCGAAATGATGGAATTCGCGCCGGGGCAACGGCTTTCACGACGGGACGCGGTCGCACGCAATCAGCCCCCAAAACTCAGCAAACGCGGGGCTGCGATCTTCCGCAGCGGCGGGGTGCGCGAGATGATGGTGCCGCAACCGTTCGCGCATGGTGTGCCGGAGATCCGTACTTTCCCGCTTCGGCTCTGGGAAAGGCTCGAGCGACAGGTACGCAAGGAGGCCAGCGCGCCGACTCTTTTTCATGGCGATCCGCAGGGGACTGAACCGCTGCGCCGTGCTATCGCCGACTACGTGAACCTTGAACGGGGAGCCCGCGCTACAGCCGACCGGGTGCTCATCCTCACCAGCTCGCAGCAGGCTATGTCGCTTTGCGCCAACATACTGCTTGATCCTGGCGACCGCATCTTCATCGAAGACCCCGCCTATTACGGGGCACGGAAAGCGTTCGATGCGGCGGGGCTCGAATGTCTGCCCGTTCGCGTGGACCGACAGGGAATAGTCGTTGATCAGATCATCGCCGAGCAACGCAAGGCAAAGGCCGTTTCGCTGACGCCGTCGCATCAGTTTCCGACCGGCGCGACACTGTCGCTGGACCGCCGACTCGCACTTATCGACTGGGCGTCCAAGCATCAGGCGTGGATCATCGAGGACGACTACGACAGCGAGTTCCACTATGCTGGCAAGCCGACCGCCTGCATGCAGGGTCTCGATCCCCACGACCGGACAGTCTATATCGGCACCTTCACCAAATCACTCTTTCCAGGTTTGCGGATCGGCTATGTCGTGTTGCCGCCCCAGCTCGTGAAGCCGATGACAGTGGCACGCACTCTACTCGATGGACATTCGGCTCCGATGCCGCAGCTGACGCTCGCCCGGTTCATGGAAGGCGGTCATTTCGGTGCCTATGTGCGCACCATGCGGAGCATCTATGCTGAACGCCGCGATGTGCTGGTCGATCTCGTTCAAAAGCATCTGTCGGATTTCGCCGAACCGCGCGTTCCAATCGGCGGGCTGCAAATGCCGTGTCTGCTTACCGGCAATCTGTCGGAGCGCACTGCGATCGATGCCGGGCGCCGTGTCGGAATCGAGCTTTTGGGATTTTCGGCGCTGCACGCCACCAGCGATACTAGGGCCGGTTTCCTGATGGGCTTTGCCGCTTACACGCCGGCCGAGATCGAACATTCCGTCAAAAAGCTGGCAAATGCGTTTCGGGCGGTGTCGAAGCCGTAGATGACATCCGGGAGTTAAATGGTCTGAATGATATGCGAGAAGTGGCGGGGCATAGCAGGCCGCATGAGTGCTAGGTGCAGACGGACATCGCAACGATGAACCAGCGTGGCAGAGATCCAATTTCTCAGCAGCTTGATGGAGATAACAATGCACACTTTGGACGCCCCGCACACACGTCAAAACGATCGATCTTCAGGTGTGAGTGCTGCCAGGTTGTCCATTGCCGATACAGCCGTTGCCGATGCGATCGACAACGAAGCTGTGCGCCAACGCGACTCTATTGAGCTGATCGCGTCGGAGAATTTCGTGAGCCAGGCCGTGCTCGACACGCAGGGATCAGTGCTCACCAATAAATATGCCGAGGGTTATTCGCATCGTCGCTACTATGGCGGATGCGCGAATGTCGATGTGGTCGAGGATCTCGCGATTGAACGCGTGAACCGGCTCTTCGGCAGCACATACGCAAATGTGCAATCGCATTCAGGCAGTCAGGCCAACCAGTCGGTGTTCCTGGCCCTGCTCAACCCCGGCGATACGATCCTCGGGCTTGATCTCAGGGCGGGTGGGCATCTCACCCATGGCGCGCCGGTGAATATGTCCGGCCGCTGGTTCAACGTTGCCAGCTACGGCGTCGACCCGGACAACCATCTGATCGACATGGATCAGGTCGCTGAACTTGCGCGGCACCACCGCCCAAAATTGCTGATTGCCGGTGGCTCAGCCTATCCGCGCATAATGAATTTCGCGCGCTTTCGTGAAATCGCCGATGAGGTGGGCGCAATCCTGCTGGTGGATATGGCGCATTTCGCCGGGCTGGTGGCTGGTGGGGTCTATCCATCGCCGGTTCCTTTTGCCGACGTCGTTACCTCGACCACGCACAAAACCCTGCGCGGGCCGCGCGGTGGCTTCGTGCTGACCAATCATGCGGAGATCGCGACGAAGATCAATTCGGCGACGTTCCCCGGCCTTCAGGGCGGCCCGCTGATGCACGTCATTGCGGCAAAGGCCGTGGCCTTCGGCGAAGCGCTGCAACCGTCCTTTACGACCTACGCGCGCTCAGTCGTCGAGAATTGCCGGGCGTTGGCACAGGCCCTCACCGATGGCGGCCTTACGATCACCAGTGGCGGCACGGATTGCCATCTTGCCGTCGTCGATCTGCGTCCCTTCGGCGTGACCGGCAATATCGCCGAGAAGGCGTTGGAGTCGGTCGGCATCACGCTCAATAAGAATGCCATCCCAAACGACCCGGAAAAGCCGATGATCACATCGGGCATCCGTGTCGGGAGTGCCGCCGGAACATCGCGTGGCTTCGGCGCCGACGACTATCGCGAAATAGCCGCGCTCATGCTCGACACGCTTGAGGCGGTCCGTCGCGGCACACTCGATTCCCACCGGAAGGAGATCAATGCCCACGTGCGTCAGCTCGTCTCGCGCTTCCCGTTGCCTTACTAATCGGGGGCGACATGAGCACGCCTTCAACAATCGAGCTATCGCCCGAGGACATCATCCGATTTGGCAACGATCCCACCGCCATGTTCGCGGCGAACCTGATAACCGTGCAGGCGCGCATCAAAGCGGCATGCCAACGCTGTGGGCGTAACCCTGACAACGTGCGTCTGCTGCCCATAACCAAAACGGTCCCGGCGGATATCCTGCGGCTCGCCTACGCCGCCGGGATTGCCGACTTCGGAGAAAACAAGCTCCAGGAGGCCCGAGACAAGCAGGCTCTCCTCAGCGATCTGACGATCCGCTGGAGTATCGTCGGCCACCTCCAGACCAACAAGGTTAAGTATCTGGTCCGGCTGGCGTCGGAGTTCCACGCGCTCGACAGCGTTCGGCTGGCGGAGGAATTGAACCGTCGCCTCGATGCCATAGACCGCGACCTAGATGTATTCGTGCAGGTTAATACGTCGGGAGAGGAGAGCAAATACGGACTGCATCCTAACGATCTGATGCCGTTCATCGAGCGCCTCCCGAACTTTCCCCGGCTCAGGCCGGTCGGCCTCATGACGCTGGCAGTCTTTAGCTCAGATATGGAGCGTGTGCGCGCCTGCTTTCGTTCACTACGTGAGCTGCGGGATCGCGCCGCCACCATCCGCTCCGACCTGAAGCAGCTTTCCATGGGCATGTCGGGAGATTTTGAAATCGCCATTGAGGAAGGCGCGACCGTCGTGCGTGTCGGACAGGCCATTTTTGGCGCACGCTCGACTGGCAACGCCTATTATTGGCCGGGCTTTGCTCCCGATTATATCGATCGGGTGGGATAGGCCGGCAATCCTGCTGGACGAAGGACGAAACTTCGGTGAGCCTTCCAGACGCCAAAAATAAGCCCCAGCGTAACGACGATAAGATCGCCGTAAAGACATTGTCGTTACGCTGTGATCACGTTCGTTGTTCGCGACATCAGCTCATCTAAGCTCTTGAGCGGTATCGAACCGTCGACCCGTTATTGTGAAGAGTGAAATCTGATAAAACACAGCAGCTTAATCCGCTGCGGATCAACAAGAAGATCACGTCATCACTCAACGAGCAAAGTTACGTGCACCAAGCTGACTCATCGACGGGCGGCGGCCCGCAGCAAGATGATTTGGCCTGTTCCTCCGCCAGCCACCGGTCCCGCGGCTTGCAACTCGCTGGCCGAGCAGGAAGGGAAACCTCGAAGGAGCCGGCTACGAGCCGTGGCGCGGCCGCGCAGTAGAGGGCCATCGGCCGCTCTCCGTCACTGACCTCGAACGTCAGCTTTGCCGTTGGCTCGAGCTGCACATGGTCTGCTACCTTGCCCGGCGCCGCGCGATCGTGATCGTCTCCTTTGCTTTCGCGCTTCTTGGCTTCACGCTCGCCGCGATCCTTGCACATATGGTGCCGATGCTGGGATCGATCGGGTTGGGCGCCGCAGCCGTCGTGATCGGCTCGCTGTTAGGCCCAGCGCAGGTTCTGAGCCGTCTGATCAATATGATCTTCGGCAAGAACCTGTCGCCGCCTGGGCTTGCGGTCCTGTCGGCCGTGCTCATCGTCTTCGGCGTCCTGATCCTGCTGATGACAGGCAACTGGCTTCCGGGTGCGGTCGCCTTCGCCATCTGCCTCGGGCTCGGTTCCGGCATCAACAGCATCGCGCAGGGCAGCCTGCCGCTCTATCTGTTCGGCTCGGACGGATATGGAGCGATCACCGGCAAGATGGCGGCCGCCCGTCTGGCGGTCGGCGCCGGCGCGCCCTTCGTGTTCGCGGCGCCCATGGAGAATATCGGGCTGAGCTTCGCCCTGCTCGCAAACGCATGCCTTGGGGCGATCAGCATCGCGGCATTCGTTGCGGTGGCGGCATCCTGTCGGCGGCCAGCCATCGCGACGATCTAGGTTGTCAGATGGACTGCAGCGAAACCCGCTTCTCCAGCTCGGCCGCTTCTTCCTTCCGCTCACTGTAGCGGTCGGTCAGGTAGGTCGCGGCATCGCGGGTCATGATGGTGAACTTCACCAGTTCCTCGCAGACGTCGACGACGCGGTCATAGTAGGAAGACGGCTTCATCCGGCCGTCGGCATCGAATTGCTGAAACGCCTTAGCAATGGACGACTGGTTGGGGATGGTGATCATCCGCATCCAGCGGCCGAGAATACGCAATTGATTGAGGGCGTTGAAGGACTGACTGCCGCCGGAGACCTCCATCACCGCCAGCGTCTTGCCCTGCGTCGGACGGACTGAGCCGAGCGACAGCGGGATCCAGTCGATCTGCGCCTTCATAATCCCGGTCATGGCGCCGTGGCGTTCTGGGCTGATCCAGACATGGCCTTCCGACCATTGAGAGAGGTTGCGGAGTTCCTGAACCTTGGGATGGGAGACAGGCGCCTCGTCCGGGAGCGGCAATCCGGCCGGATCGAATATGCGCACCTCGCATCCGAGTCGCTCGAGCAACCGACGGACTTCGAAGGCAAGCAGACGGCTATACGACACTTCCCGGAGCGAACCATAGAGGATCAGGATCCGCGGCTTGTGGGTGGAAGACGCCGGGCGAAGGGATTCTGGCGAGATCGGCTGAAGATGGTCGTCGTGCAGTGCGGGAAATGTCTCAGACACTGCGCTTTCCTTCCTGATCGAGGACCTGTTCGCCGTCTTCCTTGGTGAGTGGTCCCTTGAAGGCGTCGGCCGGGAGGATGTCGATCACGACCTCCGAGGGGCGAGCAAGTCTTGTACCCAGCGGCGTGACGACGAGTGGCCGGTTGATCAGGATCGGGGTGGCGATCATCGCGTCCAGCAACTGTTCATCCGTCAGATCAGGATTGTCGAGGCCGAGTTCCGCATAAGGCGTGCCCTTCTCACGAATTGCTTCGCGGACCGTCAGGCCGGCATCTGCGATCATCCTGGAGAGCTGCTCGCGCGATGGCGGGTTCTGCAGGTATTCGATGACGGTGGGTTCGATCCCGGTGGCGCGGATCAGCGCCAACGTGTTGCGAGACGTGCCGCAGGCCGGATTGTGATAGATGGTGGCGTCCATGGTCAGGTCATTTCGGTGATAGTGTTGCGGGAGACGGCCGGTGATGCCTCGTACCAGCCCTTCGAGCGGTTCACGATCCAGACGACCGAGAGCATCACAGGCACCTCAATCAGGACACCGACGACGGTGGCGAGTGCCGCGCCCGACTGAAACCCGAACAGGCTGACGGCAGCGGCAACCGCGAGCTCGAAGAAATTGCTGGCACCGATGAGCGCTGACGGCCCGGCGACGCAATGGCGCTCGCCCGACATGCGGTTCAGGAGGTAGGCGAGACCCGAGTTGAAATAGACCTGGATCAGGATCGGAACCGCGAGCAGTGCGATGATGGTCGGCTGGGCGATGATCTGCTCGCCCTGGAAAGCGAAGAGAAGTACGAGCGTGGCGAGCAGCGCGACAAGCGACATCGGTTGAAGCTTCGCAAGCAAGCGATCGAGCGCGCCCGTCGTGCCGTCGGCCATCAGGTAACTCCGCAGCATCTGGGCGATGATGACGGGAACGAAGATGTAGAGCGCGACCGACAGGGCAAGTGTCGCCCAGGGCACGGTGATAGCCGAGAGGCCGAGCAGTAGGCCGACGATCGGTGCGAATGCAACGACCATGATCGCGTCGTTCAAGGCAACCTGCGATAGGGTGAACAGCGGTTCGCCCCGCGTAAGGTTGGACCAGACGAAGACCATGGCCGTGCAAGGTGCTGCGGCAAGGATGATCAGGCCTGCGATATAAGAGTCGATCTGGTCGGCCGGCAGATAGGGTCGGAACAGCCAGCCGACGAACAGCCATCCCAGCAAAGCCATGGAGAATGGTTTGATCGCCCAGTTGATGATCAGCGTCACGCCGATCCCGCGCCAGTAGGATCCGACCTCCGTCAGCGACCGGAAATCGATCTTCAGCAGCATCGGAATGATCATCAGCCAGATCAGGATCGCGACGGGGATGTTGACCTCGGCGATCTCAGCGCCGCCGATGATATGGAAGACGCCGGGCATCAGGTGACCGAGGGCAACGCCGACGGCGATGCAGAGGAAGACCCAAACAGTCAGGTATCGCTCGAATGCCGACATCTTACTCGGCCTTCGCTGATTTGACCGATGCGCCTTCCAGCGAACCGATCTGGCGAACGTGCTGTTCGAGGGCCAGGCGATCGATCGAAGCTATGGGCAGGTTGATGAAGGCGGTGATCCGGTTCTTCAGAAACCGTGCAGCTTGGGCGAAAGCACGCTGGATCTCAACTTCAGTTCCGACGACGGCCGCGGGATCCTCGACGCCCCAATGGGCGGTCATCGGATGGCCAATCCATACAGGGCAGGCTTCACCGGCTGCGCTGTCGCAGACGGTGAAGATGAAATCCATCTCTGGGCTCCCTGCATCGGCGAACACGTCCCAACTCTTCGATGAGAAACCCGTCGATGGGTAGCCGAGCGCATCCAGTTCCTTCAGCGCGTGCGGATTGACTTCGCCCTTCGGCTGGCTGCCGGCGGAATAGGCCTTGAACCGGCCGCCGCCCTCTTTGTTGAGGATGGACTCGGCGAGAATAGAGCGAGCGGAATTGCCCGTGCAGAGGAACAGCACGTTGTAGGTCTTGTCAGTCATGGTCGTGGTCCGTGGTTAGGTCGGAGGCCTGTTGAGCTTCATGATGGTCGCCGACGAGGGCAAATTGAGGACAGTTGGCGGGTCGCAAGCACCGCGGCCGGCACTTCGGCCCGCGGCACCTCTGAAGACCCGATGCTCGAGAAAAACGGCGCGGCACTCGTCGTCGCGAGGAAGATATCGCCACCTACGCCTCGAAGCGTTGCCTCGACGATTGCCCGGCCGAACCCATGCCCCCGATGTTCCGGCAGAACGACAACAGACCGCAGCAGATAATCGCCGCCGCAGCGTTCGAGGCCGGCATATCCGATCGTTTGGCCGTCGCCGAAGACGGCTTCGAGGAAGGCGCGGCCTTCGTCTTCAATGTCATCGGTCGGGAGATCCGCCGCACGGAGCGCTTCGCGGAGACGAGCGTCGCTACCGGCCACTTCGTGCAATGCGATCGCGCTCAACATGGCTTCGCCCCCGGCGCGCAGCATGGCGTCAGTTCTGCGATCAGGGGAGCGCAAAGCTCCGTCGATCCGCCGCAGCAGTCCTTCAGCAGGAATAGTGTCAGGTCGCGCAGGCCGTCCAGGTCGGCCCGGTAGATGATTGATCGGCTCTGGCGCTCGCTCTTCACCAACCCTGCACGAGACAGCGTCGCAAGATGCGCCGACATCGTGTTCTGCGGGACATCAAGCAGCCGGGCGAGCTCGCCTGCCGGAATTCCATCCGGTTCGTGCCTCACGAGCAGACGGAACGTCTCAAGCCGGGTGTTCTGGGCCAAGGCCGCAAGGGCCGCTATTGCGTTGTTACTTTCCATATATCCAGAATAATGGATATATCGGAGAAGTCAACCGCTTCCAAGCCGGGGCGGATTATGTGCAGCTGAAAGTCGAGGATGCCCTTGCAAAGCAAGGCGATCGAGCCCGAGGTGACGATAAGTCACCACGGCTCATATTCATGCACGATCTCCAGATCGTCTTCGTCGTCAGGGTCGTCGCTCGGCAGAACGCCGAACTCGTTGCCGGACCTGAACAGCGTGACCGGAACCATCAGGGTGCGGGCGAGCTGGAATGCGTGGTTCTGCGCGAGGGAAAGATCGGTGTTCATCTGAGGCTCCATCTTTGGAGCGGGCCATTCCCCGCTCGATGGCTCCCATCAGTGTCCGGAACCGGTCGCGATCACCGCAAAGGCGTGAGCCGAAGCGGCCGCAGCTTGCTAGCGGACCCCGTCAGCGGGTTGATCGACGGAGATCCGGGGCTGGACCAGGAAGCCATCCATCAAGAGCGGGATTGGGACGCCTCATAGACTTTGCCTTGGATCCACAATAATCGTGATGATGCGGATCCTTGCCTTCCCCGATCGCGTTGCCGGTTGTTTCCTCACTCCGACGTCGGGTCGGCGTCGACGCATACAACTGCTGGAGACGCCTCGCATGCAGCTCGAAGCTGATCATTTCGAACGGTTGCGGAAGCTGCATCGAGGTCTGACGTCGTTCTCAAGCAGGCTCCAGATCACAAGTTTGCTGGAATGATCGTCGCGGGCGCCAACAGGTCAGCGCCATCTACCCTTGTCAACTCTGAGGGGCCAAGTTATTCCATCTGCGGAATATCGCTTGAAATATTCCATAGATGGAATACATTCGGAGCAGCGATGAGTTGGAGCGTTGAATATACCGATGAGTTTGGTGAGTGGTACACGACGCTGATCGAGGCCGTTCAAGACGATGTTGTAAGGGTTGTGGGGCTTCTCGAAGCCAAAGGACCGCAACTTCCCTTCCCTTACTCATCCGGCATCGAAGGTTCAAAGCACGAACATATGCGGGAGCTGCGGATTCAGAGCGGCGGCGAACCCTACCGGGTATTCTACGCTTTCGATCCGCGTCGCACTGCTATTTTGCTGATTGGTGGAAATAAAACCGGCGACGACCGCTTTTACGAAATCATGATTCCGGTCGCTGATCGACTATATGACAATTACCTGATCGAGATCGGGAAGGAAGGGTTGATATGACGGGACATCGCTCCTTTAACGACTTGCGCAACAGAATGTCGCCTGAACGCCGGGCTCGCAACGATGAAGCGACGAAGGCAATTCTCGAGGAAATGGCGCTGCACGAACTGCGCGTGGCCCGTGAAAAAACTCAGCAGGATGTGGCACGCGCACTCCATGTGAAGCAGCCGGCGGTCGCAAAGCTGGAGCAGCGCGCCGATATTTATGTCAGCAATCTGCGACGCTATATCGAAGCTTTAGGTGGCACGCTGGAGATTACGGCGAAGTTTCCCGACGCCTCGGTCAACATCAAGAATTTCAGCGAGTTGGCCGCTGAGAAGTAACAACGCTTGGAAGCAATAGGGCCTCCGACTACACACTTACCTAAATCGCTTAATGAAAATTCCGGCTCTTCACCTTCAGTGTATCGATATGAAGATCGGGCGTGAACATGTCCCGCGGGACGACCGGCTTCGGCCTGTCGCGTGAATCCGGCCCGCCGCCGCCATGGGCAAATTCATCGCCGCGACCAGCCGGCAGCCTGAACTCCGTGTCCCGATCAGCAAGGCCAACCAGATCGCCTGAGAGATCGAAGAGTTGCTGGGCGACGAGATGGACCACCTCCCCTTCTCGCTGGATGCGGCCGTTGATCGCCATCATTGAGGATCCCAGCACGATGCGTCGGCGCTTCTCGAACAGGGTTGGCCAGACGACGACGTTGGCAGGACCCGTCTCGTCCTCAATGGTGATGAACATGACACCTTTGGCGGATCCCGGCTTCTGCCGCACCAGCACGAGTCCAGCGGTGTAAACCCATCGGCCATCCCGAGCATTCATCGCCTCGGCACAGGTGATGATATTGCGTGCCGACAGGTCCTTGCGCAGAAAGGCGACCGGATGCTGGCGCAAAGTCAGCCCGATGTGGCTGTAATCCTCTATGACGTTGTGCCCATCCGTCATCTGCCGAAGCGCGACCTCCGGCTCCAGTTGCTCGGCAATGGCTGCCATCTCGCGTTCGGCTGCGGCTGCGAACAAGGGCAAAGGCTCGTCGCGCAACGCCTTGATCGCCCAAAGGGCATCTCGGCGTTCGAGTTTAAGCGATGACAGGAAGGCATCGGCCTCTGCCAGCTGGACAAGCGCTTCAGTCGGAACACTCGACCGGCGCCACATGTCATCGACAGAGACGAAGGGACTGTCCATGCGCGCTGCAACGGTCCGTGCGGCATCGGCGACCGCCAGCGCCTTTACCTGCCGGAAGCCGAGCCGTACAGCATGCCGATCGCTACTTCCGATCTTTTCCAGCGTGCAGTCCCAGCGCGAGCGGTTGACGCAGACCGGCCGCACCTCGACGCCATGCTTGATAGCGTCCCCGACGATCTGGGCCGGCGCATAAAAGCCCATTGGCTGGCTGTTGAGAAGGGCTGCACAAAACACGTCGGGGTAATGGCACTTGATGTAGTTCGAAGCGTAGGCGATCAACGCAAATGAGGCCGCATGGCTTTCCGGAAAGCCGTACGAGCCAAAGCCTTCCAACTGCGAAAAGGTCTTTTCGGCGAACTCGGGCGAATATCCGTTCTTGACCATGCCTGACACCAGCTTGTCCTTGAAGCGCGAGACGCCGCCGGTAAACTTGAAGGTCGCCATGGACTTGCGCAGCTGGTCGGCCTCACCACCGGTAAAGCCGGCACAGACCATGGCAACGCGCATGGCGCTTTCCTGAAACAGCGGCACACCGAGCGTCTTGCCGAGGACTGCCTCAAGCTCCGGCGTTGGATAAACGACGTCCTCCTTCCCCTCACGCCTTCTCAGATAGGGATGCACCATGTCGCCCTGGATCGGACCGGGACGCACGATCGCCACCTGCACGACGAGATCGTAGAAGGTGCGGGGTTTGAGGCGCGGTAGCATCGCCATCTGCGCACGGCTTTCGATCTGAAAGGTGCCGAGCGTGTCAGCCTTGCGGATCATCGCATAGGTCGCCGCATCCTCCTGTTCGATCTTCGAGAGATCAAGGTGCTGGCCCTTGTGTTCGCGGATGAGATCAAAAGCCTTGGCCATGCAGGTCAGCATCCCGAGCGCCAAGACGTCCACCTTCATGAATTTCAGTGCCTCGACGTCGTCCTTGTCCCATTCGATAATCTGCCGGTCTTTCATCGTCGCCGGCTCGATCGGCACGAGGTCATCGAGCCGGTCATGGGTGAGGACAAAGCCGCCGGGGTGCTGACCGAGATGGCGAGGCGCGCCCATCAGCTGCTGCGCGAGTTTCAGGGTGAGCGCTAAGCGCCGGTCGTCCGGGTTGAGATTGAGTTCCCTGATGTTTCGGTCGGGAACCTCTTCCGACCAGGACCACATGCCGGATGACAGCGCCTTGATGACATCTTCAGGCAGGCCGAGCGCCTTGCCGACATCGCGGATTGCGCCCTTGGCCCGGTAACGGGTGACGGTCGCGCAGAGTGCCGTCTTGTCTTTCGTATAGGTCTTATAGATCCACTGGATGACCTCCTCGCGCCGTTCGTGCTCGAAGTCGACATCGATGTCCGGCGGCTCGTCTCTTTCCTGGCTGACGAAACGCTCGAAGAGGAGATCATTGGTTGAGGGGTCGATCGACGTTATGCCAAGGATATAGCAGACAGCGCTGTTGGCCGCCGATCCCCGGCCCTGACAGAGAATGCCCTGGCTTCTGGCAAAGCGCACGATCGAAAACACGGTCAGGAAATACGGGGCGTATTTCATCGTGCGGATGAGATCGAGCTCGTGTCGAACGGTCTTTAGAACATCCGGTGGCAGGCCTTCCGGATAACGATCGGGCGCGCATTCCCAGACATAATGCTCGAGCGACGCCTGGGCATCCTTGCCCGGCACGATGGCTTCCTCCGGGTATTGGTAGGTCAGCTCCTCAAGCGAGAATTTGCAGCGACGCACGATTTCCAGGGTTCGCGCCAAGGCCTCGCGATATTGCGGAAATAGCCGCTCCATCTCCTCCGGTGGCTTCAGATAACGATCCGCATGCCTCTCCCGCTCGAAACCGACATCGTCGATCGTGGTGTTGTGCCTGATGCAGGTGACGATGTCCTGCAATTGCCGGCGGCCCGGCTCATGAAACAGCACGTCATTGGTGACGACGGTTTTGACTTTGAACCGGCTCGCCATATTGGACATCTCATGCAGGCGCAACTGGTCGTTCGGTCGCCGGCGCAGACAGAGCGACACGTAAGCGCGATCGCCAAACAGCTCAGCCATTTTTCGGAGCTGCGCGGCACAGGTGGCATCCGGCAGATCCGGCACCAGAATGCCGATCATGCCCTCGGAGTAAGCGACGATATCGTCCCAATGCAGGATACAGTTATTCTTGCCGCCGCGCGATTTGCCGAGCGTAATGAGGCGCGTCAGGCGCGAATAGGCAGGGCGATCCATCGGATAGACAAGCAACGACATGCCATCCGCCAGATCGAGACGACAGCCAACAACCAGGCGCAGACCGGTGGCGCGGGATGCTTCCAGCGCCCGGACGATGCCTGCCAGCGAATTCCGATCGACGACGCCGAGCGCCTCGATCCCCAGGATCTTGGCGGTCTCGAACAGCTCCTGCGCTGAAGATGCGCCACGCAGAAAGGAGAAGTGCGTCGTGACCTGCAGCTCGGCGTAGCTCATGCGAAGATCCCGTGCATGTACCATTGCCGGTCGCCTGTCTCGGGATCGACGCCGTCACCCGAACGAAAAATCCAGAAGCGCTCGCCCGCCTGGTTCTCAATGACGTAATAATCTCGGACAGCGTCGAACTCGCTGTCGCGCATCCACCACTCCCCGAATATGCGTTCCGGTCCATCGGCCCGCACCACATTGTGCCGACGGCCGCGCCATGTGATGCTACGTGGCGGGTAATCGGGCATCAAAGCGATCGCCGAGATAGCATCGGGCCGGTGGAGCAGCCGCACAGGCCGTTGCCAGTGATGCGTCCAGATCGCGCCGACCGGCTCGGAGGTGGCGGCGACACGTCGCACGCTGCGCTCAGGCACATCCGATGCGACGGGCGCCAGGCGGTAGACCCGCTGGCCCCGGTTTCCAAGGACATCGATAAGGGGCGTGATGTCCGTCGTCTCATCCGCAACCAATGGGGACGAACGCTGTTCCTCGTCCAGTGTCTCGGACATGACGGCGGCGAGCGTCAGCTTCTCGATGCCAAAGCCCGGCTCGATCTTTTCCGTTCTGTCCCGAAACAGCTTGGTCAACCATGCGACATCGCGGGCGGGCTTGGCGGTGCCTGCGCGAATGGCCTGCCTGGTACCGTCGACCTTGTCGACGATCAGGTCCGTGCGGCGCACGCCGAGGCCGCGTCGCTGGAGTTCTCCGACAAGCTGAGTGACCAGCCTTCCAACATATTTGTTGATCGTCTCAGCCGCACCGATAGGCTCGGCGAACGACCGCGAGACTTCGATCCATTCTGGCGCCCGCACGGGCTCGATCGGTTCGGACATGCGGCCAAACATCTGGTCGAGGCGGCGACCGATCTCGGGGCCGAAGCGCAGCGCCAGCGGTGCGCGGGCCGTATTCGCCAGTTCACCGATCGTCTGGAAGCCCAGCGTCCTCAGATCAGCGACGATCTTCTCCGGAAGCCGCAGCAGCGAAAGCGGAAGCTTCTCGACGGCGCGCACCGTGCCGCCCTTTGGGACGATAACGGTCTCCCTGTTGATCGCCCGCGCGCAGGCATGGGCCGCGCCCCAGGTGTCGGCAACGGCGACGCGGGCACTGAGCTTCTTTGCCCGGCACTGGTTGGCTATTTTTGTCACCATCGGCAGCTCGCCGCCCTGCAGATGGTCGGCGCCCTCGGTATCCATGACGATGCCATCGATCCCGTCGACGGCGACGATCGGCGAATAGACGGTCAATGCCCAAAGGGTGATCCGTTGCAGCGCTGCGGCGTCGGCCGAAGCGTCAGCCTCAACCATCATCAAGTCGCGGAAGATCGCTTGGGCTTTCGCAGCCGGCATTCCTGGCCTCACCCCCGCCTTCCGGGCCGCCGCGTCGGCGGCAGAGACCCATCGCTTCGACCCTGACCTGGCAATCACGGCAATGGCCTGCTCAGGCGGAATGGAGGGATCGGCCCGACGAATGCGATCCGTCGGCAGATCCGGAAGATAGATGGATACGACCCTGGTCATCACACGCTCTCACGAGAAACTCAGCACACTCACCCGCTTTCACGCGCATCAATTCGAGAAACCATTGAGGTCTGCCTACCCCCGGTACCGGCAGCTCCTCGGACGGCATGACGCTGACACGCCATCTTGTGGTCGAAGCCGTCGGCTGTCCAAAATCATTCGCCTCCGTTTGTCGTCTCCAGCGCCGAACGGCGATGGCCATGGTTCCGGTCTTTTCGGCGACAAGCTGGAGACGTCGCGACGCCGTCATCGGCAGCCGCACCAGTTCGCCGACGACCACGCCGAGGCCTCCAAATGAGAGGCACTCCTCCATGCTCGACAGGACGTCCTCCTCTTTGTCCCCCTCGACGAACACGACACGGTCCGGATGAAGGCCAACCTGGGTCAGAGCAGGCATGAAAAGGTCGGGTCTCGTCAGGCACCACGCCACCTGCCCCTTTGTCCGGGCGGCTATTCCGGCAACGAAAAGCGCGGCCGCCGCGCCATCGACCGTACCCGAACCCCCACCCGCGAACTCATGCAGCGCCCCATAGGCTAGACCCCCGCCAGGCAGGGCCGCATCGATCTCGGGGACACCGAAGGGCAGACAGCCGGCGCGTCTGTCCGACACGCCCTCCATTGCGGCGATGCGATCTCGCAAGCCGCAGATCACCCTCTGGCGGGCAGCGGTCATCGTTCACGGCTCCCTTCAAGGTCGTGTTGGCGGTTTCGACGTCATGTCGCGCGGCTATCTGTTCATTGTTTGTTCTTACGGCAGTCAAGAGTCAAGCGAGGAATATTATCCCAGCATTAGCGATCCTGAAGATTCGAAGAGGAATCAAGGGTGTACGGGAAAAAGAATTTTGCAGGCCTTCGGATGATGGTGCACGCGCTCGGTGAATAGCGGGGATGAATGCACGGCGTGGCAATGTTTTTAAGAGTTTTGTGCTGAACTCTCCCAATGACGAAGCCCCCGAGATCAAAACCGCTCCTTCGTGATACCGAAGCCCCGATCCGCTCAAAGCCGCGGCGGAAGCGCAATCCGGCACAGCCACAGCTTCTGTTCGATCCGATGCCTGACCGCGTCGAGCCGGCGCTCGCTGAGCTGAAGGCGCATCCGCCCAACGGTGATCAGTGGAGCTGGGAGCTGAAGTGGGATGGCTACCGGCTGACCGTTCATATTGAGCCGACAGGCGTCCGCATCCTCACCCGCGGCGGCCACGACTGGACACATCGGTTTCCTGATATCGCAGAGGCTGCCCGGGGGCTTGGGCCCGCGACAATGATCATCGATGGCGAGGCGGTGGTGCTTGATGAGGAAGGGCGGCCGGACTTCGGGCTGCTGCAGAAATCGTTGGGCGCTTCCGGCAAAGCCGCTGGCCGTCGTGCGTCTGATGCCATCCTCTACGCCTTCGATCTTATCTACCTCGATGGTCACGATTTACGCAGCGTCGAGTACCGATCGCGCCGCCATCTTCTTGAGGACACGCTGAACGGCAAAGATGGCGCCATCCGCCTGTCGGAAACCATCGATGCCGACGCAAACGTCCTCCTCGAACATGTGTGCGGCCTTGGCCTCGAAGGCATCGTCGGCAAGCACCTCGATCAGCCCTATCGTTCGGGCCGCACCGGCGACTGGGTCAAGGTGAAATGCGTGCAAAGCGAAGCGTTCATGGTTATCGGCTATGAGCCATCCACCGCATCGCCGGGCGGCTTCGCATCGCTGGTGCTTGCCGCCTATCGTGGCGACCAGTTCGTCCATGTCGGGAACGTCGGCACAGGCTTCAAAGAAGCCGAGATGACCAGGTTGCGCAAGATGTTGGACAAGTTGCGCTGGAAGCGAAAGCAGCCGCCAGTTCCCTATGCCGGAAAGGCAGACATCGTCTGGGTCGCGCCGACCTTGATCGCCGAGATCGAGCTCCGCGCCTGGACCGGAGACCGCAAATTGCGGCATGCTTCCTACAAGGGCTTGCGGGAACGGCAAGACAATGCCGACGTTTACAAGCTCGATTAGTGAAGCAGGCAGGATGCGGTGACGAACTGCCTTCGGTGGAAGCGGAGGAATTGCTGCCATGTGCAACCTTTATCGCATGGAAGACAAGGACTGGGTCTCGAAATGGGCCCAGGATGCTGAGAGCCTGATCAACCTAATGCCGGCCTACCAGATGAACCCCGACCAGATGGGGCCGATCGTCCGCAACACTGCCGATGGCAAGAAGCAGCTTGTGCATGCGCGATGGGGCCTGCCCTCGCCGATCTTCGTCCAGAAGAAGGCCGCCGAAGCTCGAGCGGATAGACTGAAGGCCAAGGGCAAAGCCGTCGATATCAACGAACTCATTCGCACGGAGCCGGACCGTGGTGTGACCAATGTGCGAAAGCTCAACCTGCCTCACTGGACGCGGTGGTTCGGCGTCGAGCACAGGTGTCTTGTCCCGGTCACAAGCTTCGCCGAGCCGGATCCCGCGAGCAAACAGGACGGTGGCAATGTGCCCAATGCATGGTTTGCGCGCGACGAGGCAAAATCGCTGATGTTCTTCGCCGGTATCCACGTGCCGCAATGGAAAAGCGTCCGCAAGGTGAAGGATGGAATGACCACGGACGATCTCTATGGCTTCCTGACCACGGATCCGAACGATCTTGTGAAGCCAATCCACGAAAAGGCCATGCCTGTTCTGCTGCTGACGAAAGAGGAAACCGACGTCTGGATGCGAGCACCTTGGGAGGAAGCAAAGCAACTCGCCCGCCCACTACCAAACGATGCGCTCATCATCCTGTCACGTGAGCCCTACGGATCTTCAATCGTATCGAAATCTGGCGAGCCGGTGGAGCAAGACGGTCTGGTGTAACCGATTAGCCGTTTCGCTCGGCAGCAGCACTCCACAATCGGGTCAACCACCGCGGCGCAGTTGTGCGAGAACATGATTTCAATTTAATGTCGTCCCTCTCTTCGCAGCAGCTCAGCCTTCCGCTCGATTCCCCAGGTATAGCGGAATGACGCTCCATCTTTTCTCACAACACGGTGGCAGGGAATAGCGATGGCGAGTGGATTGCTCGCGCAGGCGCTAGCCACAGCCTTACCGGCCTTCGGATATCCAACCCTAGCTGCAAGATCTTCATAGCTGATGATCTCGCCCGGAGAAATATCTCGCAACGCAAGCCAGACGCGACGCTGGAAGGTAGTCCCACGCAGGTCGAGCGGCAAGTCGAAGCCGACCTCTGGGCGCTCAACCATTCCAACAACCTTGGCGACGGTGTCCTCGTATCGTTCGTCCCCTCCGACAAAGTTCGCGTTTGGAAATCGATCCTGAAGATCTGTCAAGAGGGCGGCAGGATCATCCCCAAGGAGAATTGCCGCAACGCCCTTGGCGCTCGATGCAACCAGGATCGCACCAAGCGATGTCTGGCCGACTGCAAAGTGCAGCGTTTCCCTGCGCCCGCCCGCCCTGTAGTCTGCCGGAGCCATTCCGAGCGCGCGGCTGCATACCGCGTAGAATCGTCCACTGGAACCGTATCCTGCGTCATAGAACGTCGATGTAATGGTCCTGCCCGGTTTTAGTCCTTCCCGGACGAGTTGAGCCCTCCTCTCGAGCATGTATGCTCGCGGGGTCATTCCAGTGTGTGCACGGAACGTTCGGTGGAAGTGCCCTTCACTGACGCCGAGCGCATGCGCGAGCGCCGCGACGGTCGGCGAGCTGTCTCCGGCATCAATCAGCCTGCACGCCTCAGCCACCAGATCGGCATTCCTCCTTGCGAATTCCTCATCATTGGGACGGCATCGCAGGCACGGTCGAAAGCCTGCTCTTTGTGCGTCGGAGACGCACCCAAACCAGCGCATGTTCTCTGGCCGGGGAGGACGGGAGATGCAAGTCACCCTGCAATAGACGCCGGTTGTGAGGACGCCGCGGAATGCGAGCGTTGTCGCTTCGTTCAATACTTCCGCGGCTTCCGTCATCAGCTGGCGCTCCTCTGCATCGAGCCGAAAGGGTTGTCGATCAGGTAGCGCCACAGACCGTCGGGGCCGCGGCGGGCGATGTCGGTTGCGGTCGCCCCCATGTTGATCTCCGTGCCGTCCCGCGCCGTGCCGATATACGACCAATCGAGAATGAGGGACGCGATGTCGCCCGCCACGAACAGGTGACGCTGCGTGATCGACATCTGAAGGCCGAGGCTGAAGTACTTGGAGAGCTCCCTGCCGATCGCCTCCCTGCCGACGTGAGCGACCCCTGCGGCGTCTACGATCAATCCTTCCGGGTCGTAGAAACCGAGCATGGTGTCAACGTCGAGCGAGTTCAGGTGTGCAAGGAGCGCCGGGACGATACCTTCCGGCGTCGAGGAGAGTGCGAGCTTGGTAGTCATTAAATGTCCTTCGTTGTTGTTCTGCCCCTGCGAGCGTCCTGACTATGGCGAGGCATCAAGGGGTCGAAACTCCGTTTTCTGATCTCAAATTCGGAATTTCGAGCACTTGATGTGATCACGGGTTGACTCCGATCACAATCATAGACATTTTATATCCATGATTAGGAGATGCAAGATGAAACTGAGCGAAGGCGTTGAGCAGGCCATACACTGCACGGCATTCCTGGCGGGACTGTCGGAAGACGGCGTGCTATCGGCGGCAGCACTGGCCGAACTCCACGGCGTGTCGACGAGCTATCTGCTGAAGCACCTGCAGGCGCTGTCTGGCGCGGGCATCGTCGCGACGACACCAGGGCCGAAAGGCGGCTACAGGCTGGCCAAGGCCCCAAGCGAAATCAGCCTCCTTGATATCGTCCTCGCGGTCGAGGGACCGGCGCCCGCCTTCCGGTGCGCCGAAATCCGCCAGCGAGGGCCGAACCCTCTTCCGCAGCGCTATTTCAAAAAACCCTGCAAGATCAACGCCGCGATGCTGAAAGCCGAGAAAGCCTACCGCGCAGAACTCGCCAAGGTGTCCGTTGCGCACCTTCTGGCGGACCTTGGTGCAGCCGACGACGGTGGTATCGCCGCCCGAGGATGCGCCTACCTTGAACTCCACGAACGCAAGACGGGCAATCGCGCCTCGTCATAGGAGAAATCACCATGACCAAGATGAAGAAGGTCGTCGTCATCGGCGGCACGGGCCTGATCGGCTCGAAGGCAGTGAAGTTGCTGCGGGATGCCGGCCACGAAGCCGTCGTCGCAAGCTCCCGCAACGGGATCAATGCCTACACAGGCGAAGGACTGGCCGATGCGCTAGCAGGCGCCGACGCCGTCATCGACGTTTCCAACATGATGTCGTTCGACAAGACTGTGATAACCGACTTCTTTGGAACGTCGAGCAGCAACCTGACGATCGCAGAAAAGGCCGCGGGCGTACGCCACCACGTCGTCCTTTCCATTGTCAACGCCGATCAGCTCGCGGCCAATCCCTACATGGCCGGCAAGCTGGCGCAGGAGGAGACCGTCGCGGCGTCGGGCCAAGGGTACACCATCGTCCGCGCGACGCAGTTCCATGAGTTCATCGAGACCCTGGCCGGCGCTTATGCGGCGGACGGCGCGGTGAAAGTGCCGGATACCGACTTCCAGCCGATCGCGGCCGACGACGTCGCCGCTGCTCTGGTGGAGGCCGCGCTCGGCGAGCCGAGGAACGGAACCGTCGACCTTGCCGGACCTGAACGGGGACCGTTCGAATCTTTCATCCGGACTTATCTTGATGCCAGGGGCGACGCTCGTCCGGTCAAAGCCGACGAGGCCGTCGACTACTTCGGCGCTCCCGTTGTCGCAGGCTCACTGGTTCCCGGCGGAGACTACATCAAGGGCCGGATCACTCTCACAGAATGGCTCAAGGCATAGGCAGAGAGGCACATCATGAAGACCATCTTCTATGCCGCTACGGCACTTGCGGTCGCTCTGGCCACAGCTTCCGCTCATGACGTCGTCAAGCCTGGACTTGCGTACGACACGAAGGACGCAAAGGTGACGCTGGTTTACGAGCATCCCCTCCCGGACGTTCCAGGCAAGAGCGTCAAGGGCGTGCTCGTCGAGTACGGCCCCGGCGGCTACAGTTCCGCCCATACGCACGCAAAATCCGCCTTGATCTATGCGACGGTTCTCGAAGGCGCGATCCTGAGCGCCGTGAACGGTGGCGAGACGAAGACCTTCATCGCCGGTCAGAACTTTACCGAGCTGCCGGGCGACCATCACGACGTCAGCGCCAACGCCAGCAAGACCGAGCCGGCGAAGCTCCTCGCCGTCTTCGTCGTCGACACCGATGACGACGCCCTGACGACGCCGCGCAAGCCGTAGCGCTAGCTACCAGACCTACCTCCTCAACTACTGCACAAGCAACGACGGTTTACCCGGCGAACGGAGAACCGTGTCCACGAGAAAGGAAAACGATATGACCCGCATGAACTGGTCCGAAGTCGCCCCCGACGGCGCAAAGGCACTCTTCGGCGTCCATCACTACGTCACCAAGAAGACGAACCTGCCTGAAGAGCTGATTCATCTCGTCTTCCTGCGCGTGTCGCAGATCAACGGCTGCGCCCATTGCATCGACATGCATAGTCGCGATCTGCGCAAGACGATGTCCGTCGATAAGATCACGCTTGTTCCGGTCTGGGACGAAGTGCCCCAGCTGTTCAACGATCAGGAACGGGCCGCTCTCGCCTGGGCCGAGGAGGTGACCAACGTCAGCCAGACCCACGCCTCGGACGAGGCTTATGCCGCAGCCGCGTCAGCCTTCGAACCGAAGGATCTCGTCGATCTGACGATCACGATCGCCGCGATGAACGCCTTCAACCGCTTGGGCGCGCCATTCCGGCTTCCGGTGGCGACCAAGGCCTGATCAGCGTCCGGTCATCGCTCGACGAGCACCCTGCCGGTCCGGACAGGTCGACAGGGTGTTCCGCTCACAGAGGCAATCCCAGCAACCGCGTCGCGATCTCCCAGAGGCGGACCGCGTTGTCCTCATCAACGGCGTATCTCGCCACGCCTTTGAAGGGCCCAGATCCTCGCTCGACAACGACCGAGGCCTCCTGGCAATCGTCGAAATATCTACCGGAAATGCCTTCGACGAGCGGCGAACCCGCCAGCAGCACTGACGTGGCTGCCCCCTGCTCTATTGTCTTGCGCAAATGCTCGGGGGTTCGCAGGCCTCCCGTGTGCTTCTGAAGCCCCGTGGCAATCGCTCCGGGATTGAGCGCGTTGGACGCTATCCCGTCGCTAACCCAGTTCTGGGTGATCCCAACGGACAGCAGGACGCAGGCTGTCTTCGATTGCCCATAGCCAAGCAGCGGATCGTATGGAATGAAGCGGAAGTCCGGATCGTCCCAGAACACGGGCGCGAACAGGTTGCCAGTCGAGGCGACGGAAACGACACGGGCACCATTTGCCTTGGCTAGATGCCGTCGCAGCGCTAGCGTGAGTGCGAAATGCCCCAGATAGTTCGTGGCGAACTGCATCTCCCGTCCTTCCGCAGTCCGCTGGATTTCCGGAATGGCCATGACGCCCGCATTGTTGACGAGGACGTGCAGAGGGTCGTTCCAGTTCTCAGCAAATTCCTGGACGGAAGAAAGATCGGAGAGGTCGAGCCGGCGAACACGCAGCCGAGCCTCGGGCATACTCTTTTTCAGCTCAGCGACTGCCTCCTCGGCCTCGTCCGGACGCCGAGCTGCAATGGTCACGGCCGCGCCTGCGGCGGCAAGAGCTCGGCTCGTCTCCAGCCCGATGCCAGCGGCGCCACCGGTTACGATGACGTTCCGGCCAGCGAGGTCGACGCCTTCCAGAATGTCGGCGGCCGTAGATGAAAAGCCGAACGGTATCGGTAAAGTCATGGTCGTACTCCTTCAGTAATCGACTTGTCCCGAAGATAAGCGCATGGCATTCATGAACTAGATGACCACCGTTACACGCAATGATGAGATAATTCGAACAGTGGGCTTGCTCCCTCCTGGCGAGCTAGCGGCCTTCCTTGCCGTGGCCGAGCACGGAGGTTTTCGCGCTGCGTCCCGAGTTCTGGGCCAGACGGCGTCGGCGTTGAGCCACGCAGTCGCCGGACTGGAGAGACGTCTCAAAGTGAAGCTCTTCCACCGTTCGACGAGGAACGTCTCGCTGACGGAGCCTGGGCGGAGACTTGCGGAGCGGCTCATGCCAGCTCTCAGCGAAATCGGAATGGCGGTCGAGGAGCTTCACGACCAGGCCGCCTCGCCGTCCGGGCTTGTACGGATCAACTGCGACGCCAACGCCGCCGAGCAGGTGCTGATGCCGCTGTTGACGCGCTTCATGAAGCTGCAGCCGGCAATGCGCTTCGAAATCCGGTCCGAAGGGCGACTGGTCGATATCGCCGAAGAAGGTTTCGACTGCGGCATCCGCGCGGCGGAACTCGTCCCCGGCGAGATGGTCGCAATCCCGATCGGTCCAGACCAGCAGCACATCGTGGTGGCATCGCCCGCCTATCTCGACAATGCGCCGCTTCTCGAAAGTCCGTCGGATCTCTCGCTTCACCAGTGCATCCAGCTCCGCATGGCGGGCGGGTCGATTTATCGCTGGGAGTTCCAGCGCCGCGGCGAGGATGTCGTCGTGGCGACGACCGGCAACCTCGTGATCGACCAGTCCCGACTTCTTGTGGCCGCGGCTCTGGACGACTGCGGCCTCGCCTATGTCACGCGATGGATGGCCGAGGAAGCACTTGCGGACGGGAGACTCCGGCAGGCGTTAGCCGAGTGGACGCCGCCCTATCCTGGCCTCTGCCTTTACTATCCCAGACACCGCCACCTCGGCACGGGTATGCGTGCGTTTCTCGACTTTCTGAGAAAGCAGCCGTCGAATTCGAGCTCTTGATGGGATCAGAACTGTCGACCCGCGATTGAAGTGCTGAATTTAAATGAAAATTCCGCGCCTTGATCTTCAACGTATCGATGAGAAGGTCTCTGTCGAACACGTCGCGCGGACGCGCCACTTGCTTAGGTTGATCTCGTGGATCAGGCACGCCACCATGAGCAAACTCATCGCCGCGGCCGGTTGGCAGCTTGAATTCCTCATCGCGATCGGAAAGACCAACGAGGTCGCCTGAGAGGTCGAACAGCTGCTGGGCAACGAGATGTATGACCTCCCCTTCCCGTTGAATCCGGCCATTGATCGCTATCGTCGACCGACCGAGCACGACGCGTCGACGCTTTTCAAACAGGCTCGGCCACACAACTATGTTCGCCGGGCCAGTTTCATCCCCTATCTTGAAGAACATTACGCCCTTTGCAAAACCAGGTTTATGCCGCACCAGGACAAGGCCAGCGGTATAGACCCACCGACCGTCCTTTGCGCTCATCGCACCGACGCACGTGATGATGTCAGATAATAAGAGCAATCCCCTCAGTTCCGCTTAGAACCCTGCGTCCTCATTTCCATTGAGAATTGGCTCTGACTCACATTTTCAGCTGTTGAAGATGATGCTTCTACTGATTCACCGGAGGATCAGACCGTGGCGAAATGAAGCTCAATATTTCCTCCTGCCCTGCTCCTTCCTCGCTAGATCATCACAGCGGCAAAACGGGCGCCATCCTCGCTCGCCTGCCTGCTTCTAGTCGGTCTTCGGCTTCGTCCACACGTTCGCTCGGCTCCAACAACTCGCGGAAATGCTCCGGTCTTATTACGAAATATTGGTTTCCGTCAGGCCAGGTTACCCACATTCCCTTGTTGACCATCGTCTCATAAGCTTTGAGTAATTCGAGCTTGGCTTCCAGCAATATGTTCAACGGCGAACTCCTCTGTGAATGGGTTGGCGGGCGGCATGCCGACCAAGCGTAGCTTTCTTACATAGTCCTGACGGTCGCTTCATCATTAGATCGCACTCAATCTTCTCCCCGCCCTTCCTTTACCGGAAGGGCTACTGTGGCGCTCTGGCCCTAGAATGCGCAATCAGCCACCAATCGAGTACGATCTTGTCATACTCGGCCGGTATTCCAAGTCATTCGGGGCCAGATGAGAAAATAGCGCCCGGTGAGATCACAAGTCTAAAAGCGAAAGACAGACGCGGGCCTGCGAAGAATAAAATCCTAGCTGACCCTTATCCCTCTACTCGGGCGGTAGCAGTGTCAGCTTCATGGTGTCCGGAATTCGCTTTCGAAAGGATGAGACGCTAGGCAAGTTGCAGGAGACGCTGAATCTATCTTTTGCAGACGAAAGGCAACCTCGATAGCGAACGGGCAATGGTCCCTTGGACGAAGGTTGCCATGATGCAGACCTCGTCCCAACGGCATGCGGCACCCTCGTGAGTGGAAAGTTGGCGAACGCGGCTAGAAATTCGTATGTATCCTAAGCAATTGGATCATCTCAGAATCACGGCGTGTGCCCTTGGCCATGTTGTACCAATGCGTTACCAGCTGCAGGTTGTTCGCCCCATCATCGAGAGAACCATCGTCGTAGTGACCATCGCTGTCGATCCTATCGAGGCTTGCCTTTAGGTCGCGATTGGACTCATCAAACGGCACCCTTGTTTGTGCACAACGATAGCCTTGCCGCTCCGCGAGCAGATCCAGCGCATGCAAGAGGTCGACTGCCTTGAGGTGCTTGATCTTAAGGTGCCGGGCAACGGTCTTTCCGCTATTTGCGACCGTGCCTTTCGTTGTATTGAGGATCCTCTTCCGAGCCAGGCTCCAGCCACCATTACGCGCTTCTGGGCTATCCGCCAGCGCGTACCTGCCACGCGCGACCTTCACGACGCGGCCCTCCTCGCGGAGGGTGTTCAACAACCCGTGCGTGCCCCACATCTTTTCATGGTGGATGGACCAGCCTTCTCGCAATGCAATGGCCGCTAGTTCATGGTTTTGCAAGGCACCCCCGTGCAGCCGAAGGGCCTCGACAGCCCTTTCGCGAAGCTCCTCCGTTCCACGGTGGTAACCGACCAATGTCCTTCTCCTGATTTGCGCGGCAATGCCGGTCGCGAGCATGTGGCCCAAATAAACAGGCTCAATGTTGAATTTCAACAATATCAGGAAGCCTAGCCGCAACGTTGGAGATGACCTGGCCCATGCGACTGTCACGGTCCCTCAGCGTTATGACAAGCGTATCGATCGGCCGGGTTAGAGGGATCATCGTCCTCAGCCAGGCCGCGGCGTCTGCCGCCTCCGCTGGAAGATGTTCCGCGGACTGAAGCGTCTTTATGGAGTTGCGCGCCAGCTGCCACGCTTCGTCGAGGCCGTCCAGGACCGTGATCCAACCCTCCAAGCCCCTGCAGGATTCATATTGCACGACCCTCAAGGCCTCGCTCGACCGTGGGAAATTGCGTCGGGTCAGCTCGTCGACTGCATCCCATGCCATCCAGCCTTTTCGGTAGAAGGATTCAGCGAGCGCGCTACTTCGATGGAGGCCATTCGACTTGACTTCGGACGGAGGCACGCAGTGCAGGAGATCCACGGGCATGTTCCCGTCCATTATCGCGGAAGCGAGGACATCGCGCTGCAGGTCATCCATCTGGGCATACCTTCCAATCCGGATGATCACCCTTCCTCCTGGAGCTTCTGTGCTCGGGGAGAGCTTCCACTGCAGACCGGCTTCGTCTGCCAGGGCGTTCGCGAACTTCGCGAGGCTAGCCTTCATGCGAAGGCCATCGCGCAGGCTACGCTCGCCATCCCGCGGCTCTCCGATCACGGAGGACTTCCAATCCGTGGCCTTGCCGCGAACGAGCTGGGAAAAGCCGTCAGCCAAGGCGATTGCACTACCACCATACAGCGTTGCAAGAAGGTCGGCCTCGGACTGGGGCCAGTCCTGGGCCTCGTCAACGAGAACCGCGTCGAAGCCAAGTTCGGAATGGTGCTCCTTCCTGATCCTGGCAACTTCCTCGGGCCCAGCCGCTCCACTTTCAAAGTATTCGTTCGCCTCGCGGCATTCCTCCTCGTACTTGCTTAACTCGATGTCGCCCTCCCTGCCTAGTCCGAGCTTGTCCAGCCAGGAATACATGAAGGACATCACGGTGCGAACTGTAATGCCCCCCGCATCCCCGTCACTAGGGATGCCCATGAGGGCAATCGTCCGTTGAATATCGGCTGCAAGAGCGGTGTTGTACGTTAGTATGACCGACCGCACGCCACGATCGAGGAAAGCCTCGTATGCGGCTTGCAACAACAGGATAGTCTTTCCAGTGCCTCCATGGCCGCGCAGGTGGACGCGCTGCTTCCCAAGCAGGCTACCCAATTGACGAGCTACTTCGGGACGGGATGCGATCCGATCCATTCGCCTCCTATCAAGCGAGGACGGCCTCAGCTGTTGGAAAAGGCCATCCGAAAGGACTTGTTCCATGAGCTCTTCATTCCCGGAACTGATCGCGTGCTCGCCATTTATCTTGCGGATGCCGAGTACGGTCGCTGCGGCCATCAAGAACTCGAGCCCGTCGAAAAGCGAAGCCACTGCACCGGCGTTCGGTTGCTGGATTCCTCGAGTTCGCGGAAGCTCGGGGATACCAAGCAATGCGACGCACCGGTAGACCCAGGGGCTTGAACGTGTCGTGTCTTGAAAGTGTCCCTTGAGCGCGTGCGCCTGGTCATCGTTCTGCTGGGTCGCACTCTTCCATCCGCCAGCATACTTGACATTGATGCCACCGGCCTCGATGCGCATGCGGTCCGAGGAGTGTTCCTTCACCTCGACCGCAACCACGAACGACCTGACGCGAACCTTTGCGCCAACGATCGAGTTTCCATCAACGTCCTTGGCGTTCGACCTTGGGACTAGGTAGCGCTTGGTGCGAAAGAGGCCGGCTACCACGACGTCGATGTCGCTAACCTTTTGGCCCGACAGCTTGACGCTCGCAGCGATCTTGACATGCTCCTCCCCTGCAGGCGAAGTATCGATCCCTCGCCACGTCTTCGTCAGGGCATCGCGGATCAAGAGCGCGGCCTGGTATTCCGAGCTACCAGGTACTCCGATCACTTCAATCACGCCTGTAGCCTCAAGTAGTAGTTCGCCATGCGGGTAGAGAAGTCCCTGGAATCGACGAAAACTGCCTCGACGCCGTCCAGCCTCAATTCGTCGCGTGCCTGTATTTGCTGCGGCTGGAGGTAGCCCGGCTCCGTATGCCAGAGCGGATGGCCCAGGACGAGCGCCTTTTTCCCGCTGCTTACGTAGCTTAGGCCGCCCGCATGCCCATGCTGCACCTGCATGCCCGCATCCGCGCAAAACCTGGAGAAGGACAAGACAGACTTCAACTCGCTATCCTCGATCCATCGTTCCAGTGGCAGGGGCATCCCAAGGACGAGGTCCGCGACGTCAAGCGCGAGGCGCCAATCCAGGATTCCATGGCTGAAGCGATTGCCATAGTTTCGAAGGCAGTCCGGGCATGACCGGTCGCAGTCATGCGAATGTCCCGTTGCCTGCCATTTCGGCGCCACCGCGTCATGGAACCCACGGATGGCGCGCTCCAGGTTCAAGGGGTCCGAGGCCCAGCGTGCGTAGCCAGCGCCATTCTCGAGCGCATCTGCTACGAACACTTGCTCGGTCTCGCAGTCGGCCCTTCGCAGGGCCTGCCGGCCGACCCTGAATTCGGAAGGATCGATGTCGAGCGCCGTTGCAAGCGATAGCTTGACCAATTCCGCATATGACGCGAGCGCCGCGCGCGCGGCTGGTTGATTGCGCGTGTCGAGAACTCCCAAGCGGCCGACCCCTTGGGCGCCATCGATGAAGAAGCTCAATACCTCGGTCGTGAAGACTGCGCCGATCGCTCCCCTGTCAAGGTAGGGGGCGGTAGAGGCATTGGCGTCGATTGGTGGCGATTCGTCCCGATAGAGCGCGGCGTCCCGCACCACCACGCGCTCGCTTGTATGCTGGAAGAACTCGAACAGCCGCCCACCGTTGTCGTTGACAACCGCGACTGGCCCGGGCCGGAATGCGATCTTCATCGGACCGCAACCCTCGTCGCCAAACTCTTGCTCGAATGCCCGGACGGGCGGAGGCAGTGCAGGACCACGCTGTCTCTCCCCATCGTAGTCTCGCCTGCGGTAGGCTCCTAGGAACCCCTTCGGCTGGTAAAGGGGAAACGCCACCGATGCCCCGCCGCAAGTCACGCATTGATTGTGTCCGCCGGCTGCTATCGTTGCACACATGACTTCCTCGCATCGGGTGTAGGTCGTCGGTCGGCCGAGCGGCTGGGGATCGTTCGTGACACCGTTCGGACCATCTCGCCTGAGGACGAATCCAATCGCGGTATTCAGCTGCTTGTCCTTGGGGATCTCCGAACCAGGAGAGAACGCCCATACAGCATGGTCAAGCGGCCTGTCGCTAACGACGACCTCTTCTAGCTTCGACGGCTTGCCCTTGTCGTGGAAAAGGCTCCGGACCTGGGTGGGGAACCCAAACATCGGAAGTATCCCGGCGACCGCGAGGAGATGGCTGAGCTCCTCTTGGATGAACCGCGTGTTGCCCGTGGCCTCGTCTATGGCCGGAACCAGGGTTGTTCGCACGTACTGGACAAGCTCATCCGCCCTATCCTCGATCGGAGCGCGCGCGAGCAGCCGCAGGACGATGTCCTCCACCTCCGGGGAAGTCGACAGCCAGGCATCGACTGGCCCGCGATAGAGCGGCCCCCACTCCGCTTTCCGTCCAAACGTTCCATGGATGCTGTCAACGTTACGCCTAGGACCAGGATCCAAGCTCTTGAAGGCGCGGCGCAAGCTCTCGGAAGCAACCACGCGCCTAACGATTTCCGGCCGCGACAGGTCCAGCTTTGGTTGTGGAGGGAGGTCCCCGGTCATCCTCTCGGGGTTGTTGAAGTAGAAGTCATCGTGGGCTGCCCCGCGCGAGATGGTCACCGCGTAGGAAAAGGCCTGGCCTGCACGACCGGCGCGGCCAACCCGCTGTTGGTAGTTGAAGCGCTGTGGCGGCATGTTTGCCATCATGACCAGCTTCAGGGAGCCGATGTCGACGCCTACCTCCATGGTCGTCGTAACGGACAGCGCGTCAATTCCTTGCACGAGCGATGACTCCCCATCAAGGAAGCCAGTGCCCTTGAACAGCCGCTGCCTATTGCGCTGCTTCGACATCGGCTTTGTTTGGCCGGTGAGTTCGGCCGCGGCAAGTCGATGCACGGGCTCCCTCGACACCCAGCTATAGTAGTCCTGTGAAGGGTTCTCGACGACAGAAAAGCTGGTTGATTCGCAATGGGGCGTCGTGCATGCCTTCACGGGGAGCAACATCGTGCGCCGCGAACACGTGTCGCAGCGATGAAGGTTTCGCTTGCCTCTCGGGACAAGGGCGAGCGGAAGTGTCGAGTGGTTGGTTACCTGCAACAACCAGTTTGGGTTGATGACCCCCCTTTCCTGCAGGTACTCCGAAATCGACCTGCCAAGTTCTTCCGGGTCCCTGTTGGAAAGCCTCGAAACCTTTTCGATGTAGCTCCTCGCGATCTTGGGGATCGAGGTCGCCCCCCGGGACTTCTCGCCTGCCAGGTAGCGTGCGTGCCCGATGATCCGCACTATGTTCGCGAGGACGCCGTTCGCGATCTCGTCGTCCATGCCAAGCCGCGCGCCGTGGCGCCCCTCGACCTCTATCGAGGCCGTCGCCATCGATTCCAAGTCTCGGCCCGCCCTGTCGAACAGGGAAACCGCGACCTCCCCGGCAAAGTACTCCATGTAGTCGCGACGGCGGGCCTGGGCAACATCTGGGGCGGCAGGCTCCCACTCGCCCGGCAAGGGTGGGTTGAAGAACTTCCACCACGGCGTCCCGCCTTCCTCCCCGCTGTCAGTGGCGCGACTTGCGCGAGGGCCGGCTGGATTTTGGCCAAGGGCGACGAGCTTCGTCGCCATGACCTCGAGCAAGGTCGGCCAACCAACACGCGGACTGCCGACCCTGTCGTCATGCCTTGCGATCAATGCCTTGTGTTCGCCATCTGCAACGCCGAACTTTTCAAGCTTGACTGCAGTGAAGATGCCAGGGGTTGCTTGCTCGGCGGCGTCTAGGATCGCCTTCAGGGCTGGGTCGCCGGTGGGATCGCTACCGACATGCTGCAACAATTCTACGCTGGTGGGGATGGTCTTGGGCTCAAGACTGGAATGTACCAGTTGCCGGACGAGGTCGCGATAGTGGTTGAGCTCGATGCCCGCTGCAAGGTCCGCCGCGTCGTCCCTGCTGTCCGTGAACGCGATCATCTTTTCCGATTGGCTGCCATCACCGGTGGCAAACATGGCACGGTCGGCCACGAGCTGGGTCGTGACATTCAAGCCCGTCCTCAACCCCCTCACCGGGCTCTTGACCACTCCTGCAAAAAAGGCACGCCGGTTTTCCTGCTGGGCATTGATGGCCTTCTTGCTGGACAAGCAGCAAGGGCAGACCTCGGGCAGCGCGGCAATGGTCTCGCCAGGCGAAAGGCCGGTGGCGGGCGGAAAGAAGATCAGCCCCGTGCCAGGAGTCGTATCATTATTGAGAAGACCCGAAAAGGGATTGAAGGTTCCCCTTTGGAACTGCATCCGGACTGGCTTGCCAGAAGGCGACGCGTGTTCCCATGACGGCTTGCGCGGCAAGATGCCACCAGGCCAGTACCAGCGATATTCGTCGATGGTGCGCTCGTTTACTTGGCTTGCCTTGCCATCGCCTTCCCCGGCACGGGTCGCCTCGAGAAAGGTGAAGCTTGCCAGCATGGGGTCGGTGGTCGGAACGACGTATCCCCCCAGGAAGGCCTCCCCGCAATCATAGCAATAGAGGAGCTCGAGCACCTGGCCGCCGCAGCCGCATTTCATCGCGGGCGACCTGAACAGCCTTCCGAATTGGCGTCGAGCGGACTTGAAGCGATTCTCGATCTCGTTGCATTCCGGATTCGAGCACGCCCACATGCCCTGCACTTGACGTAGGAACATGTGCGAGCGGAATGTAGGCTTGGGCTTCTCGTAGGTGCCTCGATCCTCGAGCTTTGCCGCGACGAGCAAGGCAGTCAGCTCGTCCCGGGCATCCTCGTCGCCGAAAAGCACCGCGGAAACGTCGCCCAACGGGGCAGGACGCACCACGTCACGCTTTTCGCCCGTTGTTGGATCGATCGCGACGGAGCGGCCGGCGATCGCGCAGGCTGTCGCGATAGCCTCGCGTGGAGAGAACGACTTGGATACTTCAGTGGCCGCGGCAAGCGCCCGCTCGCCCCCTTGGACGAGGTCGGGGCCGAAGGAGGACAAAAGCCCTCGGTCGATTGGCAGGGTAACGGAGAAGCCAAGGGGATCGCCCGGGAAGATGGAAAAGGTCTTCCGGTCCACACCGAAGAACTGTTCCAGGTACTCTCGGCCCGAGTCGCCATCGAGCGAGGCGCTAGTCGCGATGCACCTAAGTTGGCTGGAGTTCGGCGCAAGGCCGAGGCGATCGAGCATGTTGCGCACGACGAGCGCCACTTCCGTCCCCTGCGTGCCTCGATATGAATGCAACTCGTCCACGACAAGCGTAAACGTGTTCCGGGCATCGGACTGCAACCATGCCCGCGTCTGCTCGAAGATTGGCGCTTCCTCGGAGCGCATCAGCATGATGTTCATCATGCTGGTGTTGGTGATGAGGATGTCCGGCGGGGCCGCGATCATGTCCCAGCGAGTGAGCATCTCTCCGATGGAAGGGTCCTGGAATTGGCTGCAGGTCTCGATGATTTCCTTCTCGGGCATTCCCCGCTTGGTCATTTGAGCGCGAATTGCGCCGACCTCGGCTTCGATCTTGAGGACTTCCCTTCCGACCTCGTTGATCGTCGAGCGATCCGTGGACCGGAGCGGGGATGGCGGCGTGAAGGTCCCGCCAAGGGTCGCGCCAGTGTAGCGCCCAAAGTAGAAGAGGGGCTTGCCGAACAATGGCAGCGCGCGGATTGCAGCCTGCCGAAGCCGGGATATCTGGTCCTCGACGAGCGCGTTGGTGGGATAGAGGACGAGTGCACGCACCGCAGGCTGCACCGTGCCGTCGAGCCTGGAGCGCGAGTGGTCCCATTCCGTCTTGTCGTTGGCCAGGTCCGACCTCCACCAACGATGCACCTCGCCGTTTCCTGCGTCGTGCACGCGTTCCTGCATGATGGATGCGACCACCGGAAGAAGGAAGCTTTCGGTCTTGCCAGATCCGGTCCCGGACGTGACGACGACATTGCGATTGCCATTGGCATCCCCGGCGATCGCCGTGATAAGTGATTGCGCCTGATGCCGCCTGAGGCTGATGTCGGCCTCCCCAAAAATCACCCTCGCCAGGTTGTTGCCCACGAATGGATCCAACCGTGCCCTTGCGCAAGCCTCGGCGATCGGGTCGGTCGAGGGATACTGTGGAACAGCTTCAAGAAGGGGCTCGCGTGTCATGACGCCGTCGGCAAGCAATATGGATCGTCGTTCTTCCATTACGGCTTGGTCGCGCATCCAGAAGGCGCTGTCATAGTATCGCAGGTACGCATCGCGGACATAGTCGAAGACGCTAGCCGGATTGGCTTCGTCGATGATGGCCTTCATCAAGATTCTCCGTATAAATCGCGGCCAGCACGCTGGATGCAACGTTGGGGGTGATGTTTGCGTATGAGACGGTGCCCTGCTCGATTGATGGCAGGTAGCCGGTCGAGGCAACGAGTGCTCGACCAAGGAGGCCCGGTGGATCGCATCCAAGCGTGGCGCGGAATGTACGCCGCAGCTTGTCGTACTGCCAAAGTGCCGTTCCCTCGTCCCTGGCAGCGAGTACCTTGACGATCTGGTAAGGTCCCGCCCAGGCCGAGCCGCCCGGGGCAACGTAGGCGTATTGCTGGTAGCCTTCGTTCCAACGATAGGCACCAGGGTGCGAGGCGAGCCGCGCGTCCCGCCAGCGAGCATTGCGGACGTCGAACGATTGCAGGCCAGCTGGCCTGCCAATCGAGACGGTCCGGAGGATCGAGGAGATGCCATCCAGGCTCGCGAAGGCACCTGCCAGCAGGCTACCCGGGTGCTGGAGGACAGCGATGCCGCGTCCCAGTGGATCGACAATCCCGCGGAATGCAGCCTTGGCCGACATGATGTCGATCGCTTCCAGCCAGATCGCTTGCGGGCGCCCGGCCAGGTTTTCCTGGTAGGCACGTCCACCACTTTCCTGCGTCGCGTGCATGATTGCCTCGACGAGGCGTGGCGATCGAAAGCCAGAGAGGAATGCCTTGCGGTCGTCCACGAAATTGACCGAGGTCCTAGGCACGCACCATGACTTGACTGCGTTGGAGCCGGCGATCAACTCGAGGTCTAGGAACCCAAGCAAGGATAGGTCCTGTGCAACCTGACGAGGCGATGTCGAGGTCGGTTCGTTGCCGAGTCCAGAGAGCGCCTGAAACCTACCCCAACTCCCGCTTCCAAGGAAGCAAAGTGCATCGAGGAAGCCATCGGCGTCGATTGGATCTTCCCTTGTAGGCTTGGCTTGGCTGATCCTGCTGATCGGGATGGGCAGGACCGGGAGCGCGCCGGTGGCTTGCGCCGTTCCTCTATGCAGCATCACGATCATCGTTCCACACCCCTTGCACCGTTGCTCCAGAGGTGTGTTGCGGGGACGCCCGGGCGGCAGTGTTTCGCAAATCCAATAGTGGTAGCCTCGCTCAATGCATGTTTCCGACGAGGCGCGGTGTACGGGCGAGGCTCCGGCGACTGGTTGTTGTTCCTCCTCGTGCGAGCCTACTGGCAGCATGCCCGGCGCATCGATCGGCGACCACGCAACCGGTGGCACCTGCTCTCCGGACTCCATCCCGCTTACCATCCCCTCGCTGACGCTTGCCCGGGCAGGCGTCGCCGAAACCACGGACGCATATGCCAGGCGTCCCTTGCCTTCGCGATTGAGTGGGCGCGGCGCGTCGGCGTCCCTGAAATAGGCTTCGCAGGTAGCAGCTTCCTTCCCGCCCTGGAACGCCCTGAGGGTAATGCCGTCAGAGAACCCAAGCTCTGCGGCGTCGAGCTTGGCTTCGCATTCGTTGCCGGCGGCCTCGACATGGCAGAGTAACCTGGGGGGCGCGCCATTGGTCCAAGCCTCGATCCGCGTCGGTCCTGTGCTTGAGAGGAAGTGGACGGAAACGGGCTTGGACGCGTGATAAAAGCCCGGCAGGAGCTGGATTCCTCCGCTGACGGAGAGCACGCCGTCGTTGGACCACGGCACGAGGCATTCTAAATCGTCGCCAGGAACCCGGTCGGGTTGCCGGACCTGGACGTCCTTGTACAGTATCCAGCCAGGCGGAAGGCCAGGCAATTCAGCGGGCGAGGCCTTCTCTGGCATCTTCATCGCCGCGGCTGCGAGATAGGACTCCACCTTGCTCGGGAGCCCGTGAGCGTCGCGCACGAGGACTACGTGGGGGGCTCCGAACGATACCTTGGCGACTTCTGCCCAAAGGTTCTCCTGCGTGGACCTGACCAAGGGGATTACCAGCCGTGGCTGCCAGTCCAGGGGTCGCAACCCCGGAACTGCGCCGACAAGATGGAAGCGAGAGCCTATCCCGCGCCCGAGCGGAGAAGGAGACAGCGTCGAGTATCCCCCAAACCGATCGCTTGCCAGGAAGAACTCGGAAGATTCTCCTCCCATTTGGAAGGGACCAGCGGAATCGTCGGCTGCCATTCGCCCAAGATGAAGCTCCAAGGCTTGCCTCGGGAACCTCTGGACGAAATTCGCGAGAAGCGAGAGCCTCATGTTTCCAGCCGAGGCCAGCGTTCCAGCCGTCGTTCCCGTGTCTCCCCTGCTCCACTTCGAGAGCTGTGCCAAGGCGGCCTCTACGACGCGTTCCCGCAGCTCGACACTTCCCCACGCACCCCGGAGCCTGGAGTTGGCCTTGCTGCCGACGATCCAGTGGGACAGGTAGAACTCCATCTCCTTCAGGGAGATGCTTTCGCTTCCTGAAAACCCATAGCGTTCGAAGAGGTCCTGGAACAGTTCACGGTCGCTGGCCCGGACCACGGCTTGGGATATGGCCTTGCCGACGTACTTCCACGTCGTGGCGGCGACCGCGGTGGGCTTGCCGAGGCTGAAGTTGTTGAGCAAGAGCCAGTCGCGAAGTGCATTCCAAAACAGGTCGGTCGCGTTGCCATGTTGAGACAACCGCTGCTTCTCGATGCCTGTCACCTGCGATAGTCGGACGTAGTAGTTACTCGCCGCGAACTCTCCTTCCGCGGCCATGATCGTGGCCGCATGGGAGAGGCAAAACAACACCGCCGTGAAATACGGCTGGGATTTCATCCCCGCCCTTTTCCAAAGCTCCACGGCATCGAGCATCGTGTCGTAAGGATTGCCACGACGTTCCAGCCAGTTGCCGACGCGGCGGCAGATTGCCTCCTCGACGGAACCGGGTTCTACGCCAAGTTGCCCCGCAACTTCATCGCGCATGTCGTTGTCGAGCGTCAGGTAGACTGGCTGTCCCGCATGCCGCCCATCGAAAAACACGTTGTTAAGCGCTGAGTTGCAATCCTTGTACGAGATCGCCACCTCGGTTCCCCTTCCCCATGCAAGTTGCTTTAACAACTTACAATACGCTATAGAATCCGATTTCTTTACAAGTTGCAAAGCAAACTTGCTTTCCACCATGACAAGACACTGCACGAACCTGCGATCCCTCTCCGGGAGGGACGGGACAGCGCCAGTAAAGCCTCCGTCGCTGCGCTCCGGCGGCCGGGCGGCTCAAAAGACATTTGAATGACGGTCTTGCCTATTGACTTGCGAGACCACTAGAGGTTGGGTTCTTCCCATGAAAAAAAAATATGTGTTCGCCGACTTGTTCTCTGGGTGCGGTGGCCTCTCGCTAGGGCTGGCGCTGGCCGGCATGAGGGGAAGGTTCGCGGTAGAGCGCGACGAGATGGCATTCCGGACGTTCGCCGCCAATCTCCTGGACCGGCAGGGAGCAGACGCTCGCTTTGACTGGCCGGACTGGCTGGAGAAAAAGGCATGGGACATCGAGGAGCTGCTGGAGCTTCATGGCAACGACCTCGTAAAGCTGCGCGGCACGATCGACGTGCTGGCTGGCGGTCCTCCATGCCAGGGCTTCAGTTTTGCTGGCCGCCGGAACGAAGACGACCCTCGCAACCTACTCTTCAAGAAATACGTGGAGGTCGTCGAGGCCCTGCAGCCACGCGCCCTCGTCATCGAGAACGTCCCTGGAATGCGCGTCGCGCACGCACGACGAAACGTCGTCGACCTGCAGCCGGTGGATCCGGCTGCCCGCAAGGTGTCTTTCTACGACAAGCTTGTCGAGAGCCTGTCTTCGGCCGGGTACCATGTGGACGCGATGCTGGTTAATTCCTCCGAGTTCGGAGTGCCGCAAAAAAGGTCGCGCCTGATCGCGATCGGTGTCCGCAAGGATCTTTGCAGCTGGCTGGACGGCGGCATCCGTCGTGCATTCAAGCTGCTCGAAGAAGAGCGGGTCGAGCAGTTGGACTTCCTCGGGTTGGCGCCGGTTGTAACAGCATTGGATGCGATTTCCGACCTCGAGACCGCCAGTCGCCCCCTCGTCGATTGCCTGGATCCTGAATCACCAAAGCGGTTCCTCGAAGCGACCTACGAAGGCCCCAGGACGCCTTACCAAGAACTGATGCATGGCGGCCACGAAGGCCCGATGGACAGCATGAGGCTCGCTCGGCACACCGACGAAGTCCGCGGCCGCTTTGGAAGCATCCTCAAGGAATGCCGCAAGGGTGTCAGGATGGACGATGCAAGCCGGCAGACCTATGGGTTGAAGAAGCACCGGATCTATCCAATGTCAGGGGACGAACCCGCGCCGACGGTCACGACGCTTCCCGACGACATCTTGCACTACAGCGAGCCCCGGATCCTGACGGTGCGGGAATACGCAAGGCTGCAATCCTTTCCCGACTGGTTTGCCTTCAAGGGCAAGTACACCACTGGCGGCAATCGCCGGACGAAGGAATGCCCGCGCTATACCCAGGTTGGAAATGCCGTTCCACCGCTGCTTGCCCGGGCAATCGGCCACGCACTCGCTCGCCTCTTGGACGAAGTGTCCTTCGCCCAGCGCGATGCCGCCAAGCCAATCGTGCAACCTGCTTTGGCAACGGGCTAAGGCGGGACGGACGTGGAGTTGGAGGGGAAGGCGTCTTATCCAGGACAATTGGTCAACTGGGCGGGTAATCGCTCGGGGGGCGTCCGTCGACTCTTCGACCCGAGCAGCGGCAGGCCTGGCGAGGGCGTCTTCGAGACCAACCTCCTGCACAGGCTCGCGGATTGGGCCAGCAAGCTGGCGCAAGCCCCGGGGAGTGCCCCGCGGATATTGATGCTGGTCGGCGGTCCGGGCAACGGGAAGACCGAAGCAATAGAATCAACAGTTGGATGGCTGGACGAGGCGCTCGGGGCTAATGGCGACCTCGTGAGCGACCTTGCAAGATCCTTCCTGCCGACGGGCGAAGGCTTCGTCCCGCGCTTGGTTCGCGTCGATGCGGGCGCCCACGCGATGCCCAAGCGCCAATTGGCGATCTCGATCGTGCAGGACGCCTCTGCTGTCCTCGATGCCAAGGGCCTGCCTGCAGCCCGGCTGTTGCTCGACGAACTGGAGGCCATGCGGTCGGCGCCGGATACCGAAGTCTATCTTTGCTGCGTCAATAGGGGTGTTCTGGACGATGCCCTCATTGACGCGATCGATCGCGGCATCGACCAATCCCGCCAGCTTCTGGAGGCCGTTACCCGCGCGGTGAGCCTCGCGCCAGATGCACCGTCTTGCTGGCCGCTCGAGGCATTCCCGACGGTGGCGGCATGGCCAATGGACGCGGAGTCGCTGCTTCTGCCCCCGACCCTTGGTGGCGAGGTCCCTGCCCGTTCCTTGCTGCGCCATGCGTTGGACGAAAGTCGATGGCCACCAGCCGGCAGCTGCGCTGCAGGGCCGTCGTGCCCCTTCTGTGGAAGCCGAGAGCGGCTGGCGAGGGAACGCGAAGAAGGCTCGCTGCTGCGAATGCTACGATGGTACGAGGTCGCCAGCGGCAAGCGCTGGAGCTTCAGGGACCTGTTCTCGATGGCCTCCTATCTGCTGGCTGGCCACAGGGTATCTCCCCGCGATGCGGGACTTGATCCATGTGGGTGGGCTGCGCGGATGGTGGACCTCGACGAGACGGCTCGCCGCGGTGGAAGACCGTCCCGCGAGACCTCCGCCGCGATATTCCACCTCGTGGCGGCGCAGTACCAGCATGCACTTTTCCATCGATGGGAGCGCGAGGCGGGGCCAGCCCTGTTGCGTGACGTCAAGGAACTCGGGCTCGACGACGATAATACGGCAATGGGGCTGTACTGGTTCCTGTCCTCGCGGCGCGCACCTTACTTGCCCAGCATGATTGGCGACGTATTGGAGGGTTTCGCGGAACTGCTTGATCCGGCGCTGGCTGCCCCCGAGACCGAAGTCCAGCCGTCACGCAGTACGCGCTTTGCGCTTCGCGAAGTAGACGTCCGGTTCAGTCGATCCGTGATCGAGGGCCTCGACTTCGTACGCAAGCTACATATACTGACGAAACCCGAGGTTGACCTCCTAGATAGGCTAGCGCGTCTGGACGCCGAACTATCGAACCCGCGGTTGCGACGCCGTCGGCCATTATCTGCGACGAACGTGCAAAGGTTCATGCGCGACTTCGCCTGTCGGCTGGTTCGGCGAGCGCTATGCACAAGGACAGGCGCAGTCCTTGGGTCACCCATCCTTTCTGATTTCCAAGGGCTCATTGAAGATGCCGAGGGCGAAGGCCTCTACGAAATAGCGCACGAGGTCGAGCTTCTGTTGAACAATAACCAGGACTTCGAGATCTCGTTGACGACGACCTTCGGACAGCCACTGCCGCCGTTGGGCCGTCGCGCAACGCTGGTCGTCCCATCTAGGTCCGTGCGCCCCCTCCACGCCAACGCAAGCGGGCGCCCGGCATCGCCCATACCTTTCCTGAAGGTTGGCGACGGCCGGTCGAGCCAGCCGATCGCGCTCACGTACGAACTTTTCAAGGCCGTGAGGGAACTCGAGGACGGCATGTCGGTTGCCTCCCTCCCGCGAACCGTCCTTGCACTCCTCGACACGACTAGGGCTCGCCTTGCCGGGCCAATCGTGCGGGATGGCGACCTGCTCGAGCGGGCAAGGATTCATATCGGGGCGGCCGACGCAACGGTTGTGCAGCGGCGGAGTGGTTTCGGCGTCCGCAAGGACGGAGCAGGTCGATGACGCTGGCAAGGTTTCGCGAAGAGCCGTGGCGCACGTCGCACCCTGCTTATCAAGAAAGCGGGCTGGCGATGTCGCCTGCCCCCGAATACGCTAGCTCGGAAGTCCTTCTTTCATCCCTATACAGGCATGTCGGCCTCGAGGGCGTTACCGAACGAACAGTTCCCCAGCGCGGTCGGGAAATCGACAGGCAAGTGCAATGGCATCGAGACCGGACCAGGAAGCCCGGGGAAGCTGTACTCGAGCCCGACGCGTTCCACATGCTGCTGCACTCGGTACTGGAAAGCCCGAAGCTTCCCAACCAGTCCTCGAAGCGTTTCGTCCAGGTTATACCCTTGGTACCCCAGGCCGCGGCCTTTTCTGGCTCGGCCCGGCTTAGTGCCAACTCTTGGCCGGCAGGCGCACTGGTTAGGAGGATGATTTGGCTTGGCTCCAGCGACCAATCGGAGGCCGAGGCGACGTGGCAAGCTCTTTTCGAGGCGCTCGCCGTCGTCGATGACGACGATATCTTCGCCCGGTTCCTGCAGGCCGAGATTAAGGCTTGGGCCTCGGGGCCTGACTGGGAAATACTCCCAGCGAACGAGCGATTCACGCTCGACGCGGGTGACCAAAAGGACCTGGCCTATCCAGCAAGGCGTTTTGCCCGTGACTTGGAGGCGGTAATAGCTGCGAAGCCTACTATGACCCGCCGGCAGTGGACGAGCTTGCTAGAGTCAGTCCTCAGGCTTGCAGCTGTCGCCCACGTGACCTGGATTTGCGAGGTCCATTCCAGGATATGGAATTGCGTGCGGGGCGCGCTCGATGGCGGCGGGCCAACCGACATCGTCGAGACCAGGGCGTTGGTCTTCCCAAGGTCGTTCCAGTTCCTATCCTACGGAGATCGCGCGCTCCCGGGCATGAAGGACAGGGCGTCAGCCTTCCTCCAAGCCCGCTTGGGCCTCAATGCGACGCTTTGGGCATTGGACAACATCCAAGGCGCTGCGAGCAGCCTTTCAACGGCAGCAGACGTCCTGGAATTGTGCCATCGGGTGCGCAGCGGCGCAGGCTCGCTGGCAGCGCAGGGCCTGCGAGACATCCTCGCGGACGTTTCGGAGCGCGAGACGCGTACGCTCCTCTGCAAGAAGGGGATCGGTTCCAACATCATGGAATTCGCTCGCCATGTCCTTGGACAAAGACAGGCCGCGAGCCCAGTGCTGAGGGGATATGACCAGGGGTTCGTGCTCAGGAAGCGCGGTGCTGGGAACGGCGCCCCGTGGGTGGTCGGGATGGGTCCAGTTGCCATCCTTGCGTTGGTCCATTGCTCCCTCGCTGGCGCGAGCGGTCCGCGATCCGTACGCCGGTTGTCGCAGCACTTGGCCGCCTATGGAGTTTCGGTCGACCATCGTGACATAGCAACAAATGACCTTGGCCATCAGCTGCGGATGCTCGGCATCGTCCTCGATAGCCCCGACGCCGAGAGCGGGATGTTGCTCGTGCCTCCCTTTCCGGCCGTGAAGCAGGCAACCGCATGAACCACCTATCGTCCAGCATACACGACTTAGTCAATGACAAGCTGAGGCAAGCGCTTTCAGGGGACACCGAGGTTCGCTTGATCTTCCATGGTCCTCCGCCAGAACTGATGTCGAGCGTGTTCGAGTTGCTCGAAAGGTCGTCTACGGTGGTGCCGGTGCTCTTGCTCCTGCCGCGATTGCTGCCCGGCGAAGCAAACCCCCAACCAGGGGCCTCCGGCCGGTGCGACGACACGCACCTGCTCAACCTTCGGAACTCGCCTTCCCAGCCGACATTCCTGGCCCTCGTCCCGCCCGGCCAGCACAGCATGCGCTCCGTCACTTCCACGACGGATGAATTTGGTGTCGCAGCGCTCAACAATGGCGGAAACGTGCCATTCGAGGACTGGTGGGCCGACGAGTTCGTACAGGACCTCGTGCGAGAAGGGATCGCTCGATGTGGCCTGCACGACCAAGCCCAGCGAGAGGAGGCTCGCGTCCTTGTGGGACGCGCGGCCGCGGCCGCCGACGAACTCGATCCCGAACGCACGCAACGTGCCAATGCGTGGCGCGTCCTGTCTCGCTTGTTCGAGGCAGCCGCCTCTAACATCGACCTCGCACCCGGGACCAGAATCAGTCTCGCCTGCGGCGTGCCGCCGCAAGTTGATGGCAGCCTGGCAGCGCGCGAACAGCTTGCCGTGCTCGAGAAGGTCGCCGACTCCATGTCCGACGGCTTCGGCGCGGGGATTCGGCGTGCCAAGGACAACGCAGTGCAAGAGGACCAAGACCACCTCGACACGTTCCTCGTGCACCTGAGGAGCGCTTGCGACCTGCCGACGGCGTTCGAGCGCGCCACGGCAAGCTATTATGCGCCGGGCAACGGCCTGGAGCTGCCTGTTGCCACCGCTTGGTGGCTTGCGCTGACGGTCGAGAAGTGGAACGAGCTCTTGGCGGAGGATGCTGGTGCCCAGGGCGACATCCGCATCAGTTGCACGAACCCGCTCGTCCACCTCGGCAAGGGCATGCCGATCGTAGTCGAGAGCGCCGTAAAGTTGGCTTTCGAGGCAGTCGGGCCCGGGGCAACCGGCACGGTCCTGTCGATCGAGCGAGGGCCTAAGGGCACCGAGATCGGCCAGGTGTCAATAGCCGACGGAAGCGCCACCCTCGTGGACGAAGCGCTACCACAGCACAAGTCTCCCATGCGGTATGCCGCGTCGGCCCTTGGCTTCAAGCCAGGTTCGATCAAGGTGATCTCGCTTTCGAGCTGGCAGCCGGGAATATTCGTGGCATGCCGGCTAGCACGCAAGCTTACCCCCCCGCGCAAGCCGCCACGTGGGCAACGGGGTGCGCCAGGGTTCGAGACCAGCATGGTCGTGCCTGGGGGCGGACGGTACGAAATACTAGTGTTTACGGCACCCGGCATCCGCTTGGAACCATTCGCGGAAGGAACGGGCGACGACGTGCAGGAGCGCGTGGACGCGGTCGACAAGTTGCCAGTTCGACTCGTGAAGACCGGCCATCACCAAGTGGAGGTGGAGGCCGAGACGAACTACCAGCTCGACATAGGCTTCGAGCGCGAATCAGTAGACGGGTCCGTCTACCGGGAAACCTGCCGCCTTTTCATTTCCGTCGAGGACGTAGTCGAACAGGGTTGCAGGAGCGAGTTCGAGCGGTTGATCCGCGTCAATCGCCGCCTCGTAGATCCGTCTGACGCAAAGCCGGTGGTACAGCTCAACCGGAGCGCCCGTTCCGCAAACCTCCAGGATTGGATGCTTGCCGAGGATGCCGTCGCCAAGTCATTCCTTCCGATCGTGCTTGCCGATGACTACGTGGACGCATGGGTGCAGAAGCCCTGGGGCTCAGGCACTGGCCCGGTCTACTCTGGTGGTCGATTCCTCCATGATCCCCGGCCCGATGCAATCGAGTTCCAGCCACCCACTGGCTTCATCGAGGCACGCGGGCAGATCGCGGCCCGCATCAGAGGCACCGGCGACCAGACCGGCCTCGCAGAGGCAGCGGCGTTCGGCAAGTGGCTGCACGACGACGAGGAGTTTCGTTCGCTTGTCGAAAGGTACGTTGACGCCTACTTGGCATGGCTGATTGCGTCGCCTGACGTCGCGTGCTGGGTGGATGCGGCCATCGTCACCACGCTGGAGGACGATCGTCGCACCTTGGCACGCATTCCGGACGCCGTGATCCTTTCTCCACTGCATCCGTTGCGGCTGGCTTGGCAGGCATTGGCGCAAGGGGTGTTGCACGAGGCCGACACGCTGGGCAAGCCATGCCCCGCGGCGAGTGTCCTAGACCCGGACTGCGTGCCTGACATCCTCACGCTTTCACTTCGATCTCCTGGCGGCATAGAACGAGTAGACTACTTAGCGGTCGAGAACGGGACCGACTACTGGTCCGTCTTGTGGAATGGTGATCGCCTGGGCCGGCTTCCTGCGAGATCGAAGGCTGCACCGTTTGGCGACGCATTTGGTATTTCCGTCGGTGGCATTTCGGTGGGCTTTAGCGCCGCCCAGGTAGGTCGCGCCTTGGATGACGTATCCGGCCTCCTGGCCGCGAAGCCGGTCGTGGGTGTGGTCGTGGAAAGTGCCGGCGGGACCACGGACGCATGCAATGAGGGCCTCGTCGAGTGGTGCTCAAATAGGTATCGCGATGGCCATGGAAGGACGCCACGGCACGCTGCAGGCCCACGCCTGGTCGATATCTATGACCATCGTGGCGTCGGTTCACGCCCGGACGACGCGACGATTGCCAACCTATCGGAGGATACAAGGAACAGCGTTAGGTGGTTCGATGGACAGCCTGCCCGTGCCACGCCTGACCTCGGCATTATAGCCCAGCTGGACATGTCGGAGCCAAGCGCGGCCGCAGTCGCTGGCCGATCGCCGCTCGGGCATGGCGGCTTGCTGCGCCATCGCATACGCCGCCAGCTTCCCGGCGCATTCTTGAGCGAGACGCGACAGTCCCTGCAGCCGGTCCGTTCGGGCGCCGTGCTCGCCGACAAGGTTGCAGCTTGCATGGCAACGGTCGAGAACCTCGGCGAGCGGCGTTCGGGATTGCGCTTTGCCCCCAACGTGAATGTCGTGCGCGACATGCTGGAATCTCGCAACGCCGAATACGTCGCCGCCTCTTCCTCGGCGATCGATCCAGCCTGCTTCCTGGGTGGATGGCTGGAGAATGCATACCTTTGGGACTACGACATGCCGTCCTATTCCCATCGCGCGGGCGACACGAACGGCTACTACCTTCTCTCGAAGGTCAAGCAGGCTGATCGCGAGGCCCTCGCAAAGGTCCTGGCACGACTGCCCTCATGCGCCAGCATCGACGGTGACCAAGTGCAGCAACTTCTCCTCGAGATCGCGCGTAGGGGAATACCGACGATCCGTGGACTTTCAAGCGACAACCACGGCGCTACTGGAGACCTTGGGCTTTTCGTTGCCGTAAGGCTGCTTCAAGATCGGTTCCGCCAGGCCTCGCTCGAGGGAAGCCTGCTTCCCGTGATCGATGGCGATGGCGAAGACGTGAATGTGTCCATTATCGTGCCCGTCGATCCCTTCCGCGGTTATTTCGCAGATCTTGCCAAGTCGCTGGGCAAGGACAGGAAGGATATCTCGCTCTCTCGACCGGACTTGCTCGTGATTGGCGTGAGGTTGTCGGGCGAGCGGGCTCGCATCCACCTTACACCAGTCGAGGTGAAGTGCCGCTTGGGATCAACGTTCCCAGCCTCCGAGGTTGGCGATGCGCTAGAACAGGCCAAGGCCTTCTCGCGGCTCCTCGCCACCATGCTGCCCCACGAGGGACAGGCTGCCGCGTGGGCGCTTGGCTTCCAGCACTTGTTGCTGTCGATCATCGGTTTCGGCATGCGGGTCTATAGCCAGCATCCCGACGTAACAGGACGCGAAGCCCAATGGTCGGCGATCCATGAGCGGATAGCCACTGCCATCCTTGGTCCAGAGCCTTGTGTCTCGGTCGACCAACGCGGCCGTCTCATCATCGTCGACGATAGTCCGCGCAGTGGCGTGCGCGACCGCGACGAGGACGGGTTCGAGGAGACGGTCACGATCGGAAACGCCGACGCTGGCCTCGTGGTCGCGGGCGATCCCGCTGGTTTCTACGCCGGAGTCCGAGAAAGGGTCGGCCACTGGGGCTTCCTTCCAGACCTCGCCAAGCCATTGCCAGGAGATGTGACGAAAGTCAGCAGCGCTGGCGAAGCCCCCAAGCAGCACGAACCCATCGAAGATGGGCAAGCGCCTAGCGTGGATGCGACCACGACCGCAATCGCCTTGGATGTCGATGTCGAGCCTGCCCCTGCGTCGAGCGAGGCATCTCGCGGGGTTATTCTTTCCATCGGTTCGACAGTCGATACATTCAGGCCGGGCGATATCCAGTTGAACATCTCCGATACCAGGCTGAACCAGTTGAACATGGGCGTGGTTGGCGACCTCGGGACAGGCAAGACGCAGCTCCTGAAGTCACTCATCCTGCAAATATCGAGCTCGACATCCAACAATCGCGGGATCCGCCCCCGATTCCTCATCTTCGACTACAAGCGTGACTATAGCAGCCCGGATTTCGTCCAGGCGACCGGAGCGCGAGTCGTGAAACCGCATCGCCTGCCGTTGAACCTGTTCGACACGAGCGGGCTTGGCGACGTTGCAGCCCCATGGCTGGACCGGTTCCGATTCTTTGCCGACGTGCTGGACAAGATCTACACCGGTATTGGACCCGTGCAGCGCGACAAGCTGAAGCGTGCCGTGCGTACCGCATACGAGTCCGCACCGACGGCCAAGCCACCGACCCTGCGCGACGTGCACACGGCCTATGCAGACCTGCTAGATGGCAAGTCGGATTCGCCGATGGCCATCATCGACGACCTGATCGACATGGAAATCTTCGTTCCAGATGCCAGCGACGCCGTCCCATTCGACCAATTCTTGGACGGCGTGGTCGTCGTGTCGCTGGATGCCCTTGGACAAGATGATCGTAGCAAGAACATGCTCGTGGCGATCATGCTCAACATGTTCTACGAGAACATGCTCCGAGTGCCAAAACGACCCTTTGTGGGCGAGGATCCACAGCTTCGTGCTGTTGATTCCTATCTACTGGTCGACGAGGCCGACAACATCATGCGCTACGAATTCGACGTCTTGCGGAAGCTGCTTCTGCAAGGCCGCGAGTTCGGCACGGGAGTCATCCTCGCATCCCAGTACCTTCGCCATTTCAAGGTCAACGCCACCGACTACCGAGAGCCGCTCCTGACATGGTTCATCCACAAGGTCCCCAATGTCACCCCGGCGGAATTGTCGGCGCTGGGCCTCACTGGAGGCGCGGCAGACATGGCCGAGCGCGTCAAGTCCCTGAAGGTTCATCAATGCCTATATAAGTCCTTCGACGTGCCGGGAGAGATCGTCAGGGGCTTGCCATTCTTCGAACTGCAAGCGAGGGCCCTGATCGAGAAAGAATGAAGCCATGGTAGACACGCTGACGCCCGCGCAGCGTTCGGAACGAATGTCGCGGATCCGATCACGGGACACGAAGCCCGAGATCGCCCTTCGCAAGGCCCTCCATGGCCTTGGCTTTCGATTTCGCGTGCATAAGACCGGCTTGCCGGGCAAGCCTGACTTGGTGCTGGCCAAGTACCGCTGCGTCATATTCGTCCATGGCTGCTTTTGGCATCGCCATCCCGGATGCAAGGTCGCTACGATGCCAAAGTCGAACACTGAGTTCTGGGTCGAGAAGTTCAATCGAAACGTGGACCGCGACAAGCGGGTTCAGAAGCAGCTCGAGGAAGACGGATGGCACGTCATCACAGTTTGGGAGTGCGACGTCGACACCCCTGCAAAGGCCTTGTCGACGGCTGGCGTCTTGAGCCAAGACTTGCGGATGCGCTTGGCCGCAAAATCGAAATAGGGTCGACATTCGACGCAAGCTCCAGCACCCTTTTCCGCAATCGGATTTCCGGCCGTGAAGGGGGGGTGTCCACGGAATCTCAAGATTGGGGAGAAACCTGGCAGTGGCAAATTCCGAGCAAGGCAGCGAAGCGCTCTACGCGCTTCGTGCGGCCCTCGACGATCAACGCTCGAAAGTCCAGCCCTATGCCCGTCAGTCCGAGGTCATCACCTACGAAGTTCTAAGAGCCCTCGACGATCTCTTCATGACGAACCTGATGGAACCGTCAAGAAAACTTGCCGCCGAAGAGGATCACTATCGCAAGCTGTCGACCTGGGGGGTCAACAAGGCACTTCGAAGTGTTTTGCCTCCCACGCTACAAGCGCAGCCTTTCAAGGATTTTCCATCGAGGCAAGCCAATCAAGAGAAGTGCGACGATCTGCTTTTTGAGTGCGCGATGCTGGAGATCGGGGAACGCTACGAAGCATGGCTACGCGAAGGAATTATAAAAGGAGAGTTGCGTCGTCACTCACGTCCAGATGATGATGCGGACACGGACGTCTTGATCCTCAGCGACCACGCACCCTCGTATTTCGACGAGGAAATCGGTTGGAACGGTCTACAATGGGCAAGCAGTGTCGCTACATGGAACAATCGCGGTCATGAACGAAGGCTGGAGCAACGCCATCGGAAGATGGCACGCCACATGGAGCGTTGCGTCGAACTGGTCGGGGGCTGGAAGGTCTCGTATTCGACGACGAAAGACATCGATGATTATTTCTCTGAATGGGCACGCCTTTACCTGAAGCGCATGCAGAGTCAGGATCTTGTCGGACCCGACGATGTCATCGGAGGGCGCCCTTTCTCGAGATATGTTTCAGTGCTCGAGGCACTCTCGGCGCGGTCGCAAAAACATATAGCATTCGCTGCGATGCTGCGAGCCCGCAGTCGATCGGCGGATATGCGAAACCTGCTCACGACTTACGCAAACCGCACATACTTTATTGAATCTGTCTCGGCCTACATGGACGCTGATACAAGAGAGATTAGCGAGATCCTCGACTCCCTGATTTTGTCGGGCGAAAACTTGGATGTCCACACATCAAGAAGTGAAGCGGCGTGGGCACCTGTCGTCCAAGCTTCCTCGGAAACATTCATCCTTCCAGTCTATGGGCTTGATATAAACCCGTTTCAATTTCTTCTCACGGACTTGCGCGCGCGGTACGAGAGTGACTGGTTCCGTATTGCCAACAATCGGGAAGCCAGATGGGTTGGCGAACTCGAGCAACTCTACGCAGGTCCGCGGTGGCAGCGAAATACCGGCAACCTGAAACTCCGCCTCGATGGCAAGGTAGCCACCGACATCGACTTCGCGACCCTCGACACCAAAACCAACGAGCTCGCGATTTTCCAGCTCAAATGGCAGCAACCGGTCAGCCTGGACAATCGCGTCCGGCGGAGTACGGGCCAGAATCTAGTGAATGAGAGCAATCGCTGGATTGATGTCGTGCTTTCGTGGCTCACGCAAAATGGCGTCGGCGAGCTGGTTGGCAGGCTTGGCTTCCAAAGCCCGAAGTCGCCCACGGTCCATCTTTTCGTGCTCGGCCGCTATCATGCCCGCATCACCGGCTTTGACAATCACGACCAGCAAGCCGTGTGGTGTTCCTGGGCGCATTTCAAGAGAATGCGAACCGAGGGTCCACGACGGTCTGTCTCCCAATTGGCGGGGGACCTGCGGTCAAGCGTTCACCAGTTGCGATCATCAAAGAAAGGAGAAAGCTCGATGCTTTTGGTAGGCGAGCTTCCGGTCGTGATAAATCCCACGTCAACCCCGCCGGCTCCACTTGTGAAACCGGCACCCAATTAGCGGCCTCGATTTGGTCCCAGGGTAACTCGAGACGCGAACGATTCCTCCCCCCTCAACGCGCGATTGTGGGAGGCGAAACAGAATGGCCACGGCCGCGAACTGCTCCCAGACAGTGATCTTCAAGCTGCGTTTCTGCGCAAATTCGACACAGGCCCTCGAGATGAACGAGTTCACCCTCAATCCAGAGCGACGCGCAGGCGTCGGCAAAGTGGGTCCGTTCAATCCAACCCTGCCCGACCGGTGAACGGGCGATGCGCTCGTCCAGACGCGTGAGTGCGATACCGGCGTCTAAAGCCGGCCGCATCAGCGCTGTCATGCTGATTTTCGAAATGTCAAAGGCGGGGCGGTATCAAATCCGGTCCGGAAACGCGCCCTCGAGGCTATCATCGGCCTCCGATGACCAGAAAAGACCCTGCGCCTCATCGAAAGATTCCTTTTCGAGTTTTGCCAAACCGAAAAATTCGAAGGTGTATTGTGCCTTCGCATCGTCGGGTCGCAAGGCGTATGAGACGATATAACTCAAGCCATCCTGGACCGACCGCCGCCTAATGTGGCTCTCGTAGCGATCGAAGTTTGGATGGATAATAAGATATCGATCCGGGTTTTCATGGTCGTCGAGGACGGTGTCAGGGTCAACCACGAAGCTGATCTTCTCGCCTTTGTACTCCATATTACAGCGTTTGCATGATGCGGAGAGGTTGCTCGAGTGATAGCTCAGCGTTCGATATCGCCCCTTAGGCAAGATATGTTCGCGGTCTCGTACAAATCGACCACCTCCGCCCATCAAAGTGCGACAATAGCAGCACGTCTCCTTGTGCCGAGCCATATGGTGTTCAATGAGTTTCTGTTTCGCGCTCTCGAGATGAGCGCGAACCGCAGTTAGCGCGGCATCCTCATGCGCCCATGGGTCGGTGTGCTGTAGCGCTGTCTCGATCGCAGATACTTCGTCGTCACTCAGTTCAAGGTCGGTGAGCGCGGGTAAATAAGCGTCAGGCACCATCGACCCCAAAGTTGTTGCGGTCGGCCTCGACGGTTCTCGCCAACTCTACGACACGGTCTAGGAAAGACATCTGCTGCGGGTCGAAACTGCCGTCACGGAGAAGATCGACCAGCGCTGCGACTTCGACAGCTGTAGTAGTCCCTGCCCTTAACTTCGAGAATTCACGAGAAAGGCTTTCGCTGACGAACCTGTTCGCTGGCGTGACGGTGCCAAACGATTCGAACAGCGTTTCCTCCAGACTTGCCTTCTCACCCGGTCGAAGGCTCGGGGTCACGTCGGTCAGGCCGCTGCTCGTAAGGCGGAGCACTTCGGCGCTCACGTCATCGAGCAACTGCGCCCCGGAAACGATGATGGGTGCATGCGTCGCGATGACAATATTCGGTTGTCGATAGGACAAAACCACAAGGAGCCGCTCGACGTACTCGCGCTGCCATCGTGGATGAAGGCTATTCTCGGGCTCGTCGATCAAGACGATCGCTTCGTCAGTGACTGAAGCATTCAGAAACGCCAAGCAAGCGATAAGCGTTAGCTGGCCAGAGCTGGCTTCATGAATCGGGATGGTACCCCACTCCTTCTTTGAGAGAAACAATTCGACACGAACCAGATAGCCTGCAGATCGCAGGTGCGGTTCCCACGCAAGAATCTGCGCAGCCTGATTACTTCTCGATAGGCTATAGGAATCACCGAAGTCCAGCCACCAGAGACCGTCACTCCCAAGGTTATCGGTGTTCATCAAAAGCGGCAGCAAGTAGCCCAAGTCGTCTATCGAGAGATTATCGTCCAAGGTGAAGGTGATGTCAGCCCTGATAACCGACAGGATTTGCTCTGGTGTCACGGCTATTTGCGTTTCTCCATCATCTGAGACTTTTGCTGCTCTGAAGACAACTTTAAGGCCGATCCTTGGGTCGTATCCGCAATACCTCAAAGTTTCAGACAAGGCACGAAGTCGGATTGGTCCCTCGCTCATCGCGTTGACGATGGCTCGCTTCAAAATCCTCTGAGGGAGATTTCTACCGGAATTCGCTGAGATCCGCTCGATTCCACGCAGATTTACGAAGCGATCATAGACGGTATTGCTTATCGCAAACACTTTTCGCTGCCAGCGCTCCCTGATCGCTATTTCGCGGAGAAGGCGGCTTTTCCCCGCGCCGTTCTCACCCACGATCAGCGTGACGTTCAGCCCTGCTTTGAGGTAATCGAGCAAGGTATTCTCCCCTCACCAAGTTTCCGCTAGCCCAATTTTTGAGATTGAAGATCCCTTGCCCGCACTATTCCTCGGTTGCACAAATTGCAACCTGCTGAGCGCCGGAGCGAATTCTACCGAAACGAATGATCGAGCACTTCAAATTTCACATGACTCCCCACGCCCGAAACCTCCCCCTCCCGGTCATCTCGCGCAGGCCCAGCTCCGTCACGATCCGCCGCGCCGCCTGCGGTGTGACGCCGAGCGCTTTGGTGACCGTCCCGGCATGAACGAGCGGTGTGGCCATGACGAGGTCCACGAGCGCCGGCAGTTTTGAGGATGTTCGCCTTCCCGACAATTTGCGCTCCATCATTTTTCGCGCGAGCGCCAGCCGGTCATGCTCTTTCAGCCCGATCTCGGCGGCCGCGATCAGCCCGTCGGCAATGGCCAGCAACCGAACGTCGCGGCTGCGATGCCGGCGCCGATCGACGGGGATGGTTTTCAGGCCGAGATTGATGGCGGCGAGATGGGCGCCGGTGGTGACGCCGGCCTGGCGCAGGATCGAGGCAGCGAGGTGCCGGCCGAGCCAGGGCGCGTGTTGCAGCACCTCGAGGGTGTTCCAGGCATCGAGGGCGACAATCGCCTGCAGCACCGACGGCAGATTTTCGGCCTGGCGCAGAACAGCGCGCCATTCCTCCAGCCGCGCGTCCTCGTCCCAGTCGAGATCATAGACGAGTGGATCGCGATCTCGGGCTGTTAGGGTCGGCGCGGCCGCCCTCTTCAACACGGCCTCCGAACGTGCCAGCACCGCATCGATAGCGGCGAGCTGGGCGTCGAGTGCGCTGGCGCCGTCATCGATTTGCGCCCCCTCCCCTTCTTCGAGCGCATCGGAATGCGCCTCGGCGGCTTCGCTCTCGGCGGCGCCGCCGCCGATAGATGGTGCAGGCGCGCTGGCAACAACATTGTGCCCGCGCAGGCTGCGGAGGCCGTCCGGACTGAGCGCCCAGCCAGGTGGCTGCGCCGCGATCCGCCGGCGGGTGCGCAGGACGTCGCGGGCGATGGTCAGTTCGTGGGTCGGGGTGCGGATGTCGTGGCTGGCATCGTGCAGGACGAGGTCCTCGAGGTGGACGAGCTCTCCGTCGATCCAGAGGGAAGCGCAGGCATCGGCGAAATTTTGGCGTTCGAGGAAGCCGCTTCCCACCTCCGAGCGCAAAACACGCTCGTCGAGACGGGTGAGCGCGGTTCCAGCCTCGGAAACAGGCTTGAGCAGGCTCTGGATGGGCAATTTTGTGACATCGTAAGACATTGAAATCATGGTAAACGATTTGCTAAAGGAACTCTATCTATAAGTTAGGGTTCCTAACTGGGTATGCTTCACAGGCGGGCTTTCTACCATCGATAACTACTGCTTATCGATAGTTACAATACGCCTCCTAGGCTTATAAATAGAGAAATAAAACTTTGCCACCCGGTTGTATATTTTAATCTTCAAGATTCTTTACGAACCACATCAATTTTCTCATTCCTCCTCGGAACTAATACTGCAGAGAATGCTACCTCTGCGCTCCGAGACGCATGCGACGGGGCTGTTCGTCCCGGGGCTGATATGTCGTTCCATAGCGATGTCGCCCTTTTCATCGCGCCGGCTGCGGTACATTTTTTGTTAAATGTCACCCCCTATTTCCGCTCGCCCTCGGCATTGATGTCAAGCGAACGGGAATGCGAGCATGTCCAAACCAGACCTTTCATCACGTCAATTTCAGCGCAAGATCTCGAAATTCTGCGAACTGCGCATCGCGCCAATTGCCTCGAAGCGTTCGACGAACACCATCGAGGCTTATCTCGCCAAACTCATCGCGCACCGTATGATCCCTCCCCTTCTGAATGGTCGTTTCGACTGGACAGAGATCGCACACGCTTGCCGCCTCGGTAAAGAACTGACCGGAGACCTCAAGAAGCAGATCTGCATCGCCCTGGATGCGATCATGCGATGGCTTGGTGCCCGACCCGTTGTGGACGACGTCTGTTCAAGACGGACTCTCCGATCCCGCGGACCCGACCAGCAGGAAGCCGGGGAAGCCGCGCCCGCGACCAGAAAGGCGCAGGTTGGCGATGATGCCCTTCGCGCTCAACCTGCTTTCGTGGAACGAGGACCAGAGCCGAAACACATCTCGCCGTTTCAGGAGCCATTGTTCGAGGCGAGCACCGACCCCGCTGCATTTCAGGATGCTCTGGTGTATCAGATGCGCCGTTTCGGCGAGAGCTACTGGCAGCTCTATCGCGCCGTTGTCCGCCTAGGCGAGACGTTTGACGACAAGACCTTGTTGTCTTGGATCCAGGGCGAGCGGGTGCCGCGGTCCGTCGCCAACTACGACATCCTCGCCCGCATTGAACGGCGATACCGTCTGCCGGCGGGATACTTCAAGGCAAAGCTCCCGCACCAGGCCCGCTCCCTGCACGGCCACGACCTGAGCGACATCACCCCGGCGGAGCGGCGCCGGATTGCTTGGCATCTTCCCGATGATTTCAGCAGCTTGCCCTTCAGCAAGCGGGAGGAAATCCTCGACTGGGTACGCCGGGTGATCATTTCGGGGGCGACCGACTATCGGCGGTATCAAGCGGCTGCCAGCAAACAGCGCTTGATGAAGTGGAGGGGTCCCACGTTTAACTCGCTAGAAACCCTGAAAGTGACATTATTATTCCTCCTTCGTGACAATTCTATATAGTTTTGTCACAACGCGGGTGAGGGTCGTCCAGTCATTTTGATTAACAGGACCGGTTCCCGTCTTCCTCGAAAATTCGTTGATAAGAGCAAGTGCCTCTCTGCAATTTTTGGTCCATTCTTTTGAAATTTTGCTGTCAACATAGCAGTATAGCATGACGGGACTGATCGTTTGTGACGCGAACATTCTGTGCGCAAACCTCTCGGGATCGGTCCTTGCGCCGGTTTTTAGTTCGTATATTACCTCGCATTTCCCCGACACAGGGCACAAGCACAAAGTAAAAAGTGTCACGAACGCACATAGAGATGTTTTCATAACCCGAGCCTGTGTTTTTCTTTAGGTTGAGTAAAGAGTAATCTTAGGTTGCGACGCGGTGCGCTAAGTATGAGCGTCTGGCGCTGCGTATGAGCACGTTAAGCGAAATCATTTAAAGCGAATTTGCTGCCGCGGACTTTCTAAGCGATTGGAAGGCCAATTTACCACCGACAGGCCTTGAGTCTGGTATGACAGACGCCGTGGAATGGCTGCCAAAGCCGCCTCTTGATTGGGCGATATTATCGCACGATATCAATCAGATAGGGCACGAGTGAGGCGCTCCGTTTCTTTTGTCTCAAGCTCGTACAACACGTTCAAGCTTGGCAGCTGACAGTTTCTTGGGCCTCCTATACGCAGGATCTGATACGAAAATTCCAAGATTTACGTGCGCTTAAGCCGGCGCTTTTCCTCAGGAACCGCACGGGGTATCGCCTAACAAAGACGTCCGATAATCTTGCATTATCAGATATCTTGAAGACAACTGCACAATTGCGCATGCCGGAGCTTCCTCGTCCTCAGCCGTGGTCGACCTCCAACAAGCGGGGCCTGCGGGGTCAGTCGAGCATGTTGCAAGCCATCTCGGATGGACCGGCGGTTTCGCCCTCAGCAGCTAGACCAACGGCGGCAGCATTAATGATGTCCGCCGCCCTCCAGTCCTCAGTCCGACGTCGTTTTCGTCAGTTCCAGCCGTTCGCATTCCTCCATACCGATTCGGAGGCGCCAAAAGTCAATGTGCGAATATCGCTTGCAGCGCCGCCGGCATATTCTTGTTCAGCTCGAAAAGTCGCGCCCTTCGACGAGCCATGCTTCCTTATCACAGTTGAGATCGTAGACTGACGGTTTCTCTTTCGGCATGCATATCACCGCTAGCGCGGCTCGCCGTTAGTAACTCTTGATTGCAGCCTTGACCGGTTGAGCAGTGCGTCGATAGCGGCGTAGTTGATAGCGGAGAGATTCGCTGCGTCATAGCCATCGCCCCTCCCGTCCGGTTCGACTATCTGTGCCTTCTCAGCTCGGCGGTCGGCCGCGGCTCAGTCATGACCGTCTGATGGTCCAGACGGTTCCCGGGACTTTCCCAACGCTTGAGTACCCTCTGTGCAAACGCCTAATTCGGGGGCTACACCGCACTCCGCCGGGAGCCGTTTGAGCTCGAACTAACGGATCAGGACGGCTTCTTGAAGCGAACGCCGGCGCCGCCGCCGTTCTCAGCGATGAATTCGACGCCAGCGCTCTCAAGTGCCGACTTGATTGCTTTTAAATTCGCCGCAGTTAACGTCGTCCTTCCCGCTTCCACCTCTGCTCGACTTATCGTCGCCACCCCGACTCCCGCGGCGAGAGCGAGTTCCTTCGCGCTCCATCTGATCAGCGCGCGAGCAGCACGAATCTGCGCTCCTGTGATTTTGCCGTCATCATGTGATTTCAAATTGATCATCTTATTATTGTTTGGTAGAGGTGATTTGCCTGACTTCATGTTTAGGCGGCGTCACCCGATGTTGGAGCATCGGCTGACGCCTGACCACAATCAAGCTGGTAGGAGCTCGGATCATGGCTGATTCTGAGAATAGCAGAACTTTGCCTGCAATCATCAATAGAAACCTTTCCATCCTCATCACGTCGCTGCCGCGTTAGCCCCTAGGCCGAAGCGCCACTTCAGCGACCGAACCCGCACGCGCCCCGTCACGGAGCAGTACGCCCCTGCTCCGTGAACAGCGATTCGCGTGTTTCACACACCCTTACCTGTCTCAGGTAGCCAGAAAAACATCCAGGAGGGAACACCATAATGGCATCCATGCACCAATTCCGTTCGTTCACGCTCGCCGCCGCGCTCGCCACAACTGCCCCGGTAGCGCTTCTCGCGGGCATTGCCCAGGCTGAGGATCTTCGTGTCGGAACACAGATGAAGCTGATGACGCTCGATCCGCACTACGCGGTGTTGATTTGCACTGAGAGCTGACCCGGGATTGCGGGAAATTATCACTGAGATTTGACCCATGTTTCAATCATCCCTCGCGAGGTTTCAGCGGGGGCTCTGGAGTGATCGACATGGCGTTACTGAGCGTAATACGACGCTGGCATTTTCGAGAGCATCTATCGATCCGGGAGATTTGCCGCAGGAGCGGCCTGTCCCGGAACACCGTCCGCAAATACCTGCGCCTGGACGGCGTGGAGCCGAAGTTCAAGGTCCCGGAGCGACCGAGCAAGCTTGATCCTTTCGCGGATCGGCTGTCGGCCTGGCTGAAGACGGAATCGAAGAAGGGCCGCAAGCAGAAGCGCACCCTGAAGCAACTTCATGCCGACCTGGTGAGCCTCGGTTACGACGGCTCCTATTGCCGCGTTGCAGCCTTTGCCCGGGAATGGAAGTCAGACCGGCAGAGGGAATTCCAGACGACAGGGCGCGGAACGTTCGTGCCTCTGGCCTTCGAACCAGGCGAAGCGTTCCAGTTCGACTGGTCGGAAGACTGGGCCATTATCGGCAACGAGCGCACCAAGCTGCAGGTCGCACATACGAAGCTAAGCTATAGCCGTGCCTTCATTGTTCGGGCCTATCTCCTTCAGACGCATGAGATGCTGTTCGATGCCCACAATCATGCATTCCGCGTGTTTGGCGGCATTCCCGGCCGCGGTATCTACGACAACATGCGCACGGCGATCGACAAGGTCGGCCGTGGCAAGGAGCGCGACGTCAATGTCCGTTTCCTGGCAATGGCCAGTCACTATGTGTTCGAGCCCGAGTTCTGCAATCCCGCGTCCGGCTGGGAGAAAGGACAGGTCGAGAAGAATGTTCAGGATGCGCGTCATCGCTTCTTCCAACCTGTTCCACGGTTTCCATCATTGGATGCCCTGAACGACTGGCTGGAGCGTCGATGCAAGGAGTTCTGGGCAAAGACCCCACACGGACAGATGCGCGGCACCATTGCTGACATCTGGGCTGAGGAAGCTCTGGCGCTGATGCCTGTTACCCGCCTGTTCGACGGCTTCGTCGAGTATACAAAGCGGGTCACGCCAACCTGCCTCGTCCATCTGGAGCGCAATCGCTACAGCGTCCCGGCATCCTTCGCCAATCGACCGGTGAGCCTGCGGGTTTACCCGGATCGTGTCGTCGTCGCAGCGGAGGGGCAGATCGTGTGCGAGCATCGCCGCGTGATCGACCGTTCTCACGATCGGCCAGGACAGACCATTTACGACTGGCGGCACTATCTGGCGGTGGTGCAGCGCAAGCCCGGTGCTCTTCGCAATGGCGCTCCATTCGTTGAGCTACCGGAGGCATTCCGGGCCTTGCAGCAATATCTCCTGAAGAAGCCGGGTGGCGACCGCGAGATGGTCGATATCCTGGCCCTTGTTCTCCAGCATGACGAACAGGCCGTGTTGTCGGCCGTGGACATGGCGCTGAAGTCCGGCGTTCCGACCAAGACGCATGTGCTGAACCTGCTGCATCGCCTCGTCGACGGCAAATCCTTCACACCGCCCACCATCGACGCGCCTCAGGCCTTGACGCTCACCAATGAGCCCAAGGCGAATGTCGAACGTTACGATGCGCTGAGAAAGACGGAGGTTCGCCATGCGTCATAATCCGGCAAGCGGCGCTGTCGTCATCATGCTGCGGCAACTGAAGATGCACGGCATGGCCCAGGCCGTTGGCGAACTCACCGAGCAGGGATCGCCGGCGTTCGAGGCTGCCATCCCGATCCTATCGCAGCTCCTCAAGGCTGAGACCGCGGAACGTGAAGTGCGATCGACGGCCTACCAGCTCAAGACGGCACGCTTTCCAGCCTATCGTGATCTGAACGGCTTCGACTTCACCAGCAGCGAGATCAACGAGGCACTGGTCCGTCAGCTTCATCGCTGCGACTTCCTCGACGACGCCAACAACATCGTCCTGGTCGGCGGTCCCGGCACGGGCAAGACGCATATTGCCACGGCCATCGGCGTCCAGGCCATCGAACATCATCACAAGCGGGTTCGGTTCTTCTCAACCGTGGAACTGGTCAACGCGCTTGAGCAGGAGAAGTCCCAAGGTCGTGCAGGCCAGATCGCCAACCGCCTGGCACACTCCGATCTCGTCATCCTCGACGAGCTGGGCTACCTGCCATTCAGTGCTTCAGGCGGTGCGATGCTCTTCCATCTACTAAGCAAGCTCTACGAGCACACCAGCGTCATCATCACCACCAACCTGAGCTTCAGCGAATGGGCCAGCGTGTTTGGCGATGCCAAGATGACCACCGCGCTGCTCGACCGCCTCACACATCATTGCCACATCCTCGAAACCGGCAACGACAGCTTCCGCTTCAAAAACAGTTCGGCCCATGAGCCCAAAACGACGAAGGAGAAACGCAGGAACTTGACCACCCCAACCACGACGGACGATACCTAAGGCGGGTCACTTCTCGGCGCAAATCCCGGGTCAGCTCTCAGTGCAAATCAACAACCAGGTCCATGGCCTCGGCGTAGCCCGCGACTTCCTGCTCGTCGCGCGTGTTGAAAGATTGCATCCGTATATTGGAAAGAAGCTCTTCGACTTGAGCATCGGAAAGCTTCGCTCCTTCGATACGGGTCGAGGAGCCGACGCTCTCGACGGTCGCGACTTTGCGCAATGCATCAAGCCGATCGGGAGAGAGCGTTTTCAACGCATCCCATCTGCCCTTAAACTCATCGATTTCCGCTATGAGTTTGACAAGGTCTTGGGGTAGATTGATTTTTAGTTCCCTCATAAACGGATCGTCCAAATATCCGATTCCATACCCGATTATACCCGATTATACCCGATAATCCACCAGGCATTTCCGGCCGGTTTAGCCGCAGAAATCAGCCAAACTTTTGTCACCTCCTTAGGGATGCTCATTCTTTTGTTCGCCCCACCCGGAGGCAAGAGAACACCTTTCATCCCGGATAGCCATTGTCTGATCGACCGGCGGACGATCACGTCGAGACCCGAAGCCTTCGGGCGCAGCACACCGCGCGGGCTTGACATGTCGTTGCGGTCGATAGAATGGCTTTGGAACCGAACGAAGGAAAACTACGACGGTAAAGGCGGATCGCGGAGCGTTAAGTGCGCTTGTGGAAAGCTTTGTGTTCGCGGAAGTCTTAAAGCTCATGGACGCTTCAGGCCTGCGTGTGACACCTTATCATTTTCGGGATCAGCAGATGCACGAGGTGGATATCCTCCTGCAACGCGATGACGGCATGATCGTAGGGATCGAGGTCAAAGCGTGCGCTACGGTAAGGTTGAATGACTTTGCGGGACTGCGGACCCTGGCCTTCGGTGACAGATTATCTGCTGTACCGTTGTCCGCCTTGTGGAGCTTATACTTGGACCGGATAGGGTCCAAAAAGGAGCATAATCGAGATCTCTGCGCCAGCAGGGGCTTCTTGCACGCGAGCCCGTTCCGGAGAGCGTCAAACATATTCACGGCAAGGATCTGTCTTTCGGGCGCGAATACATCATTCCATCGCCGTTAGATCCCCGACTGCTGAGTGAGATCTCGCCGGCCGCGGCGCGGGCGGCAATCGAGACTGGTGCAGCGCGGTAAAGCGCGAAAACCATCAAATTCTAGCCGCGGCATGACACGGCGTTTCGGATAGACGGCAACGTTCGCGTTTGACTGAAGTTCTATCCAGGAGGATTGGCGCGTAATCGCCAGTCCTTTCGAGCTACGACGAACACGCAGCCTCGAACTCGAGAATAACGTCAGGCGCGTTGTCATCACGAAGGACCGCATCTGCACCGGCAAGGCCTGGATCCAACTGAGCCGCCTCTTTTGTATAGGAGGAGATGAAGAATGCCTTTTCACCCTCCCAGACTTCACGGCCATTGACAGTCCCAGGGCAAAGGTGCGCTGCATCGAAATCAGATTGCAGCTCATCGACCGTCGGCTGCGTCGTGGCGAGCGAAACTGTCAAAGCCAGAACGAAAAACATTGTAACCTCGGCGCTGTCTGAAACGCCCACTCATCAGATTCTGTTCCACAAGTCGACGGGCTCACGGGCGATCTCACGCACCGGTGATCAGCGATTTATATCTGAACGTAGATCAACGAGAAGAGCTCAACGCCTTTGGCCAGGCTGTTGCCGGCGCCGAACAAAACCTGGAAGATTAGAAGGTCGAGTTGTGGACGGGGCGGTCACATTGAACGGCCGCGGCATACTCGCGAGAGCGCTTGCGCAAGACATGGCCCGATCTTCAAAGGGCGGAAATTGGTTCAAAGGAAACCCAACGTCATCATGAGCAGGTTTTGCTTTCCGGGGTTCTCAGCTAGCGCTTGATCTGCTATGTTCCTTTTTTGTTCGCGCGAAATCGGAAGCTGCTGAGCCGAGACGAAAGACCTGGGAGATTTTCATTGGACTGTTCGGCAAGATGACCGCAGCCTATCTCGAGAAACTGAACGACCGGCAGCGCAATGCGGTTGAGCACGGCGTAGGAGCGCCTGACCAATCAATCGGTGGCCCTCTCCTTATTATCGCTGGCGCAGGAAGCGGCAAGACCAACACGTTGGCTCACCGCGTCGCGCATCTGATCGTCAACGGCGCCGATCCACGCCGCATTCTGCTGATGACCTTTTCGCGGCGCGCGGCGTCGGAGATGGCGCGGCGGGTGCAGCGCATCTGCCGGCAGGTGCTCGGCGACAACGCCGCCGTTATGACGGACGCTTTGGCCTGGGCCGGAACGTTTCACGGGATCGGCGCGCGGCTGTTGCGGATGTATGCCGAGCAGATCGGCTTGAGCGTCGATTTCACGATCCATGACCGTGAAGACTCCGCTGATCTCATAAATCTCGTCCGGCATGAACTGGGCTTTTCCGCTAAGCAAAGCCGGTTTCCGACCAAGGGCACGTGCATCTCGATCTACTCGCGGGTGGTCAATTCGCAGGTGTCGATCAAGGAGGTCCTCAAATCCTTCTATCCCTGGGTGCTTGAATGGGAAGATGAGCTCAAGCAGCTCTTCGCCGCCTACGTTGAGGCCAAGCAAGCACAGAACGTCCTGGATTACGATGACTTGCTGCTCTATTGGGCGCAGATGGTTTCCGAGCCGGAATTAGGCGAGGATGTCGGAAATCGATTTGACCACATCCTCGTCGATGAATACCAGGATACAAACCGCCTCCAAGCGTCGATCCTGATGTCTCTGGCGCCCGGCGGCCGTGGCTTGACCGTCGTTGGCGACGACGCGCAGTCGATCTATTCTTTCCGCGCGGCAACCATCCGCAACATCCTCGATTTCCCGCACGAATTTTCGCCGAAGCCCGCAGACGTCATCACGCTCGACCGCAATTATCGCTCGACCCAGCCCATTCTGGCCGCCGCCAATGCCGTCATCGAGCTGGCACGTGAGCGCTATACGAAAAACCTCTGGACCGACCGCGCGTCGGAGCAGCGCCCGATGCTCGTCACGGTCAAGGATGAGATCGACCAAGCCGCCTATATCGTCGAGCAGGTGCTCGCAAACCGCGAGATCGGCCTCACCTTGAAGCAGCAGGCCGTGCTGTTTCGCACCTCCAGCCATAGCAGCGCGCTCGAAATCGAGCTCACACGGAGAAACATTCCCTTCGTCAAATTCGGTGGTCTTAAATTTCTCGACGCCGCGCACGTCAAGGACATATTGGCGGTCATGCGATTTGCGCAGAACCCACGCGACCGCGTTGCGGGTTTCCGTGTGCTGAAGCTGCTGCCTGGCATTGGACCGCAAACGGCCGGTAGGATCCTCGACACGATCGCGGCCGACCCCGAGCCGTTGCAGTCGCTGGCCGAGGTTCCACCCCCGCCCAAGACCGGCGATGACTGGCCCGCCTTCATCACGCTCGTCACGGCGCTCAGAAAGGCCGAGGCCGGCTGGCCGGCGGAGATCGGCACGGTGCGGATGTGGTATGAACCTCATCTCGACCGCATCCACGAGGATGCCGATACCCGAAAGGAAGATCTCGTCCAGCTCGAGCAAATCGCCAGCGGCTATGCCAGCCGTGAACGGTTCTTGACCGAACTGACCCTTGATCCACCAGACGCCACCAGCGACCAGGCTGGCGTGCCGCTGCTCGACGAGGATTACCTGATCCTCTCGACGATCCATTCGGCCAAGGGACAGGAGTGGCGCGCTGTGTTCATGCTCAACGTCGTCGATGGCTGCATTCCATCCGATCTCGGTGTGGGCACGACCGCCGAACTCGAAGAGGAGCGCCGGCTGCTTTATGTCGGCATGACGCGAGCGCGCGACAACCTTACCCTGATCACGCCGCAGCGCTTCTTCACGCATGGCCAGAACGCCCACGGGGACAGGCACGTCTATGCCTCCCGGACGCGCTTCATACCAGCGACGCTGCTGCAATATTTCGAGACGACGACCTGGCCGACGGTGTCGGCCGCGGCCAGTGAGCGAAGCGCAAGGCAGATCCGCATCGATGTCGGCGCCCGTATGCGCTCCATGTGGACGTGAGATGAGCGTGGACCCAGCCCAACAGGCGCGGAAGATCATCCATGTCGACATGGACGCCTTCTATGCGTCTGTCGAGCAGCGCGATAATCCCGAGCTGCGGGGAAAGCCGGTTGCCGTCGGCGGCTCGGCGGCGCGCGGGGTCGTGGCCGCTGCAAGCTATGAGGCGCGGGCCTACGGCGTGCGATCCGCACTACCGTCGGTGACGGCCAAACGCCGCTGCCCCGACTTGATTTTCGTGTCGCCGCGCTTCGACGTCTACCGTGCCGTGTCCGGCCAAATCCGCGAGATTTTCACGGAGCATACCGACCTGATCGAACCCTTGTCACTTGACGAGGCCTATCTTGACGTCACGAGCAACAAGCAGGACATTCCGATTGCGACTGAGATCGCCGCCATGATCCGCGCACGTATCAAAGACGTCACCGGCCTCAATGCCTCAGCCGGCATCTCCTACTGCAAGTTCCTCGCCAAGATGGCGTCGGATCTCAACAAGCCGAACGGCCAAGCGGTCATTACCCCCCGTAACGGGCCGGCTTTCGTCGAGGCGCTGGCCGTTAAGAAATTCCACGGCGTGGGGCCATCGACCGCCGCGAAGATGGAAAGGCTTGGCATACTGACCGGTGCGGATCTCAAAGCGAAATCCCTGCCCTGGCTACAGGAGCATTTCGGCAAGTCGGGTGCCTGGTATCACAACATCTCCCGCGGCATCGATAACCGGCCTGTCCAACCGGATCGACCACGCAAGTCGGTCGGCGCCGAGGACACCTTCACGGTCGATATCTTCGATCTCGACGCCGCGCGCGCGGAAATTTCGCCGCTTGCCGCCAAGGTTTGGCGGCACTGCGATGGAAAGAGCCTCCATGGGCGGACGGTGACACTGAAGGTCAAATATGCCGACTTCCAGATCGTCACCCGCAGCAGGACGTCTTTGACGCCGATCGGCAGCTTAAAGGATCTCGAAGCCATAAGCCAATCGCTCCTCCAGGCGTTGTTCCCCACGCCAAAAGCCATCCGCCTGCTCGGTGTAACGCTCTCGTCCTTCAATGGCGACGAGGAAGCCGATGCGGACCAGCTTGAGCTACAGATTTAATCCCTGCAGGTCGAAATGCACGCCTGGCGCCCTACCTTGCCAGGTATGGCATTGGTCAATCGGAGGCGCCATGTGCAACGATTATCGCCTGACGGTCGAACTTACCTCGGTTATCGCGGAATTTGAGCAGCTCAAGATCAAGATTCGCTTTCCCGAGGGTCGCCCCAATATCGAGGCGCGCGAGGACATCAAGGTCACCGACACGGCGCCGATCATCCGCGGCGTCGAGGGCGAGCGCGGAATGGGCGAGCTGATCCAGCGAAGGTGGAGCTGGCCGAGCCCGACCAACAAGCCGGTCTACAATTTTCGCTCCGAGGGCCGCGAATTCACATCCAACCGGTGCCTCATCGTCGCCGATGGCTTCTATGAATTCACAAAACCGGGGGATCCGAAGAAGAAGCGCAAGGACAAGTGGCTGTTTCGCAGGATCGGTGAGCCCCTTTTCGCCATTGCCGGTATCTGGCGCGAGACGGACGGTGTCGGACAAGCCTTCACGATGCTGACGATGGAGCCGGGCCCTGATGTGGCGCCCTATCATGATCGTCAGATTGTGATCCTCGAACGGAGTAGTTGGGCCGATTGGCTTGATAGCTCTGTCCAGGCGAAATCCCTGATCAGGCCTCTTTCGCCGGGGTCCCTCTCGGTAGAACAGGTTGGTTGATCGCTTCACGCCTGATCGCGCGTACTCAAAACGACAGACGCGTAAGTTGATGCGAGACCGCCGGCGCGCGTGTTTAAGTGTCTAGCAGCGATGTCCGGTCCGCCCCGACGCGTGAGCGAAGGCCACATTTAGCAGGATGGACTCTTGAGCGCGAGAGCGTACAGTGCTGCTGTGGGTGGAAATTGATACCGGCGCCGCATTTGCGAGTGTTGATCCGCTCCCGCCCCAGGCACGAGGGCTCGACCATGAACAGTCATCCCCGACAGGGGGCTTTCCAGCCAGAGGAACTGGACGCACTGCAGTCGATCTATGATGAGATCACTGCGCAAAGCTGGTTCCCGGACCTCCCAGAAGCGCGCGAAGATCTAGCCAAATACCTTTTTGAGACGTTTCAAAGCCCAACCTACGACGCGGACCGTCACCGCTCAGATATCGAAGCGTCTGTTCGTCTCTACTATGCGAACGAATGCGCTCATTAACGTGCTCTTATTTCTCCAAAATAGCCAGCACGTATCCGAAAGCTGTTGTGATGCGCGTTGATCGACCAAGACCATCCCTAACGATCATCGCCGCGCTCCTAGCAGTTGCGGGCTGCGCGACGGAAAAACCGGGGCGCGTGCAGGCGTCAGGTACCTGTGATGGCATTGCTGCCATGCGCCTGGTGGGTGCATTGAGGATTTCCGACGCCGACGCGATGCGCTTGACCGGTGCGACTATCGTGCGCCAGATCGCTCCAGGTCAGCCCGTCCAACAGGACTACACCAGCGCGCGCGTTACGATCGAGACCGATCCGTCATCTGGTCGCATCGCTCACGCAGCGTGTGGATGACGAATGATCGTTCCCGCTATCGGGCCGAAGAAGAGCTCGCAAGCGCACGGCGCAGAGCCTCATAAGCCTCATCAAGGGCCAATTTGAAGGGCTACGACACCGGCTGGCAATGGCGCGGTAAAAAAGTGATCCACGCATACTGAAACCTTTACGGACAATACTATCTACGGTCTCAGTCAAACACGTGGCTAAAATCAATGAAAAAGCGCAGATCAACCATTCCTCTGCTTGATGAGTCCAGCGCGACGCTTCAGTCGCGCGCCATTCGCCGACGGGATCCCGAGCAACCAAACCTACCGTTTGATCCGATGCCCGAGCGTGTCGAGCCGTGCCTGGCGCTGCTACGTCGTGGGCCTCCGGAGGGATCTGACTGGCTTTACGAGATCAAGTGGGACGGGTATCCCTCGCAATCCATATCGAGCCCAAGGCCGTGCGGATCATAACGCGCGGCGGCCACGATTGGACGCATCGCTTTCCCGGAATCGCCGACGCAGCAACAAAACTCGGCGTCGGGACAGCGATCCTCGACGGTGAGGCGGTGGTGCTCAACCGGGAAGGCCATTCGGACTTCGGGGCGCTGCAACGTTCTCTCGGCGGCCGCGGCGGCAAGCGGGAATCCACCGAGGCAGTCTTCTTCGCTTTCGATCTCCTCTATTTCGATGGCCATGATTTGACCCGGACGGAGCTTTCCGTTCGCCGGCACCTGCTGGAGGATTTTCTCGACGGCGCCGTCGGCGCGGTGCAGCTGTCGGAAGAAGTCCATGGCGATGGCGGCCAGTTGCTGGCGAATGCCTGCTCGGTGGGGCTAGAGGGCATCATCGCCAAGCAGCGCGACCGGCCATATCGCGCCGGAAGGACGGGCGATTGGGTTAAGATCAAATGTGTTCAGAGCGAGAGCTTCATGATCGTCGGATATGAGCGTTCCAAATCCGCCCGCGGCGGGGTTGGCAGTCTGTTGCTTGCCGCCCGTAGGGGCGATGACTGGGTCTCGGTCGGTTCGGTCGGGACGGGATTTAAGACGGCCGATGCCGAGTACTTGCGCAAGACGCTCGATAAACTGAAGATCAGCAGGCCAGTCATACCTTTAAAGGGCAAAAGCTATGTCTTCGCGAAACCGACGCTGATCGCCGAGATCGAGTTTCGCGGGTGGACGGATGACGAAAACCTGCGGCATGCGTCTTACAAGGGTCTCCGCGAGGCGCAGGACAATGCAGCGGTCTTCGACGTCGGTGACAAATCTGCGAGCTGAAACGGGCTGCGCGCGGTGCGCGACAAGAAGCCGTGAGTGAATTCAAGGGCCATACGACGATTACGCGGGCTCGCCGACGCGCTTCAGTTCGAAGAAGTATAGCTGATTGTGCCCGCTAATCGCCATTGCGCCCATCAGATGCTGGCCGTCGATCCGCCGGAAGTGGTCAACGATGGGCTGTGCATCGTAGACCATGGCCGCGCTGGTCTTCCCGTTGAAGGGGAGCATTCTTACGGAGGCGATCGGACCATTCGCCCGCAGGCGACGATGGAGATTGGAGAATAGATTTCCGACGACCCGCGTTCTACCGAGAGCGTGAAAACGAAGTGCCAATCGAAGAGAAATCCATTTGGCATCCATTGCGACCAGGCGTCGCTCTCCCGATTGGAACAGCAGCGCATCCGCGCGCAGTTCCGAGGTGAACCTCTTACCGAACCAGCCAAGATTTTCCAGCACGCCGTCGAGGGGATGGCCAGATGGGATACCCCGCCCCCTCCACAGGCCGACAAGTTCGTGCGGCCCGACCGGCGGCAGGTCGCGGAATCGCTGAAGAGCCGTCTCCTGAGCGACGATCGGACTATCGGTGCGCATCATAACGGGGCATACACCTGCTTTCTATCGATCAAGATCGGCATGATCGAGACCGAAGTGTTCCATTACCAGCCGCAGATTGCGTCGGTTGGATTTAAAGTAGGCGTCGAACACATCGCCAAACAGCGGCACGCTACCACAGACTGTATCGAACCCGACATTTACCAGCATCTTTACCAGTTTGGCGTAAGGGACGCCGAGCCGGCGCGCTTCATTTATGATGATCAGGCTGACGGCTGCAGCCGCGAAGTCACCCACACCTGGTATCAGGCCGATAACCGAGTCCGCGCCGAACGCGAAGCGCGTGCCCGGAATCCGCAGCGCGGTGTCCATGAGCCGCGCCAGTCCGCGTATTCGCCGAAGGCGCGCCATGTGCTCGATTGAGAGGGTCTGCGTTTTCATTGGTTCGAACTGATCTGGATACGCGAACGTTCAAGGATCATCACGCTGCCTTCTGCTTGTTCAGCCGCTTGATGGCTTGTTCCAGCGGTCGTTGGCCGTCTAAGTAATCCTCCCACGCGCTCCTCTTTGACAGAAACGCCGGCACGCTGCGCAGGGTAAACCGCTTGGGATCGAGATCGGATCTCACCTGCGTCCAGGTCAGCGGCATCGATACGGTGGCGCCCGGCCGTGCTCGTGGCGAGAGCAGCGCTACGGCCGTTGCCATGCGATCGTTGCGCAGATAGTCGAGGAAGATGCGGCCTTCCCGCAGGCTCTTGGTCATTTTGATGAGGTAGGCATCGGGATTGTCGCGCGCCATCTCCTGGCAGACGTCGTGCGCAAAGGCTTTGGCTTCAGCCCATGAGAGTGGCTTGCGGACACTAACGGCAAGTGGTGTTACGACATGCAGACCCTTGCCGCCCGTCGTTTTGCAAAAGCTGATGAGCCCCAGGTCGTCCAGCCGGTCGCGCATCTCGCGCGCGGCCGTAACAACGGCCGAGAAGGGCACGTCCGGGCCCGGGTCGAGGTCGAACACCAGCCGTCCCGGGACCTCAGGCTCTCCGGGCTCGCAGTTCCACGGATGCAATTCCACCCCACCGATCTGGGCGATGGCGAGGAGGCCTTCGACGCGGTCAACCTGGAGATAGGGCTTCTTGTCGCCGGAGACCTTGACCAATTCCAACAGGTTCGACGTCCCCGGCATGGCGTGCCTTTGAAAGAACTGTTCGCCCGCGGTCCCATCAGGCGCGCGAATGATGGAACATGGCCGTCCCTTGACGTGGTCGATAAGCCAAGAGCCGACAGCTTCGTAATACCGCGCGAGATCCTCCTTCGTGACGGGCTGTCCGTCGCCGCCGGCGTCGGGCCACAAGGGCTTGTCCGGATTGGAGATGAGCACGCCCATGACGTCGGCCTTGGTGCCCTTCCGGCGCGTGGGCTTTGACCTTGTAGCTTTCGCCGGCTCCAGCGTCTCGGTCTTGACCGGAGACGCCGGCTTTTCGGCCTCCACCTCCGCGGCTGGCTTATCCTCCCGCAGACCCTTGAATGCCGCTTGTCGGACCAAGCCATCGGCGGTCCAGCCAGCGAACTCGATCTCCGCGACCAGTTCGGGTCTGAGCCAGACCAGCTCCTTTGCCTTCTTCGGCGCGCCAATGCCTGTGAAGGGAGAGGCCTCCGCTTCCACTGCCTTCAACTTCGGCAGCAATGTTTCGATCGTCTTGGCACCATATCCGGTGCCCACCCGCCCAACATAGACAAAATGTTCGCCGCGATTGACACCGACCAGAAGCGACCGAAACTTGCCGCTGGTCTGGGCGTAGCCACCGATAACAACCTCGTGGCCGGCCCGGCATTTTGACTTTGTCCATGTGCTTGCACGACCTGACTGGTATGCCGCATCTGCCTGTTTCGAAACGATGCCTTCAAGCAAAAGCTTGCATGCGGAGCGCAACACCGCATCACCGCCGGTCTCGAAGTGCTCGACGAAGCGCAGACGCGGTTCGTCGGTGGCATCAGCAAGCAGGGTCTGCAGCCGGCTCTTGCGGTCTGCCACACCTATGCCCCGCAGATCCTCGCCACCGTCGAACAAGAGGTCGAATGCGAAATACACCAAATTGCTTGTAGCGCCTTCCGACAATGCCGCCTGTAGCGCTGCGAAGTCAGGAGCGCCATTATCATCGAGCGCGCAGATCTCGCCGTCGATGATGCAGTCGGGAAGCGCGGCCGCGGCTTTTGCGATCTCGGGATATTTTGAAGTCCAGTCCAACCCCTTACGCGTTTTGAGAGTCACCGCACCGTCTGCAATGCGCATCTGGATTCTATAACCGTCGAATTTGATCTCGTGCAGCCAGGTGTCGTCCGCTGGCGGACGCTCTCTCGTTTCGCAAAGTTGCGGCGGGATAAAGCCCGGCATTTCGGCGGTGGCGGAACGCGCGACTGTCGTGCGAGCCTTCTTCTTGCGCTCATCGGCGGCGAGACCGTGCTTGCTGTCCCAGATGGCATCTGCCCCGACGTCGGCGCTCGCCGTCATAAACGGCGTCGGCTTTCGTCCCTTGCCGCCAGCGATTTGTTCCATCGTTCGCCCCGAAGCGACGGAGGACATGTTCTCTTCTAAGATGGCGGCGCCATTCTCGTCGACACCGTGCTCGTCATGGTGCTTGATCAACAGCCAGTTGGTTCGCTTTCCGCCGTTGCGGTCGTGACGCATACGCACGAGTACGAAGCTGCCGTGAAGGCGTTTGCCGTGCAGTACGAACTTCAAGTCACCCTTCTGCAAAGCGTCCTCAGGCGACATCTTACCTTCGGGTTCCCAGTATCCGCGATCCCACAACATCACCGTCCCGCCGCCATATTGGCCCTTTGGGATCGTGCCTTCGAAATCGCCATAGTCGAGCGGATGGTCCTCGACCTCGACGGCCAGCCGTTTGTCGTTTGGATCAAGCGACGGCCCTTTCGTCACCGCCCAGGATTTGAAGACGCCGTCGAGTTCAAGGCGGAGATCGTAATGAAGGCGCGTGGCATCGTGTTTCTGGATAACGAAACGGAGCCTGTTCGACCGCTTGACGGTTGTCGAGCCGCTGGGTTCCTGCGTCTGCTTGAAATCGCGCTTTTTCTTGTAGGTTGAAAGCTTGTCAGCCGCCATCTTCGACCTCGATACGCTTTGCGCTGCTGGCACCCGCATGTGGAGATGAACCCGTTGTAAAGCATAGTTGTTCCAGACCCCTTTTCACAAAGGATACGGAGGGTCGGCAAAAACGAACCATATATGATCATGGGCGAACCACGCTTAATTCACGTGATTGGCGCGTGTAGGCTTTGAAGCCATCCCTACTTGCGCTGGAGGACGATTTTGCTTGTGACGACCGCTTTGCCCGTGGTCGGATCCAAATCGGTTGTCGTTAGGGTGAGCCCGCGCGATCCGGATTTAGCAACCGAGAGCCGCGCCTGGCGGTCTCCGTTGATCTCCTTCGCCCACCGAATAGTGAGGTTCAACGCCTTTCCGCTTCTTTTTCCCGCCAAGGTAGCCGGCCCGGAGCCCGCGCCAATGTACGATCCTCGGTAAGCACCGGCCTTGCTCGTCAAGTCAGCTTTTATCGTGCGTGAAACGACGACAAGTCCGCGACATTTTCCATTTAGGGATAGGGTGCTTGAAGTCGTGGTGGAGCGGAAGCTACACGACACGTTGATTGGGCCCTTGTTGGTACGCAGCCGCACTTGACCCGTCCCTTCGTACTGACCTTTAAGCGACGTGAGGAACTGCTCTTCACTCGCGGCGGCGGAATAGGTGTGTGTCAATGCCAGGCCGGCGGCCACGATGGCCATTGTGACAGTCTTCATGACAAGCTCCTTATTTATCTGGAGCAGGAAGACATTTGTGCGAAGGATGTTCCGGTCTGGCGTGTATCCACTGTCTTAAAACGACGCCAATGACTGGTCTTGATTTGCTCTGTCCAATACCAAAGACAGGCTCGTCATCTGAACCAGCGGGCTGGACAAGCATTATGAAAGACCTAAGTGGGTCCTGCAATATTCTGCTGGGGGGGAATGGTATTGGTAATTTCGGAGAGCTACAGGGAAATATTTGTTGATGACAGTGAGATGGCGCAAATGATGCGCCAGCACGACTGGTCACGAAGCTCTCTTGGCACACCGAGAAAATGGCCAGAAGGTTTGAAAGCGGCCCTGCGCCTCTTGCCGACGTCGAAGTTCGAAATGTGGCTCGGGGGGCCTGACATTGGGTTCTTCTACAACGATGCATATCGTCCGACGCTCGGAAACAAGCATCCAAATGCCCTCACCGTGCCAACGGAAGTTTTGTACGCCGAAATCTGGGACGACGTCCGAGGTAGGCTGGCGGCAGGCTTGATGCCGGCGTCGAGCTGCTGTCGAAGCCCTACACGCGCGAAGCACTCGCCCCCAAGATACGTCATGTGCTAGCAACGCGCGGCAGAACCAGATAGCGGCGCAGCGAATGTAAGATCAGGGCCAAAGACCCGAAGCGCAGGCGCCTCAGGCCAATGCTTCCAGAATACTTATCGTCGAGGATGAGCCTTAGATCTTAATGTCCGCCGTGGATATAGTGGGCGAACTCGGCCATAACGTTCATGAGGTGCTTTCGGCCCAAAACGCGCTCGCGGTTCTCACGACGCATACAATCGATGTGCTGATCACCGATGTCGGTCTGCCCGGCATGTCAGGGACCGATCTGGCCAAGCAGCTCCGGGATCGCTGGCCAACGATCCAAATCGTGTTTGCGAGCGGGGACGACAGTGCAAGAACCTCTTCAGGAATTGTCGATGCATTTCAGCTATCAAAACCCTTCACTATGGACGAGCTTGAAAAGTCCTGAAAAAGGCAACCGAGGGTTCTCCAGACTGATCGATGTGGCGATCTGCGCGCCGTCGCCATGGCCGCGGACGCCCCTTAACAACTTGCTGCAAAGCAGTCTGGGAATGTCACGACCGCGCGCAGATAGCGCAGGATCGCGCTTTTGATGTGGAGATACCGGGCGTTCGCATCTTACTCGCTCGACAGCACTCAACTGGATTTTCGCAAGCCGCGGTTAGTGCCATCTCCATAGCGCCTGCCACGGCCAACGCGTCTGCTTGCAAGCCTCAATAGGTCTCCGTTAACGATTAATACAACCCTATGATGCATTATCTACTCTTGCTGTCATATGGTTGGGAGCGGTTTCGTGGGAATACTGGGCGCACTTCCTCAAGGTCTTGTTTGCCGTCGGATCGAAGAAGAGGATTGGCGAGGTGTGGTCGACTGTCTGAGGCGCGGTTTCCCAGAGCGGCCCCGCAGGCACTGGGAGAAAGTGCTCGAACGCATGAAGGCCCGGCCCGTTCTCAGGGACTTCCCCCAATATGGCTACTGCCTTGCTAGCGAAGGGAATATCGTTGGGGTAATGCTGACATTTTTCTTCCGCCAACCGGCTCTGGAGGGACAGCCCATTCGGTGCAACCTTTCAAGCTGGGCCGTAGATGAACGCTTTCGCGCCTATGCGGGCAAACTGATCATGACCGCAATGCGCTGCCGTGAGGTGACGTTTCTCAGCATTACACCGGCACCGGTAACGCTCAAGGTGACCGAGGGGCTGCGCTTCCAGCGCTTCGTTGGCGGGCAACAGGCGTTCTTCCCCGCGCTGAGCCTGGCTAGCTCGCCTATGAAGGTTGTCATGGCGCGTTCCGCGAGCCCCGAACTGGATTTCCTGTCTCCAGGCGAGCGCGAGGTCTTGCTTGACCATGCGCATCTCGGCTGCGATGCACTGATGTGCGTCCAAGGTGAAACAGCCTATCCATTCGTTTTCAAATCGCGGCGCGTGTTGCGTGGCATCGTTCCATGCAGCCAGGTCATCTATTGCCGGTCCGCTGAGGAACTCAGCAAGTGCGCCGGCGCGCTCGGTCGATACCTTCTGCGTCAAGGGCGCGTGCTGTGCCTGCTCGATGCCAACGCGCCTGTTCCGGGGCTGGTCGGTCGCTATTTTGCTGGAATCGGCCCGAAATACTATAAGGGTCCAAATCCAGCGCTCCCGGGTGACCTCGCCTACACCGAATTCGTCATGTTCGGTCCGTGACGCATGAGAGGACGCCCACTCAGCATAGATGTCGTCATTCCTGAGCGAGCACAGCGCTTTTGGCAACAGAAGGTAATCCAGCGGCTCGACGCGGAGGGATATGACGTCGCGGTTGGCTATGATAGAGCATCCATTGAAGCCTTCAGTTTGGCCGACACCGTTCTGGCTTTAGAGCGACGAGTGTTTGGCAGACGGGACCCATGCCTTACAGCGATGGTCGAGCCGCTACCGGCACGCATTCGACATCGGGCTCCAATGCTGCGGCTTGTCCTTACCGACGGCTCATCAGGTTCCGACGTTCCGACCATCACGCTCAGATGCGCCGGTGCAGTGCTCGGTGTGAATACCGCAAACGCTATCGCTACCGGTGCCCTTCCATTCATTGAAGCCATTTTGGATGGCCAAACGATCGTTGACCGCGCGTTCCCGATGATAGACCGTCGCGAGGCGACATCGCTTGGACTCGAGGACATACTCGCGCGCGCGGTGACGCTGCTTTTGTCGGTCGTTCGCGCCTTCACCGAGGACCGACTGGCGCCTCTTGCCGAGAAATCGAATGTCGAACGTTCCAACGCCGGTTTTCTTCTCCCTTATGTGACCCGGGCGCTACCACGTCTTGGTCGTGAAGCGGTACGACGGGCTCGATTTCATCATGCCCATTGGCGGGTTGGTTACAGGTTCAACGATGGTCCAGGTGTTGCGGAGAGCGGGCGGCTTGGCACGGGTTGGACAGCGGTTCCTGATACTCCGGGGCGCTTCTATGCGGATCCCTTTGCCTTCCATTGGCAAGGGCGGCCCCAGATCTTCGTTGAGGACTATGTTCAAGCGGATAGAAAAGCGGTGATTTCGGTTGCCGAGTTCAGGGATGACGGGAGCCTACAAGCCCCGCGAGTCGTCCTCGACGAGCCGCATCATCTCTCCTATCCGCAGGTCTTTGCTCGCGATGGCGCGATCTGGATGCTTCCTGAGGCAAGCGCCAGCGGCAAGCTGACGCTGTACCGTGCTTTGAGCTTTCCAGACGCATGGCAGCCGGACGCTGTCCTTATCGAGGGCGAAATTTCCGATGCCACCCTGCTTGAGCACAACGGAAGCCTATGGCTCTTCGCCACCGATCGAGATGGCTTTGGCAGCACCTCCGACACGCTGGTGGTTTTCCAGGCGCCCCGCCTACTCGGACCGTGGCGCCCACACCACCTCAACCCGATCCTTATCGACCGGCGCCGCGCACGCCCAGGTGGAGCCATTCAGCGGGATGCCGCCGGCCGCCTTTTGCTTCCTGTTCAAGACGGGACGCACGGTTACGGTGGTGGCCTTGGCGTGGCACACCTGCTGGAACTCGATAGCGAGACCGTGCGCTTTGGTGAACCGAGTGCCGTCTGCACCAGCGGCGACTGGCCCCATCGACGCATACATACGCTCAACCGTTCAGGGTCTCTCGAGGTCATCGACGGGATTGCTGCAATGCCGAGGCGGTGGCGCAGCTAACCCGATCTGCCGTCGTGCGGCGTCAGCCGGTTGAACCAGGCTTCTGAGCCCAGCTCCAGCCATTCCGCAAGCCATAGAAGCTGCCGATCTGCTGCGAGCGGGCTCGAGCCGCGAGGAAGGCTGCTTATCAGTCATACCTGCCAGGAGAAAACAAGATGGAAGACGCGGCTTCTGCAGCGTGATCAAACCCGGCTCCTCACCGCGATTTCACAGACGCCCGCCGTCGCTATCCGGGCCAATCACAGACGACACCGCGATATGCGCCATCTCAAGCACTGCCTCGCGGGTCTTGGCCGCAGCAATGAACCGCCCATTGTGACAGAAGGTTGCACCTATGACGCCACTTGCCATCTCGAGGTCAGTGCCGGTCAATCCCGCCCAGGCCGCCGGAAGATCGGCGCGCAACTCGAACCCGGCGTCCGATTGCCGGATCCCTGTGACGCACCAGTCGCTCTCGCGAGGGTGGACGACAAACAAAAGATGGTCTGCGCCAGCCTTCACGATCGCAGGCCGGAAGGGCATTCCCATTGGGAGCTCCAATATATGACCGCGGTCAGCGGCCGCGATCGCACGAAGCACGATCGATTCGGAGCGTAGGTTGGCGGCCTTTTGCCGAATGGTCGCCTCTACGAGACTGCGCGCTATGGATAAAGCTTCATCGAAAGCGCGATCGTCGGCATCGGGACGGCCATCGTCAAAGGCTGGCTTCAGCGTCTCGAGCAAGACAGGCAGCGTGAGCTTGGCGAGTGCTCCTGCCGCTGAGGGAGCAAGCGCGCCATTGTCCATAAGGTCGACAGGCAGCACGAAATCGACATCGAATGCTGTATGAAGAGCGTCGATATCCAAAGCCGGGACAGCCATTGCATTCAGGTAGTGTTGGCCGAAGTGACGCCAAATCAAACCGAAGGAACTGAACGGCTGGCCATCGTCGCGCATCGGTGCAGCACGCTGATGATGATCAAAAATCCGCGATGCCGCGTCATAGTCGCCGCCAACATCATAGATGATCCTGTCCGGCGCGGGGCTAATCCACTCTGGCGCCCTGCTCCTAACGAGATGGGCGTGTGGAAAAAGCCTTGTCAGGATCACACTGGACAACAATTCATCTGCGTGAAAGCCACCCGAATGGGTGACGAGGAAGTCTGGGGCCATATTTGGCGAGCCTGTCATATTTCTTGGCGGTTTTGCGTCGGATACGGGCTGAACGACCAGCATGCAAGCATTGATTAGAGGTTGCGCTTGGTCCGCGGTCATTCGGCCGAGGCAGGTGTGAGAGCTTGTGTCTTTGCTCCGCATGGTGGCCGAACCAACCGCGAACCTACGCGATGACGGAAACAGCCCCTAGTCGGAGGAGAGGTGACCTATAGAGGACGCGCCATCCAGACCGATACCCTGCACACACCAGACTCTACCACCTTGGTTCGCACGCCTCACGCTACGTGAGATGGTTGCATTGACACCTCCTCCTCTAAAATCGCGTGCAATTATTCATCATTAATTAATTAGAATTGATCAAATCTATAGCAGCGCTAACGTAGGGTTGCAGCAATTGTCATATAGGAGGACTTATTGATGGATAATACGGTCGTACAATTGCAAGTCCCTCAGCCGGAGCTACCGGAATCGGGAGAGTCCCTTCAAATGGGAGTCATGCAAGCTAAGCCGGCGAAGGAGCCTATCATGGTTCCGACACCACAGGAGAACATCGATTACGCCAGCGCACTTCTCGGGCAGTTAAGAGATCATGCCAAGGAGTACGACTGGATGCTCGCGCACTTTATCGAAGTGGCTTACATGCATGCAGCCGACCTTCGCAGGGACCCTACGAAGATGCGGCGTCATCGGAAGTAGGGACGGGATCAGGCTTCTGCAGAGCGTCTCCACAGGAGTTCTCGAGGGCATCGACCACGGCAAGATGCTGTTTCATCTTCTCAAGTGATGCCCTCGCATCATCTCCTTGAAGAGCAGAGACCCGAGCCACCCCCAACGCAAGCCGCGCTTGAGCTTCACTTTTTGTGCGGTGCGGCATTTGCCCGACTTTCTTTTGCAGGGGTCTGAACGATGTCCTGCAAAGTTCCATGGAATCTGTTCCGCGTCAAACCTCTTGCGGCGGGTATCGGGAATCTTTTGAAAGGTATCGATCGGGCTTAGGGCGGAGTGTCCGATTTTTCGTCGTCCGCCTCACGAGTTATCGCTCGCCCGCTTTGTTGCGGGGCAATCCTTTCCATGTAGAGACGTTCGAACGCGTCCCTAGCCTCGGCGGCGGTTTTTCCTTCACGAAAGTTTCGACGCACGAGATCCCTAGCCGCAGTGAAAAGTTCCGTGTCTGCGTTATCGTTGGCCTTTGACATCGTCCCCTCCAAAGCACAATGCAGAGAGTAGCCAAGATCTGCTCAGAATGCAATTTCTAGTCGTGATGATCACCGTGGAAAGGTTGAGTGAGGTCGGGCGCCCACGACGCTCCTCTCGTCCTCTCGAAACACCACTTGGTCCGGATTAGGACGCCGCCATTCTTGACCCGGTCTGGGATGAGCTACAATAATCGCCCTCAAAAATGTTCGAAGTTTATCCGGCGATTGCCAAAGTGATATGGCCATCACGGCCGTTTGCTCGGTCCGGCCTCAACATTTGAGGTGAGTATCTCGACTGTTGCCGTCATACCCGCCGCGAGTTCAACACCGGGCGGCACCTGATCGATCTGGATGCGCACCGGTATGCGCTGGGCAAGCCGAACCCAGGAAAATGTCGCGGCCACATTGGGCAGGCCAAGATGACCGGGCGCATCGTTGCTGTTCTCGATCCCCCGACCGAAGCTTTTGACACGACCAGTGATGGGCTGATCAAAGCCCATCAGCATGATGCGTGTCTGGTCACCGACATGAATCTGCCGAATCTTCGTCTCTTCGAAGTAGCCAGTGATCCAGAAACTGGCGGCGTCCAGGAGGGCGACTTTCGTCACACCAGCCGTTGCGTAATCGCCGGGCCGAAGCCTCAGGTTGGTGACATAGCCGTCCACCGGCGCGCGGACAGTCGAGCGGGCAAGGTCGAGCTTGGCCAGGTCGACCGCCGCCACCGCTGACAGATAGGCGGCGCTGGCGACCGCAGCAGCGCCTCTCGATTGCTGGGCCGCCTCCTTGGAGACCACCTCCTCGAGCTGGCTGTGCCGCCGCGCTGTTGCCTGCAGAACGATCATTTCCTGTCGCTTGGCTTCCACCTCAGCTTCGGCCAATGACACCGCTAACCTCAGCCGCTCGGGGTCGATCTCGTAAAGGATATCGCCCCGCCGCACATATTGATTATCGACCACGGAAACGGCGCTCACCGTGCCGGAGACTTCCGGCGCTACTTGTACGACATCGACGCCAACTCGCCCGTCGCGGGTCCAAGGTGTCCGTTCGTAATGGCGCCACGCCGTCAGCGCAACGATGGCGGAGGTGACGACGAGGCAAAGGGTCAGGGCATAGCGCCCAAGCAGGGATAGAACAGGTTTCAAGGCAGGAGTCCGATCGATGGCAGGTACTGCACGAGCAGACCGTAGATGACGACAAAGGTGGCGAGTTCGAGCAGCGGCCGATACGCGAACAGGCGATCGAGACCCGTGGCGGCGAGTATACGGAGCGTTGCCGTGGCGGCAACCAGCGCGACGAACGCGAGCACGACGAGGCCGGGTATCAGGACCCCTCCGACATTGAGATCAACGATCATCCGTCGTGCTCCTCCCGTATGCTTGTGCGTCAAGCGCGAACCGCAGGTCGATGAGCAGATCAACAATCTGCAGGCGGTTTCTGAGCGCGCTGCCTGCCATCTTCTTGATCAGGGTTTCGATCCGCTGACCGAGGTCGATAAGGCAAGCTGTCGTTGACGACTTCCTGCCACCGACGCGCTTGGCGATGATTGATAGAATTTCTCTCAGCTCGACGCCGGCGTCGCCCTTGATCTGCGGGATCGCCTTGCGAAGCTGACCAGTAACGTGCCCGGTGCGAAGATGATGCAACATTTCGTCGAGCACATCCGGATAGACTTTTCCGGTCAGCCGCAACCGAGGCAGCAACAAAGCTGTCCGATCGATCATGAGGCTTGTCCAGCGCGCTTCGTTGGGTGCAGCGCCAAGCGCGCGTCGGCCAACATCCCGGCGGCTCAAGCGAAGCAAGCGGCTAATCGCTCCATCGACCGGCACGGTCTGGAACAGGGACATGCTCACCGCGCCAAAGCCGACCGCCGCAAACAGCGCGATAACGCTGTTGAGTGACATGGTGAAGTCGCCGCTGTAGTAAGGGCCAAGGGCCGAGAGGATCGGAACGGTCAGCGTCATGCCGAGCGCCATGAATGTTGTTGGAAGGCGTGCCTGCAAAGATCCGGCGAACAGGAACGCCGGGGCAAGCACCGCGACAAGAATCCGAAAGTCCGTGACCTGGGGCAGGATAATAAAACTGTAGATGAGGCTGATCACCACCCCATAGATCGAGCCGCAAAGATATTTGACGACGAAGGCCGCTGGCGCATCGAAATTGCCGAATAGGGCGCAGCATACGCCAAGAATTGAAACGGCCATTCCCCCCTCCGGCCAAGCCGACCAGATCCAGAAGGCGCAGCCGACGAGAATGCCCACAATGGCGCCGAGCGCAGCGCGACCCGCCATCCAGGCATCGCGGTGATAGACATAGCCCATCGCCTGCTTCGGTCCATGAAGCCACGTAGCATCGCGCAATCCTCCGTTTGCTGCGATGTTCCGCTCCAGCCTGTCGCAGTCCTGTAGCAGACCGACCATTTCGGCGAGATGGCCGGCTAGGTTGGCTGAAAGCCTGTCGCGGAACATTGCAGCGTCGGCGCCAAGACGCTTTTGGACCGATCGTCCGTGCCTGATGAGTTGGGCCGCGGCTACCTCCCGGTCTCTCGTCTCGGCGTTTGCTGCCCAGGCGCCGATTTCAGCGATCAGGGCGATCAACTCAGCGCTCGCATGGCCGTCGCCTAAGCGAAGGGCGTCGACCCGGTCTTCGATCTCAGCCGCGAGTACCATCAAACGGGCAAGCCGGTCATGGATAAGTTGCAGTATCTTGCGCGGCGGCGTTGGTGCCGGATCATAGGGTAGATGCGCGGCAAGGCCCTGGATAACGAGCAGGTCCGCTGCGAGTTGGTGGCGGCCCTCGTGGGTTTCTCCCGAAGTCCCATTCAGCGCATGGCCCGCCAGCCGGCGGGCGTCCCGCAGCGTGGCCGATAACTTTCCAGTAAGCTGGGGGGTCATGCGTTTTGGCAGGATGTAGCGATGGATCACGACCGCACATAGTATCCCAATCGAGATTTCCTGGACGCGGACCGACGCCGTCTCGAAAATCGAACCTGGATCGAGCACGCTCGGAAAACCAATCAGGCTTGCGGTATAGCCGGCAAGAACGAAGGCATAAGCCCGTGGTGTGCGATCCAGAATCGAGAAGAACAGGCAGAGGCCGATCCAGCCCGCAATCACGGCGCTGCACATCATCGGATCGTTGACGAAATTTGGTACGATCACGACTGTCGCGATCGCGCCGACGAGCGTCCCCGCCAAGCGGTAGACACCACGACTGAAAGACGCCCCGGCGGACGTCTGCGAGACGATGTAGACCGTAATGATGGCCCAGAACGGCTTGGGAAGCCCGATCCGCAGGGAAATGTAGTAGGCCAGCATTGCGGCAGCGAAGCTCTTCACTGAGAAGATGATCGCATCCGCATCCGCTTTGGTGCTGGGCTTGCGCAGGAAGGCCGTTCCAGCTTGCAGCAAGGCGTTGGCGACGTTGTTTGAGAGGGAATTTCGGGGTGATGCGGTAATCATGCCGCCAGTTTTGATCGATTTGCAAAGGCAAATAAATTCGGTATTATGACATAAAATCCCTAAAAATGGCCATTTGCATGTCCCTTTCGCGATCTGCCGTTTCCGTCTTCGATCCGGACCTTACCTTTTTGCCCGCTGTCGCTCACAAGCTTGACTTCACCGATCATGAGGCGGAGGTGCCTCTGCACGTTCATCGCAAGGGGCAGTTGATTCTCGCCTTGCACGGAGCCGTCACATGCACTGCGGGCAATGAAATCTGGATCGTGCCTCCCAATTGCGGTGTATGGATTCCGGGTGGTGTTCCGCACAGTGCGCGCGCGACCGTGAACGCTCGGCTCAATTATCTTTTCGTGGAACCGGGGTCTGCGAAACTGCCTGCAAACAGCTGCACCCTGTCGGTCTCCCCAATGATCCGAGAGATGGTGGAACGGCTTGCCGGTGAACGCGCGGATTATCTCCCCGATAGCCACGCCGCCCGGATCGCACGGGTGATCCTTGATGAACTTGCGCAGATGCCGCATGAGCGGTTCAACTTGCCGATTTCCAGCCATCCGAAAATACAGGCAATGGCAGACGCTCTGACGATCGAGCCTTCAGATCGCCGCACATTGAGCGATTGGGCTAAGAAGGTCGCGATGAGCGACAGATCATTGGCCCGCCTGCTGATCCGCGAGACGGGACTTACATTCGGACGCTGGCGGCAACAACTCCACCTTGTCGTCGCGCTGCGCGAACTGGCCAGCGGAGAAACGGTACAGAATGTAGCCGCGAAACTGGGATACGAGTCGGTCAACGCGTTCATAACGATGTTCAAGAAGTCCTTGGGCAGCACGCCCGCGCAGTACTTTTCACACCGAGGCACTCCAACGCATTCACCTTAGCTGAGAGCCTTCAACGATGATACGGCAACATGCCGACGCGATCTCTCCAGCCGAGGCGCTCAATGCCTGGCTGGGGGCGGCGCTCGATCCGCAGTCGGTCAATGCGCTTCGAGAGAATCACGCGGGGATGGCAGGACCGAACGCAGGGGCTTCTCAGCACACGGTTGTGAGGTACGGTTACCTGACAGAAGCGGGCCAACCCTAGTATGCGGCTTCCGGGAGCCATGGAGCAGTAGAGAAATCCTCCTTCCCAACAGGTGTCAAGCTACTAGAAAACAACGCGACGAAGCGGAAGAGCGGCCCGTTTGTTATAGGCCCCGATCCCTTTTTCAGAATTCCCAAGGCGAAATCAGCTCGAGTCCGATTGTCTCGAAATCCTTGAGGTTTCGTGTGGCCAAACGACCACCATTGATCCTCGCGATCGCAGCGATCATTCCGTCTGGAGCCGACATCCCCCTCCCCTGCCGAGAAGCGTCGCCCATGATGTCGCCGTAGGCCAGCGCGGCTTCCTCCGTGAAGGCGAACATCCTGTCGGAGAACCGGCGACGCCAGCTCGCCAGCCCCTCCTCCAAGCGGTCGGCGCGCTGATCAGGCCTGATCTTCTGAATCCCGAAGGCGATCTCGGCGACTGCGACCGTTGGCAATGCCAACTCCGCGTCGTGGCGAACCAGCCATGCGATGACGGCGCTATCCGGAGCTTTCTTCAATGTCTCCGACACGACATTCGTATCGAGAAAGATCAAAGATCAACACCTTTGTGCGCAAGCCGGTTTTCATCGATGACGCTATCGAGATCGATGTCCGTACCCGACTGCGAAGACAGGCGGCGATAGAAATCCGCAGCAAGCTCACGTCCGGCTTCACGGGCCTCATAAGTTTCGAGCGCACGCTCAACTATGTCGGCAATCGTGCGATTTTCGCGTCGGGCGAGCTTGTGGGCCAGGTCTCGCGCTTTTGAACTGCGGACGGATAGTTGCGGTGTTACCATGAAGCGGTTCCTTTCTGTGCAGGAATATAACTCCGAAAGGAGAAGCCATCAAGGTGGCATCTGCCATCTTGATGGCTACAAAACGTCGTCTCCCCGCCAATCGAGGGTGCGATCTGTCAGGGACCGCCGAGATTGCCGGTCGCGCATTTTGCTATAGCAGCGAATGCCCATCCCACTTAATTGGCCAATCCCATCGGAGGTGTCCAGCGCATTCGTGCAGATACAAATGGCTGTCGCGCATCTGGCCGTAACTCATCGCGCTTTGGCTACCGGGTTTCATGGGCAATTTGCTACTGAGCGAAATTACCACCGTAATCGGGCGTGGAGCTAAATGCCACGCGCCAATGGATTGCTTGCGCCGCACCCCCCTGTCATTCAGGGGCGGGAGGTGCGCAAAAAAGATCTTCGCACGCACTTCGATTTCACAACCACCGGCCGGTTGCCCGTTCTTGCTATAGAGACTGAACGTGTCGTGCGAACTGAAATGCGGCCAACGAACCTGAAACCGACTCGTTCACATCGACAGTGATCGTCATGGTCAGCATTCGGCAGAGGGCAAAATGTACTAGAAGAACGAAGCCGCTGGCTCCACGAAGTCAGTACGCCGGCCGGACGTACCGTCCCGCCCAGCGCTACGTTATAAGGCTGATACCGAGCGCGGGTTTCCACAGATCAGTCCGCTCGTTCAATGCTTTAGAATTTGGCTAAGAAAGAGTCTTGTTCGCTCATGTTGAGGGTTAGAGAAGAAGTCCTTGGGCTTGCCCTGCTCGACGATCTGGCCTGCATTCATGAAAATCACCCGGTCGGCGACGGCGCGAGCGAAGGCCATCTCGTGGGTAACGCAGACCATGGTCATGCCTTCCCGTGCCAAACTTGTCATTGTTTCCAGCACTTCGGATACCATTTCCGGATCGAGTGCGGATGTCGGCTCGTCGAACAGCATTACAGCTGGCTGCATGCAGAGCGAGCGGGCGATAGCGACGCGCTGCTGCTGGCCACCGGAGAGCTGAACGGGATACTTGTCCGCCTGCTCGGGAATGCGCACGCGCTCCAGGAATTGTAGCGCGGTCTTGCGGGCATCTGCCTGCGAGATGCCCTTGATCCACATCGGCCCGACCATGCAGTTCATCAGCACGGTCATGTGCGGAAAGAGGTTGAAGTGCTGGAAAACCATGCCGACGTTCTTGCGGACTTCGCCAACATTGCGCATCTTATCGTGCAGGCGGATGCCGTTGACGACGATGTCGCCTTCCTGATGCGCTTCCAGCCGGTTGAAGCAGCGGATCAGCGTCGATTTTCCCGATCCAGAAGGGCCGCAGATGACGATGCGCTCACCTTTTTCGACCGTCAAGTTCACATCGGTCAGCACCCGGAACGCGCCGTACCACTTGGAGACGTTGCGGACATCGATGATTTTTTGGCTCATCGGACTTTGCTCCTCGCGTAATGGCGCTCGATGCGTGACTGGATAAGTTCGAGGCAGATCGAAACGCCCCAATAGAGCATCGCGGCGGAGATCAGCATTTCCATGTGCTGGAACGACTTCTGGCCAAGCGTGCGCGCGAGGAACATAAGTTCCCAGACGCCAATGACCGAGACGAGCGAACTATCCTTCAGCATCGAGATAAACTGGTTTCCGGTCGGCGGGATGATGACAGGGAGCGCCTGCGGCAGGATTATCTTGCGCATAGTGATCCCGAAACCGAACCCGATTGAACGCGAGGCCTCCCACTGGCCGCGGTCGATGCTCTGGATGCCGGAGCGGAAAATCTCCGTCATGTACGCGCCGTAGCAAAGCGACAGCGCGAGAATGCCGGCCGGTACCGCATCAATGATGAAGCCAAGCTGCGGCAGGCCGAGATAGATGAGGTAGACCTGCATCAAGAGCGGCAGACCACGGAAGAACGAGGTGTAAAAGCTTGCGATCGCATAGGCGAACCCGTTTGTGGACAGCTTTGCTACGGCACCGAGGATGGCGATGGCGGACGCGATGACGATTGAAATCGCCGAAACGTAGATCGTTGTGAAGAGCCCCTGCGTTACGAGGAATGGCAGTTTCTCGGCCATGAATGGCAGGCTGAGATTGAACGTCTTGAAGAAGGCAAGAAACAGCAGCAGCAGTTCAAGCCAGACAATGGTGATCTGCACGCGCAGCGACGCGAAGCCGATTAGGACGACGTTCAGGCAGAACAGGACCGCAATGACGAAGGCGATGGCAAAGCGGCCGTAGAGGCCGCTTTCCAAAGGCTCGCCGATCACCGGGCGCATCAGCTCGCCCATCGACGTCCCCGAGAGATCGAAGGCGAGGAACAGGGCGAAGACCGCCCCAAAAATCACCAGAACGAACCACGGCTTGTGGACTAGGACTTCGGACTCGACGGTATCCGGGTAAAGCATCTCCGCTCCCTGAATGTAAGGCGCGGCCCGGCATTGCGGGCGCGCGCGAACGGATAGGTCTTTTACTGCGTCACCGTGTAGTCGACACCGTACCACTTGACCGACAGCTTGCTCAGCGTGCCATCGGCGCGCATCGCATCCACTGCCTCGGCGATCTTCTCGGTCAGCTCCTTGTCACCATGTTCGACAGCAACAGCAAGAGGCTCGAAGAAAACCGGCTTGCCGAGCTGCTTGATCGGGTAACCGGCCTTCTCAGCATCGAGAATGCTCGGCAGCGTCGAGACGACGGCGTCAAGGCGCGTTCCATCGCCCAGACGCAGGTCGTCGAAAGCGGTGGTGGAGTTAGCGTAAGATTTCACCTCACCCGCCTTGAATTCATAGGTGAAAGGCGGTGCGCCGGCGGCATCCAGCGTCAGGTCCTGGTTAGCATAGGCCTCGAAAGTCGACGTTGCCGTTACACCGACGACCTTGCCGTCGAGATCGGAAACCTTCTCTGCCTTGCTGTCCTTGTGCACGGCTACAGCTGCGGGCGTGTAATAATAGACCGCCGGGAAATCAAAGATTTCGGCGCGCGCCTTCGTCGGCGTCATCGACCCCACATGCATATCCCAGCGGCCCTGCCACTTGCCGGCCGTGATGATGTCCCAGCCAGGGGTCACAAATTCGACGGAGACGCCGAGGTGCTTGCCGATCTCCTTGGCGACGTCAATGTCGAAACCGTCCATCTCGTTCTTGTCATTGACGAAGGACTGCGGTGCCCAGTTGGCATCGGTCGCAACTTTCAGGGTCTTGGCGGCGAGCACTCGGTCCAGAACGGCGCCGGCCTGTGCCGGAACGGCGGCGAGCGAAAGGGAGAGAGAGGCGACGAGCGCCGCGAGTGTAGATGTCTTCACCATATGTTTGTTCCCTCTGTCAATTTTCGATTCTATCGACGGCGCGGGTTCCTCTCCCTGCCGATGGTAGACATGTTGGGATTTATCGCCCTTTCCGTCTTCCGGCGTTCCCAAGCAGGACGTGGCCCCTGGCTTCATCGAAATGACGGAAATCAAGTCCTGTCCTTCCCGTCCATTTCCCCGCGAACGGCGCGGGCGACCCGAAACGCCTCAACGCCTGCCGGTACGCCGCAGTAAATCGCAATTTGGATGAGCGCTGCCTGTAGTTCCCTGTCCGACAGGCCGTTGTGGATGGCGCCGCGAAAATGGATGCCGAACTCATGCATGCGGTTGCTGGCGGCGAGCATGCCGAGATTCAGGAGGCTGCGCTGTTTGAGATCGAGGCCATCGTTCGTCCACGCCAGACCCCAGCAATATTCGTTGAGCAGGTCCTGCAACGGTGCGGAAAAGGCATCCGCGCCCGCCTTGGCCTTGTCCACATATTCATCGCCGAGCACGCGCCGCCGCATAATTTCTCCGTCTTTGCGCAAAGTCTTATCCATAGGCCGCCTTTGTGTTCAACACGAAATCGTTGATGGTTTTTGCAACGACGTCCGGCGCCTCGATGAGGATGGAATGGCGCAAACCCGGAAAGAGGGCGAGCTGCGAGCCTGGGATGCGGTCGTGCATGTAGCGGGCCATGCGCGGGTTGGAGCCGACATCCTCCTCGCCGGTGGCGATCAAGGTCGGGCAGCGGATTTGGTCGAGGAAGCCGCCGAAATCCGTCTCGGCCAGCACTCTATAGGCGGCCGCGTAGCAGGCCGGATCGTTCTCCGCGTCGCGCGCCCGCAGCCAAGCGATTACGTCGGGGTGTTTTTCCTGAAACGGTTCTGTCAGCCAGCGCGAGAGCGACGCCGTGTGATGGTCCGCCGGCGTTCCGGTTTGAAGCGCCGCGAGGCGAGCCAGAACGCCTTCCCGCTCCTCGAGCGTACGGCCCGCAACCGTTGACAGCAAAACGAGACGGCGCAAACGCGGCAGATGTGTCAGCGCGAGGCGCTGGGCGATTAGTCCGCCCAGGGAAAAGCCCGCAAGATTGAAGGTCGAAAATCCCGCCTTGTCGGCAAGCGCCAACGTTTCGGTCACAAAGTCGTCGATCTCGTAGCGTCCGTTGACACGGCTCGACTTGCCGTGACCGCGCAGATCGAATGTGAGGATCGTGAAGCGGTCCTTCAACCGCTCCACCACGCCGGACCATGCTTCCAGATAGGAGCCGACACCGTGGATGCAGACGAGAGGCTCACCGCCATCGCCATCGATGCGATAGTTGAGCGTAACCTCGCCGACCGTGTGCTCTCGTGCTTCTGCCATAATCAGCCCCCCGCGGCAGCCCGTTTCCGGTGGTTTTCGCGCGCCGCAAAGAACGGCATGACCTCCTTCACAAAAAGCTCGATCGTACGCTTTTGCAATTCGAAGGGCAGGTTGAAGGTGAGGCCGAGGCAATATTGGTCGACACCCGCAGCTTCGAAGACAAGCAGCTTCTCGATCACCTCGTCGGGTGTCCCGAACATGAGGTTCTTGCGGATATTCTCCGGATTGTAGTTATCCTTACCCTTGACCGCCTCATACGGCACCGCCTCCGGAAAGCCGTTTTGCACCGTCCCGACATTCTGCATCAGGTTCTCGAAGGCCCGACCATAATCCATGCTATGTTGCACGGCCTTTTCCCAGCCGTCCGGCCGGTCGTAGACGCATGTGCGCCGTTGCATCATGAAGCGTGGGCGTGGCACCTCCGGGTGGTCGGCCACCGCTTTATGGAATTTGTCGGAAAGGATCTGGATTTCTGCGGCTGGTGCCGAGAGAGGCGTCGACAGGATGCTGGCACCATTGGCGATCGCCCAGTCAAAGGTTCCAGGATCGCGCGCGGCGACCCAGATGCGCGGATGCGGTTGCTGCAAGGGTTTCGGCACGGAGGTGGCTAGAGGGAACTTCCAATAGTGCCCATCATGGGCGTAATCGCCTTCCCAGAGCTTCCTCACCGCCGGCACGATCTCTTTCATATAGGCGACGCCCTCCTGCTGCGGCATGCCGCCTGCCATCCGGTCAAACTCGTATTGGTAGGAGCCACGCGCGATGCCGAATTCCAACCTGCCGTTCGTAAGGTGGTCGCAAAGCGCCGACTCGCCAGCCAGCCGGATTGGGTCCCAGTAGGGCGCCACCAGCGTCGAGGTGCCGAGCCGCAGGTGCTCGGTATGCTGCGCCAGCCAGACAAGCGTCTGGAACGGATTCGGCGAAATCGTACATTCGATCGTGTGATGCTCGGCGGTCCATAGCATCTCGAAGCCGCCCTCGTCCGCCATGCGGGCCAGCGTCAGCAGGTTGTTCTTCACCGTCGCCATCGGCACCTCAGGCGAGAAGCGTTCCATCGTGAGCGAGACTGCGAACTTCATGGTTCTGCCTTTCGATAGTTATTACTTGAGGCGAATGACGAAGGGGTCCTGCATCGCGCCGGAATAGTCGATGATCACGTTCTTTAGGCGCGAGAATTCATGCATCACCTCGAAACCGCCGCGCCGGCCGTAGCCGCTTTCCTTGAAGCCGCCATTCGCCGACATGAAGGAGGCAGAGCGATATGTGTTGACCCAGACGGTGCCCGCCTCGATCCCGCTAGCAAAACGCAGCGCGCGGTCGATATCCTTCGTCCAGATGCCCGAGGCGAGGCCGTAGCGCGTGTCGTTGGCGAGCCGGATCATCTCCGCCTCGTCGTGGAAGGGCATGACCCCGACCACCGGGCCGAACAGCTCGTCGCGCATGAAGGTCATGTCATTATCGGCATCGACCATGACGGTCGGTTCAAAATACCATCCGCCCGGCGCTAGTCCGTCCTCCTGCGGCCGCCGTCCGCCAGCGGCGATCTTCGCGCCCTCTTCAACGCCGGATGCGACGTAGGATTCGACCTTGGAAAGTTGGTCGGCGAGCGCGAGCGGGCCGATATCTGTGTCGTCAGCGGTGGGAAGACCCACGCGAATGCGCTGGGTGCGGGCGACCAGCGCCTCGATGAACCTGTCGTATACTCTGGCCTCGACGAAGCAACGCGAACCGGCGACACAGGTCTGCCCCGCAGCGGCAAAGACGCCAGAGACGACGCCGTTCACCGCATGATCGATGTCAACATCGCCGAAGACGACATGGGGCGACTTGCCGCCCAATTCCATCGAGCATGGCACAAGGTTCTGCGCGGCATTGCCAGCGATGCGGCGGCCGGTCGCGGTGCTGCCTGTGAAGACATATTTCGCGACGCCCGGATGGCGGGTCAGGGCCTCGCCGGCGCTCTTGCCGGTGCCCGTCACCACATTGACGACGCCAGCAGGAAAACCTGCCTCGTGGATGAGTTCGGCCAGCGCCAGCGTCGAGGCCGTCGCGTGTTCGGAAGGCTTGATGACGATGGTGTTGCCGATCGCAAGGCAGGGCGCCAGCGTTCCGGTCAGCAGCATCAGCGGCGAATTCCACGGCGTGATCATGCCGATGACGCCGAGCGGCTCGCGCAGGTTGATGTTCAGCGTGTCGAGGCGGTTGATCGGGATCGTGTCGCCCTGCAACTTGTCGGCCATGCCGGCGAAGTAGTGGTAGCTGTCCGGCATAGCGCGCATCTGCGCCCGCGTTTCCTTGAGAAGCTTGCCGTTGTCGCGCGTCTCGATCTCGGCAAGCGCATCCGCATTGGCCCGCACCAATTCGGCGAGACGGCGCACCAGCGCACCGCGATCGGTCTGCGTCATGCGCCGCCATTCGGGATTGCGGAAGGCGGCACTGGCAGCGGCGACGGCCGCCTCGACATCGTCCGCATCTGCCTCGGCAAATTCATACCAGGTCGCGCCCGTCGTCGGATCGAAACTCTGGATGTAGTTGCCGTTCTTCGGGGCCACGAACCGGCCGTCGATGAACAGCAGCTGGCGGGAGCCCTCGATGGAGCTGACTGTCGTCTTCATGTCATTATCCTTGGTCTTGGGAGGCCTGGAGCCAGGCGCGGGCTTCGCCGTCGATCATCGCGACGCGGCCGCCGTCGTCGGAATCCATGTAGATGCCGAAGCGGCCCGCCAGCCGCTCGCGCCCGTAGCGCCGCAGCATGGAGCGTAGTTCATGGGTCGCGATCGTGTCGTAGGGCAAGTCATCGATTGGGAAAAAGCGAAGATCCGCGGGAAGACTGCTCGCAGCCCCCTCACCCGCTAGACGCGCACGGTATACGAGATAACCGGGATCGCTGTCGGCAACGTCGAAAACGGAATAAAGAAAGGTTTCCTCCGGCACAAGGCGCAGCGCATCGCCGCCGTCAAGGACCAGCTGGCTGTCCGCCTTTCGCCGGCGCGCCGACGGCAACACCCAGCCACCCTTACCATCCGAGCGCAAGAGCAAGCTGTCGCCTGCCTCAATGAGGTAGCCGATAATCATGCCATGAGAGGCGAGCCATCCGGTTGGCAAGGGGTCCTTCACGCTGGCATAACGGCCGCGGCAAAAGCCGAGCGGCGCAGAGGGGCTCGTACCGAAGGCACGCACCTGGCCTATCAAAATCGCATGGTCGCCAGCATCCACCGCGCTGTGAAGGCTGCAATCGAACCAAGTTAGGCTATCCGTCAAAACCGGCGCGCCCGTGTGGACCCGGTCGTGATTGACCGACTGAAACTTGTCCTGTGCCTTCGACGCGAACGTGGCTGATACGTCGACCTGTCCCTCATGCAGGATGTTGACTGCAAAACAGTTGGCCGCCTTGAAGACCGCATAACTGGACGCTGACTTTGCGACGCAGACGAGAAGGAGCGGCGGATCGAGCGACACAGAGGTGAAGGAGTTTGCGGTCATGCCGCGCGGCGTGCCTTCAACATCGAGCGTGGTGATGACGGTTACCCCGGTAACGAAGGTGCCGAAGGCTCGACGCAACGCGATCGGGTCGATCGGTGCATCCTGCGCTGCCGCTTGCTCAACCATCACGACCTCCCATCCAGTTCATGAAAAGAAGCTATCGCCGACGGCCGGTTGCTTCTTCCTCCTAAGTAGAGGAGAGTGGCGAAGAGTTGTGCTGCGCTTTGAAGGAGGGCTCGAGAAAGGTCAGCGTTCGCGCACGGCGTGGTTTTCGATCACACCGTAGAGACGTAGAGCGAGCTCGACGGAAAAGCGTCTTTCCGATGTTTCGACATCGATGCCGAAGAGCTCCTGGATGCGTGAAAGCCGATAGCGCAGCGTCGTCACATGCAGGCCGAGGCGGTCGGCGCAGGCCTGGCCGCGGCAGCCTTCCTCAAGATAGGCCGACAGCGTTTCCAGATAGGGCGTGCTGTTCTCCCGGTCGTGTTCGGCAATGGCGCCGATGCTTTCGCGAACGAAACTGCGCACGTCGCCCACATCGGCGGCGGAAACGAGCATAGGCAGTGGCCCAAAATCCTGCGTGGAGAGCGCGCCTGTCAGTCCGAATGAGCGGCCGATACGGATCATCCGTTTGCAACGCTCCCATGCGGCGGGATAACCTTCCAGCCCGGCGCAGCGGTTTCCCGCGACGATGACCGGCGCCTCATCGAAATAGCGGCCAAGCTCCTCGGCCATGCGGCGCATGAGTTTTGTGATGCGCTCATCCTGCTGTCGCCCCGCCTCATACGGCACAAGGCAAACGACGCCGCCATCAATGGCGACGAGGCTGGCTTCCAGCGAAGCCTGCCGCAGGATGCGTGACAGGGTGTGCTCCACGTCGACGGAACCGCCGCCGAAAGCCTTCGCCTTCTCCGGAAAATCGATGACGATCATTTGCTGGGGCGCGGAAAAATCAAGCCCGAGACGCGTAGCGCGCTGGGTGATATCTCCTGCATCGCGCCAGCGTCGTTCAACGACCTCGAAAAACAGTTCGCTTTGTGTCCGGGTCTCGAAACGAAAGCGCAGGAAGGAACGCATCATCTGCACGCTGAGCGCAAACTTGGCGCTATCGAGCATGAGTTGGTCCAGCTCGCCCTCAGCGACTGCGCCGGGAAAGATAACGAGCGCGCCGACCAGCTGCCGATCGACCGTCAGGCCTTCGATGCGTGCGGAAGCACGTAGCCGCCGCGTGCCGTCATTTAGCAAGATTGTCGCCGTGTCGAGAGTGCCGCGCTCCACTGCATCGCGCGCTGCCTTGATAAGCGTGCGGGCGAAGACCGTTGGGGCCACGGCCTGCCACGCAATATCGTCAAAGTCTGCTATCAGCGGCGAGCGGCCGGCGATGATCTGGTTGACGGTGAAGTCGACGACGATCAGTGGGTTTGGAAGCAACCTGCCGACCATGGCGGCGAGCGAAGAGACCGAGCCGTCACTCAGCACATGTTCCAGCAGCGAGGTATGCGCCGTGAGCGCCCGGTCCAAGCGTTCAGAGGCGCGCTTCTCCGTCGCGAGACGGTGCTGCTTTTCCACCGCGATCGCGCCAAGATGAATGATCGTTCCGAGAAAGGCGAGGTCTTCTTCCGTGACCTCCGTTATGGTTCGGGCAATAACGCTCAGCACCATCGGCCGCCCCTCGGCGTCGGCGCAGTTCATCGGCATGACCAGAACGGTGCGATAGTCTCGCTCGAACGCCTCCTTGCGATAGCCTGGAAACTCTGCGCTTTCGCGCGCATCCCGCAGATAGACCGGCTCGTTTCGCTGCAGCGCTATTAGGGAGGGGCTGGTTGCCAGTTCCCAGCGGTCGGGCAGATCGCGCTGGATAAGCGTGGGATCATGCCGAACGATGACATGGGCGTATCCATGCGCGGCATCGATAGCCATGATAGAGCCGAGCGCCCAGTCCGCATGCCGGCAGGCCGCGACAATTAGGTGCTGGAGCACAGTTATCAAGTCGCCGCCGCTGTTGATCTGGCTGGCAACGTTGCGCAGCGATAGCATCCGTGATTTCTGGTCCAACCGGCCACGCGCTCCCATTTTGGAGGCAATAATGGGGTGCCACGCGCGAGAATTCTACTAGTTTTCGTAGAAGCGCTACTGGTTTGTTTCCTCTGGGCCATAGGAAGATCACGCGCCGCTGCACGCTAGGTTGGGAGACCTTTTAACATATGGCGGAAAAGACATGGCGCTCGGCATAAGAAAGATCTGCACCTTTCTTGAGGAAACTCACATTGAGGGCGGCAAGGACGCACCGCGTCCACTGAACATCATCGTGGTAGCCGCCGTTATCAAAAATCCATGGGCCGGCAAGGGCTTTATCGAGAACCTGCGGCCTGCCATCATCGAAATCACTGGGCCATTGAGCGAGGAGATGACCCGCCGGCTGCTGGCGCAAATGCCGGCCGAACAAATCGAGGCGTGCGGCAAGGCGGCCGCGGTCGGCGTTAACGGCGAAATCGAGCATGCCTCTGCGATGATCCACACGCTGCGTTTCGGCAATCCCTTTCGCCATGCAATTGGCGGCACGAATTATCTGGAATTTGCCAACACGCGCAACGCGCCCGGCGCATTGCTGTCCTTGCCTATGATGCACAAGAGCGAAAGTGGCAAGCGCTCCCATTTCCTCACCGCCAATTTCCAGATCGCCGATGCGCCACATCCCGACGAGATCGTAATTGCGATCGCCGCAGCCGACGGCGGTCGCCCGCACGCACGCATCGCCGACCGGTTCCAGGACATCGCAGAAATGGAAGCGGAAGCCGCAAATAGCGATGGTCCAAATTAGCAATGCCTATTCGATAACAACGTTCAAATCGGACGTCAGACGTCGCCCTGGAGCAAAATGAGTCCATGCACGCATGGATCGTCGAGTCTCAAAATCTTCCGTCCAGCGATTGTCGCTATTGAGGCGAAACAGGTACGTGTGTCGTCAGTCACCAAAAGATGATTGTCCGTAAGCGACGCTCATAGGGTAGGAGACCTGCTGTGTCACATGCCAAAAAGAATCCACGGTGGGATGCCAAGTGTTAGCAGCCCAGCAAGGACAAGGGCACCTGCGGTTATAAGAGTCCTGTCATTCTCGTTTGCGCCATTCATAACGGTCTCCCAGCCATTTTTGATTCGGCCGAATTCCCACCAAGCAGAAATGTTCCCGATCGGCTTGGTGAAACCAAAAACCCAAAAGCGGGGTCGGCTAGAGTGACGTTCGCTCGGAACTCCTGGATCAGGCCGGTAATGTGCGACAAGGCACCCTTGGCATCGGGGCTTCGCGCGACAGGGTAGATTCTGATTTCCGGTTTATACAATATCGGCTCACGCTTGATTGACCTCGAAGACCGCGCGAGAATCGAAGCCGCGAGCTCTCCGCTGTTTAATTTGACGTTTTCCGAGCCTCTGGCCGGTGAACCAGCAGGCTGCGCGCTGGCAGGAAGCCAGTACGAGCACCCAGCGTAGTAAAGTCTCGAATGCTGGTGCCGGCGACGCCATTCATGTTGAGGCCCCATGCCGGACCAGGTTGCCAACCTCGCTGTCATCGCGGCGGTCGCATGCGAGCGGAGCTTTCCGCGATCACCTGCTGGGGGTATTCAATTCATAGTCGAAGACGATCGATCGGAGGACATGGTGGATTCCTCGAACGCGGATATCCCAATCCACGAGCGGATGGCAGAATCCAGCACGCCCTCGAACGGCTTCATTCGCCGTATGCATCAATCCGGTGGAGTGGAGAAAGCCGCACGGCGTTCGTGGCCCGCAGCAACCTCCACGAAGGCTGGCAACGGCTGTTCACCAGAATTTAAAAAGCCTCGTCGCCAGCGGGGCCCATCGAAGGCCTCGGGAAGCGGCCGACGAGAACGTCGACGAAAAATGATCAGCCGGCTATTCTGTTGGGCCAAGTATCGTCATCGCAGCTTGCCTCTCCGCGCACTCCAATGGCACTCTGGAGTGGCAATTAATGCCCCTTTGTAGGTTGCCTCCGCGAGGCCGGTCTCTGAAGTGGTTCTCGCAGTCATACTTGGTGACTCTGGACAATACGCGGAGGCACTTCAGGCGTAGCGAACCACGCGAATTCGCTTCGGCACCTTGTTCTCCTCGACGTCCAACCAGCACTCGGAAGGCGATTGCACACTCGCTGCTAGAATCTGTTCCACGTCTAGACCAAACTCAAGCAGTTCAGACTTGGCCTTGTGAGGCAGTAATTTCATTAGGAAACGCAGTGGTGAGACAGGAAGATTAATTGTCTCGACACACCGTCCTTCCACGTACTTTTCAATGGTTACCGTACTCATTGCTAGACCTTTCTTTGGCTGTAGATTGCTATTATGTGAATAGAACGACCAGTGTGCCGGTATGCGTAATCGTCAACTGCGGTCTCGCCGTAAGTGCGATTTCAAAAACGATACCAAGCGAAAGCGGGATCTCGGGACTTCTGTGTATCCTTCCGCAGAAGGCCGTTTGGCAGTGGCCCCGCAACGAACTCATAACGACGAACAAGGGTTTGTGCGGCGCGCAAAACCATGGCCACGTGGGAGCCAACGTGCTTGTGAAGACGATGCGCGGACCTGTCACGGCTGAGGGACCGGTGGCGAGATACCGATGAGCTTCGTGGTGCCGTTCAGCGATGGGGAAAAGTGTAAGTGCGAGACGTCTTTTTGCATACTCGTCGATCCGCGAATTCAGCATTCGACGCGGCTTGATGATCCGCGGACTTGATGCTGGCTGTTGTTGGTCTCGGGCTCCCCTTCTCCGCCAGACTGACGTGGATCGCCGTAAACGCAGCGGATTTGTCACCGCCTTGTCAAGAAATGGTGAAGAGCATGTCAAAGTGGCGTCAGGAGCCTGCTGCTTCAATTCGGGGGATAACTCTTCTATTGTGCGGCCACTTCCCATTTCACAGGATTGCTGCGCGGCCGCGCTCAGTGGTTAGGGGCCAGTTGGGAAGATTACCCGGTCCCGATTGTTGGAGCCGAGTTTGCTATTTTCAGGTCATTGGAGAGAATTTATTAGTTTCGCATCGATCAAAGCACCAGACTGCAGAGTCGGAATGGTCGCGTCGTTAATCCTGCCACTCGAATCTTGCTGCTGCGGTATTCGCTCTCACGACCGGCCGCTCTATGACGGCACGCCCCAACCTGTCCAAGGCAGAGCAGGCTCCGGATCGGTCTGCCCAACTGCGGAATTTCGGTACTAGGTGGTATTCCTCTTTGCGATGTGCAATCTCTCTTTATTGCGTGCCCGAACAGTTTATCAGTCGCAACTACGTGCTTTTCGCTGGGCTGGAGACAAGAAATTGACGGGCTGTACTGTTCAAACCGATGACCGAAGAGGATATGACCATGGCAATACCCCGGCGACCGTCCAGTGCGAAAGATGCGGCCGAGGCCCTGTTCAAACCGGCAAGAAAGGCCGCAGCGCCGGCCGTTGAGCGGCCAGCCATCCCTAACACTAAAGAGCTTGTATCATTAAAAATCGACGCCGATGTTCTCGCCCATTTTCAGGCCGACGGGCCGGGCTGGCAAGAGCGCATCAACGATACCTTGCGTGCCGCAATGCATTTGCCCGTTTAAGCGCCTGAGCAAAAACCCGTTGTAACACAGCGAACCTAACGTTGGGAGCTGACTGCAATGGTCGCGATAACAGCTTCGTCCGCCCGCGAAAACCTGCTGGCACCGCTCGGGTACCGGAACGGACAAAAAATTCCGGACTTCAGATCGACGCCGGCCCGTGATTACGGCATCGGAATCGGCTGACGGCCATCGGGCGACACGGTACCGGTCGGCTCCAATCCGAACCGGGAAAGGATGTCTCCCTATGGCCAGCCGGGTTTTCCGAAACAAGCCGGAGCTGTCCGCAAGATATTTCAGATCTTTCTGGAGGGCTACCGCGATAACCCGAGCCACGAAAGCGCAGGGTGCTGACCTGGCATGATGCGTTCGACGATGCCGGGAACGATATTCAGTCCCAGGTCGCTGTTCATGAATGCTACGAAGGCGTTCCGCCCTGCAGGCGTCGCCAGAACGAAAGAAGTCATCCCTGGGTTCGCGCCCCAGTGGAAGAATGTCTTCACGTCTGGTTCCAAGCCCCAACCTAAGCCCCAGTACACTCCGGTCTCCGTGTCCGGCGGGGTGCTCTCCAACGCTTCAAACCGCCCATTTGGTGTTGGAACCTGTGGCTCCATCCATAGACGAGCCGCCCTCTCCGACAACAAAGCCCCGTCCATCGCTGCAACGACGAACTTTCCATAGTCTCCAGCTGTCGTGTGGAGGGAGAAGGCCGCGTTCGCCCGATCCGGTTTGAACTTGTCTTCAATGTTTCCCTCCCGATCGTGGCCGAAGGCGGCATTGTCATTGAAGCTGTCTCGCCAGATGAAGCTTGAGCTTCTCATCCCAAGCGGCTCGAAAACACGCCTCCGAACGATGACGTCGAGAGGATCGCCAGCCAGGCTTTCGAGAGCCGACTGAAGGTACACGAATCCCTCGCCGGAATAGCTGAACCGAGAGCCGGGAGGGAAATAGGTTCGCAGAGGAACATCGCTGTGACGCCAGTTTGGTAGTCCGGTGGTATGGGAGAGGACATGCCGCGCTGTGATGGTTGCCGAAGCGGGATCGAGAGGCACCAGTGGGCCAGCAAGTCGGGATAGCGGCTCATCCAGGTCAAGCTTGCCATCATCCGCGAGTTGGAGCGCAACGTGTGCGACGACCGGTTTGCTCAGGGACGCGGCTTCGAAAACGGTGGCGCTGTTAACTAGCGCGCCCGTCTCTATACTTCGAACTCCAAAGGCGCGAATCTCCTCCGATCCGCCTTCGGCAATGAAAATCGACAGGCCCGGTACGCTAGCGGACTTCATCAACTCCGAAATGTGAGTATCGAGAATTTTCTTCTTTGATCTCAAATTGCGCATACTCCTTGTCGCGAAATCCCGCAGTCGGTTTAAAAACCTTGTCAGGAACCGCTTCGAGGGTTGTCAGACGGACTGTAGGATTTCCTTGGCAATAAACTACGCGGCGCTGAACGGAGTCCGATCAGCTAGAGTGACAGTGCGGGACTGGACTGGTCCAGCCAACTCAATATACGGCGCCATGCATCCTCGATATTGGCCGGGCTTTCGAAAACGTGCGCTTCTCCCCAATATCGCACGAGCTCCGCTTTTCTCCCGAGTAATCTTAAAGCGGCAAACATCTGTTCGGATTGGCCAATCTCCACGTAATCCTGATCGCCATGAAGCATGAGTACCGGCGCCGAAATGTTCTCGACCGAAAACAGCGGGCTGTTGCGGATGTACCGGTCAGGCGTTCTCCACGGCGGCTCCGTGAGATAGTAGTTTTCCGCCGTCCCTGCTTGTCGGCTGTCGTCCGGTATTGAGTCGTAGCGAAACCGAACATCATCGGTCAGAGACAACAGGTTGCTTGTGCCGGCCATGGCGATGCCAGATCGAAAAAACGGCGTCTTGGTCAAAAGCATCAACGCAGCCCAGCCACCGAGACTATGCCCCGCGACATGGACATGCTTGCGATCGACGTAACCGGCGTCGATGGCTGCTTCGCAAGCGGGAAGAGCAGAGTCCATCAGACAGTCGGCCAGTTCGCGGCCGCCACGACGCTCGTCTTCGACCGGCATACTGGGAATGATGACGACGAAGCCATGCGCAGCAAGGAGATGCAGGTTGAAGCAGCCAGGCTCATTGATGAGGTGCTGCCGATGAGCGAGGTCATCGCCAACGGTGAAACCTGGATATACCCAGAGAACGGCAGGCCGCCTTTCCCCTTCCTTGTAGTCGGGCGGAAGAATACATCGAAGTTTTGCATCCTGCCCTGCCGAGGTTTTAAACGGCAGAACCTGTGTTCGGGAGGGGATGACTTCGCCCATATGCGTGTCCGTCTCAAAGACGGTGCTCGCCTCCCCCGCGGTGAGTCTGATTACACGCGTCGCATCATCGGATCGCACGAGGTAGATGGACTGATCCGTCTCGGGATGGCTGGCGACGAGAACGCTCTCGGGGGGAACGATTTTTCCGAAACCAACGCAGCGTGGGGGAAATTCTCGTTCAGGACGATCGCGGAAACTCTCCATTCGTGCCGGCAGGTCACTGTCGCGCGAGAAGATTTCATACTGACCCGTCTCAACGTTTAGGGAGCATAGCTCTATCGTTTCGAACTCGGCTGCCGGTTGATCGCTGGTGAGTCGACTTGCCGTCGGTTCTCGCCCTGCCCACGCTTTTTCCCATGCCTTGGCGCTGGCGACAGCGCCGCGTTTTTCGATGTCCAGCCACAAGGTAGGCCTGTTCTTGCCCGTTAGCTCACAAGCAAGTGTGCTGTTGTCGAGCCATTGGAAGAAAGTGCGGGTGCCAGGTAAAGGGAGGTTGCGCTCGATCAATACGCGCATCTTTCCAGACGCCACATCGATGACGGCCGGCCGAATAAACGAACCGTCAGTAGCCGCTACGGCAATTGTTGATCCATCTGGAGACCATACTGGCGATAGGACACCGAGTTTGTCCGGGGCAGGTAGGGACCGATATTCGGAAGTATCCAAGTCGAGGATACCGAGCTCGCCTTCGCCACGGCCAAGGGCACTCAGAAAGAACCGGGTGGCATCCTTGAGGCTCTTGGGAACGCAAAAAGCCAGTCTCGTCCCATGCGGGTCGAACTCGAACTGGGGCCCGCAGATAATCGGAAAGTCTCGAAGGGCTAGAACATCATCGATGGAAAGGGTGTGCAGGGTGGAAAACTCCCTTCTGATCACTAGGCGGCTGAAACCGAGTTAAGCATGGCTTCACGAGGATGTCGCGTGACGTTTAGGGTTTACACGACGAGACAAGCCTCACCTTTGCATGTAAGGGCTACCCCTCAAAGGTGAGATTTGAATGAATACAGCATTTTCAGCGAACTTCGGCCGTATCGTGATCGTTCTGGCCGTCCTGCTACAAGCAATAGGCAAGGTGATGTTCGGCACATGGCTTTCGGATATTCCGTCACCTCTCTTCGTCCTGATTAGCTTCTCGCTCACCGCAGCACTTTTCCTTACCCTATCGCGCCAAGGCGTCGGAGAACAGGCATGGACGCCGCTGCTACTGCTCAACGCTGCCACGGCGTTTACCTTCCTGAGCTTCTTCTAAGCCCTGAAGCTGATAGAGCCGGCCATCGTCGGCGCTATCGAGATCGGTATCGGCCCTATCCTGGCCGTCGTGATCTCGCTGGCGCTGACCGGCGAGCGGCCGCCAGCGCTGCGGGTGGTGGTGTGCTTCGGTATTTTGGTTGGCTGCGCCATTTTGGGCTTTGCCGCCCTGCAGGGAAGCGGCTTTGCATCATTCGGCCGAAACGCATGGATCGGACTGTTGGCAAGCGTCGCTGCCGGCGTTGGCGCGGTGCTGATCACTATTACCTCCAAGACGTTGCTGAAACGTGGATGGAAGTTCGGAGCGGTGCTGGCGCATCGCTTCTATCTCATCCTGCCTATCTCGCTGGCGATGACATGGGGAACGAATGTCGCCGCCGTGGAATGGTCCGGTTGGTGCGGGCGCACGAGCGCAGCGCGGAGCCTCGGCTGGAGGGGTTGTCTTTTCCGCGCGCCGAGGGGCTGACCCCTAAGGTTTCAGCGTCATCTAAGCGGAATAGCGTTCAGAGCCGTTTTTCCAGTTTACACTATAGGAGTGAGGACATTACGACTTCTAGAGCCGAGGTTGTCATTTATTAGAAGCTAAAAGAGCGACCGCGCGGTGGAACGCAGTTTCTACGAGCCGCCTGGGGAAATGTCTGTGGCACAAATAGCGGCGGACTGCGCCGGGGTCTGGAAGCATTTCACCCCCGTGGCACGCCACTTCCTGAAAATAGCACATTTTTTTGCAAGAACTTCAAGACGCCAGCCCGCAGAACGCGTCAAGCACCAGTCCGACAGCCGCGCAATAGGTGCGGATAGCTGCTCCAGCACCTCCACCGTTTTTTGCGTGGGATGCAGCTTGTTTTCGGTATAGATTCCATTCGGATGATACATCGGACGTCGGTTACGCACGCAGCGGCGGCTGCCCTTAGGACGGTGAAAAAGCGGCTGCGCATTCAAGCCTGACTGCTTGAGTGGGAGGCTCATCGGCCCAACACGGGCCACATGCCGTGATGAATATTGACAATATTTGTCACGGTACCCATAATTAATGGACAAGGAAAGGGTATGCGCCATGCCATCAGGCAGCATTCATGTGAAGGTCAGCGGCGCGCTGCAAGATCACATCCAGCAGCAGATCGGGGATGAAGGTCTCTATGAGAACGCGAGCGAATACATCCGCGCGCTGATCCGCCGTGACCTGCAAACCCGCGATGAAGCATGGGACGCCCTTCAAAGGGAACTGGCTCCTGCCATGCGCGCGGATGACAGCGAGTTCATCGCCGTTTCCGCCGAGGATGTCATCCGCCGCAACAAGCGCAGCTAACTGTGGCCGGTTATCGCTTCTATCCCCGCGCCGACGCCGCGCAAGACAAAATCTGGCGCGACACCCTGGACACATGGGGCGAGGCGCAGGCGGAGACCTACATCCGTGGACTTCATGCACATTTGCAGCGCCTCTGCGAAAACCGCCTTATCTGGCGTCGCCTCCCGCAAAAGCTGGCGGTTCCGTCCGACATCACGCGCAAGGCGTACTTCAGCCGGTACGAGCGCCATTACATCTTCTTTCGGGAACTGGATAACGGCGATCTCGGTGTCATGAGCCTTCTCCATGACAGAATGGATTTGCCGGTACGCCTCAAGGACGACCTTGCAGCTCTTGATGCCAAGGGGCAAGAGTAGGCCCAAGGTAGCCACGACGGATAGCGGATGCGCGCCCGCGCCATGGCAGCGTGACCGGCGTCAAGCTCGATGCCGAGATAATCGCGCCGACACGCATTCGCCGCAACCAAAGTCGAAACCGACTCGCAGAACGGATCAAGTACCAGCCCGCCCGCAGGGCAATAGGTGCGGATAAGCGGCTCCAGCACCTCGACCGGCTTTTGCGTCGGATGCAGCTTGTTGCCGGTATAGACCCATTCGGGAGATGCATCAGAGATAGGTTGCGCAGGGAGCGGCGGTCGTCCCTTCGCCAGCACGTAGGCGCATTCACGGGAAGCACGGAACAGCCCGCTGCTTGTGTTTCGGCGCGGAATACAGGACGCCGATAAGGGGTCAACATTCCGAGCCGATTGACACTGTGATCGGCAACACCGAGGCTTCTTAGGGGCAGAACAGCGTCCTGGCGCGAGTCTTTGCGGACGAAGTTTGCGATGTCTCGGTTCCGACCGAGAGCTTCAGGTCAGTAAAAGTCGGCTTGTCTGCCCGATATCTGGATATCGGTGGATTTTATTACAACCGCTTCGTAACGTCATGCTTCCGTCCAAGAGGCTCGGACGCAATAGACAAATCAGAGATTTCCTGTTCGCTACGGGTCTTGTCAGCGTTCCACAGGACTGTTGCCGCGACGCTTCCTCTTCTGCGCTGTCCCGGGCCGGTCATCATTGCTACAGTCCGTCAGGCCACCTATTCATCAAGAGCCTTATCCAGCAAGTCGATCTGCTCTTTTGACGGAGCACCAAGGTAGCGGGGCTTTCTTCCTTCTTCCACAATCTTCGCCCATGCCTTCTGTCCGTCTTCAGTGAAGAGGATCGCCGCCACGCCTTCGTTCGTTGCATGTTGCTTGGCAACAACGCTGATGGAGTATTGCGTGGAGCCTACGGTTTGCTTTTTTTCGGGATTGGCCACGAAGCGGTTTTCGTCACTCAACCATCCCGGAACCTTTCTTTCCGATTTCAACAATCGCTTCCACGTTTGGGCGTAACCAGGTTCCTTTAGGAGTTCATATATATACACGTCGTTGGCATGCGCCGTTCCGACCAAACTGACAAGTGAGATCAGGATAAAAATTCTACGCAGCATTTCCTTCGCCTTTTCCAATCGTCGACACGCAGAGCGGCGTTGATATTATCTGTTTGGCATTCAATCCAGATCTTAGCTCAGTGACCGTTGTTCACGCCATCCGCCATCTTCAAGGAATCACGCACTCGTTCCAGTGCCATTTCGACCGCCCCATCCAACCCCATCAACGAAAAACTACCGCTGAGATCGAAGGTACAGTGGCCGTGGACCGTGGCGATCAATGAACGCGCCAGGCGCGGCGCCATGTTCTTCCTCGCCGGAGGCAAGGCGTTGGCAACTTCCTGCACCACAACCTCCGTCAGCTTGGCGCGTTGTGCACCCTGCTCCTCCGGCATCACGAAATCATCGGGAATGTGATGCTCATAGATCGCGCGCCACAAGTTTCGGTTATTCCTTGCAAAGGAAAAGTAGTTCTCCACCAGACACTGGATCCTGTCGCCCTCGCAGTCTGCGAGCGCGTATCGCAGTTCATTCGCCCACTGCTCGAAAGTCCGTGTATTCACGGCCGCTATGAAATGATCATAGGTGCCGAAGACATTGTAGAGTGTGCCTATCGAATAGCCGATGCGCTTCGAAACCTCGCGCGCGGAAAACCGCATGAAACCGACTTCGGCCATGTGTTTGTGTCCTTCGGAAATCAACATCTGCGCGATTTCCGACCTAGAATGATCAGAACGTCTTCCCATAAGCACTCATAGCACGAGAAAACCAAGACGACAATTGAACGCCGTTCACAATCGTGCTAATCGCCTGCGATATGAAGTTTTCAGCAGCGATATCGCCGGGCTCTTTCAGATCAGCCATTCTCATTTTTTGGCTCGCGATGCTCGGTGCGGAAGCCGCCCATGCCAGCGGGCAGTTGCCGCCCACAATTTTTATGGAAAAGACGCTTCCCAACATCGACGCGTGCCATAACCTTCTGGACAGCATCTATCGGAACGATCTCGCCGAAGCCGCAAAGCCGCAAGCGTCCGCCGATCGGCAGCAAGTCGTGCTCACACATAAACCGGTCGTGGAAGGCCCTCAGCTGGTCACCTATGACGTCCAGTACGGCTGGCTATCTAAAACCGAGCTTCCCCAGGAGCGGAAGATCAGGAACGACTACAGCTATGATCGCCGCCGTTATGTTTGCAAGGGTGGACAGCTGACGGGGACCAGCACGCAGGGTTTCACCCTCGAAACATATGAAGATATGCCAAACGACGAAAGCAAGGGCAAAGACTGACACAAGGAGGCGCTCGCCTTCGACCACACGCAACGTTACGCCAGTTGGCCGAAGATGAAGATATGGGCCGGGCCGACCGCGAAATATCGCGCCCGGCATGACGAAAATCACGGTGGGTCGTTTCAAGGAGACGCAACGAGTATGGGGAAGCGGATTTATTTTCCTGTTATTTTGATGATCGCCGCCGGAGGCCTCGCATCCTCGGCCAGCGCGGAAGGGATCAACTGTAAAAAGGCGCAAACCCCGATCGAAAAAGCGATCTGCGCCGATCCCGATTTGCATGCTTTAGATACGCGCGTCGCGACGGCCTACAGCCGTCTGCTAAAGGAGTTGGATCCCGAAAGCGCCAAGGCACTCAGAAGCGATCAACGCTGGTTTAACACTGCTCAAGAACTTGCGACGGAAGCGAGGGATGGTAGGGTCGAGAAGGACGACATATCCGACTCACTTCAGTTCCGTGCGAAGTTTCTCGAATCCATCGTCGCTCGTCCCGCTTCGGGACTATCCGGCCGGTGGGAGAACGCTGCCGGCACCGTCACCCTCGACGAATCGCCTGAAAACCGTGTGACATTCGATGGCAATGCTGCCGATCCGCAAAGCGCCCGCTGGCTCTGCGAAGCCGGAGGTGAAGGCCCTCTTGTCAATGGTGAGGCTAAAATCGCTGTTGAAACCGACGATGGCGCATGGACCATTACTGCTTCGCGCGGCGGGGCAACACTGGGCCTCGACGAGATCCCGCCATCGAAGGATGCCGCTAGCCCACCTTATTGCGGGTTCAACGGGCGATTTTCCGGGGTGTATTTTCAGACTAGAAAATAGGCCGCCGATAGGATCGCAACAGGTTGGCGGATGCGCGAATTGCCCCTGCTTACACATCCGGCGAAACGGCGCGTCCGCTCGCAGGATTTTCAAGATCATTTCGCTGAATGCGACGGTTGTGCGAGCGTTGATCCGCTTCGAACAGCCGTCCGATTGCGGCCGACAAACGAGCACAATCATGCTCATGCTTTTCGTTGGCGCCGGTCGCTGGCGGCCAGCCACGTCAGCGCTCCGTCGACGCTGTTATAACTGATACTTCTTCAGCATAGGTATACCAATGCCGTGCGCAACCGCGGCCAGAACCCGCATCGGAATACGACGGACCCAAGGCAGGTGCCTGAAATAGAAAGCGGTATACTCTATTTCGGCTGACGCTCCCCGAGACATCTTGAAGCCCGTGGCGCCCGACGACATGTTGAGACTCAGCCCCTGCTGCGCAGCGCACCGGGTGCCGGCGTGAAAGCCCAACCGATAGAGGCCGGCCTCTTGTTCACGCGCGGTGTTGTAGCCCATCAGTGGCACAGTTGCGTCGCCGCCAAGCCTGTGAAGACCGACAAAACTCTGGATCAGGCCATCCTGATCCCTATGGACAAGATATCGGATCATACCGATCTCGTGGCTCATCATGATGAAATCGGCCGTGTAGGCTGGGTTCAGAAAGGAGTATTTCTCAAGATACAGCATCGCGTAGAGCTCTGCGACGCGTTCGGCATCCCGTTGACCGATGGTCTCCAACTCCTCGTAACGGAACGAAGAACGTTTCCACAACGCTTCATCCCGCTTCAGGTCACGCCGCCGCGTCATCTGGTAACCGATATCGTCGGCGATGAAAATCTGGCGGCTGGGAAGAAGCACCCAGCCTTCAGCCTCAAGCGACATCATGAGCGGTCGATGCCGCCGCCCGGTCAATGACCGGATTGCAAGAAAATGGTTCGGGAACCGCAAGGTGAGTTCCCTTGTCTCAGCTGAGACAAGATTACAGTCGAGACTGGGCAGAAGGTTCGTCGACATCATCCAGTTGTTGATATGAACGATCTTGTCGATCTCGGCAAACTTCAGCACTTTGGCGACGCAAGCGATAACCGCTTTCAGTGCCGGAACGAGCGCTGGGTTCGGAAAGCGTGAAAGCTCCTCCCTCGTGTAATCGATGTAGCCGACCCAAGGCGAGCAAACGAACGTGTCCTGAGGTTCACCGTCGTTGATCGTCATCGGCAGCAAGGCACCGCCCCACTGATGACATGTGACAATTGTCCTCAGATTGCGGATATAGGCGCCGGAGCCGGCCCCTGCGAATGCCGAAACGTAACGCCGCGCCATCTCGTTTCGGCACTCGTCAACCATCGCCGGCACCATGAATCTGTCCGGTGCGGATGCGATAGATGATGGCCTTGTCGGACGAAGACAACGCGGCTGAAAACGGCCCGTCGATGCTTACCGTCTCGAATGGCAGCGGCAGATCGTTCATGAAAATCCGCTCACAGTATCGGGCCTCCGGCGCTGCAACAGCCAGGATCCCTTTCCAGCATTTCTCATAAAATTCGCGATTGCTGTATGAGCCGAAATCGGAAAGAGAAAAACCATCAAACTGCCCAAGGTGCAAATTCGGAAGATCCGCCAAGCCGCCTTCGACGATCCGCAGGCTCCCGAGCCGACTTCTGAGCAAGTCGTAGTTTTCTCGGCGTAAATGAACGGGCAAGGCACCATCGGCATCATGCCGGCCATTGAAAATGAGCGCCGCGAAATCGCTTTCACGAAAAAGGAAGGTTCGGGCTGCTCTGCTGAAGTCGTCATTCAGCCGCTTGCCCACTTCTTGCGGCGGCGGCAGAAATTCGCCGGCGGGCTCGCGCATCACCCATCGCCATATCCAGTCGCGACCGATCATTTCCAGCGCGGTTTGCAATTTGCTATTGGCGAACTTCGCCTCCCACAGACGGGCCTGTGTTTCCAAATCCGGGGCCCGCATCAGTTGCTGAATATCGCGTCCTCGCAAGAGTTTGAGAAAACGTGAGTTCCAAAGCAACAGCTTTTCCCACTTGCCCGCATGCCATATGCCCGCTTTGATCATCTGCCGTTTCTGGTCCCAGATCATCTGGCTAGCGGACGACAACGCTAGCCTTAGCTCATGATAGACCGAAAGGCGCGACGTACTCTTTGCAATGCCGAGAAATGCCAGAAGATCTTCGTACTCGAGGCTGCGGATCGCCACGATTTTCAACTCCAGCAGCGCATTCTGGACCGGGTTGATATCGAGCGCCACCACCTCCTCTGCCGACGATAGCAGCATGTCGAGAGGCCGTGTGCCAGACCCCGTCAGGCATACGATCCTTCTCGCGCCGGCGAGGGCCCTGAGTTCCGTTTCACCGTCTTCGTTTGCAGATGAGAAATTGAGATTTTGAAAAAATCCCATGGCTTCCATGCCTTTCTTTTTAAGACCAGCGCCGCGGGTCGCCGTCGCTCGGACGCCATTGCCGCGTAACGCGCCTGAGTTTTTTGCCCGGCTCAGGAATCAGATCCGTCATTTGGATATCGGTCCGCGCGATCATGTGCCTTTGGAGCAGCAAGCCCAGATTCTCGTGCGCCATTTCACGCACCAACGCAGGCACGGCGGCTGGCAGATGCAATATCAGATTGTTTCGACCTGTTTGCACAAGTTTGAAATCGAGAATGCATCGGTCCGAATCGACAATGGCGTTCCGCAGGATATCCGGCGTGAGCTCAACCAGGCGCTCACCATCGCCACCCAGATAAAAGATATCATCTTCGCGGCCGACTATTTCATCGACCACCTGAAGCGGAGATCCGCACGGACATGCATGAGAGCTCAGGCGCACCAGGTCGTTCAACCGATATCGGGCCATGATCTGCGTTCTCCGGCTGAAATCGCTGATGATCGGCACAGAGAGACCGCCCGCTTTCTCCTCGAAGTCAAAGTGCATGCAGTCTTCGGCGAGATGAAGCCTGCCGTGCGCGCATGTGACGGCGAGCAACCCTTCGGTCGCCATGTAGATTTCCCGAAGGGGAACGCGAAATGCCGTTTCAATGAGCCCTCGGTCGAAGCTCTCAAGCTTCTCAGCGCAGGAAAAGACCCGTCGTGGAGCCATACCCATATCCATCTCGGCGATCTGCCTGAGGACCCGCGGCGGTGCGATCAAAACCGTGGGATCAAACGCGAGCAAATCGGATCGATGTTCGGCGAGAGGCGCGCTGGTATTGAAGAAGCGCAATGTGAGGATGCGGGTGCGATTGGCGCTCGTATAGAGAGGTGTATCGATTGGCAGCAAAACCGCTATCCGGTCCCGATGACGCCAAAAATCCGGCAACGCCTTCGCCAGGATCGCACCCAGCCAGGCAAAACGCTCCGCCTGCGAGATAACGAACAGGCCACGGTTGCCACTCGTTCCGGTGCTGGCGCCGGCAATGAGATCGCCGATCCGACGATCTCCCTCGAAAGCGCGCCAGCCCTGCTCATTGGTAATCCGGGGAACGTTGTATCGGGAAAAGTCCGCCATGAGGACTGACTTTTCCATAAGCGGTATGTCTTCAAGAGTTGGAGTGCTGCCGGCGAAGGCCCGAAATGCTTCGACCCTGTGGATGTCGTTCCGCAGCCATTGCTCAAGCCGTCTTGCCTGCCAGGCTCGGAAGTCGGAACGCCTGCCGATAAATCGGCTGATAGATCTTGTCCTAAGGTAAGATTGCAGTGCGGCGGCAAGGCTCATGATCGCGCCTCCAGTTCCGCGTCGAGATCATAGGGGTGGCCATTCGGGTCGTGACACAGCATCACCTCCCCGCCATCTTTGACGAAGGCCTCGACTTTCCTCATGCTTGATCGGAGGGCTTCGCGGTCAGCACCGACAAGACTTGCAGGAAATCCGGGCGCACGGTTTTCAAGGATTGCCTTGATAAGCCACTGGCTATCCGTCGCGTAGAAGAGAGGAACCGGCAGTCGTGGAAAGCAAAACCCCACATGGCCCGCCGCATGCCCCGGAAGATCGATCGCAAGCAGCGAACCATCTTCGAGAAGGTCATAGCCGTTCCCAAGCGCCCCCGGTGCATTGGCAACGGGGTGATCCTCGAAGAAGGCAAGGCGTTTGTCGATATCGTCCGGGACGAGAACATCGAAAACACCTGACAAGGCATTCTTGATGCGTGAATTGCTCCTGTAGATGGTCCAGGCTTTTCGGGAGCACATGATCTTCGCGTCCGGAAAATCATGCAGCCGACCGATGTGATCCGCGTGAAAATGAGTGATGAGGATCGTTTGTATCTGTTTTGTGGTAACGCCAAAGCGCGCCAGGCCGATAGACAAACGGTCGTTGGCAAGCGTGGAAGGACTCAGCAGCGCCCGATAAATCTCAAGGAACGCCGATTTTTTTAATCCTTGCAGGGTCCCGGCGTTGAAATAGCCGGTGTCAATCAGGCTGTGCCCCGTTGTTTCATGGTGGAAGTAACCCACACGCACACGCAGATCGGTCTTACGCCATCGGCCTCCTTTCAGGACGAGGCGCTCACGGACGGGCAGAAACGATGTGGTAAAAAACCGTGGAGACAGTGGCGACATCACCCTTTCCTCCGATCCATCGCTTTGCCGGGGAACGTCCGGGCAAAGCCCTCCTCCCACGAGATGCCCGGCCTCCACTGCAAACGCCGATTGATCCTGGATAGGTCCAGCGTCTGCGAGAACGCAAAAATCCCTAAGGAGTAGGATGTGACGCGAGGCTCGGGTCGTGTTGGCTTCAGGCTCGCAAGAAATTCACCCGTTCGCACAGCCAACCGGGCGGGAACGAGCGGCAAGTTCCGCCAGACGGGCACCACGCCACTCGCGCGGGCGGCCCGCTCGACAATGTGTTCGATGGAGATTGCTTCACCACCTGACACGTTGAAGATTTCCCCGACCGCGTCTTCTCTTCTTCTGGCGATCGTCATGATGGCATCTACGACGTCATCGACATGGGTGATATCGGTTGCCGCCCGACCATCGCGGAACCGAGGCAAGGGAGCCGCTTTCGCCGCGCTTATCAGCCTTGGAAGCAAAGAGGTGTCGCCTCGGCCGTAAAATCCGCGAGGACGGACAATTGTAGAGGGGATACCGCTTTCGAGGACGAGACGCTCCGCAAGGGCTTTACTGCGGGCATATTCATTCACGGGCCGCGGCAATGTGCAGTCTTCGGCGACGTTCCATTGATCTCGAAAGCGAAAATAAATCGCCGGCGTTGAGACATGAATAAAATGGCGAACGCCGCACGCTTTCGCCACCGCAATGATCTTTTCGGTCGCGCGAATATTGGAATATTCGAATTCGGATCTGCGTCCCCACGGAGAGGACAGCCCGGCGCAATGAATGATGCAATCCAGGCCGCCTATCGTCGCTGCGAGTTCGATCGGGTCCATGGTCGCAAGGTCCAGCGAAACCCTGCGTTTTTGGTTTTCAAGCGGAAGCGCGTCGAGCTTGTTCCTGTTCCGTCCCATGGCGATGACGTGTTCTCTGTCCTCGCGCAGGCGACGGACGATCGCTCCGCCGAGAAATCCGGTGGCTCCCGTGACGAGGTAGCGGCTCATGAACTAGAGATCCATCACAAGGCCGCCGAAAGAGACTCCGGCGGAGGTTCCAAGCATCATTATCCTGTCTCCCTCGCGCACCAGATCGTGCTCAAAAGCGTAGTCCAGAACGAACGGAATGGATGCCGCGACCTGGTTGCCGACCTCCGCAGAGATATCGATGACCTGCTCCTGCCTGAACGCGCATAGCCGCGTCATATGTGCGAGGGCGCCTGGACTTGCCTGATGGGCGATCACGCGATCGATCTCATCCTTGCCTGTGTCTGCAGTCGCCAGAAGCCGATCGACAAAAGCCCCGAAATCCCTTGCCGTCAGGCGAAAAAGCTCCTTTCCGTCCATCATGAACAGACTGTGCTTTGAAAAGAGTTCGAATTCCTTATGAAAATCAAACCGCGTGCCGCCGGATGCAAGGCCGCAGGCCTCGAAGCCGGACGACAGCGTGGTGAAACGCGACGCCACGATGCCTGCCTTGTCATCACGCTTTAGGACCGCCGCCGCCGCGCCGTCTCCAAACAATCCTGCCACGGCGGGGGCCTCCTTCCAGGGAAGTGCCCGCGAGGCGATCTCGGATGAAACGATCAGAATGTTGTTGTAGACCCCACCCTGAAGCAGGCCGGATGCGAAGTTCAAGGCGACCGGAAAACTGAGACAGGTGCTGTTCACATCGGTGGCAAAGCACGTTCCGTCGTCAATGCCGAGCGCTCGCTGGATTGCAGGTGCAGTCGCTGGAATGGGTTGGTAGGGAACGGCGCTAGCGCAAATGATCATGTCGAGATCTTGCGGGCGCAAGCCGGCCGCATCCAGCGCCTTGACCGCAGCCTGCCTGCCGAGCTCGATCTGGTCTTCAGCCTCGCAAACATAGCGCTTCGCCACGCCTGTGACCGACTGCAGATAACCGGGATCGAAACCGTGCAATCGGTCGAGTTCCGCTGACGAGACTGCTCGCGTCGGCAAGGCTCTTCCCGTCCCGGCAAGCTTCACTCCAGCGAATTTTTGCAGAGGACCGTCAGAGTTCACCATTTGCTCCCACCTTCAACATCTGACGGAATCATCGTCTTCGCCCCGTCTGAATGCAGAGATCCAGCCGACATGCCCTGACCATGTCCGGGCATGGAAGCGGTCTTGACACGTGGCACCTCGACGAACCGCATGTCACATGTCGTAAATTGGCTGGAACAAATGCCCCGGAACCAGTTCTGATGATTGGCGATGCGTTCCCGGTCACTCAGTTTCCGGCGGGCTGTTGATACTGCCGGGTATTCTCATCGAATGTATAGTCCACGGCATCGTTGGCACCCAGCGTCTTGGTCTTGCCGGGCCCCTCCACCTGCGTCCCGCTCATATCCACGCGGATGACCGGCATGGTCCCGGACACCGGCGGAGCGAAGGAAAGCTTCCCGGTACTGGAGACGCAAGGGGTTGGGAGATCATCGCCGCAATTTGCGCTGTTTTCTCCCCCGGCTGCCACAGAACCGAGATACTCCCATCCCTTGTAATCTCCGCGATCGTTCTTCTCGGGGTCGAACGAGAAGATGGTGAAATTGTTGATCGTTTCACCGGCTTCAAAAATTGTCGTCGGGATGGCCAGCACCACGTGCTGATTGGATGTCACGTACTGGACCGGATCGCGGGTGTCGTCGACCTGTTCCGCCTTCGTCACTCCGGGCAGTTCACCAACGTCGTTCTGACCATGGAAAAGCGTCCAAAAGGACTTTCCGCCATCCGTGTCGAGCCGATATGTCGCCTGGCCAAACAGCAATCCCTCCTCGGAACTGCCCTCCCCCGGTTCGAGAACAGTAAAGCCGGTATAGTACGGCGTGCCCGCAATCTCGAAGTGATAGTTGTACCAGAGACTGACGATATCGCTGCTGCCATTCGCGTTCGCGAGCGCATAGGACGCCGAGCCGTCACCCTTTTCCCCCCAGATGTCTGCGAGCACATATCCGGGAGCCGGATCGGGGATGTTAACCGCGCCGGAATTCGACGCGGCATGTGCCGTGCCAAAAATCGAGACAAGCATAACAGAACCAAGAAATGCGGCTTTTCCAATACGGGACATCATCTTCGTTTCCAACGGTCAGGGCCAGTTCCCGATCGCATTCTGCGAGCGGGCATCGCACCATTACCATAAAATATACATTGTTCAATATCCTCTTGCCGCAACGTGTCATAACCAACCCGCTCGCAGGTTTGGGTTTACGTCCCGCGCAAAACCGCTGAAAGAAGACCGCGTCCCGAACAGTCCGTAAGGTATATTGGCTTGGCGGCCGCGAAAGCTATGATCCAGACGACAACCCGCGAAACCTGGGGTACCTCGTGACCAAAAGCGGCCGACGGAAATGATCTCAATGCCTGGAGACAAAGTAATTGGCCAATAATTGACAATCCCCTGGGGACCAAGCTTTCTCGCAGGGCAACTGAAGACAGGAGATTATGGATGGAGCCTACCGATGACTATATCGGCTACCTCCAGCAGGAATGGTCGATAAGCGGCGCGCTCGTTCTTCGCGACCACGGGGTCGGCAGCGATCTTGAAGCCATACAGGAATGGGTAAGCTGGTTTATCGTGAACGGTAGGCAGGACCAAGATTACGAGCTGATTCTAAGCCGTATCGACCACAGTCTTAATCTGGATATTCCGTTTGCGGCGACGTCCACCGTGAGAGAATCGCTTATATCGACCGTGCGGAGCAAATTGAAAGATCCCCTCTATCCGCATGCCCGGTGACCGGCGTAATCCGCCCACCGGAAGTGGCCCATAGGCATTTCTTCCGGTTCCGCATGCAAGGCACCGCCGCGACAATGCCGGCTATCGGCCGCCGGTGCGTGTTGCCGCTTGCCCGTTTCCAGTTTTCATCCTAATTTTCCGCTCGTGGTCCGGTAGAGTACAGGATTGATGTTCAACATTTGCAAGCTTGCCGGCATTTTGCTGGTCTTGTTCATGGCGCCAGCCACAGCCGGAGACAGGGCCGGGATCGACTTTATCGGTTATTCTACCAACGGCTCCTATTTTGCCTACGAGGAATTCGGCATCCAGGATGGTTCGGGGTTTGCGTATGCCAATTTGTACGTACTCGACCTCAACACGAAAAGCTGGGTAAAGGGCGCGCCGTTCCATGTGGTAGGCGAGAATGATGCGAGCACCATTGCCTCGACATTGGGCGCTGTGCGCGCGCAAGCCCAGCCGCTACTCAACGAGCTCGACATTGGCGAGCCTGTCGATATTGCCGCCCTCAATGCGGATGGCGCACTCGGCGTCAACGTGCGCAGTTTGCGCTTTGGCAGACCCGGGCACGAAATGGCTGATCCCGAGCAGGACTATGAGCTCACGCTGTCGGCAATCGAGGACGGTGTCGATCCGCCCAAATGCGCGGCATGGGGCGAGGAGCATGTATCGGGTTTTTCACTTTCCTTGACCGTCAATGGTAAGGCCAGCGAGGTTTATCGCGACTCAGCGGTGCCAGAGAGCCGTGGCTGCCCGCGTGGGTATAGGCTTTATGCGGTCGTTACGCCATTCGATAGCCTCGCCTCCTTCTCTCCCGATTTGACGGCTGGTATGGTCGCTATCGTTTCGGTTTATTCAATGGGCTTTGAGGGCACGGACCGGCGTTTCATCGCGGTGCCGATTGGCAAGTGATCCCGCGACCAGCGCTGTCGCTGTTTGCGCCATCTCGAGTTAGAGCGAACAGGCCCGACGGCAATGGCGGCCGAGTGCCCGCCTATCCAACCTTCCGATGCACGTGAAGCACTTCGGTTCCGCGCCCGCCGTTCATCGCTTGAAATTTGGCGAACCAATCTCAGCGCGCTTGGATTCGGGTCAAGACTACATCGAGCGCGCGTGACAGGGCAGCGAGACCACCACTATCCCGGAACTGCGCGAACATTTGCTCATTCAGTCCGCCCTTGGTGGAATACTCGTGGCGGAGATCTACCAGAGGCGTCAATGGATCGCGAAACGCGACCGTTGAGAGGCTCAGAAAATGCTGTGCGAGATATTTTCGCGCACTTTCCTGCGGCAGGCCGTTTGACTGCATCCAACCGACCACGTGGTCCATGATGCCGAAATAAGAGCCCATCAGCGCGCTTGCCGCGGCGAGCACGTCGAACTCCTCGATGGTCTTGCAGGCGACGGCCGTTCCCAATGAAGAAAAGAAGGCTTCGACGTCCGGGTCTGGCGGGAATATCGTCGTGACGCCGCTGCGGCTCGCAACGAACGGCAGCGGCACCGCACGCACGAGATTGACGGGAACGCCGATCATCTCGCGCAGGGTTGCATGATCGATCGTCGCAATCAGGCTGACGACTTGCTGGCTGGGACGGAAGCGGAGGGCGCGCACGACCTCCTCGGCGACATCAGGCCGGACCGCAAGGAAGAGCATATCCGCGGCATCAAGCACATGCTGGTTGTCGGCAGCCACGTTTACCTGCGACGAGAGCGTTGCGAGATGCGCGGCGGTTTTTGCGGAGCGAGGCGATACGATAATTTCGGGTGCCGGCTCCTCGCCTGAGACGAGCCCCGTCACAATTGCTTCGGTGATCGTTCCGGTACCAATGAAGCCAAGCCGGGGCTTTGGGAATGCCATGAAACGTCAGTCCTCGGCGGGATTATGAAAGCCGGGCGGAAGGTTGAAGCCAGACGTGGATGCCGGCGGTTCCGCATGAACCTCCGGCCGCGGCTTCGGGATCATCGCATGCGCCGCGACGACAGAGCGGATAGCTACGGGACGATAGTTCCGCAAGAGGTCCGGCCGACACTGTTCCTCAGACGCCCTGCTGGTCATGCCCGCTCCTCCCGCTGACATCACTGTGCCTCAAATTTAACCATTGTACCACCGCCTGTCGCTTGGTCCGTAGGGAAGACTTCGACGCGGGCGACATCGACATAGACCGGAAGGTCAATAACATCATTGACGATGCGCGCGATATGTTCCGGCTGGATCGGTCGGTAGCCGTCATAAAGCTGGGCCTGCGCCTGGTTGTCGGCAATCGATGTTCGGTAGAGGTCGGTCTGAACGCGGCCCGGCACGATCTCGCTTACCCGTACGGAGGTGCCGAGCAGGTCGCAACGCAGGTTGTCGCAGAACAGGCTGAGTCCGGCCTTCGAGGCGCCATAGGCACCCATGCCCGGATAGGGCGCCTGGCCTCCGCTTGAGCCGATATAGATGAGGTGGCCGCGCCTGCGCGCCACCATATCCGGCAGCATGATGCGCGTCAGATGCAGCGGCGCCTTCAAGTTGACGTCGATCATCGCGTCGATCTCGGCGGGATCAATCTCCTGGAACGCCGCGCGGGTCGAAAGAATCCCAGCATTGTTGACGAGGATGTCGACGTCGACGCCATTGAGTGCTTCTGCGATTTGCGCGGTGTCGCGCACATCGGCCTGAATGGGAACAGCACCGGTTGCCGCTGCCAGCGCAGCAAGCTGCGCTTCATTACGGCCGACGGCATAGACGGTGAGGCCACGAGCACGCAGCATGGGCACAATGGCCTTGCCGATGCCACTGGTGGCGCCGGTGACGACGGCGACACGATAGGCGTCAGACATAGATGTAGCCCCCGCTGATCACGACATTCTCGCCGGTGGCATAGGTGTTGCGGCTGGAAGCCATCATGACGATCCACTCGGCCATCTCAACGGGTTCCGCGGCACGGCCGAGCGCGCTCGCCTTGGCGAGTTCCGGCAGGAAACCGAGCTCCTTGGCGCGATCGGTCGCGAAGCCGGCCGGCGCTACCGAGTTCACCAGGATCTGGTCTGCGGCACATTCCTGCGCGAAGGATTTAGTGAGGCTGACGACGGCAGCCTTGGTGGCCGCGTAATGGGCGTTCTGCGGATGGGCCTTGAAGGCATCGACCGAGGTTACATTGACGATGCGACCGGTCACCTCGGGCGCATTGACGAATTGGCGCATATGGCGCACCGCTGCCACCATCATGTGATAGGTTCCCTTGACGTTGATGGCGTTTTCGAGATCCCAGTCGTCGTCGGAAATCTCGAGGATCGGCTTGCGCGGATAGATCGCCGCGCTGTTGACCAGCGCATGGATGCGGCCGAGCTTCTTCGCCACCGCGTCGAAGCCCCCATGCGCCGTCTCGGCGCGGGAAATGTCGGCGACCGCGGTCGCAACCTCTGCACCCATCGCTTCAAGTTCCGCAGCAGACGAGGCAAGTAGTGCCTCGTTGCGATCGATGAGCCCGATCTTCGCAGCACCGCGGTCGACCATCAACCTGGCAGTCACGAGCCCGAGCCCCGAGGCGCCACCGACGATGACAACAGACTGGCTCTTCATGTTCGGACCTCAGGGATTTGGGTTGCGTGGCCGTATTGGCATGTTATCACTTATATGCCAACTCAGACGAAGCACAAGCCCCTTTTGGATGTCGAGATGATCCCTCGCCTTGCCGCAGCCCGCCCTGACGCTTCACCCGCTGCTGCCTTCCTCGCGCATCTCGCGGGCATGGGCCTCGAAGGTGAGATCGGCCGAACGCCGGCGGAGCGCACGGTCTTCGCTACAGACAATTCCATCTATCAGGTGGAGCCGGCAGCCATCATTTTCCCAAGGAATACCAACGATCTCAAGAGCATAGCCAAGTCTCTCGCCCGACCGGAATTCGCCGATATCAGCATCGCCCCGCGCGGCGGCGGAACCGGAACGAACGGCCAGTCACTGACATCGGGCATCATTGTCGATTGTTCGCGGCATATGAACCGTATCCTGGAGATCGACCCGGTACGCCGCATCGCAAGGGTGGAGGCAGGCGTCGTCAAGGACCAGCTCAACAAGGCGCTGGCGCCGCATGGCTTGTTCTTCGCACCCGAGCTTTCGACCTCCAACCGGGCGACGATCGGCGGCATGATCTCGACCGATGCCTGTGGCCAGGGCTCCTGCCTTTATGGCAAGACCAGCAATCATGTACTTGGCCTGCGCGTGGTGCTGGCCGACGGAACCGACTTCCTCTCCCGACCGGTACGCGAAGAGGAATTGCGCGCGCTCCAGGCGCGGCGTGACCGGATTGGCGATATCCACCGCACCCTCGCTCGGATCGCCAACGACGATCGCGCCGAGATCGAGCGCACCTTCCCGAAACTCAATCGCTTCATGACGGGCTACGACCTCGCCCATCTGTGGCGCGACGACGGCCTTTTCGATCTGAACGCGGTGCTCTGCGGGTCGGAGGGCACGCTGGCGATGATCGCCGAGGCGGAACTAAACCTGCTGCCGATCCCGGCGCATGCCGCGCTCGTCAACATCAGATACGACAATTTCAACGCGGCACTGGAGGATGCCCGCAATCTCGTCACACTCGGTGTCGCCTCGGTTGAGACGATCGATGAAACATTGCTGCGGCTGGCCAAGGGCGATATCGTCTGGCCGCACATCGCCGCCTTTTTCCCCGACGATGCTGACGGACCGGCCAACGGCATCAACATCACGGAGATCCTGGCAGATACGTCCGAGGAACTTGCCGAAAAGCTTTCCGGCGTGACGGCAGCCCTCCAAGACCGTCCCTTTGCTGGCCGTAGAGGTTTTACGGTTACTCAAGGAAAAACCGAAATCGAGGCAGTTTGGACGATGCGAAAGCGGTCGGTCGGCCTGCTCGGCAATGTCGAGGGGCCGGTGCGGCCGGTGCCCTTCGTCGAGGATACCGCTGTTCCACCGGAAAACCTCGCCGCCTATATCCGCGAGTTCCGGGCGGCGCTCGATCAAGACGGCCTCACCTATGGCATGTTCGGCCATGTCGATGCCGGGGTGCTTCATGTGCGCCCGGCGCTTGATCTCACCCGCCCCGAACACACCGTGCTGGTGCGCCGCATCAGCGATACCGTCGTGGCGTTGACGCGCAAATATGGTGGCGTGCTTTGGGGGGAACACGGCAAGGGCATGCGCTCGGAATATGTGCCTGAATTCTTCGGACCTCTTTATCCGCGCCTGCAGGAGATCAAGGCGGCCTTCGATCCGCTCGGGCAGCTCAATCCTGGCAAGATCGTCGCGCTCGCCGGCCGCAGTCTGCCGAAGATTGACGCCGTCCAACTGCGGGGCTCGCTTGACCGTGACATCGGCAACGACATCCGCGCGGCCTTCGACAATGCGGCCTATTGCAATGGTAACGGCGCCTGCTTCGATTTCGACGCGGACAGCCTTATGTGCCCGTCCTACAAGGGGACGCGCGACCGGCGATTCTCGCCGAAAGGACGCGCCTCTCTGATGCGCGAATGGCTGCGGCGCCTTGCCGAAAAGGGTGTCGACGCGCGCCGCGAGGCCACTCGGCGACACCCGTTTGGCATCGTACGCCGCCTGTGGAACAGCATCAGTCCCGCCAATCGCGAGGATTTTTCCCACGAAGTGCGCGCGGCAATGGACAACTGCCTCGCTTGCAAGGCATGTGCGGGGCAATGTCCCGTCAAAGTGAGTGTTCCAGCCTTCCGCTCCAAGTTCCTCGCGCTCTATTATGGGCGCTACCTGCGGCCACTAAAGGACCCGCTGGTCGCCGGCATCGAAAGCACTCTGCCGCTGATGGCGCGGATGCGGCCATTCTACAATGCCGTTACCGGATCCCAGATAGGCCAGGCCGTTATGCGGCGCGCAGGCCTCACCGCACTGCCCCTTCTTCCACCCCTATCGCTGCGCCGAAAACTTGCGGCCCAAAACGTGCCCGTCGCTACGCGGGGCCTGCTCGCACGCCTCGGTGAAAGGGAGCGGGCCAAGACCGTCATCTTCGTGCCGGATGCCTTCACCGAGCATTTCGACCCACAGGTGCTTCTCGATGCTTTGGAAGTGGCGCGGCTGCTCGGACTGGCTCCCCTCATCGCGCCGCCGCTGGTCAATGGCAAGGCGCTGCATGTGCATGGCTATCTCGGCGCCTTCGAGAAAGTGGCCCGCCGCACCGCTGCGGCCATTGACGGGCTGGCGGAAGCCGGCGTGCCGCTGGTCGGCATTGATCCGTCGATGACCCTCACCTTTCGCAGCGAGTATTCCGGCACCGGAATGAAGGGACGTGTCCTGCTGCCGCAGGAATGGCTGACCACCATCCTCGACCGCCTTCCCTCTGGTGCGGTCGGGCAGCGCAGGCGCATCCACCTGATGGCCCATTGCACGGAGCGCACCAATGCACCGGCGGCCGTTGGCCAGTGGAAGACGATTTTCGATAAACTCGGCATCGAGCTCGTTGTGGACGACGTCGGCTGCTGTGGCATGGCGGGCACCTTCGGCCACGAGGTCCGCAACCGCGCGCTTTCCGAAACTCTCTATGCCATGAGCTGGAAGCCCGCGCTGGCCGCACCAGGTCGGGTCGATCTGGTGATGGCGACGGGATATTCCTGCCGGTCGCAGGTTAAGCTGATGGACGGGGTGAAGCTTCCCCATCCCCTTCAGACCATCCTCACCGCCCTCCAGGCCCCGAACCCTTCCCCTGAAGAGAGATGGGACGTATGATGTGTGACAAATTAGAAGATTAAGGGCAGAGGCTGTATCGGAATGTCGGTTATCACGCAGCGCGGCAATCTCGGTGAAATCGTCGTCGCCAAGCTGACCGAGCGTATCGATTCCGGACTGTATGCTCCGGGCGAAAAAATCCCGTCAAGCGCGCAGCTCTGCGAGGAATTTGGCGTTTCGCGCACCGTCATCCGAGAGGCCCTGACCTCGCTGAAGGTCGCGGGCCGCGTCATCACCCGCCAGGGCGCCGGCGCCTACGTGACGGAGAAGGACGCCAGAACACTGAATTTCGAAATCAGCCGCATCGACGATATCCGCTCGGCCATGCAGATCCTGGAGCTGCGGCTCGGCGTGGAGATGCAATCGGTGGCGCTTGCCGCCCAGCGCCGTACGCCCGAGGCGCTGGCCGAGATCGCCCGCGCCTTTGACAATATCGAAAACCTCGATACGGATGATGCCGAGGTCGAGGCGCGCGCCGATTTCGAATTCCACCTCGCCATCGCCAAAGCAACGCGCAACCCGCATTTCCCGCGTTTTCTGGAGGCGGTCATGGGCGAGATCAATTTCGATCTCGTTCTCAAGCACAGCCAGTCCGGCCGCTCCTACAATGCCTATCTGAAGAAGATCAACAAGGAGCATGCCGCGATCCTCGCGGCGATAACGCAAGGCGACGCCAAGACGGCGAAACAGGCGCTCTCTGCCCACCTGGAAGAAAGCCTCAACCGCTACCGGGCCCGGCTCGCAGAGCCTGCGGGCGCCACGGCCAAGGCATGACCCCTTCCCTGCCGATCAAAGGACAAGACGTCCTTTGACGAACCATCCCGCCGCACGGCTCGCCGTCGCGGGATCACCCGCATTTCTGTGCGCCGTTCCGGCCTCCTGATTGCCCCCACTTCGTCAAGGACAGCTTGTCGATTGACGGAATTTCTTACGCAGGTCCGCCTGCGGGGCAGCCATATACTCTCCGCAGTGGCGAAGAAACTTGAAAGCGGTCTCCACACGACAAGCGCGTGGAGCGCAGACCGGGATGGGCACATCACTGTCTCCTGTTATCCCGCCCTCCAGGGGTGACGCAGGCCGAAAGCCGGCATTTGCCCCTGCAATCACAAGATATGCGGAACGAACCGCATCCCAGTGAAGAGATCATGGCTTAACCAGAGGGAAGCCCACACATGACACGGATTTCGACGTTCCTGGCGGCGACCGCCATCGCCTCCTCCCTGTTCCTTGCGCCGGCCTTTGCAGCCGACACCATCAAGATCGGCGTCGCCGGTCCTTATACGGGCGCCAACGCCACTTTTGGTGAGCAGGTCTATAATGGCGTTTCCACCTATGTGAACGAGGTGAACGCCGCAGGCGGCATCAACGGCAAGCAGGTCGAGCTTGTGAAGGGCGACGACGCCTGCGAACCCAAACAGGCTGTGGCCGTCGCAAACCGCTTCGTTGACCAGGACAAGGTACAGGCGGTGATCGGCCATTTCTGCTCGTCAAGCACGATCCCGGCCTCCGAAATCTACAACGACGCCGGCATCCTCGAAATGACGCCGTCCTCGACCAATCCCACCGTGACCGACCGCGGCTTCGGCAACCTGTTCCGTGGCTGCGGCCGTGACGACCAGCAGGCCGTCGTCGCTGCCGGTTTCATCCTCGACACGCTGAAGCGCGACAAGATCGCCCTCATCCATGACAAGGACACCTATGGTCAGGGCCTCGTCGACGCCGTCAAGAAGACCATGGAAGAGCGCGGCGTAGAGCCGGTCCTTTATGAAGGCCTGACGCGCGGCGAACGCGATTTCAACGCACTCGTTACCAAGATCAAGAGCACCGGCGCGAATGCCGTCTATTTCGGTGGCCTCATTCCGGAGGGCGGCCCGCTGGTACGCCAGTTGAAGGAACAGGGCGTCGACGTGGTCTTCGTGACCGGCGATGCCTTCGCCCAGGCCGAACTGGTCGCGGCCGCCGGCGGACCGGCCAACCTGAAGGATGTCTATTACTCCGCGACCCCGGACCCGCTCGCCGACCCTTCGACCAAGGGCGTGCAGGACGCACTGACCAAGGCCGGTGTCACGCCCGCCAACTATGTGCTCTACGGCTATGCCAATGCCCAGGCTGTCGTCGCAGCGCTGAAGGCCGGCGAAGACCTCGATGCCCAGGCCTCCTGGCTGCGCGCCAACACGGTCGATTCCGCCATCGGCAAGATCAGCTGGGACGAGAAGGGCGATATCAAGGACTTCAAGTTCGTCTTCTATAACTTCGACGACAAGGGAACCCCCGTTCTTGTGAAGTAAGGGCGATCCGCTCATACCGGCCGGGCTATCGTCCGGTCGGCTCTCCGCGCCTATTTTCAGGGGGTCCGCGTATGGATGCCTACATCCTCGTCCAGCAATTGTTCAACGGCATCACGCTCGGCACAATATATGGCCTGATCGCCGTCGGTTACACCATGGTCTATGGCGTTATCCGCATGATTAACTTCGCCCATGGTGACGTCTACATGGTCTCGGCCTACATCGCCGCGATCGCGCTTGCCGTCCTCACCTTCTTCGGCGTGCAGTCCGTGCCCTTCGCACTGATCTCGGTGCTGGTCATCACCTGCGCCATCACCGCTGTGTACGGCTGGGCCATCGAGCGCGTCGCCTATCGGCCGTTACGCGGATCCACCAAGCTCGCACCCTTGATCTCGGCTATCGGCATCTCGCTGATGCTGCAAAGCTATGTGCAGATTGCTCAAGGAGCGCGCGATCAGGGCGTTCCTACGCTTATCAGCGGCGTGTTCCGCTTCGGTGACGGCGTCCACTTCGCCCAGATCACCTACATGCAGACCGTAATCCTCTTCGCCTCACTGATCGCCATGGGGATCCTGACCTATGTCATCAATTACACGCGGATCGGCCGCGAGTGCCGTGCGGTCCAGCAGAACATCCGCATCTCGGCCGTGCTCGGCGTCAACACAGATCGCATCATCTCCACCGTCTTCGTCATCGGCGCCGCGACGGCTGCCGTCGGCGGTGTGCTTGTTACGTTCAACTACGGTTCTTTCAATTTCTTCATCGGCTTTGTCATGGGGATCAAGGCCTTCACTGCGGCTGTGCTGGGCGGCATCGGCTCGTTGCCAGGCGCCGTGCTCGGCGGCGTGCTGCTTGGCCTGACGGAAGCGCTGTTCGCCGGCTATGTCAGCACAGATTACAAGGACGTCTTCGCCTTCGCACTCCTCATCGTTCTCCTGTTCTTCCGCCCCTATGGCCTGCTTGGCCGGCCGGAAATCCAGAAAGTGTGAGGACACGAAGATGGAAACGAACCGCATCCTCACCCTCGCCAAACAAGCGCTTCTAACCTTCACCGTTTCGTTGATACTCTTCGCGCCGATCTCAGGTCTCGTGCTGGAAGGGTTCGGCTTCCGCAACGAGCTTGTGCGCGCCGTCCTGCTTGCCGCTCTTGTTACGGTTGGGCGCGTTGTGCTCTCCATCGTGGGAATCACATCTTTCGGCCGCAAGCTTGCCGGCAGCGCAGCCCGCAACGGCGGCGGTGTGACCGTCATGACCGGCAACGAAAAATCGCCAGTCCTGATTCTCGCGCTGCTTTTCGCGGCCGGTCTTGCACTCCCCTTCTTCGCCGACAAGTACTTCCTGGGGATCGCAATCCTTGCTCTGATCTATTGCCTGCTCGGCCTTGGTCTCAACATCGTCGTCGGGCTTGCCGGCCTGCTCGATCTGGGTTTCGTCGCCTTTTATGCCGTCGGCGCTTACCTGCTTGCGCTGGGCTACCAGTATCTCGGCATCGGCTTTTGGAGCGCGCTGATCATCGCCCCCTTCCTGGCCGGCCTCTGCGGCATGATCCTCGCCTTCCCGGTCCTGAAGATGCACGGCGACTATCTCGCCATCGTCACGCTCGGTTTCGGCGAGATCATCCGCCTCGTTCTCAACAATTGGCTGGAGTTCACCGGTGGCCCGAACGGCGCATCGGTCCCGCCCCCGACCGTCCTCGGCCTGGAGTTTACCCGTACGGCCAAGCAAGGCGGCGTGCCGCTGCATGATTATTTCGGTATAGCCTACAGCGCCGACTACAAGTTCTCGTTCATTTATCTCGTCCTGTTTGTCGTCGTCTGCCTCGTCATCTACGCCGTTGAGCGCCTGCGCGTAATGCCGCTGGGCCGCATGTGGGAAGCGCTGCGCGAGGACGAGATCGCTTGTCGCTCGCTGGGCGTGAACCACGTCTTCACAAAACTCACCGCCTTCATGCTTGGCGCATCGACGGGCGGGTTGGCCGGCGTCTTCTTCGCCGTTCACCAGGGGTTCGTGAACCCCACATCCTTCACCTTCTTCGAATCCGCGCTGATCCTTGCGATCGTCGTGCTCGGCGGCCTGGGTTCGACGGTCGGCGTCATCGCTGCAGCCCTCGTCCTCACCATTCTGCCGGAATTGTTGCGCGATTTTGCCGAGTACCGCGTACTGATCTTCGGCGTGCTGATGGTGGTGATGATGATCTGGAAGCCCCGTGGTCTTGTCCGCGTCAGGCGCCCGGCCTTCTTCCCGAGCACCGCGCCGAGGGGCGACACGGCGCCACTGTCCGTGAGCCCGGAGGTTGCACGATGAACGCGCCGGTCCTGGATGTTCGCAACGTGACCATGCGCTTCGGCGGCATCGTCGCAAACCGCAATGTCAGCTTCTCCGTCGCGCTGGGCAGTGTCACGGCCCTGATCGGCCCGAACGGCGCCGGCAAAACTACGATGTTCAACTGCATCACCGGCTTCTATCGCGCCAGCGAGGGCCAGATACTGCTCGATGGGCCCGCGGGACAGCAGGATATCGGTACGCTGATTACCAGACCGGTCACCGGCGGCTCGCATCTCGTGACCCGCGCCGGAATCGCCCGCACCTTCCAGAATATCCGTCTTTTCAAGGAAATGTCGGTCGTCGAAAACCTGCTGGTCGCCCAGCATCTCGTGACGTCCAACAACCTCGTCAACGGTGTCTTCCGAACGCCGGCCTTCCGCCGGGCCGAGCGCGAGGCCGTCGACCGCGCCTACCACTGGCTTGGCGAGATGAACCTTATCGATGATGCCAACCGGCTTGCGGGCGAATTGCCCTATGGGCGTCAACGCCGTCTCGAGATCGCGCGCGCCATGTGCACGGGACCGCGCCTCATCTGCCTTGACGAACCGGCCGCCGGGCTCAACCCGTCGGAAACCCATGATCTTTCCGAGGTCATTCAGCGGCTGTGCAAGCAGCATGGTCAGACGGTGCTCGTCATCGAGCACGACATGGGGTTGGTCATGCGAATTTCCGACCACGTCGTCGTGCTCGACCACGGCGAGGTAATATCCGAGGGCACTCCGGAGCATGTGGCGAATGATCCTGCCGTCATCGCCGCCTATCTCGGCGTCAGCGAAGAAGAGGTTGAGGCATGAGCGAAGCCCCCTTGCTCGAATTTTCTGGCGTTCGCGCCCATTACGGGCCTGTCGAGGCCCTGAAGAATGTGGATGTCCACATCTTCAAGGGCGAGATCGTCAGCCTGATCGGCGCCAACGGCGCTGGCAAGACGACGCTGCTTTCGTCGATCTTCGGCGCACCGCGTGCCTCCGCCGGCAAGATCCTGCACAAGGGCGAGGACATTTCCAGGCTTCCCACCAATCGGATTTCGCGCAGAGGCATAGCGCTCGTACCGGAGGGCCGGCAGATCTACCAGGAAATGAGCGTCGAGGAGAACATGATGATGGGCACCACGCCCATCGGCATCGCATACTTCGAGGAAGACCGGGCGACGATGTTCGACCTCTTTCCGCGGCTGAAGGAACGTCGCAACCAGACCGCGGGCACCATGTCGGGCGGCGAGCAGCAGATGCTCGCCATCGCGCGCGCCATGATGGCACGGCCGGAGCTGATCCTCTTCGACGAACCTTCGCTCGGGCTTGCACCGCTAGTCGTCAAACGTGTCTTCGAGGTGCTGCGGGAGATCGCCGCCATGGGGAAGACCATCTTCCTCGTCGAACAGAACGCCAACCACGCGCTGAAGCTGTCAAGGCGCGCCTATGTCATGGTCAACGGTCGCATCCATCTCTCGGGCGAAAGCGCTGCACTGCTCGACAATGAAGACGTCCGCAAGGCCTATCTCGGCCTGCACTAACCTTATTGGCGGCGAATTGGTCTCGGGCAATGTCTCGGCGAACATCGACTTGACCGACGGCACGGTCGGCGACTATGCCCGCGCAACCAGCAAAGACACAAAAGCCGCATAGGCGCCGCCAAGGCCGTGTTCCCGGCCTGGTCACGCTCCGGGATCCTCGAGCACCATGCCATCCTGAAGAAGACCGGCGAGAAGATTCTCGCCCGCAAGGAAGGGCTTGGCCGTCTGCTTTCCCGCGAAGAGAGCAAGACGCAGCCCGAGGCTATCTGTGAAGCCACCCGCGTCGGCCAGATCTTCAATTTCTTCGCCGGCGTAGCTTCGCGTTTTGCCGTCCGTGCGGTCGAAGATCGGCGTGGCGATCATCCGCGAGGCAATGGGCGTCGTAAGCGGCATCTCAACCTAGGACTTCCCGATCGGTAACCACACCTGAAGCATTACCGGTCCTCGCCTTCGGTGATAGTCTCGCAAAAGCGCCTCCAGGATAAATGAAGGCTTTCACGCCGACAGGGGAGTTGGAAGGACAAAGAACTGTGCTTCGCCAGCCCACGTTGTGAATACGATGGATACGTTCAGGAATGCGTTCCCGATAAGCTGAAATCAAGTAAGGCTGATTAGCACTGGCAAATCGTGTTACCGCAAGCCCAGACATCTGGGTGACAGTTGATAGACAGCCCTGAAAAACCCCTCCGCATGTTCACCGCTACATCTAGGCTGCAGGCCAATCGTTTGCGGGCTCTTCGACAACCTGCTCCGAGACGGTGTCGGCAGGATCAGGGTCACGGTCATCGGTCACCTTCAAGCGATCCATCTCTTCGGCAATTGTCGCATAGGCGTCCTCTTGTTTCGCACCCTCGGTCACCGCCTTGTCCACCAATTGCGCCAGGCCGTCTGCAAGTGTCGCCTTCCATTGATCAGTCATTGTCTTTTCTCCGGTTTGTTGGGTTCTCTGAGATCTCTATCCAGACTGGAGCGTGGTCGCTCGTGTGTTTCCATCCGCGACTATGTTTATCGACGCCAGCTTTTGAAAAATGGGCGCGGGAGTGCCGACTTAAAAGGAAGTCGTTTGTTCGCAGGCCACCTTTTCCGGCATAGGCCTTCCTGGATCTCAGAGCGTTTAGGCGCGCTCGCCTGTATTGAGGTATCGGACCGCATCCATCCAACCTTGGTCTACGGGATCACGAAAAGCTTCGCTGACCTCGATGCGAAACTGCGCTCCGTCCTCGCATCGCTCCGCCTCGCAAACGTACAGTTCAGTTGGCATGACTTTTTAGTCGCGCGCACGCGTGACCGGCACTTCGAGTTCGTAAAGCTCCGCCGAGCGTAGGACTTCCAGACGGCCATTGACACCATCAACGTTGTAGGTGGCCATATTCACTCGGAGTTACGATCGCCCTTGTCACCCTCGCCGGGCTTTGCGTCGTGCTCCGCCTTATGCCGTTTATCGGCTGAAAGTGAGCGACCGACATCCACCGACTCCTTGAACTTGCCATCTTCGTCGCGACGTACATAGCGCTTATCGTTTCCGGTATCTATTAGCTCGCGTTTCGACATGATCGTTCCTCCTTAAACTTATTGTTGAGACCGCGGCGGATGGGTGGGGTGCTCGCCTGCCTATTCGTTGGCCACGATGAGAAAGCCGAAAAACCACCGTGTTCACCATCCCCGTCGCGTCGGCTTGACACGCCGCGACCTCTTACGATGAACCTGTTGCCTGCCGGAAAGTTCCTACGGAGAAAGGAGTATGATCGGATGTGTGAGGTCGCGTCGATTCGTGAGAGGATCGCCTGACAGTTGCCCGCAAGAGGATGATCCGCAATCCGTTACCCGCCAAGCCGCCCTTTTAGGTAGGCAACGGCGTCCCTCGCTTGCTCTGACGAGATCGTGTGACCGACATCCGGATAGATTTTGAGCATGACATCATAACCAGCGGCTTTCAGCTGCCCGCTTGCGGCCGCCGACGCCGTCGACAGTATCGTTTCGTCAGCTCCACCATGTATCAGGAAGATTGGCGTGTCGGATGACGATGATGTTGGGCGTAGCGGCATGAGGCCTGCGAAGCTCACGAGTGCGCCAACCTTCCATCGTCCCGAAGAGACAGCATCAAGCGCCATGATCGCGCCCTGCGAGACGCCGACGAACGCAACGTCCTGCAGGTTATTCTGGAATCCTTCGCGCTGAATGATCTCGTTCACCAACTCGTCGAAGGCATGACGCGCCGCAGCGATGCGGTCCGGGCGCAGGACGTGGTCATCGACGGCAAACCATTGCCTTCCGCCGGAGCGATGGGCGAATGGAGCATCCGGAGAAACGAATTCCGTCTCACGTAGCGTTGCTTTCCATGACTCCCCAATCGCAGCCATGACGGAGCCGCGCCCTCGTATGCCGTGGAAGAATATTACCAGACGTCGGGATTGCCGGGGCTCCGCCGCCGCGCCATTCACGTCAACATCACTTCTCTGAACACGGCGATCAGCGGCAACGTCAGTGCGTTCCGACGCCATCGCCTTGATGGGATGAGACATCGAAGTCATCGCCATAAACAGTGCGGTAGCGGATTTTAGGAAATTCGGTAGGCTCGACTTCAACTTTAAATCCCTGAAAGACGCCGTGGTTGGCGGCGGTTTCTATTATCCGGCTCGACATCCGAAGGGCGCTCGACCTGCTCAAAGGGAGCGCCCTTCGGACCCGGACAGCCGTGAACGCTCGACGGTTTCGTGCAAGCAATCGGGGTGTGAGCCATAGGTGAGAACTAGATGGCTCGAATTCAAGATCACAGAGCTTTCGCCGTTGTCTCGAACCATTCCCGATGGCGCTGCTCGTCATGGAGTGCCTTCAGGAAGAAGGCTTTGGACTGCGGGATGGTGTCCTCGTGACGGGAAGCCCGCTCGTAAGCTGTGACAGTGTCGTCTTCGTTTGTCTTCATCGCCTTCAGGATTGCAGAGTCCCCGAACAGGTCCGCCAGCGCGATCTTGCCCGTGGTCAGCATCTGCTTCATGTCACCGTCGGTCGGCGCTTCAGTGCCGATTTCGCGCGCAATTTCGTTAAGAACCTGAAGATGCTGGAGGTGGTCGTCACGAAAGGCTGCGACCTGTACGCTTAGCTGCTTATCGTCGAGACGCTCGATCACGGATTCGTAGGCGGCGATGGCGTCGCGTTCAAGATAGATGAGGTTGGTGACGAGCTTGTCGATTGTTTCTTCGTTTCCGACCATGGTGACCATCGTGCTCTCCTAGTTTGGATGACGGGCCACCAACCGTTTCCCAACTCATATGTTCCATTGAGACAGCAGGCGGGGCGAAACCCGACAATTGCTGCACAGGAAGAAGACCTGACCGAAAACAGCTGTACGATTGCGGCACCTCAACAGCGTATCGAAAACCGGCGACACTGCCAAAGGAGGGCGCCGACGTGGCGATCCGATAATCATTGGCAGGCGGTCAACAATTCGCTGCCGCTTTGTTCGTTTGCTTCACGAAATCGATAAACGCGCGCAGAGGTGCGGGCACGAGCCGCCGTCCAGAATAATAGAGGAATGGGCCGGGAAACCGGATCCACCATTCCTCCATAACCGGAACTAGATCGCCTCGATCAAAGTGGGGCCTTAGCCAGTCCTCGAAGAGGTAAATCAAGCCAGTACCGGCAACGGCTGCGTCGATTCCAAGGTCGGTGCCGCCGCCAAACTGAACAACGAGATTTCCTTTTGGATTTATGACGACACCTTCTCCCTCGCATTCGAATTCCCAAGAGGGAATGGCGCGTCCCGAAAACCGGCCCAGAATGCAATGATGTGAAAGCAGCTCTTGTGGATGTTGCGGTGTGCCTCTTCTTTCAAGGTAATCCGGCGACGCGGCAAGCGCGTAACGCTGCTGGCGTGGACCGATCGGCAAGGCGACCATATCCTGCTCCAGCCTTTCGTCATAACGGATGCCTGCGTCGCAGCCGCTCTTGATGATGTCGACGAAATTCTCATCGGTTATGATTTCCAGCCTGATTTCCGGATAGGACGTAAGAAACGGTGGCACAATAGCAGGCAGGACCAACCTTGCCGCACTCATCGGGACATTGAGCCTAAGCTCACCTGAAGTGCGGCCGCGGCTGCTTTTGACCTCGTTCAGCGCCGATGCCACCTCTGCAAATGCAGGTGCGGTGCGCTCCAGTAGAAGGCGTCCTGCATCCGTCATCAGCACGCTTCGGGTCGTGCGATTGAACAGTCGCACCCCAAGGTCGTCTTCCAGCCGTTTCACCGCATCGCTCAACGCCGAGGAGCTGATGCCGCTTTCGCGCGCGGCCTGCCGAAAACCTTGGGATCGAGCCACCAGTAAGAATGCATTCAGATCGGTCAAGTCCGGCATATTGTTCTCCTGGCATCCGCGACCTTTGTCCGGCTAGACGGACAAGCTGTTCTGATTATACCTTCTTGTCCCCAATATGCCACATGCCTAGTTTCTGGAAAACAAAGGAGATAGACCATGAGCTCTGTTGCAACTTCAGGAACTTTCATGCTTGGCAACCGTACGGTGCGCCGCCTGGGCTATGGCGCAATGCAGCTAGCGGGAAAGGGTGTTTTCGGACCTCCGCGCGATCGTGCGGAGGCAATCGCCGTGCTGCGAGAAGCCGTGGAGGATGGCGTCAACCACATCGATACCAGCGATTTCTATGGCCCCCATGTCACAAACGAGATTATCCGAGAGGCCTTGCATCCTTACGGCAACGACCTTGTTATCGTCACAAAGGTTGGCGCGAGCAGAGCACGGACGCCTCATGGAAGCCGGCATTTTCACGCGCGCAGTTGACTGAAGCCGTTCATGACAACCTCCGCAATCTCCGACTCAATGTGCTTGATGTCGTCAACCTGCGCGCCATGTTCGACGTGCACGGCCCCGCGGAAGGCTCACTGGACGAGCCCCTTGAAGTTCTCGAGGGTTTGAAGCAACAGGGCTTGATCAGGCATATTGGCCTTTCCAATGTCACGGCGAAGCAGATCGAGAACGCCGGAAAAATCACAGACATCGTTTGCGTGCAGAACCAGTACAATCTTGCGCACCGTCATGACGATCCGTTGATCGACATGCTCGCCTCCAGAGGGATCGCCTATGTGCCGTTCTTCCCTCTGGGCGGCTTCTCTGCGCTGCAATCATCCACTCTGTCCAACGTTGCTGCGCGGCTCGACGCCACGCCGATGCAGGTGGCGCTCGCCTGGCTTCTCCAGCGATCGTCGAACATTCTTCTGATTCCTGGTACGTCGTCACGGGTACATCTGCGAGAGAACCTTGCAGCGGCAACAATAGAGCTCCCCCCAGAAGCCCTGTCGGAACTGGATCAGGTTGTTGCCTGATGTCTTGCAGAATCATAGCGAATGAGACGGTGGGCAGATCTGAGGCCACAAGAGCCTGATTGTCTCGAACCCAGAGCGCGGATGCAGACCCGCACGACGGTGCACCTCGGATAACGCACGGCCGAGGACCGTTACTTAGTAACGATTTTCGGAGCGCCCTCATCTCAACTTGAGCGGGCCTTCACCAAGACGCGGGGCGGCCCCCAGGCGCAAGAATTTTACCGGGTACGTAATATTGTTTGATGACATCCCGGCCATTCGACATCCCGCAAGCCTCCCGCTGGATGAACAGCGCCCACTCGCACTCGGCCGCGTCATCAACGAGCATTTCGATCTCGGCTTCCGTGCCCTGGCCCTCACGTTCGGTCAGCTTCACCAAGGCGGCGTCCGCCGCCCGGTTGGAATGGCCGAGGGCACTGGCCTGCTCGGCTATCAATTCATGCTCGAGAACCGCAAGGCCGGAACTGATCCATTAAAACCTCAGACTACCCCTAGCCGGCGATATGCCATGTCCCAGCTTGCATGAAGACTCTCCTGATGGTCAAAAGGACTGCATATGAACGGTCCCATGGAGGACGACGTAGGCAAGCCGGATTGTCGAGAACTCCGGCACAAGTTAAGGGAGCGATATCTTGGAGCGACATACAGGCGGTTGCCGTTGCGGAGCCATTAGGTTCGAAGCGACCTCTAAGCCATTCTACGCCGCTTATTGTCATTGCTCGGATTGCCGGCGGGCCAGCGGGGCGCCCGTTGCCGCGTTCGTCGGATTCCTTTCCGCTGACGTGACCTTTGTCGATTTCGAAGGATCGACCTACGGCGAGCATCCCATCCAGCGCAGTTTCTGCCCAACTTGCGGGGCGCCCATTGCTTACCGCGATGCACGCATAAATGAGCAGGTTTTCTTCATGATTGGGGCGATGGATCATCCGGAGCAGTATCCACCGACCATGCACGGTTATGCGGGGTCACAGTTGCCGTTTGTTCATATCGCCGATGGGCTTCCCAGAAAGAAGTCGAATACGGCTCCTCGGCCGGGGGAAAGCTGACCGGTTCGGCAACTGGCTCAGAGAGCCCGGAGCTGACCTCGGCGAAGATCATCATCTCGGGTGGGCGTGCGCTCGGCTCGTCGAAGACGTTCTAGGAGGAGATCCTACCCGTCGCCGACAAGCTCGGTGCGGCCGTCGGTGCGGCGCGCGCTGTGGTGGATGATGCTTACGCCCCCAACGACTGGCAGATCGGCCAGACGGGTAAGGTGGTGGCACCGCAGCGCTACATCGCCCGCGGCATCTCCGGCTCCGTCCAGCACCTTGTCGGCGTGAAAAATAGCAAGGTCATCGTCGCCATCAATAAGGACGAGGATGGCCCTGCATCTTCCAGGTCGCAGACTACGACCTCGTCGGTGACCTTTTCGGAGTCCTGCCTCAGCTCGAAAAGGCACTGTAGACGGATGATCCGAGGGGGCGCTGTTGCGCCCGCCACAATTATCTTGAACTCGCGCGTCGCATCCGGCCATCCCTGTGCTATGAGCGGGTTCAAACGATTTTGATTTTGTAGGCGTCATGAGCCCGAAAACCCGCGGTTATCTGTTTGCATTCCTTGCGGTCTGCATTTTTGCCGGCCAGGATGCGATCACGAAATATCTAGGCGATCGCTATCCGGCACTGTTCATAACCATGATCCGGTTCTGGGCCTTCGCGCTTTTCGTCTTTGCTTTCGCCGCCTCATCGAAGGGCGGCATCCGGCAAGCGGTCCAGACGCGCCGCCCCGGACTGCAGATCGCCAGAGGGCTTCTGCTCGTGGCCGAAATCATCCTTATCGTCTATTCCTATGTGCATGCCGGTCTTGCGATGAGCCAATCGATCTTCCAGGCAACGCCGCTGATCATCACGATCCTCTCGATCCCGCTGCTCGGCGAGGCTGTCGGATGGCGCCGCGGGACCGCCGTGCTGGTGGGCCTTCTCGGCGTTCTGGTGATCATCAATCCCGTGGATGTCCATTTTGACCCGTCGTTGCTTCTGCCCCTCGGAGCGTCCGTGCTCTTTGCGCTCTACAGCATCGCCACGCGTGCGGTGAGCCGCGAAGACTCGGCCGTGACCAGTCTCTTCTATGCCGGTATCGCGGGGGCGGTGGCGATTTCGCTGATCGGTCCGTTCTACTGGACGGAGGTCAGGTCCGGCGACTGGCTAGCCCTCGCCGCGCTCTGCGTCTGCGGTACTCTTAGCCACTATTTCCTGATCCGCGCATATGGCCTGCTGCCGGCGGCCGAAGTTCAGCCGGTCACCTATTTCCAGCTCGTTCTCAACGTCATCCTCGCTATGTGGCTGTTCGGTGAGATCGTCACATTCAACATGGTCGTCGGGGCCATCATCGTCGTCGGAGCCGGCCTCTTCACGATCTGGCGCGAGACGCAATTGACAAGGCGCGCCTCTTCCTAGCGATCCCTCACCATTGCTCTGCGGTAATCCAGTCGCAAAAGGCGGAGATGATCTTGACGCGCTTGTGCGCCCTCGGAACGACGAGATAGAAGCCGGGTACGTCCTTCTTATCCATCGTATCAAGGATATCAAGGCCGAGCGGCGCGACGAGTGTGCCGGCCTTGATATCGGCAAGCGCATCGAGCTTCGAGACGAGCCCGACGCCGATGCCGGAAATGCTGCCCCTGCGCATGGTCGCCGCATCCTGGAATTCGATTTCGCCGGCCATCTCCATCGACGGCAGGCCGAGATGCGCCAGCACCTTGCGCCAGAGATCGCGGGCCATGACCGGATGAAGTAGCGTCATGCGGCCAAGGTCGGCGGTTGAAGAGATTTGTTTTGCCAGTTCCGGCGAACAGCAAATGATCTTCGGATCATGCATCAGCAGTTTAACATCGTATTCCTTCCAGTTGCCGAAGCCCCACTGGATGGAAACGTCGACCTCGTCGGCGGCGAAGTCGCGCACGTTGACCATGGTCGTCAAACGGATGTCGGCACCGGGCATGCGCTGGCGAAAGCGCTCCAGCCGCTCCATCAGATAGCGTGTGGCGAAATACGGGCTGACGTTGATGTTGATGCGATTGCGGTAGGTCGAGTTTGTAACCCGGCGAATGCCTTCACTGAATTCATCGAAGCCCGCCTGGACGAAATGCGACAGGATGATCGCATGTTCTGTGGGTTCGATGACCCGCGCCTTCCGCTCGAACAAGGGCACATGCAAGGTATCTTCCAGCAGCTTGATCTGCTGGCTGATCGCCTGTGGCGTGACGAGAAGCTCGTCGGCCGCACCGCGAAATGTGCCCTGACGCATGACCGCCCAGAATGCGCGCAGCGCATTGAGAGGGGGAAGCCGCGTGTGTTGTCCAGCCAAGTCACCCTCCGCAGGTGATATTCAATGACGACCGGCTCCGCCCATAGCCATAGGTGGAGCCGGCAGCCGTTATATCACAGCTTTTTCGAGGAAGGGGCGGTTCTCCACGATCCTCTCGTAGCCGACTTCCGTCAGGTCCAGGGTGCGGTATTCACCGTAGGTGATCAACTCGGATACGCCCCTTCCCGTTGCGGGTCCCTGCTGCAGCCCATGGCCGGAAAAACCGTTTGCGAACAGGAAATTGCGCACGACAGGATGACGGCCGACAACCAGATTGTGATCAAGCGTATTGAAGTCATAGTGCCCCGCCCACTGGTTCACGACCTTGATCGCTTCGAACTGGGGCGACCGCTCGGCCAGCGCCGGCCAGATGATCTCCTCGAACTCCTCGTAGCGCGGCTCGAAATCATCCCAGTCAACCGCCGGGTCATCAACCGGCGGGCAGCCCGTCAGGAAGAATCGGCCTTCGGGCCGGCAGAACACGCCGGAGGGATCGATCATCAGCGGGAGCCGACCCTGGTTGACAGCAGCCGTTCCCTCCGGCGTATGAGCGCAATCGAAGACGAACAGGGTACGCTTGCGCGGCTCGACTGGAATATCGAGTCCCGCCATGCGGGCCGTTAGCGCGGCGCGCGGACCGGAGGCATTGACGATCGTGCCGGCCTTGACGACCGCGCCGGACTTCAAGGTGACCGACGTCACAGTATCGCCATCGCGGCCGACGGCCACGGCCTCATCCGTGACGTAGTCGACGCCAAGCGAGCGGGCCTTATTCTTGAAACCATACATGAGCCCGGTATTGTTGAACCAGCCTTCGCCGGAGCGGCCATAGGAGGCGAGCTCGATGTCCGCGACGTTCAGGTGCGGAAAGGCGTTCACCAACGCGGCGCTGTCCCAGAGCACGACATCGGCGCCACAGGAGATCTGCGCTTCGTGGTTCTCCTTGAGGATCTGCACCTGCTCGGGCGTACTGGCCAGGAACAGGTAGCCGCCGGAATGGAAACCGAGATCCGGCCTGTCGTCACCGACCTGCATCATCTCGCCGAAATTACGGATGACTTCGGAGCCGTACTGGCTGATCTTCACATTGATCGGGTTGGAGAACTGGGTGCGGATCGAAGAAGAAGACAGCGAAGTTGCCGCCTTCAGATAGGTTGGGTCGCGTTCCACGACGAGCACCGACCCATCGAAATCGGGATTGGCCGCAAGATAATACGCGACGGCGGAGCCGATCACCGCGCCGCCGATAACGACGACGTCATACTGGTCTTTCATTTCGAGGCCTCGTCGTTGGGATGGCCGATATCGACGAACCATCCGCCGAGATAAAGAGTGGAGGGAGCCTTCGGATCGACCGGCGGCTTTTCCGCCTCGACCCTGGCGCGGAAGCGCTCGGTATTGTCCTGCGGTACATAGCCGAGATGACCGGCTTTGCCATTGTCGACCGGCTTGACGGCATTGTCGGAGAGGCCAAAGCTGATGGTGTGGCCGACGCGCGGCGCCGTCAGGCTCGCCGTCACCAGGCGGATGCAGTCCTCAAACGAGAGCCACGACCAGAGCATGCGACGGTCTGCCGGCTCCGGGAACGAGGAGAAGATGCGCAAGCAAACGCTCTCCAGCCCGAACTTGTCCCAGTAGAAGCGGCTCAGCGCCTCGACGAAGCATTTGGAAACGCCGTAGAGGCTGTCGGGACGTACCGGCGCGTCCGTATCGATGTGGGCTTCGAGCGGATGATAGCCGATCGCATGAACGGAGGACGCATAGACGACGCGCCTGACGCCGTGCTTCCGGGCAGCCTCGTAGATATGATAGCTGCCGCGGATATTGGCGTCGAGGATATCCTCCCAGGGACGCTCCAATGGAACCCCGCCGAAATGCACGATGGCATCGACACCTTCGACCGCCTTCATGACAGCGGCCTCGTCGGCGAGATTGAAGGTCATCGCCTCTTCGTTCGGCTGCAGATCCTTGATCTCGTCGATATCCGCCAGCCGCAGCGTGTCGGCGAGCGGCGAAAGGCCCCGTCGCAGCTCCGTACCCAAGCGGCCGGCGGCCCCCGTGATGAGAATGGTCTTGTAGGATTTGGACATTCTTGGTTCCAATCAGAATTCGAGTTTGGCGACGACCGCCGCAATACGCTTCACCGCCTCCTCCAGAACCGCCTCGGAGGTTGCCGTGGAAATGCGAAAGAAGGGGGACAGGCCGTAGGCGGTGCCCGGAACCGCTGCCACATGCCCCTCGTCGAGGAGATATTTCGCAAACGCGACGTCGTCTTCGAGCGTCTGGCCCGACGGGGTTTTCGCGCCGATCAGCGCCGTGCAGCCGATATAGGCGTAAAAGGCGCCTTCCGGCGGGTCGAGGCTCAGCGCATCGATCTTGGCGATGCCTTCGACCACGAGATCGCGGCGCCGTTCGAACGCGGCACGGAATTCGGCAACGCAATCCTGCGGTCCCTCGAGCGCCGCCCTGGCCGCGATCTGCGCCGGGGCGGAAACGGAGGTGCAGGATTGGCTCTGGATCGTCGCCATCGCCTTGATCAGATCGTTTGGGCCGGCGGCATAGCCGACGCGCCAGCCGGTCATGGCATAGGCCTTGGACATGCCGTTGACGATCAGCGAGCGATCGCGAAGTTTCGGGCAGGCCGCGCCGAAGGAAACGAACTTGCGCCCGTCGAAAATGATGTGCTCGTAGATCTCATCCGACAGGATCATGACATCGGGATAGTTTGCGAGAACCGCACCAAGTGCTTTCAACTGGGCCTCGGTATAGACCGCGCCCGACGGGTTGCCCGGCATGTTGAGGAACAGCCAGCGGGTCTTTTTCGTCAGCGCCGCTTCCAGAACCTGGGGCGTCAGGCGAAAACCGTTCTCCGCCGGGCAGGCCGGCGTGACCGGAACGCCGCCGAAAAGTTTGATCATCTCAGGATAGGAGACGAAATAGGGCGCCGGCAGGATCGCTTCGTCGCCCTCCTCCACAGTGGCCATCAGCGCGTTAAAGATGATCTGCTTGGCGCCATTGGCGACGGCGATTTCGTCTATGGCGTAGTCGAGGCCGTTTTCATTGCGAAACTTGGCGACGATGGCCTTACGCAGGTCTGGTGTGCCGAGCGAGGCGGTGTAGAGCATGCGCTCCTTGCGCGCCGCCGCGAAGGCGGCTTCGGTGATGTGGGCGGGAGCCGGGAAATCCGGCTCGCCGAGACCGAGGTCGATCACGTCGACCCCCGTCGCCGCAAGGTCCTTGGCGGCCTGCGAAACGGCCATGGAAGCTGAGGGTTTGACGGCGGAAAGCCTGCTGGCGATATGGCTCATCATTTCTTCTCCGTCACATAGCCTTTGGACAGGTCTTCGGCTCTGGCTTCGGCGGTGCGCTCTAACGGGTTTCCGAAGCCGCCGCCACCCGGCAGTTCCAACATCAGCCGGCGGCCGGCGGATACATGCTGCCAGCCTTTCGGCCGCAGTTTCGTGCCGTCATCGAGCTTCGCAGAGCCAGGCGCCCCGTCTTCACCGCCGTCCCGCCCGCGCGCTGGCGTCGCGATGCGGTCGAACATTGCCGAAAAGTCGAATTCGTGGCCTTCCGCCGGCGCGATTTCGATGATCTGGCCAAGACCACCGCGATATTTGCCCGCCCCGCCGGAATCCGGACGCAGTTCCTTGCGCCAGACGACGATTGGGCCGGTATGTTCGGTCGCCTCGATCGGCATGGTATGGACGCCGGACGGAAATGCTGTCGAGGACAGGCCATCGATGCCGGGACGTGCGCCCATGCCGCCCGAGTTGAACATCAGCACCTCGGCACGGCGGCCGGCAGCGCCGGCAACCGGGCGGGCCGATATATGGATGTTCCACAGGGCGGCCGCGCCTTCGGCAAGGATCTGGCCGGGCAGCGCCTTGGCCAGCGCACCGAGAACGAGGTCCGGGACCATGTGGCCTATGACATGGCGCACCGAAACCGGGGCCGGCCGCTCGGCATTGAGGATATTGACCGGCGAAGAGACGTTGAAGACGGCAAGTGAGGCGGAATTATTGGGAATGTCAGGTGCCACCACGCATTTCAGCGCGTAGCAGGCGTAGGCCTTGGTGTAGATCAGCGGCACGTTGATGCCCCAGCGGCTCACGCCATCCGTGCCGGAGAAATCGACATTGATCCCGCTGTCGGTGATCGAGACCTCCGCGGCGAGCCTGATCGGCACGTCGTAGCCGTCCGTTAGCATGTCGTTCGTCCAGGCTCCCTTCGGCAGGCCGGCGATGCGTTCCATCGTCGCCCGGTGCGTGCGCGACAGGATGAAGTCGCCCAACGTGTCGAGGTTGTGGTAACCGACCTCACCCAGCATCTCGATCAGCCGCTTGTGGCCGACGTCGTTGCAGGCGGCGAGCGAATAGAAGTCGCCGATCACCTGGTTCGGCTCGCGCACGTTGAGGCGCAGGATCTTCAGCAGGTCCTTGTTCACCACGCCACGCTCGGCGAACTTCATGATCGGAATCTGAATGCCTTCCTCATAGACCGACTTGCCATCCGCCCCGAAGCCGCGCCCGCCGACATCGACGACATGCGCCGTGCAGGCGAAGAAGCCAATCAGTTCCTCCCCCTTGAACGATGGCGAGACCATGGTGATGTCGTGCAGGTGGCCGGTGCCCTTCCACGGATCGTTGGTGACATAGGTATCGCCCGGATACATATCCTCGCGCGGGATTTCGGCGATGAAGTGCAGCACGGCTTCCGCCATTGTATTGACGTGGCCCGGCGTGCCGGTGACGGCCTGGGCAAGCATCTCGCCCTTGGCGTTGTAGACGCCCGCCGAGAGATCGCCCGCCTCGCGGACGGAGGTGGAGAACGCCGTGCGCAGCAGCGTCAATGCCTGTTCTTCAACGACCGAGATCAGGCGGTTCCACATGACCTGCATGCGGATTTCATTGATATCGCTCATGTTCAGTGCCCCTTGCGCACGAGAAGAATGGTGCCGTCGATCTGGATGACGGCATCGAACGGCGACGTGACGACGGTCGAGGTCTCCCGCTCGACGATGACCGCAGGGCCGGCCACGCGCGCACCTGGTGACAGCGTCTCGCGCGGCACGATGGCGGTTTCCAGGGTCTCGCCGGAGGCCGGATCGAAGACGGCTCTCGTGGTGGATGCGCAAACCGCGCTCCCCTCCGTTTCAAGCGTGAATCGCTCGCCCTCGGGACGCACGTCCTGCGCCTTGACGGACCAGGTGACGAACTCGATCTCCGGGCCTTCCACCGCACGGCCGAAGAACTGGGCGTAGCGGTCTTTGAAGGCCGCCTCGATCATGCCCGCGTCCGCCGCCGTGAAGGCACGGTCGGGCAGCGCCACGGGGATTTCCCAGCCCTGGCCGGCATAGCGCATGAAGGCTGTGACCTCGCGCACGATCTTTCCCTGCGTACCGGCACGTACAAAGCCTTCGGCGGTCTCTTTCAACCCGCCGAGCATGGCGTTGACAGCGCCTGCGTCAAACTTCGAAAGGCGCATGATGTTGGATGAAAGCGCTTCATAGCCGAACGGCGCCTTCAGGAAGCCGATTGCCGAGCCGACGCCCGCCCCTTTCGGGATGAGGCACTGGTCCACGCCGAGTTTTTCGCAAAGGCGAGCGGCATGTAGGGGTGCCGCCCCGCCGAAGGCAATCATGATGTTCTCGGAAATATTCTTGCCGTTCTCGACGGCGTGCACACGCGCCGCATTGGCCATGTTCTCGTCCACCACCTCGACGATGCCGAAGGCGGCCGCTTCGGTGGCGAGCTTCAGGCGGGCACCGACGTCGCGTGCGATCGCGGCACTGGCGTTGTCGACCGATAACTTGATCTTGCCGCCGGCAAAGTTATCCGGATCGAGCTTGCCGAGCACGAGATCTGCGTCGGTGATCGCGGGCCGATCGCCGCCGCGCTGGTAGCAGGCCGGGCCAGGTTCGGAGGCCGCCGATTCTGGGCCGGCCTGGATGCGGCCCATGGCATCGACCCAGGCAATGGAGCCGCCGCCCGCACCGATCTCGATCATCTCGATGACAGGAATGGAGATCGGCATGCCCGAACCCTTGCAGAAACGGTAGGTGCGGGCGACTTCGAAAGTGCGCGCCGTGTGCGGCTGGTAATCCTCGATAAGGCAAATTTTCGCCGTCGTGCCGCCCATGTCATAGGAAACGACACGGTTCAGGCTGAAGCGGCGAGCAATGTCGGCAGCAAAGATCGCGCCGCCCGCAGGGCCGGATTCCACGAGCCGAACCGGAAACTCGGACGCCGTCTCGACCGAGATCAGCCCGCCGCCCGAATGGATCATGAAGACCGGGCACTCCGCTCCCATCTCCCTCAGCCGCACCTGCAACCGCGACAAATAGTCGGCCATCTGCGGGCGGACATAGGCATTGGCACAGACCGTATTGAACCGCTCGAACTCGCGCATTTGCGGCGAGACCTCCGACGAGATCGAGATCGGGATCGACAGCTTCCGGGACAGGATTTCGCGAGCGCGTTGCTCATGCGCCGGGTTCATGTACGAATGGATGAAGCCGATGGCAACGGACCCGAAGTCACCCTCGGCGATAACGTCCGCAAGAGCTTCCAGTGCGGCTTCGTCAAGCGCTTGCAGCTCCTTGCCCTGCGCGTCGATGCGTCCCTTGATCGGAAAGCGATCCTCACGCGGGATCAGCGGCTTTGGCAGCACGAGGCTGAGGTCGTATTGTTCGAACCGGTTTTCCGTGCGCATCTCGATGACGTCACGGAACCCTTCGGTGGTGACGAGGGCCGTCCTCGCGCCGCGGCGCTCGATGAGTGCATTGGTGGCAAGCGTCGTGCCGTGGATGACGATGTCGATATCGTCAGCCGAAATGCCCGCATCCAGGATGACGATTTCGATGCCGTCCAGAATCGCTTGTTCCGGCGCCGAATAATCGGTCAGCACCTTTGTCGAGAAGAGCTTGCCGCGCACATCGAGTGCGATATCGGTAAAGGTACCGCCGATATCGGCGCCGAGGCGGATGTCGTGACGCTGTGTCATGCGGTTTCCTTTGCAGAAAGAGCGGCCTCGCGCATTTGGCTCAGCGTCTGGCGCGGGGTCAACGCTTCGGGTGAAATGTCGAGGTCGAGAAGCGCGCCGGTCTTGGACGCCCGCGCCCTTTCGAAGGCGGCCGCGAAGTCCGAAGTCGCCCCTATACGCTCGGCGTGGAAACCGTAGGACTTCGCAAGCGCCACGAAATCCGGATTGACCATCGTCGTGCCGGAGACGCGCTCCGGGTAATGCCGCTCCTGATGGGCGCGGATGGTGCCGTAGATGCCATTGTTGAGAAGAAGGATGATCGGCTGCGCCCCATGCTGAAGGGCCGTCGCCAGTTCCTGGCAGTTCATCTGGAAATCGCCGTCGCCGGCAAAGCAGACGACGGTGCGGTCGGGACGGGCGACCTTGGCGGCGATGGCAGCCGGAACGCCATAGCCCATCGCGCCCGACTGCGGAGCCAGGAGCCGCGCTTTCGGCCCGAACCTGAAGAACTTGTTGGGCCAGACGGTGAAGTTTCCCGCGCCGTTGGTCAGGATAACGTCGTCAGGCAGAATTTCGTTCAGGAGCGCGGTCACCTTGCCCATGTCTACCGGCGAGGGCAGATCCGGAAGGTCGAAGCTCTTCTCGTACGCGGCACGCCCCTTGGCCCGCCATTGCGCCCATCCGCCCTTGACGGGCTCAAGCGCGCTCAGAGCTTCCGCGAAGGCGTTCGGGCCGGCGTGAATACCGAACGCGGGCCTGTAGACCTTGCCGATCTCCAGATCCGAACCATGGACATGGATGATCTGCTGGCGTGGCTGCGGAACATCGAACAGCGTGTAGCCGTCTGTCGAGTTCTCGCCGAAGCGGTTGTTGACCGCGAGGATGACGTCGGCTTCGCGCAACAATTCCTTGACGGAGGCGACCATGCCCACACCGGCTTCGCCGCAGAAGGTCGGCGAGGCATTGTCGTACTGGTCCTGATAACGGAAGACGGACACCACCGGAATGTCGGACGCCTCGGCAAAATTCCGGACCGCGTCCATTGCACCATCGGCCCAGTTGCAGCCGCCATAGAGAATGACGGGACGCTCTGCGCCTTCCAGCATCCCGCGCAGCCGCTGCATGGCAGGAGCCGACGGCGCGGGCTCAGCGATCTCGACAGGGCCTGACAGGGGCGCGGCCCCTGTAAGCGCGGTCAGCATGTCTTCCGGCAGCGCGATCACGACGGGGCCGGGACGGCCCGAAATCGCGAGCGTCCAGGCGCGAGAGAGGATTTCGGGGACGCGTTCGACCTGATCGATTTCGACGGCCCACTTGGCCATGGTACCGAAAACGGCCTTGTAATCGACTTCCTGGAAAGCCTCGCGACCCTTCATGTCGGTTCCAACCTGTCCGACGAAGAGGATCATCGGTGCAGAATCCTGCATGGCTGTGTGCACGCCGATCGAGGCATTGGCGGCGCCGGGACCACGGGTCACGAAGCAGATGCCCGGCTGGCGGGTAAGCTTCCCATAGGCCGCGGCCATGAACGCCGCACCACCTTCATTGCGGCACAGGACATAATCGAGGCGTCCGCCTTTATCATGCAGCGCATCGAGCACCGCAAGATAGCTTTCCCCCGGCACGCCGAAGCTCTTCGTCGCCCCCAGCGCCAAGAGGCACTCGACGAGCAACTGCCCTCCATTACGTTCCATATCCATCTTCCTGTCGCTCGATGATGAGGGGTTGAAAACCGGAGTCGATAGCCAGCCCTGCCGCGACGGCGCGGACATACGCGCGATCCGTCAGATCCATAGCCAGCGGCACGATTTTGTTTTCACCGCGCATCTTGTCCAGCGCGATGCGGTCACGGCACGGCGCGTGCACGTCCCAACTCTCTTCTGCAAGCATCGTGGCGATCGGGCGTCCGGCGGCCCGCGTCGCCTCCGTGACAAGTGCTTTTGTCATTACACAATCCCCATGAGGCACGGTGGAGCATGCCCGCGGAAACCACCCGCTTAAACGAAGAAATTGATGTGCTTAGACAAGTTCTTCTTGTTCGGTCTCGGTATTTGCAGCGTGGGTAAAAAAGGAGGCCCTTGCATGTCTGCCGGCCGCGAATTCGTTTGCTAATAGACGGTCTGAATGACATTGAACGGCATTGAACCGTCGAGCGGGGCATCTGCCGCAACTTGCCAGACGAGGTGCCGGCCTTTTAGGACGGACTATTCCTGACTATATTACCCGGAATGGCAAGGAGGCGAAAATGTCTGGCTCCCAGACCCGCGCAATTCAAAACTACAGAGCCCGATTGAGTGAACGCGGGCTAGCTCGTTTCGAGGTACTTGGTCGCGATGCCGATCGTGAGCTTATCAGGCTGCTAGCACGCCGCTTAGCGGAAAACAGCCCTGAGTCAGCCAGAATACGCGCGGCGGTCAGTGATACCATCAATGGTAAGCCAGCCAAAAAGGGGGGAATTCTCGCAGCGCTTCGCCGCTCGCCCCTGGTTGGGGCTGACATTGAGTTCACCCGTCATCATGAAGAAGGGCGTGAGATCGAGCTTTAATGGGCTATCTTCTCGACAAATATCCTGAGTAACGTAACCAAGAAAGAGCCATCCGCGACGCTGATGACATGGATTGCCGATCGGACCGATGAAGATCTTTTTATCGCTTCTCTGACTGTTGCTGAGATCCAAAGGGGATCCTGGAGAACCTGCTGGCAAGCGGCTGACTTCTCTGGAGAGTTGGTTTGTCGGTGAAGACGGCCCACAGCGCCTTTTTTCCAACCGTGTCTTACCCTTTGACGAAAAAGCGGCGCTCATATGGGCGCACTTGATGGCGGAGGGAAGAGCAACCGGACGCCCGCGCAACGGCCTTGATATGATTATAGCGTCCACCGCCCAGGCAAACGGTTGCGTTGTCGTAACCGACAATGAGAAGGACTTTTATGGTATCGAAATGATCAATCCGCTTCGTACATCATCGGGCAGAAGCAACATTTCTTAAAGCTCTTGGGAAGATTGAACCGATGCCCCTATGCTGAAAAGGCCCACCCGGCCAGTTGCAACTAGGGGCTTGCCGCACGCAGAGCGATTATCTCACTGCTGTTCCGGCGAGGAAAAAGTCGATGCACCAACGCAGGTGTCGCCGGCGGTCTTCTCGTGCCGACCAGTCATGTCGTCCAGGTCCTGTCGGCCCTAACAACATATCCATCAGCATTCGTGCCGCGCTTGAAGTGTTGTCGATCTTCAAACGCCCCCTCGCCACCTGACCTTCAAGCCAATCAGCCAAATCGCTTCTTGACGGGTCGGCACCCTCCCTTCGGATAAATTCGGCGAGTTCGGGGACATCCCTTGCCTCCTCAAATGCAAAGGCAAGGAAGCTATTCCTTTCCTTCTCAGTCTCCTCGTCAACATCGATCAGGAAGATGCGCTCAAGGATAACATCTGGATCATCATCCTCATTTTCGGGACGCGGCAAATCCAGCATCATCCGTCTATGGTCTCCCACGACGGCTTTGAACAGTTCAGTTTTGCTATCGAATGATTCGTAAATCGTCTGCTTCGAAATCCTGCACCGCGCCGCCACCTTGGCAATTGTCGTGGCGCGGAAGCCTTCCTCGATGAATGCGCGGCGCGCTTCATCGATAATCGTCTTGCGGCGCTGCGCATCACTGTAGATTTTGGGGCGACCGCGGCCTCGTTCGGCTGTCGTCTTCCCCATGTCGTTCGTTACCTTTTTCATCCAGGCTCGCTTAGCACCCATTGACACGGCAGGCAATTTATTATCTGTACCCGTTGTTACATTAAAGGGTAAGCGACGTGTCACCTCGTTCTAAAACCACATTCGCGGGTGTGATCGCACTCATCGGCCTATGCCTTGTCAGCTGCAGCAAGGAAGAGCCCGCGCCTCCATCAGCTGCCTCGAAACCAAGTGTCAGCGTCGTCGTGCTTCAACCGCAGGACGTCGCTATAACAGCCGAGCTTCCGGGTAGAACAGCTGCTTCCCTTGAGGCCGAGGTTCGCCCGCAAGTCGGGGGCATTGTCCGCAAAAGGAACTTCAAGGAAGGCAGCGAGGTAAAGGAAGGGGACGTTCTCTACGAACTCGACCCCGCAACTTACCAGGCCAGCTACGACAGCGCCGTCGCTTCGCTGCAGAAGGCTGAAGGCGCTTTACCGAGTGCGCAGGCCAAGGTGAATCGCTATGGCCGCCTTACATCGAACAATGCCGTTAGCGAACAGGACCTCGAGGATGCGAAGTCGACACTTGCCCAGGCCAAGGCAGACGTTGCTTCCGCAAAGGCCAGTGTCGAAACGGCTCGCATCAATCTGGAATACACCAAAATTCGTGCACCGATTTCCGGGCGGGTGGACGCGTCCACGATAACCGTCGGCGCGCTTGTGACCGCCGAACAGACAACCGCGCTTACCACCATTAGAAGCCTCGATCCAATCAACGTTGATGTTACACAGTCGAGTTCCAACCTGCTCAACCTGCGCGAAGCGGTGGATTCCGGCAGGCTCCGGTTTTCCGGAACCAATGTCTCGGTCAAGCTGAAGCTCGACAATGGCAAGGCCTACGACAGAACCGGGACCGTGGAGTTTGCCGAAGCGACGGTCGATCAGTCCGCCGGGACGGTCAAGCTAAGGGCACAATTTCCCAATCCCGACCGCGTAGTGCTGCCTGGCATGTATGTCCGCGCCGTCATCCAGGAAGGTATTGCGCCGAACAGCTATCTGGTGCCGCAGCGTGGCGTGTCACGCAACACCAAGCGCGAGCCCACCGCGCGGTTCGTGACCAAGGACAACAAGGTCGAGGAGCGGGTTCTGTCGGTGGATCGAAGCATCGGCAACAACTGGCTCGTGACAGCCGGCGTGAACGGAGGTGACCGGATAATCGTAGAAGGATCGCAGCGCACGCAGATCGGTCAAGAAGCTGATGCGAAAGAAGTGACGATCGACAATGCGACCGGCGAGCTCAAGTCCGCCTCTATTGGCGGCTCGAGCATGATCGTCAATGTCGCGGAGGCACAGAACTGATGTCTCTGTTTTTCATCAACCGTCCCATTTTCGCGTGGGTCATCGCGGTTTGCGTGATGCTGGCAGGTATATTATCGATCAGCTCACTCTCCATATCTCAATATCCTCAGATCGCGCCCACGTCGGTCACAGTGAGTGCGACCTACTCCGGCGCAGATGCGCAGACGGTCGAAAACTCCGTCACCAAGGTCATTGAACAGGGTATGACCGGGATAGACAATCTCGATCACATGACGTCCACATCGACCTCGACCGGTGAAGCCTCGGTTGAACTGACATTCACCAACCAGGCAGACCCGGACGTCGCTCAGATGCAGGTGCAAAACAAGCTGCAGCAGGTCGAATCGAGTTTGCCGACGGCGGTGCAGACGGCCGGGGTGACGGTCACCAAATCCTCGTCCAGCTTCCTTCTCATCGCGGCATTCGTCTCAAATGACGGTAAGCTGAGCGCAACAGATATCTCTGATTATATCAACAGCACGCTCAAGGACCGCATCGCCCGCGTCGAAGGCGTCGGCGATACCCGGCTGTTCGGTTCGGGATATGCCATGCGTATCTGGCTGGATCCCGACAAATTGTCGAAGTATTCCCTTACGGTTTCAGACGTGACCAGTGCAATCGAGGCCCAGAACACACAGGTGTCTGCCGGCCAGTTGGGAGCTGCACCACAGCGTAAGGGTCAGCAGCTGAACGCGACCGTGACCGCGAAAAGTCGCCTACAGACGCCCGAGGAATTTGAGAACATCATCCTCAAGAGCCAGACGGACGGGTCACTGGTCCAAATGAGCGATGTGGCGACCGTTGAACTGGGTGCGGAAAGCTACACCACAACAACGAAATACAACGGGAAGCCCGCTAGCGGCATCGGTGTTAACCTGGCTACGGGCGCCAACGCCATCGACACCGCAAACGGTGTCAAGTCTGCCATCGAGGCGATGAAGCCCACCATGCCGCAGAACGTTGACGTCGTTTATCCCTACGACACGACGCCATTCGTTGAGCTATCGATCCAGGATGTCATCAAGACGCTCGGCGAAGCCATCGTTCTCGTCTTCGTCGTCATGTTCATCTTTCTCCAGAGCTTCCGTGCGACGATCATCCCCACTCTAGCCGTGCCGGTCGTTCTTCTCGGCACGTTCGGCATCCTGTCCCTGTTCGGATATTCGATCAACACATTGACGATGTTCGCCATGGTGCTGGCCATCGGCCTGCTTGTGGATGACGCTATCGTCGTGGTCGAAAATGTCGAGCGCGTCATGGAAGAAGAAGGCCTTGATCCCAAAGCCGCCACGATCAAGTCCATGAAGGAGATTTCGAGCGCTTTGATCGGCATCGCAACCGTTCTGTCAGCCGTTTTCATACCAATGGCATTCTTCTCCGGATCGGTCGGTATCATATACCGCCAGTTCTCGGTGACGATCGTTTCGGCGATGGTTCTTTCCGTCGGAGTGGCTTTGATTTTTACGCCCGCGCTCTGCGCCACCCTGCTTTGCCCGCCCAAACATGAGGCGAAAAACAAAGGGCTATTCGGCTGGTTTAACCGTGGCTTCGAGAGGACAAGCAGCGCCTACCAGAAAAGCATCGGCGGCATCGTGCGCCGCAGCCCGGTGTTCCTGGTTATATTCGTCGCTATGGTCGCAGTGGCTGCCTACACGTTTACCAGGATGGAGTCCTCCTTCATTCCTGATGAGGACCAGGGCGTATTGATCGCCAGCGTCCAGCTTCCGCCCGGCGCCACCGAAGATCGTACACGCAAGATGCTTGACGATGTCACGAACTACTTCCTGAATGACGAGAAGGAATATGTCGAGGGCGTCATGTCGTCGGTCGGCTTCAGCTTCGGTGGCGCAGGTCAGAACGTCGGCATCGCTTTCATCAGCCTCAAAGACTTCGAGGGCCGCACAGACGAAAACGCCAAGGCCGGGGCAATCGCTGGCCGCGCGATGGGAGCATTTTCGAAGTTCAGCGATGGCAGCGCCTTCGCCCTTCAGCCGCCTGCCATTCCCGGCTTTGGCACATCTGGTGGATTTTCGTTCTATCTGATGGACAGCAACAGTGCCGGACATGCTGCCTTGATTGATGTGCGCAATCAGTTGTTGGCCGCGGCGGGCAAGGACACGCAACTTGTCGGCACCAGACCGAATGGTCAAGAGGATACGCCACAGTACTCAATCCAGATCGATGACCGGAAAGCCAGCGCGCTTGGCCTGCAGATTTCGGACATCAACAACACGCTGTCGACCGCGTGGGGCGGCTCCTACGTCAACGACTTCATCGATCGCGGGCGCGTCAAACCTGTCTACGTGCAGAGCGCGACGGACTTCCGTATGCAGCCCGAAGACCTTGGCCGTTGGTACGCAAAGAATTCGAGTGACACGATGGTGCCTTTCTCGTCCTTCGCAACGGGCAAATGGACCTACGGTTCCCCGCGCCTCGAACGCTTCAATGGCGTCTCAGCCGTTGAAATCCAGGGATCGGCTGCGCCGGGCGTCAGTTCAGGCACGGCGATGACCGCAATCGACGACTTGATGCAGGAGCTGCCCGCAGGCTATCAGCATGAATGGACGGGTTTGTCCGCTCAGGAGCGCCTGTCGGGCAATCAGGCCCTTCAACTCTACGCCATCTCGGTACTCGTCGTTTTCCTGGCGCTTGCGGCGCTTTACGAAAGCCTGACTATCCCCTTCGCAGTCCTTCTTTCAGTCCCAATCGGCATATTCGGCGCTGTTGTGGCCGCAACGCTGTTCGGCCAGACGAATGATGTCTATTTCAAGGTTGGACTTCTCACGACAATCGGCCTTGCGGCCAAGAATGCGATCTTGATCGTCGAGTTTGCAATTGAGCAACAGGCCCACGGCAAGAGCTTGATTGAAGCCACACTTGAAGCATCCCGCCAGCGGCTGCGTCCGATCCTGATGACGTCTTTCGCGTTCATCCTTGGCGTGTTGCCGCTTGCCGTCGCGGATGGTGCGGGCTCAGGCGCTCAAAACTCGATCGGTATCGGTGTCATGGGTGGCATGATTTCAGCCACCGTACTTGGTGTTTTCTTCATTCCGCTGCTGTTCGTCACCGTACGCCGGATTTTCAGGTCAAGGTCAAGGAACACCGCCGCAGCAACCGTCGCCCCGACAGAGTAACCCGCGTAAGGAACGCTTCCTTGATATACATGTTGAAAATGCGCGGTCTGGCAGCCTGCGTTAAGGCCTCCGGGGCATCCGTCATCGCGATCGTACTCGCCGGATGCGTCGTGGGCCCCGACTATGAGCGGCCGGCCGTGATCACACCAGCCAAGTGGGCGGGGGATCATGGGAAGTCGAGTGCGGTTAAGAAACCGGACTTGACGGCTTGGTGGCGGCAGTTCAACGACCCGCTGCTTGACAGGCTCGTTGTTCAGGCGGTTGATGACAATCTCGATGTCGCAACCGCCAAGGCAAAAATCCGCGAGGCACGCGCGACTTTCCGCCAGCAAACCGGGGCGTTACTTCCAACGGCCGACGGCTCGGGCTCAGCAACAAGGAACCGCAGCGTCGCCGACGCCGAGCCAAGCGTCTATAACCAGTACAAAGCAGGCTTTGACGCGAGCTGGGAAGTCGATCTCTTCGGAGGCAGGAAGCGGGCAGCCGAAGCCGCAGGCTTTGCAGCAGAGGCGGCCAACGATGACCTCGCCGACACGTTGGTGACGCTTATCGGCGACGTAACGTCCTATTACGTCGAGGCCAGACAATATCAGGAATTGGCTGCACTGGCCGAACGAACCGCGCGATCACAAAGGCAGACCGCCGCGCTGACGCGTGACCAATTGCAGGCTGGAACCGCGACCGGTGCGGACAGCGCAACGGCGGACGGCCAGGCCGCATCGACGGAGGCCGACATCCCATCTTACCGGATCTCGTATCTTCAATCCGTCAATCGCCTCGCCGTGCTTCTCGGGAAATCGCCCGCGGATCTTCAAGGCCTTATGGAAAAACGCGGCAAGATTCCATCACCGAAAATGGTCGCTGGACTGGGCATTCCCGCAGACGTCCTCACCCACCGTCCAGACGTCAGAGCCGCGGAACGACGCCTCGCTCAATACACCGCAAAGATCGGACAGGCAGAGGCCGACCGATACCCTTCGATCAGCCTGACAGGTAACATCGCGTCGACGGCGAACAATTTGGCCGATCTGGGCAGGAAGTCGACCATCAGTTGGTCCTTCGGGCCGAGCGTCTCCATCCCCATGTTTCACGGTGGACAGTTGAAGGCGGCCGTCGAAATTGCTCAGGCGCAGCGTGATCAATATTATGTCGCCTATCAGTCCGCCGTCCTGTCGGCAATTGAAGACGTGGAGAACGCCATCGTCGGGCTGACACAGTCACAGCAACGACGCGCTAAGCTTGCCGTATCGGTCGCCGCATATCGCAAGGCGGCTCAGATATCACAGGAGCTGAACGTCGCTGGGGCAACCAATCGCCTCGACGTCCTGGAAGCGGAGCGGGCGCTGTATACGGCAGAGTCGAACCTTATCCAGAGCCAAGCCTCGATCGCCAGCTATTACATTTCGCTTCACAAAGCGCTCGGCGGTGGATGGACTGGGACAATCAATGTCGAGAGACCTGCAGTTTTAGACAGCGTGGTCGGACCACGCTTGGCGATGAGATAACGATTTTGAGATTGAACCCGCTGGCACCCTTATCTGTGGGGCGCAATGACCAGTGCGTTCATCAGCGTCATTCGGACAAGAACCCCTTGCCGATTACAAAGAACCGTGGCCCCCGGCAGCCACGACGACAAGCATACACTCCGCCGGAGCTCGAAAAAGGACAAATGATATGAAAATGCACACCCTGGCCCTCACGCTTGCTGTAGCGACCATATTTTCGATTTCGACCGTGAGTGCCCAAGAACCGCCGCGTCATCACCAAAAAGAAACTCATAGAACCCTTTTGAAGAAGCCTAAGCAACAATGCAAGACGGTAGTCACGAAAGCAAAGGATCGTTTCGGCCGGCAGGTTGTGAAGAAACGGAAGGTCTGTCGGTAAAGGCGCCTTTTTTAAAAGGGTTGAAGATGATCTCGACGCCCAGACAGTACATACAGAGGCGATCTTCGGCAGACACGGTGCCACGGTCAAATTCTAACCGTCGCAGGACGAGGCTCGCATGGGCCTCACCACCGCCGCCTCAATGCAACTGCGCCGTCCTGGGGAGATTTATACGAACTACCGCTTGCGGGGTTTCCTCGCACACCTGAGCAGTGTCGCTTAAGATTTTGAGCCGGATCGAAGACGGCTCTCGTGGTTGATACTGGGACCGCGGCACCCTCCGTTTCAAGCATGAATCGCTCACCCCCAGGGCGGGACGTCCTGCGCCTCGACCGACCAGATGGCGAATTCGAATTCCGGGCAACTACACCGTCGGTTGGACAGGCGATCGAGGCGCAGCTTTTTCAGCAACTGCACGGGCCTCGTTCGGCAAACGCAAGGTTTCTTATCCACGCCTCTTTTCTAGACGATCGAGAGGGCTACTTCTAACCAACGAGTTTCCCGCGCGTACCGGGCGAGGGCCGGGAAGGAGCCTGAGTTGAACGAGTTTCCTGACTATGCGACCGAGCCTCACGTGGTGCCCGAACTCGATTTCCTGTCAGGCGGTGGTGAGATGGGCGCACTGCTGCGCTCCCACGACTGGGCGTCGACCCCGCTCGGTCCCGCACAGCACTGGCCGCAAAGCCTCAAGACCGCGATCCGCATCATGCTCCTTTCCCGGCAACCGATCTGGATCGGCTGGGGCGGTGACCTGATTTACTTCTACAACGATTCCTACAATTCTATCATAGGCGGAAAACATCCTTGGGCACTCGGAAAACCGACGGCCGACGTCTGGCGCGAGATCTGGGATGATATCGGCCCGATGCTGGCGACGGCGATGGGGGGCCATGAAGGAACATATGTGGAAGAGCAGTTGCTGATCATGGAACGCAACGGCTATCCTGAAGAGACATATTACACGTTCTCCTATACGCCCATTCCTGACGACGACGGTACACCGGGCGGCATCATCTGCGCCAACACCGACGATACCCAGCGCGTCGTCAGCGAACGCCAGCTCGCCCTGCTTCGGGAATTGGCGACGACCGCGTCGGACGCCCGTAACTGGCGCATCGCATGCGAACGCGGAGCGGCGGCACTGTCTGCCAATGCCTATGATGTGCCCTTCGCCCTCCTCTACATGACCGACGAGGACGCACAGGTTGCCGAACTGGTCGCAACCTGTGGCATCGATATGGCGGCTTCCGGCCTCCCGACGGCGATCCGTCTTCGTGAAGCATCGATCCTTCCGATAGCGGAGGCGCTTCATGGTCAGCGGCCGGTTCTTATCGAAGATCTCGCCGCGATCACCGCACGTGATCTCCCGACCGGAGAATGGCGCATCCCGCCCAAATCCGCAGCGGTTGTTCCCGTTATGCCGACGGGCGAAACCGGGCGATCGGGTGCCTTGGTCGTTGGTTTGAATCCTTATCGCCTTTTTAATGACGACTACCGGAGCTTCTTGCAGCTTGTGGCGGGGCAGATCGCCGGGTCGATCGCCAATGCACAGGCTTACGAAGAAGAACGGCGACGGGCGGAAGTGTTGGCGGAACTCGACAGGGCGAAGACGACGTTCTTCTCCAATATCAGCCATGAGTTCCGCACACCGCTTACCTTGATGCTCGGACCTCTTGAAGAAGAGATGGCGGGCGCTCGCCAGCGCGAGCCGGAGGCACAGGCGAGGCTCGAAATCGTGCATCGCAACGGGATGCGCCTCCTGAAGCTCGTCAATTCGCTTTTGGACTTTGCACGGATCGAGGCCGGTCGGACACAGGCCAGCTTCGAGCCGACCGATCTCGGCACCTTGACGGCCGAACTCGCGAGCAATTTCCGGTCGCTGACGGAAAGGGCCGGTTTGAACCTTGTCATCGATTGCCCGCCGTCGCTGGAGCGGGTGTTCGTCGATCACGAAAAGTGGGAGAAGATTGTCCTCAACCTCCTTTCCAACGCATTCAAGTTCACGTTCGAGGGCGAGATCCGCGTTACCATGACATATGACGCTGGCGCCGCATTGCTGTCGGTTGAGGACACCGGCACCGGTATACCAGCCGAGGAACTGCCGCGTCTGTTCGAGCGCTTCCATCGCGTCGAGGGTGCGAAAGGCCGGAGCTTCGAAGGCAGCGGCATTGGTCTGGCCCTGGTGCAGGAACTGGTCAAGCTGCATGGCGGCACCATTGAGGTTGAAAGCGAGGAGGGGCGCGGCACTGCGTTCAGGGTCAGGATCCCGAGAGGTACGGAGCATCTGCCACAGGATCGGATACAGGCGGCCCGCGAAGTTGCGTCTACAGCCATCCAGGCCGGCGCATTCGTCGATGAAGCCATGCGCTGGCTTCCCGACCAGCCTGAGCAGCAAACCGCCCACTTTGAGCCGCCCCCGCTCCTGGCGCCGAATACGACAGGTCGGCCACGCATCGTCCTTGCGGACGACAACGCTGACATGCGCGGATATGTCAGCCGCCTGTTGAGCGCGGAGTATGACGTGGAAACGGTGAACGATGGCGTTGCCGCATTGGAAGCGATCCGAACCCGGCAGCCGGACCTCGTCTTGTCGGATGTGATGATGCCGCGCCTCGACGGTTTCGGACTGGTCCAGGCTATCCGGCAGGATCCCGATCTGGCTGAGCTGCCCGTCATTATCCTTTCAGCTCGCGCCGGCGAAGAGGCAAGCGTCGAGGGCCTGAACGCCGGCGCTGACGACTATTTGGTCAAACCGTTCTCGGCGCGAGAACTGGCGGCGCGTGTGGCCGCCACGCTTGCGATGGCCCGGGTGCGGCGAGAAATGGGAGAACGTCTGCGCGAAGAGGCCCATTCGCTTGAAACCCTGAACCGTGTTGGCAGCGTCATCGCTGGAGAGCTTGATCTCGATCGGGCGGTCCAGGCGGTTACGGACGCTGCGACCGAACTGACCGGCGCTGAATTCGGCTCGTTTTTCTACAACGTGCTCGACGAAAAGGGCGAAAGCTACATGCTCTACACGCTATCGGGCGTGCCGCGCGAGGCGTTTTCATCCTTCCCCATGCCGCGCAACACTGCGGTGTTCAGTCCGACCTTCGGCGGTGAAGGCATTGTGCGGTCCGATGACATCACCAAAGATCCTCGCTACGGCAAAAGCGCGCCCCACCACGGGATGCCGAAAGGCCATCTGCCGGTGTGCAGCTATCTTGCGGCGCCGGTGATCTCCCGATCCGGTGAGGTGCTGGGAGGCCTGTTCTTCGGCCATTCGCAGCCTGGGATGTTCACAGATCGTGCCGAATGGCTGGTGGCGGGCATCGCTGCCCAAGCAGCCATCGCCATCGATAATGCGCGGCTTTACCAGGCCGCACAACGCGAAATTTCCGAACGAAGCAAAACCGAAGAGGCGTTGCGAAGAAGCGAGGCGCGGCTTTCACATCTTAACGAGAACCTGGAAGCGACGGTCGCCGAGCGCACCCAGGAGCGTGACAGGGTGTGGAATCTCAGCCACGATCTCCTGGGCGTCGCCGATCGCAACGGCGTGTGGCTCAGCATCAACCCTGCATGGACGACGACGCTCGGCTGGGAGCAAGAGGAGATTGTCGGCCGCAGCACCGAATGGCTCGAGCATCCGGACGATCGGGAGAAAACCCGTGACGAGGTAGCGCATCCCGCCTCTGGCGGCGTCACGCCATTTTTCGAGAATCGACTACGCTGCAAGGATGGTACATATAGGTGGCTGTCCTGGACTGCCGTGCCGGAGGGCGATCTGCTTTATTGTGTCGCCCGCGATGTGACCATGGCCAAGCAGCAGGCGGAGACGCTCCGTAACGCCGAAGAGCAACTTCGCCAATCGCAGAAGCTTGAGGCGGTCGGCAAGCTGACCGGAGGTGTTGCTCATGACTTCAACAACCTCCTGCAGGTGATCGGCGGAAACCTGCAGTTGCTCTCCAAGGACATGATCGGCCACGACAAAGCCCAGCGGCGTCTGGAAAATGCGCTGGCGGGCGTGACACGAGGATCGAAACTGGCCTCGCAGCTTCTGGCCTTCGGGCGGCGGCAAGCCCTGGAGCCGAAGGTTGTCAATCTAGGACGCTTGATCCGTGGCCTTGACGATATGTTGCGCAGGGCTCTTGGTGAAGGCATCGAAATCGAGACGATCGTTTCCGGCGGTCTCTGGAACACGCTGATCGATCCAGCGCAGGCCGAGAATGCTCTCCTCAACCTGGCCATCAACGCGCGTGACGCAATGGGAGGACACGGCAAACTGACCATTGAGGCTGGCAACGCCTCGCTGGACGATGCGTACGCCGCGCGCCATGCCGACGTCTCGCCAGGACAATATGTCATGCTAGCAGTTACCGACACCGGATCAGGCATGAGTCCCGAGGTCATGGAACAGGCCTTCGAGCCATTCTTCACAACCAAGCCTACGGGCAAGGGGACGGGCCTCGGTCTCAGCATGGTCTGGGGCCTTGTCAAGCAATCGGGAGGCCACATCAAGATCTATAGTGAGCTGGCAGAAGGCACGACCATTCGCATCTACCTGCCGCGCTCCAAGCAAGTCGAGGACCTGGCAGTCGAGATCGACAACGGTCCGGTTGTCGGCGGCACGGAAACCGTTCTTGTAGTCGAGGATGACGAGGCGGTTCGCACGACAGTTATCGAAATGCTGACGGACCTCGGTTACATGGTCTTGCGGGCCGTCGATGCACAGACCGGGCTCGCGGTAATCGAGAGCGGCGTTCCGATCGATCTTCTGTTCACCGACGTCGTGATGCCCGGGCCGCTGCGTAGCGATGAGCTCGCCCGGAAGGCGCGCGAGCGACTGCCGGACATCGCCGTTTTGTTCACCTCTGGTTACACCGAAAACGCGATCGTCCACGGCGGACGGTTGGATGACGGTATCGAGCTCCTGAGCAAACCCTATACCCGCGAGGCCATGGCTAGGAAGATTCGCAACGTCCTCGCCAACAGGCAATCCCTTTCCATTTCTCGCGCGCAAGCCCCGCAACCCGCGATATCGGCGACACCTGCCCGCGACGAGAGATCATCCTTGCGTGTTCTGGTCGTCGAAGATGAACCACTGATCCTGATGAGTACGGCGGATATGTTGGAGGCGATGGGGCATGTGGTGTTTGAGGCCGTCAGCGCCGAAGAGGCACTCAAGGTCTTGGCACGAGAGGCGATCGACCTTCTGCTGACTGATATCGGGCTTCCGGGCATGTCCGGAGCGGAGCTTGCGGTTGAATGCCGGCGGCAGAAGCCGGGACTCGGCATCATCTTTGCTTCAGGTGCATCCGGGATTCCGCGTGTGGACGGGCACGAATTGATCGCCGATGCGGTCGTCCTTGGAAAGCCGTACGATGAGGCCGCCCTGGCAAATGCGATAGAACAGATGTAACGCCTAGACTTGGCAGAGGCACGCTGCGCCGATGAATAGCGACCCGTCGGAGACTGTTCGGCACAGGGGCCGATAAATCGGGGCTCTTGTAGAACCGGGAGGACGCTGCACTCGGCCTCTTCATCCCGCCGGCCCTCCATTGCAATGTCCGGGTGCTTGCGGTCTGCCAATCAGTCGACGGACGTCTCACCCGCCTGCTTCATCGAGCGGCTGATCGCATCGCCAGGGAGTGGGAACGAAACCGAAGCTTGGTAAAGGCCAGGGCGTGCGCTCAATACGACCCTAGTTTTGTTCTCACGTCTTCCCACTTCCTCATACGTATGGTATTGGCTGAGAAAATTCCGCTGCCCTTCAATTGGAAAATCACGCACGATAATGCCGGACGAAGGCGACAGTACAGGCGATAGCCGATACCGAACGAGGCTGGTCTCCAGAAGTGGAGGCCAGCCTCGTACAATCACTTTCCAAACTAGTGTGCTAGTGCTCGCTTCGGATGCTTCATCCGGGGCTTTTTGCGTCTGCGCACAATTTTCCTGAAGGCTCAATCATGGAGTTCCTTGCAGATCCGAACCTCTGGATCGGCCTCGTCACCCTCATCGTTCTTGAGGTCGTGCTAGGCATCGACAACCTCGTCTTCATCGCGATTCTGGCGGATAAGCTCCCACCACACCAACGCAACCGAGCGCGCCTCATCGGCTTGTCCCTTGCGCTTGCGATGCGTATCGTCCTGTTGTTCTCGATCTCCTGGATAGTGACACTGACGCAACCGATCTTCTCGGTGGCCGACTTTGTTTTTTCGGGCCGAGACATAATCCTCATCCTTGGCGGCGTTTTCCTACTGGCAAAGGGTACGATGGAACTCCACGAGCGGCTAGAGGGCGCCCATAAACCCAAAGAGGGCAAGGTCGTCCATGCAGTATTCTGGCAGGTGATCGTCCAGATCGTAGTGCTCGATGCGGTGTTCTCCCTAGATAGCGTCATCACCGCCGTGGGCATGGTCAGCAATCTCTGGGTTATGATCACTGCCGTCTGCGTTGCCATGGCGGTGATGATGGCAGCGTCAAGACCGTTAATGGCCTTTGTTTCAAAGCACCCGACCGTTGTGATCCTTTGCCTCGGTTTCCTGCTTATGATTGGCTTCAGCTTGGTGGTAGAGGGTTTCGGCTTCCACATTCCGAAGGGATACCTCTATGCGGCGATCGGGTTTTCAGTCTTGATCGAGGCCGCCAATCAGATCGGTCGGCACAACCGCGAGAAGCGTATTACGACGGGTGACCTCCGCGAACGCACGTCGGAAGCCGTCCTTCGCCTTCTTGGTGGTCGCGTCGGCGAGCAGCCGCTTGGCGAGACCGTCGATGTCATTGCCGAACAGGCCTCGCAAGGCGATATCTTCAAGCCAGAAGAGAAAGATATGATCCGCGGGGTGCTTGACCTCAGCGGGCGGCCGGTTAGTTCAATCATGACACCCGGCAACGAACTTGAATGGCTCGATCTCGATGAAAGCCCTGAAGATTTGCAAGAGGCAATCCGGAAGGTAACGCACAGCCGCGTCATTCTTGCTCGCGATAGTGTGGACGACTTCGTCGGAGTTGCTATTACGAAGGAGCTGCTCAACGCGCTTATCGACGATAAACCGATCGACTGGACAAAGGTCGCAAGACAGCCCGCAATCGTGCATGAGTCGACAGATGTCCTGAAAGTAATGGAGCAACTGCGTCGTTCTCCCGTGCAGATGGCTATGATTGTCGACGAGCACGGTTCGCTTGAGGGCATAGCGACCCCAACCGATGTGCTCGAAGCCATTGCCGGAGAGTTTCCAGACATCGGTGAAGAGGCTGCTGTCCTCGAACGCCAGGATGATGGCACCTGGATTGCCGATGGATTTGTCGATATCCGTCAACTCAGCAGCGCGATCGGACATAACCTCGTGGACGACGCGAACCGCTACTCGACATTAGCAGGATACATCCTCACGCAAATCGGACATCTACCGCGTGAGGGGGACGTTGTCGAAGCGGGTGGGTTGGTGTTTGAGGTACAGTCTTTGGAAAAGCGGACCATCGGCAAAGTGCGGATCACCGAGCTAGCGGAAGAAAACGATAACTAACCCATCCCCGACGATCCATTCGCACAGCCCGCGGAGATATCCTCACCGATCTGCTTTCGGCAAATTGTGCCGAGGACGTTTAAGTCCCAATTGTTGTAGAATCAGGACGAGCCATGGGGGCGACTTCGGCCAGGCATCCAACTATGGCAGCTTCCGTAGCCTTCACCGAGGTCCGCATGCTACGATCACTCGGAATAGTTCAGCGGGATAAAGCCAAACATCGTCTCGTCCCGCACCACATGACCGATCCCTGGAAACGGGATATGCGCACCAGCAACAAGATACTTTTGCTGAGCCGCCTCTTCCAGAGCGACAGCCCGCGTCTTGACAGCTTCACGGCCGTCGACGTCAAACGTAACGTAGACGTCCGGATCATCGAACTGGATGTAGTCTCCGTGGATGATATCGCCCCATATGACAAGGCGTTCTCCCTTCGAGGAAACAACAATGGAACTATGGCCGGGCGTATGTCCAGGTCTGAGTATGGAGCCGACGCCGGGAATGGGCGGGGCATTATCCTTAAAAAGCCGGACGCGATCCGCACTTATGTAGGGGGCGAGCGCTGCCTTCGCGCTGGCGAAATCCTTCTCTAATTCCGGGGTGTGTCCAACGTTTGTCAAGCGATTGATCCAAAAATCATATTCTCGTTCGGCAATATGGACGTCGGCGTTCGGATATTGCCACTTTCCTTCAATCGTCAACCCCCCGGTGTGATCGGCATGAATGTGCGTTAGCACAACGGCATCGATCTGCGAGGGTTGATATCCGGCGTTGGACAGATGAGAAATCAGCTTACCTGCGATCGGTCCGAATAGAGTGCCTGTTCCCGCATCGACAAGGACGAGACGCTGGCCGTCGTTAATCAGGAACGCGTTGATCGATACATGGGGTTCGGTCCCAAGAAAATTGGCGTCGAGTTGCTTTTGCAGTTCGCTTTCGGCCTTGTTGCGGTAAATTTTTGCCAGCGGCAACGGCAGGGTCCCATCAGAAAGCGTTGTGATTTCCAGATCGCCCAGCTTGAAGCGATAGAATCCCGAGTTCTCGATTTTGGAAAAAGCGGCGGCCGGAAATGCGAGGCGGGGAGCCAAAGGCCACATAGCGAATGCTGCCATAAGGGTTAAGGCTTGACGACGGGTCGGCATTGTTGGTCTCCTTCAAATGATGGAATGGAGATAGCCATTGCCGGCCTTGCAGATTACCTCTATTTTTCGAATTTCATTATTCTATAAATAGAAGTAATTTCGGATGACGGATCTAAACAAGCTGAGGGTTTTCCTAGAGGTTGCGCGAACCGGAAGTTTCTCGAAAGCGGCAGACCGGCTCGGCATTCCTGCGAGCAGGGTCAGCCGCAACATTTCTGAATTGGAGGCGCATCTTGGCACGATCCTGCTGTTGCGTACGACGCGCCGTGTCTCTTTGACGGAACCTGGAAGCCAGCTTCTCGAGATGACGGGAAAGTCCGTCGAAGCGCTCGATCAGGGTATCAACAGCTTCCTGACGTTTGATCGAGCCGCCCGAGGTACGTTGCGTGTTGCGACCTCGGTAAGTTTCGCAATGACCTTCCTGCCTGAAATCCTCTTTCGGTACGGAGAGCGATGTCCTGACGTGAGGGTGGATGTTGCAACCACCCATCAGAACGTCAACCTGATCAGCGAAACTATGGATATCGCAATCCGGATGGGTGAACCGGTTGATAGCAACATGACCTATCGGAAGATCGGTCAAATCAAGCAGGGGCTTTTCGCAGCGCCGGCCTATTGCAAATCGCGAGAGTTTTCGTCACCCGACGATTTGTATAACGCCAGGTTCATTGCTCATCGTGCGCGAATGAACCGAGAGGTTTTGGATCTGTCGCTGTCGAATGGTCGCGACCGAACCTCGTTGAAGCGCGTGCCCACCATGATTGTCGACGATCCCGCGATCGCGGAAAGAGTTGCAATCAGCGGAGCAGGCATTGCCTTTTTGAGCCACGACCTCGCCGCCGAGAGCATCAGGCGCGGCTTGCTACAGCCGGTGTTGCCGCAGTGGTCCGGGCCACCGGTATCAGTTTATTACCTCGTTCACAGAGGAACGGCTAAAGTTACAAAAGTGGAGGAGTTTCTCAAATCGGCGCGGGAAGTCATGTCGAAGCGAGCTGTGGAGTAGATTGGCTCGGTGTCTTGCCGATTGGAGAGCTGCTCCTGCCATGGCAGCCACGGTGACATCGGGGTGATGTATCGCGATCAGTTGGGCCCGAACGGTCGCGCCGATGGGGAATGCCCCACCGTGAGATCACCTCTAGACTGGTCGATGCGCCATGGACGTTAAAAACGCGCAAGATATTTACTCAAAGCGATGCCGCTTGGCGATTACCAGCAGCAGAAGCCACCATCGACGAGCAGGTCGACACCCGTCACGAAGCTTGCCGCATCCGAAAGAAGGAAGACGGCCGGGCCAACCATTTCGTCGACATTGGCCATGCGCTGCATCGGCGTCTGCTCTTCGAACAGCTTCGTCTGATGCACCATTTCAGGCCGGGTGTTCATCGGCGTTGCGGTATAGCCGGGGCTGATCGTGTTGACGCGGATGCCGCGGCCGACCCATTCCATGGCCATGGACTTCGTCATGTGGATGACACCGGCCTTGGACGCATTGTAATGGCACTGGCTCAGGCCGCGATTGACGATGACGCCGGACATGGAGGCTATATTGACGATGGCGCCGCGGCCGGTCTTAAGCATGGCGCGCGCTTCGGCCTGGCAGGAGAGGAACACGCCCTTCAGGTTGATGTCCATCATCGTCTGGAACTGGCTCTCCTCCATCTCCTCCGCCGGATTGGCATTGGCGATACCGGCGGCGTTGACGGCGAGCGTAAGAGAGCCGAGCTCTGCTTCGGTGCGCGCAACCGCGTCGGTCAGCGCTGCGCCGCTTGTAACGTCAGCGGCGATCTGGACGCTGCGACGCCCAGCACGCGCGATGAAATCAGCCGTTTGCGCGAGGCCATCATCCGTGCGACGGTCAAGCAGGGCGACGTCCGCGCCACACTGGGCAAGGCCCATCGCAATGCGCTGGCCGATACCGCTACCGGCACCCGTGACGAGGGCAACGTTGCCCGAGAGATCGAACAATTTCGGTGCGTTGAGTTTGATTTCCGACATGCTGTCTATTCCTGTTCAAAGTGTCGCCAGTTCCATCACCGAGACGTCGTTGGCGTCCTCCCGGTTCAGGATACCGGCCTGTTTGCCCTGTGCCATGACCATGATGCGACTGGAGACGCCCAACACCTCCTCGAGGTCGGAGCTGACCACGATGACTGTGACGCCTTCGCGCGCCAGGCCCACGATGAGATCGTAGATCGACGAGCGCGCGCCGACGTCGATGCCGCGCGTCGGTTCGTCCAGCACCACCACCTGCGGCTTGCGCGCCAGCCACTTGGCCAGCACCACCTTCTGCTGGTTACCGCCGGAAAGCTCGCCGGCATTCTGCCCGCCACGCCCCTTCACGCCGAAACGCTTGATGTAGTCTTCCGCGAATTCACGGATGCGGCGCGACGAAATCCAGCCGTTGCGGGAAATCTCGCCGAGATTGGCGTAGCCGATATTTTCGGCGATCGAATGGTCGAGCACGACGCCCTGCAGCTTGCGATCCTCCGGCACGAGCACGATGCCGTTGCGGATCGCATCGATCGGCGAACGCGGCGTCACCGGTTTGCCGTGCAACAGCACTTCGCCGCTGGCGATCGGGTCGGCGCCGGTGATCGCGCGCACGAGCTCGGTACGACCAGCGCCCATCAGGCCGGCGATGCCGAAGACCTCGCCTTTACGAACGGAGAAATTGATGTCGCGAAATGCCTTCGATGGCGCCGACAGGCCACGCACTTCAAGCGTCACCTCATCGGTCGGTGTGGGCAATGTCGGGAACATACGCTCCAGCGAGCGCCCGACCATGGCCTCGACGATGGTGCGGATCGGTACGTCGCCACGGTCGAATTCCTGCACCTTGGCGCCATCGCGCATCACGACGATGCGATCGGTGATTTGGCGGATTTCCTCGAGGCGGTGCGAGATATAGATGATGCCTACGCCTTCGGCCTTCAGGCGCTCGATCTGGTGGAAGAGGAGTTGCGTTTCCTCGCCACCGAGTGCTGCCGTCGGCTCGTCCAGAATAAGCAGGCGCGCATTCAGCGTTAGCGCCTTCGCGATCTCGATCAGCTGCTGCCGACCGGTCGAGAGCCCCTCGACAAGACGGTCGGGCGACACGTCGAGACCGAGACGCTGCAGGCCGGCGCGGGCACGTTCTTCCATCGCACGGCGGTCGAGACGGCCGGACTTCATGGGGTAGCGACCGACGAAGACGTTCTCGGCGATGGAGAGTTTCGGCAGAAGCTTCAATTCCTGATGGATCATGCCCACGCCCTCGTCCATCGCGGCGCGGGGATTGGCGGGGGCATAGGGCTTGCCGAGCCAGGTCATTTCGCCGTCGGAGGGCTGCACGGTGCCGGAAATGATGTTCGACAGGGTCGATTTTCCAGCACCGTTTTCGCCGAGCAGCGCCACGACCTCTCCCGGATGGATGTCGAGATCGACACCGTGGAGCACCTTGATCGGACCGTAGGATTTCTGGATTCCACGGAGCGACAGGAGGGGAGAGCGGTTCGTCATGGCGCTGCTGCCTTTTGCTACTGTCCCGGATTACGGATGGCTCTTGACGAATTCCGGTGCGTTTTCGCAAGTCGTCAGGACGGCGTTCGGCGTCTGGCGCGCTTCCACCTTCTGGCCGGCTGCGACGGCGAGCGCGGATTCGACGGCCAGAACGCCCATCTTCTGCGTGCTCTGCGTCGCGGTCGCGATGAACGGACCCTTGCACTTCGCGAGGTAGTCAAGCGCAGAGACGTCGCCGTCATAACCGCCAATGATCACCTTGTCCGAGAGGTTTGCAACGTCGACAGCCTTTGCGGCCCCCATCGCGAGACCATCGGCCTGACCGAAGATGATCGTGATGTCCGGGTTCGCCTGGAGCATGTTCTGCGCAATCGTGAAGCCTTCGTCGGCCGACCACATGTTGCTCCACTGCTGGTCGACAAGCTCGACGCCCTTGTTCTCGTCGATTGCCTTTTTGCAGCCCGTGAAGCGATCGACTTCAGGCGTCGTACCCTTCTGACCGTGGATGATCGCCATCTTGCCCGAACCACCGGCCTTGCCGATGATGTACTTGCAGACTTCGTAGGCGGACTGGACGCTTTCGCCGGCGATGAACGTATCGCCTGGCGCGCCTTCGGGCGTGCGGTCGACATTGATTACGGGAATGCCGGCTTCACGGGCGAGACGGGTCGGAACGGCCGCGGCGGCGGCGCCGGCCGGGATGTAGATGAAGGCGTTGATGTCCTGCGTCATCAGGTCCTGAACCTGGCTGACCTGGGTATTGGTGTCGTTCTTGGCATCGACGACGACAACTTCGATGCCCTTCTCCTTGGCATGCTTTTCAACGCCGAGCTTGATCTGGTTGAAGAAGTCAGCCTGCAGGTTCGGCACGGCAAGGCCGATCTTCTTGACTTCGGCGGCGGAAGCCGGAAGTGCGAGCACGGACACGGCGGTTGCCGCCAGCAGCAGTTTGGACAGTTTCATGATTTCTCCTCCACGTTACCCGGCGGTGCCTGCCTCGCAGAAAACCGCCTTCCCTTTGCCGGCCTGCACGATTGCCGACCGTTTTTCCGCCCCATCGCGATCGCGATGGGGTAAACGTCGTTATTTGCGCTTGCGATAGGTTTCGGCCGTGACGGCGAGCACGATGACCGCACCGATGATGACCTGCTGCATGAAGGGCGAAACGCTGAGCAGGTTGAGACCGTTGCGCAGCACGCCGATGATCAGGACGCCGATGATCGTGCCGCCGATACCTCCGGTGCCGCCCGACAGCGACGTACCGCCAATGACCACCGCCGCAATCGCATCGAGTTCATAGGACACGCCCGAGGACGGCTGCACGGAGTCGAGGCGGGCGGCAAGCACCATGCCCGAGAGGCCGGCGAGAAAGCTGCACACGACGTAGACGAGCACGGTTGCGCGCTGAACATTAATACCGGCGAGGCGCGCCACCTCGGCATTGCCACCGATTGCGTAGAGAACGCGACCACCGTGGCGGTAGCGCTGGTAGAGTAGGCCAATGATGAAGACGACGACCATCACGGCGACCGTCAATGTCAGGAAGCCGCCAAAACGCACGATGGCCATCATGTTGAACCAGGCAGGAAAGCCGATGATCTGCTGGCCGTCGGTGATCATGTTGGCAAGACCGCGCGTGATCGACATCATCGCAAGCGTCGCGATAAAGGCCGGCACGTTGAAGCGCGTGATCAAGATCCCGGCAATCAGCCCGTTCAGCGACGCGACGAGCAGGGCAAGCGGGATGGCGATCCCCATCGGCACACCGGCAACCACGTTCAGGTAACCCAGCACCATCATGGCCAACGCCATGACCGAACCGACCGCGAGGTCGATGCCGCCGATGAGAATGACGAGCGTCATGCCGACGGCCATCACACCGAGCACCGTGATCTGGTCGAGCACGTTGAGGAAGTTGCGCACCGACAGGAACTTGTCCGTGGCAAAGGTGAGGAAGAGGCACAGCACGATAAGGCCGATGAGCGGACCCGTGGCTCCGCGCAACGAAGGCAACATGATGCCCGCGAACCCCTGTCGTTCCTTCACATCCGCCACCATGGACGCTCCTCCCGGTCATTTGCGGCTTCGCGCTCGGCTTATCGCATAAATATTCATTACTGTGTGTAAATTCGTAACGCAACATATCTGCGGGTGTCAAGACGATTGCCGTAAATTTCATTCCGCGCTCTCAGCCCATTTTCGCTTGACTTCACAATTATCCGTGCAAGTATATCTGCAACTGTATATTTATTCACCATGAGGTTTTCATGCAGCCGAACGATCTCGACCGCATCGCTCAACAGATCCGTCTCCGCGATCTGCAAGCGGTTTTTGAAGCTGGCGCAGGCCATATCGGCGGCGAAATGTCCGCCATCGACATCCTGACGGCGCTTTATTTCCGCGTCCTGCGCATCTGGCCGGACCAGCCGAAGCACCCCGATCGCGACCGTTTTGTGCTCTCGAAGGGCCATGTGGCGCTCGCCCTCTATGTGACGCTCGCCAAGCGCGGCTTCATTCCGGAAGAAGAGGTCGCAACCTTCCTGAAGCCCCACTCGCGCCTCAACGGCCATCCGAACTGTAACAAGGTTCCCGGCGTCGAAACCAACACCGGCCCGCTGGGCCATGGCCTGCCGGTGGCCGTCGGCATGGCAAAGGCCGCCAAGCTGACCGATGCGGCTTACCGCACCTATGTCCTGACGGGCGACGGGGAGATGCAGGAGGGCTCCAACTGGGAAGCCATCGCTTCGGCCGCCCAGTTCGGCCTCGACAACCTGACGCTCATCATCGATCACAACCGCTTCCAGCAGGGTGCGTCCCTGAAGGACACCAACAATCTCGCGCCCTTCCCGGCCAAACTCGAAGCCTTCGGATGGGATGTCACCGAGATCAACGGAAATGCCATGGACGAGATAGTCCCCGCGCTCGAGAAGCGCGGCAGCCGCCCGCAATGCATCGTTGCCCACACCAACAAGGGCCACGGCATTTCCTTCATGCAGGACAAGGTCGACTGGCACCACAAGGTGCCCAATGCCGAACAATACAAGATTGCCGTCGCTGAGCTTTCGGAGGCCCTGTCATGAACGCCATCACCCCCTCTCCCAAGCTGCACGATTGCCGTGACGCCTTCGTCGCCGTACTGGAGCGCCTGGGCGCCGACAATCCCAAGATCGTCGCCGTCTGCAACGACTCCGTCGGCTCCTCCAAGCTCGGCGGCTTCAAGGCCAAGTGGCCCGAACGGCTCGTCAATGTCGGTATCGCTGAGCAGGCGCTCGTTGGTGTCGGCGCCGGCCTCGCCAATGGCGGCCTCCTACCCTTCGTCTGTGGCGCGGCCTGCTTCCTGACCGGCCGTTCGCTGGAGCAGATCAAGGCCGACATCGCCTATTCCAATGCCAATGTGAAGCTCATCGGCATCTCCTCCGGCATGGCCTATGGTGAACTCGGCCCGACGCACCATTCCATCGAAGACTTTGCCTGGACGCGCGTGTTGCCGAATCTGCCGGTCGTCGCCCCTTGCGATTCCATCGAGACGGCCGCTGCCGTCGAATGGGCAGCCTCCTATGACGGCCCGGTCTTCCTGCGCCTTTCGCGCGTTGGCGTGCCGGATCTGCTGCCGGAAGGCCATAAATTCGAATTGGGCAAGGCCAACCTGCTGCGCGACGGCGATGCCATCACGCTCATCGCGAATGGCACCGTCACCCACCGTATGATGAAGGCCGCCGCCATTCTTGCCGAGCAGGGTATCCAGGCGCGCGTTCTCAACATGGCAACCGTGCGCCCCATCGACATTGCGGCCGTCGTGTCCGCGGCCCGCGACACCGGGGCGATTCTCACGGCAGAGGAGCACTCCACCTTCGGCGGCCTTGGCTCGGCCATCGCCGAAGTGGTCGTGGCGGAAGCCCCCGTGCCGATGAAAATCCTTGGCGTGCCCGGCATTTTCCCGCCCACCGGCTCCGCGGAGTTCCTGCTTGACGAATTCGGGATGGCGCCCGCCGGCATCGCGCAAGCAGCCGTGGACTTGATCGCGCGAAAATCTTCCCGCACGTAATCGTGTGCGACAAGATTTCGTGCAGGGTGCGGCAAGACCTCCCTCATGCCGCGCCCTTTCCTTCTTTCCGCCGACCGGAGCCGAGATGACGACCGCCATTCTTGCGATTGACCAGGGCACCACGAACTCGAAGGCCGTGCTCGTCTCCACGAGTGGCGAAATCCTGGCGCGCGGCTCGTCCCCCGTCGGCATTGAACATCCTAAGCCAGGTTGGGTTGAACAGAGCCCGCAGCGTCTCTGGGAATCGGTGCTCGAAGCCATCGCCACCTGCCGTGCAGCCGCACCCGCCGTTGAAGTCCTCGGCATCGCGATTTCCAACCAGCGCGAATCCGTCACCGTATGGGACGCGGTAACCGGAAAACCGCTCGGCCCCGTGGTCAGCTGGCAATGCCGCCGCAGCGCGCCGGCCTGCGCCGAGTTGATCGCCGCCGGGCATGCGCCGCAGGTCCAGGCGCTCACCGGCCTGCCGATCGACCCGATGTTCCCCGGCCCGAAGATGAAGTGGCTGCTCGACCGCGTGCCTTCAGGCAGCAAGGTTCGGCTCGGAACGATCGACGCCTGGCTCATCCATTGCTTCACCGATGGCGCGGTCCATGCTTGCGACGCTGCCAATGCTGCCCGCAGCCAGCTTTACGATCTCAACGCACAGGTCTGGAGCGATGAACTCTGCGCCCTCTTCGGCGTGTCCAAAACCGCCTTGCCGGAGGTGCGCGACAGTGCATCGTACTTCGGCGTCACGAAGAATGTACCGGGCCTGCCGGACGGCATTCCGATTGCCTCCGCCATCGGTGACAGCCACGCGGCATTGTTCGGCCACGGCGCCTTCAATCCCGGTGATGGCAAGGTGACGTTTGGCACCGGCTCGTCGGTCATGACGACCCTGCCCCGTTTCATTGCGCCCGAGCGCGGGATCACCACGACCATCGCCTGGTCGATCGACGGACAGCCGACCTATGCCTTCGAGGGCAACATCCTTGTTTCCGCTGCCTCACTGCCCTGGATGGCCGACATGCTCGGCTTGCCGGATGTGCAGGCGCTTACCGAACTCGCGGCCACCGCTCCTCCCGGCGGACCCGGTTTCGTTCCGGCCTTTGTCGGCCTCGGCGCACCCTACTGGCATTCGGATGCTCGCGCGCTGTTTTCCGGCATCACCTTCAACACGAGCCGCGCCCAGATGGCCCGTGCCGTGACGGATAGCATCGCCTTTCAAGTTCATGATGTCTTCAAGGCTATGTCGTCCCAATCGCCCACGCGGCTTGGTCGTCTCTATGCCGACGGCGGCCCGAGCAAGAACACGTTCCTCATGCAATGCGTCGCCGATACGTTGGATCACACGATCATCCAGTGCGACGCGCCAGAGGCTTCAGCGTTGGGTGCGGCCTATATGGCGGGCCTGACGCTCGGCGTCTGGCGGGATCTCGCGGCCATTGCCGCCTTACCCCGCACGGTCAACATCCTTCCTCCCCGGACGTCCGATGCCGCGGATCGCCTGCTCGTCTGGCAGGACGCAATCTACCGCTCGACCGTACCGGCCCCTTCCTCTATGAGTGAATAAAAATTCACCTCCGGAGGTTCCATGGGACGGCTCAACGAGTTGCGACTGATCGCCCGTATTGCCCAGATGTATCACATCGAGGGCAAGCGACAGGCTGAGATCGCCGAACTCATGCACATGTCGCAGGCCACTGTATCCCGCATGCTTAAGCGAGCCGAGCAGGAAGACATCGTACGCACGACGGTCATTCCTCCCGCCGGCACCTTCGCCGATCTCGAAACGGCGCTGCGGGAGCGCTACAGCCTGACAGAAGCCATTGTCATCGACTGTTCGGAAGATCGTGATGGCGCAATCATGGCACGCATCGGCGAAGCGGCGGCCCACTTCCTCGAAGTCACGCTGCAACAGGATGAGATCATCGGCGTTTCGAGCTGGAGCCAGACGATCCTGCGCATGGTGGACAACATCCACCCGCTGAAGAACGCCAAGGCCAAGTATATCGTTCAAATCCTAGGCGGCATGGGCGACGCTTCGGTGCAGACCCACGCGACGCAACTGACCGCCCGCCTCGCGCGGCTGACCGGCGGCGAGCCGCGGCTGCTTCTCGTACAGGGCATCACCTCCTCGCGTGAAGCCAAGCTCGTCATGCTCGCGGACCCGGTGGTGCGCGAGACGATGGATCTCTTCGGCCGCCTCAGCCTCGCCATCGTCGGCATCGGTGCCGTGGAACCGTCGGAACTTCTCGCCCGATCCGGCAACACCTTCTCCCCCCAAGAGATGGCAATGCTGCATGAGGCCGGTGCGGTCGGCGAGATTTCCTATCGCTTCTATGATCGGGACGGCAAACCGGTCGAAACACCGCTCAACGACCGCGTCATTGGCCTATCGCTGGAGGAACTGCGCAAGACCGCCCGCGTCATGGCGCTTGCGGGCGGAGAATCGAAAACCCAGGCCATCGCCGGCGCCCTGAAACTGGGCGTCATCGATGTGCTCGTCACCGACAAGTTCACGGCGGCACGGCTCACAGCCTGATCCATTCGGGATCCGACATCGGCCTGCTGCGCATTATGGAGAAAACACCATGACACGTTTTGCAGGCCAGACGGTATTCGTGACCGGCGGCAACAAGGGCATCGGCCGCGGCATTGCCAAGCGCTTTGCCGAAGAGGGCGCGAAAGTCGCGATCGCCGCGATCGAACAGGACATGGCAGACGCGGCAGACGCACTCGCCAACGAGACCGGCGCTGAAATTCTCGGCCTGACACTCGACGTGACGGACGCCAAGGCCGTGCAGGAAGCCTATGGCGAGGCCGAAGCCAAGCTCGGCGCGATCTCCGTCTCCGTGCAGAATGCCGGGGTCATCACCATCGCTAAGGTCGAAAACCTGACCGAGCGCGAATGGGACCTCAATCTCGACGTCAACACCAAGGGCGTCTTCCTGTGCTGCCAGGAGGCGGTCCGCCGCTTCCGCGCCAGCGGCACCAGGGGTCGCCTCATCAACACCGCCTCCGGGCAGGCCCGCCAGGGCTTCATCTACACGCCGCACTACGCCGCCTCGAAATTCGGCGTCGTCGGCCTGACGCAGAGCCTTGCCAAAGAGCTCGCGCGCGAAGGCATCACCGTCAACGCCATCTGCCCCGGCATCATTCACACCGAGATGTGGGACTATAACGACCGCGTCTGGGGCCAGATGCTCGGCGAATACGGTCCAGGTGAACTGATGGCCGAATGGGTCGAGGGCATTCCGATGGGCCGTGCCGGTACGCCTGCCGAAGTCGGCGCGCTCGTCGCTTTCCTAGCCTCCGCCGACGCTGCCTATATCACGGGCCAGACCATCAACGTCGATGGTGGTCTGATCATGTCGTGATCCTCGCTTCGAAGGACGTGATGTCCAGCACAAATACGCGCCGCTTGGCGCGTATTTTGTAAAGGGTATCCCCTCTTAGAGCGTTGTAAGCTGTTGAACGGGTTTGAACCGTTGGCGTCACTGTTGGTTTATTTGGCTCCTGCTTTTCCCAAATTGCACCGCATTAATATGCATTATGCTACACGTAGGCGCACTGATCCGCGTTGCTAGAATACATAGCCCTTAGGATCGTAACGAGCCGTCTCATCGGATCGCCTTGTCGCTTTCGTCGAAGCGGTGGATGCGGCTGACGTCGGGGGTGAGATGGACGATGTCGCCGTGGTTGACGGGGAAATCCCCGTCGGCGCGGACGGTGAGCATGCCCACGCCCTCGACATTGACATGCAGGAACGTGTCGGAGCCGAGGTGCTCGGCCACGCCGACGACGCCCTTCCAGGTGCCGGCATCCTTGGAGAGCTTGATATGCTCGGGGCGGATGCCGACGGTCGGCGCGTTCCACGGCCTTGCGGACTCGCCCTTGACGAAGTTCATGCGCGGCGAGCCGATGAAGCCGGCGACGAAGAGGTTGTCGGGCTTGTTGTAGAGATCGAGCGGCGAGCCGACCTGTTCGATATTGCCGGCATTCAGCACCACGATCTTGTCGGCCATGGTCATGGCCTCGACCTGGTCGTGGGTGACATAGATCATCGTGGTCTTCAGCTGGTGATGCAGCTCGCTGATCTCCAGCCGCATGGTGCCGCGCAGCGCCGCATCGAGGTTGGACAGCGGCTCGTCGAACAGAAAAGCCGACGGTTCGCGCACGATCGCGCGGCCGATGGCCACACGCTGGCGCTGACCGCCGGAAAGCTGGCCCGGGCGGCGTTCGAGATAGTTGGTGAGGTTCAGCACGCGGGCGGCTTCCGTCACCTTCTTCTCGATCACCTCCGGGCTTGCCTTCGCCATCTTGAGCGGGAAGGCGATGTTCTTGCGCACCGTCATATGCGGATAGAGCGCATAGGACTGGAACACCATGGCGAGACCGCGCTTGGCGGGTGCCGCCGACGTCACGTCCTTGCCGTCGATCTCGATGGTGCCGGACGTGGTGTCCTCCAGGCCCGCGATGAGGCGCAGCAGCGTGGACTTGCCGCAGCCGGACGGGCCGACGAAGACGACGAACTCGCCGTCCTCGATGGTGAGGTCGATGCCCGGAATGACCTGCGTGGCGCCAAAGGACTTGTTGACCTTTTTCAGGATGATCTTGCCCATGTGTTCCCTCCCCTTACTTCACGGCGCCGAAGGTCAGGCCGCGGACGAGCTGTTTCTGCGAGAACCATCCCATGATCAGGATGGGGGCGATGGCGAGCGTCGAAGCCGCCGATAGTTTCGCCCAGAAGAGACCCTGCGGGCTCGAGAACGAGGCGATGAAGGCCGTCAGCGGCGCGGCGTTCGTCGTCGTCAGGCGGATCGTCCAGAACGATTCGTTCCAGGCAAGGATGATGTTGAGCAGCAGCGTCGAGGCAATGCCCGGCACCGCCATGGGTGTGAGCACATGCACGATCTCGTCGAACAGCGAGGCGCCGTCCATGCGGGCCGCTTCCAGGATTTCACCCGGGATTTCGCGGAAATAGGTGTAGAGCATCCACACGACGATCGGCAGGTTGATCAGCGTCAGCATCACCGTCAGGCCGGTACGCGTGTCGAGCAGGCCAAAATCGCGGAAGATGAGGTAGATCGGCACCAGCACGGCGACCGCCGGCATCATCTTGGTGGAGAGCATCCACATCAGGATGTCCTTGGTGCGCTTCGTCGGCGAAAACGCCATGGACCATGCGGCCGGTATGGCGACGAAGAGCGCGAGGATCGTGGAGCCGACCGCGATGATCACCGAGTTCATGAACGGCTTCAGATAACCGCTCTGCGTCTGAACCGACACATAGCTTTCCAGCGTGAAGGACGGGATGAGGTTGAAGCCCTTGATCGCTTCCGTCTCCGTCTTCAGCGAGGTGATGACGGTGTAGAGGATCGGGAAGAAGATGATGAGGGCGATGATCCAGGCGGCGGCGGTGGCCACGGCCATGCGGCGGGTCGAGACTGCTCGTGCCATGACGTTTCTCCCTACTTGTCCAGGTTCTTGCCGACGGCGCGCATCAGGAAGATGGCGATGATATTGGCAAGCACGACCGCGATGATGCCGCCCGCCGATGCGCCGCCCACGTCATAGCCCAGAAGCGCGGTGCGATAGATCAGGAAGGCGAGGTTGGTGGAGGCATAGCCCGGCCCGCCATTGGTCGTGACGAGGATTTCCGCATAGACGCCGAGCAGGAAGATGGTCTGGATGAGGATGACGACCGTGATGGCGCGCGACAGATGCGGCAGGGTCAGGTAGACGAAGCGGCTCACGAAGCCCGCGCCATCCATCTCCGCCGCTTCCTTCTGCTCGCCATCGAGCGATTGCAGCGCCGTGAGCAGAATGAGGGTAGCGAAGGGCAGCCATTGCCAGGCGACGATGATGATGATCGAAAACAGCGGGAACTGGGCGAACCAGTCGACCGGCTGGAAACCGAAGGCACGGTTGATGTCCGCGAGCACCCCGTAGCCGGGATGCATGATCATGTTCTTCCACACCAGCGCTGCCACCGGGGGCATGACGAAGAAGGGCGAGATGATCATGATCCGCACGATCCCCTGCCCCCACATCGGCTGGTCGAGCAGGAGCGCGATGCCGATGCCGCCGATCACGGTGATCAAGAGCACGCCGCCGACGATCAGCAGCGTGTTCCAGATCGACTGGAAGAAGGCCGGGTCCGTATAGAAGAACTTGTAATTGAAGAGACCTGTCCAGCTGACATTCGCCGGGTTCAGGAGATTGTAGTTCTGGAACGAGAACCACAATGTCATCGCCAGCGGCACGATCATCCAGATCAGAAGCAAGCCCACAGAGGGTGCCAACATAAGACGCGCCAAACCGCGCGTATTCTCCGTCGCCATGATCGTGACCTCCCAATTTTTTCAGGTGTCGGCTTCGTTCGCCGCGCCCGCTCCGCTACGACCGCTCGGCAGCCGCGCTATTGTAGATCGCCAGCACCTGATCCACTGCGGCAATCAGGACATCCTTCGGGCGGTCCGCCGCTGTCGGCACGATCATCGGCAGATACTGATGTAGCACCGTTTCGGGGATGCGAACGCCGTCCAGCACCGCCAGCAAGGCCGAAACGGCACGTTCTGCCTCAGGTCGGGTCCAGTAGTAGCGGATGCGATCGCTGTAGCTGAAATGGCGCTGGATCCTGAGCGCCGTCTCGTCGCCGTGGTAATAGCCACTCCAGTTCCCGGGTGCGGCTAGCATCAGCGCTTCCATCGCCCGCAGGAGCGGACGATCACCATAACCGGGTACGATGTCGGAGGCGATCAGATCGAGAGCATAGAGCGCCTCGCGATAGGCGAAGGTCAGTCCTGGCCCGACCTTCAGGATCGGAAAGCCGTCTGCGACGAGGGCCGCCAGTGCCTCCTGCGTCTGGTAGTCGGTGGAATGGGCCTCGAAGACCAGCGCCGGCTCCCTATCGAGAAGGGCACTCAAGGCTGCGGCGCGCGGCGGATCATAGGCGACGACATTATCGCTGCCAAATTCCACGCCGGGCTGAACGACGAAGGCGATGACCCGCTTGAAGGCATCGGATAATCCTGCCTTGGCAAAGGCGTCGCGGTGCACGGCAATCGTTTCGCGCGCAGCGCCCGGCGCGGTAGGCTCGACGCCGTCTAATGCATGATCGGCACCGCCTGGTATCGGCACTTCCGTGCCAAGGACATAGACCGGCATCGGCAGATTTTCGCGCCGGGCCGTTTGCTCGCCAACGGCGCAGAGGGCGGCGGCGCGCGCAGCGACGGTGCGATCATCCAGCGCGACCGGCTCGCTGGCACAGCCCATAGAGGCATCGAGATGGATTTTTGTGAAACCGGCCGCGACATAGGCCTCTACCATCCCTGCCGCCTTTTCGAGCGCCACGGCTGCCGGCTCCTTGCGCCAGGGGTTCGGTCCCAGATGGTCCCCGCCGAAGATAATCTTGTCGCGCGTGACGCCCTCCTCCCGCGCGATCGCCTCGACAAAGGCGATGAAATCGGCCGGCGTCATACCCGTATAGCCGCCGAACTGGTTGACCTGGTTGCAGGTCGCCTCGATCAACACCGGACCTTTTCCTTTCGCGGCACGGCGCAATGCTGCACGCAGCACGATTGGATGGGCAGAGCAGACGGAAACGATGCCATAGGGGCGACGAGCGCGGCGGGCATCTGCAAGGCCTGTGAGAAAACGGCTCATATCCCGTCCTCCCGGCCCGCTGCCGCGATGAACTCGTCGAGCTCCTCCCGGCTGGACACGCCCTCCATCGGCCCCTGCCTCGTGACCGTGCGCGCTCCGGCGGCATTGGCATAAAGCAGCGCGCGGGCCGGGGCGAGGCCGGCGCGTCGGCTCGTCAGATAGGCGGCACCGAAACAGTCCCCCGCGCCCGTCGGATCGATTTCCTCCACAGAGAAGGCCGGGCAATCGACACGGCCGAATTGCCGGCTGAAATGGCTGGATCCGGCACTGCCGCGCTTCAGCGCGATCTCGCCGATGCCCAGATTAAGCAGGCGCTCCACAGCGGCTTCTTCAGTCGCCGCATCAGCCGCGACAAGCAGTTCATCACCAGAGGGAAGCAGGAGATCGGTGACGGCCAGTACATCATCGACCAGCTTGCGGCCCTCGTCGGCCTGGGCCAGTTCTTTGCGGATATTCGGATCGAAGGAAACCGACCCGCCGCGCGCCTTGACAGTCGCGACCGCCTCGACGAGCGCGGCGGCGATGCCCGGAATAGCGAATGCCGAACCCATGACGTGAACATGGCCGGACTTGGCCACGAGCGCGCGGGCAGCCTCGGTCATGCGTGCCTCGCCGGCAGCAGAATGGGTGATGTTAAAGACGAAGTCGCGTGCACCATCCGGCCGGTAGCGCACGAAGGCACTGCCGGTCGGCTTGCCTTGGATGGTCGCAATCGCCGAGACATCGACACCATCGGCTCGAAGCCGCTCCACGTTGATCGTCCCGAAATCATCCGCGCCCACCGCGGCAACGATACCCGCCGCACCTCCGAACCGCGCAACTTGGTCGATGAAGATTGCTGGCGCACCACTCGGAAACGGGCCAACGAACGACTGTGGCGACAGGAACCCCGCACCGACTGTCGTCGCCATGATCTCCACTAAAATCTCACCAACGGTGATCGTCAGGCCCAGATTTTCAGGCGCCAATTCGCTTGCTATCATCAATGCTGCCTCCGCCGCAATGGGCCGGTTATCGCCCGAAGCGGCCAACTCGATACGGCAGCAACTTACATCATGTCAACTCGATATTTACGCGCGTAAATTATTTTCGACGCTTTTTCGCCATGTGAGGTGCGGACGATCAAATCGAAAATCGGCATAAAGTACAGTTCTCTACGTATCTATTAGCGCTATATGTCTGGATATCCGCTTTTCCGCGTCGCATTACGCCAGCAGGCGCCTTGACAAGACCCCAAGCCATGCACGATAAAACTTTACGCATGTAATTTTATGCGTAAACATCCGTAAAGGAGGAACGGACCTATGAGGAACATGATCCGCATTCTGTCGGCAACCGCCGTTGGCCTTGGGCTCTTTGCCGGCCTGGCGCAGGCCGAAGAAATCAGCATCGCCACCGTCAACAATGGTGACATGATCATCATGCAGAAACTGTCGGCGGCCTGGGAGAAGCAGACCGGCAACAAAATCAACTGGGTCGTGCTGGAAGAAAACGTGCTGCGCGAGCGCGTGACGACCGACATCGCCACCAAGGGCGGCCAATTCGATATCATGACGATCGGCGGCTATGAGGCACCGATCTGGGGCAAACAGGGCTGGCTCGCACCGGTTGACGATCTCGGCGACGACTACGACTACGCCGACCTTCTGGAGCCGATCACGGCCGGCCTGACGGTCGACGGCAAGCTCTATGCCGTGCCCTTCTACACGGAAAGCTCGTTCACGCTTTACCGAAAGGATCTCTTCGAAGCCGCCGGCCTCACGATGCCGGAACAGCCGACCTATGAGCAGATCAAGGAATTCGCCGCCAAACTGACCGACAAGAACAAGCAGCAGTACGGCATCTGCCTGCGCGGCAAGCCGGGCTGGGGCGAGAACATGGCCTTCGTCGGAACCATGGTGAACGCCTATGGCGGCCGCTGGTTCGACATGGACTGGAAGCCGCAGCTTAACTCGGACGCCTGGAAGAAGGCGATCACCGACTATGTCGCACTGCTCACCGAATATGGCCCGCAGGGTGCCACCGCCAATGGTTTCAACGAGAACCAGACGCTTTTTGCGACGGGTCATTGCGCAATGTGGATCGATGCGACGTCGGCCGCCGGCCGCGTTTATGATCCCAAGCAGAGCGAAGTCGCCGACAAGATCGCCTTCACGCGCTCACCGATCGCCGAAACGTCCAACGGCTCCAGCTGGTCGTGGTCGTGGAACCTCGCCATTCCGGCCACGTCGCAGAAGGCCGAAGTTGCCAAGTCCTTCCTGAAATGGGCGACCTCCAAGGACTATGTGAAGATGGTTGGTGAAAGCGAGGGCTGGGTCGCAGTACCGCCCGGCACGCGCAAGTCTACCTATGCCCTGCCGGAATACCAGAAGGCCGCGCCCTTTGCCGCGACGGTGCTCGAGGCGATCATGTCGGCCGATCCTTCGAAACCGACCAAGGATCCGGTGCCTTATACCGGCGTGCAATTCGTCGCGATCCCGGAATTCCAGGCGATAGGTACGTTCGTCGGCCAGCAGGTCAGCGCCGCGCTGGCCGGCCAGCAGACCGTGGACGCTGCGCTCGAGGCCGCACAGGCCCAGGTCGAACGCGACATGACGCGTGCCGGCTACATCAAGTGAGGCTCCCGCCTGCGGATCAACCCGCAGGCCCTCCCAGGAGGACCCGGCGCTTCGGCGCCGGGTTTTCGCAAAACCGGATCAATCAACAAATGAATTTCGCGGCGCCGGCCTTGTCCTGTGACGCATGGAGAAGAGACATGAAACTCAAGGACAAGGTAGCGCTCATCACTGGCGGCGCCCGCGGCATCGGTCTCGGCTTTGCCGAAATCTTCGCCGCCGAGGGTGCGAAGGTCGTTATCGCGGACATCAATCTCGCGCGCGCCGAAGCAGCGGCAGCCACAATCGGCGCGGCCGCGATGGCGATGAAAGTCGACGTGACCAGGCTTGAGGATATCGACGCCGTCGTCAGCAAGATCGACGCCGATTTCGGGGGCATAGACATCCTTGTAAACAATGCCGCTATCTTCGACATGGCGCCGATCCAGGCGATCACCGAGGAAAGCTACCAGCGCGTCTTCGACGTCAACCTCAAGGGGCCGCTCTTCACCATGAAGGCGGTGGCGAATGTGATGATCGCCCGCGGTCGCGGCGGTAAGATCATCAACATGGCAAGCCAGGCCGGCCGGCGCGGCGAAGCCCTGGTGACACTCTACTGCGCCTCCAAGGCTGCGATCATCTCGGCCACGCAATCGGCAGCACTGGCGCTCGTCAAATACGGCATCAATGTCAACGCGATCGCTCCCGGCGTCGTGGACGGTGAGCACTGGGACATCGTCGACGCCAAATTCGCCGAATGGGAGGGCCTGAAGCCGGGTGAAAAGAAAGCGGCTGTGGCGAAGTCCGTCCCGATCGGCCGGTTTGCCACGCCTGATGACATCAAGGGCCTGGCCCTGTTCCTCGCCTCCAGCGACAGCGATTACATTCTCGCCCAGACATACAATGTCGACGGCGGAAACTGGATGAGCTGAGCGATGCGAGCGATCCAGTTCATCGCCAAGGGACAAGCAAGGCTTGCCAATCTGACGATTGACGACATTCCCGCAGGTCACGCCTTGGTCAAGGTGAAGGCATCGGGTCTTTGTCACACAGATATCGACGTGCTGCACGCGCGCTATGGCGACGGCGCCTTTCCGCTAGTGCCGGGCCATGAATATGCCGGCGTGGTGGACGCCGTTGCCGCGGATGTTGCCGGACTTGAAATTGGCACCCGCGTCGCAGTCGATCCGAACCTGCCCTGCGGCACCTGCCCGTCGTGCCGCAAGGGGCTGAGCAATCTCTGCCGCGACCTAAAGGCCTATGGGGTCTCGCACAATGGCGGCTTTGCCGAATACAGCCTCGTGCGCGCCGACCAGTTGCACAGGATCGGCTCCATGCCCTTTACCGTCGCGGCCCTTGCGGAACCGCTGGCCTGCGTGGTGAACGGCCTCAACAGCGCGGGCCTGCGCGGCGGAGCACCTGTTCCAGAGGAGGCGCTAGTCATCGGCGCAGGCCCGATCGGCCTGCTTTTGGCGCTGTCGCTGAAGGCGGAGGGCGTCAAGAGCGTCACCGTCGCCGATATCAACGAGACTCGGCTCGCCTTTGCCGCCGATCTCGGCCTCGGCGGCGTTGTCTCCGGCTCCGCCGAACTTACCGCCAGACGGCGTTCGTTTCACTTTGTGGCAGATGCCACCGGCATTGCCAGTGTCGTTGAGGGCTTGATCAATCTCGTTGCAGATGGTGGGACAGCACTTCTCTTCGGTGTCTGCGCGCCGGACGCCCGCATCTCGATCGCCCCGTTCGAGATCTTTCGCCGACAATTGAGGTTGGTCGGGTCTCATTCGCTGAACCGCAACATTCCCGACGCGCTGGCCATCCTGGAAAAGGACGACGGCTCCATGGCGCAGCTCGTCTCGCACCAACTGACGCTCGACGAAGTCCTGCCGTTCTTCACAAGGAAGCCGACGAACCCCGCGACGATGAAGGTGCAGTTCGTCTCCGACTGATCGCAGAACCGCTTGGCCGGCCTCAATTTCGGCTTTCCGCGCGAAATGAGGCCGGTTATGAAAGCGAACACCAGAACCGTAGGGAGCAGCCGCTTGGCCAAGTCGATCAGAACCATGGAGGATTTTTCCGAGTTCGTCGGCCTGTCGCGGCCCACGGTATCGAAGTACTTCAACGACCCTTCCTCGGTGCGCAAAAAGACGCGCAATACCATCGAGGAAGCACTCAAAAAATCGGGCTTCAGGCCAAATCTTTTTGCCGTCAATCTCAATCGCCGCCGCTCCAACATCATTGGCGTCGTGATTCCAAACTCGCTGGATCCCTTCTATATGGCGCTGACCCGCCGCATCGAGCTTATTGCTAACGAAGCCGGCTTTCTTGCGTTTGTGCTTTCCTCTGACGGCCGCTCGTCAATGGAAGATAATGCGATCAAAACGCTCAAGTCGATGAACGTGGCCGGCGCAATAATTGCTCCTCTCGGCGTTCGCTCCCGCCAGGTTACACTTGAGCAATTGGGTGAAGCGATCCCTCTTGTTTACGTTGATTCACCTATTGACGAATCCTCGGCTTTCGTTGGGACAGATAACCACCAGAGTTTCGGGCTTATCGTTGACTATCTATGCCGTTCCGGTGAGCCGCCATGTTATTTCGGAATGCCTCATGTGAACACCAATGCTGAGAAGCGCGTTTCCGCCTACAGAGAGTCGATGAAGCGTCTGAACATAGAGCCACGCGTTATTACGGTTTCCGATCACTCGACGTGGGATTTCGAAGACTTTGCGTTTCAGGAGGCAAACCGGCTTTTCGAGCGACTTGAACAACTCCCAACGCGCACGATCCTGTGCGCGAACGACCGACTGGCGTTTGGTGTTATCGCTGCAGCATGGCAACGAGGAATAAAAGTCGGCCACGGAAGCGAGTACGACCTGCGCGTCGCCGGCCACGACGATCATCCGTTGTCACGCTATGCTTGCCCACCGATTACGACGGTTGCACAGAACTACAATGAAATCGGTAGGCTTGCGATCGAACTATTACTCGGTAAACTTACCGATAATGAAAATCCCAAACGACGGTCGGATAGAGTTTTCCTCAAGTCGGAGCTCATGCTACGGCAGTCAGCCTGATTGTTCCCACCTTCGCTTATGGATGGAGAGCTTGCTCTCGAGAGGAATAGAACATCCGTCCAGCCAGATAGCGCCTTTGGTGGAGTCTATTGACTGCCAGCGGATTATTTTTTCAACGACAGCGAGTCGCGGGTATGTGGAGTGCCCCCGTTTCACCGGAGAGGTCGGCTAGTTTGATTTACCCCTGATAAACTGTCGAGGGGAAATTACATACGGCCATATCGATGCGGTCGGCTGAATATGAACTCCGAAGTAGCTGGCCCCGATGATCGCTTCACCGATCAGGCTTGCGACCATCGGCCCGCTCACTGCCCTCTCCTGCTTGAAATCGTAGTTTTCGACCTCAAGACGGAAGATTTATGACTGGACCTCTTCGGGTAGGTCCTGATAGGAGGCGGCCGGGTGTCGCTCCTGCATTCGGAACGCGTCGAGCTGGCGCTTCTCGGCCTCTGACACTTTGCCTTTGAAGCCGGGAACGCGATACCACGGCAGAAACTCCGTCCTCTGCTCACGCTTCCACCACATGAGAGCCCTCCCCTACGTCCTGTATGCGTCAAGCTCGGCGTGTAATGTCTCGGCGTTGGCTTCCACCGCAACGATGTCATCAGCGATTAGCCGATAAAGCGGGGTCTCATCGCTGGGGGCACGAGCCTCAAGGTGCTGCGCGATATAGGTGATCGCTTTGATGGTTTCCTCGAACCGGCTGTAGAGGACGGGTTCGTGGTGGGCGAGCCGATTCCGGGCCTGGTAGACCATTTCGAGATTGTCGGCCACGTCGGAGCGCTTCACTTTCTTGTTCGGAAACACCTTCTTAAGGGTCGGCCGCCAAAGCGTGTGTTCGTAATCCGGGCCGCACAGACGCTTCCAGATGTAGAAGGTCAGCTCGGCAATGATCTTGCCATCCGTCACCTGAAGATGCTCGCGGCGACGTTTTGACCGCAGCGTATGCGGCAGGTTCGCAGGGCGGCCGTTCGGGAAAGCAAGGGCATCGAGCGCGTGCTTGTCAGGCTGAGATAGTTTGGAATACTCCGCGCGTCGCGCGCTATCGAGTGCCTGCGTGATCTTGTTGCGCTCGCTGTCCTTCCACTGGAATGGTGCGGGAGGGGTAAGAAGCCATCCAGCTTGGGCAAAATGGGCACCGAGATTGTCGCAGATCGAGTTCCGCAATGCGATTTCGATGACTGCTATGATAGCCATCAGGTCAGCGCCGAGGCGCAGCGTCTTTTGGTGAAACTCTATCGCTGCCCGGGAATTGCCAGTGAGCTCGTGCAGCTTGCCCAGCCTCTCGGGAGACAGGAGTTTTGTGATCTCCGCGAGATCCGCATCCTCAATCGGCATTGACGCCCTCGTGATAAGTACCTATATTCAGCCTCGAAAAGTCGAGATCAGATTGGCAGTTTGCCCTCGGGCATTACGAATCCTCGACTTCCCAGAATGGAAAAAGGCGCTCCTAGGAGCGTCTTTTTTCGTTTCAGGCGGCAATCTAAGGTTAGGCCTCCGGGTAGCACAAGCCCCCGCCCTAGAAAGAGCGTCATCCTCGAATGAAGATTTCGATTGCTTCCTCTGCGACGCCGTAAAGGGCTGAACGTCCATGCTTTGCAGCCGCAATGGAGAGCGGCGCTACAGCATCATCGGGGCCGAGCTGGGGCTGTCCCTGCGGCAACTTTGGGAGACGCTCGACGGTCAATGAATTGGTATCGACGTTGGAGTCCTCAAGCGATCCGTATTTTACCGGGTTTCTCCATGCGAGCAGATCGAACTGGTACGGCCGCATGCCGTTATACGACAGATGGAGGTCCGAGAAGACGGCGGCTTTCACTGTGTTCACGATAACCTCTATCGGCTGGTTACGTCTTCGAAGGTCAACGCAAGGAAGTCGAGCTGCTCGAGCTCCTTTGAGCACATCCAGTTTAATATGCAGTGGTCATTCGAAGCGAAGCCAGGCTTCGCCCTGCACGAGCCTGCCGCCATGCCCGCATGGGTCGCCTACCCTGGCAATCTTCCGCCCATTGATCGTCGCGATCGAGGAGCCACCGGTAATCGTGTCGGTTGTCGGCACGCCGGTGCAGAGGCATGTGTCTCCCACGGTTGCGATCGGAATGCCGTTCACCGTCACAAAGGCCTGCCGGGTGGAAACGACAGGGCCGCCGATGTGAGGACGCGGCCCGGGGTCGCAGGCAGGGCAGACGTGCATATGTCCTTTGAGGGAAACAGGCTGAGCGGACATGGTCACTCCAACATCTCTAATGGTGCGGATTGATGTCCACCACCCGGTGTCCATCTTCGAATTTCATGATGTCGACATGGGTTGGAATGCCCGGAAGGGCTTGGCGAAAGCCCTCCACGAACGCAATGGCTTCGTCGGCCTCCTCCGCCGCGACGGGCAGGTGGCGAAATGCCGGATCCCGCCAAACGGGGGCGTTAACTCCATCGGAGTGGACGGGCACGCGCATCTCCCGTCGACGATCGAACGCAAGAAAGGGGCGCACGAAGACCGACGGCAGGAAACCGTCGACGAAACGTCGTGCAATCGTCGAAAGGCGCTTGTCCGCCAGTTGGAGAACATCCAGCACCGCGACGGGCGCGCCCACACGCAACGTACCGAACGCGCGCAACTGCGACGCTGCCCACGAGCCGTAGCCCAGCCTCAGGAAACACTCATTGGAATAGGGCGCTGCCGCCACCACGATCCGGTCGCTCAAATCTTCAAGCGACCGCGCTGACTGGCTCGACGGGCCGTGCCGATGGCAGCAGGCGAGCGCTGCATATTCGCGCTCCGTAACAGCGACCTCGGCATGCGGCAGCGAAACATTCCGGATTTCCACGGGCCAGAACTCCATGAATGTTTCATGGACAGCGCTCATCCGTCAGTGCTTCCCGCCCTGCATGACCGCGGCCGCACGACGATCGATTTCCTCGTCATAGTCAAAGAAGGAGCGGCAGAAACTATCGAAATCGGCAGCCACGAAGGCCAAAGGCACCGTTTCATCATCCTCCATTGCGCCGACGCCGTGGATCGTCATGTATTTCACCGAGCCATGCTCCGGCCCCGGCTGGAGATCAAGCACGAGGATGTCCCCGGAGATCGTCTTGCCGATGCCGACCGTATCCTCGCGCCCCCACCGGCGGACGTTGACCTGCACGGCCTTGAGGTCGAGAGCCTGCTTCGTATGCCCGAGCGCAAGGAAGTAGCGAAAGAGCGTCTCGTTCTCCGACAGGATTTCATCATTCGGATCGAGGAAACGCTCCAGAATGACGCGCGCCTCCGGGGAATACTCATAGCGGAAACCCCGTGGCGACACCTTGCCCCCGTTCATGCGCAGCAAAAACTGCCGATAGGCCTCCGGCAACGAAACGCCAAGCTCCTGTTCGAAGGCGGCAATTGCCTCTTCACTTGGCAGCTCGACTGCGGATTCCCCATCGAAGGGTCGAAACTCGATCGGCCCCGCTGCGCCTTCCACTACCTTGATCACCATGGAATTTCCTCTCTTTCATCAGAAGACGGGATCTGCCGCGATACTATGTCCGCCATCGTGCGGAACGATGGCGTCGTGGTGGGTGGAGTCCACAAGATACATTGTGGTGCCGTCATCCCCGTGGTGCCAGGTATAACCATCGGGCGTGTCCGCCCTGCCGGTCGCCGCATTGGCCAGACGATCATCCGTGGCACGGTTCCCGGTCATCTCGATCGACGCACTACTTTTCCCGTCCGCGAGATACTTCTGCATGTCGGGATGTTCGAAATCGGGATAGCCATCCTTGAATTGGTAGGTATTGCCGTCCACGGTGTATTTGCCGTTGCCGGGATCGGCGGGGTTCTCCCACTGGCCTCGCTTCGGCGTCATGCTGCCGTACTTGTTGTTGCAGCGCTTGCAGTTTTGTCGCCGCGCCTGTTTCACGGCATCGGCGGCTCGCTGTCGCATACCGCGCATGCTTTCCACGAGCTTGGCGCCGCGCTGCGCCAAGCCGGCGATCTTACTCCCGCGCAGCCAGGAGCGGATACCCATCTGGATGCCGCGAATGGGCTTTGCCACAGCGTCGCCCGCATAGGGGACGGCGGATGCACCATCGAGCACAAAACCGAAATAATCGCCGCGCGTCCAGCTTATCGCAGCGTTCGCGCCATCTGCGATCCCGGTCGGATCGACGATGCCCGCGACGCCGAGCCCGGTCTGCGTGGCATCCAGCGCCGCCTCGCGGTCCATGCCCGCACGCTGGACGCCGATGTCGTTCAATTCGGAGCGGGCACTGCCGTAGCCCTGCTGCGAGAGCGAGTTACCCATCAGTTCACCGTCAGGTTGATATGCTGCACGCGCGACCAGTCGACTTTTTCATCCCAGTAATCCACGTGCCAGTCGTTTCTATCGTCAACATCCTTCAGGACCCTGCGCCAATGCGGCAGGCTTTCATCCGACATCAAGATCTGCGTCTTTTCATCGGGCGACAGGTCGGTCCGCGACAACAGCGTGTCGAACGGACTGAATTCGAAGAAGCGTGGCGTCATCTCCACCATGAGCTCTACGAACCGCAGCAGGGATGGAACGGTGTTCATGCCCCAACGGCGCGCCTCGTCGAGGGCGGCCTCCGCGAGAAGCAGCCGAACTTCGTAGGGCATATCGGCGTAAAGCGCGTTCTTGGCGAACAATTCGTCAGCGGCAATAGAAGCGAGCCTGTCCGGGTCGTTGATGATTGCGGCATCGAACTGGGTTTGGTCAAACTTCAGCATGCAGCGCCTCCAGGATCCGGTTCTCGGCGCCTTGCCGGCCGAACGCCTTTATGTGATCCCAGCCGCCATGCCAGGCGAACAGGGTGTCGAGCTTTAAGAAAAACTGGGCGCGCTGGTCGTCGTTTAACGCCTCGTAATGCGCGGCAAAGACTTTCGCGGTGTAAAAGCGGAAGAACCACATCGTCTCCTCCGGCCCTTCGATGCGGAGAAACTTCTTCAGGTGCAGGCGCACCGCCTCAAAACCATGGGACGACGTGAAGAAGATGCAGGCTCCCATGGGCGCGACGTCGGATGATATCCATTCGAAGGCGTCCGAAAGCGGATCGATCTCAACAAGATAAGGCGCAACGTCGCGCAAGTCGTCAGCACTATCGCCGGAGAACAGCGACGAGAAACGCGCGCCGTAGCCATCCAGAACGACCGGGGCAAACTCGACCTGAGCGGCATCGACAACGGCATACAGGGTCGCGTCGGGACTTTCCTCGGCAATCCTGCGAACCGTGGCGCTGAACGCTTCCGTCTCCTCTGACATGACAGTCTCAACCCTTATTCTTGCATTCTTCGACAAAAGGCTTGTCGGATGACAAGGCGTCCACCTGATCCGGCGAGCCCTTCTCGAAGATAATGCTCGGCGATTTGAAGCGTATCTGTTTCGCGCGCAGGGTGATGCCGCTCGCATCGATCGTAATGCTGCCACCCGGCCCCGCCACCACGACTTTCTCCTTTGCGAGCACCGTATGCTTCTTCGTGCGCGAAAAGATGCTCTTCTTCGCCTCAATATCCAGGTCTTCGCCGATCAATTCCTTTTTCTTCTTGCCCACCGAAACGGAGTAGGTGTGCCCGACAACGGAATTCTTGTAGAGACCGATCTGCTCTGTCCTTGCCACGCCCACCGTATCGGACCGGAATTTTTCCACAATGACGCTGAGCGTGCCGGAGCCCGGCAGGAGCTTGGACAACAAGTTTCCTATGGCATTGCCTTTTCCGGCAAGATCGGCACCTCCGACGGAACGATGGTTGCCGGCGCCATTGAACGCGGAGTTCGCTGTCATCGCCAATTGCTCGGCGACCTGCCCCACCTTCGCGACGGCGCCGGCGAAGGATGTCAGGTCCTGGCTTCCGACCTGACCGGAATTTTTCTGCATGAACTGGCCCCCGGCGGAGACCACCGTACTGAGCATGCTCAGTAATCCTGCCCCCTTGCCGCCGACGGAAAGGGTGCGGTTTCCGGCAATCCGCTCCTGGTGATTGCCGCCTACGTCGATATTCTTGTTCTTGCCCACACTTTCGATTTCATGGGCTTCCACGCGCTTGGATCGATTGTTCAGGACCTTGATCGTCTGATCCTTCTGGGCATGAAGAAACACGTTTTCCATGCCCTTCTCATCCTCGAAGGAAAGTTCATTGAAGCCTTGGCCCTTGTGGGTGTTGGTGCGGAAAGTGCTCTTCGTCTTGTTGCCGGGAAGCAGATAAGGAACCTTCTGCTGCGGATTGGCCGAAAGCCCAGCGACGATCGGCCGGTCTGGATCGCCGTTCTCGCAGAAGACGAGGGCTTCCATTCCAATGCGCGGCACGATCTGCCCGCCCCAGCCGGCCCCTGCCCAGTTCTGCACCACGCGCATCCAGCACGTGTCCGATCCATCCTTTTTGGCGTCTCGGTCCCAGGGAAACCAGACCTTCACCCGGCCATATTCGTCGCAGTGGATTTCCTCACCCGCCGGCCCCGCAATGATGGCGATCTGGCTGCCCTCCACGCGCGGCTGCGCCACGGTCCTGTGCGGCGTGGCCGGCAGATCGGCCGGCAAGGCCTCGAAACGATTGGAGTAGCTCGGAGTGCCGGATCCCGTCTCATAGCTCGTATCTTCCGCAAAGTGCTCGATAGCAACGATAACGGCCGTCTCATAGGTTTCGGCGCCGGCACCGACTTCGTAAGGCGTGAACTTGCGCCCCGGCGACAGCCACCGGACCGTCGAGGCACCGAAGATGCGTTGATGATCCGCCTCGATCGCCTGGTTGCGCAATTTCATCGCCTTTTCGGCGGTCTCGTTCGACATCGCACGCGCGGGAAACTCATAGAGTTCCTGGCTCGTGTTCTTTGACAGCGGAACGAGCGAGGGTGTGGCATTGCCCGGCACGATCGTCGGAGTTTCGAAGTTCCAGTCGCGCCCTGCCCGTTTGCCGGGCTTGAAAGTGAAGCGCCGTTTCCATTCGGAGATCTGATCGCGATCGCTCGATCCGCGCGCCAGCCGGACCGGCCCCTCGCCGCCGCCCTGCCCGCCACCTTCGTTGATGCCCTTGTCCCAACCGCTGGCATGCGATGCGATAACCATCTGGTGTGCACCGCTCTCATGACGGAACCAGTAGAAAAGCCCGTCCTCCTGGAGGCGCCGGAGCAGGTAGTCGAGGTCCGTCTCGTTCCACTGAACGGAATAGTGGCGTTGCGGCGGCTGGTCGACGACGCCTCCAATGTCCGCAGCGCGAATGCCATGCTCGGACAGCAGCGTACTGACGACGTCAAGCGACGTCTTGTCCAGCCAGATGCGGCAGTTGGTGCGTTGTGACAGCAGCCAGGCGTGGGGACGCATGGTGAGCGTGTAGTGGCGAAACTCCCGGCTGACCTTCGATTCCTCCTCGAGGCCGACCACAAGGCCATTCCAGCCGCGTTCGGCTGCATTGCCATGCCGGTTCATCGTCACATCGATCAATTCGCCGATCAGTTCATCCGCCTTGATGTCCGTGCGCTTCGCACGCACGGTGATCTCGAAGTGAAAAAGCTCGTTTACCCGCTCAACACCGGAGAGTCGCTCAAGCAGAAGCGCGTCATCTCCAAGCGGCGTCATGATCTTCATCATGCGCGGGGACTGGATGTAGCTGGCCATTACGTTCATTGCTTCAGTTCCTTCAGCCACGCCACGGGGCTATTTGTCCCGATGCTTCACCGCTTCGACATAGGCGATGGTGACTTCCGAGGTCAGCGCGCGGAGGCGCTCGCCATAGGCCTTCGAAAGTTCCTCGGACCATTTCCGCCCGGCAGCGCTTTCGTAGAACGCCAGCAGACCGCGAACCTGCTCCGCATCGAGCCCCATCAGCAGGATGCGCTGGCGATCGCGTTCGACGTCACGAGCCATTTGCGTCTTCGGATAGGCATCACCCTTGCCGACCGTGGCATAGGCTTGCTGGATGCCGTCCTTCCACTGGTCGTCCGGCACCCGGTTCAGCGATTGAGGCCCGTCGAGAAGCACCGACCGAACGATATGCGTAAAAACGCCAAGCGCCCTCGCGTTTTGCTCGGCCAGGGCGACGGACACCCTCAGGTCGGCAAGGCGCTCCAGTTCGGCTTTGTCCGGTCTCGCGTCGTAGACCGGACCGAGCTCCCTCAGGAAGGCTTCGCTTCTGCCCGCGCGTTCCGCCGCCTGCCACATCTCACGCTGACCGGAGATTAGCGTCTCCGCCTGTGAGATGAGGGCGACATCCTGCGGCGCAAAGGCTTTAACCTGCGCCTCGATCTCCGCATTGCGTTCCGGCGCCCTGAGCCCTTCATCCAGGACCGTGCGAAAACGATCGAGCTCCGGCCCCATCCTGTCCCTGAACTGGAAATCGAACTCGGCCGCCATGGAGTCGGGCGCGGCCTTCATGCTTTCGAGCATCAGCGGCGCTTCCTCGAAACGAAGGAGCGTTCGGACCTTGTTGCTGGTTTCACCGGGATTGGACAAGGCGACGGGCGTTTGTGCCCACGTTGCCGCAGGGACCGACGCAAACGATAGCGCCCCGGCCAGAACCATACCGATGCAAACGGTCCGCATGGCCACCTCAGTGAAACGCCGTTGCCAGCGGGTTCCTCGGGCGCATCACGTCGCCGATCTGCTCTAGAATGCGCTGCGCGCTCTGCAACTCCACGTTTCGCGTGGCCGGCGTGAGATCGAAGAAGCCCTGGTCGCGGAAGAATGGGCGGTTGTTGTAAAGGCTCTTGTGCAGGACATCGATCCGATCGCGAACCTTGCTGCCGGGCCCGTTGATCTCCACGCTGTAGGATGTGTTCTGGCCCTGCCGCGGAAAATTGGCGCGTGACCTGTACTGCTGCGGATAGTGCTGGCCGTCACGCGGCATGACCTCGATGGGCGTGCGTTTCGTGGAGACCGGTACCGCGCCTACCTTCGCGGCGAGCATTGGATTGGACGGCGTCTCGGTCACCCGCTCGACGACGAAGTCCGAGTTGAGGATGTCCGCCATGAAGAACGACAGTTCCATCTTGTTGGCGAGCGTCTGCTCGTTGATGCAGCCGAGTGGCGGCGGATTGTAGAAGCTCGCCTGTTCGAGTTGCTGGACGAGGCGGTCTTTCTCCGCAGTGCTGGCGTCGCTGTCGCGAATGGCGACGGCCGTCTCGTGTGCGCATATCGCATTCGTATCGACGAAATCCTCCACGCGCGTGAAATAGTTGATCGCACTGGCCGACGGCACGACCGCGGACGACGTCATGGCCTTGAGCGCCGCCTGCTGGATTTCCTTGCCGATGCGGCTCCGGCTCTCATCGAGCACCTTGCCGATGGCAAACATCGCCGCCTTGTTGGTGGCCGTGAAATGGATGACCTCGAAGGTTCGGTTGAGATTGTATTTGCAGACCGTATCGAGCAGCACCCGGCCGGCAACGACGCGCAGCGAGCTCGTCGCAAGCACGGCCGTGAGCACGCTTCCGGTGGCAATGGACGCCGCCAGGACGAAGAGTTCCGCCTTCGTCTTGTCGTCTTCCTTCTGCTGGTCCCAGGCATTGTTGTAGCTGGAAAATGCTGCGTCGTAAGCACGGACATAGGGGCGGCCGACATTGCGGTTCCAGTGCCGCGCCTTGTTGTCGATTTCTCCCAGATATCTAATGAGACGTTCCGACATGTACATCGCCCTTTCTAGACGTCACGGACAGATGGACCGCGCGCATGGCGCGCGGTCGCGTGCCCGCAAGAACGGCGGGCTACCATGGGGCGGAACGTTATGCCGCGCGGGTGGTCGCAAGATCGTAGGACGCGATCATCGGCGAGCGCGGGTTGTTCGCGTCGTCGTAAGGCGTGTACTTCACTTCCATCTTGGTGAAGTTCAGCGTGATCGTTTCTGTCGGTCGATCACCGGACGAGCCCACATTGTAGGCGGCGATCAGCGTGTTGTGCAGGGTATATTCGATGTAAGTCTGACCTGGGCTGCCCGTCGAAACGAGATGAATGACGGCGCGCTTGCCGACACGGCCGGTGCAGGCCTCCTGGAAGAGCTTGGTCGAGGACGAATCGCTAACCTTGGTCAGGACGACTTCGCTGATCGCAGGCTCCGACGCTTCACGGTTCGCGGCCGAACCGGCCTGCGTGCTCATGTTGCGGTTCACCCGCCAGTTGATGGCGGAAATGTCCATCCAGTTCTTGTGGCTCTCATGGGTCGCGTCCCCGTCGATACCTTCGAGCTGCAGATATATCGGCATAAATCTCTCCGTCTTGATGTCAGGTTCAGTTGCATTCCGCAGTTCATGCCGTCCAAGCGCCATCAGGCGCCTGAACCAGGCTGGAGCACACCCTGCTCCTCGTAGAGCGTGGGTGCGATGACCACGCTGTCGGCGGCTGCTACCTGCAACCTGCCGTCATCGTCGCACATCAGTTGAATGGAAGGGGGGACGCTCTTGCGGGAAAGCGCGTCTAGAAGAAAGTCCGAAAGGGCGGGCAGCACATCGAGCGCGATGGTCGCCTGGATGGCGCGCGCACCGGTATCGCCTGCCCGGCTTCGCAAAATCATGTGCCGCTCGACGGAAGGATCGATGACAAGGTCACTGTCATAGACGGCCTTGATGCGGTCGCGCACCTTCTCCAGCTGCATCGCCACGATACCGGCAAGCGCTGCATCGCCGAGCGGCCTGAAGACCACGGGCGACAAACGCCCGACGAACGCCGGCTTGAAATCCTGCAGCAAGGCCGGGCGGATGGCCTGGAGCAGTGCGTCCGCCGTGTCCGGGAACGTCTCTGGATCGCCGGCAAGAGCCGCGATCTCGGAACTTGCCGTATTGGCCGTCATGATGATGGTGGTGTTGCGGAAATCAACATCCCGCCCCTCGCCATCGCGCAGTGTGCCCTTGTCAAAGACCTGGTAGAACATCTCCTGAATCGAGGGATGCGCCTTTTCCATCTCGTCAAGCAGCAGAACGCCATAGGGGCGCCGGCGCACCGCCTCGGTCAGCACGCCGCCCTCGCCGAAACCGACATAGCCGGCAGGCGCACCGAGAAGCTGCGAAGCGCGGTGCTCTTCCTTGTACTCGGACATGTTTAGCACTGTCAGATATTGCGGCCCGCCATAGAGCGCGTCCGCAATCGCATGCGCGGTCTCCGTCTTGCCAACGCCGGACATCCCGAGAAAGAGGAAAACGGCGGGCGGCTTGGATGCATCAGACAGGCCCACCTTGGCGATCTTCAGCATGCGGGCAATTTGGCCGATCGCCTGATCCTGCCCCTTCACGCGTGCGGACAGGCGGTCTTCAAGCGATCGCGCCACCTCGATCTGGTCGGCCAGCAACTTTCCAGCAGGAATTCCGGTCGCGCGCGCGATCAGCGACGCAACGAGCTCCTGGTCCACGCTGTGGTGGCGCAGGGGCGCATCTCCCTGCAACGTACGCAAGGCATCGAGCGTGTGCTGCACATCGCCGTCGTCCGACGGCATCGTCCTTGCCGCGTCGAGTTCGGAGAGCTTGGCATCTTCCAGCGCAAGACGCCGCTCGACATCGGCGATGTCCTGACATGTCCTTTCGAGCGCTGCTTCCAGCGCGGGCCGGCGGCGCGCCGCTTTCAGCGACAGCCTGTCCTTACGCGATAATGCAAGCTCCGTCGCCAGGAGATCGCGCTCGGCAATCAACGCCCTGAGCTCGAAAGGCTGGGAGCCATGGCTAACCGCCACAGCCGCTGCGGCCGTATCGAGAAGGCTCACAGCCTTGTCGGGCAGCTGACGGGACGGAATATAGCGTGCCGACAGCGTCACCGCAGCCTCAAGCCCGTCTTCCGTAATCGTCACGCCATGGTGTTTTTCCAGAAGCGGCGCGACTGCCCGCAGGATCCGCACCGCCGTGCGGATATCCGGTTCGTCGACGCGCACCGGTTCGAAGCGGCGGGTGAGCGCCGGGTCCTTCTCGATGTACCGCTTGTATTCACTCCAGGTCGTTGCCGCGATTGTGCGCAGTTCGCCCCGGGCCAGCGCCGGTTTCAGGAGGTTTGCGGCGTCGTTCTGGCCGGCCTGGTTGCCCGCGCCGATGAGCGTGTGGGCTTCATCGATGAACAGGATGATCGGCTGGCGCGCCGTCTTCACCTCATCGATAACCCCCTTCAGACGCCGCTCGAACTCGCCCTTGACGCTCGCGCCCGCCTGGAGAAGCGCCAGGTCCAAGACCTGCACTCGAACGTCCTTGAGGCGCTCGGGAACATCGCCGGCAACCACCGCCATGGCAAAAGCTTCGGCGATCGCTGTCTTGCCGACCCCGGCTTCTCCAAGAAGGATCGGATTGTTCTGGCGCCGGCGCAGCAGCACATCGACGACCTGTGCGAGTTCGCGCTCGCGCCCGATGACGGGATCGAGCAAACCTTTTTCTGCGAGGTCCGTCAGATCTGTCGCGTATTCGGCAAGAAATTTTCCCGCGGTTTCTGCCGATGTGCCTGCGGCCGAAGAAGAGGTCTCCGTGCTTTTCGCGTCAAGGCTTGAGATCCATTCCGCCACAATCGGGCATGACTTGGAAAGCGCGAGGAAAACACCGGGCTCAGACCGCACGGCGGCAAGAATCGAGACAATATCGAGACGTGCCGCCCCTTGGAGCGAAGCATCCATCCACGCCTTGGAAAGTAGTTCGACAAAATCATCGTCGAAGGCCGGTACAGAGGCATTTCCTCTCGGCTTTCGGGAAAGAGCAGACGCAATTTCAGATTGCACATCCCGTCTGTTCGCGCCGCTCAGATCAAACGTGAGGACCGATTCGGAGCCGTCAAGCAACGCTGACACGAAATGCAAAAGGCCTACTGTGTGATGCGTCGACGCGACCGCTAAAGCGATCGCTTTTTCAACGCCTTGAGTTGCATCGCGATCCAATTTCAGGATCAGCGATCGAACGTCGACACCGGTCATGGAAGCTCCCATCCCTTCAACCTCACGCAGAAAAGGTTGTGGTTGAATGCGTCTAAAATGTGGCGTCACCGTATTATGACAGAATAGCGACAATCTATCGATCAGTATGCTTACGCAATATAGCGGCTTAGCGTTCTATTATTTGGTCTCGATCTCAATTCTGCCTAAATCTGAACTACCATTTATTATTAGGAATTCGTAATGAACGTACCTATTAACATGGCTGCTGGGGCTATACTTAAGACATGGCAAGGTCCGGTGAACACGCGAAAAAATACACTGACATTCGAGATGAAAGGGCACATGCGCGCAGCGTTGAAAGAGGCGCCCTGAATGCCGGTGAAAGCCTCACGACGACCGTCCGGAACTGGGATGGCGTGCGTCGGGATGCGCGCGCTTTGGCCGCATCGGATGTCCCCGATGTGGAGGTCCTGGCGTGGCTGATGGAGGCTGAAATACGCCTTTCCGGCTTCGCCGGCATGGCCGAAGCGTGCCGCCTTTCGGTACAACTGATACAACCGAAATGGCCCGATGTGTTTTCTGCGGACGCCACCGATCCCGGCATGCTGATGGAGCCGTTTTCCGGGCTCAACGGCATCGGCAACGAGGGCAGCCTCATCCAGCCGATTCGGCTGTCGCCGCTCCTTCCCGGCTATCCCTACGGCACCATGAATCTGTGGCAATGGCAGCGTGCGGAGCGGGACGCGAACGGTGTGGATGCGGCAAGTTTCAACGAGGCGATCTCGGCCGTGTCTGCGGAGGATCTTCACAGGCACATCGCGCACATCGTGGATTGCCGCACGGCATTTTCCGAAATGACCAGCGCTTTCGAAGAACTCTGCGGTCCTGCCGCCCCCAGCAGTTCCTTTACACTTGCGGTGCTGGAGGAGGCCGAGCAGGCAGGCCGGAGGATCTATCTGCAAGCGACGGGCACGGATTTCGCAATGGATGCCGCCGCCGGGAAGGACGGCGAGCGGCAGGCGCGGCGCGAACCCGTTTTCGACAGCGTGATCCCCTTATCGCCAACGGTTGCTTCCAGTGCAGCCGCACCTGTGGCCGTCGATGCGCGGCCTCGTGACGTCCAGACCCGCGAGGAAGCGTTCGCCGAACTGCTCAAGATCGCGAGCTTCTTCCGCCGGACCGAGCCACATTCGCCGATTTCATACTCGATCGAAACCATGGTCCGGAGGGGGCGCATGGCGCTGCCCGATCTTCTGGCCGAACTTGTTCCGGACCCCGATCTCAGGGGCCGGATCCTGACGACCGCAGGCATACAGAATCCCGAAAACACAGGTGTTTGAAACGCCATAGCTGGAGGCTTGAACCATGGCAGAAAGTATTCACAACAAGTTGGAGCGGGTGCGCAAGCCGCGGGTCCACATCAAATACGAGGTGGAGACCGAGGGCGCAGTCGTGGAGAAGGAACTGCCCTTCGTCGTGGGTGTGCTCGGGGATTTCTCCGGCGACCAGCGGGAGGCCCTTCGCCCCTTCAACGAGCGAAAGTTCGTCCAGGTCGATCGTGACAACTTCAACGAGGTGATGAGCCGCTTCAAGCCGGGCCTCAACATCCGCGTGAAGAATCACCTTTCCGACGGCGCCAACGACATTGCCGTCCAGCTTTCCTTCGAGCGCATGGAAGATTTCGAACCGGAGGGCATCGTCGAACAGGTCCCGGCCCTCAAGTCGCTCCTGAATGCCCGAAACGAGCTGCGCGATCTGTTGACCAAGGCCGATCGCTCGGAACGACTGGAGGGCCTCCTGGAGGAGGTGCTGCAGAATCACGAGGGTCTCGCACGTTTTGCCGAGGAACTCGAAAAACAGGATGCGAAGGACCGTGACACCAGCGAGGGAGATAAAAACTGATGGCACAGGCACACGGAGCAGCGCAGGCCCTAGAGCCGCAACAGGAAATCCTTGATCCGGCAACCTTGCTGGACATGGCGATTTCCGCCACCAAGCAGACCCAGCCGGACCGCACCCGTGCGCTTCTGCGCACCCTCGTGCAGGAGGCCCTCACCGGCACCGTCACCTACGACCGCAACCTCACGATCACGATCAATGGGGCCATCGCACGCATCGACGCTCTGCTGTCACGCCAACTCGCCGAGATCATGCACGACGAGAAATTCCTCAAGCTCGAGGGCAGCTGGCGCGGCCTGCATTATCTCGTCAAAAACACCGAGACGAGCGCCAACTTGAAGATCCGTGTGCTGAACGCCGGCAAGCGCGAGATCATGAAGGACCTCGCCAAGTCGGTGGAGTTCGACCAGAGCCACCTCTTCCGTGCGGTCTACGAAAGCGAATTCGGCACACCGGGCGGCGAGCCCTACGGCGCCCTTGTCGGCGATTACCAGTGGACCAACCATCCGGAAGACATCCAGGCGCTGCAAGGCATATCCGGCGTGGCGGCTGCGGGCTTCACGCCATTTGTTTCCGCCGCCGGAGCCGGCCTCTTTGGCTTCGACGATTTCCGCGAGCTGTCGCGCCCGCGTGATCTCGAGAAGATCTTTACGACCGCCGAATACACGAAATGGCGCTCCTTCCGTGAAAGCGACGATTCCCGCTTCGTGACGCTTGTCATGCCGAGCGTTCTCGCCCGTCTGCCCTATGGTTCCGATACGCAGCGCATTGAGGCCTTCGACTACGACGAAAACATCGATTCGCCCGGCCGGCAGCTCGATCACAACGATTACTGCTGGATGAACGCGTCCTACGTGATGGGCGCCCGGCTGACCGCCGCTTTCGCCAAATCCGGCTGGTGCACAGCTATTCGCGGCGCGGAGAACGGCGGCAAGGTCGAGGACCTGCCGGTACACGTCTTTCAGAGCGATGACGGGGACCTGGATCTGCAGTGCCCGACCGAAATCGGCATCACCGACCGGCGCGACGCCGAGCTTGCCAAGCTCGGTTTCCTGCCGCTCTCGCACTACAAGAACACCGACTACGCGGTGTTCTTCGGTGCGCAGACGGCACATAAGCCGAAGAAGTACGACCGCCCGGAGGCGACGGCCAACGCGGCAATTTCCGCACGCCTGCCCTATCTGATGGCGACGTCGCGTTTTGCGCACTACCTCAAGGTCATCGGTCGCGACAAGATCGGCTCGTTCATGGAAGTCGACGATTGCGAAGCTTGGCTAAATCGCTGGATCTCCAACTACGTCAACGCCAATGACGGCGCCGGCGAGGAGACCAAGGCGCGCTATCCGCTGCGGGAAGCACGCGTCGAGGTCAAGGAAATTCCCGGCATGCCCGGCGCCTATCACGCCATTGCCCATATGCGGCCCTGGCTGCAGCTCGAAGAGCTGACGACGTCGCTGCGCATGGTGGCGCGCATACCGCAAAAGCGCTGAGGCAGACATGCTCCAGTCCGCGCCCGAAAGCCGGGCGGCAGGCCGTGGCGTCCCGATCCATGAATCGGGCGCCATCCCCGCCGCAGTGACTGCGCATCGCTTCGAAGACGAGGCGGCGCGCATCAACCGGCTGATCGCCGATATCGACGACCTGCTGAACGACCAGGTCAACGCAATCCTTCATCACCCGCGGGTGAAGGCGCTGGAGGCGGCGTGGCGCGGGCTGAAGCTCGTCGTCGATCAGGCAGCGCCGGGGCGCGGTGACGTCAAGATCAAGGCCATCAACGTTTCCTGGAAGGAACTCGAACGCGATGCGGTGAGGGCGGGCGATTTTGATCGCTCTCATCTCTTCGAACTGATCTACACAAACGAATTCGGCATGCCGGGCGGCGAGCCCTTCGGCCTGCTGATCGGCGCCTACGAACTGAAGGGGCGTGCCGACGAAACCGACGACGTCTACCTGCTCAAACATCTCGGCGGGATCGCCGCTGCGGCCTTCTGCCCGTTCATTGCGGGCGCTGCACCGGAGATGTTCGGTCTCGACAGTTTTGCCGACATGGAGCCGGTCTTTTCGCTGCGCGGCATTTTCGACACGCCCGACCACCTGCGCTGGCGCCAGATGCGCCGCACGCCGGACATGCGCTTTGCCGGGCTGACATTGCCGCGCGTCCTGTTGCGCCCGGCTTATCAGCCGCACACGAGACGCCGGATGGACAGCTTCCTGTTCGAGGAAGAGATCGACAGCGACGGCAATGCCCTGCTCTGGGGGCCGGCCTGCTTCGCCCTTAGCTCGATCATGATCCGCCGCTTTCTGGAAAGCGGATGGTTCGCCGATATCCGCGGCGCGGTACAGGATGAAGACGGGGCTGGCATGGTCTCCTTCCTCCCAACGCATGACTTCGGCACCGAACATCACGGCGCCTCGCGCCAGCCGCCTGTCGACATGCGGCTCAACAGCATGCAGGAGCTCGAACTCAGCGAACTCGGCTTCGTGCCGGTCGTCGCCCTGCCCTATACGAGCCATCTCGTCTTCAACACCAACCCGTCGCTGCACGAGCCGGAGCGTTACGACCGGCTTGCGGCAAACCAGAACGCGCGGCTTGCCGCCATGTTGCAATACGTGATGTGCGCATCCCGGTTCGCCCATTGCCTGAAGGCGCTCATGCGCGACCGGATTGGCCGCGTTGAATCGCCGGAGGCGATGCGCGACAAGCTGGAGGCCTGGCTGTCCCGTTATACGATCGGCAATTCCGACGCCTCCGAAGAATTCAAGATCGCCTACCCGCTGCGCAATGCGCGTGCGGATGTGCGCGAACTGCCGGGTCGCCCCGGCGTGCTCGGCTGCACCATCCATCTGCAGCCCCATTTCCAGCTCGACGATGTCGCCGCCACCAGCTTCCAGCTCGTTGCGGAGATGATGGAGGAGGCCCGCTGACATGACGTTTTCTGCCAATGCACTGCAACCGAACCCGTCGGCATCCACCGTCGCATCCGCCCTTTCGGATGGTGATCTCGACACGGCGCTCGCTCTTGCACGCACCGCTGTGAAGGCCGCGCCATCGTGCGCCGATGCCCGACTGCTGCTCGCCGAGCTGAACCTCCTGGCCGGCGAGCTGGAGAAAGCCGACCTGCATGCCCATGCCGCCGGTCTGCATCGGCCGGAATGGGTGCCCGGCCTGTCGGTATTCCGCGCGCACCTGCGCGGCCTTCACGCCCGACAGTCTTTTTATGAGCGGGCGACGCTTCCTGCCTTTGCCGGAGAACCGACGGAAGGCGACCGCCTTTCGATGCATCTTGCCGTCGCTGCCGCCGACGGCGAACCGGAAGCGATCACCCTGGCACGCGAGGCCGTACTGGCGAGCCCGGCGCGGGTCCTTGCGAGCCTTGACGGAGCGGCAGCGGAAGCCTTTTTCGGTCTAGACGATCGAATCGTCCGCACCATCGAGGCTGTCTCGGCGGGCGGTGACTATTTGCGCATCGATGTCGAGAAGATCGAGCGCATCATCTTCGATACGTCTGCCCCGCGCCGCCCGCGCCACGCCGCGCTCCGGCCCGCACGCATCCTCCTCAAAACGGGCGACGGCGCCGATTGCGCCGTGCCGGCGCTTTACCCGACGCCGCCTGGAGAAGCACCGGAGCCTGCCGTCCGTCTCGGACACACCACCGGATGGAAGGATATCCAGGGCATCTCAGTGGGTGTGGGCCAGATCTGCTGGCTGATCGGCGAGGACGTGGTGCCGATGCAGGATATCGGTGAGGTGCGCTTCCATGCTGCGTGAATATGTTCCCGAACTGCCGGATCACCTCCAGACCTCGGTTTTCGACCGGCTGATCGACCCGTCCCCGGACCTGTCGAACGATCCCCTGGAGAGTGCAGCGCAGCGATTTTCCCGGCTGAAGGAAATCTTCCGCCGCGATCTCGAAGCGATTCTCAACACGCGTCGCTGGGTGCACACGACCCCGAAGCCGCTTGGTGAGCTGAGCGATTCGCTTCTGAACTACGGTGTGTCCGATTTCATCGGCGCAAGCGTCATCACGACTGGTGAGCGCGAGCGCATGGCGCTTGCGATCGAGGAAACGATCGCACGGACGGAGCCACGCTTTCACGATGTCCATGTCGAGGTGCTGGAGCCTGCTGATGGCATCGAGCGTGTGTTGCACATGCGCATTTGCGCTGTCGTCACGCTCAGCGAGGGAGCCCGCCCCCTGACGTTCGAAACAGCGCTGGACCCGAGCACCCGCCATTTCTCCGTTTCGGAGCAGAACCGTCGATGAACGCCGCATTCCTCAAATATTACAATGACGAACTGGACCAGTTGCGCGGCAAGGCGCAACGATTTGCCGAACGGCATCCCAAGATCGCCGGCCGTCTGCGCATGTCGCCCAACACAGTGGATGATCCGCATGTCGAGCGCTTGCTGCAAGGTGTCGCCTTCGCCACCGCCCGCGTGCGTCAACGCATCGATGATCACTTTCCCGAGTTGACGGATACGCTTCTCGAAACGCTTTATCCGAATTATCTCGCCCCGTTCCCCTCGACAACCATCGTGCAGGTCGCGCCCGATGCGGACCAGGACGATGTCCGCCGTATGCCGCGCGGCACCGAGATCGAGACGGAGCAGGTGGAGGGCGAGATATGCCGCTTCCGCACCGCCCACGATGTGGATGTCTGGCCGATCGAGATCACCGCCGCGGAATTGACCGGCACGCCGCTGGTCGCCCCGCCGCGACCCGACCTGCCTGCCCAATCCGTCCTTCGGCTCTCGCTAAAAACCACGAAACCCGGCCTTTCGATCAGCGACCTGGCCCCGGACCGTTTGCGCTTTTCACTGCGCGCGCCATGGTCGCAGTCGCTGGCGCTCTACCAGCTCCTGCACCGGTCGACACTTGCCGTCGCATTTGCCGATCACGCCGAGGATGCCAAGGCAATCTTTGCTCCGCCGGCAGCGCTTTCCCTCACCGGCATGGAAGACGACGAGGCGCTGCTTCCGCGCTCGACGCGCGGTTTCAAGGGCTATCAGATCCTGACTGAATTCTTCGGCTTTCCGGAGAAGTTCCTGTTCTTCGATATTTCAGGGTTGGGATCGAAAACACTTGCTGGCGCGAGCAATGCGACACTCGACCTCTTCTTCTATTTCGACCGATGGCTTCCCGATCTTGCCCCGCATGTATCGGCCCAGAGCTTCGCGCTCGGATGCACGCCCGCCGTCAATCTCTTTTCACGCCGGGCCGAACCGATCCGTCTCGATGGCACGCGAACGGAATATGCCGTCGTGCCGGACGCGCGGCGCCACCGGCATCAGGAAGTCTATGCCATCGATCGCGTGGCGCTGACCGGGCGCGACGGCCAGACCGTCGAGGCGCCTGCATTCTTTGGCACGCCTTACGGTCGCGACGCGTCTCATACAGGCAAGGCCGGGCAAACGTCCTCCTCCATCTTCTGGCAATTCCGCCGCACGGCACATGATGACGACAGAGTCCGCGATCACGCGATGCTGTCGATCTTCGACGCTGGCCTCAAGCCGACGAGCGTGCCCGATCACGTGGCGAGCGTCGACGTTACATGCTTCAACCGTGATCTTCCGGCACGGCTGACCTTCGGCTCGGGCCGTCCGCACCTTCAGATATCGTCCGGCCCGGCAGCGGGCATGGCGGTGCGCTGCCTCACGGCGCCGCAGCGCGTGCTTCGGCCGATCGTCCGCGATTCCGGCCACTGGCGCGTCCTGTCGCATCTCAGCCTGAACCATCTCTCGCTTGCCGGCGGCGATGGCGCGAGTGCGGCCGAGACTGCGCAGTCGCTGCGCACGATCCTTCGGCTGTACGATGTACGCCAGGCACCCGAGAGCCGTGCGATGATCGATTGCATCATGGCCGTGTCGAGCGAACCCGCGACCGCCCGGCTCGGCAGCGGCACCGTCGCCCGCGGCCTCGCCGTTCTGATTATCCTCGATCATCGCCAGATCGACGAGGCAAATGCGTATTTCATGGCGCGCGTCCTGGAGCGCTTCTTCGGTCTTTACGCCTCCATCAACAGTTTCATCCGTCTGACGGTCAGGATGGACGACCAGCAGGAGCCTTTGCTCAACGGCGAGCCGATCGCTGGAGAAAGGTGGCTGGCTTGAACGAGCGCGCGTTTCACAGCAACCCGATTTCGGGAGAGCCGATCGCCGGTGATTGGGCCGCACCGCGTGATCCTCGAAGCCTGCTTGGCCGGCTTGCCCAAAAACCCCATCGTTTCGAGCCGTTCCAAGCTCTTCGTCTCATCGAGGCATTTCTGCCCCGCGTGCGCTTTGCAAACAGCATTCGCAAAAGCCATATAGGCCATCCCATCGGGGCGATCACCCAGAGCGCCGAGGACAAGACCGCCACCGTTGATCTCATCGGCCTGATCGGTCCGAAGGGCACGATGCCCACGCCTTATCTCGACCAGGCGATCGTCGAGAAGCGGCGGCGCAACCGTGCCTTCGGCGTGTTCCTCGACATTTTCAGCGACCAGATCATCCGCCTGTTCGGGCGCGCCAGCGAAAAGTACCACCTGGCCGGCCAGCTCAGCCGTGCGCATACCGGCGGGCAGGCGAAACAAGAGCCGGCCATGGTCGACTTCATTTATGCGCTTTGCGGCTTCGGGGCACCGGATCTGCGCGGTCGCCTTTCCCTGCCGGACGACGTGGTCATCTACTATGCCGGGTTGCTGACGCAGCGTCCGCCATCGTGGGTCAACCTCAGGAACCTGCTCGCCGATTTCCTTGGCCTCCCCGTCAATATCCTCCCGTTTCGCACCCGTTGGCTCGATGTGCCCGCGCAGGAGCAAACGTCCCTGAAGGGACCAGCATCTCCGCTGGCCATGCTCGGCAAGACGGCGATCAGCGGCAGCCGGGTCTCCGAATGCCAGTCGCATTTCCGCATCGTCGTCGGCCCCTGCGGTCGTGCCGACTTCGAAAGCTTTTCCGCCGGTTCGAGGCGCCTGCGCCAGGTCGGCGAACTCGTGACGCTGTTCGTCGGGCTCGACAAGACTTTCGATCTACAGGTGATCCTGCGGCGCGAGGACGTGCCCGCTTGCCGGCTCGGCGGCGAGGAACCGGTGACGCTCGGCTGGAACACGTGGCCTGCGAACCTTCCGCTCGATCGCGATCCGGACGAGGCCGTGCACGAGCATGCGGTGCTGACCGCGTCCCTCAGACAGTCAAACGCAAGAATCGGCAGCAGAAAGGAAGACCAATGACACTGACTTTCAACGCCATCCACCGCACCGGCCAGGAAAGTTTCGTCGGGAAGAAAGCGCTCGCGGGCGAAGCCTTCCTGATCGGACGCGGGCCGGACAACGACTGGATTCTCGATGATGAGGATTGCGTCGTCTCGAAACGCCATTGCGTAATAGAGGATAGCGGCGGCGCATACGTGCTGCGCGATACCAGCACGAACGGTGTTTTTCTCAATGGCGTGATCGTCGGCCGCGACAATTGCCGCAGTCTGGCGGACGGAGACTGCATCGAGATCGGCCCGTTTGCCTTCCGTATCGAGATCGAGGGCGATGGTCCCTTGGCAGAAGACAGGACCGCCACGACCGGAACCATGGACATTACCACGCCGGCAATCCCGTTCTCCGGTACCGGAAAGACCGAGGTTACAGGCTCGGGCCTGAAATCGCTTCTCGACGACATCGCCGCCCATGGCGGCACCGCGAGCGGCATTCTTCCCGGCAGCAACGACACCAGCCTGCCACGTGGCGGCGCGGATGACCAGCAGCGCAAGGTCAACAGGATCGGTTGGGATGAACCGCCAGCCATCCGGCCGGTCTCCGAAGCCGGCCGCGACATCGAGGCCGCCGCCGAAATCGCCCTCGAAAAGGCCCTCCTCTCCGCCTCGCTCCCGCAGCGGGAAGACACGCCAGGCTTGAACACGGTCGTGCAACTGTCCGCCGCCGCCTCCGTCCTGCCGTCCGATTGGAACGCCCTCGAACCCGAAAGCCACCAGGACTTGGCCGTGGAGCAGACATCCGGCGCCGCAATCGACCTCGTGCGCACATTCGCGCGGGCAGCCAACCTTCCCGAACCGGAGGTGCTTCGCCTGACGGCGGAGATAGAAGCGGGGCGAATGACGGCTGACGACTTTTTCGCGCATGCCGGGGGACTGTTCAGACAGTGCGCGGTAACGATCGAGGAACGCCTGTCGACCTGCCGTTCGAAAATCCAGTCGCTGGAATACACGATGCCGGCGAAAGCGATCGAGCACGTGCAAGCCGCCATCGAACGCATTCCCGCCGGCGACAGGCCGGCGCCGATCGTTCGCGACCTGCTGTCAGCCGTGCCAGCCCTAGGCGCCAACGGCTCGATACTCGATGACACCGTCAAGCACATGCGCACGCTCGATGCCGCGCTCTTCACCACCCTTCTCAGCGTCTCGGCGCTCTCGTTTGGTCCGCACGAACCGGCGGAAGACGACGCTCTTCCGCTCGCCCGGAAAGCAGGCTGACTTTCATTGCCCCGTTGGAGGATAGACCTTGAACACTGCATCGCCTTTCAATGACCGCCTGCTTGATCGCCGCAATCTGTTGCGGCTTACGGGCCTCGGTACCGTTGGTCTCGTCCTGAGCGCCTGCTCGACGACGAGCAGCAAACCCGGGGAAGAAAAGGGGCCGGGCACGGTTCGTGTGCGTGTCAGCGCCGCGGGCAACGTCAATCCGAACGAGGCGGGCCGCGCCTCGCCCATCGCAGTCTCGGTCTTCGTGCTGTCGGGCATCGGCGCTTTCCAGCAGGCCGACTACTTCCAGCTCGCCGAAAATGCAACGACGGCGCTTGGCGCCAACCTCGTGGGCAGCGACCGTGTCTTCCTTCGCCCCGGCGAAACGAAGGAGGTCACGCTCTCGACCGCCGCGGAACAGTCCTATGTCGGCGTGATCGCCGGATTCCAGAACATCGACCAGGCCAGCTGGCGGGCGACGACGCAGGTCGGACACGACGACACCGTGAATGTCTCCGTCGCCCGCTCGTCGATTTCCGCCCGCAAGGCCTGACAAGGAAAAGGGGCTCGCATGTATCAGAACAATCGCGTCGTCTGGGCGGAGGGCATGTTCCTCAGGACCCAGCATTTTCAGCAGGCCGACCGGTGGACGGAACGGCTGGTGCAGAGCGCCACGCGCGACCTCAGGCCATTTCCCTGGGGCCTGATCGACTTCCGGCTTAACCATGAAGCACTCTCGACGGGGCGGATCGAGCTGTCGTCCGTGCGCGCCATCCTGCCGGACGGCACGGCTATCGACGCACCAGGTGACGCCGACCTTCCCGATGCGATCGACGTCACGCCGGAGCACAATGGCGACATCATCTATCTGGCACTGCCCAGCCGGAAGGCCGGCGAAAAGGAAATCTCCAACACGCACAATCGCGGCAACGGCCAGGGCCGGGACCTACGCTATACACGCGCCCTCTACAATCCGCAGGATACCAACGATGACAGCTTCATCGCCGCCGACATCGAGGTCGCCCGGCCGCTGTTGAAATTGCGCCGGGCAAGCGATCCGCTTGCTGGCCTCGAACGCGTCGGGCTGGTGCGCATTTCCGAGGTCCGTTCCGACCTCGCCGTTATCCTCGATGAGGGATATGTAGCCCCCTCGATGAACTGCCGCGTGCAGAGCCCCATCCTCGCCTATGTCACCGAACTTGTCGGGCTTATCGCGCATCGGGCGGATGCCGTCGCCCAGCGGATCAGCGACCCCTCGGTGCGCGGGACGGCGGAGATCGCGGATTTCCTGCTTCTCGAATGCCTGAACCGCAACGAGCCCCTGTTGCGCCACATCGAAAGCCAGGCGGGCGTCATTCATCCGGAAGAATTCTACCGCATCTGCCTGACCTTTGCGGGCGAGCTGGCAATCTTCACCCGGCAATCGCGCCGGCCATCGACCTTTCCGGTTTATCGTCATGATGACCTGCAACAGAGCTTTTCTGCCGTCTTCACCGAACTGCGGGCAGCCCTGTCGGCCGTGCTCGAACAGTCGGCGGTGGCCATCACGCTGGAAGAACGCCGTCATGGCGTGCGCGTTGGCGTCATTTCCAACAAGGCGCTGCTGAAATCGGCGGATTTCGTGCTTGCCGTGCGCGCCGACATGCCCGTCGAGCGCCTGCAACGCTCGCTGCCCTACCAGGTGAAGATCGGAGCGGTGGAGAAGATTTCCGAACTGGTCAATGTTGCATTGCCCGGCGTGGAGGTGCGTCCATTGGCCGTCGCTCCCCGCCAGATCCCCTACCGGCAAGGGACACTCTACTTCCAGCTCGATACGACCGGCCAGCACTGGAAGTACCTCGAAAACTCGGGCGCGATCGCGCTGCACCTCAATGGAGAATTCCCCGGCCTCGAGATGGAGCTTTGGGCCATCAAGGGCTGATAGAAAGGGAGAGACGAGATGGTTCAGACCGCTCGGCGCAACGTTTCCGACGAACCCACCCTGATCCGGCCACGGCCCGGCGGCAGCCGCGCGAACACGCCGCTGTTTGCCGAGGACGGCGCGGCGAGCGCGAGGGCTGCCGACGAGACACACGTCCAGACGCCCACGGTCGCGAGCTTCGAAACGCCGGACCTGCGGGTGCCGACCTTTTTCGGCAAGCGCCTTCCGCTCGTCGTCGGCGCTGCCGTGCCGCTGCTCAACCTCGCAAGCCGCATCGCGATAAGCACCCGGCCCGTCAATCCCGCATCGCTTCGCCAGCAGGCCATCGCCAGCCTGCGCGACTACGAGCGCCGCCTGGCGAGCTCCCAGGTGCCGATTGAGCAGGCCCGCATCGCCCACTATTCGGTTTGCGCAACGCTTGACGATATCGTCCTTTCCAAAAGCTGGGGCGCTTCGAGCGAGTGGTCGCGCAACGGTCTCGTCCCGACCTTCCACATGGATGTTACGGGCGGCGAGCGGTTCTTCGATCTGCTGGCTTATCTGCACAAGGATGCCGGCACCAACCGCGACCTGCTCTATCTGATGTATCTCTGCCTGTCGCTCGGCTTCGAGGGCCGCATGCGCGTCTCGCCGCAAGGGCATCTCGAACTCCAGCGCATTCGCGAAGGCCTCTATCGCACACTGCGCGCGCTCTTCGGTGAACTCGAGCGGGAAATCTCGCCGCATTGGCGTGGCGTCAACGCCGAACACCGCCCGCCGCGTCCGTCCATGCTGCTCTATGCGACCGCCGGCGCCCTGGCGCTGCTGCTCGCGCTCGGCTTCTTCGGTTTCACGCTTGCGCTCAACATCCGCTCCGACGATACGCTGGCGAAACTGGCGATGCTTGGACCAAAGACGGCAGCCTCGCTCGCCCTCATCGAGCGGCCGGTGGACGTTGTAAAGGTAGAGAAAGCGGAGCCGCAGATCGACCGCGCCGCCGAAATCCGCGCCTTCCTCCAGCCCGAAATCGACGCCAAGACGCTCACCCTCACCGAGAAGCCCAACGGCGCGCTGATCCGCATCGTAACGGGCAGCCTGTTCGATTCCGGCTCTGCGACGCTATCAGACGAATTCAAGCCGTTGATCGAACGCATCGCGGCGGAAAGCGCGAAGAGGGGTTATAGCGCTGCGGTCACCGGTCATACCGACAACGTGCCGATCCGCCGCAATATCCGCTTCCCGTCCAATTTTGATCTGTCGAAGGGCCGGGCCGACGTGGTCGCCGAGATCATGCGCCAGCATCTGCCGGGCAACCGGGTCACGAGCGATGGCCGGGCCGATACCGAACCGCTCCAGTCCAACGACACGGCGGAGGGCCGGGCCGCCAACCGGCGCACGGAAATCTTCGTGTCCTGGCAGCACGTCGACAGCGCTAAGCCTGCGCAGGAAGACGACACGCCGGGCGGTGCCGCCGAACAGCAGACACAGCAGTAGGAGATCGCCGCGATGTTCAATCCGTTGAGCTACTTCTATACGCTCCAGTCCTATGTCTCGAGCTACACGCATTTTGTCCGCGGGCCGGTCCTCTGGTCCCTGGTTTGGGCGATAGCACTTGGCGTGGTGGCTTGTTTCTATGGCCCAAGCCTCGCCTTTGGCGAATTCCGGCCTCTGGAAACCGCCTTTGCCCGTCTCTGCTTGATCGGCTTGGTTGCTGCGGGCTGGCTGAGCTATATCGGCTATGTCCTCATCAAGCGCCGGCGCGCAGAAAAGGCGATGGCGGAGGACGTCACCGCTCTGGCAGAGGGCGAGGCGCACGCACGTCCCGGCGCCGCCGCCGAGGCCCGCGAATTGCAGGGACGTCTGCGCGATGCCCTGAAGACGATGCGGCGCGTTTCAAGCAATGGCCGATCCTACGTCTATGACATGCCCTGGTACATGGTGATCGGCGCACCGGGAACCGGCAAAAGCACGGCGCTTGTCAATTCCGGCCTCAAATTTCCGGTCATGAGCGAAGAAGCCGAGGACATCTTTGTACGCGGCGTTGGCGGCACGCGCCACTGCGACTGGTGGTTTGCCGAAGAGGCGATCCTGATCGACAGTGCCGGCCGTTACACGACACAGGAAGGCGATGGCGCCGCCGACCGCGAAGGCTGGCAGGCCTTCCTCGCGATGCTGAAGAAACACCGCCCGCTGCAACCCATCAACGGCGCGATCGTCACCGTCTCGGTGGAGTGCCTGCGAGCGGGCAATGCCCGTGATCGCCTGCGTGAAGCGCGCACCATCCGCCGTCGCATCAACGAACTCAACGAGGCCTTCAACCTCCAGGTGCCGGTCTACCTGATGATCACGAAGATGGACACGGTACCGGGGTTTGCAGATTTCTTCGACGTTTACGACCAATACGACCGCGAGCAGGTCTGGGGCATGACCTTTCCCCTTGACGCCCTCGTGGATGGCAATGCGGTGAGCGACCTCTTCTCGACGGAATACGACCTGCTGCTCGAACGGTTGAACGGTCTCGTGCTCGAGCGCCTGCAGCAGGAGCCCGACCGTGACCGCAGGGGGACCATCTTCAATTTCCCGAGTGAGGTGGCCTACATGAAGGCCGCGCTTGCCGAGCTGGTCGGCGAAATCTGCCTGACGGCCAAGGGTCAGAAGCCGCCGCGCTTCCGCGGTATCTATTTCGCCTCCGCCACGCAGGATGGCGCGGATTTTGATGCCGTGCGGAACCGTGTCGCTTCCAACCAGCTCGTACAGCCCAAAGCGGACAACGACAACGAGGCGAAAAGCTACTTCATCGCACGTTTGCTGCGCGAGGTGGTGTTCAAGGAAGCCGCGCTGGTGAACATGGATCCCGCCGCCTTCCGTCGACGCCGGCGCTTCCAGCAGGCGAGCATCGCGCTGGCTGCAACGCTTCTCATCGGCGTGTTTGGCGCCTGGAGCTATGCCTATCTCGCCAACACGAAAGCCATGGCCGAAACCGAACGGCGGCTCGCCGAATATGATGAGCTGGGCCGAAGCGTCGCAACGCAAAACGTTGCGGATGCGGATTTCCGCTCGGTCGTGCCAGCACTCAACCGGCTTGAGACCGCGCCGGACGGATTTGCCGAACACCAGCCTTATGAAGTGGCAAGCCTCGGTCTCAACCAGGAACCCAAAATCCGCAGCCAGTCGACCGTGCTCTATCGCAAGGCGCTCAACCGCTATCTTCTGCCGCGTGTTGCCGTCTATCTTCAGGACCGCATCGAGGAGCGCAAGGCCGACCCTGCACAACTCTTCCCGACGCTGAAGGTCTATTCCATGCTTGGCTCCCTTGGCCCGATGGATGCGACCTTCGCAGAACAGTGGATGGCTGCCGAGTTCGCGGCCGGCTTCCCCGGCGAGGCACAGGCTGCCCTGCGTGAGGATCTCAACCGGCATTTCGCGAACCTCGTTTCGGGCACGATCGAGCCGCTGACCCTGAACGACGTGGTGATTGATGAGGGTCGCGAGGTGCTGCGCAAGCAGCCTGTCGTCGAACAGGTCCTGCACAGCGTGACGCAGGATATCGCCGCCCGGTCGCTACCCGCCTGGCGCTTTTCCGACCATGTCAGCGCCGCCGGCCAGGCGGTCCTGAAACGGGCAAGCGGCGAGCCCTTGAGCAACGGCATACCGGGCGTGTACACCCGCGACGGATATCGCGACGTCGTGCTGCCGGCACTTGAAACGCTGAACCGTCGCTACGAGGAGAATGCATGGGTCTATGGCGGCCAGGGACCGGAGGTGCCGGCCGATCTCTCAGAGCAGGTCATGCAGCTCTATCGTCAGGAATTCGAGGCGACATGGCGCACCTATATCGGCGATTTGCAGATTCGTGATTTCCGTGATCTCTCGGACGCCGCCAGCGCCCTGTCCATCCTGGCTGAAGCCGACAACCCGCTGCGCACGCTCGCCACGGCGATTGCAGAGGCAACGGATCTCCGGCCGGAAAGCGAACGCAACATCGCCGTCGCCTCCGCAAAAGCGGGAACGCCCGCCACATTGCCTGCCGTGGCGGTCGACGCGCAAGCGCACGAGCAGCAGCGGCTCCCCTCACCCTATGCGGATCTTCGCCCGTTCGTTGCGAAGGACAAGGATGGTCGTTCTCCCTATGGCGACGTCAATGCGCTTGTCGGCCAAGTGTATACGCAGGTCAGCCGCGCCGCATCCGCATCGGCGGAAGCAAAGGAAATCTTCGCCATCGACGGCAGCCTCAATGAATCGGTCCAGAACCTGCTTGCCGAATCCCGGCGCATGCCGGCGCCGGTCGGTGGCTGGATGGCCAATCTCGGCGCAGGCATTTCGTTGATCTCGGCGGACGGTGCGCGGGAAAACGTTTCCGCGCTCTGGAAAAACCGCGGGCTTCCGGTGTGTGTCAATGCCATAGCATCGCGCTATCCGTTCGATCGGCAATCCCAGACGGACGTTGCGCTCAACGACTTCATCCAGCTTTTCGCGCCCGATGGTGTCTTCGACGGCTTCTTCAAGGAGAATCTTGCCAGCCTGGTCGACACCACGACGACGCCGTGGAGCTGGCGCAGCGCCTCCGGCGGCAAACCGATCGCATCGGATGCGCTCGCACAGTTCGAACGCGCGGCCGAAATCCGCGACACGTTCTTCGGCCTCGGCTCCCAGACGCCGAACATCACGATCGACGTGACGCCGACCGACCTGGATGGCCGCTCCACCTCCGTCGTCTTCGATGTCGCGGGTACCGACATCACCTATTCGCACGGGCCACGCCGGAGTTATTCCGCAAGCTGGCCGGGCGAGGAAGGGGATCGTCGTGTCCGCATCGCGTTTCAGCCACCACGCCCCGGCACGGCGCTGACGAAGACGGGCCCCTGGGCGCTCTTCCGCATGATCGACGCGGGCGAAGTGACGCCGGTCGACAAGAGCAGCTTCCAGCTTGCTGTTGGCGCCGGCGGACGCCGGGCCACGTACATGGTCGAGACCGGCACTGTGAGAAGCCCCTTTACGCTTGAGGCCATACGGTCCTTCGCCTGCCCGGAGTTGTTGTGACATGATGGCGCAAAGCCCTCAGCTTGGCTTCTTCGGCAAGATTGCGTCGCGCGGCGACTTCGTGAGCCGGAATCTCGACGCGGGGCTGCGCGCCACGTTTGAAGAATGGCTGGACCGGTCGCTCTCCGAAAGCCGGAAAAACCTCGGTGACGAGTGGCTGGATCTCTATCTGACGGCGCCGCTGTGGCGCTTCATCATGGCGCGCGGCCTTTGCGGAGACGATCCGGTGGCAGGCGTTCTGATGCCGAGCGTCGACAAGGTCGGGCGTTATTATCCACTTGCTCTGGTCACTCCCCTGCCTGCCTGCCATGCGCCATCGCGGCTGTTTCGCTCGGCAAACCGGTGGTTCCAGGGGCTCGAAAGGCTGGCCTTGTCCACATTGGAGGACGGCGTGGATCTTGAGGCCTTCGAGGCGGCCGTCACCGCACACGGCATTCCGGAGTACGAACGACAGGAAGAGCAAATGGCAACGCCGACGAGCATGGCGATCACGCCCGGCGCCGGCATCGACCGTGCCTACACGGTCATCCTCGACAAGCTGTTTTCCGGCGAGCACGCCGACTTTTCACTGTGGTGGACCAGCGGCTCGGACCGGGTGGAGGCAAGCCTCCTGTTTTCGCCCGGCATCCCCGAGCCGGTGAAGTTCTGCGCGCTGCTCGATGGACGCTGGAACAAATGGAGCTGGCGCATCGCCAAGCCGATCGCCGCCGAGGCGCTTTCACCACCAGACGCGCTGGAGAAGCGCGTGCCTGAAGCGATCCAGGGGCGTGGCGAGGGCCGCAGCCATGTCGGCACCACCCGCGAGCAGAACCAGGATGCCTGGCTTTCCGATGATTTGAGGCAAGTCTATTGCGTGGCGGATGGTGCGGGCGGGCATGCGGAGGGTGATTTCGCAAGCCGTGCCGTCATCGAGGCAATCGCATCGGTCCCGGCCCATCTCGGGTTTCAGGACAAGCTCAAGGCCGTGTTGCGCGCCGTCCAGTCGGCGCATGATCGGTGCCTTCGACGCGCCAGCACGCTCGGACCCGATATGCTCGTCGCCTCCACGCTTGCTGTCCTTCTATTGGACGGGGACCGTTATGCCCTGGTCTGGGCGGGCGACAGCCGCATTTATCACCTGCGTGATGAAACGTTGACCTGCATCACCGCCGACCACAGCGATGCACAGGGTTACCTCACCAAAGCAGTGGGTTGGGGCGAATGGCTGGAGCCGGACGTGCGGCTCGGCTCGATCCGCCATGGCGACCGCTTCCTGCTCGTCACAGACGGCATTAGCAAGATGTTGCCAATCGACGAAATCTGCACGCTTGTGCAGGAAGGATCACCTGAACATGTTCTGCGCGCCTTGCTGGAATCCGCCCTGATCGCGGGCGCGACCGACAACATTACCGCCGTCGTCATCGATACCGCCGAAGCTCTACCCAAGCCTGAAGAGGCCAGGCGCGACTGGGAGACGGTGACGTGATGCGGAACACGCGCTTTTCCAATGCCATGGACCTGGCCCGCGCAACCGCCGTCAAGCTTGCGCGGCTGACGGAACGGAGCGATGGAAGCACACGCGCCTCCTGCGCACCCGACACGACGGCAAGCCCGTTCTTCACGGACGACACCATGCTGCCGCGCATGGTCTATCCCGGTGCCCGTGTCGCCGAACGCTACTGGATCGAAGAGGAGATTGGCATTGGCGGGCTTTGCTTCGTCCACCGGGTTCGGGACGAACAGTCCGGGCAGGCCTTCGCGTTGAAGACCTTGCAGCCCGGTTTCTCCGCCATGCCGTTCTACTTCGAGCTGATGCGGCGTGAAGCCGAGATCCAGTCGATGGTCAGCCATTCCAACATTCTTTCGTGTGAACGCCTCATTACGGCGGAAGACGGCCGCCAGGCGTTGCTGCTGCCTTATCTTTCCGGTGGCACGCTGTCACAGCGCATACGCGAAAATGGCCCCCTTCCCGTGGACGAATGCTGCAAGCTGCTCGGGGAGATGCTCGATGTACTCGCCTGTCTCCGGCACTCCGGTATCGTCCACCTGGACATCGCGCCTGACAACATCATGTACGCCGATGCGGGCTTTACCCGCATCCAGCTGATCGACTTCGGCCTCTCGCGCAATAACGGTGGCGCTACGCTTCCGGATGAGGAAAATCTGTTCCTGGGCAAAATGAGTTGGGCCAGTCCGGAAATGGTCCATGGCGGCACCGTCACCCCGGACAGCGACCTCTACAGCCTCGGTCTGGTGCTCTATTTCGCGCTGACCGGTGAACACTTCGTGCGCGATGAGTCATTTCTCGAAATGGACCCCCCGGTGCCCGCCGAAACGACGGCATCTGAACGGCTCCGCTCGTCTCTCACCTCTCTCCTCGACCTCGCTCCGCCAAGACGCCGGCGCGTCTATCTGGAACAAGACGGAGGGCAACATCCGGGCATGGCTGCGGCAGCCTCTTTCTAGGCTCGGGACTCGCTGACCAGAGCCAGACGATAACGTTGCAGCGAGAGCGGCGGCGAAGAGGAAGGTCATTGGGCGCATTTGCTCGTCTGCAAGCCAAATACACCGGTCTGAATCAAAACTATTTCAAATCAATGGGTCCTGAGCCTAGCCGAAACCATAACCGGATCTATTCCGCGTCTCTTTGCAATCTGATCCGCTTGCCGCTTGCCGTTTCGAAAACATGCGAGCGCGGCGAAGCCAGGCTCACCCCCAACATCTCGCCCGGCTTGAACGTCAGCCGCTCCTTCGAGACGATCGTGATGTCCACACCGGCAAGCTTTGCCGTGACATGAGTTTCGGCGCCGGTCGGCTCGACGACCTGAACCTCCACCGGAACTGCCCCCTCGCCGCCGATGACTATATCATCAGGACGGATGCCGTAGGAAATCTCGGTTCCAACCGCAACATCCAGCTTGCCCGGCAGCGCCACAACGCCGGCGACCGCGATGCCGGCCTCGTTGACCTGCGCCGGCAGGATGTTCATCGCCGGGCTTCCCATGAAGGTGGCGACGAACAGGTTTTCCGGGCGGTCGTAGAGCTCCAGCGGCGAGCCGATCTGCTCGACGCGGCCGCCATTCATGACGACGATCTTGTCGGCCATGGTCATGGCCTCGATCTGGTCATGGGTGACATAGATGATCGTCGATTTCAGGCGCTGGTGCAGCGCCTTGATCTCGGCCCGCATCTTCACGCGCAACTTGGCATCCAGGTTCGACAAGGGCTCGTCGAAAAGGAAGACCTTGGGATGGCGCACGATGGCGCGGCCCATGGCGACGCGCTGGCGCTGGCCGCCGGAAAGCTGGGCCGGCTTGCGATCGAGCAGATGCGTCAGCGACAGGATATCCGCCGCCCTATCGACTTCCGCCTTGATGTCAGCCTTCGATCGACCGGCAAGCTCCAGGGCAAACCCCATGTTCTGGGCCACCGTCATCTGCGGATAGAGCGCATAGTTCTGGAAGACCATGGCAATGTCGCGGTCCTTCGGCTCCAGCTCATTGACGCGCCGGCCATCGATGCTGATCTCGCCCGCAGTGACGCTTTCCAGCCCGGCGATCATCCGCAGAAGCGTGGATTTGCCACAACCGGAGGGCCCGACAAGGATGACGAATTCACCATCCTTGATCGGGACATCCACGCCATGCATGACTGCCACGGCGCCATAGGCCTTCTTCAGATTGGAGATTTCGACGGTTGCCATCGGGATTACCTCAGTCGAATTTGCGGATGCGCAGCGCAAGGTTCGGGCGGCCTGGCAGTTCGATGCCGAATGCCGCTTCCGCCTTGCCGCCGCGAACAATGTTGCCGTGACGCTGCGGATGGGGGATGTGGGCGGTGATGCGCTTTGCCGGCGTCACCGTCATGTTCCAGGTGTCGATCAGGTCGATCTCGTAATTGCCGTCTTCGGTCGGAAGGCCGGTCGTCCACTGGTTCGGCTGGTGCTCTCCGAAATAGATGAAATCCACCGTGCCGCCGAGATCCCGTGCACCGGAAATGCGGCTCCAGGGCCACTGGTCGTTCATGCCCATCGGCTCCAGCCCTTCGAGCTGATCCTCCTGCAGGAGTCCAAGGAGGAACTTGATGCGCTTCCAGCTTTCGCCATGCAGCGTCCCGCCCTTGGCCCACCAGATCAGATCATCCGGATCGGCATAGGTTTCGCCGTGACCGGCATAGCCGCCGCGCAAGACTGTCGTCCAGAAACGATGGACGAGCTCCTGCGCCGTGATGTTGCCCCAGCTCGGCCAGATGTTGCCTTCATATTCCGGCTCGTCATTGACGACAGGCTTGCCATAGGCAACGCGCCATTCCGGCGTGCGCTTCACATCCCAGTTCTGTATGCAGACATGAGTAATCCACGGCTTGCGATGGTCGAAATTCATGTGCTGGTCGCCGTTGTGGATCGACCGGAGATGCTGGACGGGGTCGTTTTCTTCCAGGATATGGCAGAAGCGATCCCAGGTCTGGACTGGGATGGTGTCGAGCAGGAAGTCGTATTCGTTGGCGAGCGCCCACCAGATGTTGCGGAAAGCGGAAAGTCGGGCGGCCGCATATTCCACATAGCGCAGGTTCTGCGCCTCCGTCATGTTGGCATAGCCCCAACGGTCGTAAGGATGGAAGAGGATCAGGTCGGCTTCGATGCCCAGTTCGCCAAGACGAGCGATCTGTTTCTCCAGATGGGCGAAGGCGGCCGGGTTCGGGCGATCGAAATCGATGCTGCCATCCGCCTTTTCCATGAAGATTGGCTGCAGCGGCTCGTTCGTGTTGAAGGGGTAATCCTTCGGAAAAACCGCCATGCGAATCTTGTTGAAACCGCTCATCTCGAGGCTCGCAAGCGTACGCTCCTGCATCTCCAGTGGCTGATGCGTCCAGGCATAGCAGGTGGTGCCGAAGGGATAGTAGGGCGTGCCGTCGTCATAGGCGAAATGAAACTTGTTGCGCACGCGCACGGCGCCATGCACGCCTTCGTGCGCTGCCGTGACCGTCAGCGAACCGGACTTGCCGTCAAGCTCAGCAAGAGAAGACGTGGTCGTAAAGGTCCAGTCGCCCATCGTGTCGGGCATGAAGCGGATGACGTAATCCTCGCCGCCATCATGAAAACCCGTGACGCGGACCTTGCGGTTGCCCTGGCTGAAATGGGCATGAAACGTCACGTCGAGATAGGGATTGCCGTCGGCCGGGCCTTTGAAGCGGGCTTCGAAAATATCGTACAGATGGGTCATGATCATTCCTTGACCGCCCCGGAAGTCAGGCCGGAGACGAAATACCGTTGGAACATGAGATAGACGAGCGCTGCGGGAAGCACCGTCATGATGATGGCCGCATTGAGCTGGCCGTAATCGCTCTGAAACTGGCTCTGGAAATTCATGAGCCCGAGCGGAAGGGTCCACATGCGCGGGTCCTGCAGGATCACCAAGGCCATGGCGAATTCATTCCAGGTCGCGACAAAGTCCAGGATCAGCAGCGCCGAAAGCACCGGTAGCGACACCGGCAGGAAAATCCGCCGGAAGATCGTGAAATGCGAGGCTCCGTCGATGCGGGCCGCTTCCGACAGTTCCTTCGGCACGGCAGAGAAGAAGCCGTAGAGAATGAAGACCTGATAGGGAATGCCGAAGGCGAGATATGGCAGGATGATACCCGGATAGGTATTGATCAGGCCGAAGGCATTCACCTGCCGGAAGATCGGCGCGAGCATGACCTGGAAAGGCAGCATGGTGCCGAACACGAAGAGCGCGAACAGCGCCTTGTTCATGCGCATAGGCACCTTGGCGAGCGCATAGGCGGCCATGGCGGAAACGAACAGGCCGAGCGGCACCTTGATGAAGGTGATGACGATGCCGTTGAAGGCGGTCGTCGAAAAATTGCCGCGGTTCCAGGCCGAGACGAAATTGGCGAAGGCAAGCTCGGTCGGCGGACTGAAGGCACTCGATCCCATCACCGTCGAGTTCGATTTCAGCGACGTGAAGACGATGAACACGAACGGCGTGATCCAGATGATCGCAAGCAGGATTAAGGCGATCCAGAGAGCGACGAGCACAGGATCGACCTTGTTGGAGCCGACAGGGCGGAACGCCTGGGAAAACATCTTCATCGTCCCATATCCTCGCGCTTGAACATCCAGCGCATGTAAGGGATCACGACAACCAGCGTGATCAGGAGCAGCACCACGGAAACGGCGGCACCCCGCCCGAAAACCCCGAGCTGCATGGATTGGGTATAGGCCCACATCGCCAGCATCTGCGTCGATTGCGCAGGCCCACCGCCGGTCATGCCGTAGACGATGTCGAAGGCCTTCAGCGAATTGATCAGCGACAGCACGAAGACGACCGTTATGGTCGGCACCAATGCCGGCAGCGTCACGTAGCGGAACACGCCCCAGCGCCCGGCCCCATCGATGCGGGCGGCTTCGATCAGCGTCGTGGAAACGCTTTGCAGACCGGCCAGGAACAGCACCATGGAAAAGCCGACGGACTGCCAGACATGCGCAACGAATACGGACCACAGCGCGATCTTCTTGTCCCCCAGCCAGTCCATGATCCAGCCGGTCAGGCCCCAGCTCGTCAGCAACCCGTTGAACAGGCCGAAGAATGGGTCGTACATCCACTTCCAGATGGTCGCGACGGCGATGGACGCGATGATGACCGGCAGGTAGAAGACGATGCGAAGCCCGGAGCGGCCTGGAATATTCTGGTTGAGCGCGAGTGCGACGCCGAAGGCAATCAGGTTTGGAACGATGACGGCGGTCGTCGTCCAGATCAGCGTGTTCCAGAGCGCGCCCCAGAACACCGGGTCCTGCGTCATGACTGCCCGGTAATTGGCAAGCCCGACGAACTTCGCCTGCGGGCTCAAGCCGTTCCACGAGGAGAACGACATCCTGATGACGTCGATCATCGGATAGACGGCAAAGAGAAGATAGACGATCAGGGCGGGAGCGAGCAGGACGTAGCCCTGCATGCTCGGCCGCAACGATACGCGCGCTCTGGACATAGGATCACCGGGTCACGCGAGGCCGCCGAGCAAGCGCACGGGGTCTCGCCTTGGGAGGAGGCTAGCCTCGGTTGGCGATGAAGGCCTGCATGGCCTTGCCCGCATCTTCGGGCTTGATGTTGCCGGACGCCACCTCGTTGATGACGCGGAAATATTCCGTGGTCACATCAAGCGGGAAAGCCTGATCCCCGTTCATGTAGATCTTGTCGTACTTGGCGAAGATATCCATCCACTTCTGGTCGAGCGGATCGATCTTGTCGTACTTCACGTTCGCATTGATCGAGATCGAGCCGAAGGCGCCGAGATTGTCCTGCTGCACCTTGTCGGAGAGCATATAGTCGAGGAATTTCGCCGCCGCATCCGTCTTGCTGCTCTTCGACGAGACGTAGAGATATTCGGCAAAGCCATAGAGACGATCGGTTCCGGTCGGGATCGGGAAGAGATCGAAATCCGCAAGACGGTTTTCGTTGCGCAGTTGGCTCACCAGCCAATCACCCTCAAGCATCATGGCGGCGCGGCCAGCCAGGAACAAGTTGAAGCTCTGAGAATTGTCGATCCCCATGAAGGGTGACAGGATATAGTTCTGCGACCAGTCGTTCAGTTCCTGGAAGCCCGCGGTGGTGCAGGCCTCTGTCGACCAATCGACCTTCATCGCCATCAGCGCATCATGCTTCTCCGCACCGCACTTGGCTTCCAGAATAACGTCCATGAGGCGCATCAGGTGCCAGTTGACCGTACCGCCGAAAGTCATGGCCGGAATGCCGGCTTCCTTCAGCTTGGCCGCATCGGCGTTCAGCTCGTCATAGGTCGTCGGCAATTGGGTGATGCCGGCCTTTTCGAACAGCGCCTTATTGTAATAGAGCGCTTCGCCGTGGAAGGTGTAGGGCACGCCATGGCGGCCGCCTTCATAGATCTTCGAGAAGCCGCCAGCGGTTCCGACCAGACGCTTATCCCAGCCGTACTGGTCGTAATATTTGTCGAGCGGCTGCGACAGGCCGGCATTAACGAATTCACCGCCGAGGCCTAGGCCCGCCCACATGAAATAGATATCCGGCCCTTGGCTCGACTGCGCCGCTACGCGTAACGCCGACTTATGTTCGTCGACGGAGCGGTTTTCGAGCGAAATGGTGATGTCCGGGTTGGCGGCCTGGAATTCCTTGATGATCTTCTGCCATGCAACGTTGGCGGAGTCATTGTCGAAAGTCAGGGTCCAGATCTTCAATTCTTCAGCAGCGGCCGAAGTCGCACCAAGCCCTGCGGTCATCGCCAGCACAGAAAGCGTGGCAATAAGAGCATTCTTCGTCCTCATAAAAACCTCCCTAAGAGCGGTCCTCTCCGCCTTCCGAAAATCGCGACCACGCCCCCTTTTGTCAACTACTTTTTTCGTTAACGAAATAAACAAGTGCAAATATGGCACTTTCGCCCTATATTTATGGCGGAAATAGGCTTTAAAGGACGTACTGCAGCGCAACATAATTCTGCTGCGAAAAATATTGCGCTGCGATCGCGAGTCTGAACTAGAATCGCGTGGGAGGGGGATTCGCATATGCAGGATGTAAAAGAGCTTTTCAGGGATCAGGAAGCGCCGGCCGGACGCATTGTCCGTGCCATTGCCGCTATCGGCGCCGCCACGGCGACGCAATTGGTAAAATCCACCGGCCTCGCGCGCTCCACAGTCTCGACACTTCTTTCGGAACTGAAAGATGGCGGCATCGTTCTCGACCTGGATACGAAGAGCAACGGCTTCGGCCGGCCGTCGCAACTTCTCTCGCTCAATCCGGGCACCGGGCGGTGCGCCGGCGTGCTGCTTGGCCTCGGCGAAATCCGCATCGTCGTCTGCGATCTCGCCCATACCGTGCTCTCCGACGTCTGGTTCGAGATGCGCCGCGACTACACTCCGGAAGACGCGGCCGAACAGGTCGAGGCCAACCTGACGCGGGAATGTGCCTCACTCGGTCTTACCATCAAGGATCTCCTGGGCGTCGGCCTCGCGATCTCGGCACCACTGAGCTACGATGGGCGCGTGCTGAACGGCGACGTGTTGCCGACATGGGGCGGCGTCGATCTTGCCGCAATTTTTTCCAGGCATCTGGACTGCCCGCTACACGCCGAAAACGAAAGTCATTGCGGCGCCCTTGCCGAAATGACCTGGGGCGCGGCGATCGGCGAGAAGGATTTTGTGCTCTATAAGTTCGACCTTGGCGTCGGTGGCGCGATCGTGCGCGACGGCATCGTCCAACGCGGCTTCAACGGCAGCGCTGCCGAATTCGGCCATATCGTTCTTGACACCCATGGCGACCTCTGCCGCTGCGGCAATCGCGGCTGCCTGCAAACCTTCGTCGGCGGCTATCACCTGATGCGCCATGCCGAGGCTTTCGGTGGTCAGCCGGTCACCATCGACCAGTTCATCGAACGTGCTCGAGAAGGCCGCCTCGGCTACAGCCGGCTTATCGAGGATGCCGCGGAAAAGGCCGGCTGGGGCATGGGTATCACCGCCAGCATCCTCAACCCGCCGCTGTTCGTCATCGTCGGCAAGCTGGCAACGATCGGCACGGCATTCACAGAACCCTTGGAGAAGAGCTTTGCACGCCACTCCCTACCCCCGCCGGATCAGGTCTCCGATATGCCGCGACCACGCTTCGTCGTCGGAAAGTTCCTCGGTAATGACGATACCGTCATGGGGGCCGTGGCGCTGGTGCTCCATCAGCATGGACGCATAACTGGCGAGGCGAGCCTTGGACAATCGGGCCGGTCGGCACCTAAACGGTGAGCGTTCTTCTGCTGGCATGTCATCCACGGCGAGCGCATGGCCGCGGCCGGACTTGTACCGGCTGGTCGCGAAACGGCTCGGGTTCGACCCGGCCCTGAGGCTGAGACGGAGCCTCCTTTTGGTGCACCGCCAGCTACCAGATCAGCTCCAGGTGTGGAGCGGTGGCTTCTCGCCATTGAGGAAGTATTTGCCAAGATTGGCGTATTTCCAGCGCATCGGATCGTGCAGCGTATGCGTGCGGGCGTTGCGCGAATGGCGATCGCGGTGGTGCTAGGCGAGCGTCGAGCACGTGCCGGCAAGCTCGAAAAGCTTGTTGGTTGCGGCGATGGCGATTTCCGTCGAGAGGATCTTCGCCTCGGCAGTGACGATCTGGGCGTCCGCGACCGTTTCCGCATTCGGGTCTTCAATCGCACGGTCGATGGCGCGGCCTGCCTTTTCGAGCAGCGCCTGTGCCGCATGAAGCCGTAACTCCAGGTCGCCGATGGCCTGGATCGTATAGGGATCATCCGTGTCGCGCTCAAGACCGCTATCCGCCTAGGCGCGGCTCTTGGTGCGCACGAGATCAACGGTCTCGACGATCGGCGCCTGCGCAATGCCTGTGTCGACGGCAACCTATATGATCTGGAAGATCGCACCATCGGCCGTCGGCACCTCGTAGCCGTTGTAGCCTGAAAAATGCTGTATTGTGATCGAGAATCTGGCGGCCAAAGGGCCCTTCCATGCAGATCGCCTCTTAGCCTTGGTTAGACAATGTTAGCCATGACAAATGCCCATCAGGAACTCTTGTACCTGCCACAGGATTGTCAATTCAACAGGAGGCAATCGTCATGACACAACGATTCAATGAACTCTACATTGCGCGCGTCGAGCACCAGAAGATTATCGCCTACTACCAAAAACTGGTAGCGCATATGTTTCAAAAGTTGCGCTCGATGGACGCGTTGGACAGTTCAACGCCCGCTGCCAGAACGACCGCGAACGAGATCGCGCCGGTTGAAGAAAGTGGGAAACATGTAGACCAAAGCACATTGCCTGGAAACGTGGTCAGGGTTGATTTTCGCCAGAGACGTCCCTTAAAGCCCGGCGTAATTGGGGCAGACCAAGGTGCTCACGTACCCGCAACGGGAGCGTAGCCCTGCAAATGCGCATCACTGTGCATAGTTTGCTGTAACGCGACGGCATCGCTGATGGGACAGCGTCGGTGCAACGTATTTCCAGATCCAGTTCCCGCTATCATTAATTAGTAGACCCGTCAGGCTTCCAGGCGGTGCCTTCATAGGCCATTTGCAGTTCCTCCAACCATGGAGAACAGTATAGGCCGCTGAAGAATGCGCCCGCCGCGGCACTGGGGTGTACTCGGACGTCATAATCGCAAAGCAGCAGACGGAGTCGATTCCCCCTCGCTGAGGCGAACGACAAGCAGGTGCTGGCGAAAAGTGGCGCGCTGTCCGGAAGGCTTCACTCTGGTAGGTAGGCCTTGGCACCGCAAACTGCGTTCATCGGACACATCTCTCACCTTAAGAGCCACACGCGAGCGCCGCTATTTATGCTATCTTAAGTTGTGTTGATGTCTTGACAGGAGATACTCAACCTGCCCGGGTGCAAAATGGACCCGGCAATAAACTGGAAACTATAAAATGCTCGTGCAGATTATTTATCGCAAGTTCAGGGCGGCCCGGCCGGCGTCAATAATGCGATCGTAATCACTCGCGTGTATCTCTGCCTCCGGACGATCTATTCCAACATCCGAAGGGACGACTGCTTGGCGGTGCGATTCATCCAACTGAAGCTCGTCGCCCCCGTTCTCGCGGGACTGACGATGCTTATCGCCGGGCTTGCAGCGATCCCTTATTATGCCGTGGATACCGTTGACGCCGACGCTCGTCGGCAACAAGAGATCCTGGTCGAGCGCAATGTTGCAATGTGGATTGGCGACGTGGAGTTTTCGCTCACCGCTTGGACAATATGGGATGAAGCCATTGCCAAACTAGACAACAGCTTCGATCGCGCGTGGGCCGACCGGAACATCGGCGCGTCGCTGATTGGGACTTCCCGTACGCGTTCAATGATGGTCCTCGATCGGGATAATGCGGTCATCTATGCGCGCACGGACGATACCGTAAAAAATCTTCGGTTCTTTGCGAGGGGGACCGATGCATTCATGCGGGACGCCAGCAAGCTGGTGGCCCAAGTCCGCGACCAGGAGCAACATGGTCCGAAGAAGGGCGGGATCCCGACGCCCATTGCCGTCAGCCATATAGAGGCAATCGGTGACGAAGCTGTTCTCATAACGGCAAGCCTCTTCCAACCGGACTTTGGAATGGCACGACCACTGGTCTCGCGCGCTCCTATCCTAGTGACCGCGATGCCGATCGGAGACACGCTTCAAGAGTTCTTCGGCAAGCGCTTTCTTTTGGACGATCCGACGATCACGCCGCTCGCCGCTGTCGCCGCCGACAGGGCCCGCGCTGTAATTGCAGTCAGTCCAGAGGGAGAAGTCGAGGCGCTGTCATGGCGGCCGCCGACACCCGCTGCAAACGTCGTTCATCAGTCGCTTCCGCTCATCGTCACGGTCGTGGGCGTTCTTTTGGCAGGAGCTGCGGCTTTTGTGCGCATATCTCAAGCGGCCGTTCGCAATCTTGTCGGGCAAGAGCAGCAGATGCGCCATGCCGCCACGCATGATTTCCTGACGGGCCTTCCCAACCGCTCGGTGCTTCAAGGTGAGTTCGATGCGCTTTCCCGAGAGGGTTCACTCGTCGTTGCCTGCCTTGATCTCGACGGCTTCAAAGCCGTCAACGACCTGCATGGCCACGCTGCAGGCGACGAGGTGCTAAAAACCGTCGCTGCTCGCCTCCGGTCGGGCGTTCGCCCATGCGACCGGCTCTTCCGGCTGGGTGGCGACGAATTCGCCATCTTCATGCCGGGCCTCTCACTCCGGGACGCCAACCTCGCATGCCAAAGATTGTCGCTTTCCCTCTCAAGACCAATGCGGCTGCTCGACTGCCAGGCGACTATTGGAGCGTCGTTTGGGGTGAGCGAGGTTAACTCTGCAGGAGTAGACTGCGATGCAGCTTTGCGATCTGCCGATACGGCTCTTTATCAGGCTAAGTCGCTTGGGCGCGGAGGCGTGATTTCGGCTTCCATCCAACCGGTTCGACGACCGCGCCTTATTCGCAACGGTTGAAGGTGCAGGCGCGATCTGCCCGAGCACTTCGAGCAGTGCTAAGCAATCATCGACCGCCCGACGCGCGTCATGAAAATTCCCCTGACTGCCGATCCGGTGTCCCAACTGCCTCCTTCAAAACTGCGTGTGACCTTCTCCTCTCTCGGACACATCGGCAGCTGTTAAGTCACCGATGAACACCATTGCGTGGATGGTGGGTGTAAAGGCTCCGGACGGCAAAAACTGATATTCGTCGCAAGCCGGATGGTCTGCGCCCACCTGCGGCAATCCCGTCAGCCCAGCTACCGTTGACCATATGCCGACGAAAACGTCTTAGACCCTGGCGCTGGCAGACAACACCGCGCCGAGCAATCCAGGAAATCGCGCCTCCAGATCGTCATGTCGGAGGCTAAGCCGACGACCACGCCCCAGTGGCTCGTTGCGAATGACACCCGCCTCACGCAGCACCTTCATCAGGTGCGATTTCGTCGACTTGGGTATCGCAGGGTCGGAGAGATGGCATTGTGCCATATCTAGGGGGCCCCCAGCGAGCTGGCGAACGATCGCCAGGCGCTCGGGGTCACTCAACGCAAAAAGCACGTCGGTCAGTTGCATATCAGACCGAGCAGGATGTGGGAGATCGGTGACATCAGAGGCCATGGTTCGATTTTAGTTGAACCTTTGCGGAAATGATAGTAGCGATTGGTTCGAATTTATTCGAACCAATCAGGTATACCGTAACCGATATGACGTTCGCCTTACCGCTCCGCAGTTCGGCCGGCTTCCGCATCACGCTTGCCGGCATGGCCGTGATGATGGCCGGCGCCAGTGCGCCCTCGCCATTTTATCCCGCGCTTCAGCAGGAGATGGGCTTTTCAGCCGCGACGCTGACCGGAATCTTTGCCGTCTATACCGTCGCGTTGCTGATATCGCTGCTCGTCACCGGGTCGCTCTCGGACCACATCGGTCGGCGACCGGTGATTTCGGGAGGTTTTGTCCTGATGGCACTGAGCCTGCTGCTCTTTTGGCAGGCGGGAGACGTCGCGGGATTGATCGTCGCACGTGGGCTGCAGGGCATCGCAGCCGGATTGCTCCTCTCGGCTCTGTCAGCCACCGTGGTGGATCTTGAACCGGAAGACAAGCCGGGAAGTGCCTCCATATGGAACTCTGTCATCCCACTGGGCGGGCTCGCCGTCGGCGCACTGCTGGCGGGCATCTTGATGGATGTGACGGATCATGCGGAAGCGGATGTGTTCGGCGCGTTGGTGGCTGCCTACGCGCTGTTTGCCGCCGTTATCTGGCTCATTACCGAAACAGCGCCGCGACATGAAGGCGTCTGGGCGTCGCTTCGTCCGCGCATCGGCGTGCCGAAGACCGCTGCTAAAGCTTTCTGGCGCAGCGCACCGGCGGTTATCGCCGGGTGGGCGACGGGTGGCCTCTATCTCTCTCTTGGAGCCCCGATCGTCCGGCATGTCTTCGGCGCGAAGGATCATGTAACGCAAGCCGGCGTGATCGTGCTCCTCTGCGCCGCCGGCGCGATCGCTTGTTATGTCGCGCGCAGCAGCTCCTCGCGGCAGGTCACGCTTTACGGGACATCCGCGCTGGCCATCGGCACCGCCCTGACGCTTGCGGCAATTGCCTGGTCATCGCTGCCGGCCTACCTTGCCGCGCTTGCAATCGCCGGAACAGGTTTTGGCACCTGCTTTTACGGCGTGCTGCGGTCGATCGTCCCGGTCGTTCGCCCGGATGAGCGCGGAGAACTCTTCGCCGCCCTGTTCACGTTGAGCTATCTCGCTTTCGGACTGCCCACCCTATTGGCCGGCCTATGCGTCGGCGCCTTCGGCCTCACGCCAACAACCCTCGGCTACGGCGCCCTGATCGTAGTGTTTTCAGCAGTGGCGGGCATGCTGCGAAAGTTCGGGACAAGGGATTGAGAGGTCCCTTGGATCTGGTGCTTTGCGAACCATGGCGACGTCGGCCCGCATCCGTTGCCGATCTCGGGTTTGCAAGCGCGGGCGTCTCCGTTCCGACGTCCAGCCGCGGCAAAGGCCTGATCCGCGCCAGCCCACCGCGCATGCGAAACCGTGCCCGGCCGTTCAGTGCCAACGGTGCCTTTTGGGTTAAAGCAGCGTTGCCTGCATCCGCGTGGCCATCTTCCAGAGACGGAAGGCGTTCTCCGGATCGACAGCGTATCTTGCCACGCCTTTGAATGGTCCCAGGCCGCGCTCCTCGACCACCGGCGCCTCCTGACAGTCGTCGAAGTACCTGCCGGAAATCCCGTCCACCAGCAGCGAGCCCGCTAGCAGCGCTGTTGTCGACGCGCCCTGCTCTATCGACTTGCGGAGATGCTCGGGCGTTCGCAGGCCTCCGGTGTGTTTCTGAAGTCCGGTCGCGATCGCTCCGGGATTGAGGGCATTCGACGTGATCCCGTCGCTCGCCCACTCCTGCGCAATACCGACCGACATGAGGATGCAGGCGGTCTTCGACTGGGCGTAGGCGAGCAGCGGATCATAGGGAATGAAACGGAAGTCCGGATCGTCCCAGAACACCGGCGCGAACAGGCTTCCTGTCGATGCGACAGAGACGACGCGCGCGCCGTTGGCCTTCGCAAGATGCCGACGTAGACCCAGCGCCAGCGCGAAATGTCCGAGGTAATTCGTGGCGAACTGCATTTCCCGGCCTTCCGCCGTCCGCTGCAGTTCCGGAATGGCCATGACGCCCGCATTGTTGACGAGGACGTGCAGAGGCTCGTTCCAGCCTTGCGCGAACCCTTGCACCGAGGAAAGGTCGGCAAGGTCGAGGCGGCGAACGCGCAGGCGAGCTTCAGGCATCGCGCGCGCCAACGCGGCGACGGCCCTCTCGGCTTCGTCCGGACGGCGGACCGCGATCGTTACAGCCGCGCCTGCCGCGGCCAGAACACGGCTCGTCTCCAACCCGATGCCGCCCGCTCCTCCGGTTACGATGACGTTCCGTCCAGTAAGATCAACGCCCTTCAGGACTTCGGCGGCGGTAGACGAGAACCCAAACGGGATAGGTGAAGTCATGGCCTTACTCCTTCAGACATTCGACTTGTCCCGAAGATAAGCGCGTGGCATTCGTGAACTAGATGACCAAAGCTACACGCAATGATGAGATAATTCGTACAGTCAGTTCGTTGCCGCCCGGCGAGCTGGCTGCGTTTCTTGCTGTCGCCGAGCACGGAGGTTTTCGTGCCGCGTCGAGGACGTTAGGCCAGACGGCCTCGGCGTTGAGTCACGCTGTCGCCGGGCTGGAAAGACGTCTCAACGTGAAGCTCTTCCACCGATCGACCCGCAACGTCTCGCTGACGGAGCCGGGCCGACGGCTTGCGGAACGTCTGATGCCCGCCATCGGTGAGATCGGGCTGGCAGTCGAGGAGCTTCACGAACACGCCGCCTCGCCGTCAGGGCTGGTACGGATCAATTGTGACGCCAACGCCGCCGAACAGGTACTAATGCCGTTGCTGACACGCTTCATGAAGCTCCAGCCAGGCATACGTTTCGAGATCCGGTCGGAAGGAAGACTGGTCGACATCGCTGAAGAAGGGTTCGACTGCGGTGTCCGCGCGGCCGAGTTGGTGCCCGACAACATGGTCGCGATTCCCATCGGACCCGACCAGCAACACATCGTCGTGGCGTCACCCGCCTATCTCGAAGGCGCGCCGTCAGTCGAGAAACCGTCGGATCTTACGCTTCACCATTGTGTTCAACTTCGTATGGCCGGCGGATCGATCTATCGTTGGGAGTTCGAGCGGCGCGGCAAGCATCTGGTCCTGGCGACGAGCGGCAACCTGGTGGTGGATCAATCCCGGCTTCTCCTGTCCGCCGCTCTGGATGGCTGCGGCCTCGCCTACGTCACGCGGTGGATGGCGGCGGACGCAATCGCCGACGGGAGACTCCGGCAGGTGCTGGCGGAGTGGACGCCGCCTTACCCGGGGCTTCGCCTGTACTACCCGCGACACCGCCATATCGGAACGGGAATGCGCGCGTTTCTCGACTTCCTGAGAAACACACCTCCCGCCCTCGGTTCCTGATGGGATACGAACCTCCAACCGCGGCGTCTCTACGGGATTCGCATACATGAAGCATGCGGATCAGATCGCCTTGGCCAGCCAATCCGCAAACAGGCGCGATTTGCCGCTTGCCTTGGCATGGATTTTCAAATGGAACGGCACGGGTGAGGAAACCGATTGCGGCACCAGCGGAACGAGCCGCCCCGCTGCCATCACACTGCTCAACAGCCCGTCCCAGCCCAGCACTGCGCCGACATCGTCCTGGGCTGCTTGCAGCGCGATCATATAGTTGTTCACGAAGAAACCTCGTCCTTTCGGCGCCGCATGTCCCAGCGCCTCGAACCAGTCGGTCCAGGTTGTCCAGCCGTTTTCCTCGTTGCTCATATGAATGAGAGGCACTTTGCCCAGGCCCGCAATGCCCGAAACACGGTGCTGGGCGGCAAACGCAGCGCTCCCCAGCGCGACTATGCGGTCCTGAAAAAGAAAGCGGTGTTCCACGCCGCTCTCGTCGGGATCGCCATAGTGGATGCTGAGATCGCAATGCCCGCTGTTGCTAGGAACATCACTCGTAACCTGTGAGACACTCACGGATGGATAGATTTTCCAGAACGCCGAGATTTTGGGCATGAGCCACAAGGAGCTTATCGCCGTGGTCGTGCGGATCGTCACGTCGACCGTCTCGTTTCGATCGCGGATCTGGGTCACCGCCTCCGATATCCCCTCGAAGCCACGACGGATTGAAAGGAACAGGAAAGCGCCCTTTTCCGTCAGCTCGACGCCACGGCTGCGTCGAACAAAGGGATGCGAAGCAGATAGATGGCGCCGACGGCCGTCACGATGGGCTATCAGCAAGTACGAGGCGATTCGGCAGAAACGAAGGCCGAGCACGTTCTATGCCCGGCCCGTTGCGATCATCATTGAATGGTCTTGATCGGGTCCTTGGGCGCTGGATTAAAGCCGATGAGGTCGGCCGTCAGCTTGGCGTAGGTGCCGTCAGCCACCATTTCCGCGAGGGCCTTGTTGATCGCTGCTACGAGATGCGGCTTGCCCTTCTTAATGGCGAAGCCCTTCTGGATATGGCTAACATAATCATCGGTCATTGCGAACGGCAGGCCAGAGTTCTTGATTGCCCAGCTCCCGGCAATGGCATCCGTGATGGTGGCATCGATGTTGCCGTTGGCCATATCCTGCATGGCGTCGGACTCAGCCTTATAGCCCTTGACGACAGCGCCGTGCTCTTCCGCGATCTTGGCGAATGTCGAGGAGACGAGCGCTCCGACGGTCTTGCCCTTGAGGTCGGCTGCACTCTTGATGCTGGAGTCCTTCGGCACGACGATGCGGCCACCGGATTCGAGCCAACCGTCTGCGAACGTAACTTTTTCCTGGCGGGCTGCGGTGATGTCCATCGACGCGCTAATCACGTCGAACTGATTGGCCTCAAGTCCGACCAGAAGCGAATCCCACTTGATCAGGACCGGGGTATATTCGAGGTTCAAACGCTTGGCGATCTCCGTCATGACGCGGATTTCAAGTCCGTCCAGCTTGCCATCCGGGGCGCGCATGCTGAAAGGCGAGAATGTGCCTTCGGTGGCGGCCAGCAGCTTACCCGGTTGCAGGAGTTCCAGATCGGCGGCGTTGACATTCGGGGTGACAGCCAGACCGGCGAAGACGGCGGCGGCTACGATCAGAGCTTTGAATTTCATGTTCCAGTTCCCTTGTTGTTTGTGCATTCTCTGTTCAAGGACATCGTGGATGCCCGTGATTTCTTCCAGGTCGGCGCGGATATGCGTCATCATCCCAGGTTGGCGTAGCGGCGCTCGAGCCAGGACGCCAGCGTGGTGAGGATGGTGGTCAGGACCAGATAGATGACCGCAACCGCGATGTAGAATTCGAACGGCCGGAAGGTTGAGGCGATCAGCGTCTGCGCATAGAGGGTAAGTTCCACCACCGTGATGGTCGAGAGCAGCGACGTGTTCTTCAGCGTCGAGATCGCCTCATTGGTGATCGACGGCAGGATGATGCGGAAGACCTGCGGCAGGACGATGCCCCGCATCGTCTCAGCCGGGCTGAAGCCGAGCGCGAGAGCCGATTCCGTCTGTCCCCGCGGGATGGCACTGAGTCCACCGCGAATGATTTCGGCGACATAGGCACCACTATTGACGCCAAGCGCGATCACCCCTGCTGCAAATGGCGACAGCCTGATGCCGATCTGGGGAAGGCCGAAATAGATGATGAAGACCTGGATCAGCGTCGGCGTTCCACGGACGAACCAGATGTAGAAGGCAGCCGCCATGCGGACGGCCCTGAACTTCGAGCGCTGCGCCAACGCCCCCACGAGGCCGAGGCCCCAGGAGACGGCAATTGTGAGAATGGTGATGCCGAAAACCGTATAGGAGGCTTCGAGAAAGCCCGGACCATAAAGAAGGACTTCGTTCCAGAAATTGCCCGTCACGCCTGTACTCCCCGGTCGCTATCGTTGGAAATGGAATGACCGACCTGGTCGTGGAGGATGCGGTGCAGGAACTGTTTCAGGCGCTCGCTTTCCGGATGGCGCAGGATATCAGGCGAGCCCGCCTCGCTGATCACGCCTTTGTCGAAGAACAGGACGCGCGAGGATACGTCACGGGCGAAGGCGATCTCGTGTGTGACGAGCAGCATCGTCATGCCTTCGGAGGCAAGCGAGGCCATCAGCACCAAAACTTCATGCACGAGTTCGGGATCGAGAGCCGAGGTGACTTCATCGAACAGCATCAGCCGCGGTTTCATGGCAAGCGCGCGCACGATCGCGACGCGCTGCTGCTGGCCGCCCGAAAGCCGCGACGGATAGCTGTCGCGCTTTTCGAGCAGGCCGATGCGCGACAGAAGCGCCTCAGCCTCCTCGATCGCCTGCCTGCGCGGCATTTTCAGAAGCTTTATCGGCGCGTGGATGACGTTTTCAAGCACGGTCATATGCGGCCAGAGATTATAGCTCTGGAACACCATGCCGACGCGGGCGCGCAGCGTCTGCAATTGTGCCTGACTGGGGAAAAAGCGCGATTCCTGGCGGAAATCAAAGGACATGTCCTCAAATTCCATGAAGCCCGATTGCGGCATTTCCAGCGCGTTGATGGAGCGCAGGAAGGTGCTCTTGCCCGAGCCGCTGGCGCCGATGATCGAAACCACCTCGCCGGCCTTCACGTCGAGCGAGACGCCTTTCAGGACCTCGTTCTCGCCAAAACTCTTGCGGATTTCCTTGAGGCTCAGAAGCGGTGCACTCATGGGGCATCCTCCTCGGGGAAGCTGTCTGTAATTGCAACGGCGACATCCTTGGGGGTGCGGGCGTCGCCATTGATCGGGGTCATATCCTGCGGGCAGGCGGAAAGAACGAGCGTCAGGTCGATCTCGGCGCGCAGCACGACATAGTCACCAGCAGCCGTTGCCGGTGGAACGCGATCCACTGTTCCATCGGGCTTGACAGGAACGTTCATGAAGAGATTGAGGGATGCGGGCGTGAAAGAAACGGCAAGGCCCGCTTCAGCCAGACTCTCATGAAAATTGTCGGTACAGCTGCGGTGCGGTTCGGTGCAGCCCAGCTGCTGGTAGAGCTCGATGCTGCAGGGGCAGAGCAGCGTGTCATGACGCACATCGGCGCTATCGGCCACCATCTTGAGCATCGCCCGCCGGCGCGAGGAGATGATGCTCATGCCTTGCGTGAAGAAGATGTTGCTGTTGACGGAACGGGTATGGTCCATCGATGAGGTCTCGCCGGGATCATCGGCCGCGACCGCCCAGGCATCGACAACCTGATTGCCGTACGTGTTGACGATGCGGGCGAATTGACCGGCCTTCATCTGAAACGCACGCCCGTGGCTTGCAGCGACAGTCTGGTTATTGGGATCCATATCCACTCGTCTTCTCGGTGCCACAGGCTTCCGTCGACGGCGGTCGACACCTTCTGAAGCCCGGCCCTCAGTTTCGGTACACCAAGCCTATTCAGTATACCAGTGGAGTTCAAGTAGGGTTTTCAATAAATTAGCGATCAATTCGTTAGCGTAACGCGCATTTTTTAATCATCGCCAGCCCATGTATTGGGCGATCATACTTTCTGGTGCCGGGCCAGGTGCCAGCGTGGACATGAGGGCGCGAGGTCACATTGACGAACGGATACAAGCGGTGTACCGAAATCAGGAAGCGCCTCTCCCCACCTCTGAAGGCCGGAGGTCGACCCCTGCGCACGCAAGCAATATCCGCCTCAGGAGTGACCGCATGCATCGCTATTTCCCCATCGACGAATATGAAACCCGTTGGGCACGCGTCCATGACGAGATCACCCGCCGCGGCTTCGAGACCGCCGTTATCTTCGGCCGCGGCGGCGGCACGACCGACAATTGCGGCGACGTTCTCTATCTCTCCAACCATTATGCGATCAGCGGCGGCATGGATTCGCTCATCTGGACCGCCCGTTCCTTTGCCGGCGTCATCCTGCAGCCCGGCAGTGCGCCGCAGCTGCACATCGACGAGCCGGAAGTGCGCCGCGATCTTGTATCCATTGAGGACGTGTTGAGCAGCAACCATCCGTTCGAAAGCGTTGCGAAGTCGCTGGTCGAGCGCGGTGTCAAGGGGCGCGTGGCGCTGGTCGGCACGCATTTCATCCCGATCAAGTATTACCGGCAGCTGGAAGCAGTCGCACCCGATATCGAATGGGTGCCGGTCGACGACCTCGTGCGCTCCGTGCGCCGCATCAAGAGCCACCGCGAGCTCGACTGTTATCGCTATGCCGGAGAGACGGCGACCCTTGGCGTCAACGCGCTGATGGAAGGGCTGGTCGGCGGACTTTCAGAGCGCGAGGCAGCCGGCGAGGCAGCCCGCGCCGTCATCGCCCGCGGCGGCCGCATCCAGATGATCGGCACCAATCACGGCGAGACGCTCGGCTTCGACCAGCGCTTTCCGCTGACCGGCTATAGCGAGGACGTGCCGGCTGTCGGCGACATCGTCACCGGTACGCTGCATGGCGCGCTCTATCAGGGCTATTACCTCGATCCCGGCCGCACGGCCGTGCGTGGGAAAGCCAATGCCGAGCAGCTTCGCCTGATCGAGGCGGCAAGCGGCATCGTACATCGCCTGTCGGATATGCTGCGGCCGGGCGTGAAACTGCTGGACGTGGCGGCGGAAGGCGACCGGATGACGGCAGCCTTCGGTGGCTCGATCTCGCCGATCATGAAGAATTTCCCGTTCTACGGCCACGGAATCGGGCTTGGCTTCGAACTGCCGCGTATCTCCACCACCATGTCCATGCCGGAGGATGTGGTCGAGGCCAACATGGTCTTCGGCGTCGAAGCCTTCCTGTCGCTCGATGGCGTCGGTGCTGCCTTCTACGAGGACATCGTCATCATCGGCGAAAACGCCAATGAGCTGATCACCAATTCGCCCAGCATGTTTTAAGGCGTCTCCAGACCAGAATCGAAAAAGCCCGGCAGATCAATCATCTGCCGGGCCTTTCGTGTCAGTGCGCGAAAACGCCCTCGAAATCCTTGAAGCCCTTGACCTCGATCGGGTTGCCGCTCGGATCGAAGAAGAACATCGTGCGCTGCTCGCCCGGCTCGCCTTCGAAGCGAACGACCGGCGGGATGTCAAAGGCGATACCGCCCTTTTCGAGACGCTCGGCCAGCGCGAACCAGTCTTCAAGACGCAGGATGACGCCGAGATGCGGCATCATTACCATGTGGTCGCCGACCTTGCCGGTACGGGCAACCTCGAAAGGCTTGCCGAGATGCAGGGAAATCTGGTGGCCGAAGAAGTCGAAATCGACCCAGGTATCGGTCGAACGGCCTTCCTCACAGCCGAGGATATCGCCGTAGAAGCGACGCGACGCGTCGAGATCGGTCACGTGGTAGGCAAGATGGAAAAGTGAACGCATGGAGTGCTCCGTTTTGTCTGGCTGGGTTGAGATCAGCGGATGGTGAGTTGGCGCGGCAGGGTGGAGAGCGGTTCGGCGCCGGTTTCGGTGACGATCACCGTTTCCGAGGCGCCGACGGTCCATTGCCCGTAACTTCGCAATGTCGCAGGCAGATGGAAGACCATGCCCGGCTCGATAGTACGGGTGACGTTGGAGAAGAGGCTCAGGATTGCCCCCTCACCCCAATCCGGCGCGAAGGCGACGCCCATCGAATAGCCGATACGCTTGCGGAAGGCTGCCGTGTAGCCGGCGCCATCGATGATCGCCTGTGCCGTGTCATGCACATGGGCGCAGGTCGCACCGGGCCGGATCTCGAAAAGCGCCGCATCGAGCGCCCGCAGCGCACAATCCATCATCCGCTGCGCCTCGTCCGGGGCCGCCCCCATCCAGACCGTTCGCATCAGGGCGGCATGGTAGCGCGCGTGGCTGCCGGCCAGTTCGAGAAAGAGCGGATCGCCGGCCTCGAGCACGCGGCGGCGCCATGTCATATGCGGAAGGCCGCTACGGGGCCCGGAGGAGACGAGCGGCTCCATGGCCATGACTTCCGAACCGGCACGCGTCGCCGCATGCAGCATGTCGGCAGCAACGGCATTTTCATCGGCGCCGATAGCGCAGGCGGCAATGCCGGCGATCATGCCCGCTTCGGCATAGCGGGCCGCATGACGGATCGCCTCGAGCTCGGCCACCGACTTGATCATCCTGAGCGAGGGAAGGATCTGCGAGCCGTCGACGAGAGAGGCGACGCCAAGTCGCTCGGAAATCTCGGCCGCAAGCTTTGGCGACAGGAACCAGCCGGCAAGCTCGATTGCCGGATTGACGATACCGCGCTGGCGCAGGAGGTCCACAAGCACTTCGGCCTGGTTGTCGCCATCCTGATAGGCGACGATATCGGGCAGATAGGTATTGGCGAGCGTTCCGAAGAGTTCGAGCTGGCGCACAAGAAGTACGGGCTCGCCATCCGCCGGCAGGATCAGCGCCTGAAAGGAGAAATATCCCGCCGTCTGGCGCCCCGTCAGCCAGTAAATGGTTTCCGGCCCGGTGACGATCAGCGCCTCATGGCCGCCGGCGACAACGGCGGCACGGGCGCGGGCCTGCCGTTCGGCAAATTCCGCTGCGGGAAAGGCCGCTTCGATGCCCTGGATCTGGGCCTGCGTGTCAAAGGTCGGATGCAAGGTCATGCGGCCAAAATCTCAATTGCGCGCCAGCCAGCCGAGAAAACGGGTTCTGACACTATCGAAATGCACTTCCATCGCCGCACGGGCGGCAGCGCCGTCACGTGCCTCGATGGCGTCGATAACGGCGATATGTTCCAGCGCCTGCTGGTCGAAGTGGTCGTGGGTCCGGGTGATGGTGCAGCGGCGCGCGATACTGCGCATCTCGGTCAGCATCGAGGCGAGGAGCGGCAGACCGGCGGCATGGGCGACCGCATTGTGAAAGGCGTCGTCATCGATCCAGAAGAGGCCGAACTCGATATCGCCGCCGCTGGTGAAGTAACGCATCCGCTCGCGCGATTGCGACAGTTCCTCCGTAAACGGCAGACTTGCGGCCCTTTCAGCGGCCGAGCCTTCGAGAAGCCGGCGGACCTGCACGATCTCCAGCAATTGCTCGACGGTGACCGGCCGCACCATCAACGCGCCGTTCGGCAGACGCGAGATGACGTTCTCCTTCTCAAGGCGCGAAATAGCCGCGCGCAGCGGTGTGCGCGAAATCCCCGATTCCAGCGCCAGGGTCCGTTCCGTCAGCATTTCGTCGGAGGAAAACTGCCCTTCGAGGATGCGCTGCTTCAGGTCACGATAGACCTGTTGCGCGAGAGTTTCCTTGTCGCTCAATAATCACCTCCCTTGCCATCATCGCGGATCGCTGCGTGGACAACCTCGACGGCTGCGGCCAGATCCGCCGGATCCATGCCCTCGTCGGGGTTATGGCTGCCGTTCCAGTTCCGCAGAAACACCATCACGCTGTCCCAGCCGGCCTGCGCAAAGGCTGCCGCATCGTGCCCACCGCCGGAAAGCATCCTGCGTGGGCTATATCCAAGCCGCGAGGCGCCGCGGGCGATCCGGTCACCGAGCGCCGCCGAGAGTTTCGTCGGCTGACTGCGCGACTGGGCACCGAGATCGAAGCAGACGCCGCGGGCCTTCTCGATCTTGTCGATCTGTGCCCTGAAGAGACTATCCAGCTCATCAAGAACGGAAACGGTATCGCTGCGCAGATCGACGCAGAAATCCACCCGGCCGGGCACCTTGGCGAAGGCATGTTCCGACGACGCCGCATCGACACGGCCGAAGGTGACGGTTAGATCCTGCGACCGCGCAAGCGTCTCTTCCCAGCGCCTGTCCATGCCGACGATCAGGTCCGCCAGTGCAAAGACGGCATCGGCGCGCTCGCAACGTGCCGGGCCACCGGAATGCGCCCAGGTGCCGTCGATCCGCGCCTCACGATAACGCAGGCCGCCGCGCACGCCGGAGACGATGCCGAAAGGCTCCTTTGCATTGTCGAGGACAGCGCCCTGTTCGATATGCAGTTCGATGAAGCGGGCGGGTGCAAGGCCGGGTCCGGCCAAAATCTCCTCCGGACGGCCACCCTCTTCCTCGATATGATCGTAAAGCGTGCGGCCGGTATCCGAGCGCTTTGCCTGCAGTTCCTGTGCCGTCAGCCGGCCAAGCGCCGCACGCGAGCCCGCGTAGGAAACCGGAAACCAGACGCTTTCCTCGGCGCGCGTCACCGTGACGACGATATCGACGGGCGGCTGTTCGCCGCTTTTCACGAAGGCAGCCACCAGCGCCATGGCACCCGAAACACCAGCCTGGCCATCATAGGCGCCGCCCATCGAGACGGTATCGAGATGCGAACCGACATAGATTGCCGGTGCCGAACGGTCGCGGCCCGGCAGGCGGGCAAAGAGATTGAGGCCGGCATCGCGCGTTACCTCAAGGCCCAGCGCCCCAGCCTCCTCGGCAACGACGGCATGCGCCTGGCTTTCCAGCCGGCTATAGGACGGGCGGGTGAAGCCCGGACCGACATCCGAAATCGCGTTCACTCGGTCGATCAGCCTGTCGATCGTATCCCTGATGACAGAATTCATGCGTCCAACCTTTGCATTTCGACTGTCGTTGCCGGACGACCGCCGGAAAGCGCCGTCAGCACGTGGCCAGCAGCCGCAAGCGCAACACGTTCCAGCGCTTCACCGGTCGTACCGCCGAGATGCGGCGTAAAGATTACCCGGTTGGTGGCGCCGAGCGGCCCTTGCGCCGCACCCGGCGAATAGACGTCGAGTGCCGCTCCCGCGATCGAGCCATCTTCGATCGCTGCGGCAAGCGCCACCTCATCGACAAGCCCTGCCCGCGCCGTATTGACGAGGATCGCGCCACGCTTGATGGCGCCGAAGGCCTTGGCGTCGAACAGGTTGCGGGTTTCCTCGCGCAGCGGCGTGTGAATGGAGACGAGATCGGCGCAAGCCAATCCCTCTGCGAGCGTCGCGACACGCTCGTAAGGCAGTTCGCCCGTGCTGCGCGGCGAATAGACGAGGACGCGCATGCCGAAGGCGATATCGAGCATGCGCCCGAGCCCCTGCGCGATTGCGCCCCAGCCGACCAAGAGAACCGTCTTGCCGAAGAGCTCATGGAAGGTCGAGGCCTCGCGGAAACCGCGTGATCCGGTACGCACGGACCGATCGGCAGCCGGGATCAGGCGTGCGGCGGATATGGCCAAGCCCAGAGCCAGTTCGCTGACCGAACGGGCATTGGCGCCCGGCGTATTACAGACGAGGATGCCGCGCCTTCCGGCCGCGATCTTATCGATCGAATCGTGGCCCGCGCCATGCGAGACGATCACTTTCAACGTGTCGGCCACGGCAATCGCGTCTGCGGAGAGTCCTGCGTCGCGGGTAATCACGGCCTGACACTCGCGGATCAGCCGTATTACGGTCTGAATATCGGTGTCAGGGCAGAGGACAGGTTCGACGCCCCCCTCCTTCAGACGGGCGATGCCTGCGGCATGGATGGGTTGGACGATCAGGCATTTCATCGCGGCGATCTCGGGGAAGGCGTACTCAGACGCTGAAGGACGGCGTCGCGGGCATGGGCGATGTGTTCGCCCATCAGCACGCCGGCACGCTCACCGTTGCCGGCGCGGAGCGCCTGAAGAATATCGAGATGCTCCTGGCAGCTGACGATGAAACGCGCCGGAACCTGGGTATGGTCGAACATGCAGGTGCGACGCCGCAGATCGCCGATCGCGCTCACCATCATCTGGTTGCCGGCAGCACGCGCCAGCGAATAGTGCAGGTCGTCATCGATGCTGCGCTGCTCGTCCTCCTCGCCGGGCCCCTGCCTCTGCAATGTCAGGACGCGGCTTTCCAGATCATCGAGAATAGCGGTCGGAATACCGGTCGCATGCCGCGCGCAATAGCTTTCCAGCTGCTGGCGGATGAAGAAGATTTCCTCAACCTCCGGGATCGTCAGCGTGCGCACCTTGAGGAACCGGCCTTCCTGAATGGCAAGACCTTCCGCCTCGATGCGCTTGATCGCCTCGCGCACCGGCGTACGCGACATGGCAAACTCGTCCCCGAGCTTGGCTTCCTGCAGAAGGTCGCCCGGCTTCAAGACGCCGGCGAGGATCATCTCGATAATCTTGCCATAGGCCTGCTTTGCGAGCGGTTTGTTCAAGACCTGCCTCCTTCAAACATTGCCGCATCCGGCGCCTGATCCAGGCCCGCAAGAACTTCGTCGAGTGCAAGGGTATGGGCGATCCAGAGATCTTCCGCCTGTTCCTGCGTCACGAGCTTGAAGCGAATCTGGCTGCCGGTCAGCGCCTGCGCCAGCCGCGGCAGATCCACGGAGGCGACGGTTGCGATTTTCGGATAACCGCCGGCCGTCTGCCGCTCGGCCATCAGGATGATCGGGCGGCCGGAGGCGGGCACCTGGATCGAGCCCATCACCGTGCCATCCGACACGATGTCATGCCCGCCGGCCGCGACGATCTCCTGGCCCTCCAGCACCTGCGCCATGCGATCACGGCTGGCCGATACGGTAAAGGGCCCGCGCAGGAACTGCTGCCATGCAGCCTTATCGAAATGCCCTGCCTGCGGCCCCTTGATGACCCTGATCGGGCCGGCGAAGCGATGAAGCGGCGTGCGAAGAACTTTTTGCGGGCCGGCGAGCACCGTCTCGGGTGTGGCACCAAGCGGCAGCACATCACCGGGCGCCAGACGCCTGCCGTCGAGCCCGCCGATGGCGGAACGAAGATGGGTGGAACGTGCGCCGAGCACGGGTTCAGTCTCGATGCCGCCGGAAAACGCGATATAACCCCAGACCGCACTGGTGAGCGCGCCGATGCGCAGAACCTGGCCAGGTGCCAGCGTGTGACTTGCCCAGCAATCAACGCGGTCCCCATCGATCGTAACCGAGACGGCGCCGCCGGTGACGGCAAAGAGCACGGGCTCATCCACTTCGAACTGGCCGCCGACATTGGAGAACTCGATCAGCGCATCGTTGTCACGATTGCCGACGAGGCGGTTGGCGATCCGCATCGCAACACCATCCATCGGACCGGAGGCCGAGACCCCCATCCGTACGAAACCGGTGCGGCCGAGATCCTGCACGGACATCATCGGGCCTGCCTGTTTGACGATGAGCGTGGTCATGCGTCCTCCCACTCGATATGCGGAGCGCCGGAGGCAACCGCTGCATCCAGCGCCGCAGCCTCATCCTTTTCGATGGCGCGGAAGCGGACATGATCGCCGGCCTTCAGGAGAAAGGCATCGCTGCGGGTGGGATCGAAAACCTTGATCGGCGTACGGCCGATGAAGCGCCAGCCGCTCGGGCCGGGCACGGAATTGATGCTGGCCTGCTTGCCGCCGATGCCGATGGCGCTTGCCTCGATCCTCTGGCGCGGCACGGCAAGCCGTGGCGTATGAAGCTTCTCCGGCAGGCCGCCGAGATAGGCAAAGCCCGGCGCAAAGCCGATCATATAGACGCGGTAGTCCGCCGAACCATGCGCGGCTATGAGTTCCGCGACGCTCATCTCCTTCATCTCCGCCATCTCGGTAAGGTCGAGGCCGACGTCACCGCCGTAAATCACCGGCACGACCAGTCGGCGCCCGCGGCGGCCGTCGATAGCGATGCCGGAAAGCCGCTCAAGCAGAAGCGCCGAAAGATCGCGACCGCGCACGACCAGGGGATCGTAGGAAACGAGCAGCGAGCGATAGGTCGGCACCGTCTCGACGATCCCGGCAATCGGGTTGCTTTCGAGATCATCCGCCAGCGCCACGACGCGCATGTTCGTCTCCTCGGAAATCCGGTCCGAGAGTTCGACGACGATGGCGCGATCGCCGCTTGCGGCAATTCGCGGATAGGTGAGGTGCGCGTGATCGGGCACGGTCATTCATTGTTCCAAATTCCGCTTGCACCCTTTGCCACTCTGCAATCAACGAGGGCGCAGCGTATCCGCTTTATCCATTGTGTTCCCACAGGTTGCCGATGCGGATTCGCATATCAAACAACCTCCTTGTCATTTCAGTACACCAACTGTATGTCAAGGCTGCTTTACGATTATGGCCGGCAATATCACGCGACCATGCCTCATCGATAAACCACAGAGACAGGATGATCCGCATGCCTACGATCGACCTCAATTGCGACATGGGTGAAAGCTTCGGCGCCTACAAGATCGGCGACGACGCAGCGATGATGGATATCATCACCACCGCAAACATCGCTTGCGGTTTCCATGCCGGCGACCCGAGCGTGATGCGCGACACGATCGTTTCCGCCCGCGAGAACGGTGTAGCGATCGGCGCTCACCCTTCGTTCATGGACCTCTACGGCTTTGGCCGGCGCCGAATCTATGGCGAGCGCCCGGAGGATGTCGAGGCGCAGATCATCTATCAGATCGCTGCGATCCAGGGCATGGCAACCACGCTCGGCTGGCCGATCACCCATGTGAAGACGCATGGCTCGCTCGGCAATATCGCAGCCGAAGACGAGACGCTGGCAAGCGTCTGCGTCAAGGCCATCAAGGCGGTCGACCCGAGCCTTGTTTTCATCACGCTCCCCTATTCGGAGACGATGCTTGCTGCAGAGGCCACCGGCCTTACGGTTGCCTGCGAAGTCTATGCCGATCGCCGCTATCTGGAAAACGGCATGCTTGCGCCGCGCCAGATGGAAGGGTCGGTGATCCATGATCTGTCGGCAAGCGTCGACCAGGTTCTCTCCATGGTTTGCGACAACAGGATCCCGACGATCAGCGGATCGCATCTGTCGGTCAATGCGGCGACCGTCTGCATCCATGGCGACACGCCCGGCGCGCCCGTCACCGCACGCGCATTGCGTGACAGGCTGTCCGAAGCCGGCGTTACCATCGCACCATTTACCAAACCCAAGATGTGAAAGGGCCTTTTTCCTTGTCCCGTACTGTCTACCTGAACGGCGAGTGGCTGCCGGAAGAAGATGCCAAGGTCTCGATTTTCGACCGCGGCTTCCTGTTTGCCGATGCGATCTACGAAGTCACCGGCGTTGTCGGCGGCAAGCTGCTGGAATATGAGGGCCATTCCGCTCGCCTCCAGCGCTCGACCAGGGAACTCGGCATCACCTGCCCGCTTTCGCCGGAAGCACTGCTGGAAGTTCATCGCGAAATCGTCCGTCGCAACGATCTCAACGAAGGCCTGATTTACCTGCAGATCTCACGCGGCACCGCCGACCGCGATTTCGCCTATCCGGTGGATCCGAAGCCGACGCTGACCCTGTTCACCCAGGCAAAAGCGGTTCTCGACAATCCGAAAGCAAAGACCGGAATCTCCGTTGCCCTCCTGCCGGACCAGCGCTGGGCGCGCCGCGACATCAAGACGGTGCAGCTCCTCTATCCGTCGATGGCGAAAATGGAAGCAGCCGCCAAGGGCGCAGACGACGCATGGCTGGTAGAAGACGGTTTCATCACCGAGGCAAGCGCGGCCACCGCCCATATCATCTCCAAGGACGGCAAGCTGATCACCCGTCCGCTCTCACATGCGATTCTGCACGGCATTACCCGCGCAAGCGTTCTCGACATCGCCAAAGAGGCCGGTATCGACTACGAAGAGCGCGCCTTTACGCCGGATGAAGCCAAGGATGCAGCGGAAGCCTTCATCACCTCGGCCACCAATTTCGTCCTGCCGGTGGTTGCGATCGACGGCCAGAATGTTGGCGACGGCAAGCCCGGTCCGCTGACCCTGAAGATGCGCCGGCTCTACATCGAAAAGAAGTTGGCAAACGCCATCTGACGCGTTGTTGCCGCTCTCTTGCGGGGCGGCAACATAATGAAACCCGTTGGGCTGATTTAAGCCCGTTGGTCATGGCTAAGGTTTGGCTGCTGTCCGGTTCATAACGCCAGCCTGTTCGTAGGTATCCGCCGCTCGAATTCATCCTCTCCGCCATCATGGACTTGGATTACCGGCGTTTGACCGCATAACTGCGGTATCTGACAGACCTGCTAAGTAGGGCCACACTCTCGGCACGACCTCGCTCTTGGACTTCGATTTACGGTGTGCTCTAAAAGCAGGCTATTATATCGCGTGCGTGAGGACCGATGCCGATCGAAATCGACGAAGTGCTGAGACGCTCCGAGCAGGGGGTTACGGAGCCCTATATTTGTCGAGGCTCGGACGGCAAACTCTACTTTGTTAAAGGCAGGGGAGCTGGTTACGATTCGCTCGTGAAAGAGTGGGTGGCCGGTCAGCTAGCACGACAACTGGGTTTGCCCATTCCGCGTTTCTGCGTCGTTGCGGTGCCGCGAGAATTATATGAGGCAGGCCGAGATGGGGTGTTGCGAGACCTGGGATACGGACTTCTGTTCGGCTCAGAAAATGTTGAGAACGCCAATGAAGTATCGTTCGTTAACGTTCAGCGAGCTCCGGAAGAGCTTAAGCGTGATATCGCTGCATTCGATTGGTGGATCCAAAACGGCGACCGGACGCTAACTGACGCTGGAGGAAATCCCAATCTCCTCTGGTCGGAAACGGCTCGCCGGCTGGTTGTCATCGACCATAATCTGGCCTTCGACGAAGGGGTAACTCTTCATTCACAGCTTGAAAGCCATATTTTCCGTAGTTCCCTGTCTGAGATTTGCGACCAACCAACTCTGCAGGGTCATTATAATACAAGGTTTGAGAAGGCCTTGAGGGACTTACCCCAGATCCTTGGTGACATCCCAGAACGGTGGCACTATGTAGACGACGCCCGCACGGTCGATATCAACCTGTCGCTCGATCGTGTCAAAAACACACTGAGGCGACATAGAGTGCCGGCGTTTTGGGAACGAACATGAAAAAGAATGCTGTGAGCTATGCGATAATCCGTTTCCAGCCACATGTCGAAACGGAAGAATTCGCCAACATCGGTATCGTGCTCGTTGCCCCGCGCGCGAGCTATTTGGACTTCAGGCTTGAGACAAGGCGTCTGGGGAGGCTGACGAGCTTCTTCGACAGTGTCGAGGGGGCGACTATTCGTGGCGTCCTCAAAAGCTACTACACAGAACTGAAGCGGATCAGAGATCTAGCAGGCCATACGGGCAATGGGCAGCGTCGGTTCGAGTTTGAGCTGAGCGACAACGCAGAACATCTTTTTCATGCTTTGACTAAGGACCGCGAAGGGATCATCCGCTTCAGCGAAGTCCGCTTTGCTATGACGGATAACCCCAAGAGCAAGTTAGATGAACTCTTTGACTATTATGTCAGACGGAATTTCGCTAGCTCGGTTTATCGTGAAGGGTTACTCGAAAAGCAGGTCCGTGGAATTCTAAAGCTGCGCGATATTGGCCGCAATTTTAAGCCAATGGCTTTTTCGGACGGACTATACTCGGCAAAATTCCCGTTCGTGGAAATTTTCCAGGACAAACCCCTCAAAGTCTTGAAGCCGATCTATCTCGGGCAGGATGAACCGACACGTATTCTCGATCATGGTAACAAATGGCTGTTCACCATCAACCGCTTGAAGGACAAGCTCCCACCCGACGTTGTTGTTGCAGTTGAGGGGCCAAAAGACTCCCTAAAGCGTAAGCAAGCTTTCTTGGAGGCGGTGGATTTATTCCGTGCGAACGATATCAAGGTGGTAGATGCGGGAAATGAGAATGAGCTAATCAGCGCGATGGAGCGATAGCTCGCTGTTGGGTAGGGCAGACGTAGGCCCCGGCCGAGGGTCTGTTCGGTCAGGATGTCCGACGCCGAGGCGCGCAGCGGGACTATGGTGAAGAGGTTGGAGACGTCCCAACCCTCCTTCAGCTTGTTGACGTGGACCACGATGTCCGTGTCGCCGCTCTTCTCAATGTTGAGCAGCCGGTGGGCGTTCTCGTCGCTCTCCTCGCCGGTGAGCTTGGAATGGATTTCCGCTACACGGCCCTTGTAGCGACCTTCGAAGAAGCCATCGGATTCGACGAACTCGCGCACGCGGCGTGCATGGTCGATGTCCTGCGTCACCACCAACATGAACGGGTGCACCAGCGGCTTCTCATTTTGCTTGGCGTAGGTCGCAAGCTGGACCTTCACATGCTCGTGGTAATGGATCCCGTCTTCGAGCTTGATGCGCTCCAGCGTGTCCTCATCGACCGACTTCGGGTCGAAGTTGGCGCGGGTGCCGACCGCCGGCTCCTTGATGTAGCCTTCCTTCATCGCCTCGGGCAAATCGTAGCGATAGACGACGTTCTTGAACGCGGCCGACTTGGCCCCGACGCTCTTCGGTGTCGCGGTGACCTCCAAGCCAAGGATCGGATTAAGTTCATCGATGGCGGCACGCCCAAGGGTATCGCCGCTCGGATTCATCCTCTCCGCCATCGTGAAGCTGGGTTCTCAGCTTCTTCCTTTGGCAACCTGGTCCTATCAATGTTAGATTTCTCTGATTAGGTGGCTGCTGCCACGACAAGGTACTTACCGGCTCACGAATACAAGACATTATTGAGCATAGAGGAAGCATCTCGCGTTCTGGACAGAGCTTGGCGGTCTGCGGCGGCATAGAATAGATCTGCGAAAAAGCCGTTTACCTTAAAGCCCCTTCAGGACAAATTGGCTTCGACGTTGCGAGATGCCTTCCTCACGCGGAAGGGGCAGGCGTGTTTGTCAGGCCATGACCTGTTGTAAAAGGTTGGCGTCAAGATGCGGCTTGACATAGACGGAACTTACGATCTTGTGACAATCGCACACCGCGCGGAAAGGCGGCTTGGTGAACGCCCTCACCGGCTGGGTACGTCATGTGGAGATCGTACGATCCCAAACGGGTGCCGAGCCGATGATTTCTAGGATAATCTCCCTGGCTCGATTCGCAGCCGCAGGCATGGCACGCCCGTTGATGATTATGGCCTGAGGCGTAAAGGTGATCTGAAGCTGACAGGCGCAACAGACCTCATCGTAAGCAATCGCCGCCATTAATGCAGCACGAAGGCCGGCGCCGCTTGCGCCGTTGCTGATTCCGCTATCCATGTCTCTAGATCTCCTTAGCCCCACAGTCGTGAGGATAGCTTATTTAGCATTAACGGAAATTGAGACTGATAGTTCCGGAGGTCAAAGGCAAAGCACACCTCAGGCCTGCCCTGCTAATGGTCCCTACGTCGGTCGCTTGAGGTGTCGACAAGGTCCAGACCCGAAACCTGAGCCAGACCTGGTTTAACTCAACTCCTAGACTTAAGGCATCGCATTCATTGGAGGTCGGGTGACGAAGGCACTACACGTCCTTTCAGCCGTTCTTATTACGTTTCTGCCACAGCATCCGTCTAAACTGATGAGATCGTCTCCGTGCGTCTGTAACTGACGGCGGAACGATTGAAATCGCAGATGAACATATCCACTTTACGGCATTGACGCTCCATAGAGCCGCCACCTCTGCGACGATGACGCCTTCGGTGCATAAAAAATGCGGACAGTGTGCTGCTCTTCCTACCTGACTGGAGCTCCCAGACGCTCCCCATCACCTTCAAGCAAGTGGACAAGGACCAGTAGCTGAGAGCTGTAGCGGTCTTCGAACGACAAGACCGACGTTGATCAGTGCTCGTTCAATCTGGGAATGCGCTGGAGTCGCTTCGTATAGCAACCGACGCTACGCCGCCGCTCAGGAAGACGCGCGCCCTCGTTCTCGCGTTATATAGCGCGGCCGTTTTGATTTCTCGTGGAAGTGGCGAGCGAAGTGGCGAAAAGAAATCGCCAAACAGAGAATCCCAGCCCGCTGCTTAACCTGTTAGCTTACGATAAGCCGACTGGCCCTCTCCCCGACACCCAGGGTTTTCGCATTTGCCCCGCCGTGGTGCGGAGCATTTTCTTAGAGCGACCGCTGGCGTCCGTGATGGCCGTCCCGGCCTGCGCTATCGAAGGCGTACCCGGATAGTGGTCTTGCCCATGTTGAATCTAATGGGTTATTTCTCGTGCGCACCGATTCGGAGAGAACATGCTGGAACGACCTCACCAGCCGAACGAACCTGACGCAGTCTTGCCAGACATCAAGCGCCAAGAGAAGACGATTGCGAGCGATCAGCTACTTCAGATTTCAGCTCAATTAGCGCAACTCGCCGATCTCGCTAGAGACCTTGTTCGCCCGTTCGACCCATTGCTCCCACACGAAACCTGAGGCGGCTTTCGCAGTTGCCGGGGGCGCTCCTCTCGGCGTCCGCGAGGGCTGGATGCCAGCGACACCGAGGTGCGTGCGATAGTGATCTTTACCAACAGCAGCGGTGAGTTTAGCGCCACGAACAGCCTACTGGTAGAAGAATTATCGTCTGACCGCCAAAATGAAGCACCGAGACGAGAATCGAACCGTACCTCACGACTAGCGTTGCACTCCCGGCTCAGATGGCAGAGCACGAGGCCGAACACTCACATGCTCGCAGCCTCAGCGAGGTGACCACTGGACCCAGAGCAGGCAGCTAATGCCGTTACTCCAGCTCGATCGATCGTCATCTTGCACCGGCGGCTTTCAATCGCCCGCGGTCCCTCCGAGATTCACGGCCGTGTTTACATCATTCCAAATTTGAACCTTCTGTACTAAAGCCGAGTAACCCTGCTTGAAATCTCAGTCGACTTTCGTAGCCGAAGGGCCCGCGAAGCGTACGCCGAGACCACCGCCGTTCTCGGGGATGAACTCCAGCCCAGCTTTTTCGAAAGCAGCCCTAATGACATTTACGGTTGCGGTCCGCAGTCGCTCACCTCGTTCCAACCTAGCAATCGTATCCGGCGACACGCCGGCATTTCTCGCCAGGTCGCGAGTCCCCCAGCTAAGGGCAGCACGTGCCATCTTACACTGAATGGCATTCATTTCGTGGCCCTGATACGATTATGTGTTGATTTTTTCGTCATAGGCGGATATCGTATCCCTGTTACGAATTAAGCGCCGGGCCACAAGCAGGCCCGATGAGAGAATCGACCATAACTCAAGCGAGGGAACTTGGATCATGGATGATTCCATGAATAGCAGAACTGCGCCCGAAATGACCCGTAGAAAAGTACTTTTCACTAGCGCAGCCGTCCTTAGTTCGGAGGCATCAATCAATGTCGAACCCCAGAACCAAATTCAAACAGAGGTCGACACATCCCTCCTGGCGCTCTGGCGTGAATGGAACACCGTCCACCAGCGCCGCTGCGAGTTGACGGTTCTCCAATAGAACCTTGAAGCTAAGCTTTGCCAAAGTCCGGGGATTCCCAAGGTGGCTTTGCACATTCCAGGACGCGAACAAGCTGTTTTTGCGCATTCTTCGCAAGAGGTCGAGCGATTACTCTCTCGCGCGGATTTGGCGGATATGAGGAGTAAAGCAGTAGAGGAATTAAGGTCCCAGCAGGCGGTATGGGACATGAAAGGGTGGGAGCTCGGATACAATCAGGCCTGTGAAGAGGAGGTAAAGGCCGACAGGATGGAATGGGAGCTGGCGGAAACGCTATGGAGTATTTCCGCCGGTTCTCTTTTGGGCGTTGTCGCTAAAATCGACTGCGTTATCGAAATGACAGGACCAGATGTTTTCCTGCAAGAGATCCCTGCGAAAGTCCTGCGTTTAGTTCTGAGTGATTTAAAACGTATGATCAGTGTTAGTCCGGAACCGTATCGACCCAAGCTTCCGTTCATGGATGATGCTGCGTTGAAGATCGTCAGACCGCGCGCCGGGCTTGCGACGCCGCAGTCGGGTGACGCTTCCGCCCAAACTGCTTCGAACACCGATTGGTGATGTCGTAACGAAGCTAGGGGACATGATACGGCAATCTCAATCTCGAGATTGCCAAGGTAGAAAGTAGAAATAGGAGCGACAGCCCTCCAACGCAGCAGGACCGACTTGACGTTTCGTCCCCTATAGGTTACACATTTCATGTTCACAATCAGGCGGACCCGTATTTTTGCGGACTGGATCAAAGCGCTAAAGGACTTTCGTGCACAAGCGCGAATTGCCGACCGCATCGACCGGCTCGCAGCAGGAAATTCGGGAGATGCAAAGCCAATCGGCGAAGGCGTAAGCGAGCTTCGAATTAATTATGGGCCTGGGTATCGGGTTTATTTTGTCCGGGATGGCTCGATCGTTTATCTTCTTCTCTGTGGTGGGGACAAAAGTACCCAAGACAAAGACATTCGATTGGCAAAAAAACTCGCACAGCAATTGAGGGAGTAGTAGCATGCCACTTGAGACATTCGAGTACGACTCCGCTGAATTCCTTGGGAGTGAGGAAGCGATTGCTGAATATCTTTTGGCGGCCAGTGCAGATGGAGATGCGAACCATATAGCTCGGGCGCTTGGTGTTGTTGCACGTGCTCGTGGGATGTCAGATCTGTCTCGGAAGACTGGCCTTACGCGACCTGCTTTGTACCGGGCATTAAGTGGACATGGCAACCCAGAGCTTGGAACGATTGCAAAGGTCGCTGGCGCGCTCGGTTACAGGCTAAATCTCGTTCTGAAGTCTGCCTCTGGATCCGCCCCGGCGGTGAAGTGAACGGCAAGTTCACGTGTTTGCCAAACGCTTTTTTTTGCCTGAACGAGAGCTGGTCAGCCCATTTCAGCGTCGTCGCCGGTCCGCGTAAGTCCGCTATTCGGCGGATTGCTCTTGCGCAGTCACTACTATCCAATTGAGGTCGAGATGCGATATGTGGGGAGCATGAGTGACCCGACAGAAGACCAACTCGCCGCGCTCGGCACTGCGTTCGAGACCTTTGCACGCCGACACAAGCTTGCCGACGCGTTGCGGTCCGAGCGGCCGCTTGCCGAGCTCGACAAGGCGGTGCTGCTCTACGTTGCAGAGCATGCTGGCTGTGGCCCGACCGATGTTGCGCGTTTCCTCGCCGTTCCCACCACGACGCTTTCGTCGGCCACGGACCGCCTCGTAAAACGCGGTTTTCTGAAGCGCGAGCGTATTGAAGCCGACCGCCGGGCCGTGGCCCTTACCCTGAGCGAATCCGGCGCGATATATGCGCAGGCCCAGGTCGAGGCCTATCGACAGATGCATATGCTGATGCTTTCTCGCCTTTCGCCCGATGAACGAGATCAATTCATCGCTATGATTACGAAAATCGTCTACAACGATGGTTGAATAGTCCGAACTTCGTCATATCTTGTTAAATGTGCCGCACGATCGGCATGGCACGGCAGATGGAGCGAAGTCATGACGATACGGGTAAACGGCACGGAAGTTTCACCGCCCGATGATGCGCGGGTATCGCTGCTCGACCTGTTGCGCGAGCATCTCCACCTCACCGGCACTAAGAAGGGATGCGACCAGGGCGCCTGCGGCGCCTGTACGGTTCTGCTCGATGGCAACCGCGTTTTATCCTGTCTCACACTCGCCGCGCAGGCGGAGGGGAGCGACGTGCGGACGATTGAGGGCCTCGCCGGTGAGGGCGACGATCTGCATATGCTGCAGCAAGCCTTCGTTGAACATGACGGCCTCCAATGCGGCTATTGCACCCCGGGGCAGATCTGCTCGGCGATCGCCATGGCGGACGAGCTACGGCGGGGCGACCCCAGCTACGTGACCCGCGATATTGCCGCAAGTCCGGCTCCGGTGACGCGCGCGGAGATCCGCGAGCGCATGAGCGGCAATCTCTGTCGCTGCGGCGCGCATAACGGCATTGTTGAAGCGATCGAGCACATGCTGAGGGAGACCACGGCATGAGGACGTTCGAATATATCCGCGCGGCGGATCGAGCCGATGCTGTCGCGCGCGCCGGAAGCGGCGCCAGGTTTCTAGGCGGTGGAACCAACATCGTCGATCTGCTGCGCCAGAATGTCGAACAGGCAAGCGAACTCGTGGATGTCAGCCGGCTGGATGGCGCCATCCGCGAAAGCGACGGTGGCGGGCTGCTGATCGACGCGTCGGTTCGCAACGCCGCCCTTGCCGCACACCCGCTCGTACGCGGCCGCTATCCCGTGCTTTCACGCGCGCTGCTCGCCGGTGCCTCCGCGCAGATCCGCAACATGGCGACGGTCGGGGGCAATATCCTCCAGCGTACGCGCTGCATGTATTTTTACGATGTCGAGGGCGCACGCTGCAATAAGCGGCAGCCGGGCACCGGCTGCGACGCACTTGATGGGTTCAATCGCTATCATGCGATCCTGGGCGCGTCAGACCAGTGCGTTGCAACGCATCCTTCCGACATGTGCGTCGCGCTTGCCATGCTAGATGCCTTGATCCATCTCTCCGGCCCCGATGGCGAGCGATCGATCCGGCTGACGGATTTTCACGTTTTGCCGAACGCCTCCCCACAAATCGAGACCGTGCTGAAACCCGGAGAGTTGATCACCGGGGTTGAACTGCCGCCGCCTTCGGACGCTGTCACGCATTCCGAATATCGCAAGGTCCGCGATCGCTCCAGCTACGCTTTCGCACTGATCTCCGTCGCAGGCGGCCTGGCGCTGACGGATGGACGCGTTACCGAAGCCCGGGTTGCGCTCGGCGGTGTGGCCGCCAAGCCATGGCGGGCGGCGCGGGCGGAAGCGGCGCTGATCGGCGTTGCGCCGACCGAAGAGGCTTTCCTGGCCGCAATCCGCGAAGAATTGGCCGGCGCGCAGCCGCTGTCGGGCAACGCTTTCAAGATTGTCCTCGTCGAACGAACGGTGGTCGCTCTGCTGGCCGCGCTCGCAGGAGCACACCAATGACCAAGCTACAGAATGCCATCGTCGGCGGCGTGCGCGCTGTCCTCGGCCATGTACCGGCGAGCTGGTTGCCGGGCGGCACCCCAGATCCGCTGATCGACAAGCGCGTCGCGCTCGGGAGGCAGCAGTCGCGTGTCGACGGGCCTGATAAGGTCCGCGGGGCGGCGCAGTTCGCCGCAGAAGTTCCGATGGAAGATCTCCTCTACGCCGCCTTCGTCCATTCCACGATCGCCCGCGGCAACATCGCCGACCTGGACGTGTCCGCAGCCGAAGCGGCGCCCGGCGTCGCGCTGGTCATGACCTACCGCAATGCGCCCAAATTGGGTGTTCCGCCGACCGTGGGACTGACCAACCTCAAGGCTGCCGGCAACCACACACTGCCGATCATGCAGGACCCCGAGATCCGCTGGAACGGTCAGGTTGTTGCGGTGGTCCTCGCCGAGACGCGCGAGCAGGCCGATCACGCGGCGACCTTGGTCCGCGTGCGCTATGACTCCGCACCGGCCCGTACCCGGTTCGAGGAGGGCAAGAACAGCGCCTATACGCCGGAGTCGATCCTTGTCGAGCGCAACCGCCTGGACAAGGGCGATGCACGCAGGAAGCTCGCCGAGGCGGCCTTCAAGGTTGACGCCGTCTATAAGACGCCCTGGGAGAACCATAATCCGATCGAGCCTCATGCCGCGACGATTGTCTGGCGGGATGGCAAGCTGATCGTTCACGACGCGACCCAGATGATAAACGCCACCGCCGGTTCGCTCGCGAAGGTCTTCGGGCTGAAGGCGGACGAGGTACATGTGAGCTCGCCCTATGTCGGTGGCGGCTTCGGCGCGAAGGCCATGTGGGATCACCAGATCCTCGGCGCGGCCGCCGCAAAGCTCGCGGGTCGCCCGGTGCGTGTCACCCTCTCACGCGCCAGCATGCACCGGCTGGTGGGCGGGCGCATGCGGACCGAGCAGCGGGTAGCGCTGGGCGCGGATACAGAAGGCAGGCTCAAGGCGCTGCTGCACCACGGCTATGGCGTCAAGCCGCGCCACAGCGTCTGCGACGAAGGGTTCAGCCTCACCGGTCGGTCGCTCTACGCCAGCGAGAGCTTCGATGTCGTCCAGCATTATGTCGATCTCGACCTGCTGGCGAACAGCTTCATGAGGGGGCCAGGTGAGACGCCAGGCACCTTCGCGATCGAGTGTGCGATGGACGAACTGGCCCACGCGCTCGGCATGGACCCCATCGAACTGCGCCGACGCAATGCCGCGACCCGCGACCCTGTGAGCGGGGCACCGCATTCGCAGAACGCGATGATGGAGGCGTATGACCTCGGGGCGGCGCGCATCGGCTGGAGCCGGCGCGTGGCTGAGCCCGGTAGCCGGCGCGAAGGCGAGTGGCGGATCGGCATGGGCTGCGCGAGCGGCACCTTTCCGTTCACGCGGATGCCGGGCACATCCGTCCGGATCACTATCGACGGCAACGGCGACGCCCATGTGGCCAGTGCGGCGCATGAAATGGGTATGGGCACCGCGACGGTCCAACGACAGCACGCCGCCGATCGCCTGGGCCTCCCGCTCGATCGCGTCGCGGTGACGATCGGTGATTCAAGCCTGCCTTTCGCAGGCTTGGCCGGCGGGTCGTCGCAGACCGCCTCGCTGGCGGCAGCCATCAGCGCGGCGAGCGGGAAGCTTGCGGTTCAACTCATGCGGCTGGCTGGCAACGACACGCCGCTGGCGGGCCTCAAGCCGAGCGAGGTCGAGTTCGCCGACGGCGGCTTGCGCAGCGTCGACGATCCGGCCCGCCACGAAAGCTTCGCCTCCATCCTGCGCCGCGCCGGTCGAAGCGAACTGAGCGTGGTCGGGGAAAGCGGTGCGCCTCTTGAGATCCTCAAATTCTCGATGCACAGCACTTCCGCGATCTTCTGCGAACTGCGTGTCAGCGACGTCACGGGCGAAATCCGCGTGGACCGTCTGGTCGGAGCCTTCGATTGCGGTCGCATCCTGAACGCCAAGACGGCGGCAAGCCAGTTCAAGGGCGGCATGATCATGGGCCTCGGCATGGCCTTGACCGAGGAGACCCTGCTCGACGAACGGACCGGCCGTATCATGAGCACGTCTCTGGCCGACTATCATGTGCCGGTGCATCTCGACGTGCCTGACATCGATGTCTTGTGGACCGACATCCCCGATCCGCGCGCACCGCTGGGGGCGCGCGGGATCGGCGAAATTGGAACGACCGGCGTGGCGGCGGCCATTGCCAACGCGGTCTTCAATGCAACAGGCAAACGCTTGCGCGACCTGCCTCTCACACTCGACAAGCTGATCTGATCCCGGCTGCTGGCGGCGTGGTCTGTCGAGCCACCAGCAGCCGAAGGTGTGGGTGGAGCAGCCGACTGAGAGCCCTCCGCTCCTTATGACGATCCAGCGCCTTTCGGGACCGGATTTTGATCATGCGCATCTATCAGCTCCATCACTCTCGCGCGGTCCCAATGCCTGCCGCGGGCCATTACGGCTCCATGATGACCCGGCCAAGTGGTTTCGCTCTCTCCGCAAAATCATGGGCGGCCCTGGCTTCAGAAAGGGGAAAAGCTCTTTCGATCCTAACCTCGATCTCCCGGCTCTCCAGCGCGACCAGTAACGCGTCGACCGTCGAGCGTATCCGGGGCCTTTCGAAAAGCGGGCCCATGAAGACCCCGTGCAAAGTCTGGTTTGACTGCATCGCTGGCCACAGATCCACCGAAAGCTCTCCACCGCCCGCGTTCCCCACAAACACGAGACGGCTCTCGGGCGAAAGGACAGCGAGCGAAGAAGGCAAGGTCGCGCCAACGGGATCGATAACGAGATCGACACCGTTGCCTTTCGTGATGTCTTGCACGGCTTCAACAAGGTCTTGAGAGGACCGATCGATAACGTGATCGGCGCCAAGCGACGATATTTTTTCCAGCCGCATTTCCCCGCTTGAGATGGCAATTACCGTTGCTCCCGCTTGCGCTGCGAGTTGCACCGCTGCGAGGCCAACTCCGCCGGCAGCGCCCTGAATGAGGACCGTCTCATGACGAAGGAGACCACCCCTGGCAAAAAGGCAATGATGGGCTGTTCCGAAAGATATCGGCAATGCTGCCGCTGACGCTGCATCCACGCCTGACGGCAGGAGCCACGTTCGGGTCGCAGGCACGGCCCATAGTTCGGCATGCGAGCCCTGCATGTCAAAAGCCGTCACTCTGTCTCCGATCTTCCGGTCCGCGACGTTTGCACCGACTGCCACGACCCGCCCGGAGGCCGCATACCCTACAATCCACGAGCTGCTGGAAGGCGGCGTGGACCTCCTGTTGATCAAGTCCCCGCCTTCGATGGAAATCGCATCTATAGCGATAAGGACATCACCCGGCCCCACTTTCGGGTCGGGGACCTCTTTATAGTTCAGCACATCAGGAGGTCCCGGGTGATCGTAAACGGCCGCCTTCATTTCTCTTCCCCTGCCTGGTCCGTAACACAGTGCCGCTGTCGCTCTAGGCGCTCCCCGGGCCGAACGGCGGCTCTCCGGCCGCCGAGATGCTTGCCGTGGAGCGTGTTTCGAACGCAACGGTCATCAGAGGATAGACGGCAGGGTACATGTTGATAAGTTGCTGCGTTTCAAGCGGGCCTATAGAGGAGATCGACAAATGGACAGGCTGATCCTTCGCGATTTGGCGGTTTTCGAAGCCGTTGCACGCCGAGGGAGCTTCACGGCGGCGGCATCCGAACTTGGTGTCAAGCAATCCACTCTCAGCTACACGATTGGCCAGCTCGAAAGGAAACTTGGCGTTCCTCTCCTTGCAAGAACGACCCGAAGCGTGGCGGCAACCGATCCGGGGCGACGTCTCCTGGAAATCCTCGGCCCGGCGATGCGCGACCTCAGGGAGGAACTGGAGAGACTGCAGGAAGCAAGCGAGACGGTTGCAGGCACCGTCCGGCTGACAATGATCCCGGCCGCATTCGAAAGTGTCGTCAGGCCGACGCTGTCAAATTTTTGTCAGCGGTATCCTGACGTCAAGCTCGACATTTCGACGAATGAAGGCTTCAATGATATTGTGGCGGAAGGCTTCGATGGCGGCATCCGCTTCGGGACGCTCATCGACAAAGATATGATCGCGCTCCCATTGACCAAGTCGACTCCCGTCGTGATCGCAGGGTCTGCATCCTACTTTGAGAAGCACCCGATCCCTGGCGTCCCAGAAGATCTGGCTGTTCATCGCATCGTGACATACCGCTACAAGAGTTCATCGCGGCTCTTTCGGTGGCCGTTGCAAAAGGGACGCCACAAGTTCGAGTACAAAGCTGACGCAGCCTTGATCTTCGACGACGGCGCGGCAATTCGATCGGCCGTCATGGACGGGATGGGATTGGGCTTCCTGCTTCGATCTCAAGTTGCCGATGAACTCGATGCCGGCAAGCTCAAGCAGGTCCTTGCAGAATGGCTGACCGACCTGCCGGGCTTTAGTCTTTACTACCCGAGCAGACGGAGAACCTCGCCCGCGTTCCGTGCACTCATCGAGCATTTCAAAGAGGTCGGTAAAGCGAAGAACTCTTGATCTCTTTGGCCCACCGCTCGGCTGTTCAGGGGTAGCCCGATTGCGCCTGCTGTTGCGAACGCCGTTCTCGCCTTGTCTGGCAGGCCAAATCCACCCCTGCCATTTTTTGAGCAGAGACCCGAATGTCGGCTTTTCGATTGCAAAGCATGGCTAATCAGTCCGCGTGGAATTTCCCAACTAATCATTCCGACTTGCCCGATTTATTTTGGTACGGAATGAGATTTCGGACTGCGAGCCGAAACGGATGACGCCCCACGATTGTTGCACTTCAACAGGAGACGAAATCCAGATGTCAGACGCGCACGATAGCAAGATTTTCGAAGTTACCCGACGCCAGGTGTTGGAGGTTGGAACGATTGTTTCAATGTCTGGAATGCTCCCGGCGGCCGCACAGGCACAAGGTTCGGTCTCACAACCCACGCCGGAGAACGGCGCGACGGTCAGGGTCAGCTTTCAAATCAACGGCCAGCCGGGTGCCATGGAGATTGATGCCCGAGCATCCTTGCTGGATATGCTGCGTGAGCGACTGGGTCTTGCCGGCGCCAAGAAGGGATGCGACCACGGTCAGTGCGGTGCCTGCACTGTCCACATCGACGGGCGTCGGGTCGCTTCCTGCCTGACACTCGCCGCCAAAGTCGATGGCCGCACCGTCACGACGATCGAAGGCATCGGCAGCGCGGACGCTCTACATCCCATGCAGCAGGCGTTCATCGACCACGATGCGTTGCAGTGCGGGTACTGTACGCCCGGTCAGATCATGGCGGCAATTGCTTGCGTGAAGGAAGGCCATGCGTCCACGCCCGAAGACATCAGGGAATATATGAGCGGCAATATCTGTCGATGCGGAGCCTATGTCGGCATTGTCGCTGCGATCCAGCAGGCAGCTCCCCAGATCGAGCGGGGCTGAGCCATGAGGTCATTATCCTATGTCCGAGCCGGCAACGTTCGCGAAGCAATCGAGGCATTTGCTGCGGCTGGCGAAGGCGCACGTTACATTGCCGGCGGCACGACGCTATACGATCTGATGAAGCTTGGCGTCGAACGCCCCGCTCACCTGATCGACATCGCCTCCCTCGAAGGGGCCGATCGGATTGATACACGTGGCGACGTTCTGTTTTTCGGTGCTGGAGCGCTGATGGCGGACGTTGCCGAAGATAATGTCATACGCCATGACTATCCGGTTTTCGCCGAGAGCCTTTCAAAAGCGGCGTCCCAGCAACTCCGCAACATGGCAACCGTCGGCGGCAACCTGCTGCAGCGAACCCGCTGTCCCTATTTCAGAAACGGTGCGATCGGTGCTTACCCGTGCAACAAGCGGGAGCCTGGCTCCGGATGCGCCGGTATCGGTGGCGTTGATCGCGGGCAAGCCGTTCTCGGCGCCAGCGACGCTTGTAACGCCGTTTCGCCGGGTGACTGGCCCGTAGCGTTGACGGCGATGGACGCGACGATAGAGATCAGCGGCCCCGCCGGAACTCGGTCGGTCCCGATTTCCGACTTTTACCGGTTGCCTGGCAATACACCGCATCTCGAATTCGCGATCGAAGCCGGCGAGCTCGTGACAGGGATATCCGTGCCGAAAACAGCAGCCGGCAGAAACTCAACCTACCTCAAAGTGCGCGACCGGGAGTCCTATGCCTTTGCGCTGGCGTCGGCAGCCGTAGCGCTTCGGATGGACGGCAATCATGTGCGACAGGCGCATATCGCTCTTGGCGGCGTCGCAACCCGCCCCTGGCGCGCGCGCGAGGCGGAGGCGCTTTTGAACGCTCAAACGATTGACAGGGAGATTGCATTGGCGGCCGGCAGAGCGGCATTCGCCGACGCGCGGGCAGGAGAGCACAACACATTCAAGATTGAACTTGGCGCTCGTACCCTTGCAGACGCCATCATGATCGCTGGAGGGAAGATTCAATGACACAGGAACGGACTGCTGACCGCCCTCGGGTCGATGCCTATGAAAAAGTGCTTGGTCGCGCGCTGTATGCGGCAGACCAGCCGATCACCGGCCTGCTTCATGCGATGACGGTTCCGGCAACAATCGCAAAGGGACGTATCGAAGCGATCGACGCGACCGTCGCACAGAAGGTGCCGGGGGTCGTGCGCGTTTTCACATATGAGGATTTCTCTCAGATCGAGACGACACCTGCTGCTCGCGGTGCCTATGGTCAACCCGGCAAGGGCCATCAGCCGATGACGAGCCCTGTCGTGCGCCACCGAGGCGAAGCGGTTGCCCTGGTTGTTGCCGAGACGTTGGAAGCCGCTATCGAGGCCGCCGAGGCTGTCAAGGTCCGCTATGCCTCGGAGCCGTTCAGCGCTCGCATGGAAGACGAGCTTGCCAGCCCCGAGGCCGAGCCCGACCGCCAGCTGTCTTCCGGTGATGCGCAAGCAGCGTTCGCTGCAGCCAATCATCGCATTGATGTGGAGTATCTGCATCCACAGCAGCATCATAATCCGATCGAGTTGATCTCGACGACCGCCGCATTCGAGGATGGCGAGCTTAGGATTTATGAGGGAACGCAGGCGGCGTCCGCCTTCGCCGGCGGCCTTGCAGGCATGATGGGAATGGACCCGACGCGACTGCGCGGCGTGAGCCCTTATACCGGCGGAGGCTTTGGGCAGAAGAACGGTATCCAAGAGCAGAGTGTGCTCGTCGCAAGTGCCGCCGCCTTGCTGCGCCGGCCGATAAAACTCGTGATGCCACGCGGTCAGCTGTTTCATACCGCGTCCTATCGCCCACGGAGCCGCCACCGCATTCGGCTGGGGGCGGATGAACAGGGGCGTCTGCTGGCCGGGCTTTATGAAACGGTCCAGCAGAATAGCCGGTACGATGGATTTGCGTGTGACCACGGGGCCAATCCCCCACGTATGTACGGCTACCGTACCTGGCAGGGAAGTGACCGGATCGTCAGAGTCGATACGCAGACTCCCGGACATCAGCGCGCGCCCCATGAGCACCCCTCGAGCTACGCTACGGAATGCGCGTTGGATGAACTCGCAGAGGCTGTCGGAATGGACCCGGTTGAGTTCCGCCTCGCCAACGACACCCAAAATGATCCGATCACAGGCAAACCTTTCTCATCCCGTCATCTCGCGGGCTGTTTGACGCGCGGAGCCGAAATGTTCGACTGGAAGCGACGGCGGCGCGAGCCGGGCGCGTTGGTCGCGGACAATGGCGACCTCATAGGCCTCGGCGTCGCATGCGGGAGTTACAAGGGATCGATGACCGCCGCCGTAACGACGCTTCGTCTTTTTGCAAGCGGACGATGTGAAATCGCGACCTCCGGTCACGAGATGGGGCAAGGCATCCGCAGCGTCATCGCTGCCGAGCTTATCGAAATTCTTGGTGTGGACCCGGCGAAGCTCGATATTCGCATCGGCGACACCGGACATGCGCCGCAGCATATAACCGCCGGCTCATGGGGAACGGGCAGCGTTGCGCCGGCAGCGCGAAGCGCCGCGATGAAAATGCGGGAAGAGCTTAGCGCTCTCACCGGTGCTCCATTGTCGGAAGAACCGGTTCATGTCCAGCTTGCCCGAACCCGTCGCCTCTCCTTGGAAGTCACTGACAACACGATCCCTCTCGGCAAGGACGGGCAAGTGATCGAGCAATTGCGCAGAGGCATCCCATCCACGACCGGCCCGGAGTATCCCGAGTTCATGGCCTTCAGCTGGATCGCCCATTTCGCCGAAGTTCACGTGGAGACGTCAACCGGGCGTGTGCGCGTTAAACGCGTCGTCAGCGTTGTCGACTGCGGCCGGGTCATGAACCGGCGAACGGCGGAAAGCCAGGTCCGGGGCGGTGTCGTCTGGGGAATTGGTGCGGCGCTTCGTGAGGCGGGTGAAACAGACCCTCGCTTCGGCGGCGTGCTTAACAACGATCTTGCCGAATATGTCGTGCCGGTCAACGCCGACATCGGCACCATCGATGTCGATTTCATCGGTGAACCGGACTTCAAGCTCAACATGTCCGGCGTCAAAGGTCTCGGCGAAGTCGCAATGGTCGGAGCGGCCGCAGCCGTCGTCAATGCTGTCCACAACGCAACGGGCAGACGGATCCGGCATCTGCCAATACGCATCGAAGACTTGCTCTGACAGCCGTGCCTCAACGGCAAGGCATGAAAGATGGAGAAAGGGCCAAGCATGCCCTTTCCCGTGCACAGTCCCGCGACCGAAAAAGCGGCATCCTGTCCTACAGCCTTTGAAATTCCGGAGTGCTTATTGCGTCGGATCCTCATGATGCTGACCGGCTGCGGCACCGCCTCTCCCAAGGCTGACATCCGCACTGGATCGGCAGCGACGTAGGACGGTCGGCGATTAGACGGAAGACTTCATGTTGTCAAAACCCCACCGGCCGCCCGAACGGCCTCGGGGGTATCCACGTCCAGATGCGCCGCATCGCCGATATCCGTGTCGATAATCGGTAGTCCCGAAGTTTCGATGATATGTCGCGCTCCGATATCGCCCTCGAGCCGCATTACAGCGTCGCCAAGCGATTTGGGAAGAATGACCGGATTGCCACGCTTTCCGCGTGAGACTGCGCGGACGATCGCGCGCCCGGAAGCAGAGCGGAAGGCTGCGATCAGGAGATTGAGATCGTCTGACTTCACGCCGGGCATATCGGCGAGCATGACGAGAACACCATCCGCATCGCGCGCTGCTGGAGCTGAAAACCCTGAAATCAGCGAGCTTGCCATACCGGATGCATAGTCAGGGTTCTCCACAGCCGTCACCTCCAGTCCGGACAACGCGACCATAATCTCGCTTCGCCGGTGGCCTGTCACGACGATGACGGATGACGCGTCGGCAGCAAGGGCAGTCTTCGCCGTACGGCGCACAAGCGGCTCGCCATCGAACTCGGCCAACAGCTTGTGAGCACCGCCCTCGCCCATTCGGCTCGCCTTACCGGCGGCGAGAATGACCGCTGCGACAGTCGCGGCCCGGCGATTTTCCTCGAAGCTTTCCCGCGGCCGCGGCCTGGTCTCGATCTCCATCAGCAGCCCTCCGACACCCATGCCCGCCAGATCCCGGGCATCCGGCTTCTCACCCGCGAGAATGCGGTCCAGAACCCAATCGAAGCCGTTCTCTTTAGGGCTCCGGGCGCATCCAGGCGCCCCCACGACATAGGTCTCGCCAATCCGTCCAAGAACAATCAAGTTACCGGGATCGACTGGCATGCCGACGCTCAGAACCTCGCCTCCTGCCTGGCGGATAGCTGCGGGTATGACATCATCCTCATCGATTACCGCCGAAGCCCCAAAGACAATGACAAGCTTCGGAGAGCGTTCAGAGGTGGCCATTGCCTGGCCGATGGCGGTGGCAACGGCATCATGTCTGTGAGCCACCCGCTGCTCGCGTTCCAGCCGGTTGCCATATGCCGCAAGCCGGCGCTCCAGGATACGCGCCGTCTTGTCCATGACCGCGGGCTTCAGCGACGGCAGTTGCGTGGCGACAAGCGATACCGCGTGTTCTCTGAACGGTTTGACCTCGAAGGCCGCGGCCATTCTCAAGGCGTCGCAAGCGGTCTCGACCTTGTTGCCCGGCAGAGCAAGCGGAATGATCTTGAACGTTGCCACCATGTCCCCAGCCCGGACACGCACATGATCGGCGAGACAGGCCAGTGTAATCGCCGGATCGATCCGATTGACGCGATTGACGACATCACGATCTGCGACGAAGAGCCCGTCAGTTGCGGCATAAACGTTCACGCGCCCGGTCGCAGCTTCGGAGAAACGCAGGTGGTCCGGCGCGATAGCCGCAGCAAGCCGGCGGGCCGCCTCGTTTTCGTCGAGGTCGCCGTCCTCCATCCGCGCTGCGGTGACGCTGGCGATACCGGCCTGCTTGAGTGCCTCGACATCCGCTGAAGAAACACGGTGCCCTTTGCCCAACGTCCGCTCCGGCAATCGAACCGCGTGCGCCAATATTAACCCTTCCGCACTGGCAACCGGAAATTCGCCGAATGTCATTGAACGTCGCCCTTCCGCAATATGATATCACGCGTTCGCAACGCCTCGATAATCTGTGCGAGGATGGCGACCGCGATCTCGGCCGGACTGGCAGCTCCGATAGGCAACCCGACCGGCCCGTTGATGCGGGCGAGCGCCTCGTCGGCAAAGCCCTCGGCCCTCAGGCGATCCAGACGCGATGCATGCGTTCTTCTGCTTCCGAGAGCCCCGACATAGAAGCAACCGCGACGCAGGGCCTCCGCAATCGGGAAATCATCTATTTTCGGATCATGCGTCACGGCAACCAGCGCAGTGTAAGTGTCGAGCGGCTTGTCCTTCAATGCATCCGCCGGCCAGTCCGTCACCAGGTTGATCCCGGCAAAACGCTCAGGCGTTGCAAATGCCGTCCGCGGGTCAATGATACGGACACCAAAGCCGGCGAGTGCCGCCATCTTTGCCAGGACCTGACTGATATGAACGGCTCCGATAACAACGATATCGGGTGGCGGCAGATAAACGTTCAGGAAATAGCGAGCACCGTCAAGCTCGACAACGCTTGAACGCCCGGAGCGGAACGCAGAAGCCACCGCCTCGCCGCGGACACCATCAAGCTCATCACCTTCTGCAATGACGCTCGCATCGCCGCTGCCGATATCGGTGATCAATGCAGCCGCAACCCGCGCCCGCCTGCAGGCGTTCAGCCGCTCTAGCGTCGCAAGCTCCATCAGCCAAGCCTTTCTACATAGACGCGAATGCGTCCACCGCAGGACAGGCCGACGCGCCAGGCCGTCTCATCGGCAACGCCGAATTCCAGCATCTTCGCCTCACCGGTACTTATGACATCGAGTGCTTCGGAGATAACCGCGCCTTCGACGCAACCTCCCGAAACGGAACCTTCAAAATTGGCGTCGCTATCGATCACCAGATGGCTCCCTGCTGGCCGCGGCGCCGAACCCCATGTCTCGATGACGGTAGCGATCGCGACCGCGCGGCCGCTCTTCCTCCAGGTTTCCGCGGTCACCAGTGGATCAAGGTCCATCATCATCTCGTTCATGCAGCACTCCTCGCGCTCTCAAGGCATCCCGTCGCATCGCCGGCCGGATCCGAACGTCGCTGGAAGATGATGTTATCATAACGGCAGTTCTCCTCGCCGTCATACCTACTTACACGCACCGCAACGAGGTCAGCAGCCCCACTTGGGAATCAACATTATTCAGCTGTCCGAACTGGCGTGCATTAACCAGCGCTCCCCGGACGCCAACCGGGACCAAGAGTATGACGGCCAAGTTCCGCGGCATGATGTATCCGAAGCCAAGCGGCTGAAGACGAGCTGATGCGGCTCCTGGTGAACGTTATGCTCGACAATACGGCTTTGAAAGACCTCCGGGAAAGAATGTGTGATCCGCTTCGTCCATGCAAAGGATACGCGACATTGCAATGGCGATTCCAGTTGCATAACTGTATCCGGCCTCTCGCGAGTGGACTGCTGCTGCAACCTGGTCATAATGAGACCCGCACACGCCGTTTTCAATAAACCGGCCATTATCATCCCGATACGGTGCACGATCCCCTCTGGTCGGCTTAGTACCAGCTCCGGATAACAGCTTGAGCGAGATTTCCTCTCACATGGGTTACGTCGGTCCATTTATTAGAACCGCGCGCGAAGGGAACAAAGCAATGTCGGCAGCTGTGACTGTGTTTTCACAATCATTCTTTCACGGGACCCGTGCAGATCTCCGGCCCGGCGACATGATCACCGTCGGTTACCAATCCAATTTCGCCGGCACGCCGTTGTCGTGGGTATATTTCGCAGGCACCATGGATGCAGCGATATGGGGCGCCGAGTTGGCCGCGGGTGAAGGGCGCGAACGTATCTATGTGGTCGAGCCCACGGCTGCGTGGTTCGACGATCCGAATGTGACGGACAAGAGATTTGCGGGCAATCCGACGCTTTCATACCGATCACGGGACCCGTTGCGGATTATCGGAGAGGTCGTGAACTGGCAGGGCCATTCGGCGGAACAGATCCGGGAGATGAAAAATGGTATCGCGCGGTTAATGCAAGAAGGCAAGAACGTCATTATCGACTGACCGAGGTCAGCTATTGATACTGTTCCGGGCAAGGCCGGTCTCAGCCATCCATGTCCCCCGAGGCATTCAACCTGGATGTAAGCCGGTCACCATGACACAGGGAAGATCGTAAAAATCAGGAGGGCCGCGCTGGTTCAGGCATGGGGTGGCAGTTCCGCTCCAGCCAGTTTTGTGGAGATGTTGTCGCGCAGCCGGTAGTAGCGCAGCATCATTTTCGGTGCGAAACCCATATAGAAGGGCGCTGCTTTCAGTGGCTCCAGCTTAAGGGCAAGTTCGTTTTCCGGCTTGCCGAGCGCCCATTCCGAGAGAATTGAACCGAGCATGGAGCCGGTCGGCACACCGCGGCCCGAAAGGCCGGTCAAAGCAACGACGCCCGGGGCGAGATCGTAAAATCGCGGAACGGTGCGATATTGCATGTCGAGTTCACCGAACCAGAAATAGTCCCAGCGGATCTCCTCCCGAAGCTCGGGATGCAGCCATTTGAGCCTGTCGCTCATGACCTGCCGCGTATAGGCCATGTCGCGGCCGCGGCGTCCCATGGGAGACATCGACGCGACGATCCGGCCTTCGGCATTGTATTTGTAGACATAGATGTCACCGCGACCATCATGAATGGTCGTGTTATGCGGCAGGACGGTCCGGCGCGTCTCTTCGGACAGGATTTGCGTGGCAGCAACGAATACGCGCTGAATCTTGAAGGTGCGGTCGAGCTTGGGCCAGCCGCCCACCGTATAGGCACCGGTGGTAAAGATCACTTTCGATGCGACCACTTCTCCGCGATCCGTCGTCACCTTCCAACCGCTACCAATGTCGCGCTCGCAACCTGTGACTGTCGTGCCGGTGAATATCTTCCCGCGCTCCTGAATGACGGCACGGCCGAGACCGCGGGCGTAGCCGAGTGGATTGAGATGGCCGGCCTCTTCATGCAGCCAGCCGCCGTGAAAACGCGGACTGCCTGTGACCGCCGCCACCTCGTCACGGCAGAGCAGCCGGGTTTTTGCGCCCACCGCATTATAGGTCTCGACCTTGCGCCTGATCTCATCCATCGCGCCCTCATGCGGCGCGCCCATCACATAGCCGTTCTGCACCCATTCGCAGTCGATCTGGTAGTCGCGGATCATGCGCGAGACGCGCTCATTCGCCCGCGTTTGCCGTTCTATAAGCCGCTCCGCGAAGGGTTCACCCAGCATCCTGCGCAACTCGTGCAGGCTGTAATGAGTAAAGGTGGGCGTGCAATGCCCCGCATTGCGACCGGACCCGCCGAAGCCGATTTCCTGCCGCTCCAGCAGCACGACATTCACGCCGGCTTTCGCCAGCTCCAAAGCGGTTGTCAGGCCTGTATAGCCTGCGCCGACGATGCAGACATCCGCCTGGACGCGGCCGGAAAGAGGCTCGGTATGCGGCGCTGAAGCGGCGGTCGCATACCACAGCGTCACGTCAAAGGGTGAGAACGAGACCATCCGCCAACGCCTTCAGCTGAGATCGCTGCGCGCATCGAGCGCATCACGAAGCCCGTCGCCGATGAAATTGAAGCTGGTGACGGCAAGGGTGATGGCGACGCCCGGCACGATGGCGAGCCAGGGAGCCTTGTCGAGATATTGCTGTGCTCCGTTCAGCATGTTGCCCCAGCTTGGCAGAGGCGGCTGGATGCCATAACCGAGGAAGCTGATATAAGCTTCCAGAAGGATGGCGCGCGCAACCGTGAGCGTGGCGGCGACGATGATGGGGCCAACGGCGTTTGGCAGCAGTTCCCGGAACATGATCCAGCCATTGGGCAGGCCGAGCATGCGGGCTGCCATGACGAAATCACGCTCACGCAAGGACCGCACTTCCGCTTCAACAAGCCGGGCAATCTCCATCCAACTGGTGACGGCGATGATCACCGTAATCATGAACGGGCTCGGTTTGACGAAAGCAGCGAGCGCCAGAAGCAGGAAGATGCTGGGAAACGACAGAAACGCATCGACGAAGCGCATCAATACGGCGCCGATGCGGCCGCCGTAATAACCGGCAACAACGCCGATGATGGTGCCGATCAACGTCGAGAGAACCATGGCGAAGAAGCCGACAAGCAGCGAGATGCGACCGGCATTGAACAGGCGTGCAGCTATATCGCGTCCGAGCGGATCGGTGCCGAAAATATGGGCGCCGGTCATTGGCGGAGCAAAGCGGGCGCGCAGATCGATGAACAGTTCATCATAGGGCAGAATATAGGGCCCGATCGTGCAGGCGAAAATCATGACGGTGATCATGATGAGGCCGAGCACGGCCAGCTTGTGGCGGGCGAAACGGCGCAGCGTGCGGTTCTGCCACCAGTGGAACCGCGGTGTAGTCGATGAGGGATGGAGTGTTGCAGCGGACATGGTCTTTCCTTCGATTGGGTGCGGCATTTCGTCGACCTGGCCCTACCCCAGCCGGATACGGGGATCGACGAGAGCGACCAGGAGGTCGGCGAGCAAGCTTCCGAGGAGCACGAGGATGGCGGAAAACATCAGCAGTCCCATCACAACGGGATAGTCGTGATAACCGAGGCTATCGAGGAACAGGCGGCCCATGCCGGGCCAGGTAAAGACGGTCTCCGTGACGAGCGCGCCGCCGAGGATCGTCGGAAGCTGGAGACCGGCAAGGGTGATCATCGGCAAAAGCGCATTGCCGACGACGTGTTTCATCAGAACCCGACGCGGCGTCAGCCCCTTGGCGCGGGCGGTGCGCACGAAATCCTGATTGATGACATCAAGCGTCGCGGTCCGCATATAGCGGCTCCAGACGGCGATGTTGACGAGGCGAGCACGAGGCTCGGCATGATCAGGTGAATTGCATAATCATAAAAAGACTGATCACCGATCGTGTACATGTTGCCCGCTGGCAGCCATTTCAGCCTGAGCGCGAAAACATAGATGGCCACCAGCCCGAACCAGAAGGTGGGAATGGACAGGGCCACCATCGCCCCGATCGTGGCGGTGTAATCGAACAGCGTATAGCGTCTGGTAGCCCCCTTGATGCCGAGCCAGGTGCCGACGAGGATGGATATGACCGTTGATGAGACCATCAGCAGAAGCGTCGCGAACAAATGACCTGAGATGATGTCGAGAACCGGTCGCTGGTCGCGGTAAGATTTCCCCCAGTCGCCTTGTAGCAGACGCCAGGCCCATTCGAGATATTGGACCGGCAGGGGCCGATCGAGGCCCATCTGGTGGGCAATACGGTCGAGCGCCTCCCGCGTCATGCCGGGCGTCAGGGCAAATTGCGACAATGGCCCGCCGGGCGCGAGATTAAGGATCGCGAAACCGATGATCGAGACGAGCAGCAGAAGCACGAGGCTCTGCCATATCCGATGGAGAAGAAAGGTCAGCATGATGAGGCTCCATGTCGCATCGTGGAACTGGCTGGCAACCATCCACGAATAGCCGTCAGAGTGCCGGCTGTTTCAAAGCCGGCACTGTCGCGTCGATTGGGAGGAGGGGCCTTCGCCGCGGGCTTTATGCCACGCGCCAGGTGGCGACGTTCCACGTATCGATGCGGGTGTTGACGTTTGGCGTCACGTTTTCGACGCCCTGCTTGTGACCACGCACCGTTGCATATTGGAACAACGGCAAAAGCGGCAGCTCCTTACGCATGATCTCCTGGATCTTCAGGTAAACGGCCTTGCGCTCCTCCGGCACAAAGAGGCTGCCGCCCTTGGCCAGAAGATCATCGACATCCTTGTTGACGAATTGCCACGTATTCTGGCCCGAGCCGCCTTTTGCACCACTTGAGGTGGAGCGGAAGAAGTCCGAAGTATCGGGGTCAGGGCCGGTCAGGAAGTCGAGCCCGACGATAACCGAATCGAACTTCGACAGCATCCAGTAGTCACCCCACATCACAGCGGGCGGCAGGTTGGAAATGGTCATCTCCACGCCGATATCCTTGAAGGATTGCTGCATGTATTGCTGAACCTGCTCGCGGATATGATTGCCAGCCGTCGTTGAGCAGGTGAAGGCGAGTTTCACGCCATCTTTGGCGCGCACACCATCCGCGCCGGGAACCCAGCCCGCATCATCGAGCAGCTTGTTCGCTTTCTCGATGGAATATTCATGCTTGGGAAGATCGGGATTATAATAGAAAGATTGCTGCGGAACGTAGCTTTCGGTGGGTGTCGGCAGCCCGTAATAGAGCGCCTCGATGATCGACTGTTTGTCGATCGCTGCATAGAGCGCCTCTCTTACGGCCGCATCCTTGAACTGCGGGCGCTCCATGTTGAACGAGAGCGATTCGATCGTCGAGCCCGGCACAACATTGACCACCTTGCCGGCAAGGTCCTTCGCCTCGTCGTAATGGTCGGGCGTGATCCATTGCAGACCCACGACGTCAATGTCGCCGGTCTTGAACTGGGTGTACATGACGTTGAGGTCGGGCACATACTTGTAGACCAGGCGCTCGATGTGCGGACCATCACCGAAGTACTCCGTGTTGGCGTCGAGAAGGATGTAGTCGCCTGCAACCCGCTCCTTCCACTTGAACGGGCCTGTTCCAATCGGTGCGTTGTTATAGGCGGCGGTATTGCGGTCGGCTTCCGCGCCGAGAAGATGCTTCGGCGTGATGAAGGTGGAGGCGAGGATCGACGGATAAGGCGCGAAGGGTTTTTCCATTCTCCAGGTGATTTCCGTCGGCGAAACCACCGTCAGATCACGCACGAACTCATGTCCGGTCTTGCGCCATGAACGGAAGTTGGGATCGACCAGGAGTTCCAGCGTGAATTTCACGTCTTCGGCGGTGAACGGCTTGCCATCGTGCCACTTCACGCCGTCGCGCAGCTTGACCTTCCAATTGAGGCCATCGGCGGAAATGCCGCCGTTTTCGACCGTCGGCACTTCAGCGGCAAGAGCCGCGACGAAGGCGCCCTTCTCATCGACATAAAACAGCGGGTCGAAGATGCTGAAATGGATACCTTCATCCACTTCGATATGTGGCATATGCGGGTTGAAGACGGTTGGCTCCTGCGAGAAGCCGACCGTCAGTTGGCCCTTGGCGTCCTTGTCCTGCGCCATGGCGCGGGAAAAGCCAGGAAGGCCGGAAAGCACGACGCCGGAGGCGCCGAGCGCCAAAAGGCCGAGTGCCTGGCGGCGAGTCGTATTGATAAGCGGCTTGTTCTGGTCGGACATTTTTAGTTCCCCTTGTTCCGATGGTTGAACACGACGATTATTTTTGCTTCCACCTCTTTGGGCGGTACTACTCCCGTCAGCAGTTGACTGCCTCATGCGTCAAAAGGATCGGCGGCACGAGGCCGCCGGACTTGCCATGTCAGAAGCCGCTGACCAGCTCGATCTTCGAACCGTCGCTGAAGCGGCCGAAACGGAAATCGCTACGATCGACAATCGGATCGCGGCCGGTGACGATATCCGCCATGAGTTTTCCCGCCGCCGGACCGATGCCAAAGCCATGTCCGGAAAAGCCGGTTGCGACATGGAAGCCCGGGATGGCGTCGATATTGTCGATCACCGGAATGGCGTCTGGCGTTACATCAATCATGCCCGCCCAGCGCTGGGAAATTTCAGCCTTTTCGAAGACCGGGAAGGCTTTCTTCAACTTGGCAAAGGCTCCATCCGTCATGTCCATGACCGGAACGGGGTCGAGCACGCGGTTATATTCGAAGGGTGAAGCCTCATCGAGCGCCCAGCGGCGCGGGATGCGCCATTCATCATAAAAGCGGCCTGTTAGGCGCAAGTTAAGCGAGCGCCATTCATGTCGCAGGGCCGGCAGGAACTTCAGCGCGTAACGGAAGGATGCCGGCACGATATCGACGACGTTCTGGAAGCCGTTCGCGATTGTATAACCACCGTCCTGACGTTTGCGGACGGCAAAACCGTTTGACCAGATTGCCTCATCCGGGCCACCCTCCAGCGGTTTGGTGCGCAGCACGGAATTCATGACCTTGAGCTGCGGCAGGTCGAGGCCGTTATTACCGAGGAAGAGGCTGGACCAGGCCCCACCCGCCATTACCGCCGCTTTGCAGGCGATTTCGCCGCGCTCCGTCACGACACCCGAGACCTTGCCACCGGAAAGCTGGAGGCCGCGCACCGCACATTCGGTCAGGATGAAGGCGCCACGGTCGCGCGCAGCTTCGGCGATGGCAGGGGCGGCGCGCTGGGGCTCGGCCCGGCAATCGCCGGCGGTATAGAGCGCACCGGCAACATCCATGTTAGAGTCAGGATATTTCGCCTTGAATTCCGCAGCACTCAGCATGCGGCTCTCAATCTGGTAACCTTCCAGGTTGCGGTTCCAGCGTTCGTGCTCGGAAAATTCCTGTTCGTTTGCACAGGTGAAGACGATGCCGGAACGCTTGAACCCGGTTTCTCGCCCCGTGCGGCGATTGAGATCCGCCCAGATGCGCAGCGATTCCGCCATCAAAGGCACTTCGCGCGGGTCACGACGGGAAATACGCACCCAGCCCCAGTTTCGGCTGGATTGTTCGTGACCGATACCGCCCTTTTCGCACAGCGCGACACGCAGCCCCTGATCGGCAAGTTCGAGCGCGGTCGAGGTGCCGATAATGCCACCGCCAATTACAACGACATCGACTTCTTTCGGCAATTCCGCATCGCCATGGACGGGAACGACATAAGGACCGGGCATGTCAGAAAAACTCCTCGAGCTGGCAATTGACGGCGAATTCGGCGACAGAAGCCTCGTTCGGTAGGGAGAGCAGCATGGCAATGATGCGGGCGAGATCGGCAGGCTGGGTCATTTGATCTGCCGGTCGTTCGGACAGGGCCATCGCCATATCCGTGGCGACGAAACCGGGGCATACCGCGGTGGCACGCACGCCGCTTTCGAAGCCCGCCTGCCGGATGGCATGCGCAAGCGCAACCGCCGCGAATTTGGAGAGAGAATAGCTGCCGGCCGATGCGGACTTCACCCGCTTGCCGGATAGAGAAGCGAGGATGATGACCCGGCCACGGCCACTTTCGCGCAACGCTTCCCAGGCGGCCTTCACCAGCCGTCTCGGCGCCTTGACGTTGACCGCAAGCATGGCGTCAATGTCATCGTCATCCGCTTCGATTACCGTCTTCGGGATCATGATGCCGGCATTGGCGACGACGGCATCGATACGATCGAAACGCTGCAAGGCGTCGTCCGCCCAACGCTTTTCGGCAGTCGCGTCAAAAGCGTCATAGTGGGCAAGATGGACCTGTGCTTCATGGCCGATGGCCCATTGCGGCAGCGATGGGCTGCGCATGCCGAGCGATACCGACCATCCTTCGCCAAGAAGCGTAGCGGCGACATGATCGCCTATACCCCTGTTTGCCCCTGATATGAGTGCCACGCGTCCTGTCGTCTGCGCCATCATGCAAGCCCCACAATATGCCGATAGGCGCGACGCAGGATGTCGATGACCTGTTTCTGCTCATCTTCTGGAATGAAGCTGAAGAAATCGCGCGATTGCTGCGGCACGATCTCGCGAACTTTCGTTGCAAGTGCCGAGCCGGCTTCTGTGATGTAAAGCTCCTGGGCGCGGCTGTCGTCCGGCGACACCTCCCGGCGGATCAGATCATGCGACACCATCTGGTCGATAATCCTGCCCATTGCCGAGCGGTCCCGCATCGTCAGATGGGCTATCACCGACGGACGGATGCCCGGATAGTCATCAACGAGCAGCAGGGTCGTGATCTTTCCCGTTCCCTTCGCCACATCCAGCCCGTCCAGCCGGGCATCGAGATCACGCGAGACCGCTAGGTTGATCGTGCGGATGTAAAAGCTCAGCGTGTCTTCAAGCACATCGAGATTGATATCAGTCGGCGATGTCGGCGGATTTTCAGTTGGTTTGGACATGGAGTTCCCGTTCGCATGGTCAAGGATCAGCGTTGGCGCACACGCGTTTCCGGCGTGCCGCAATGCAGGTTTTCGGCCATGTCGTATGTCAGTTTCGTGACTGAATGAAAGAGTAATTAGTGGACAAACGCAACTAGTTTTTACCTCCAGAATCTCGTTTTTATTATTCATATCAGATACTTAAATGCAAAAAAGTTACGCCGCCGAATGTCTGGGATCATCCGGCGATACAATCGGTTTTTGATGTCGCGTTATGCGAGAGTCTGACAAACCGATCCGGCTCGTCAGACTGTGATCTTAAGTGCCGACGGCAGTTGCCGCAGGCTCCCAGTCCGCGCCCGGGATCGCCGCGACGAGTTTGCGCGTGTAGGGGTGGGCCGGCGACCGGAAGATTTTCGTCGGCGGCCCATGCTCGACAACCGTTCCCTTGTGCATGACCAGCACATCGTCGCAAATCTGGCTTGCGACGCGCAGGTCATGGGTAATGAAGATCATCGCCACCTTCATTTCCTGTTGAACGCGCGCCAGAAGCTCCAGCACCTGAGCCTGTATGGAAACGTCGAGAGCAGACACCGCTTCGTCGGCAACAAGCACGACCGGATCGAACATCAGGGCACGCGCAATGCCCACGCGCTGACGCTGGCCGCCGGAAAATTCATGCGGGAAACGGTCATAGGCCTGCTCATCCAGCCCCACGAGTTTAAGAATTCCGAGCGCCTTGGTTCTCGCCTCATGTAGGGCTATTCCGTGAGCAACGGGGCCTACCGTTAAGATCCTGCCGATAGTGTGGCGCGGATTGAGCGAAGCGAACGGATCCTGAAAGACCATCTGAATATAGGGTCGCAACGATCGAAACATGGTTTCGTCCATCACGGCGATATCGCGGCCGTCGAAGTGTATGGAGCCGCCATCAGCGTTCAGCAATTTGAGCAGGACACGTCCGAGCGAGGACTTGCCCGACCCACTTTCACCGACGATGCCGAGTGTCTGGCCCTTGCGGAGCTTGAAGCTTACGCCGTTAACGGCTTTGACGATGCGCGCTTTGCGGAAAAACGAGCCGGAACTGCGATATTCCTTTTCGAGATTTTCAACCTCGAGAACGATGGGGGATTCCTCACTGACCGGACGTTCTGCACTGCGCATTCGCGGAACCGCGGCAACCAGCCGCTGGGTATAAGGATGAGTTGGATTGACCAGCACCTGATCCACCCTTCCCTGCTCCACGAGATTTCCCTTTTCCATCACCACGACGCGATCCGCAATCTCCGCAACCACGCCAAAATCGTGGGTGATAAACATGACGCTCATGTTCTTCCGCTTCTGTATCTTGCGGATGAGGTCAAGGATCTGCGCCTGCGTGGTCACGTCGAGGGCCGTCGTCGGCTCGTCGGCGATGAGGACGTCGGGATCGAGCGCCAATGCCATGGCGATCATGACGCGCTGGCGTTGCCCGCCAGACAGACGGAAGGGATATTGCAGCCGCATCAGCGGCGGATCGGGAAGACCCACTTCCTCAAGCAGTTCCAGCACCTTGGTTTTGCGGGTTTCCCGCGTGCCATAGCCATGCGCTTGCAGTACTTCGGCGATCTGGTCGCCAATTGTCATCAACGGATTGAGGGCTGAAAGCGGGTCCTGGAAAATGATCGAGACCGCCTGGCCCCGCAGAAGCCGGATTTTGTCTTCCCTGGCTGCGAGTATATCCATTCCCTTGAAATGGATTTCGCCGGAGCTGACTTTTATCACCGGTGACAACAGCCCCATGATCGTGCTGGCGGTGACGGATTTGCCGGATCCGGATTCACCGATGATGCACAGGATTTCACCTGCATGGAGGTCGAACGAGATATCTTTGACCGCGTGGGTGCGTTCCATTCCCGGCGGAAGATCCACCGTGAGATTGCGAACGGACAGCACCACGTCGGCTGACGTGGTTGGATGCGACATAAGTTCCCCTTGTTTTTTTGTAACTTTGTTCGCGTTGGCCGACGCGTCATGCGCCGAGAACAATAGTGGACATTATCTACTATATTGTCCAGTGGCGATGATGCGCGCCGAATGAACGAGGTTTTTTCATTTTCACTGAGAAGTGGATCTGGCGCGCAGTTCGTGATCCCTTGATTGCGATAGTCCACGAAGAACGGGATAATGATGAAATCCACGCCTTTGGCCGCCGACACCATCCATGGATCATGTCTCGTGGGATCCAGTCGTCGGAACGACGAAGCGCATCGACGTCGGGCCGCTGCCTCGACGATCGCCTCCGCGTCAGCCGCATCATTCTTGTGTCGTTTGACGAAAGGCTTCCCGTAGACGGCGGAATCCGACTGCGTCCATTTTTCTTTTGGACATAAATTCGCCGGTCAGACTTTTGGATCGTCGTCCTCAGCGATTTTCCGCAAAAGGAACAGGAGCGCGACCCATTCTGCGGGGTTCAGTCGCCTATAGTCTGTTCACTAATGATATGTCCTCGCGGGTACATCTGTTGGAGGATAACTTCCCCCCTTCGGCAACAGTGAGATAATCACTTTTCGCCCATCGACCTCGTCTCTGGAGAGGTCAACGAGGCCGCGGGCCTTCAGGCGCTCGACGATACCCCGGATGATGGCCTGATCGACGGAGGTGGCCTTGACGAGTTCAACTGCGAACTGGGACCGAGATCATGCAGGGCACACAGGGTTACGAACTGGACCGATGTCAGGTCAGGATCGCTTGCGTTGCTCTGGAAGATGGAAAGGTGCCGCTGATAAGCCTTGCGCAGCAGGTGCCCGACCTGCTCACTAACCTGGTAAAGCCCGCCGCCTGCTCGTGCTCGTCTTTGTCATCAGCCATGGTGGCACCCATATTGATATCTCATTCGTCTTCGTGCAAAACGCCGCAAATCGCAACACCATCTATGCGCGAATTTCGTTCATGTTGGGCGCTTCGCGCGCAACGTCGGAATTCGCCACGCAGCGTCAAACTCCGTGGCGATAGATCATGGGCCTATTCGAGCACCTGATCTTTCGATTCCGCATTGATGAGCCAAACGCTGACGGCGGCCACAACCAGCAATCCTGAAATCACCCCAAGCGCAAGGCCGAAATTCGAGGTCATCAGAGGGGCCACGATCGAAGGGGCCAGCAGGCCGCCAAACCGGGCAACCGATCCGGCCATGCCCATGCCGCTGGCGCGAAGCGTGGTCGGGTAGATCTCCGGCGTGAAGGCATAGATCGCGCCCCAGGTTCCGAGAAGTGCAAAGCTGAGCAGCAGGGTTGCCGCGACGATGATCTCCGCCGTCTGCCCCAGGCCATAGGCGAGAGTGCCGACTGCACTGAGCAGAAGGAACCCGATCAGCGTGGGCTTGCGGCCCCATTTCTCTACACCATAGGCGGCAAGCGCGTAACCGGGTAGCTGGGCGATAGCCAGAATGACCAGGAAGACCTGACCGCGGACGAAGCCGAAGCCGTCGGCCGCGAGCTTGACGGGCAGATAGACGAAGACGCCGTAATAGGAGACCGAAATCAGCATCCAGGCCAGCATCAGGAAGACGGTGCGGCGACGTAGATCGGTTGAGAAAAGCGCACCGATACTCTTCTTTTGGGGTGTCTGCGGCTTCAGCGGCGGAATTTCCACATTATTGCCGTTTGCCTTGGCAACTTCCTGCAAGACCTGACGCGCCTGATCGGAACGCCCCTGCTGATTGAGGTAGAGCGGCGATTCCGGAACGTAAAAGCGCAAGACGACGCCGATCAGGGCAGGAAGTCCGGTCACGAAGAAGATCGTCCTCCAAGCTTCGCCACCCTGCGTGCCTGCCAGGAGGGCGAGAAGGGCGAGCGCCACCGTACCGACGGCCCAAAAGCCTTCAAGCAGCACGAGCCAGCGGCCGCGCCGGTCGGAGGGAAGGAATTCCGCCATCATGGCATAATCGACCGGAAGCGTTCCGCCGACGCCAAGGCCGGTCAGAAAGCGCGCGACAAGAAGCCATTGGAAGTCCGGCGCGAAGGCGGATGCCACGCCGCAGATCGCGTCGAGAATGATCGCGATGAACAGGACGGGCCGGCGGCCGATCCGGTCCGCCAGGCGGCCGAAAACAAACGCGCCGATCAGCATTCCGAAGAAGAATAACGTGCCGGTCTGCAAGGCCTCCGGGACCGCGACGCCGAAACTTTTGGCAATCGATGGCGCGCTGAAGCCGATCGCCAGAACCTGCATGGCATCGGCCGCCCAGACGAGGCCGAAAATGACGAATAGACGTTTTTGAAAACGGCCGACACCGGCGGCCCGGATACCGTCTTCTACTGTAATGGCTGATTGCATAGTTCCCCTCTTTATAAATGTACAGTTGGCGTTCTGTGAGAGCGGTGATCTTTACCACCTGGTTCTCGTGGAACTGAGCACATGGATATGCCCCGCTCCGACCGCCTTGGTGTCGTTCGACGGTTCGCCTGTCTGCGAATATTGCGCGCCCTCCCTCTCGACGATCGAGCAGCCGATAGAGGCGCTTGGCGAGACCGCCACGGAATACCTGATTGCGCGAATGGAGAACGCGGATGACAAACGGGAATTGCGCGTCGTAATCCCAAGTCGGTTCATCCGCCGCGACAGCATAGGCGCAAACTCAAAACTCGAGATACGTTAAGGCCTGCGTCGTCGAGCACCCGCGTGACGCAGCGCAGATCCTCGGCATCCCGCGGCGCGATGATGACATCCGGGGTGATCTGATAGCCGCTGTTGTCAGTCGATGGGGCGTCGCGGGACGCCCGGTCGGCATCGATGTTGCCGCAAAAACCTCTTTCGGCCAGACGTCGCATCAGCCGCGCCAGATCGAGTTGCGGCGACGGGTCGGAAGCTTGGGTGCCGATCATGTTCATGGCGCGGCATCCGACGCTGCCGCGCTCACGGGAGCGCGGCAGGCAGGTGGGCGAATGAGGGGTCAATTCAACGGCATCACGACGGGGCGCATCGGCGCGCCAGTGGCGCCGCGCAGCTTGATGCAGGCGCCGAAAAAGGCGAACTCATAAAGCTTTTCCGCGGCGATTTCTTCCAGCTGCGCCATTTCCAGGATCGGCACGCCGGCTTCGGCCAGCAGATAGGTATGGACAGGGAAGAAATTGAGGTCGTGCGCCGACGGCGTCTGTTCCAGCGTCAGATTGTCGGCGCCGATCATGATCGCGCCATGCTTGGCAAGATATTCCGCGCCCTCGCGGTTCAGGCCCGGCGTGTTCTTGGTGAAAGACATATCCGGCCACAGCAGCATCTGGCCGGTGCGCAGCAGCACGACGTCGCCGGGTTTCAGCACTGTGCCCTGCTTCTTCAGGCAGGCCTCGATATCGGCCTTACCGATCGCATGGCTGGCCGGCAGCGTGTCGACGCCATGCATGGCGGCGACGTCGAGCAGCACGCCGCGGGCAAGGATCGGCGGATGCTTTTCCGGGCCGCATTTCTGCCAGACGCGGCTGCCGAGATGGTCCTTGGCGGTAAAACCGTTGAAGATCTCGCCATCGTAGCCAAAGTGGTTGAACGTATCGATGTGGGTGCCGCAATGGGTATACATCGAGATCGCATCGCCGGAATAGGCGACCAGTTGGTTGGCCTCCGGCGACGCATTCATGGTGTTGGCGACGATCTCGCCCTGCGGCGTATGCGTCATCCAGATCTGATAGGGCTGGTCGCCAGCGCCGAACCAGCCCGGCATGCCGATGAAATGATCGACGGAGAGATCGAACACCTTGCTGGCATCGGTGCAACTGATGATCGACGAGCGCGACTGGGCATCGATCATATGCAACATGCCGATCTCGTCATCCTTGCCATAGGGGCTCTTGGTGCATTTGTGGAATTCGGCATTGTAGGCGATGATCTTGTTCTTGGTCGCTTCATCGACGTAACAGGCGTTGCACATGGCTGTTCTCCTTGGTTGCTCTTGAGCTTGTCGTTTCGGGCGCCGCCGGTCAATGCGCGGGAATGACCGTTGCTTCCGCCGGTTTCCAGGACAGGATGATGCCGGTGCCGGGCGGGAAGGCATCGGGACGGTATTTGTCGATATGAGCCTCCAGCGCCACGCTGCGGCCGTCCGGCAGGGCTGCGCTGATCTGCGAGACATGGCCGACGATATCGAAGCGCGTGATTTTGGCGTCGATGAGGTTGCCGCCGAAATCGGCGGAAATCCGCTCACGCTGGGCAGTCTGGGCCGCATGCAGTTCGATCGCCTCGGCGGGAATGACCAGATTGACATTGCTCTTTTCTGCCATCGGCGCATTCGCCCTGCCCGACAGGATACCGGCCGGCGTCGTGATCGTAGCCGTCTTGCCGTCCGTGCCCTTAACCTCGCCCTGGAAAATCGTGTTGCGGCCGATGAAATGGGCCACGAAAGGCGTGTTGGGGCGGGTATAAAGCTGGTGCGGCGGGCTGATCTGTTCGACCCGACCCTGGTTCATCACGACGATCCTGTCCGACAGCGCCAGCGCCTCGGATTGCGCGTGGGTGACGAAGACGAAGGTCACGCCCAGCGTCTTCTGCAAGAGCTTGAGCTCGTTCTGGATCGCCTTGCGCAGATTAGCGTCGAGCGCCCCGAGCGGCTCGTCCAGCAGAAGGATATCGGGTTCGACCACCAGGCCACGGGCCAGCGCGATGCGCTGACGCTGGCCGCCGGAGAGCTTGTCGGTATTGCGGTTGGCGATATCCTCGAGTCCGAGCGTGGCGAGGATGCGATCGACCTTGGCGTCGCGTTCGGGCTTTGTGAGGCCCTTGACCTCCAGGCCGTAGCCGATATTGCCGCGCACGGTCATATGCGGGAACAGCGCGTAACTCTGGAAGATCATCGAGGTCGGCCGGCGTTGCGGCGGCACATCGTTCATGCGCACGCCCTTGATCATCATGTCGCCGGAGGAAATGTCCTCGAAACCGGCGATCATCCTGAGAGTGGTGGTCTTGCCGCAGCCCGAGGGGCCAAGAAACGCGATGAACTCGCCCTTGGTGACGGTCAGGTTGAAGGCGTCGACGGCCATGGTGCCGTTGTCATAGACCTTGCCGACATCGACCAGTTCGAGGTCCGGGGTCATCGTGGTTTGCTCCAGTATTGGCGTTAGAGTGGGCCCCCTTCGCCCTGTCTCCGCAGCGCTTGGCGGCCTTCTTCTGCCCTGCGGGGAGAAGAAGGCCCGAACGTCTGTACGAGGGGGAACCCAAAATGTTATGCGTTCAGGAATTCATCCCACTTCTGGACCAGATGGTCGTATTCATCCGGCCACTGGTGCCAGTAGGCGACGTTCTTGGCGCGCTCTTCCAGCGAACCGCCATCGCGCAGGTCGCCTTCCTTGATGCCGCGTTCTTCGGCGCCGACCCAGGGCTTACCCTCATACCAGAAGGCATATTTCTCTGGTGACATCACATCCTTGATCTTGGTCGAGGGCGAATAGTAGCCTTGTTCGGAAACGGCGATGCCGGGAGGGCCGGACAGCCAGTAATCGGCGTAGGCATAGACCGCTTCCTTGTTGGGGCTATTGGCGAGCAGAACCGGGCCGATGGCCCAGCCGCGATAACCTTCCTTCGGTACGGCATATTTGCAGCGGCGCCCTTGCGCCTTGACGGCCATTACGGCTGGCTGCCAAGCGTCGCAGACCACCATCTCGCCCGAGGCCAGCATGTTGACCAGTTCGCCGAAGTCGCCCCACAGCGCGCGAAACTGACCCTCTTTCTTCTTGGAGATCAGGAACTTGACCGCCTCGTCGATTTCGGCCGGCGTAGGGTTGGCCGGCTTTTTCACATCCGAGAGACCAAGCGTGTTCATGGCCATGATGGCCTGGCCGAAAGCGGTGAGCGGATCGGTGTTGAGGCCGGACTTGCCCTTCCATTTCGGGTCGAACAGCGCCGTCCAGCTGTTGGCTTCCTCGTCGGAGACGATGTCGGGATTGTAGCCGATCGAGTCGTAGTTATAGACGGCTGGCACCATGTTCAGCTGCGTCTGGGCTTCATCGGCCCAAATCTGGCCGACGATCTGGGATTCGCGCGGCAGGTTGGGGTCGAGCCTGGTGAAGGTGTCGCGGATGGACGACCAGTTCTTAAGCGCCGAGGTCGGGATCGGCGCGACATTGTTGGTCATGACCACGGCCGGCAGACGCTCGCCATTGGTCTCCCAGCAATCGTAGTCGGTCGAGCCCGACAAAATCTTTGTCTGGGCATCGGGATGGGTCGAGGCGGTGCCGGTGGCGATGCCGACGCCTGAGGCTTTCTTGAAATCCTCGATGATGCGCTCCTGCACCGTCACCGACAGGCCGATGGTGCGCAGCTGCTGGTTGGCGAGGTCAGCGCCCTGTGCCCAGGCAGCGCGCGACGACAGGAAGGGCGTGCCGCCGCCCAGGGCGAGCGCCATGGCGCCGGCGGAGGTTTTCAGCAGCGAACGCCGCGTGACATCAGATGTGTCTTTCATCTCAAGTTCTCCAGTTTTCAGGTTCCCCGGAGCATTGTTGCTCCATTATCGCTCGTCGATGGCGGTTCCCCACCGGTTCTGAAGGCCACGAGCCGGGCCTCTTGCATCACCCCTTCGGTGATATCCGGTTGTTTCGGTTATGCCTCCTCCTGGATGGCCATGCGCTTGGCGCGGCGCACGGACATGCCCATCAGCACGGCATAGGTGCCGAGCAGCGCGAAGGAGAACAGCGTGGTCAGCACACCGAAGGCGAAGACGTTCGGATGCACTTCCACGGAGAAGGTGCCGTAGATGGCGAGCGGCAGCGTCAGGTCGCGGCCCGAGGCGAACAGGGTGCGCGAGAACTCGTCATAGGACAGCGTGAAGGCAAACAGCATGGCCGACAGCACGCCGGGAAAGATCAGCGGGAAGGTGATCTTGCGGAAGGTCCGGGCCGGAGGAACGCCGAGCGACCACGCAGCCTCTTCCACACTCGGATCGAAGCGGTTGAAGATCGCCAGCATGACGAGGAAGGCGAAGGGGAACGTGTAGACCACATGCAGCACGAAGGCCGTGCCCCACCAGTGGCGGTCGATGCCGAGCGTGTTGGCGACCAGCGCCATGCCGAGGCCGACGAGCACGCCCGGAACCATCATGCCGAGCACGATGAGATAGAAGATCACACCCGAGCCGCGGAACTTCCTGCGGAACGCCTGGGCGGCGGTGACGCCGAGCACGGTGGAGACGATCATGGTCATGACGGCGAGCGCCAGCGAACGGAACAGCGCCTGATCGATAGGCAGCGGGGCGATGCGCGAGGGCGGGGCCAGGCCGAAGAGGTGCTTGTACCAGTAGGTCGACCATTCGATGATCGGGAACTGCGGGCCGCCCTCCGGTCCCGTCTGGAACGACAGGATGGCAAGCACCGCGAGCGGGCCGTACAGGAACACGATGAACAGCGCGGTATAGACGCCGAGGCCGAACTTGATGCCGGAAGCGTTCATGGTCAGAGCTCCTTCCTGAGATCGACGACGCGCAGCAGGGCGGCGACGACGGCGCCCATCAGGATCGTCAGCACCACGCCGGCGACGGCGGCGAAGGCCCATTTCAGCGACCCGACCTGGGTGACGATGATGTTGCCGAGCAGGTTCACCTTGCGGCCGGACAGCGCGGCGGATGTCGCGAACTCGCCGAGCACCATGACGGAGACGAAGATCGCGCCCACCACCACGCCCGGCATGGAGAGCGGCAGGATGATGGTGCGGAAGATGCGCCAGAAGCCGGCGCCGAGATCCTGCGCGGCCTCGATGACCGAGGGATCGATGCGGCCCAGCATGAAGGCGATGGGACCGACCATGAAGACGCAGTAGATCTGCGTCATGCCGATGATGACGGAGAGTTCGGAGAACAGCAGCACCTCGATCGGCTGGGTGATCACGCCGATCTTCATGAGGATCATGTTGATCGCGCCTTCCTTGCCGAGCATAGGCCGCCAGGCCAGCACGCGGATGAGGAAGGAGGTCCAGAACGGAATGACGCAGAGCACGAGCAGTGCGGTCGACAGCGTCTTGTTCTTGACGAACAGCCCGACGAAGAGTGCCGCCGGATAGCCGACGAGCAACGTGGAAACGAGCACGATGAGCCAGATGCGCACCGTGGTCCACAACGCGCCGAGATAGGTATCCGACGTGAAGAAGGTGACCCAGCTCTTCAGCGTCAGCGTCGGCTCGATCTTGAACGTGGTCTGGGTCCAGAAGGAAACATAGACCATCATCAGGATGGGCGCGACCAGGAAGAGCAACATCCACAGCGCACCAGGCGCCAGCAGCCAGAGATCGCGGCGCGAGGCGCGCGGGGTGACCAAGGTTTCGCTCGAAGTTTCGGTGATTGCGGCCATCAGTTCAACTCTTTCGTCTTGGGAGGACGGGTGGCGATGGGAAGGGTGGCGGTGCGCGACCAGGGAAAACTCCCCTCTGGCCTCCCGGCCAGTTCCCCCACAAGGGAGAGAGAACCCGCGGCCGGCTCCCCGGCTCAATGGAGGCATGGAGAATGCCGTACGTTACGCCCTTCTCCCTTGTGGGCAGGGGGCTGGGGCGGAGTCGTTCATGACGCTCATCAACCGTAAACAAGCGCATCCTCCTTTTTCCAGGCCAGGCTGTAGCGGCTCTGCGGCTGATACGCTTCGGGTGCGGAATGGCTCAGATGCTGCTCCACCTCGAACACCTTGCCGTCGTCGAGCTGGAAGAAGGAATTGACCGCCGCACCCGTATATTCCGAGGCGACGAACGTGCCCTCGATGCGGACCTCGTCGGCGCCGGCCACCGCCTCGCGCGGGCGGATGGCGATGCGGTCGTAGCGGATGGCATAGGCAGATTGCGCCGAGGGCAGGGAGAACTTGCCGACCGGCAGCGGGCCGGCGGCGCTGGAAAACACGCCGTCGCTCAGCCTGCCGCCGAACAGATTGTAGCAATTGAGGAAGCGGGCCACGGCCGGCGAATTTGGGCGATTGTAGATCGTGTCGGCATAGCCCTGCTGGGCAATCTTCTTGGCGTCGAGCACCAGCACGGTGTCGCCCATGGCCAGCGCCTCGGCTTCCGAGCCTGTCACATGCAGGAAGGTGACGCCGCACCGCTCGCGGATGGCGCGAAGCTCGGAGCGCATGCGCGAACGCAGATTGGCGTCGAGCGCGCCGAGCGGCTCGTCGAGCAACACCATCTTCGGCTCGGTGACCAGCGTGCGAGCCAAAGCCACGCGCTGCTTTTGGCCGCCGGAAATCTGCGTCGTCGCCCGGCCTTCGAGCCCGGTCAGGCCGACCAGCGCGATCATGTCGCGGACCCTGGCATCGACCACCTTGCGATCGGTGACCGCCTCGTGCTTGCGATTGAGCAGGCCGAAGGCGATGTTCTCCTCGACCGACAGATGCGGAAACAGCGCGAAATTCTGGAAGACGAAGCCGATGCCGCGCCCATGCGGCGACACGGCGTTGATCACCTTGCCGCCGAAACGGATCGTGCCGGCGTCAGGCGTCTCGAAGCCGGCGATCACCCGCAGAAGCGTCGTCTTGCCCGAACCCGAGGGGCCGAGCAGAGAGACATAGCTGTCCTCGGGCAAGGAGAGATCGATCCCGTCAAGGGCAGGCTCGCCATTATAGGTCTTGGTGACTTTGGATAGCGTCAGCATGGGCGAACATTCTTTTCGGCACGGCGGCGGCGCAATTCGGCGACCATGGTCTCGACGCCGCGGCGCAGCGGAATTTCCGGCACGAACCCCAGATCGCGGCGGGCGGCGGTAGTGTCGAACTGGTGGTGATAATCGTCGTCGGGCGCCGCGCCCGGCGCCAAGGCGATATCGGCGGCCGGCAGGAACTCCCTCACCAGCGCGGCAACATCGCCGAGCGTGACGAGGCTCTCGCCGGTGATGTTGTAGAGGCGGCTTTCGAGCGCCGGCGTGTCCAGCGCCGCCAGCACGGCGCGGGCGGCATCGTCGGCATGAATATATTGTCTTGGAAAATCTGCACCCCAATCCTGGCGCGTCGGTCTGGCCTCGAACGAGTCGTCGATCATCCGCCTGAGAATACAAGCGGTGCTGCGATCGGGACCATAGATCCAGGACAGCCTGAGGGCCGCGGCATCGACGCCGTGTTCGCGGGCATAGGCCAGCACCAGCTGCTCGGCGGCGAGCTTGGTGGCGCCATAGACCGTCGAGGGCGACAGCGGCGACATTTCGCCAACCGGTCCTGCCGTAGTCGATCCATAGACGCTCATCGACGAGCAATAGACGAAGCGGCCGTAAGCGCCGACCCGCGCCAGTTCCAGCAGGTTGGCTGTGCCGGTAACGTTGACGGCGATCATGTCATAAGGATTCTCGCGGCCGACCATCGGGCCGGAATAGCCGCCGCAATGGACGATGGCGTTTGTACGGGCGCCGCCGGCGATCGCATGCAGGCGATGAATGTCGCGCAGGTCGCAATCGATCACCGGCACACCGGCGATTGCACCGGCAAACTTGTCGATCGCGGTCAGGGCCTGGCCCCGGTCGCGCAATTGCCGGACCACGGCGCCACCGACCAGCCCGCTAGCGCCGGTGACGAGCACGTGAGGTCGCGGGGTCGATGGCAGGCTCATGCCGGTACTCCAATGACGGTTCGAGACGGCAATGCCGAGCGTTTCGGCGATCATGCGCCCGATCGGGATCGACGAGGTCGCCGCCGGCGACGGGGCGTTGAGGACATGCAGGCTGCGCGATGTCCGCTTGAATAGAAAATCATGCACCAGCGCGCCGTCGCGCGACACGGCCTGCGCCCGGATACCCGGCGGATAGGGTTTAAGGTCGCCGAGTTGCAGCGACGGACAATATTTGCGGCATTCCTGCAGGTAGCGGCCGCGAAACAGCGAGCTTCTCGCCTCCCGGATGCCCGACGACAAATTGGCGCGCAGCATCTTCCAGAAACCGGGAAAGGAGGCGTAGGCGGCCATGTCGTGCAGGCTTGGCCAGTTGCCGGCATAGGATTCGCGCGCCAGTGACAAGACCGCATTCGGGCCGACCGTCAGCCGGCCGTCGATCATGGGTGTCAGGTGTATGCCAAGAAAGGGCAGTGCCGGATCCGGCACCGGATAAATCATGTGACTGACCAGCGTCGCGGTGTACGGCCGTACAACGTCGAAATACTCGCCGCGGAACGGTACGATCCTATGCTCGAGCGCCACTCCGGCTATGGCCGCGATCCGGTCGGCCTGTAGGCCCGCGCAGGCAATCAGCCAACGGCAGGTCACTCTGCCCTTACCGGTTTCGATCGCGACATCACGACCGCTCTCAACGATGGCGCGCACGGCGGAACCAAATTCGATCCTGACGCCAGCGGTAGCCAGCTTACCGACCATCACCTCGCAGACGCGGCGGTAGCTGACGATGGCGCTTTCGCCGATCCGGAGCGCCGCCAGGCCTTCGATATTCGGCTCCAGTTCGCGCAATTCGCCAGCGCCGATTTCCTGCGCTGCGATGCCGTTTTCGGCAGCATTGCGGCGCAGCGCCTGCATCCGCTCGACCTCGACCGGACTGGTCGCCACGATCAGCTTGCCGATCTCCCGATAGGGCACAGCGTTTTCGATACAAAAGGCCTTCATCGCCATCGCACCCTCGCGGCATAGCCTGGCCTTCAGGCTGCCCGGCTTGTAGTAAAGGCCGCTATGGATGACGCCGCTGTTGTGGCCGGTCTGATGCGTCGCCGGGCCGGCCTCCTTGTCGAGCACGACAATCTTGGCATCGGGCTTCAGGCGGGAGATTTCCGGCGCCGTTGCCAGTCCGACAATGCCCGCTCCGATGACACAATAATCGTACATTGCGCCCCTCTCGTCCGCTCAGAGCCGATAGGCTTCGGGGCGGCGGTCGGCGAAGAGGTTTAGCTCGAACCTTCCCTCCTCGAAGACGATCTTCTTGCTGCGGGCGATCTCGAGGTCGACATCGGCGGCAATGAGGCCGGTCTCGCCCGTGAGATGCGCCATCACGACACCCTTCGGATCGACGATCTGCGAATGGCCGAGATAATCCGTTCCGGCGGCGCTGTCATTGCGGTTGGCGGCGACGAAGTAGACCATATTTTCTGCCGCGCGCACCCTGGTGAAGTGATCGGCCAGGATCGACGACTGCACCGGCCAGTTGGTGGGCAGGGCGATGATTTCGGCCCCGTTCAGCACCAAGGTCCGCATCGCCTCGGGAAAGCGGATCTCGTAGCAGATCGAGATGCCGATGACGCCGATCTCGGTAGCGAAGGCGGAAGCCGACACCTCCTCAGGGCGATCGGCATAGCGGTCACCGCCGAGATAGGGCAGATGCGCCTTGCGATGCACGCCGGCGATACCCTTCGGGCCGATCAACGCGGCCGAATTGAAGATCTTGCCGTCCCTTGCCTCGAAGAAGCCGACAATCGCATGGATCTGCCGGGCCGCGCATATGGCAAGGATCGCCTGCACTTCGGGGCCATCGAGCCGAATGGCAACCCGTTCAAGTGCCGCACGGCTGTCGAAGCCGTAGCCCGTCAGCGAGCATTCCGGCAGAACCGCAAGCTGGCAGTCTTGATCGGCAGCCTTGGCAATCCAATCGGCCGCCGCTGCCACATTCGCCGCCGTCTGGCCTTCGCTTACCGCACATTGGATCGCTGCAATACGCACTTTTCTTTCGTCCCCATTCTTAGTAGCATGTAACATGTCACACTCCACCACGCAGTCAACGCCTGTTCTTTCAAATTTTACGCGTGGAGGGCATCAAGCACCGGCACCTTGATTTTGAGAGGCAAGTTTGTCTTCTACAGACGGGGCTATCCGCCCCTGGGAAGGAACATCATGGAACTTGGCAATATCGGTCGTAAAAGCCTCGCGACCCACGTCTATGAGGTCGTCCGCAACGCCATCGTCGTCGGCGAGTTGACGCCCGGCAGCCTGCATTCGGTCAACGACATTTCCGAACGGCTGAACGTGTCACGCACGCCGGTGCGCGAAGCGCTGTTGAAGCTCGAGGAACAGGGCATGGTGAGCTTCGAACGCAACCGCGGCGCCCGCATCCTCGAAACCACGGTTCATGATCTGGAAGAACTGTTTTCGCTGCGTTTCATCCTGGAGATCCCGGCAGCGCATCGCGCGGCCCGGCGGCCTGAAGCCGCGGCCATCAAGAAGCTGCAGACGCACCTGAACGAATTGACCGAAGCCTATCGGCTCGAACGCAGCAATGCGCGCGCCCATCTCGAGCCGGACGCGCGTTTCCACAAGCAGATCGCGGCGATGGCCGGCAGCCGCAGGCTCGGCGCCATCCTCGACAATCTGTTCGACCAGCAAATGATTGCCGACGGCACCTCGGGCGGCTTTACCCGCGGCATGGAAGAGATCATCGACGACCATGTGCGCATTTTCGACGCCATCGCCCAGAAGGATCCGGATGCCGCAGCCAACGCCATGCGCGATCACCTGCTGATCAGCAGCCGGGCGCTGGTATCGAAGGAAGCCGGCGATGCCGAGGTCGGCAAGCAGTTCGAGCCGCTATTCATCGATATCCTGACCATGACCACGTCGGGCATACTCAAGTAGATCGGTGATCGTATCGGAGCTGGCCGGCCAGGCCCGCCGCTTCGGAAACGGCATGCCGACGCTGCGCGCCGTAGCGCCGGCATCGACCGGGATGATCGCGCTCAAGACTCGTCAGCAGCAGCAAGCCCCGCCGTGATACTCAGGTGGCCTCCAGCAAGCCCACATAGTTGCGTGCCGCCGGGCTGGCATCGCTGCGCCAGAATATGTACATCTCCATCGGCGGCAGCGCTTCCGTCAGTGGCCTGAAGACCACGCCTGGAAAGTTCATGACGCTCATCGAAGCCGGGACGAAGGAGATGCCGAGGCCCGAAGCGACGTAGGCCATGAGCCCGGTTACATGGCTTGTCCGGTGAATATGGCCCGGCGCCATATCCGGTATCGAACTCATGACCCCGACCGTGGTGGAGCGCCCGTCAGCCTCCGCGTAGACCGCAAAACTCTCCGTCAGGACCTGCGCGACACTGATGGCGCCCTGGCCGGAGAGAGGATGGTCATCAGCCAGCGCCAACATCCAATGCCACTGGCCGATCCGCTTGGAATTGGCCCCCGTGATGCGAACATCGGTTGCGACCGCATAGCCGATATCCACCTCGCCTGCGATCAGTGCGTCCTGCACGCTGTTGCTCGGCATTTCCTTAAGGCTGAGGCTTACCCCCGGCCACTCCGCCCTGAAGCGGCGGATCGACGTGGAGATCATGCCGGTGATCGCCGCATTGGCGCCGTAGCCGATACGGATCGACCCGGCAGCGCCGCGCCCGATATCGACCGCCGTATCGACAGCAGCCTCCACCTGCGCGATGGCGGAATGGCTCTCCTTCAAGAACTCCCTGCCCGCTTCGGTCAGTTCGACATGCCGCTTCGATCGGGCGAGCAGTTCAACGCCCAGAATGGCTTCCAGCGCCTTGATCTGCGCCGTCAGCGCCGGCTGGACAATGTTGAGCCGGGCAGCCGCGCGACCGAAATGCAGTTCCTCAGCCACCGCAACGAAATAGCGGAGATGCCTCAATTCGATTTTCCTGCGGGCATTTCGAGACGTCTGCTGCACTGAACCCAACCTCGGGTAATCACCAACAGTGATCAATGTGAATTTCAAACCTATTGGAAGTGATATCGACTATCGTGCTTAAAGTCGCGTCTAAAAGGAAAGAACATGCTCCAGAAGACGTCGCCTCAACCTATCGCCGCCAATGCACTTGCCGTCGCTCCCGCGCCTGAGGCGGCAGCACCGCCTCGCCCGCCGCGCGAATATGCCAAGTTCGTCGTGCCGCTGGTCGTGATCGGCGCCGTCTGCGTTCTCGTCGGCATCAGTACGCAGAGCTTCGACCAATGGATGGCGGGCGCGGATGTGCAGACGACCGACAATGCCTATATCCGCGCGGATCTCAGCCACCTGAGCGCGCGCGCCGCGGGCAATGTCGTGTCGATCAAGGTCCACGACTTCGATCGTGTGAAGAGGGGCGACGTTATCCTCCAGATCGATCCTTCCGATTATGAAGCCAAGCGCGATCAGGCCAAGGCGTCGCTCGATTCAGCCCTTGCCCAGCTTGACAACCTGACGAACCAGGAAAATCTGGAAAAGGCCGCCATCCAGCAGGCGGAGGCACAGGCCACGGTCGCCAGAGCCAATGCCGATCTGGCAAAGACCGAGGCCGCCCGCCAGAGATTGCTGATCGATCGTGGCGCGGGTATCCAGCAGAACAAGGACGAGGCCGAAGCCAAGGTGCAGACGACGGTCGCAAGCCTCGGAGCAGCGGAGGCAGCGGTTCTCTCGGCAAAGGCACAGCTGCAATATACTGACGGCCAGCGCGCTCAGCTTTCCGCCAATGTCCAGTCTGCCAAAGCCGGCCTAAAGTCTGCAGAGCTTGCGCTTTCTTATACGACGATCATCGCGCCCTTCGATGGCGTCGTCAGCGAGAGGCAAGTGCATGTCGGCGACTACGTCACCACGGGCACGAACGCGATCTCGATCGTTCCGCTTCCAAATGTCTATTTGACGGCGAATTTCAAGGAGACGCAGCTGTCGCGCATGCGTGAGGGCCAGGCCGTTACCATCACGGTCGATTCACTGCCGGGCGAGACCTTCCACGGCAAGGTATCGCGCCTTTCTCCTGCATCCGGATCGCAGTTTGCGCTTCTTCCGGCTGATAATGCGACCGGCAACTTCACAAAGGTCGTCCAGCGCGTTCCCGTTCGCATCGACTTCAACCCGTCAGAGGCTTCCGCCCACCTGCGCGCTGGCATGTCGGCGGTCGTCTCCGTATCGGTTGCGCCGGCGGGACGCTAAACCATGGCCGAGATCCTGCGACTGCCATTGCGCTTCATCGGGCGGCAAACGCATCACCCTATTTTGGCAGTGGCCGCTGTTCTGGTCGGTCCTTATATGGTGTCCTTCCACAGCCGCCTGTTCGGGCTGGGCATGACCGACCTCAGGGCTTCTTTCGGCCTGAGCTTCGATGAGGGCGCCTGGCTCAACACCTTTGCCAACGCGCCGCAGCTTCTCATCGCCCCGGCCGTTGGCTGGCTCGTTGCGACATTCGGCATACGCCGGATCCTCGTTCCGGCAGCCCTCCTCTACACCCTGACCTCCGCCCTCATTCCGACGACCTCCGGCTTTACCGCCCTTGTCCTGCTGCATGTCGTCCATGGCTTGCTGCTCGGCATCTTCGTGCCCGCCACCTTGATGATCATCCTGCGCAACCTGCCGATAAAATGGTGGATCACCGGGATAGCGCTTTATTCTTTCCGTACCGCATTCACCGCCAATGCAGGCACGGCCCTCGTCGATATCTATGTCCAGCATCTTGGCTGGCAGTTTCTCTATTGGCAGGATGTCTTTCTGGCGCCGCTTCTGGCACTTCTGGCATGGTTCGGAGCACCGGCGGAGAAAGTCAATCGCGACATGCTGGAACGCGCGGACTGGGGCGGAATGATGCTTTTCGGGGCCGGCCTGACCCTGCTGTTCATCGCCGTAGACCAGGGCAATCGTCTGGACTGGTTTCAGAGCGGCCTCGTCATAACCATGTTGATCGGTGGCCTGACGCTGATACTCGCTTTCTTCATCAACGAGATGGTGGTCGAAACACCCTGGGCCCATGTCCGTGCCATCAGCGCGCGCAACGTCCTTCTCATTCTCTCGGTCTCGCTTCTCTACACGATGGCGGCCGCCTCCAACACCGCGCTCGTTCCGAACTATCTGTCAGCGGTCGCGCATCTGCGGCCGGAGCAGATCGGCACAGTCCTCATCCAGTGGGTCTGCATTCCGCTCGTTCTGCTAACGCCGGTCGCCGTCTGGGCGATGCACCGCACCGACGGCAGGTTGATCATTGCGACCGGGCTCGTCTGCTTCGGCGTCGCATCCTATCTCGGAACGGGTTTGACCTCGCAATGGAACGGCAACAATTTCCGTACCATACTCGTGCTTCAGGCAGCAGGTCATATACTGACCTTCATGCCGATCATCGTGCTGGCTGTCGCCAACGGCAATCCGAAGAATGCGATCGCGACCGGCGCATATATCCAGGTGATGCGGCTTCTTGCCGTTCAAGTGGTCCAGTCTGTGATGACAACCTATATCCGCAAGGGCGAGCAAGTACAGTCCTATCTGATAGGCCTCAATGTCGAGCGGGGATCGCACGCCTCCACGACCTCGCTCGCGGCCCTGTCGCACAAGGTTTCCGGCGCAGGCGAGGCGTTGGCGCACAGCCGGGCGACATCACTTCTGTCGCAAAACGTTCAGGCACAGGCGACAGTGCTTGCCTATATCAATGCCTTCTGGCTGACCTTCTTCTGCGCCGTGGGGGGCCTCATCATACTGGCCTTCGTTACCAAGGCTCCGAAGGGACCGCTCACCACCTAAGCCTGGTCGGCTTGCAAGGTACCACGAGACACACAAAGCACTGTTGATTGCCACCCCGGCAATCGCCCGGAGCCTCTGATTTGGTGGACACAGGCTCCCAAACAGACGCGCTACCTACCACGGCGGGCTCCCAGCGGCAGTCCCGACGCAACGTGCGTCCCTGCACTCTTCGCACCTTGGCTAAAATCGCTTGGACTTGATCCCATGAGGTTACGGAACATGTATGTAAACGCGCTGGGCGACTCGTACCCCAGATCGAGCGCAACAGAGCTGACTTTCTTACCACCAGCGAGTTCGGCGACGGCGTGAAGAACGCGGATTTGCCTCAACCAACGGGAAGGTGACATACCTGTCTCCGCTATGAAAAGCCGCTGGATAGTCTTTCGGCTGGCCGAGGCGCCGTTCAGCCATTCATGAATGGACGTGATCAAAGCTGGGTGCTCGAGTGCAGCCTGGGCCAGTTCGCGAATACGTTTGTCCTGCGGCATTGCTATGGAAAGCGGAACGTCTTTGGCCGTCCGGATTTCGTGAAAGAGCAGGTCGAACAATGCGGCTTCATGAGGCGGAGTGAAGCTGGACGCTTCACTGTCGGGAACTGCACTCATCAAAGATTGGAGGAGCGGCGTCATCTTAACGACGCGCGGTTTTGCCCCAAGCCTTTCTGACTCTAGGCGGTTCACGTCGATATAGATGATTTCGTTGCTCGATGTATAGCGGAGGCAGTGATCGACATCCGGCGGTATCCATACAGCCATGGCCGGACTGAGAAGGAGAACGCGATCGGGCATACCAACATACAGCGATCCATGAATGGCGGAGAAGAACTGGCCGAAATCATGCGTATGCCATCCGAGGCCGCGGCCCGCCTCTTGGCTCTCGACGTCGCGCTTGTACCGTGGCCGTCCTACAGGTGCCATCATAGCAATGAGCAACAATTCACGTTGACGAAAACTAGATACAAATAGATCAGCTGTCGACAGAATGACAAGTCACCGTTCCGTATATTGGCCGTGCGTTCGACATCGGAGGCGGAGAATAGACATGCTCGAAACGGGGACACCGCAACACGACAAGCCCGACTGGGCCGCAATCGTGATTGTCATCTTGAGCGTAACGGCGTTCGCGGTCGCGCAAGGACTGACCTTTCCGCTTATTTCTCTTACGCTCGAAGCCAGGGAAATAGGCGGGAGTTTGATCGGCCTGAATGCTGCTGCCTATGCCGCAGGAGCGGTATTGTGCGTCCTGACGATACACCGACTCACCACTAGGTTTCGAGGAAACCACCTGGTCGTGGCGGCCCTTTTTGGTAGTGCACTCAGTCTCTTGGCATTCGCGACAATAACCTGGCTGCCAGTCTGGTTCGTCGCCCGCTTGACAGTTGGCTTCTGTGCCAGCCTAATTTCGATCCTGAGCGGGGCATGGCTGAACATCGCTACCCCAGACTGCTTACGTGGACGGATTTCTGGCCTTTATGGAGCTGGTATGTGCGCGGGCTTCGCAGCCGGCCCATTGGCCATACCTATTTTTGGTACTGCCAATGGTTCTGGTTTTGCGTGGGCGTCCGGTTATGTCGCTTTGATCGGTCTTGCCTGCGCAGTTTTCAACGCTAACACTCGAACAGTGCCTGAGGCCGCACCCTCTGGTGGGTTAACGGCCTTTATTATTGCCGCACCCATCCTGGTACTCATGGAGTTAGTCTTCGGCTTTGCCGACATTGCCGCGATATCCGGCATGGCCGTCTACTTCGTCCGCGTAGGCCATTCAGAAGCGTTCGCAGCCTATGCTATCACGGTGCTTTCACTTCCCACCGCTTTTGCCCAGCCAGTGGTTGGATGGCTACTCGATAAGTTCTCGCGCGCCGGAGTCACGATCGGCTGTGGGCTCTCCGGAGCGCTTGCATTCCTGATCATTCCATTCCTTCAGTCACAAACCGCCCTCCTGTTAATATTTGCGCTGATTGGGATCGCGACATTCGCGCTGAACACTTGCGCCCTGACAATCCTCGGAGAGCGCTTCAAAGGCGGAATGCTTATCGCGGGAACAGCGAGCTTCTCGCTTTCCTATTCCGTCGGGAGCGCAATGGGATCGACTGGTACGGGTTTCCTTCTGGATCGCATTTCAACTAGTGCCGTTCCTGCAAGCGTGGGACTGGGTCTACTCGCTTTCACTATTCTGGCCGTTTTCAGGCGACGAGACCTCGAGAGCTTTGTGAAGGTGACAAACCAATAACATATTCTTGTCATGCAAAGTCATCGCATGCATTCGTAAACGATGGCCCGGCACGAAGGTGCCGGACCTCGTTGCTCCTATTGGCCGAACTGACCGATTACCTCTGCGAGCGGGACATGTCCCACGCAGCTACCCGTCCTCGTCGGGTTGTCGCCGCTCTCAAGGGCAGTCGCATACGTGACGGCTGGATCCGCCTCGAGCCGTTCGCGCAATGCAGCCATCTTTGGCCAACGTGACTTGTGCGCAATGGCATGGAAGTCGAGCCAGCGCGCCACACCTATGAACACGGCGTCCGCCAGTGTCGGCTTATCGCCAACCAGGAAGGGCGTGTCTGAGATCATTTCCTCCAGCTTGTCGTGACGCTCGAGGATCCTCTCCCTGCCCCAGTCCCGAAGCATAGCCTGCAGAGCGGGGTTCGGCGGATCCATTTCGAGCGCGGCCCAATGAGGCGTGAATGCCGCCGTGAAGCCTGTATTCACAAAGGCCATGATCTGGTGCATGCGATCCGCCTCGCGGGACAACGGGTCGAAACTAACGCGCCGGTGGGTGTCCCTTGCCTCAAGCCAGGAGGCAAGGGACACCGTCTCCGTCAGGATCCTGCCCTGGTCGTCGACGAATACCGGTGTCTCGTGCCGGGGATTGATCCGGGCGTAGGATGGTTCACGCATCTCGCCCAGCATGTCCACCCGGCAAAGCCGATAAGGTTCGCCCAGCCATTCAAGGGCTGCAACAAGCCCCATGGAACTTCCTAGCGGGAAGCCATAGATGAGGATCGGTTCCATTTGATTGTTCTCCGTGATTTCTGATGACCACGCTGCGCAGCGGAACTGGAACCTAAGCGATCCTCGCCGCAAGTAAATTACGCACCTTTTTGTAACCAAGAGCTGCCCATGAAACAGTTGATCTCACAGTGCCCCATCGAGGAAGTGATGCAGATCCTCAGTGGCCGATGGCCCACTTTGCTGGTCTATTATCTGAAGGACGGTACGAAACGCTTCAGCGACCTGCGTCGCGACAATCCCACGATCTCGCACAAGATGCTGACCTTGGAACTGCGGAAGTTGGAAAACGCCGGTATCGTCAGCCGCGCGGAATTCGAGGGATACCCGTTGCGGGTTGAATACGATCTCACGCCGGCGGGCCTCCAGCTCGTGCCGCTTCTCGACGCCCTAGGCGGATGGTGGGAAAACGCAAATGGCGCCGCACAAGTGAGTGTGCCGCCTGTCAAGCAGCCGTCTAGCGATAGACGGAGAGCATTGCATCGAAAAATCTCAAGTTAAGCGCCGAAGTCGGCCGGAACGGACGCATTCTCAAGTGTAAGTGGACAACCACTTTCGCCCTCATTCTCTAGCCTGTGGCAACGCTTAAATTCGGGCTTTATCTCCGTCTGAACACGACGATCACTTGGACTTGAGCGCTGCGATCAGAGCCCGCAGTGCTGGCGGTGATTGACGCCGGCTTGGGTGGTAGAGGTGGAAACCCGGAAAAGCCGGGCACCAATCCGCAAGAACCTGGATGAGCTTTCCGGACGCGATCTCGTCCGCCACTTCATGCTCCATCATGTATCCGAGGCCGGCGCCAGCGCGAACGGCAGCGGCGGGCAGGTCACTGTCATTGGCGACGAGCGGCCCGCTGGTGTAGATTTTGATCTCCTTGCCACCCCTCTCGAACTCCCAGGGGAGCAGGCCACCCGAGGTCGCCAGCCGGTAGCCGATGCAGGCATGGCGGTCGAGATCGTTGGGTGTCAGTGGCGGAGGATACCGCTTAAAGTACTCTGGCGTTCCGACGACGACGGTGCGTAGGTCCGGCCCGAGTCTGACGGCAATCATGTCTTTCGCCACCGCCTCCCCCAACCGAATGCCCGCATCGAAACCTGCAGCAACGATGTCCGTCAATCCGTCGTCGATGCTGACCTCAACGCGGATCTCCGGGTGAGCGAGAAGGAAGATCGGAAGTTTTGGGAGCAGCACCATACGGGCCGCATAGGCGAAAGTCGTGATGCGTACGGTACCCGACGGGTTATCGCGCCATTCGCGCAGCGCCTCCAGCCCTTCTTCTATTCCCGAAAAAGCCGGGCGCAGGGATTGCAACAGTCGTTCGCCCGCCTCCGTCGGCGCGACGCTGCGGGTGGTGCGGGCAAGTAACCGTACACCGAGCCTGTCCTCCAGACCCCGCATGGCATGGCTTAGGGCAGATGGCGACATGCCGAGCAGCGCTGCCGCGCGCGTAAAGCTACGCTCGCGGGCGACGGCTTCGAAGGCCAGAAGATCGTTGAGTTCCCTACGCTCCATTGCTGCATGGTGCTCACAGGTTCATGCAGTCGGCAAGGGCTAATCGCCTCGGATGGAAGCGCCTAGATCGAGTGGTGACAAACTTGGAGAATGCATATGAACCTCACGAGCTACCGAACCCTTGGAAAATCCGGGCTGATCGTCAGCCCTTTCGCGCTTGGCACCATGACCTTCGGCGCGGGTCGCTGGGGCGCTAACGAGACAACCTCCCGTGCTCTGTTTGACGCCTACATGGATGCTGGCGGAAACTTCATCGATACGGCTGACATCTATTCCGGCGGCGAGAGCGAGACCATGCTCGGCCGTTTCCTGAGCCACAGCGGGCGACGCGACAGCCTTGTGGTCGCCACGAAGTCCGGCTTTTCCCGCGGCCAAGGCACACCCCTCTGGGGCGGCAATGGTGCAAAGAACATCCGTTTGGCGATCGAAAGCTCGTTGAAGCGGCTGCAGACCGACTACATCGACCTGTATTGGATGCATGTCTGGGATCGCACGACGCCGGCAGAAGAGGTTTTGCAGACGCTGACGGAGGCCGTGCGCTCCGGAAAAATCCTGCATTACGGCTTTTCAAACACCCCTGCCTGGTATGTTGCGAAGATCGCAACGCTCGCTGAGGCACATGGCCTTCCGAAGCCGATCGGGCTGCAATACGCCTACTCGCTGATCGATCGCGGCGTTGAACTCGATCTTCTTCCGGCGGGCCAGGAACTGGGCCTCGGTCTTGTGCCGTGGAGCCCGCTTGCCGCCGGCATGCTTACTGGAAAATACGGTCGCGACAAGATTGCCGACGCCTCGCGCGCGGCGTCCATGCCGGACCGCGCAGCGGAGGTGGGCGAGGACGGTAGCAGTGGCCGATTGAACGGCGACAATCCATTCGGTGGCATGCTGTTTACCGAACGAAATTTCGATGTGGTGGACGCGGTCAAGGAGATCGCGTCGGAAATCGGTCGCACGCCTGCGGAAGTCGCCCTGAAATGGGTCGTGGAACGCCCCGGCGTTTCCTCGGTGCTGATCGGCGCGAGCCGGGTGGAGCAGCTGGAGCAGAACATTGCAGCGCTCGATGTGGCGCTGACAGCTGAGCATCTGACCCGGCTGGAGCAGGCGACCGCGATGCCACCGATCAACCCCTATTTCATTTTCCAGCTGCCGATCACTCAGCTGTTTGGCGGGCAGGATGTGCGGCGCTGGTGACACAACCAAGCGATAAGTCAAGCGGCCGCGCAGCAGGTGCTGCGCGATCGCGATCCGGACCTCTCTACAGGTCACTCGCCGCCAAGCTCTCTCTCATTCGAGGCGTCGTATTTGCGAATGTCGCCCCGCATTCGGCTTTGCCAGCGTTCAATGAAGGCCAAAGTGTCTTCTGCCAAAAGGTGTGACGTAAGCGCGACTTGGTCCGCCCATCGTTCCGCGATGAGCACACGGCCGGATTCAGTGTCATCCAAAGCCGCATCGTAGGAGATGTTGCCCTGACGTTGGCGTGCGGTTATAGCAAGTTGTTTCAGGTCAGCATAAAACTCCGCTAAATCGGCGGGGCCGACATGCATGTATCCCATGACAATCAACATTCCTGATTTCCTCTGCTCCAAATCCTCCCCGACCGGATCGCAGTCGGGAAATAGATGTTCCGCTGAAAGGGGGTCAGATCGCAGTAAGGACAATCTTGCCCTGAATACCGCCCTTGGATGCCCGCTCATGTGCGGCCGAGGTCTCTGAAAGCGGAAAGACACTGTCGATCAAGACCCGAATTGTTCCGCTGTCCAGCAGGCGACCCGCCTTCGCCAACTGCGCGCCGTTGGAGCGAACTTGCGTGGTTGAAACGGTAATCCCGCGTTCCACCGCCTCCGCGTGGCCGGAAAATGCGAGGGGATTGACCAGGTAAAGCGCACCGCCCTTTTTGATGACGGTCAGGAAGCGTTCCATGTCGGAGCCACCGACAGCGTCGATGACCAGATCCAGATCCTGGGCGACTGTCTCAGCAGAATGCCTGGTGTAGTCGATGAAGGCATCGGCGCCGAGATCGCGCAGCGCTGTTTCGTGTTTTCCCGAGGCGACGGCGATGACGCGGGCGCCCTTCCATTTGGCCACCTGAACCGCCAGATGGCCGACGCCACCGCCGGCGCCATTGACCAGCACGGTCTTTCCTTCGAGCGCTATCGGCGCATGGGCGAAGTCCTGGAACGGATTGGGGACGTCGTGACCGAGCTCGACAAGGAACTGCCACGCCGTGAGCAGGGACATCGGAGCGGCTGCGGCCCGGACGTGGTCTATGCCGGCAGGCTTCATCGCAAGGTCATGGGCCGGGACCTTGACATAGTCGGCATAGGCGTTGCTGCCGGTCATGAGATCATTTGGAAATCGCACCATCGAAAAGACCTCGTTGCCAACACTGAAACCCGAGACGTTTTCTCCGACGGCTGCCACGACGCCGGAAATGTCTGTGCCGAGGATCAGCGGAAAGTGAGGGCTGGGCCGCCACTCGGGTGGAAGCGCCCGGTAGCCATCACGCAGGTACAAATCGGGAGGATTGATGCTTGCCGCATGCACGCGGACGAGCACCTCTCCTGCTTCGGCCACCGGCCGCGCAGCCCCCTCGTAACGGAGGAGCTCGGGGCCACCAAATTCATGCAAACGGACGGCGTTCATCATCTCGGTCATGGGAATTTCCTTCCACAGCGGTTCCATGTACCCAGATGTAAGACTGGACCTGTGGATTGATAATGACGTTCCACTTCGCTTTAATAGTGCCATGAAGGAACAAATCGGAATTGACCGGCTGACCGGCCTCATTGCTTTTGCCCGCGCCGGCTCCCTGGGCAGCTATTCGGCTGCTGCCCGCTCTCTTTCCATCTCGCCCTCGGCGATCAGCAAAAGCATCCAGCGTCTGGAACGTCAGCTTGGGGTGGCGCTCTTTACACGTACAACGCGCTCGCTCACGCTCACCAATGAAGGTCGCGATCTGCACGAGCGGGCGCTGAAACTGCTGCGGGACGCCGAGGAGATCGAACAGGCTGCCAAGACCGCCAGGTCGGAGCCCGCCGGAACCTTACGCATTGCCGCCTCATTCCCGATAGGTCTCCATGTCATCACGCCCTTGCTGCCGGGCTTTCGCGCACGGCATCGGAAAGTATCGATCGACCTCAGGCTGAGCGATCACACGGTGGATCTCATCGAAGAGGGGATTGATATTGCCGTGCGCATCGGTGACCTTTCCGACTCGCGCCTTTTGTCCCGGAAACTCGCGCCTTACCGTCTCAGCTGTTATGCCTCGCCGGATTATCTGGCGACAAGAGACATGCCTTTTCATCCCGATGACCTACAGGCGCACGAAACGGTGAACCTACGCTATCAAAGCAGCGGCCAATTGTTCCGCTGGCCGTTTCGCGTCGGAGACCGCGACATCGAGATTGTGCCGCCCTCTTCAATCATCGTCGATGCGAGCGAAGCGGTGCTCGCGACCGTCGCGGCAGGCGCCGGCATCGGAATGGCAACCAGCTTCATGGCGGCGCCATGGGTCAAACGTGGCGCCCTGGTCTCTGTTCTTGCCGATTTCGCAGTCGAACGACACAACGTAACTGCCCTTTGGCCAGAAAGCCGCAGGACCAACCCAGCCGTGCGCGCCTTCTTAGACACGCTGACAGAGGACCGCTCTTCCGACGCGTAACGGGCCGCGGCAAGGATGTCGGGCCGGACCGGCTGAACGACCAGGAGGTGGCCCGCCTTGTCAAGAAGACTGCGCTGGCCGCCGGCGTGCGCGGCGATCTGCCGGATGTAGAGCGGGGCGGTAAGTTTGCAGGCCATTCGTTGCGTGCCGGCCTGCCCTCTTCCGCCGAGGTGGACGAACGCCATGCGCAGAAGCAGCTCGGCCATACGTCTGCCGAGATGCCCCGTAAGTATCAGCGCCGCCCCGACCGCTTCCGCGTCAATCTCACCAAGGCGGCCGGGCTGTAGCGCAGCCGGCCCCTTGGGTGCGGGGCTGCGTCCCTTTGGCCTGTCAACTCAGGATAAACTTGGCATTCGTCTTCGGGTCATGAATGATGTCAGGATCGATATCGAAGACGCGCCGGACATGCTCTCTCGTCATGATGATGTTCGGCGGCCCCTGCTGCACAAGTTTTCCCGCCTTGAACATAACGATATGATCGGCGTGCCGGGCCGCCTGATTGACGTCATGGAGCACGGCGACGACGGTTTTCCGACGGGATTTCACCAGCGTGGTTATGAGGCTCATGACTTCGGCCTGATGCGCAAGGTCGAGAAACGTGGTCGGTTCGTCGAGGAGAAGGATCTCCGTTTGTTGCGCGAGTGACATCGCAATCCATGCACGCTGTCTCTGGCCGCCGGAGAGGTTTTCAAGCGGCTGTTCCCGCAGATCCGCCATGCCTGTAAGTTCGAGTGCTTCGTTGACCGCTTCCTCGTCCGCCCGCGACCAACGCGAAAACAGACTTCGATGCGGGTATCGCCCCTGGCGTACAAGATCGGATACCGCAAGCCCCTCCGGCGCAACAGGACCTTGCGGCAGGATAGCGATGCGTCTTGCGCCTTCGCGCGCCGTGAACCTGGCGAGCGGCTTGCCATCGAGCAGGACAGTGCCTGCCTTGGGTTTGAGCAGGCCGGCACAGGCTCTCAACACCGTCGATTTGCCCGACCCGTTGCGGCCGAGCAGGACGGTGAACGCCTGCGGCGGGATTTTGAGGTCCAGCTCTTCGACGATCATCCTGCTTCCGTAGCCGAGCGACAGCTTGTCGAGGCGCAGGCCAGATCCTGCTTCATTGTCACTGAGCGGCATGGCGGCGTCCCCAGAGAATATAGCCAAGGAATGGGGCGCCGATCAGCGCCGTGACGATGCCGGCCGGCAACTGCGCCGGGGCAATGACGGTCCGTCCAATAAGGTCGGCCGCCATGAGGAGCAGCCCACCCACCAACGCAGATGCCGGGATCATGCGCGCATGGCCGGCGCCCACCATCTTGCGGGCGACATGCGGCGCGATCAGGCCGATGAAGCCGATCAGACCGCAAGCTGCGACTGTCGCACCCGATATGGCCGTGCACAGCAGGATCAGGAAGGCGCGACCAAGATTGACACGCTGACCGAGGCTTGCCGCGATATCGTCGCCGAAACGCATGAGATCGAGCTGGCGGAAGGCGAGACAGGCCAACGCCACAGGCACGACAAGCCATGCGGCCAGAAGGCGCAATGTTTCCCAGCTTGCGGCGTAGACACTGCCGGAAAGCCAGATCATCAATCGCTGCACATCCGCCACGTCGGAAAAAGCGATGAGGAAACTGCTTCCGGCGCCGGCAAGCGAACCGAGCGCGATGCCGATCAGCACGATGCGCAGCGACGAGGTGCCATTTCGCCAGGAGAGCGCAAAGACCGCGGCAGCCATCAATGTCGCCCCGGCGAAGCCGGCCACGGGTAAAAGCGTTGCCCCCGCCCCCTTCACGCCGACGATGACCAGTCCGCCCGCCAAAGCCGCGCCCGCGTTGATGCCGAGAATACCGGGCTCGGCGAGAGGGTTGCGCATCACCGCCTGGGCGATCGCTCCTGCAATGCCCAGCGCCATACCAGCGGTGAGCGCCATCAGCGCGCGCGGCAGACGCAGATCGAGCACGATCATGCGGATCTGCTTTGTCGCACTGCCGTCGACAAGGCTTTCAAGATCGGCGCGCGAAACCGTCTGGTCGCCGAGAGACAGACTGGCGAGCAAAAGGGCTGGAACGCTCAGGAGCGCGGCAGCCAGGACCACGTGCCGGGACGTCATGAGCTGCGCAGCCGGTAACGGGCGAGCCACAGAAAGAACGGCGCGCCGATCAGCGCCATCGTCACGCCGACGGGAAAGTCCTGATTGGCGAACAGGCCGCGTCCGATCATATCCGCGGTGACGAGCAGCAATGCCCCCCCGATGGCGCTGTAAGGCACGATCCAGCGATAATCGGCCCCGACCGTAAGGCGCGCGATGTGCGGCATGACAAGACCGACGAAACCGACAGGCCCCGCAAGCGCCACCGCGCTCCCGGCGAGCAGCACCACGATGACCACTGACATCGTGCGCCACAACAGCGCGCTCTGCCCCAGCGCGCCAGAGATGTCGGAGCCAAGGCTGAGTGTCGTGAACTGCCGCCGCAGCAAAAGCGCGGCCGCAAGACCCGTGGCGATGTAGGGGGCGACAGCCATGACCTGCCCCATGGTTCGCCCCGACAGCGACCCGACGGTCCAGAGCCTTACGGCATCGAGCGTCGCCTGATCGAAGATCAGGATGGCCGCGGTCAGCGAGGTGAGGAAGGTGCCGATCACTGCTCCTGCCAGAACGAGTTTCAGCGACGTCGGTCCGCCCGGCCCGAGTGATCCGAGCGCATGGACCGCAAACCCGGCGATGGCCGCACCACCGAAGGCGTACCAGATGAGGCCATTGCCGTCGCTCATCGAGCCCGTCATCTGAAGCGCCATGGCGGCAACCACGGCGAAGGCGCCGCCAGCGTTGATGCCGAGCAGGCCGGGCGAGGCCAGGGGATTGCGGGTCGCCGCCTGCATCACCGCCCCGGCAACGGCGAGTGCAGCGCCCGCCATGGCACCGGCCAGCACACGCGGAAGCCTGAACATGGTGACGACGAGGTGATCACGGGACCCGTCGAAGGCAAAGACTGCCTCGCCGACCGTCATCAGCGAAAGCCGCGACGTGCCCGCGCCGATTGCCAGCGCCGCAACCAGAATGCATACGCAAAGCAGGATCGCGAGCCCGAGCGCCCGCAGAGGGTCTGCGTGCTTCTCTGTCACGGCGCATTCACGATGTAGCGTTCGACGTCATCGAGAACGCGATGGGCGGAGGCGACCCCGTGAAAACCCATCCAAGTGGCGCGATCGACGCGGTAGGCCCGGCCGGCCTGTACGGCCGGCAGCATCTGCCAGAATGGATTTTTGGTGGTCGCGGCCTCAAGGGCATCGTCGGGCGCCTGATCGTATCCGCTCACGACGACGTAGAACAGTGTCTTTCCATCGAGAAGACCGATCTCCTCCCAGCCTGGACGTTTGAACGCGGTATTATCGGTGACCGTTTCGTAAGCCGTGCGCTGAACGCCCGCTTCGCGCAGCACGGCATAGGGCGCATAGGAAGCCGGGCCGGAGACATAGACATGGAACCCCGACGGCGTGATGCGCAGGATGGAGACCGGAAAATGGGGGACACGCGCGCGTATGGCCGCGACCCGAACTTCATAACCCGCGAGCAACTCTGCTGCGGTGTCCCTGCGGCCGGTCATATCCGCCAGGACCTGCAGATGATCCTTCCAGTTCCGGACATCGATCAGCACGGTCGGTGCGACCTTTTCGAACATACCGCGGACCTGGGCGTGCAACGTGGCGTCACCGATGATCAGATCGGGCTTCAAGGCAACGATACGCTCGAGGCTTGGTTGCCTTGCGTCACCGATATCCGTGACCGATGCCTTTTCCGCTGCCCTACGCAGGTCTGGATCCTGCGCCGTCATCAGCGGCGCCCCGACAATTGGCAAACCGAGCTCGAGCCCCATGCCGAGATTATAGAACGGATCGAGCACGACAATGCGGGATGGCGCCGTGGGCACGCAAACCGGCGCGCCGAGGACGTGTTCCGATATCTCCCGTCCATGACATTGCGCAGCCGCTGGCGTGAGCGAAAGCAACATCGCCAGCGCGGAAATGATAAGGCACAACGCCGTTTTCATGCCGTGAAATCCCATACGTCGCGGCTGGAGCGATAACGAAGGATCGCTCCAGCCCGCATGCTCAGAACTTGACCTTGAGGTTCATGCCGACGCGACGGCGTTCACCCAGCGTGGCAGCGATATTGTTGTCGTTGTAGACGAAATACTTCTCGTCCAGCAGGTTCTGCACGAAAGCGTTGATCTCCCAGCGCTCCGTCTTGTAGCCGGCCTGCATGTTCACGATCCAGCGGTTGTCCAGATAGTCGTGCGGCAGGCTGCCGAGGCGTGCCAGATAGCGCGAGGTGTATTTTGCGTCTGTGCCGACGAAGACGCCGTTGTCGAACGTGTAGCGCGCGCCCAGCCCGACGGTCCATTCCGGTGCTTCGGGGAACGGCAGCCCGGTAAGGTCACCGTAGGTCAGATCGTTGAAGTCCTTGAACTCGGTGTGGACATAGCCGAGCGAGACGAAGGTCTCGAGATTGTCGTTCACCTCGAACGAGGGCTCGATCTCGAAACCCCAGGCTTCCGACGAGGCGGCATTGAGGATGCGGCGCGTTGTCGCGTCGGTCGGGTCGAGCTGCATCTGGACCTGCTGGTCGCTGTATTTGGTGAAGAAGACGTTCGAGTTCAGTTTCAGCCGCTCGTCCAGGAAGCTCCCCTTGTAGAAGATCTCGTAGGTCGAAGCTGTTTCCGGCTCATAGGTATAGGCTGTCGCGCTGGCCACGTTGTAGCTGGCGCCACCAGTTCGAAAGCCTTGTGAGTAGGTGATGCCTATCGTCTGGGTGTCGGTGAGGTCTTTTGAAAGGCCGATTTTGGGCACGAAATTGATCTCATCGAACGACGCGCCATAGTCGGTGAGTACGGTCGTCGTGCCCCCCACTGGTTGGGTGCGGACGAGATGTTGGGTGATGTCCTGATCGGTGTAGTCGAGACGGCCGCCCAGGGTGACCTTCCATGTCGGAACGAACTCGTAGGTCGCCTCGCCGAAGATGGCGGCGTTGAAAGATTTCTGGGTGTTGTGCTGGACTTGGTTGCGACCGATCGTCGGCGTCAGCGGGATTGTGCGATCGTAGAAGTTCTTCTCGTCTTCATAGGCGAAGTAGACCCCGCCGACCCAGTTCCACTTTTCACCCGAGTAGTTTAGGCGCACTTCCTGCGATGCGATCCATTCCTTGTAATAGCCGTGATAGGTGTTGACCTCCCCTGCCGTGCCGTAGTTCGGCGAAAAGCGATCGGTGTCGGAGTAGGTGAAGGCCGTAAGTGATGTCAGCTTCAATTCGTCGGTGAAGTTGTGGGTCACGTCCAGGCCCACATTGTGTACGCGGGTTGGCCTGTATTCGATATAGGCCGGAATCTGGTAATCGCCGCGCTCGTCATCGAAGCTGAAGCCCAGGGAGCCGGCCGGACCGCCAATGTCGCGGACATAGGGATCATCGTGCGAGAAGGAATAGCTCAACAGAGCGCGCGTTTCAGGCATCTCCGCCGGCTGGAAGAGCACCTTGCCGCGGATCTGGTAATAGGTGTCATGCGTGAAATCGCTGTAGCGGTCGTAATTTTCGAATGTCGGGTAATTGATATCGTTCTTGCTGCGCTCGAACTCCCCGGCGATACGCAGGGCGAGCACGTCCTCCACCAGCGGCGTGTTGACCATGAACGCCGTGCCATGGAGATTGCCCGTGCCGACCGTTCCGGAAAGTTCTCCCTCGCGCTCGAATACGGGATCCTTTGTTTTGACGTAAATGGCGCCCGCCATGGAGGCGCGACCGGACAGCGTCGACTGCGGGCCACGATAGACTTCGACCTGTTCGACGTCGAACAGCCCGCGGGCACCACGCCGGGCGCCACGCACCGTTTGCTGGACACCATCGACATAGAGTGTCGCAAGCGGCGCCCCGCCCGGAACAAGCCCCTCCGAGTTGACGCCGCGGATGACGAAACCCGCATCGGTCCAGTCGCCGTCCATGACATTGGCCATGCGCTGGAAGCCGTCGCGGATACTGCGGACCTGGCTGTTGGCAATCTCGTCGGCGGTCAGGATACCGACACTCGCCGACGTGTCATTGAGGGTTGTCGCGTTGCGCGAACCATAGATCATGATCGGCGCCAGAACCGTGTCGCCCGACAGGGCTTCAGTATCACCAGTGGTGGCCGCGGACGTGCTGGCGATGGTAACGGTATTGCCGTTTGTGAAGCGGTACTGGAGATCCGTACCCGACAATAGTATGGAAACGGCCTCGGACGCGGTCATGGAACCACGGACCGGGCGCCCATTCAGCGACGCCGCAGACGTTTCGTCAAATATGACGGCGAGGCCTGAGATCCGCCCGATATCGTTCATGGCCTGGCGAATGGGTTTTGCCGGAATATCGAAACTGTAGACCTGCTGTGTCGCGGTCTGCGCCATCGCGCTCCCAACGGCGAGTGGACCAACATCTACTGCGCCAAGCACTGTCGTCGCGAGCAGGATAGCCACGTTGCGCCCCAATCTTCCGGTCTTCATCAAATGCCCCTATTCCCTCAGATCATTCGGGAATGGCGACAGATCCCCTTCTATCGGTCTGCCGTCATCCTGTTGAGGTAACGAAGCTCGCCGGGGGCCACCCTCATCAGAAAAGCGAAAAATTCAAACTTTTTTGCACCATAGGCAAAAGAGCCGTTCAGGGCCTGACGATGACGAGGCGGCCCGCAACATCATTCATCGTAAATCCGACCAGTGACTGAACGGACGCAAGTGCCGCATCCGGGTCATCGACCGAGAAACTTCCGCTTACCCTTCTTTCCGCGAGCGTATCGGAAAGAAGCACGATTCGGCCCGGACGGTAGCGCTCGATCTGCCTGAGGACGTCCCCGAGGCGGGCATCGTTGAACACGAACCGCCCATCATGCCAGGCTGTGCGCTCCCCAAGATCTACCTTCTGCGACCTGCCGATCCCGGAGGCGCTGTAGGCGACACTTTCTCCAGACGCAAGGACCACACGCTGTGATGTCGCAGTGCCGGTGACCTGCAAACTGCCGCTTTCGAGCGTCACCGACACGCCGTCATCCTGCACCGCCACATCGAAGGTCGTGCCAAGAACCCTCGCCTCTCCGTCCCCGGCCTTCACGATGAAGGGGATATCGGATCGTTTGACCGTGAAGAATGCGGTTCCGCGCAGGAGTTGGACACGTCTTTCCGACGTCCCCATATCGACATCGATGGCCGTGTCCGCATCCAGGAGGATCGTCGAACCATCCTTCAATTCGACCGTGCGTCGCTCGCCGCGGGCCGTGACATAGTCGGCCTGAATATCCTGAAACACGTTCGGTCTCTCAAGCCAGATCCACGCCCCCGCCAGACAGGACATCAGACAGAGGCCGATGATCGCTCCGGCCTTGCCTGATGTCTTCTTCTCACGCATGCGCCGGACATTATCCAGATGACGTGAGAGTGTGTGTTCCTCCTCACGTGCCACGTCTGCGCCCGGCCCGGCAGCCGAGGACCACAGGATCTGAAGGTCGTCATAGGCGCGTCCGTGTGCCGGATCGGCGTTCAGCCACGCCGCGAAGTGGTCACGATCGGCCCGCGAAGGCTTGCCGTTCATCCGGGTGAACCAGGCAACGGCTTCGGCTTCGACACCCGACAGGTTTCCGGCCGCCTTTTCGTTATCTGCCATGGCCTTTATTACCCTAGATAGCGGAGGCAAGCGCCTGATCGATCTTCCCGTTCAAGATGATAACGGAGCGAAAAGCGACCGCCCCTCATGCTGGAAGCGTTATTTGAAGCTTTCCCGGCAGGCAAGCAGGGCTTTTGCCATCTCGCGCTCCACCATGATGTAGCTGAGGCCCATCGTGGCGGCAATTTCCTGGTAGGTGCAGCCATGAACGCGGTTCAGCAGGAAGACGTGGCGGGTACGCTCCGGCAGGCGCCGGATGGTGTCGTCGAGATGACGGATGCCGTCCCTGGCCTCGACGATCTGGAGCGGCGTTGCGACTGGCGCGGCATATTGGTCAGCAGTGATCTTATCCGCCAGGGCCTTGTGACGCTTCTCGACGCGCAGCTGATCGATCGCCGAGTTGCTTGCGCAGCGGCTCAGATAGGAGGGCGTCAGCACGACATGTTCCTTGGCCTTCTCCCAGATCCGCGCGAAGACCTCCTGCACCACATCGGACGCCTGTGACGGGCCGACCTTACGCGTGACCATACGCTCGAGCCGGCGGCGCTCGGTCTGGTAAAGCCTCTCGATTTCGTCGGATCTGCTTGTCACTATGTCGGCCATGCAACGCCCATGCTACAAATTCACGCGTCAAGCATGCACATAACAGCGAAAAGTGGAATATAAAAATCATCTTTAAAGTCGGATGCCGTCAGCTTTCCGACACGCTGTTGCCCTGAAACATCATCTTCATGTTGGCTGTCCAGCCGTCAGCAAGGCGACGTGTCTGCGCATGGTATCGAGCAGCTCGGCGTCGCGTATTTCCGGCTTTTTCAGAACGCAGGTCGAGCATAGCGCGCCCTCCGCGACAGTGTAGTACCGACAGCAGCCACCCCTTGCCCGAAACGTCCAGGAGCCGATCGGCTTGCAGTTATCATCGTGCAAGGTCAGATCGAAGAAATGTAATTGCTTGTTATAAAGCGGCGAACCCGTGTGTTTGACCACGCGCATGGCGTCTTGCCGCGCTTGACCGCGGCAGTTGAGCTGTCGGCCGACCTCCAGCCATCGTCCGGCGACAGCGTCGGCGACCAGCCGCCACAGAGCAGGGCGGCCTAGACCGGACCTTTTCACCAGGACCTCGATCAACGCTGAAAAATGATTTTCGATGGCGATCCGGAAGGCATCGCAAAGCTCTTCTCGGCCAGAAAGAAGCGTCGCATCCGGATGATGACCAAGAGACAGTCTATCCGTCGAAAAACGATGGGAAAGGTAGCGGATATCGGCGCGACGAACGTCATGAACCTCGCCGTCGTGATCATGCCGGTCGTCGAACATCCGCAACGCAATGCGTTCAGGCGTCAGATCCGGCACGATACCCGACGCGGCGACAAGCGGGATCGTCGCCAACATGAAGACATAGCAGTAATCGATCATCACCAAGGCGGCACATGTCTTGTCGTCCATATGGCTGTGATGCGAGCGTTCATAATTCATGAAGGCGTCGATGGCAGCGGCATCGTCAAAAAACGCACGCGCCGTCGTCCAACTCTCCTCCATGCCCCCGCATTCCACACGGAATTCGGACCAGAAAGGGGACTGGGCGCTCAAAGCCTCTTCCAGAGGATGATGGTCCTGATCGAAAAAACTCAAATACCGCTGTCCCAGCTATCGAACGCGCCCCGCATGTTAAAGAATGTGAGACAGGTCCATTCCCAACATGACGTGTTTCCTATGCATAACGTTTGCCGGCGAGTGTTACCCTCACGTGGGAAATCTACGAACGACAGCAGCAGCGAGCTTGTGTTTGGCACTCGGCAGGATGCAACACGTCCCCAGTGTCGAAGTGCATTATCGTTTGTTTTTGTTTCTACATAGAGAACGGGCCGAGTCATCGACGAAAACAGTGAAAATCACGCGCCGGACCGCTCAGTGCCACCTGACAGCACGACGATTTCCTTTGATGTTTCTGCGGTCACGACGCCGGCCGACCTCCCCTCTCGCCGAAGCCAACGCCCGCTACCGCTCCATCTGAAGGACCTGATCGATCGTGCCCGCGGCTATGTCGAAGCGGCGAGCTTGGCAAGCACACATCGCGCCTATGCGGCAGACTGGAAGCACTTTACCGCCTGGTGCCGACGGCAGACCTTTCTACCCCCACACCCGCAGGTCTTCGGGCTTTACATCACCGCTTGCGCGTCCGGCACGGCCGAGCAAGGCGGCAAGCTTAACAGTGTCTCCACCATCCTTGGATGAACGCTGGACTGTTGCGAATCATGGCCTGACAATGCCCCGCCAATCACAATTGGAGGCCCTTGGGCGCGAGTTATGGATGAGAATTTGCAAAAGCTCTCTCTATGCCCCCACGCTAAACAAACACGCGCAACCGCGGGTCCCAAGGCGGAGCCGGGATAAAACAATCGGCGCCGATATCAGCTATGTTTTAGGGGAAAATCGACCAGATTTACCCGGAGATCATTGATGCCGCGGGGAGGCGTACCGCGCCAATCAGTGGCACGACCCGGGCCGGCGCCAGCTTGGACACCAAGCGCCCAAAGACGGCGATCGTTCTATGGGCGTTCAGCCGCGGAGAACGTGAGCGGAATTCCGTACAGTTGTAAAATATATTGCGGAATTCCGCTCGCATGTGTAAAAGGACCATACGCGGAATTCCGCACTATTTTCATAAAAGAGCGACATTCCGCATGAGTATCGGCGTTTTCCAGTTATTGGGCGAACAATTGCTCGCAGCTCGTAAAAAGCGTGGCCTGAGCCAGCCGGCGCTCGCCGAGAGACTCGGGAGGAATCGTGCACGTATATCGGAGCTGGAACGAGACTTGGCCAACAATCGCTTAGGCAGGGACCGTTTAACTCTGTTTGCCGAACTGTGCGATACGCTTGATCTTGTCCCCGTGCTGATCCCGAGATCGCGCATGGAAAGCATGCGGCAGCTGGTCGATGACATCCCCGCTCCAAGACATTCGACCGATGTTCCAAGAGCGTTCGACGAGCTCTTCATCGACCTCGACGACGATGAGTCAAAGGACCAGTAATGGCGAAAGCAGCTGCGGTTCTTGGCGTCTTCATGCTCGATGAAGAAGGAGCGTCCGTTAGGACCGGGACCCTGACGCGCGACGCCGATGGTGCGGTGTCGTTCGTTGTTGCGGAAGGCTTTCTGCGGAATGCGACTAGGCCAATCCTCAGTCTTGGCTGGTATGATCCCGATTCCGACCAAGGGACACGCGAAAGGCTCGCCTCGCGTGGAGACAAAATCGGACTACACGGGAGGTTGCCGCCCTGGTTTTCCGGGCTTCTGCCGGAAGGAGCCCTGCGCGACCTAGTGATGACGGAAATGGGTCCGGGTGATCACGACGAATTCGACGTACTGACCCGCCTCGGAGCGGACTTGCCCGGTGCGATCTTCATTGTCCCTGAGACCGACATACCGGTGTCGGCAGGACCACTGGATTTCGGAGAGGTTTACGGCTTCAAGGCACCGCTTCCTGCAGGCGCGGTGAAGTTCTCGCTGGCAGGCGTCCAACTGAAATTTACCGGCAACGCGGATGGCGACCGTCTGACAGCCCCAGCCCGGGGAAAGACCGGTCGCTGCATCATCAAGCTGGGCAGCGAACGATTTCCCAATCTTCCCGAAGCAGAGTTTGCCGCTATGCAGATGGCAAGCGCCATAGGCGTTAGAACCGCGCCGTGCCGACTCGTCTCTCGCGACGCAATCCGTGACATACCAGCCGAATTCCTGCAGCACGGAGAAAACGTGCTTGTTGTGGAGAGGTTCGATAGGTCCTCTAATGGCCGCATCCACGTTGAAGACGCGGGCCAAATACTCGGCGCTGTAGGTGACCGAAAATATACGATGGGTACGACCGAGACAGTCATCAACATGGTTCGCCGTTTCAGTACTGATCACCGTGACGACGTTCTGGAAGCCGTCAGGCGCGTCGTTGCCGATGTGCTTCTAGGAAATGGCGACAATCATCTAAAGAATTGGTCCTTCTATTTCCCTCAGGCCGGCCAGGTTAGGCTATCGCCCGCTTATGATATTGTGCCGACCGTCCTGTATCTCCCGCAAGATGAGATGGCATTGCGCTTCGTGAGGACGCATAACTTCGATGCAGTCAACATGCATCGCTTCGAACGGGTGGCGAGCTTTATAAGGCTGGATCCAAAGCTCATTACGCGCGAAGTCGAGCGTGCCGTTCAACAAGCCTTGGAAACTTGGCCAAAGATTGCCCCTGGACTTTTGGGATCAACCTTTTCGGATCGGGTTCTAAGGCGGCTCAACACGTTGACGCTCGTCCATGAGGTCCGTCGGCGGATCCGACTATGATGGAGTCGCGATGATCTTCGTAGCAATGCCAGACACAGCTTCTCAGGTGTTGCCTGCCGTTGATTCAACCGCATGGAAGCGCCTTTACGACTTTACTCGCCGAGTGAGGCGCAAAATTCGTTTAATCAACTTCGTTCGAACAATAGGTTTGTAGCTGGCTGTGGCTCCGCTGGTCGACAAGTTTATTAATCCACCTGCAACGGCGGGTATGGTGCAGTCCACGGACTATCAGCTTCTCGAGCTCAGCAAAGGAGACTGCTCACACATCCTTCATGTGCGAATGTCTGGGCTGCATGGATTCTTGTGACCAAAATCTTGACCACGCCATGCTCGATCATGTCTTCAGCTTTTCTACCGATCATCATACTGCGCACGTTTGCGTTAGCGCTCAGAAGAAGCTGGCATTATCGAAGAGTCCGGTTCGACCGCGCCGCTAGGATGCTTTGGCAAGCGCATCATATCCTCCGATGGCCTTGATCTCAAGAAAATCTGCAAGACCGTACTCGCCGTGTTCGCGGCCATTGCCGGACTGCTTGAAGCCGCCGAATGGCGATGCGGCGTCCCAGTCGGCCTCGTTGATATAGACCATGCCAACTCGCAGCTGCCTTGCAATCCGCTGCGCCGCGGCACTGTCCTTGGTCTGGATGTAGCCGGCGAGACCATAGATCGTGTCGTTGGCAATGCGCACGGCATCGCTCTCGTCCGAATAGCCAAGGATCGACAGGACGGGGCCGAAAATCTCCTCGCGCGCGATCGTCATATCGGGCGTCACATGGGCAAAGACGGTCGGGCGCACATAGTAGCCGCGGTTAAGGCCCTGCGGACGGCCGGGACCACCCGCGACAAGGCGGGCGCCTTCGGTGATACCGCTTTCGATAAGCCGCTGAATACGCTCATATTGCTGACGGTTGACCACAGGGCCCTGTTCGGAGGCGGGATCGGTGGGCATGCCGACGCGGATCATGTCGGCCGTGCGAGCGGCGATATCGGCGGCTTCGTCCATCCTTTCATGGGGGACAAGCATACGGGTGGGTGCCTTACAGGCCTGACCGCAATTCGTGTAGCAGCCGTGTACGCCGCGAGCGACGGCCTCCTCAAAATCGGCATCCGGCAGGATGATATTGGACGACTTACCGCCAAGTTCCTGATGCACACGTTTAATCGTGTCGGCGGAGGCTTTTGCGACGGCGACGCCAGCTCGGGTCGAGCCGGTAATGGACATCATGTCAATATCAGGATGGCGCGACATAGCCTCGCCCACGACATGGCCCTCGCCGTTGATATAGTTGTAAACACCCGGCGGGAAGCCCGCCTCGTTCACCAGTTCACTGAAACGGATAGAGCTGAGCGGCGAATACTCGCTGGGCTTCACGACCATGGTACACCCTGCGGCCAGCGCCGGCACGACCTTCACGACGAGCTGGTTCATCGGCCAGTTCCAGGGCGTGATCAAACCGCAGACGCCGACAGCTTCGCGCGAGATCAGAACATCGCCTCTCAGCTCCTCGAACTGGTAGGTGCCCAAAACGTCGATGATGGTTTCGAGATGGGCGCGTCCAACCCACGCCTGGGCGGCCCGCGAGAAGCTGGCTGTCGTGCCCATTTCCTCGGTCATCATGGCAGCAATCTCATCGTAGTTCTCGTTATACAGTTCGAGAAGACGTTGCAGCAGGCGCCGGCGCTCAGCGGGCTTCGTCATCGAATAGGATGGAAATGCTGCCTTAGCAGCCGCGACGGCACGATCGACATCCACCGCATCGCCCATTGCGATCTCGCAGATCGGCTCCTCGGTGGCGGGGTTGATCAGGGTATGACGGCCGGTCCCGGCCGGATCTACCCAGGCACCGTCGATCAAGAACTTCAGAATATTCGCGTGCATGACAATCCTCGATGGAATTTGCGAGAGGGCGCGGTGATGCCGCGGGCCGCTTTGTCAGTGGAAGTAGATGCCGCCGCAGACATTCAGCGACTGACCGGTCACGAAGTCAGACTGGTTCGAGGCGAAGAAACGCACCGGGCCGATAATGTCCTCCGGATAGCCCAGGCGCTTAAGCGAGGCGACGGTCTCCCAATGGCGGACGGCTTCATCGCTTCCGAGATTGTTCTTACCCATCTCGGTCAGGATGATGCCCGGGCAAATGGCGTTGACGGTAATGCCGTCCATGCCGACTTCCTGCGCGAGGACACGCGTCAAGGTGATGACGGTGGACTTCGTCGCGGCGTAGTGTCCCTGGGTCGCGACGCCCTGGCGGCCGGCTATCGAAGCGATGTTAATGATGCGGCCGCTTTTCTTGGAGCGCATGTGGGGCAACACAGCCTGGCACATCAGAAGAACGCCCTTAGCATTGACGTCGAAATGCGCATCCCAGTCCTTCTCGCTGAGGTCTTCCAGCGTCGACGGTTTGAGGATGCCGGCATTGTTGACCAGCACATCAATGCCACCGGCCTCCGAAAGGATCGCCGCGACCGTCGTTTCGATTTCCGGCTTGGAGGTCACGTCGAGTTCATAAATGAAGGCCTTTCTGCCGGCAGCGCGGATTTCCGCCCCTGTCTCGTCGAGTGCCTTTCGCTGTGCGCCAAGATCGAGGATGGCGACGTCGTAGCCGAATTCGGCGAGGCCGACGGCGATGGCGCGGCCAATCCCTCTGCTTGCTCCGGTCACGACGGCAACGCTACCCGTTGGCTTGATCTGCATGGTATTCACTCCTGAAAGATAAGGGTCAAGCGGCGTTCTTGCGACGCGGGGGTAGGCTGTTCATGGCCTCGAAAGTATCGTCGAACGAGACGAGCCTGCCGTCCGAGCCGAGCCCCATGGCGACCTTTGCCGCAACGGCGGATGCAAAACGCGCTGCATCGCGAAGCTCCCAGCCCTTGATGATGCCGACGATGATGCCGGCGGTGAAACTGTCGCCGCAGCCGGTCGTGTCGGAAACCGGAATATCGAAGGCCGGAAGGGCGAAGTCATCACCCGTTTGCGGCGACACGTAGACGCCGTCGGCGCCCATGGTCAGGACGGCGTTCTTCACGCCGCGCGCCTTGTAGAAACGGGCGACTTCGCGGGCGTCGTGCGTGCCCGCCATTTCGCCGGCCTCCTCGATGCTCGGCACGAAGTAATCGATATAAGGCAAGCACGGCTCGACAAGCGCGAATGTCTCGGGGTTGGCCTGGATAAGATCGAAGGTGGTGATGCGGCCGAGCGCCTTTGCCTTTTTCAACAGATTCACCGTCGGCTCGCCGTCGAATGCCTTCAGAAGTCCGGTGCCTCCGACATGTACGACGCGGGCGTCGAGCGCAGCATCGATATCCGCATCAGCAACCGTGAAGACGGCCGCACTTCCCGGCACATGGAGGGCCGGGCGTTCGCCATTCGGCCGCACCGGCAAAATGGTTGCCGAGGTCTGGGTGGTTCCGTCGCGCTTTACGAGCCTGCAATCAACCCCGAACTTGACCATCTTGGCATGCAGAAAATCCCCCATCTCATCGTCGCCGACGGTGGTGACGGCCTGAGTCGAGAGGCCGAGTATGGCGCAATCGACGGCTGTGGCGCCGGCAGTGCCCGCCACGGTCATGCGGATTTCCTCGATATAGTCCGCACGGCCACCCTCCGGTATCCGGGTGACCGGACGTCCCAGAATATCCAGAACGTAGAAGCCGATCGAACTCACATCAAAACGTGCCATGGTCAAAGTCTCCGAAATGTCAGTGGCTGCGGCCGCGCAGGCCGAAGCTGAGCGCGAGGATAAGGAAGACGAGCACGCCAACGCCGACCTGCTGCCAGTAGAAGTTCCAGCCCACCAGAAGCAGGCCGTTCTTGACGATGGCAAGCAGTGCCACGCCGAGCAGCGTACCGATCACGGATGGTCGCCGTTCAGCACTGATCGTGGTACCGATAAAGGTGGCGCCAATCGCATCGAGCAGGAACGCATTGCCGGAAAGTGGCACATAGGAGCGGACCGTCGAGGACAGCAGGATACCGGCAACGCCGCACAGGATTGCGCAGGCGACATAGACCATTGACATGTTGAACAGAACTCGGATGCCCGAGTACCAGGCCACGCCAGGCTGCGCGCCGAAAGTTCGGACATAGCGTCCGAACACGGAGTGATGCAAGGCTGCATAAACGGCGCCAACGCCGACGGCGAGCACGATGAGCGGCATGGGAAGACCAAGGATGCGCGTGCGCACGATGGCGTTGAACACCGAAGCGAAATCGCCCGTGACCAGATAGATCGGTTGCCCGCCACCCGTCGCAATCTGCTGGACGCTCTGTCCGATGAAGAGCACACCAAGCGTGGCGAGGAATGGACTGATCTTCAGCCGCGTGATGAGAATGGCGTTTAGAACACCGACAGCGGCTGCTGCACATAGTCCGACCGCGACGCCGAACACGGCCCCATAGCCAGCAGCAAGCAGCATGATGAACACCATGCTCGCCATGTCCACTGAAACGCCGACGGACAGGTCGATGCCACCGGCCGTAATGACGATGGTCATGCCAAGCGCGACGATCGCCAGCATCACGACGTTGTTCAGGAGGACATTGTAGAGATTGGCACCGGTGAAGAAGGTTGGGCTTACCAGTGAGAACGCCACCAGAAGACCGATAAAGGCCAGGACGACGGCGTAGCGAGAGACCTTCTCCGCGGTGAACAGATTTTCGGCTCGTGATTTTGCCTGGGTGCTCATGATCAACGCTCCGAGGGTTTTGCAAAGGACGTGGCGGCAACGACCAGCAGGATCAGCGTTCCCTGCACACCGGTCACCCAGTAGCTGGACACGTTGAGCAGTTGAAAGCCGTTCGCGAGGAAGCCGATGAACAGAGTGCTGAGGATGGTGCCGCCGGCCGTGGGGACGAAGCGGCGGGAAAAAACCGTTCCAAGCAGCGCGGCCGCGATGATCGAAAGAAGGAGTTCACCCGTGCCTGGCGTGCTGGCACTGAGGCGCGAGACGAGGAGGATACTGCCGAGCCCGGCGCAAGCACCGGCGAAGAGATAGGTGCCGCCAACGTAGCCGCCGACATTGATGCCCGCCGCGCGCGCCGCCTCGGGATGCCCGCCGACGGCATAAAGCCTGAGCCCGGTACCTGTGAAATGCAGCAGCGCCACCATCAAAAGCGTGAAAAGAATAAGGCACCAGGCGAGTGTCGAAACCCCGAGGAAGGAGCCGACCGCGATGTTCATGGTGAAATCGGACGCCATTGACACGACGGTGTTCTGCGTCAGGATCAGTTCGGCGCCGGCAACGATGTTCATGACAGCAAGGGTCGCGAGCAACGGCAGAATGTTCAGCCACACGACAGCCACAGCGTTCAGAAACCCGACAAGAATGCCGGTTCCGACCGTCATCGCGAGCGTCACCGGCAGGGAGAAACCAGCTGCCGTGGAGACCGCGAGAACGGCTGCGCAAAAGCCGGTGTTGGCCGCTAGCGACAGGTCGATGCCGCCAGTCTGAACGTCGCTTCCTCCACCGATCACGACGACTGACATGCCAAAGGCAAGCACACCCAGCACGGCGGACTGCTCGACGACGTTGAGGATATTGTAGAAATTGAGGAAGCCCGGAGCCATAAGCGCAAAATAGATGAGAATGACAGCGAAGGTACCTATCGCGCCCAGCCGCACGAGCATTGTGCCGAGCGCCTTACGCCGCGCTACGCCAGCTGCAGCCGGGCTTTCCACTCCGCTCATCACCATTTCTCCGCTTGTTTGGGTCATGGTCATGCCGATGCCCTCCGCGCCGTGGTTCTTGCGCCGGAGGCTGCGGAAAGCAGCACGTCGCTGTCGAGTTCACCGGCCGCATATTCGTTGACGAGCTCACCGCGATAGATGACCAAAACACGGTCGCAAAAGCCCGCTAGCTCCAGAAGATCGGACGACATGAAGAGGATCGCGGCGCCTTCGGCGGCCAGCCGGTTCAGAAGCGTATAGATCTCCACCTTGGCGCCCACATCCACAGCCACCGTCGGCTCGTCGAGAATGTAAACCTTCGATTGGCAGCTCAGCCATTTCGCGAGCGCCACCTTTTGCTGGTTGCCGCCCGACAATGTCTTGACCAGAGCGTCGCGGTGCGGCGTCTTGATCGAAAGCTCCTTGATGAGACCATCGATCGACGCGTTCTCAGCAGAACGCGAGACGAAGCCGCCCTTGCTGTAGCGCGAGAGGCTGGCCAGCGAGATGTTTTCGCGGACCGACAGGCCGACGGCCACGCCGTGCGCGCGCCGGTCTTCCGGGACGAGCGCCACTTCGTTGGATACAGCCGAAACGGGGGAAGGGAAGTTTGCCGCCGTTCCATCGATCGTAACGGAGCCCCGGTCAGGGCGATCGAGACCGAACAGACACTGAATGAGTTCCTTGACCCCGGAGCCGAGAAGACCCGTCAGGCCGACGACCTCGCGCGCCTTCACATCGAAGGAAACATCGCTGAAATAGGGCGCCATGCCGAGACCCGAGACCTGCAGAACCGGCGCGCCGACTGTGCTGCGCTGGCGCGGAAACATCTCGCCGACATCCCGGTTGATCATCATGGCGACGATGTCATCGATTGCGGTCGAGCGCGGATCGACGACACCGACATCCGTGCCGTTGCGCATTACCGTCACGGCGTCGCACAGATCCTCGATCTCCTTCATGTAGTGCGAGATGAAGATGACGGCGATGCCGTCGTCCTTGAGACGACGCAGCACGCGAAACAGGCTGTCCACTTCCTTTTTCACGAGGGCGGCGGTCGGTTCGTCGAGCACGAGAACCGATGCCTTCTGCGCAAGCGCCCGCGTGATCTGGACAATCTTCTGCTGGGCCGTCGTCAGATCCTGCACCAGCATGCCCGGTGGAAGATCGAGGTCAAAATACTGCTTGAGCAGCGCAGATGCGCGCCGGGCCATTTCCCGATGGTTGACGAATGGACCGATCTTCGGTTCGTGGTTAAGAAAGATCGCCTCGGCGATCGTGGCGGTGGGCACCAACAGGCGATCCTGATGAATAAAATGCACACCCAGTCGCTCGACGCTTGCCGGCGTGAGCTTCGATACCGTCTCGCCATTGATACGGATCGTACCCGCGTCCGGCTTCAGAATGCCGGCCAGAACCTTGATGATGGTCGACTTGCCCGCGCCATTCTGTCCGACCAGCCCATGTATCGAGCCGCGCGAGACCTGAAGATCGGCCTCAATGAGCGCCTTCACGACGCCGAAGCTCTTGGATATGCCGCGCATGTCGATGGCGAGGTTTTCCTGAGATTCCATGGTGTCCTCCCGCGAATTTCAAGAGATTGCCGTGTCGCCGCGGTCGGCGGCACGGCGAGAGCGCGGCTCAGTTAGCCGTGCCTTCCTTCTTGGGGAGGAAAGGACCGGCCGTGTCCTTGGCGTTGTCCTTGGTAATCAGGACTGCCGGCACGAAGGTGAAGGGCGGAACATGCTCGCCTGCGAGATAACGCGCTGCGTTGCGGGCGGCCGAACGGCCGATCTCGTAAGGCTGCTGCGCGCCGACGGCACCTGCCGCGGAATCGGCGTTGGCAACCATTTCGACGACTTCGGGGCTGCCATCAATCGCGTAGGTCTTAATGCCCTTGCGGCCCGCAGCCTCGATCGCCTGCGTCGCACCGATCTGCGGAATGTCCCAGCATGCCCAGACCGCGGAAATATCGCCGTCGTTCGGATACTTGGTCAGCATATCCGTGACGTTGGAGTAAGCGCTCTGTACCGTGTTTGGAATGACATCGCGCAGTTCCGGCTCGATGATCTTCACTTCCGGATAGCTTTGGAGAACATATTTCAGCTGGTCATACCGGATTTTGCAGACCGGTACGCCATAGAAGCCGTTGAAGACGAGCACGTTGCCCTTGCCGCCCATGTCGGCAACCATCTGCAACGCCACTTCGGAAGCGAGCGAATAGTTGTTCGACGTGCTGTTGTTGAGCGAATGCGGCGTCGCGGTATCGACAGTGAAGAGTGGGATATCCGCATCGCGGATGCGCTTCAGCCACGGATTGAGAACATCCAGGTTACCGAGCATTTCGATAATGGCATCGGGCTTTTGCGCGATCAGCGTCTGGAGCTGTGAAACATGGGTCTGGTCGTTGCGCTTTGCATCGAGCGCGATCGGTTCGCCGCCCAGTGCCTTCACTTCATCGATGATGCCCTGATAGGCCATGAGGTCCCAGTGGTGGTCTGTACCGACCGCCGAGATGCCTATACGCTTGCCGGCAAGCGAAAGCTTTTCCGAGCCGGAGTCCTGCGCCTGGGATGCATTGCTCCAAACAACCGAACCGACCGCGACCGTCAGCATGGCGGCTGTCGCCTTGAAAAAGTTGCGGCGGCTCTTGTTCTTTCTGAGTGACATGGACGTTTCTCCTCCCGAGTGTTGTCCGAGTTTCGCCGGTGACCGGCCTTCTGCCCTGAGGGCAATGTGAGGCGCTCTAGGCGCCGAAATCAGTCCTTGTGTCCGTAGCTTCCCATTTTCTCCAGCACGTGCGCGATCTCCTCCTTGGACAGCAAGGGCGGCGTCCCGAGCTGCAGGGCGCCGTGAAACTGGCGCGCAAGCGTTTCCACCTCGAGGGACAACCAGAGTGCCTTAGAAAGCGTGTTTCCGACGGCGATGATGCCGTGATGGGCAAGAAGGCAGGCCTTACGTCCCTTGAGCGCCTCGACCGCATGTTCGGAAAGCTCCTGGCTGCCGAAGGTCGCATAGGGCGCGCAACGAATGTCGTCGCCGCCGGCAACGGCGATCATGTAGTGGATGGCCGGGATATCGAGTCCCATGATCGCGACAGTCGTGGAATAGGGCGGATGGGCGTGCACGACCGCATTGACGTCCGGCCGTGCAGCCATGATATCTCGGTGGAAACGCCACTCGCTGGAGGCCTGAAGCGGCCCCCTCGCGGTGCCATCCATCTCCAGCCTCACGATCGTTTCCGCCGTAAGCTTCTCATAGGGCGTGCTGGTCGGCGTGATCAGGATATAGTCCTCGTGGCGGACGCTGATATTGCCGGAGGTACCCTGATTAATTCCGAGCCGGTTCATCTCGAGGCACGCCTCGATGATAGACTGCCGCTTTTCAAACTCTGCTGCACTAAAGGTCGTCTGGTCCATGGATATGCTCACAATGCGGTGTAGCCGCCGTCCACCGACAGGATGGATCCGGTCACGTAGCTGGCAGCGGGAGAGGCGAGAAAAAGGATCGTCGACGCGATTTCGGACGGTTCGCCGCAACGCTTCATCGGCGTCATGTCCATCCAGACGTCGAACAGCTCGGGCCGCTCGCGCATCTTGAGGGTCATCTCCGTGCCGACATAACCGGGTGCGACCGCGTTGACACGCACGCCGCTGTCGACCCACTCGACCGCCAGCGCCTTTGTCAGCATGTGCACGGCACCCTTGCTTGCCATGTACGACGACGCCGACTGCGGTCGATTGATGATTTGGCCTGACATCGAGCCGAGATTGACGATGCTGCCCTGACGCTGCGCAACCATGTGCCGACCGAATGCCCGCGACGCCCAGAAGGTGCCGTTAACATTGACATCCATGACGAGGCGCCACTCTTCGTCGGTCACGTCGAGTGCAGAATGAAGCCGAGCGATGCCAGCACTGTTGATGAGAACGGTGACCTTGCCATGCGCGGCAACCACCGCGTCGGCGGCGGCATCGACGGCAGCGGGGTCCGTCACATTCACCACATGGGTGGAAATCTGGACGCCAAAGACCGCAAGCGCCTCTGCAGCTGCCGAAAGGGCATCGTCACCGAGATCCAACAGCGCAATGCCCGCCCCGCATGAGGCAAAAGCCTTCGCGGTTTCGAGACCTATGCCGCTGGCTCCGCCCGTGATGGCAACCACTTGGCCCGAAAAATCGAGCTGGTTTCGGTAATCCATTGCATCCTCCCGCATGTCCACGGTCACGGGTCAGGCGGTCGCAGGAACGCACCGTTCCCGCGTCATGACACTGATCAGCGATGTGATTTTTCTCGCAGGCGCTCCTCACGCCGTTGAAAGCAGGATAGGTCGCGCCGTGGTGCGTGTCAATCTGGTTATCACCAGAAATGAGAAATTTTGTACCGAACGGTCTACGGATCAGGACTCAATTCGGAGATGAATGCGTGCCACGGCCGAATTGTAGAAAGCCCGGTAATATTCCAATACACCGCCATCGTAGTCATAAGCGATTGATTCTATGGCGATAAGCGGCGCATCAGTGGGAACGTCCATACGCTGACAGGTAACAATATCTGGCATTTCGGCGGTAAACCACCGTTCCGCGCGCTGAACGGTCAGTCCATATCTTTCCCGAATAGTTTGAAAGATCGAACGGTTGTCGATATCGAGTTTTTCCATGCCCGGCACCTTATGCGCCGGTAGAGAGATATGGGTATGCGTGATGGGTCGCCCGTCGCAATAATAGACGCGGACGATACGCACCACATCTCCCTCAGGCGGAATGCCGAAAACCTTCTGCTCGTTCTCGTTCGCCTTGTCACGATAAAATTCGAATGTCTTTGTTGTGACCACGTGTCCCTTGGCCGTGAGGTCGCCAAAGACGCTGAGATTGGACGTCATGAAGTCTACGTCCTGGCGTGGCCGGGCGACGAACATGCCCTTTCGCGGCATCTTGATGACGTGGCCTTCGGCAGCTAGCGCCCCGAGCGCGGCCCGCACGACGGGCTTCGACACGTCGAAGATCTCGCATAGCGCGGTCTCGGAGGGCATGCGAGAATTAGGCCGAAGCGTCTCGGAAGCGATCGCGTCCTGAATACGGTTTTTCAGCTGTACCCAGAGCGGAGCGGTCTCGCCACGGTCCAAGGTATTGAGGGCGATGGACTGAAAGGCGTCGGTAGCACTGTTGTCGACATCGTCATAGCGCGGGCGTCCACGCATACGGGGCTTTAAGTTTTCCATGCAGGTACATTTCTGATTACATCTAGAATTTCACATTCCTGCGCTTTGTCCCATTCGTCAAGTTGCAACCAGCCTGACCAGGTCGCCAGAAAGAGGAAGGGCCGCGTCGCCGCGGCCCTTCGCACAAAATGATCGCGGTCAATCGTGCGCTTGATCGCCTTCCCATTTGTCCTTGTAGGTTTCCCGGGCAAGGATGGTGCAGCCCGTACTGACGACCCCTAATATAAAGACATAGATGATCACGCCGGTCGGCTCGCCACCGAAGGCCGCAAGAAGCGCCGTCGCAATGAGCGGCGCGAGGCCGCCGGACAGGACGGCACCAATCTGATAGCCGATCGATGCGCCACTGAGACGGACCTTCGTGCCGTACAGCTCAGAGAAGTAAACCGCCTGCGGACCGTACAGCGAGTCGTGCAGCACGTTGAGGCCGATGACGATTGCCACTGTCAGCATAAAGATTGACCCGCTCTGCGCCATCGAGAAGAAGGGTACGATGAACAGCGTCGAGGCGATGCAACCGAAGAGATAGACCGGCTTGCGACCAACCTTGTCCGTCAACCAGGACCACAGCGGCAGGGTGGCGAACCCGACAATCGACGAGATTACGACGGCATTCAGCCCCACCTGGCGATCGAAGCCGAGAGAATTCACGATGTAGGACAGCATGAATACGCTGTAGAGATAGAAGACTGCATTCTGCAGGAACTTCATACCGATCGTCAGCAGCAGGATCCGCCACTGGCCGCGCAGTACTTCGACCACCGGCCGTTCGGCCTGTTGGTTGCTCTGCTTCACCGCCTCGAAGGCCGGCGATTCACTGACACTCGAGCGAATATAGACGCCGACTATGATGAGCGCGGCACTCAACAGGAACGGCACGCGCCACCCCCAGGAGAGGAAGGCCTCGTTGTCCATCGAGCCGGACGCTATGGCAACAGCGACGGTTGACAAAAGCAGGCCCGCCGGAACGCCGAGTTGCGGGAAGCTGCCGTAGAGACCCCGCTTTCCAGGCGGCGCATGTTCGACGGCCATGACCACCGCAGCACCCCATTCCCCGCCAACGGCAAAGCCTTGTGCGATGCGCAGGAAGCACAGGATGACCGCAGCCCAAATGCCGATCTGGTCATAGCTAGGGATCAAGCCGATCAGAACCGTGCTGACGCCCATGATCAGAAGGCTCAGCATGAGCATGGCCTTGCGTCCGACCCTGTCGCCGTAATGACCGGCAACGACACCACCGATCGGGCGCGCCACGAATCCGACCGCATAAGTGGCGAACGCTACGAGCGTGCCGACATAGGGATCATAGGAGGGAAAGAAAACATAAGGAAAGACGAGCGCCGCGCATGTTCCATAGAGATAATAGTCGTACCACTCGATTGCGGTCCCGATGAAGCTCGCGGCCGCAACCTTGCAATGCTCCTTGGACAGTCCTTTGGCCGGCGCGGCCGCTGTTGCACTGTAAGTCATAGGTCCTCCTCCCACAGAATTTGCCCCGCATGACGCCGCGATCCGGCCACACCCGTAGACACAGGTGCTTCCTCCCCGGTTTCTTGGCTGCTGCATGTCGGGATGATGACGACAACGATCAAACTTAGTACCGACCGTTCGGTACAATCTGATGTCGGTCTTCAGATGAGTCAAGGATAAAGCGCAAAAAAATTCAGCAAAATCAGGGTTTGCGCAGGCTCATTCGGTCCATGAAAGCTTGCGGGCGCACAAATGGAACCAACCGCTCAGAGAAGCTGTTGGCCGCAGCCCGTCAGAATGTCTGAGCTATCACCGTTCCAGGCAGATCGCCACACCGAGACCGCCGCCGATGCACAGGGATGCAAGTCCGCGCCGGGCGTTCCGTTTGTTCATTTCGTGCAGCAATGTCACTACGATACGGCAGCCTGAGCCTGCGAGTGGATGACCGAGTGCTATCGCACCGCCGTTGACATTTATACGGTTCAGGTCCCAGCCCATTTCGCGATTGACCGCAATGGCCTGCGCGGCAAACGCCTCGTTGACCTCCATAAGGTCCAGATCGTCCGCACTCCAACCGGCCTTTGCTAGCGCCGCGCGCGATGCCGCGACCGGGCCGAGCCCCATATCCATCGGCTCGACGCCCGCGGAGGCGTAGGATGCAATGCGCGCAAGCGGCTCCAGCCCGAGCGCCGCAGCCTGTTTCCCCGACATGACGAGCACCGCCGACGCCCCGTCGTTCAAACCGGACGAATTGCCAGCGGTCACCGTGCCAGCTGGATCGAACACTGGCCGCAAACGACCCAGTTTTTCCAGATCCGTTGCGGGATTGGGATGCTCGTCAGCGGAGATCGTGACGTCGCCACGGCGCGTGCCGTAAGTAACAGGCACGATTTCAGCAGCAAACCGTCCGGCTTCGACCGCGGAGGATGCCTTTTCCTGCGATGCAAAGGCAAAGCGATCCTGCTCGTCTCGGCGCACCTGAAAGCGATTTGCCAGATGTTCCGCCGTTACGCCCATATGGACATCGTGAAAAGCATCCCAGAGACCATCGACAATCATGGAATCCTTGACGAGCGTATTGCCCATGCGCACACCGTCGCGCGTTCCATAAAGAAGATGCGGCGCCTGGCTCATACTGTCCTGGCCGCCTGCAATCACGATCTGCGCATCGCCGCAACGGATGGCTTGGGCCGCCAGATGAATGGATTTCTGGCCTGCACCGCAGACTTTGTTGACCGTCATTGCTGGCACGTTGACGGGAATACCGGCAGCGCGTGCAGCCTGTCGTGCCGGGTTCTGCCCGGCGCCGCCGGTCAGTACCTGTCCCATGATGATTTCGTCGATATCGCCACCCTCAAGCCCCGCATCCTCAAGCAGCGCTGCCATGACAGACGCGCCGAGCGCGGCGGCCGATTGCGAAGCCAGGCCACCGTTCAGCTTGCCAATGGGGGTGCGCCGTGCGCCAGTGATGACGATATCCTGTTCCATGATCTACCCCTTGCCCGCTGCCCGCAGCGTAATGCCGGTGAAATCCTCGGCAATGGCATCGATCGTCATCGCGCCATCGCCCTTGATCCAAAGGAAGCTGTAGAAATACATGCCCAGGATCGCCTTGACCTCGATCTTCGACAAGGCGCGCAGCACACCCTGACGAGCACCATCCTGAAAGACGCGCATCCAGATATCCTGGTAATCGGCATGTAGGCCCAGCACGCCCTTACGCTTGACATCGTTGAGCGCGTGCACTTCGCGGAAACAGACCGTCATTTCCGGCCGGCTCGCGAACATGATCTCCATGAAGCTGTGGCTCAGCGCGCGGATGCGCTCCGGTACGCTTGCGCCGCTGATCTCAATGGTGCGCGCCGCATTGATCAATTCCACCATGTAGACGGTCATGATGTCGAAGAGCAGCTCTTCCTTGGACTTGATGTGGTAGTAGAGCGCGCCCTTGCCGAAGCCGGCGGCATCGCCGACCTCGCTAATGCCCACGCTTCCATAGCCTTTGTCTGCAAAAAGCTTCGCAGCAACTTCCATGATCATCCGCTTGCTTTCGGAAAGTTCGTCCGGTCGCGGCGTGCTCAGAATCTCGTCCATTGGGTCCTCCAGGTGAATGCAGGCACCGGATGCGATGCGCATTCCGACGTCGATACATGACACGATTTCGCATTGACAGCGCAACTCTCAACTCGCATTGTACCGATCGGTCGGTACTTACGCAACAAGAAAGCTGCTGATCCTGGAGGAGAAAAAAATGCAATCCGATATCGTCTGGCAGCCCGATAAGGCGTCTTTCGAGACAAGCAATCTCGCGAGATTTGCGCGCGAAAACGGTTTCGATGCCCGTGACTATGACACGCTTCACCGCTGGTCGATTGCCGACAAGGGGGCGTTCTGGCGGGCGGTCTGGGATTTCACCGGCGTGATCGGAGAGGCAGGAGAGCGAGCTTTCATCGACGGCGCGGAGAACCCGATGACGGGTGCCGTCTTCTTCCCCGACGCCCGGGTCAACCTAGCGGAGAACCTGCTGCGGGGCGACGACGACGCCATCGCCATTCACGAAGCCGACGAAACGGGCGCTCGGCGAACCGTCACGCGTGGTGAATTGCGCACCATGGTCGCCCGCACGGCGGACGGCCTGCGTCGTGCGGGCGTCAGCCGAGACGATTGCGTGGCCGGCATCCTGCCGAACCGCACCGAAGCGCTTGTCGCCCTGCTGGCAACGGCCACTGTCGGTGCGACATGGTCGTCCTGCTCTCCGGATTTCGGCGTCACGGCTATTCTCGATCGCCTCGGCCAGATCAGGCCGAAGGTTCTCTTTGCGGCCGCGTGCTATCGTTACGGCGGCAAGGATCACGATATCGCCCAGCGCATTGTCGACATTGCCAAGGGCATGGAAAGCGTCGAGCATGTCGTGGTGACCAACGGCAGCCTTCCTGCGGCGACTGGCGGCGAGCTCTTCACCCGTCACGAATATCCGGCCTTCGGACACGAGGCGCCGCTGGTCTTTGAGCGCGTGCCGTTTTGTCATCCGGTCTATGTCCTCTACACCTCCGGAACAACGGGCGCGCCAAAGGCCATCGTTCATTCCACGGGCGGCGTGCTAGTCCAGCACCTGAAGGAGCATGCGCTGCATGGCGACGTGCGCGCCGGCGATGTCGTTAGCTGGTACACCAACACGGCCTGGATGATGTATCACTGGCTGATCTCGGCGCTGGCTTGTGACGCGGCAATCCTACTCTACGACGGCGCTCCAATCCTGAAGACACCGGCGGGGCTAGATGTAACGCCGCTGTGGAAGGCGGCTGAGCGCACCGGCGTCACCCACTTCGGCACGAGCCCGAAATATCTCGCCACCCTCGCGGACGAGGGATACGCACCGGGACGGCATCACGACTTATCGGCATTGAAGTCGGTCCTCTCGGCAGGCGCGCCGGTCTCACCGCATCAGTTCGACTGGGTCTATGACCATATCAAGCAGGACATGGTCTTCGCCTCGATCTCGGGCGGCACGGAAATCATCGGTTGTTTCATGCTGGGCTCGCCGACTCACCCGGTGCGCCGTGGCCATCTTACCGTCAAGGGGCTCGGCCTTGCCGTCAATGTCATGGACGATCGCAACGCACCGATCCTTGGCCGGCAGGGGGATCTTGTCTGCACGGAGGCCTTCCCTTCCATGCCGCTCACCTTTTGGGGTGAACGTGGCATGCAGCGTTATCACGACACCTATTTCTCGCAGCGCCGGGAAATCTGGACGCACGGCGACGTCGCCGAGATGACGCCGTATGGCTCGGCGGTCATCTATGGCCGTTCCGACACGACACTGAAGCCCGGCGGCGTGCGCATCGGCACAGCCGAAATCTACGCAGCCTGTGAACTCTTTCCGCAAATCGAGGACTGCCTTGTCTTCGGCGCAGCCGTGCCCGGCGACGAGGAAATCGTGCTCTGCGTAAAGTTGAAGGACGAGGCGGGCCTCTCCGATAGCTTTGCCAAGGAGGTCCGGCAGAAAATCCGCGACATGGCCTCGCCGCGCCATGTTCCCCACCGCATCCATGCTGTGAGTGCCATACCCTACACGCTCAATGGAAAGCGCGTCGAAGGCGCCGCCCGCACCGTTCTGGAGGGCGGCGTGGTCAAGAACATGGGATCGCTTGCCAATCCAGAATGCCTTGACGAGTACCGTGACCTCGACAGGAGTGCCGCGGCATGAGCGCGACGCGATCGAAGGGTGCGATCATCGGCATCGGCGAACTCAAGCCGCAGCGCAGAACCGAAGGCGTCACAACTCTGGAAATGCTGGCGAAGGTTTCCGCCGCGGCCGTGGCGGATGCCTGTATCGAGCCTTACGAGATCGACGGCCTGCTGGTCGGCCCGCAGGTCGGTGAGACGCCGCAGCATGTGCCGGCGACGATCGCCGAATATCTCGGTCTGAAGCCGACTATGGGCAATGTCGTGGATCTCGGCGGCGCATCCGGCGCCGGCATGGTCTGGCGCGCAGCCGCCGCCATTCAGGCCGGCATGTGCGAGACCGTGCTCTGCGTTCTCGGCAATGCGCGCGACGACAATCCGCCGCGTTCGCCGAACCGCAATCCGATCCGCGAATTCGACGTGCCCTTTGGCGCGTCCGGCGCCAACATTTCCTATGCTTTTTTCATGCAGGCGCATATGGCTCGCTTCGGTACGACAGCCGAGGATTTCGCGACGATCGCACACTGGGCCCGTCAAAACGCGCAGTCGAACCCGGACGCCATCTTCCATGGAAAGCCGGCCAGCGTGGCCGATGTCCTGGCCTCGCCAATCGTCGCCTCCCCGCTGCATCTGTTCGAGATCGTTATGCCCGTCGCGGGCGCCGAGGCGGTCATCGTCACCTCGGCAAAGCGGGCGCGCGAACGTGGCCAGCTGATGGTCCATCTGCTGGGCGCGGGCGAGAAGATCACCCACCGCGCGGCCTCCCAAGCGTCAGACCTGACGACCGGTCCGCTGAGGCAGGCTATGGCAAGTGCATTTGCGCAATCTGGTACGTCCGCGCGCGATATGAGCCTGCTGTCTCTCTATGACTGCTACACAATCATGGTCGCGCTGACGATCGAGGATGCCGGGCTTTGCGGTCCCGGCGAATTCGGTCACTGGCTGAGGGGGCGCGACCTCTCATTCGCCGGCGACACGCCGCTCAATACCCACGGCGGGCAGATCGGCTTCGGCCAACCGGACCTTGCGGGCGGCATGACGCATATCGTGGAGGCGGTGCGGCAGTTGCGCGGCTCCGCCACCGGCCGACAGATCGCCAATCCGCAACTCGCACTCGTGACGGGCAATGGTGCCACCGTAAGCGAAGCGACGGCACTCGTACTTGGAGTGGACTGATGGACCTTGATCTTCTGAAAACCCCCGGCCCAACCATCACCGCACTGACGGCGCCCTTCTGGGCGGCCGCGGAGGAAGGCCGGCTTTCCATCCAGCACTGCGAGGACTGCGAGAGCGCGATCTTCTATCCACGGCCAATCTGCCCGCATTGCTGGAGCCAGCGCCTCGTCTGGAAAGACGGGTCTGGGCGAGGCCACCTCAAATCCTTCACGATCGTCCAAAAGCCAGGCCACCCTGGCTGGATACCGGTCGCACCCTACGCGGTCGGCCTGATCGAACTCGAAGAAGGGCCGACGATGCTGAGTTTCATCTTGCGAGACAACCAAGAAGAGCTCGTGATCGGCAGCGCAGTCGAAATGATCCCCACGCGGATTGGCGGGCGCACCCTGCCCGCCTTCCGCCAGACGCAATCGCAAGGAAAGGGCATGATATGAGCGACGTGAAACAGGACGGCTGGGCCGGCATCATCAAGGGTAAGCCAAAGGTCGGCGACGCGGCCGAGCGGTCACGCCGCACGACGATGAAGGACATCGAGTCTTTCTCCGAAATGACCGGGGACCGTAACCCCTTGCATTACGACCGTGCCCTTGCGGAAGCCTCCATCTTCGGGAAACTCATCGTGCAAGGCGGCGTCACGTCCGGTATGCTCAACGCCGTGGTGGCCGAAGACCTGCCCGGTCCAGGCACCGTCTTCCTCAGCGTGGAATGGAAATTCGTGAAAGCCGTCGGCGTGGACGAGTTGATCACGGCGCGTGTAGAGATCACTGACGTCCGCGACGACAAGCCCATCTGTAAGATTCTCACCAGCGTTCGCAACGAAGCTGGCGAAGTCTGCCTCAGCGGCACCGCGACCGTCTACACGGTTGCGCTGGCAAGGGCCTGATCCGTGCCAAGCACCGAAAGCGGCGACCTATCTGCCGTCAAGCGGCCAGCGGATGCCAATCCCTGGCCGGTCCTCATTCTTTTGTGCATCTCTGTCGTCTTGTCCATGACGACATGGTTTTCCGCCACCGCTGTAACGCCGGAGCTCAAGACCGCCTGGCAGCTTTCGGATAGCGTCGTCGCTTGGCTGACAAACGGCGTGCAGATCGGTTTTGTGACCGGAGCATTGCTGGCTAGCCTCGTCAACCTTCCCGACATCGTGCGTCTCAACCGCCTGATGGCGGCCGCCTCCTTCCTGGCGGCGGGCACGAATGTACTCTTGCTTCTAGAGCCAGGGCCGCTGGGTGCCGTCGCCTGCCGCTTTGCGACCGGCATGACGCTTGCCGCCGTCTACCCCCCGGCAATGAAGCTCGTTTCCACATGGTTCGTGCGCAATCGGGGGCTTGCGCTCGGCGCCGTGGTCGGCGCGCTGACACTCGGCTCGTCGATGCCGCACCTTTTCCGCACCATCGCCGAGCATATCGACTGGCGGCTGGTTATCGGGCTATCGAGCACCGCATCGCTGATTGCCGGCCTCGCCTTTCTGCTGTTTGCGCGAGAAGGACCATATCCGTTCGGCAAGGCCGTCTTCAATCCCCGGCAGATCGGCAAGGTTTTACGCGACCGCAATCTCTTCCTGGTCAATGTTGGCTATTTTGGTCACATGTGGGAACTCTATGCGATGTGGGCGTGGCTTCTTATCTTCGTTCGCACCGCCGCCGACGGCGTACTCCCGCCGAATGTGGCTTCGCTGATCACCTTCGTCGCCATTGCCGCCGGCCTCATTGGCTGCGTGGCCGGTGGCCTCCTGTCCGACCGGTTCGGGCGCACCGCCACGACCGCGGCCCTGATGATCGTATCCGGCCTCTGCGCTTTGCTCATCGGCTTTGCCTTTTCAGGGCCAATCTGGCTGATCGTCCTGATTTCCATCATCTGGGGTATCGCGATCGTCGGAGATTCCCCGCTGTTTTCCGCAGCCGTGACGGAACTGGCTGACCGCGATTTCGTCGGCACGGCGCTGTCGCTGCAGATGGGGCTCGGCTTCGCGCTTACCGTCTTCGTCATCTGGCTGATGCCGTATATCGCCGCGTGGCTCGGCAGCTGGCAATGGTCCTTCGTTATCCTCGCGCCCGGTCCTTTCATCGGCGCATGGGCGATGATGGCCCTTCGCCGCTCGCCAGCAGCCGTCAGGCTGGCGGACGGCCGCCGCTGATGAACCCCTTCGCCAAGATCAGCCTTCTCGCTCTCGGTCCTGCTCTCGGGCTCGGGATAGCACGCTTTGCCTATGGCCTGCTGCTTCCACCTATGAAGATGGACCTCGGCATATCCTATGCGCAGGCGGGCTGGCTCAACACCATCAACGCCGTCGGCTATATCCTTGGCGCCCTGACGGCGGCTCTCGTGGCTCGGCGTCTCGGCACAGCCAGAACATACAATCTCGGTGCGGTCTTCACGGTCCTCACCGTACTTACGCTCGGCGTCGTCCAAGGCTTCGAGGCGCTGAGCCTGTTTCGTCTGCTTTCTGGCGTTTCAGGCGCATGGATCTTCGTAGCAGGCGGCGTGATAGCGGCCGAGGCCGCAGCCGAGTATCCCGGCAAGAGTGGCGTTCTGATAGGCGTCTTTTATGCAGGGGCCGGCTTCGGCGTTGCCCTCACCGGCCTTGTCGTTCCACAATGGCTCGAACATTTTGGCCCCTCGAGCTGGCGGGATGTCTGGGTGCTGCTTGGTGTTCTCGGCGCGCTGTTTGCGGTCGCCGGCTATACTGCGACACCGCCGGATTGGACCCGGGCGGAACGCTCCTCAGCAAGAACGGTCTACCGGCCGTTCAGACACAAATGGATCCTTGGAGGTTACATCGCTTTCGGAGCGGGCTCCATCGCCTACATGACCTTCATTGTCGCATTCCTAACTTCAAGCGGCCAGCCGCCCTGGCACATCAGCGCGTTCTGGGTGAGCATCGGCCTCTCCTCCATGACCGCCCCATGGCTGTGGTCGCGGCTGTTTGCGCGCCTGCGCCATGCGCGTGCCTTCGCCATCCTCGTCGGCATTAGCGCCGCAGGGGCAATAATCCCCCTCATTTCCGCATCGTTTCCGGCAGCAATTGCCTCGGCCGTGGTGTTTGGCGCGGTCTTCTTCGCCGTCGTTGCGGCAACGACGGATTTTATTCGGCGCAATGTGGGAATCTCCAACACAACCGCCGCCATCGGCACCTTCACCGTGGCGTTCGGCACGGGCCAGACACTCGGCCCGCTGGTCATCGGCCGCATTATTGACTCCTACAGCTCATTAACCGCGGGCCTTGCCGCTGGCTGTGCTTTTATATGTCTGGGTTCTGCACTCGCATTACTTCAGCGCGATCAGAAATAAATGGGTGTCAACGGAGTGGAGGATGGCACCCGAGAGTCACACCCTATAGTGACAGTTTCACGAAGAGCGTCATCGAAAATGGGTAGAACCAGATCACTCAGTTGCTAGTTTGCTAGGACGAATGGGCGACGATGAGTTGGACTGATTTCGCTCATCGCCAATATTCCTGACGAGCAATGCGGCATACACGCAACCTGACGAACTGGCGAATGGGTTTGGTCTCGCCCTTCTCTGTCTGGACGGAGGCGGCTGGGCAGGTTGGCAGCACCAGTCTCAGCGAGATCGTAAACGCGTTGGTCTATACCGTCACGACCGGGCGTGAGTGGCGCATGAGACCCAAGCAGTTTCCGCCCTTACCGCTGTTCACGCCTGTTTCTACGAGTAGCGCGCGACAGACTTATGCGATCTGACCACTTATCATCTGGTGACGGAGGCGAAATTGGACGGCCGGAAAGCTCCGTTAGTTTTCAGATAGACAGACGAATACCAGCTTAACTCTACGCTTAGGCGCCACACGCGATTACCAGCATGGCAGAAGAGATAATTGCGGTCTAGGACTGCAGCCTAGGTCGTGCGCATCGATAAATGCGCCGCGTCCTGAAGTGCTTGCACCAACCGGCCGACAGAGGCCTGTTGTGGGCGGTCATGGGACAGCTCGAGAAAATAATTCCCAGGACCGGGCGTTTTGGGAACGAAAGGGCAAACAACGAGCCCAAGGGATTTAGCCATTGGATCGCATACAGGAAGATGGCCGATCGCCAGACCAAGGCCCTGACTCACCATCATCAATGATAACGGCGTCGTGTCGACCGTTTCGATTTTTAGCTGCCGTTCCGGTTGATGGCCGAAATTATGGTTGAGAAGCGCCCTCCATCCGACGGCGTGGGACGACACGTCTAGAGACGAAAAGACAACAAGTCGTCCAGGCTGTCGATGCGCGTAAGATCCTCTCGCCGGCACATGACGACATGTGACATATCCATAAGCCACGTGGGGTGGCGCACAAGATGCGGCTCCTCGCCGAAGCGGATCGTCAGGTCTGGATCCGTCTTGCGCTGCGTGCCCGCCATCACGAGGTCAACGCGGATCGTAGCGTTGGCCGTCTCGAATGCCGCCAGCACGCGCGGCAACCAGCTCATCGCCATTAGCTGACTTGCGAGTAGCGTGACACGCTCGATGCGTTGCCTTGCGGCGAGCGTCTCCGCCTTGCTCTCGATCGCGCCGACGCCACCTGGACCGTTCGCAGGAAATCGCGGCCCTTAGCGGTCAGATTGATACGGTTAGCTGTGCGCTCGAACAGCGGGCGCCCGAGATGGCCAATGCCAATTGCGGATACGGGATTCGATTACCTAGCGATCCGCCAACGTCGGTTGCGGCTTCCTAACAATTATGCCGAAGCCGTCGCTACTATCATCTATGAATGTTATGCCAGCGACCTCAAACACCTGCGTTATCGCGTCCAATGTGGCGTCCCTCAGCAGTTCACCTCTTTCCAGGCGGCTTATCGTCTGCGTCGATACGTTTGCCGCGGCAGCTAGGTCGCGCACACCCCATCCCAAGGCGACACGAGCAAGTTTGCATTGGACACCATTCATTTCACAACACTGTTGTGATTTTGCTTGCTCATTTGGCTTGGCACCGGTACCCTCCTGATTTGCAATCGGCTAGCCCCACGTGTTCGTACCACGCGGGACCAGCCTAACCACAATCTAGCTTACAGGAGCTTGGATCATGGCTGATTCTGAGAATAGCAGAACTTTGCCGGCAATTAAGCTTAGAAAAAAAGGTGCCGACGAAAGCTGCGGCAAAAATCTTCCATACCATATCGATCGTCGCAACCTTCTGCGGATCGCCGCGCAAGTGTTGAGCACGGGCGTTTCGAGAATTGGCGGAAGAAGGGAAAGCGGTCCGACGCCGGTTAGGGAACTATGGCCCGTCTGGTACACATATTACCAAAGCCGCGTCCGATACGCTCTTCGAAAAAAACGGCTTGCTTCCGACATGATGCAATCATCGGGCAATTCACCGAGTGCTCAGCCGAAAAGTGTTAATGACGGCGCCGCCGATCGATCGCTGGCCGCTCCCGAGCGCGTCGCGCACTTGTATACCGCTCCTAAAGGGGTCGATCTGGGCGAACGTCAGAAAACACGGAAACGGGCTGATAAGTGCACTGCCTATTGTGAAATCGCCGCTCTAGAAGAAGAGCTCGCAGAACAATCTTTGGTCACGGGGCGGGTGATGTTGATTGCACCAGTCTCATCGGCGGTGGAAGTTGCCGCGAAGCTGCATTGCCTGATCGTTACGCACGATCCTGGCCTTAAGCTTCAAGACGCCCCTTGGCCACAGTTACGCACCATCCTGAAGGACCTTATCCGTATCGCTGGACGCGAAAACCAAGAGCATTTTTTGCGACCGACAGACGAGTCGATTGGATTAAACTCCAAGGTTTCGCTCTGATGGGGGATTTGCCAAAATGAAGGGCACGAACACTGTAAAAGTGCAGGATTTACTGAGTCTGGCGTCACAATATCGCGCCGCCGCCTTCAAACTCGAAGGTGCGCCACCTGATCCCACTCAACTTCCACAACGGCTTTTGGCTCTTCATGCCATAGAGCTCTATCTCGATGCCGTTCTTCGGGCAAAAGGTATTGAGGAACAACCAATTGGCACCTTTCGACATGACTTGGGTGAGCGGGCGAGAATAGCAGTCAGCACAGGGCTAGTACTTCGGAACCGTACCCTTGCACATTTGCAAACGCTCTCTTCAGCGACCGAATATGTCGTCGTGCGGTATGATCCTAAGCTGACGAGCACGCTCTCGCAGTTAAACCGGGTTATGGCGACGCTCGAGGAGGTTTCGCGGAAGGTATCGAAAATGATGAGGCAAAAAAGGGCCGTTAATGGCAAGCAAGTTCGTCAAGCCAACCTCGAACATTTGCCTGACAGCCGGTGCTACATGACTGAGGAAGCACGGGGAATTAAGGAGCAGGATTCCACAAAACGCCCTTAGGGGAAACGACTGGAAATGACGACCACTGCGACCGTTCCCGAACGGGGACATACTCGTCGCAGGAAACAATGCAAGCCAAGTTTAAAATAAGCGGGGTGGTCGTCCCGCCCCCATCGGCGACCGAAAACCATCGTTACCGCAAGGGTAAATCCTGTCGCGGACATTGCGTTGGGCGCGGTGAACATCACATTTCAATCGTCCGACAGCCAACGGCTAGAACAGGTCGACCAACGCGTTAAAGAAGAAGTGAACAGCCCAGATTGGCGCGCCGGCTCCTGGGTTAGGCAATCGTAACATTGCTACGCTACAGGGGAGTTCCGGTAGGGCAGGCTGGAGTTCCCGCGCCAGATCCACGGTTCACGTATGGCGCTTCTTCGACCCTTTGGCACCGCTGAAGACGTCAGAATTTCCAACGAGGGGAGAGGCGCCGTGATTCTCTGGTGTGAATTGTTCGTCTCCCAGAGGGTGAAAGACAGTGCAATTGCGCTTCTGCCTACTTTGAAGCTGAGCTTGGTCCTTTCCGCAACGGGAAAGAACTGGCGCGCGGCCAGGACGGGGTTTCGTCACCGCTTCGACGGATGGCCTCAATCGGCACAGGTGCCAAGGATCGTGGTCATCAGCCGCACATGCGTGTCGATGCGCTCGAGAACTCTGGCGGGAACGACTGTTCGTTCCGGCAACGACCACCAAACTTCGTTCACGCGCTCAACCGTGTCGGTCACCGCCTTGAGTACGGCCGGTTCCGGCAAGCGCGCACGATTGGCGAAGGCTTTCCATCGTTGTGCGTTCAACGCTTTGAAGGGGCGCTCGCCGGCAAGCGACAGCGCCATGGCGTCCGAAGGGATGTAAGGTACTGTCGAAAGCACGTCGTAGACAGGCGAGAACGCCGGTTTGTCGCCCGCTCCGCGATAGATCAGCGACCAGTTTTTCAGATGCATGTCGCCATTGCCGGTAATTGCAGCGAGAGCCAGCCGGCGGACGAACTCGAGCGCAGCGTCGGACGAAACGGCAACGTTCAGCGCCGCAGCGATGTCATGATAGGCGGCTCCCTCGTATTTGCGGGACGGATAGACACCAAACACCTGCGCGAAGTCCTCGATATGGATCCGCTCTCCGTTTGCGCCACGATCGAAACGTTTGACGAGCAAGACTTTTCCATCGGACAGAGTCTCGAACTCCTTCGGTATGCCCTCAAACTCCGATTGCTCGACAAGCTCCCGCTCCGGCACTTCCATGCCTATAGCTTCCGCCAACGCAAGATTGGCATACTCGTTTTCCGAAACGTCGCGAAACGAGGTCGATGGAAACTTCGCTATGTAGGATCCTTGGTCGTCGCCGAGCGGCAAGGTCAGTCCACCACCCTTGCCCGTGTTCTTGATGACTGAAAGCTTCATCTGGACGCCGGCCAGCGAAAATCGGGCTTTCGGTTTGGACGTAGGTGGGTTGTCGAGGGGGGTAACCGTCCCATCGCTCGGCACAACGCGGACGGCGCCTGGCAGATCCGAGCCCAATGCGACGAGCAGATCGAAATCGTTTCCCGCGCGAACGCTCCCTGCGTGGTGTTTTTCCATCGCCTCGCGCAGCTTGTCTTCGGGGAGCAGATTGGCGAAGAATGCCGGCAACGCTCTGGCAACGGGTTTGGGGTCCTTGCGAAGGGCTCCCATAGCTGCACGAAAAGACAGGCTCAGCACCGGAAAGCCGCCCGTCGCGCGATAGCTCTCCTCGAAGCTGAAGGCGTTAAAGTCCCCAGGCGTCCGGATAACCGTGCCGACCCTCACATCGTTCAGCAGCACGTCGAGCGATGAAATGGATTTCAGGTCATAGGAAGCTTCAGGCATTCTCATCCCCGTCGGGATGAGCCATGAATGCCGGAACATCATCGATATCGTCATACGGCCGCAGCAGTGCGTCGACAGCCGGAACCATGGTTTGGGGTATAAGCATTAGCTCAAGCCCGAGCGCGCGGCCGATGTTGATCAGGGTCGTCGTGCGCGCAGCACTGCTTCCGGCTTCTATCTCGCGATAACGCGGACGCGATATTCCCGCCATGTCGGCAACCTGCTCCTGCGTCAGTTGCCGGCCTTTTCGCGTAGCCTTCAGCAACTGTCCGATTTCCTGCAGGGCTTCTGACTGAGATTGCGCCATCCTACCTATCAGCGATTGTGCGTGGACGACGCCAACCTATCTGAAACATTCAAGACCGGTCAATACAAAAGATATGGATACAGATCATTAATGAGAGTTTGATCTGTTTATGTGTCATAAGTACTATTTTTCTGCGTAGGAGCATCGCTGTAAGGGGGCATATCCACCAAGCATGGGTTGTTGTAATTTCCGAATACATGGCTTTTGCCGCGGGTTGCGATCGCGACGCCGTTTGGTGCCGCGGTGGCTGCAATGTAATGAGCCGTGCCAGTCGCTTTCCCAGATATTCCGGCACGCCCGTCAGTTCGGAATAAACTGGGAGTTAGCCAGTTCCAAGGATCAGATGAAGCCGGAAATGTGGGGGGGGGCACTTCGTTGGCGATCTTCTTCGCCAGCGTCGTCCTTCCGGATTGTCGAGGGCCAACGATCAGCACAACTAGTGTGTCCGACATGGCATCCACTCCATCAGCTCTCAGCGCAAATCAACAAGTCGGGGACTACGAAATCGTTGCGAGCGGCAACCAAGGACCCAAGCTGCGGAGCGGCCTATGGGTCCACGCTAAACGGTGCTAGAGATGCGAGAGATTCAAAGCTCGGTTTTGCCAGCACATAGCCCTGAATGAGAAAGACTCCGAGATCGTTTAGCGTTGCCAACTCGTCGGCCGTTTCGACCCCTTCGCACAGCGGGACAATTGCCAGGTCCTCAAGCATATGAAGCGTGTGTTTCACAATTTTGCGTCTCACAGGATCAACGTCGATCCCTCGGATCAGGTCCATATCCAATTTCACGATGTCAGGCTGAAAATGGGTGAGGAGGCCGAGACCAGAATGACCTGCCCCGAAATCATCGATCGCCGTTTTGAACCCCATATCTCTGTATGTACGAAGGATATGGAGGACATGCTTGGTATCTAGTTGCTCGTTCTCGGTGAATTCGAAGATGATGCGGTCGAGAGGAAAGCCCGTCTGCACAGCGGTCGCAAGAGTGAGCCGAATACAAGCCCGCGGCTCATAGACTGCGTTCGGCATGAAATTGATCGAGAGCTTTACGTCATCGGCCGGATCGTAAAGATCCGATGCCAGCTCGATCGCCTTGACCCGACATTGCTGGTCAAAAGCATACCGATTGCTTTCCTTGATCTGGCTGAGAACTGAACCAGCCCCCTCGCCATTCGGACCACGCACCAAGGCCTCGTGAGCAAAAACGCCACCCGTCCTGATATTGACGATTGGCTGAAACGCCATGGAGAAAGGAAGGTCGAAAGCGGCACCATCGCGGCAGCCATCACAGTGCGTCGGCATAATGAGCCCTCCATCAGACGATAAGCTCTACAAGATGGGCAATTAAGCTTCCGTTGCTACGCGGCGCTCGACTGTCGCCGATATGCTAGATGACCGAGTTATCCGATACGGCGATGACAACCTTACCCTTTACATCGTTCCCCTGCGCCGCACAGATGGTGGCGCGGTCCGCTGCAGTCGTCGGCTTCTGTTAGCCGTCAGTGGAGACAGTGACGGCTTTCCAGGTTTCGATCTCCTGCTGCAGGCGCTCAATCCTGTTCATGACGAGGTTGAGCGCGTCGCTACCGAGCAAGAGTTGCGGAGGTGGATTGTCGGACGCGATCAGACCTAGGACTGCCTCTGCAAGTTTCGCAGGATCGCCGAGCTGCTTACCGCTCTTTGCCTGACGTCCCTCTCTGATCGGATTAAACAACGCGTCGTAATCCGCAATAGATCTTTGCGTCCGGATCATCGAACGTCCGGCCCAGTCAGTTCGAAAAGAGCCTGGGCAGAGCGTGGCAACGCGAACCCCGAATGGTGCCATTTCGGCGCGCATGACCTCGGAAATGCCCTGGAGGGCAAACTTACTGCCGCAGTAGTAACCAATGCCGGGCATGGTGATCATGCCGCCCATTGAGGTGACGTTCACGATGAAACCTCGACGCCTTTCGCGGAAACGCGGCAGGAAGGCCTTCGCCACAGCAACCGCACCGAATACGTTTACTTCGAACTGGCGCCGCATCTCTTCGAGCGACGACTCTTCGAGAATACCCTCATGGCCGTAGCCGGCGTTGTTGATTAGGACGTCCACCGGCCCATGATCTGCCTCAGCCTGTTCGACGACGTCGGGTATGCGGTCAAACTCGGTGACATCACATAGAACGGGACAGACGGCAGGCAAGCTTTTTGCAAGACTTGCCCGCGATGCTTCGGAGCGGATGGTGCCGACGACCATGTGGCCCTGTTCGCTGGCTGCCGTGGCGATGGCAAGACCGAAGCCCGAATTGGCACCCGTAATGAAAAAGATCTTCCTAGACATAACTACCTCCACTTCTTGCTTGATTGTCGTCCTTGACTGATACTCTTCTGACTTGGATTTGATGAGAACACTTCCTATGACTTCATTGCCAAATCCTATGAACCTGGACAGTCGGCAGGCTGTGCGTGAGCGGCTACTGGAGTTGGCCGGACTGCTCGCCCCAGATGAGGGTTACAATCCGACCGAGCTTCCAGGCCTACGCATTCTAAGAACGGAGACGATGCTTCATGACGTCCCTGCGCTCTACAAGCCCGGAGCCGTCTTCGTGTTGCAGGGACGAAAGCAGGCCGTGCTGGAAGGCGACGTGTATCTCTATGACGAAGAGCACTATCTCGCGGTCTCGGTGCCCGTTCCGTTCCGCATGGAGTCTGTCGCCAGCGCGGATCGGCCGCTGCTGGCGATTTATGTGGAATTCGACATGCAGCTAGCCGCCGAGATTGCCTCGGAAATCGAAAAGCGGTCCTCCGGCATGTCCGCGGCACCGGCGAAAAGTCTTGTATCCAGCAAGATGGAACCCGACATCCTGGATTCGTTGCTGCGCCTCTTGAAAGCCCTGAACAATTCAGTCGAGACTGCGGTGCTGGGCAAGGGCATCTTACGCGAACTACACTATCGGGTTCTCGTCGGCCCTCAGGGTGCGGCGATGATATCGGCGCTGCGGCAGAGAGGTGCATCGGGCAAAATCGTGCGAAGCCTTGTCCGGCTGCGCGAGACTTTCCGTTCAGACGTCTCCGTCGCAATGCTAGCAAGCGAGGCGGGGATGAGCGTTCCGTCCTATCACGCCCATTTCAAAGCTTTGATCGGCAGCAGCCCGATGCAATACGTCAAGGCCATGCGGCTTCACGAGGCCAGATTGATGATTGCGCGGCAGGACATGGCGATTGGGGAAGTCGCTCTCTCGGTTGGCTATGTCAGCCCCGCTCAGTTCAGTCGCGACTTTAAACGGCACTTCAGCCGCACCGCTTCGGAAGAGGCGAGATGGGTCCGCCGGCATCTCGGCGCGCTTACCTTGGGAGGGTAGGCGGCAACGTCCGCAGTTGGCGGTAAGCGGAAGACGCCTCTCGCCCCGAAGCTGTCATTCGCGAGAACATTCGACAATAATGACTGGCCGACTGAGACGGGCAGACAAAAGACCTGCGATCCACACGGCAACCGCAATCCCACTGAATGCTGCTCCCAGGACAGAAACCCCCGCCCAACCCCACCGCGCGTAGGTTGCCGTAGTGGCTATCGCCCCGATAGCGCTGCCGACCGAATAAAAGACCATGTATCCACCAATCAGGCTGCCGCTTTTTTGGGGGTTCAGTGCCACCACGACGCTCAGATTGCTGACATGGACAGCCTGGACCGCCAAGTCCAGCAGGAACACCCCGATCAATAGCGAAAGCATGGAGAATGGGAGTAAAGCGATCAAGCCCCAGGACGCGAGCAGGACGGCCAGAGACGTTCCGGTTGTCCACGTACTGTATCCCCGATCTGCCAGTCGTCCTGCAAATGTTGCACCAATTGCTCCCGCCAGTCCGACCAGCCCGAACAGGCCTATCTGGGTATGGGAATAGGAAAACGGCGGCATATATAGCGGCAGAACAAGCGCTGTCCAGAAGGTGCTGAAGGATGCGAAGATTAGAAGAGCCAGAACGCCTCTAAACAGCAAGGCCGGCTCCCGCAAAACATGCCTGGGATATACAGGACAGAATTGAGATATGTTTCTGAATTCCGTTCCAAGGATTGACGCGGCAACACCGACATCAGAATGACGGCCATGGCGAGCGTCACAAGCGCTGACGTTAGATACACCGCCCGCCAGCCGCCGAGATCGGCAACCGTCCCTGCGAAGGTTCGGGCTAATAGGATGCCCACCACGATACCGCTGGTAACCGTACCGACCACCTTACCGCGCTGAGCCGGCGTGGCCACGGCCGCCCCCTGAGCAACCAGCACCTGAACGAGCACCGCCAGCAGCCCAACCGAGGCCATGCCAGCCAGGAGCACCGTCTTCCCACACGCTGTCGCGACCATCACGAGAGCCGTCGTCAACAGCAATCCTTGAACGATTATGAGCTTGCGTCGGTCGTAGAGATCGCCAATCGGCACGATGAAGATCAGACCCAGTCCGTACCCGACCTGCGTCAGCATCACGATGAGACCGATAACGGCCGGTGAAATTTCAAGGTCGTCCGCGATCAGGTCGAGCAAGGGCTGGGCGTAATAGATATTTGCCACGCTCACACCTGCGGCGGCTGCAAGCACCAGCGTCTGCGCTCTCGACAATCCATGCGTCTGCGTTCCTGTGTGACCACTCGTCGTTTTCTCGTCCATCCTGCAACCCCTCGCGCTCTTCTCATCTCCATTCTGACAGCACTTGGCGCAAAGCATTTCCAGTTCTAAGATAGAACCAGATTGTGAGGTGGGGATAGAGATAGATGGTTAAACGTGTAAGCCTTTGGGATTCCGGTTGCCCGGTGGCGCGTTCTCTGGATGCCATCGGCGACTGGTGGTCGCTTCTAATCATCCGCGATGCTTTTGATGGCAAACGCCGCTTTGGCGAGTTCCAGCAAGGCTTAGGCATTAGCAGGGGCGTATTGGCAACTCGATTGCGCGACCTCGTGACACGAGGGATTTTCGAAACAGCACCGGCGTCGGATGGGACTGCCTACCGCGAGTATGTCCTGACCGCGAAAGGGCAAGGCCTGTTCCCGGTTATTGTCGCGCTCCGCCAGTGGGGTGAAGAGTTCCTGTTCGGTCTCGGCGAAACTCACTCCTTACTCGTAGATCGAGAAAGAGGCGACCCAGTCGAGCGACTTTCGGTCCGCTCGGCAGATGGCCGATCCCTCGACTGGAGCGACACTCAGGTCACAACCTGATGCGTTGTAGTATGGCATCACCCACGCTAATGACCGCTTTCGGGGCGTGAAGCGGTCATAGCCTCGCTCCTGAAACGAGCCGAACCTACGCTACGTCCATGTGTCTCAGATGTTTCAAAGCCATCCGTCATTTTAGGGGATTCTGAAATATCCTGTTCGGAATAACTGGTTCCATACTAGGCCTCAAGCGCGCTATCGAGGTCTCCCAGTCGAATCATCAAAGTCATCGGGCCTGCATGGGAGACTGGAAGCCAGCAGCCTCATATAAGGCCCGTGCATTATCTGAAATTGCTAGCGCAAGCACGCCACGGATGCACGTATTTCCGCGCCATTGAGCAAGCGCAGGCCCACCATATCGAGGACCAGCGCGCGACCAAAACCTCGGCCTTACTCGGCATAGTCTTCGGAACTCTCCGTTAAATCGTACGATCGAGCAGCACTTCCTCAGCTCAGCGTTCAGACGCCTCCAACATGAGATCCGCGCGGGTACTGCCAAGCAATTTGCCAGCTTGGTCAATCCTTGAACGCATTCGATCGTCTGTAACGCGGCACGAGTAAACCTTTCGACCGGATGCGCAATCAGGTCGCCAGATGCTCGAAAAGCCGCGCCACCGCCTCCGCGCCGGGGTCGACATGGCCTTCGAGCTGCTTGGCATTGATATAGGCGGCGCGGCCGACCTTTGCGCGGGTGAGGCTCGCGGTGACGTTCGCGCCTTCCCGCGCGGCGGCTGCCGCGGCAGCGATCCCCTGACCGAGCGCATCGAGCGCGGGGGCCAGCGCATCGACCATCGTGCGGTCGCCGATCTGGGCGCCGCCAATTTCCTGCATACGGGCAAGACCGGCGCGCAGCGCCTCGCGCATCGGCAGGCCGCTCGACGCGCCGTCGCCAGCGGCGGCGAAGAAGATAGCGAGCAGCACCCCGGAGGAGCCGCCCATCGTCTGGCTGAGTTCCTGGCCGATGGCGCGCAGGAGCCGCGTATGGTCCGACAGCGGCAAGCGATCGATGGCGTTGATCAGCGCGCGAGCCGCGCCCGCAAGCGTCGAGCCGGTATCCCCGTCACCGGACTTGGCGTCGAGCGCATTGAGGTCCTGCTCTGCGGCAACCAGCACGTCGCAGCAATCGACGAGAAAGGCGCGCGTCGCCGCATGGCTGGAGGGCATCGGCATGATGGGCGTCAGGCCGTCCGGCAGGGCGGCGACGACAATCGGCCGGACGTCCGAAACACCCGGCCAGGCGGGGATCGGTACGGCGGCTTTCAGCAGCCTCAGCTCGGCGGCGTCGGCCGGAAAGATCGAGATGGAGAACCCCTGCATGTCGAGCGAGGTCATCAACGGCGCGGGGCCGATGACATGGTGTATCCTTGAGCCGACGGAGGAGCCGAAAAGGTCATGCGCAAGCACGGACATTTCCAAGACCGACGTACCGCCGAGATTGTTGATCAACGCGACATGCGGCCCGTCGCCCATGACGGCGGCCAACCGCTCGACCATGGTCGCGACCGAGGCGCGTGCGCCGGCAAAATCGATCTGCTCGACGCCTGCCTCACCATGAATGCCGAGACCGAGTTCGGCCTTGCCGTCCGGAATACGAGCCTCCTTCAGCGAGCCGGGCACGCGGCAAGTGTCCAGCGACATGCCGATGGAACGCGTGCCGGCAATGACGCGCTTTGCGGCAGCCGTGACCGTGTCGAGATCGGCGCCCTGCTCGGCGAGCGCGCCGGCGATCTTATGCACGAAAAGCGTGCCGGCGACACCGCGGGCCTGTGGCAGGTCGGGAAGCGCGATGTCGTCGCCGACGATGACCATCGAGACGTTCAGGCCGTAGGCACGCGCCCTCTCGGCGGCGAGGCCGAAATTGAGCCTGTCACCGGTATAGTTCTTGACGATAAGCAGGCACCCGGCCGATCCCGTCACGGCGAGAATACCGGCCAGCACGGCGTCGACGCTGGGCGAGACAAAGACATCGCCGCAGACGGCCGCCGTCAGCATGCCCTTGCCGACAAAGCCGACATGGGCTGGCTCGTGGCCGGAGCCGCCGCCCGAGACGATCGCGACCTTCGACTTGTCCCAGTCACTCCGCTTGACGACGCGGATATGTGGATAGCCGTCGAGGCGGGTAAGTGCACCGCCCGAAAGGGCCAGCACGCCATCGATCGCCTCTGTAACGACGTCTTCGCGCTTGTTGATGAATTGTGCCATGGAAATCTCCTTAAGCTAGACGCATGCCTGCCGCGTCGAAATTGAGCGGCTGCGATGGTCGGATTCGGATGGTCTCGCCGCCCCGGAGCGGCGTGTGGGCGTCTGTAACGGTGATGAGATCGTGCCTCTTGAAGGAAAGGTGCAGACGGGTCTGGTCGCCGAGATGCTCGACCCGCTTGACCAGCGCCTCCTCCCCTTCACCCTGCACGATATGTTCAGGCCGAAGACCGATGTCCCTTGCGTCCGCCGGAGCACGGGCAAAGAGTTCGGCCGGTAGCACATTGATGCGGGGCTGGCCGAGGCGCGTGGCGGCATAGACGCTGACGGGCTGCTCATAGATCTCGCGCTGCGAGCCGAATTGCACCGGCCGCCCCTTGTGCAGCACGCCAACATGGGTCGCCATGGTCATCGCCTCGATCTGGTCGTGGGTGACATAAATGAGCGTCGCGCCTGATTTTGCCTGGATGCGCTTCAGTTCGATGCGCAGGTCCGCCCGCAGTTTGGCGTCGAGCGAACTCAGCGGTTCGTCCATCAAGAAGACAAGCGGATTGCGCACCAGTGCACGGCCGATGGAGACGCGCTGCATCTCGCCCCCGGAAAGCGCAGTCGCCTTGTTGTCCAGCTTGTGAGCGATCTGCAAGACCTCGGCAACCTCCTTCACCTTCCTGTCGATCGCCGCCTGCGGCGTCTTCAGGAGCGGCGACTTTAAGGGAAACTCGAGATTCTGGCGAACCGTCGGATGGGGATAAAGCGAATGTTGCTGGAAGACCATCGCGACATTGCGCTCTGCCGGCGAAATGCCCGACATAGTCCGACCGCCGATGTAGATCTCAGCACTATCGGGCGCATCGAGGCCGGAGACCATGCGCAGCGTCGTCGTCTTGCCCGCGCCCATCGGGCCGAGCAGCACGACGAAGGAGCCATCCGGCACCCGCAGCGAGAAATTGTCTAGCGCCACCGTGCCGCCGAACTGCTTCGTCACGTTTTCGAGAATGACCTCAGCCATTGCCCAGCACTCCCTCATTGGCCTCGGAGACTAGCGCCTTACCGTTATCCGCATCGAAAAGCGTCAGCGTGCGCGCATCAAAATCGAGCCCGACCAGCTCTTCTTCCCGCACCTTATAGCCGGAGGAGATGCGCGCCTTCAGGTCGCCATGCCCAGTCGAAAGTGTCAAAATCTGCGTCGTGCCAAGATATTCGACAGCTGTGACGCGCCCGCGGTAGGCGGCATCGTCACGGAACTTCACATGCTCCGGGCGGACGCCCAGCGTCAGGCGGCCGGCGCGCCCTTCCCGCACGGACGGCACCGCCAGCCGCACGCCGGCGAGATCCACGCCATCGCCGCCAATGCCGATCATGCCCTCAAAGTCGAGAAAATTCATCGATGACGAGCCAATGAACTGCACGACGAATTTCGTCGCCGGCCAGTCGTAGATCTGTTGAGGCTTGCCGAACTGCTCCACGACGCCATGATGCATCACGACGATCTTGTCGCCCATCTGCATGGCCCCGAGCTGGTCGTGCGTGACATAGACGGTGGTGGCGCCCATGCGATCGTGCAGTGCGCGCAGTTCCTCGGCCATGTGCTCACGGAACTCGACGTCGAGCTCACCCAGCGGTTCGTCCATGAAGAAGGCCTTCGGCTGGCGCACGATCGCACGGCCAAGCGCCACACGCTGCCGGTCGCCACCGGACAAGCCGCCGACAGGCTTGTCGATAATGTGCTCGATCCGACGGATACGAGCGACCTCGGCCATACGCTTGCTCACCTCCTCACGCGTCATGCCTTGACTGATCAGGGGATAGGAGATGTTCTTGCGCACGTTCATATGCGGGTAGAGCGCAAACATCTGGAAGACGAAAGCGATGTCGCGTTTGCTGGCCGGCTTCATGCCGACCTTGTCGCCGTCGATTAAGGAGAGCAGGGCCGCCGGGAAGTTTTTCCGCGTCAGGTGCCCGCAAAGGGCGTTTTCAGCTTTCCGATGAGGTCGGAAGGCCAGGGAGGAGGTCCCCGCCATGAAATGGCGCCGTATTGACTAATTGAAAGTCAATGTTTGACCATTTGAAATTCATTTGGCGGCTGATTGAAAATTGACGTCCGAACTCGGTGGCACGAGGCAGGCGAGAGGTAAGCAGGCACCGCCTCTCGCTAATTAATTACCCGAACTGATTTAGCTGAAACGTGCCGAGAGGATGGTCAAGAATGATGAGCAAGACAATTTGTGTTTACGCTGATCACAATGCTGAGCTTTAATCCAATGCTCTTGATGAGGTTCTAACTTATGACCAGCAAGTCATGAACTCGACAAAACAATTGACTAGAGCGAATCTGTTGCCCAATCCTCGTGGCTATGCCTGATACGGATCACAAAGACGCTTCCGTCCTCTTTGATGCGATAAACTACAAGGTGTGCCTTGAAGGGATGGATCCTAACAGGCGGAGAAATTTCATGGCGCTCACGCGCCATTCGTGGATTGCTGGCAATTAGCTCGAGCAAATCGAAGAGCTCATCATGATATCGTTTAGCAACCAATGCTCCGAAGATACGAATGCCTTCTTCCGCAATTGAAATTACATCCTCTTCCGCTTGGACCGATAGGATGAATGGCATCAAGCGCGTCCGCGGCTGATCTCGGCTCGTGTAGTGGCTGCAGTAAACAGATCGTCCGCTGAACGGCTCCCAACACCGCTTCTAATTCCGTCATCGACAAACCGCTGCATCTCGGCGATCTTGTCGGTACGGGCCTGATCTCTGCGGATCAAGTCTCTGACGTAATCGCTCGCATTCGAATACCGACCGGTCTTAGTTTGGGCTTCAACCCAATCTTTCATGGGGTCGGGAAGGGATACGTTCATCGTCGCCATTTGAGTCTCCTTGATGCGTAACGATATCCGCCAATGGCAAAGTTTGTCAAACTATTGGTTGCCGTGCGGCAGGTCTTGAGCGGAGTCAAACCTACGGCCCCGCGGTTGTTCCGCGTCGAACTCATCCTAACTGCTAGAGACGTCAGAGACTTAGAAATCCTCGTCCTCGGTCGCCAGTGCCTTGCCAATGACATAGGAGGGGCGTCTCGAGTTGCTTACAGCTGTCGTCCTCGTACATCGTTTTTCGTCTCGCTGCAAAGTCTGGATCCGCTCAATTGAGGAATGGCCAGTAATTCAGGTCACGACTGACAGGTCTGACGAACTCTCGCGTGAAAATTGGATGGAAATGGATGGATAAATAGTGCCATGACAGCGCCTCAGAAATTGGATGGGAATGGATGCGCAAATGGAATTTCTAAATACGGCGACCGTCCGGATCACGCCTGAAATCCTGTCGCTGATCGCCGAAGTCGACAATTTCAAGGATGCTTGGCGTGCGATCGGCCGGATTGCGCCTGAGCGGCTGTCCGGCCTCCGGCCTCCGGCGTGTCGCCACGATCGAAAGCGTCGGTTCCTCGACCCGTATCGACGGGGCACGCCTCACCGATCGAGAGGTCGAAAAGCTGCTGGCAAACATTCGCCTGGGGTCGTTTATCCGCGATAAGCCGGTCTCTTGTCCTCGCGAGCTCATCGATTGTGACTGGGATGGTTGTCATCCCGACAAACTCCAAGGCGTAGGGTTCGTCCAGAGGTCTAGGTGTTTAGTCCCGGCATTTGATGGATTGGATCGATCCTGAATTTTTTGGGCTCTTTTGTCCAGATGCTGCAGATGTATTCATACGGCGTGAGGCCTCTAAGGGTCTTGAGCCGGCGGGCGAAATTGTATGCCGAGACGAAATCACCGATATGTCTGCGGAGCTGGTCGTGGCTGTCGTAGTGATAACGTTTGACGGTTGCCTCCTTGATCGTCCGGTTCATCCGCTCGACCTGGCCATTTGTCCAGGGATGCTTGGGTTTGGTCAGCCGATGCTCGATGCCGTGCCGCCAGCATGCCCGGTCGAACGGATGGCCCCGGAACCGGGCGGTTGGCCCGTTGCGGTTCTTCGGGATGTCGGCGAACTGGTTTTCCGACAACTGGATTGGCACGATGTTGTCGCCGAAGGCGGGTGTGATCGTGCAGGAGCTTCGGCCGCTCATCTGCAAACCGGTAGCCAAACCGCAATAACGGGATTGACCCATTAAGGGGGTGAGGCAGTGATCAACACGGCGACCGGCACACCCAGCGCCGGCGCGCGTAGAGGAAACGCCGTGGCTATTCGATCTCCGGAAGCACATAACGCGTGATTTCCAGCGCCTCCTCGTCGACTGAAATCTCGATGACTTAGTTGAGGAGTTCATCCAGATTCACAAGCTCGTCAAGCACGGCCTCGAACATCTCGCGCTGGCGTGCCGGAAGAACCTGCGTAACGATGATGACGAGACCGGCATGCAGCTCTTCCCTGGCATAGAGCTTCCGGAAGTCGCGGGCATTGTTCGTGACGAAGGTGAAGTTGCCATCGACAATGCGCGGCATGAGATCCCAGTCGGTTTCTCCGCTCAATCCTAGCCAGCTGACGTGAGAACACTCGTGGCCGCGATTCTGAGCCACCGCCACGAGCGAGGTGTGAAGGCATTCATCAATGAGGAATTTCACGAACGCGAGCCTGCCGGTGAAGGCTCTGAACCCGATTTCAGCGGAACCCTTTTCGACGATTTCACGCGCAGGCCCTGTTGGGAAAGCGTTTTAGGACGGCCACGCGCAGGATGCGCAGCGGTCCAGATTTCCGCGAACTCGATCATGCGCGCGGTCAGAGAGGGGTAGCCTTCGAGCAATTCCTCCACGGTGGCGCCCTGCGCCCTCATGCTGGCGATCGCACGGGCAGAGACGCGGGTGCCTTTGAAGACCGCTTCTCCACCGGCGACACCCTTGACGCTGTGAATGACCGCCTCCGCCTCCCTCAGCGCGTCCGCTCGAGCAGCAAGCTGCTCGCGTGCGCGGGCCACATCGACGATAAGGTAGTCGTCGGCCCGCACCGTCTCAGCGGCGGGATTGTTCGCGATCGCGTCGAAGAGACGCTTTCTGCGCTCGGCTGAAAGGATCGAGCCAACGCCGTACCACAGCTTCAGATGCAGGAGATCGTCATCGGTAAGCGCGCGCCCGCCGGTTCTCGACTGCGCTGTCGAGATGATGCGCTTGTCGATGGCGTTATGCACCGTCTTTACGGCAATCCCACTGACTGCGGCCGCTTCTGCCGGCGTGTATTCTCGATGAGCAGTACCCATAATCATTCTCCTTGTAGAGAAGATATATTGGACGCAGTCCGAAAAGTAAAGGTTTGGGGATGCAGGAGCGTGAAGGAACGGACCGCGGTCTTAGGGCGGAGTGAGGGGTCGACTAACCGTAGCATAGCCGCGCTATGTAACGTTATAACATACTGCATAGTCTGAATTATGAAACTCGGTGACAACGACGTCACCAACGAAATAATCGAGGCAGTGCCAGCGAGGTTGCTGCGCGACCAATATCTCGATTTTAACCCGGAAATTACCTCCGTTTAATCGTGCCTTGATGGAAAAGCATCTGCCACCGATGTTCATTGCGCTTCCAGATCGAGCTTCGCAGAACGTGCCGCTTTGTCCCATCGGGCTGAGTACGCTCACTATCGTAAGTCAACAGCACTGCGTCATCGGAAATCGTTGTCAGGGCATAGTTGGCGGTCGTGAGACCATCATTGCCGCCGCCATCTTCTTGGAGTAGCAAATCGATAATCGTGTCTCGATTGTATGCCGTGCCTGAGGCTGCGAATTCGACAAAGCCGACTGCGAGCAATCCCTCCAGAGCATCTCGCGATCCTCTTACCTCTGGACGGTGGAGCGCCTCTTCAAGGGATCGGATCTCGGCAAGTTCAGGGAAATGAAGTGTCATATTTGCAGCTTAGGTGACATCACAATCTTGGCTAAGGGTAAGCAACAACGGCAGTTGTTATGGACAGCAACATCGTCGTCATTGTTGCGAATCTATGCAAGCGGAAAAGCAACAAACTACCCAATTTACCAGACGCAACGCCTAGCTGAGGCGAGGTAACACACAAAGCCCTACAGAAGGCGGGCTTCGCTTCGCTCCTCTTCCAGCTTCAATGCCGAAACCGCACTCTTTGGAACTCAGGCCCGTGAGACGGGGGCTCGACATGCTGCTTGCTGAGCCAAGTTCAGCACCGCCTCATACCCGATTATCCACGCCTACCTGCGTATAGAAAAACCTTGCGGATGGGAGGAGTCAGGGCTCCTCCTGACAATCCCCTTGCTTTCGATGGGCAATTATACCATTTTAACAAAAATGGTATAACGGGCCAGACGATGAAACAAATAGATTTGATCTTCCGCACCATGGTTGCCGAACTCGGGCAGCGATTGCTCGACGCCACTTTCACAGCTGAGTTTCCGGTCCAAGGACGGTTTGTACCGGTCACGGTCAAGGACCGCAAGTACTGGTACTTCGACACGCCTGGGGATGATGGAGGAAAGAATCGACGATATGTCGGCCCCGCCGAGGACCCCGAAATTAACCGACGCGTGGAGAACTTCCAGTTCATCAAGGATGACGTTAAGGCGCGCCGGAAATTGGTGTCCACCTTAGTCCGCGAAGCAGGCCTGATCGCACCCGAAACATTCACGGGTAACGTCGTTGAAGCATTGGCCGACGCAGGACTTTTCAGATTGCGGGCCTGCCTTGTCGGCACGGTCGCCTTCCAGACGTATTCGGCTCATCTGGGGATCCGGCTACCGTCGGCTTCCGTTCTTACAGGTGATGCGGATATCGCTCAAGACTTTGCGATCTCCGCAGAGGTGCGGGACAGCCTTCCCCCCATCATAGACATTCTGCAGTCTATCGATCCGACATTCCGGGCGCTGCCTCATCGTTCCGGCTTTCCCCGCTCGACCTCTTTCCGGAACAACACCGGGTACAAGGTTGAGTTCCTAACGGGCAACCGCGGGTCCGACGAATATCTGGATAAGCCGGCGGACATGCCGGCATTGGGTGGCGCCTCCGCCGATCCCCTGAGGTTTCTGGATTTCCTTATCTATGAGCCCGTGAGGACAGTGCTGCTCCACAGAAGCGGTGTGTCGGTTATCGTGCCCGATCCCGCTCGCTTTGCAGTTCACAAGATCATTGTCGCAGGTCGCCGGCCGACAGAAACGATGAGCACGCTCAAGCGCGACAAGGATTTGCGTCAGGCAATGATCCTGTTTGAAGCGCTTCTTGAGACCGGCCGTGGTGATGGGTTAAGGGCTGCGATCGAGGAAGCAGTTGGGCGTGGCGATGGGTGGCGCGCAGCCATCAGGCAAGGCGCCCGCCATATCCCCTCGAAACAAGGGCCAGTTATTTTCGACACGTTTAAGGAATTGGGCTTCGATCTGAGGGAGAGAAGTGACCGAAAGACTTGAAGCAGCATACCGTTACCCTAAGGCGGGCAGATGTCGCGCGCCTATCCGCCTATGACGATCTCCTAAGCAGTATGGGCTGCCATGCAGTAGTTGGCGGCCGGGATCTCGTCGTTAGCGCGTACTTTATGGGTTTACCTTGCAGACCTGCTTCTGGGGGACCGACGTGGTGATCTATAGTTCGCACATAGCTCCATCGGAAAATCCGCGCAGGCACAGCTTCATACGGCTTCCGCCTATGTCCGACACATTACGCGCGAGAAAGCGGTGTCTTGGGCCGAATCTGCCAAGGCGTCGAACCGAACCTTGGTGGCAAAACGCGTCGACGCGCTGATCGTCTCGCCGCCCAAGTAGAACCGGGTCCGTGCGGCGACGGATCGAAGGCTTCCTCAGCGCCTGCCGGGATGCTGGTCTCAATGGCAGGGAGCGATGGGTGCATTTCTGTACCATCGCGCCTGAACATACGCATCCGATCGCCACAGGCGTGATGAAGGCGCGGCAGCAGCTCAGGCCCTATCGGAGCCGACAGCGTGATCAAAACCTCGACCCTGACTGCCATTGGCTTTCAACGGAATGGCGTCTGGGGGGAGGAAACGGCCTTTCAGAAGATCGAGCACCTCGGGTTGATGTTCGGCGCACTAGCTTCCTCACCGAATGGCGCAGTAAGAGGTTTCGGCGTACCGCTTAGCCAGTTGAGCTTTGGCCTTCTCGTCTTCCCCGGTGTTTGGGACTGGTATCTGCAGTGGCGGGAACAGCGGCGCGGTTTCTATACAAAATGGGAAGAAGACATGCTGATGGTCGCCCAGGCTCTTACTCGCGCGGACGTCGGCTGGATACGGCAGCACCCGGAGCTACTTCAAAACGTCAGAGCGATTACAGGCTTGATTGAGCGGGAAGAAATTGAATTCGCGGCCCGTAACTGGCATGGTGCGTGCGACGCATTTCATCGGCACGCGGCCAACCGGTCGAAGGAAATTCAGCGTGCCATGCGCGTCCATCGCGATCCATTCGAGCCGATCATGTGCGTCCTGGAGGCAGAGAGTCCATTGGCGGAATATCGCAAGATAACCGATGAGATTCTTGAACGCATGCCGGATGAGAACAGATATCCCCGGCCGGCGGCCGAAGCCGTCAGATCATTCCTGCTGCTTCGGCTTGGCCTGCACCTTGGGCTGCGGCAAAAGAACCTTCGCCAATTGCGCGTCTGCCCACGCGGACATTATCCGACCTCAGAACGCCGACTAGAAGACATGAAATGCGGAGAGTTGCGCTGGAGCGACCGCGACAATGGGTGGGAGGTTCTCATCCCATCGGTCGCCTTCAAAAACTCGGGCTTCTCCTTCTTCGGACAAAAGCCATTCCGGTTGATTTTGCCCGACCTTCTTGATCTCTACAAATACCTCGACGCGTATATCGACAGGCATCGTGGAGTTCTGCTCGGCGGTGCGAAAGATCCCCAAACGCTATTCGTCAAGACGGTGAAAACGACCAGCATTAATGCTGCTTACAATTCGACCACATTTTACGAGGCTTGGCGGACTGTCATCCAACGTTACGGCATCTATAATCCCTATACCGGGCGGGGTGCGATCAAGGGCCTGCTGCCGCATGGACCGCATAACCTGCGGGACATTCTTGCGACGCATATTCTGAAACAGACCGGATCCTACGATCAGGCAAGCTATGCCATTCAAGATACGCCAGATGTCGTGCAGCAGCACTACGGTCGCTTCTTGCCGCAAGACAAGGCGGCCCTGGCTGCCAAAATCCTCAACCAAGTTTGGGAAGCTGCGTAAAATCGAATGAGAAATTCGGCTCGGATAGTGATGACAGTCTCCGTCCGAGCCGACCTCTTCGTTTCGCGCCTTGAAGGGATATGAACCTTCGACCCGTTAATACGAAATTCCCTCAGTAAGAGATTCATATGCTAACCAAGATCTTGGCCTCACCGCACGACTGATTTGGGGCTGGGACCAAATGACCCGTTCCAATGTACAAACTGGGACAGCGTTCATTTATCGACAATTCTAGACGAGGCAGCTCGGAACCTCCAAGTCATTCGCAGCTGGTTCGTGACATCACAAAGTGGCATAGGCACCACTGGTTGCAAGCTTCGGTTGCGACAGCGCGCTTGATTTCAAACTACAGAATCCTTCACAAAAATGGTCTCCCCTGCCGTTAGCTGTCGGCCGATATTCCTCTGTAGAGCCAGTTCCAGGTCCTGTTGAAATGCAGATCGACCGACTGCCTCGTATCAAATTCGGCGCTGCCCATCATCGCGGATGAGGTTGGCATTGCGACAAGACAGTGGATGAGATGGTTGGCGATCAGGCTCACATCCCCGGTCGCAACCATGCCCGCATCCTGCGCTGTCTGTACGGCATCGACGAGCCGGCTCATGATCGGATCGGGCTGCGGCGGGATCGGCCTATTCTTTTCGAACACGACAGCTTCACTGAAGCTGATGCGCTTCAATGCAATGAGGTCCGGCTCCATGTTGATATGCAGCATTTCGAGCATCAGGGCACGCAGACGCTCAAGAGCGTTGCCCTGTGGCATCGGTAAGTCTCTCAACCGCGCCACCGCTCGGGCGTGTGCGTGTTCTACCACGGCTTCAAACAGGGCAACTTTTGAGGGAAAGCGGCGATAGACAGTATCCTTGCCTGCCCCGCACTGCGAAGCGACCTGCTCCATTGAGGTGCCGGCATAGCCGCGCGTGGCAAAGAGCGTAGTCGCAGCAGCGATTATGCGTTCGGCTGCGGCGTTCTGTTCCGCCTTCAAGGGACGACCGACCCGCGCTACGCCATTTGTTCTTTCCGACACCAGATTTCCTCCGCACTTGCCCGTGCCCGGCCTGTTTGAAGACGCCGAACAGGTTTGCCAACATAAAAGTTGACCAACGTTTTCATATTAACTGGACAGGACGGTCCCGTTTGATTTATTCACTCTAGCAGATTTCCCAAGCTTCGACCATGGGGGCGAATTCGTGAAGCAAGGTCATTCAATTAGAACCATTCTGACGGCCACAACCTTTCTGGCTGCGACCCATTCCTTTGCTCAAGAGCAGGCCACACAATTGGATACAATTGTCATAAAGGGCAATAGTAGCGCGGCCGAAACATCCCCGACTATCACCGGCAAGACTACTCGGTCGGCAACCAAGACCGCAACACCTGTAGCCGAAACGCCGCAATCCGTTACGGTCATAACGCGCAAGCAGATCGACGACCAGAACCCGCAAACGGTCGGTGAGGCGCTGCGCTACACAGCGGGTGTGTTGTCGGACAGAGACTCCAATTCGCGATACGATTCCGTATTTCTGCGGGGCTTCGGCGCATTTGGAACGGCGACCAACTATGTGAATTATCTGGATGGCTTGAAACTTCAACGCGGTCAGGCCTTTGCAACACCCTCCATTGATCCGTTTCTCCTTGAGCGCATCGACGTCCTGAAGGGGCCGGCAGCACTTCTTTATGGCCAGGTGAGCCCCGGCGGGCTCGTCAATCAGGTCAGCCGCAAGCCATCGAGCGTGCCGTCGAACGAGGCAAGGCTTGAAGTCGGGACCGATGGAAGGGTTCAGAGCGGTCTTTATTCCACCGGCCCGATCACCACGGATGGAACATGGCAATATGGTATCGGCATTGTAGGCCGTTCCTCTGGAACACGCTATGACGATGTGGATGAAAAGCGTCTCGGCATTGCGCCATCCCTCAAGTGGCAGCCGGACGAAGATACCTCGCTCGTTCTTTCCGGCTATTATCAGCGCGATCCGGAAGGGGGCTATTTCAACTCGCTTTATCCGAAGTTTCTGGCGCCTGCAGGCTATGACGGTTTCCTCAGTCGGGACCTCAATGTCGGGGATCCGAATTATGACGCGTTCAGGCGCACCCAGTATGGTGCCGGTTACGAGTTCGAGCACAGGTTCGATGACCAGGTGACCGTCCGCTCCAACTTCCGATATTCCGACGTGGATACCGATATGCGTTCGCTCCAGATGAACGGGCCAATGTCCGCGACGGGTATTATTCCCCGCTGGGCTGTCCATTCCATCGAGGACGCCGAAGGCTTTTCCTTCGACAACCAGGCTGAATTCAAGTTCGAATCCGGCGCCATCGGTCACACGCTTCTTGCCGGCCTCGACATTCAGCGCTCAAGCAGCAGTTGGGAATATTTGCTGGGTGGCGCGACGCCACTTGATGTGGCCAATCCCGTCTACGGCCGACCGATCGGCCCGTTCATAACGGCGGTCGATAATGATCAGTCGCTTCGCCAGACAGGCATATATCTTCAGGATCAGATCGAGATCGGCGGGCTGCGCGGCGTTATCGGAGTGCGGCACGACTGGGCCAGTCAGGACACTGACAATCTCCTCGCCGGAACATCGTTTAAACGATCCGACAGCGCAACAAGCTATCGCGCCGGCCTGCTTTACCGTTTCGATAACGGCGTAGCACCGTATGTCAGCTATTCCACTTCGTTCGAACCCTCCACCAGCGTTGGCGCTAATGGCAGTCCGTTCAAGCCGACGGAAGCACAGCAATATGAGCTAGGCGTCAAATACCAGCCTTCAGGGCTGGACGCCATGTTTACGCTCTCCGCTTTCGATATTCGCCAACAAAATGTGGTCTATTACAACGCCTCATCAGGCTTCAATGAACAACCGGGTGAGATCCACTCCCGCGGGTTGGAGTTCGAGGCGAGGGGGAACCTCACCAGCAATCTCGAGCTGATCGCTGCGGTTTCTCTGCTTGACACTGAAGTTTCCGAATCCGGCATGACCTCGATCATAGGCAACCGGCCGCAGGCTGTCCCGCGCTACTACGGTTCTCTTTGGGCGAACTACACCGTCGATTCCGGTGCGCTGGAGGGCTTAAGCATCGGCGGCGGAATGCGTTTTGTCGGCTCCAGCTATAGTAACGACACCAATACGGTGAAAGCCGATGGCTATACCCTGCTTGACGCCGCACTTCACTATGATTTTGGAGCAACGAACCCGAAACTCAAGGGGCTGCAGGCGACACTGAACATCACCAACCTGCTCGACAAGGACTATTACTCCTCCTGCAGTTCCGAGTATTATTGCCAGTACGGCAACGGCCGCACGGTGCTCGCCGGCCTGAGATACAAATGGTGATGTCGCCGTGATTATGACGAGAAGAAACTTTTGCATCTCTTTTGCGGCAGCCGGCATCCTTTCCGGCATTCAGCCCGCGGGAGCCGAAGAGCCGATTACCGTGATTGATATGGCAGGGCGCGAAGTGCACCTCCCTGCCCTGCCAAAAAGGATCGTTCTGCTGGAGGCGCATGACCTGCTGATGATGTCGCTCCTGCATCGCGATCCTGCTTCGCTGGTCGTGGGCTGGGCGGCCGTTGATCGGCTCGACAGCGGCGAGTTGCAGACTAAACTGCTAAACGGCCATTCCGTCAGCACCGTGGGGATGCTGGGCCCGGAAACAATTTCGCTTGAAGGGCTGATCGCCCTGTCTCCCGACCTCATCGTGACCACGGCTTTCATGACGCCGCAGGGTGATGAGAATTCCCTGCTGCAGCAACTGAACGAGATCGGCATTCCGGTGGTGTTCAGCGACGCCTCCTCAAACGCCGCCGATGAGGCGCGGGCAGGCGGCCCGGTTGATGCGATGAAAGCATCCACGCGCATGTGGGGAACACTTCTGGGTGCTTCAAACAAAGCCGAGGCTTACACCGCCTTTGTTGAGCGGGAACTGGCGGGCATTGCCACGCGCATTTCAGGTGTGAAGCCCGTCACGACCTATCTGGAGGTTCAGTCAACGGTCGATGACTGCTGCTGGGCGGCGGGCAGAAAGAACTGGGGCGAATTGCTGGCGCTGGCCGGCGGTCAGCCGCTTCCCGGCGTGAGCGCGCCGTGGTTTGAGAAACTTTCGCTCGAATATCTTCTTGCCACACCGCATGAGGTCTACATCGCCTCCGGCGGCGGCTGGGCTTCTGGCGGCCGTCCTTCCATCGGTCCCGGGATCGACGCCGAACAGGGTAAACGGGGATTGCAGCGCCTGATCGAGGGCCGAACGGGTTTTCAACATCTGCCAAGCGTTCGTTCAAAGCGCGTTTACGGGATATGGACCGGGTTGATCACCAACTTGCCACTCAACGTGCTGTTTATCGCGCAGGCAGCCAGATGGCTGCATCCCGATCGATGTGCCGATATCGATCCAACCGCTATTCTCGACACCATCAATCGCGACTTTGCAGCGTTTCCCATAAAGGGACCGCTGTGGGCGACGATCTGAGACAAGGAGCCACGCCCGATGCCATCGACCAGCAACAACCGATACCGCGCACATGCCGCAGTCCAGTTTGAAAAGATTGACGACTATATCGAACCTATTGTTGAATCGATTGCAACGCACGACATGACCGTTAGAAAGGCAGGTGGCATTCATCATATCCATTCGCCATTCGGCGATGCCACGTTCGAGGCGAAGGCAAACGGTTTTCGGTTGACGGCAGAAGCCTCCGATCCGGGCGGACTGAACCGACTAAAACATGCTCTGGTCGGGCCGATCGGTTTTATCGCCGCCCGTGAAAATCTCGATATTCAGTGGGAAGGCCATCATGCGGATCCAGCCTTGCCCGACGATCTGCGTATTTTGCGGGTGCAGACCATTGAGGACCTGTCGCCCGGCTTTCGCAGGATCATTTTCGAGGGCGAGAACCTCGAACGTTACGATCGCAAGGATCAGCTCCACTGTCGTCTTATTTTTCAGCCACGCGACATCGCCGCGCCACGCTGGCCGCTAATTGACCATCGTGGGCATGTCGTCTGGCCGGACAATACTGCGGTTCCGACGCGCGTCTATACGATCCGCTTTATCGACACGGCAAGACAGACGATCACAATCGATTTCGCGCTCCATGCCAACCCCGGCCCCGCGACCACGTGGGCGATGAATGCACGGGCAGACGACATCGTCGGCATTCTGGGGCCCGCAGCGAATGGCCCAAGGCAGGCGCACTTCTACGTTCTCGCCGGCGACGAGACCGCCTTGCCCGGTATCGCTAGAATTCTCGAGGATCTGCCGCCGACGGCAATCGGCCATGCCTTCATCGAAGTTGACACTTCAGCCGACAAGTTACCGCTTTTTTCGCAAAGCGGCATGTCGATCCAATGGTTATATCGCAACGGCAAGAGTGCAGGCACCACGACGCTGCTCCAGGATGCCATTGGCTCCATTCGATGGCCGGCATGCCGAGAGAGCGTCTTCTTCTGGGGTGGATGTGAACACAAAGCCTTCAGTGCAATCCATCGGCATCTGAGGAAACAGGTCGGGCTTCCCCAGGGATGCTTCGTGCTTTATTCGCACTGGCACCGGTGTCTCAGCGAGGAAGATATCATCGCTGCAGGTGCAGATGCCTATCTACCTCAGTGACAGCGAGTGGCGGTTCACGAAATAGAACCCATGATCGGACATTTCCCGCTTAATGCTCTTGAAGGGAGATGAACGGTAGACACCTCTCGTCTTGGTTGCCGAGCATTACTTTTCAATTGGCAGAGGCCGATTTCAGACGGACCAAAGTCCGAGGACGACAGGCGCCACCAGCGAGACGCCGGATAAGACCAGCAGCACGAATGCGCCTCGACGCAGGGTCCGTACCGAGCATGACGGGGCCAAGCGGTGGGCCAGATAGGTCGAGAGGAGGACGGTTGGCAGTCCGGCGGCTGCCCATAGAAGTGCATGGCTTTGCCAGTCGCCATGCACGGCCACAAGACCGAGCCTGAACAAGGAATTGATCGCGAATATCGATACGAGCGTCTCGCGAACCTTTGGATGCGTCAAGGGCTGCCGGTAGAACTGGAATACCAACGGCGGCCCCGCCGTGGAGAAGAGCCCGCCCATCAGGCCACCAAGCCCGCCGAAGAACATGAAAGACAAGCCACCGGACAGTCGCACCAGCGGGAATGGCCGCAAGATCAACTGAAGGCTCGACACGATGATGGCAACGCCGAGAATGAGGCGCAGCACCGACAGCGACGAAGCTGCCAGAAGCGCTAGCAGCCCGTATCCGGCGATGACCATCGGCAGTGCACCGGCAAGCGAGAAGAGGAGAGGTTTTACGGCAATGTCCCGCCAGCCTTTCGCCAGCACCATCACGGCATTGGCAAGCGTCAACAGGCTGACGACGATAGCCGCCTCGGGCAAGGGCATGAGCCCGATCAAGGCCAGCGCCGCCATCAGGAGCAAGCCGAATGCGAAGCCTGTCAAGGTTTGCACAAACGCCGCGATGAAAGCAAGCGCGGCAAAGACGATGACATCAGCCGGTGCGATCATGCCACGACGCCGGACATCGGATCGCAGACGCGGAAGGGTTCCAGCCGATCCATGTCCGGCACAGCGCCGAGGCCCGACCCGTCCGGCAACCCGAGCATTCCACCGTCCAACGCGGGCCAGGCGGGCGCGATCGCGTCGCGAAGCGGGTTCGGATTGACGTCGATTTCAAGCAGGCCGTCCCCCCCGGCTGCCGCCAGGATATGGGCCGAAGCGACAAGGCCGATGCCGGCGCCCAGAAAATGCGGGCAGTAGCGCCGGCCGGCGGCAAGTGCCGCGCGGGCCACCGCTCTGCATCCTGTCGGCCCGCCCCACTTTGCCGCATCAGGCTGAATGACCGAGAGATGGCCCGCGCCGATAGCGGAGCGGAATGCCTTCAGGCCGGCAAGATTTTCCCCGCCGGCCAGCGGCGTCTCGGTCGCCCGCGCAAGCTCGCCCCAGACCGCCGGCCCGGCGTCGACCCGCACCGGTTCCTCCAGCCAGCCAAGGCTCAGATCAGCGGTCGCCAGAAGAAAGGCGCGCGCCGCATCGGGCGAAAACGCCTGGTTGGCGTCGGCATAAAGCGTTTCGTTCGGCAGCAGGCTTTCGGCAAGCTCACGGATAAGCGCCAGGTCGCGGTCGAAGTCGAAACCGACCTTCACCTTGAAGTCGCGGTACCCGGCCGCGCGTGCCTGCGGCACGACCGTTCTGGCGTCGCGAATATGGATGCCGCTGGCATAAGCACGCACTGCCCGGGCGGCATCCGGCGATAATGCGGCGGCGAGCGGAATACCGTGACGACGGGCAATGAGATCCCAATAGGCCATGTCGAAGCCGGCGATGACCTGGGCGTAAGGCCCGACTTCCCCGGTCTGCAGAACGAGAATGTGGGTCTTTGCCGTCAGTTCCTTCCAAAGCTCCGCCGGATCGGGCAACGGCCTGTCGAGGACGCGCGGCGCGATATCGGAGGTGAGCAGTCGGGCGCGGTGCTCCGCGCCGCAGCCCGGCCAGTTGCACCAGATCTCTCCCCAGCCGACAAGCCCCCCATCGTCCTCCAGCCGCACCAGGACGGCCGGCCGGTCCCGCATCGTACCGAATGACGTCGAAACCGGCTTTTCGAGCGGCACGCGGAAGACGTGCGCCTCAACGGACCTGATAACGCAGGATGGGAAAGCCGTTGTCATCGCACCTCAACCCGCAAGGAAGCCGCCGTCGACGGCATAGACCGTGCCGGTGGCGTAGCGGGCGGCCGGCATGGTGAGGAATATCACAGCGCCGGCCACCTCGTCCGGCTGGCCCCAGCGCTTCAGAGCGGTACGCGCGGCGATGCGGTCGCGATGCGCGATGTCCTTGCGGCCCTCGCTGTTGATCGCTGTTTCTATATAGCCGGGGGCAACCGCGTTGACGCGGATCCCCTCCTCGGCCCAGGCGAGCGCCAGAGCCTTGGTCAACATGACGACGCCGCCCTTGCTGGCGCAATAGGCCGGAAGACGCGGCAATGCGGCAAAGGCGTTCATGGAGGCAATGTTGACAATCGATCCTCCGCTGGCAGCAAGATGCGGGCGAAAGGCCATGGAGGTCCGGAAGGTGCCGGTCAGGTTGACGTCGAGCACGCGCTGGAATGTTTCGATGCGGTACTCCTCGTCCCGGGCGAGGATGCCAGCGCAATTGACGAGCGCATCCACCCGTTCGAAGCGTGCGGCGAAAGCCTCGACCGCGTCGTCGGACGTGACATCCAACACCTCGAGGTCGACCGTCGGCAGATTGGACAGCGGCGAATCGTCGAGCGCTGCTCGATCGTGACCGGTAGCAGTAACCTTTGCACCGCGCGCGTGAAATAGTCTGGCGATCGCCGAGCCGATACCTCCCACACCGCCGACAACGACGGCGTGGAAGCCGGACGGAAAGGCAAAAGGATCTTCCATGCCGTCCCTCAAATGCCTGCCACGGCGACATATTTCAATTCAAGGAAGCCCTCGATGCCGTAGGATGAGCCCTCACGTCCCACGCCCGACTGCTTGACGCCGCCGAAAGGCGCCATCTCGTTGGCGAGCATGCCTGTGTTAACGCCCACCATGCCTGCCTCCAGCGCCTCGGCGACCCGCCAGACTCGGCCGAGATCGCGCGCATAGAAATAGGACGCAAGCCCGAATTCGCTGTCATTGGCCATGGCGATGACCTCTTCCTCGGTGCGGAAGGTGATGATCGGGGCGAGCGGCGCGAAAGTCTCTTCTTTCGCGACCTTCATGTCCTGCGTAATGCCGGTCATGACGGTCGGTTCGAAGAAGGTGCCGCCGAGTGCGCTGCGCTTGCCGCCCGTGAGAACCCGCCCCCCCTTCGCGAGCGCATCGCTGACGTGTTCCTCCATCTTCATGACAGCCCGCTCGTCGATCAGCGGCCCCTGGCCAACGCCCACCGCCGTGCCGCGGCCGAGTGTGATCGCCGAGACCTTTTCCAGAAGCTTTGTCGTGAAGGTCTCTGCCACGCTCTCCTGTACATAGATGCGGTTCGCGCACACGCAGGTCTGGCCCGCATTGCGGAACTTCGAGATCATCGCCCCCTCGACCGCTGCATCGATGTCAGCATCGTCGAAGACGATGAAAGGCGCGTTGCCGCCAAGTTCAAGCGACAGCCGCTTGATTCCGTCGGCGGCTTCCTTCATCAGCCAGCGCCCGACGCCGGTGGAGCCGGTGAAGGTTATCTTGGCAATTTTGGGGTTATGGCAGAACTCCATCCCGATCGGCCGCGCCTCGCCTGTGACGACCGAGAAGACACCAGCCGGCACGCCCGCACGCTCAGCAAGGACCGCGAGTGCAAAGGCGGACAGCGGCGTCTGGGCCGCAGGCTTCAGCACCATCGCGCAACCGGCAGCAAGAGCCGGGCCCGCCTTTCGCGTGATCATCCCGTTGGGGAAGTTCCAGGGCGTGATGGCCGCGCAGACGCCCACGGGCTGCTTGAGCACCATGATGCGCTGGTTGCGGTTCGGTCCGGGGATTATGTCGCCGTCGATGCGTTTTGCCTCCTCGCCAAACCATTCCAGATAGGCGGCGTTGGAGACGATTTCGCCCCGGGCCTCGGCGAGAGGCTTGCCCTGTTCGGCAGTCAAGATCTGGGCGAGATCGTCGGCATTCTCGATGATGAGTTCGTACCAGCGCCGCAGGACGACGGCCCGCTCCTTTGCGGACCGGCGTGCCCAATCCACCTGCGCGACGGCTGCGGCGTCGATGGCTTGGCGAACCACATCCACGCCGAGATCGGGTACATGGGCGATGACCGATCCGTCGAAGGGATCCGTGACCGCGATGGTCCTGCCGTCCTTGGCGCCCAGCCAGCGTCCACTCACATAGGCCTTGTCGGTCAGTAGGGACCGGTCCGTCAGGGCAGCAACCGGCCGTGTCGATCGATCGTCCATGGTCATTCCTTCCACTAATGGTTCGTCAGGCAGCGGCATAGCTGCTGGCGAAGTCACCTTCATTGCGAATACCCTGGAAGGCCGGAGCCGGTGGGGTCCAGCGCGGGGCCTTAGCGGCGGTGAGTGCGCTTAAGCGCTCCACCACCGCGACACCTTCATTCCCAAGTGCTGCGGCGACGGCCGCCGTATCCGGGAAATGTGAACGGATTGCATTGAGCCAGATAGTACGGCCGGCCAGGAAACCGCCTGCGCCGGCGGCATAGGCGTAATCGAGCACCCGCTCGAACTTCTCCGTCGCCGCGCCCCCCGAAAGCAGAACCCACGGGATGCCCGCGCCGGCGCAGATCTTACCGATCGCATCGAACTCCCGCTGCGCGGCCTGAGCGGCCTCGCTTCCATCCCGCACAGGCAGGCTGTTTGCGGCAAGCGGGCTTTCGAGCTTCAGCAGATCGACCCCGTATTCGGGCTTTGCGAATTCGCGCACGCTTTCGATGACCAGTTCCGGCAGCTTGGTCGGAGATTCGACATAGTCCGCCGTGTGGTTCGCCGAGCCGAGGAACGGGAAGACGAGCAGCTCCAGCACATATGCGATGTCGTGGCGACGGCACTCTTCACCGATCTTGCGCACGAATTCCTTCTGGTGTTCCAGCACGTCGGCTGACGCGTCCGGCCGGTACCACGCCAACACCTTGACCGCATCGCCGCCGAGACGGCGTATCTTCTCGACGCTCCAGTCGGCGATGACCTTGGACTTGCGCCCGCCTTCGGTTTCCTGTGTACGGTGGTCCTCCAGCGTGACGATCAGCCCGCATTCCGGCGGCAGCACGTCGATGGCGGCGGGAATGGCGTAGTTCGGGTCGAACAGCATGGAGCTGCAATGCGGGGCGAGGTTTTCGACCAGAAGCCGCTTTGCCGTGATGACGTCCGAGAACGGCACGTCCGACTTGTTGATGCCCCGCGCTGCAGCGATGGCCTCGAAAAGCGGTGGGCGCTGATCGAGCGCCACCATGCAGAAATGACCGTCCTTGTTGGCGAGACGGGCGAGACCACGGGTTTTACCAAGTGTCAACATGACGTTTCCTTTCAGGATGATTTCAAATCGTCGAGGGAGGGGATGGAGGCGCGGCCACCGGGCCGCGTGCATTTCAGGGCGGCGACCGAGCTCGCAAAGCCGAGCGCATCGGCAATGGCGAGCCGCGCTCCGATCGCGAAGGCATAGGCGCCGTGGAACACGTCGCCGGCGGCCGTCGTATCAACGATCCGGACGGAAGGAGCCGGCATATAGTGCCTGCCGGAATGATCCTGCCAGAGAAGGCCGTCACCACCGCGGGTGACGGCAACCATCCGGCAGCCGAAGCCTGCGGCCCGCTCCAGCGCCGCGTCGATGTTCTCCCCGCCGAAGCCGCGCAGGCCGGGCTCGGAGAAGATGGCGTGGTCCGTCAAGGGCAGCAGGCGCTCGAATACGTCGGTGTCGGCGACGTCACCATCGAGAACCGTCGGGATGCCGCGGCGACGCGCTTCGGCGAAAAGCGCCTGCGCACCCTCCGGCCAGCGCGGATCCGCCAGAACGCAGTCGGCGGTAAGGCTGGTGAGCGGCAACCACCCCGGATCGACCGGGTAATGTCCGCGAAAATTGACGATCTGACGCTCGCCCTGTTCATCGACGATGACGCCTGAAACGGACGACGCCCCATCCTCGAAGAGACAAAACTGGCTGGTGTCGACCCCTTCAGCGGCAAAACTTTCTGCCATCAGACGTCCCGCCTCATCGGCACCGGCCCGTCCCCAGAAGGATGCCGTACCACCGAGCCTGGCCACCGCCACCGCAGCATTCGCCGCCATGCCACCAGGTTCCGTCAGGTGCTGGCCGGCGCGGATCTTCTCGCTGCCGCCGGAAAACGGCACCTCCACGCGCCAGATACGATCGAGCGCGGACAGCCCAAGGCACACGACCGACGGCGACGCACCTTCCGGTATGATCGGCGGGCGGATCATCGTATGGCCCTTCCGTCCGTGCTGTCGAAGAGATGCACCTTGCCGGCCGGCGCGACAAAGCCCAGCCTGTCACCGGCTCTCGGCCGAAGCTCGGGATTGACGCGGGCGACGGTCCGCACGCCAGCAAGGTAGAAATGCGTAAGCGTGTCGGAACCGAGTGGCTCTACCAGGTCGATCGTGACGGACAGCACACCGGCCGCGCCCTCAGAGGGAGCGAAATGTTCAGGTCGAATGCCGAGTACCGCCTCGCTCCTATCGCCAAGCGCCGGTTTCAGCGCTTCCGGCACCGGTGCGGCGAGATGCGGCGCGCCCTCGAACACGAAGCCCTCACCGGCGCGACGAATATTGAAGAAATTCATCGCGGGAGAGCCAATGAAGCCGGCCACGAACTGGTTCGCGGGCGTCTCGTACACCTCCTCCGGCCGGCCAAACTGCTGGATCTCGCCGCCTTTGAGGACGACGATGCGATCTGCCATGGTCATGGCCTCCACCTGATCGTGGGTGACGAATATCATGGTGGTTTTCAGTTCCTGCGAGAGGGCCTTGATCTCTGTGCGCACCTGACCGCGCAGCTTGGCGTCGAGGTTCGAAAGCGGTTCGTCGAACAGGAAGACCTTAGGGTCGCGAACGATCGCGCGACCCATGGCGACACGCTGGCGCTGGCCGCCGGAAAGCGCCTTCGGCTTGCGCTCCAGGAAAGGCTCGATATGAAGGAGACCGGCGGCACGACGCACACGCTGGTCGATCTCCGCCCGTGTCATGCCGCGAAGTTCTAGCGCGAAGGCCATGTTGTCGTAGACGGTCATGTGCGGATAGAGCGCATAATCCTGGAAGACCATGGCGATGTCCCGCTTTGCGGCCGGCACGTCATTGACCTTTGTCTCGCCAATGAAGAGCTCGCCGGACGTGCATGGCTCAAGCCCCGCAATGATGCGTAGGAGCGTGGACTTGCCGCAACCGGACGGTCCGACGAAGACGATGAATTCCTCGTCCGCAATCTCCAGATCGAGCCCGGGGATGATGGTGAATTCACCGAACTTCTTGGCGATGTTCCTGATTGTGATCGAGGCCATGATATCACCCAAACGATAGAACGGGCTTGATGAGCTTGCCTTCGGCGAAGCGGGCGAAATTTTCCGGCAGTTCGTCGAGCCCGAAAGCGGCATCGACGAGCCGGCGGTAGCGCTCTTTGTTGGCGCGCAGAAGCTCGACATTCGGCGTAAAATCGCCGATCGGGAAATAGAAGGTCCGGATCATGTAGAAGTCCTTGCGACGGAAGATCTTGCCTTCTTCGATGGTCCAGGGCGCGGCATTCTCGCCGACCAGCATCAGCGCCCCACGCGGCAGAACCAGTTCGATGCCGAGGTTGCGGGCCGCATGGGCGCCAGAGCATTCAAAGATCAGCTTGAAGCGCTTGTCTCGCGCGCCAACCGGATGAGCTATCGCGCCAAAGGAAACGGCAATCGCCAGTCGTTCTTCGTTCGGATCGCTGACATGGATATCCTCGTATCCGAGGCTTGAGAGCGCTAGCACCACGCCGAGCCCAACCGGGCCCGCACCGATCACGAGCACCGGAACAGATCCTTCGGGAGGAGCAAGAGGCATGGCAAAGCGAACAGCGTGGGCCGAGGTCCCGATCGTGTCGAGAAGCAGCGGCGCAAGATCGTCCTCGATGTCGTCCGGCACGGGCAACAGGCAGTTTTCCGGCACGGGCACATATTCGGCGTAGCCTCCCGGGCGATTCCAGCCGATGAGGCTGGAGACCTCAAGGCACATCTGCGTGTCGCCCGCCGCGCAGGCATCGCAATGGCCGCAATGCTCGGGAATATAAACCGCGCAACGCTGCCCGTGGCTTAGATGGCCCGGCTGTTCGACGACGCCGAATATCTCATGACCGGCCGTGAACTCCGCGCCCTTGTACCAGAGCTTGAAATCCGAGCCGCAAAGCGCGGTGCGCAGCACCTTCACCAGAACCTCGCCCTGTCCGACGTGCGGCAGGTCCTGCGTCTCAATGGTGATCTTGCGGTCGCCGTGAAAGACGGAGGCACGCATGCGGGCATTGTGTCTGTCAGTCATCCTGGTCATCCCTTGACGGCACCGAGGGTCAGCCCTGCAACGAGCCAACGCTGGACGAGGATCGCGAGCGCGAGCGGCGGTAGCGCGATGAGCGTGGCGGCTGCCATCAGCGAGCCCCACTGGGTGGAACCTTCACCAACGAAGTTGAAGGCGGCGGCTATCAGCGTTTTCGTGTCGGAGTTCGACAGGATCAGCGAGAAGAGGAAGAAATTCCACGAGAAGACGAAGGCGAGGATCGACGCGACGGCGACGCCCGAGCCGACCAGCGGCATGGCGATGCGCCAGAGCACGCGCGTCACAGAGCAGCCATCCATCTGCGCTGCCTCGAAGACGCTGCGCGGAATGTTGTCGAAGAAGGGAAGTAGCACCCAGATGACGATCGGCATGGTGATAACCGCATGGCTGAGAATTAGCGCCGTGTACGAACCGATCAGACCGACCTCGCGGAACATGATGTACCAGGGCAGCAGGAAGAGCGTGCCGGGCGCCATGCGCGCGGCGAGCGTCAGCACGGCCGGCCAAGTGACGCGCGACCAGGAAACGGCAAACGCGGCCGGGATGCCGAAAACCAGCCCGAGCAGCGTCGAACCGATGGTCACGACGAAGCTGTTGACCGCATAGGACAGGAACGGTGTGGTCTCCCATAGCGTCACATAATTCTCGAAGGTCGGCTGAAAGAACAGCGTCGGCGGATAGGCGGTTACCTCGAAGGACGGCTTGAAGGACGAGAGTACCATCCAGACGGTCGGCGCCAGGATGAGGATGCCCGCGATCGTCAACTGGAGGGTGTTCAGCCAGTGAAGCCACCGGCGGGGGCCAGAATGATCATTCATCGTCGTCTCCTCTTTACCAGGCGACTGCGTTACGCAGGCGGTTGAGCACGAGGACCGCGGCCAGCACGATGGCCGAAAGCGTGATCATGAGCGCGCTGGCATAGCCGATGTTGAAGAACTCGAATCCCACCCGAAAACCGTAGATATTGAGCGTGTTGGACGTATTACCCGGGCCGCCCTGGGTGGTGATGTAGATGATGTCGAAAAAGCGCAGCAGGTCGACGCTCCGCAGCACGGCGGCGGTGACGATGGTGGGCAATAGCAGCGGCAGGGTGATGCGGCGGAAGATGCGGAAGGGCGACGCGCCATCGATCTGCGCCGCCTCGTAGACGCTCGGCGGCAGGGATTGCAGCCCGCCCAGTACGATCAGCGCGACATAGGGCGCCCACTGCCAGGTATCGATCAGGGCGATCGTCGGGATCACCCAGGTTGGGGAAGCCAGCCATTCGGAAGCCGGAAGGCCGAGCGCTTCAAGGATATAATTGGCCGCGCCGAGGGACGGGTCGAGAATCACAAGCCACATCATGCCGGCCACCACTGGCGGCATCATGAAGGGCGAGATCAGCAGCGAGCGCAGTATCCCGGACAAGCGTTTGGAATGAAACAACAGCATGGCGAGGTAGATGCCGGCGACAAGCTGCAGGGCCATCGATAGGAAGTAGAGCGCGAAGGTGACGTAGAGGCCGTTCCAGAACTCGCCGTCAGCAACAAGTGCTGCGTAGTTGTCACTTCCCGCAAAGCTGGCCTCCCCCGTCGAGGAAAACGAATGGAATCCGAGCCAAATCGTATAGACCACCGGGAAGGCGATCATCGCAACGGTGAAGAGGACCGCCGGTGCGGACAGGGCAGCAAGCTGCCGGCCCTGGCTGTTGGTCGAGCCTGGTGTCATGAATCCGGTCTTTCCGAGTGAGCGATTGCAGCGAATGCCGGACCCTGGAAGCAGGACCCGGTAAAGGCATCACTTGCGGGCGATCAGACCATCGAGCGCGCCGTCCGCGGCGGCGCACGCCTCTGCGACCGAGCGCTGGCCAAGAAGCACGTCCTGCACGGCCTGCCCGATATAGTCCCGCGATTCAGGGTTGGCGATGATGGGATAGCCGACTTCCGAAGACCCGTCCGACGCTAGAACGCCAAGTGCGGCCTGCCAGCTGGCGCGCACGGGCGCCTCGGCGATCCAGGCCTTGTATTCCTCTTCTTCAGCGACGGAGGCGCGCGGCGAGGCAACACCCTGGAGCGCCAGGCGCTTCTGCATTTCGGGACTTGAGGCCCATTGCACGAAATACCAAGCCGCATCCTTCTTCGCACTGCGACTGGAAATCGCAAGGCCCCAGCCTATGGCCGTTGGGACAGTTCCCACCTCGCCGGCAGGCAGAGGAACGACGTCCGTATCGTTCAGGCGCTCACCACCTTCCATGATCGTGCGCAGTTCATTGGACGATTCGAAGGCCATGGCCGCGCGGCCGCTGCGATAGAGCGCCGAGATTTGATAGAAGCTGTAGTTCGCCGCGCCCGGAGGCCCGTATTCGCGCATCAGGTCGCCATACCAGGCGATCGCCTTCTGGCCTGCGGGTGAGCAAAGCGCCGACTTGCCGTCGACTATATAGGTGCCGCCCATGTTGTGCAGCACGTTGCTGAACGTATAGGCAATCGCCGGCTTCAGGCCACGCGAGGCGAAGGGCGTTATGCCGCCACCGCATTCCTTGATCTTTTCGGCCGCGGCGCGCACGTCATCGAGCGAAGCTGGCTTGGCAAGACCGCATTTCTCGAAAACATCCGTCCGATAGTAGAGCAGCGGACCTTCGAGGTTGAGCGGAATGCTGGTCAGCTTGCCGTCGAAGGTCGCGGCCTTCACCAGAGCGGGGCTGACGGCGGCGAAGTCGTATTCCGGGGCCACAGCGCCCTGCGTGTAGGCCGACAGGTCGGAATACCAGCCGGACGCTGCAAACTGCTGTCCCTCACGCGAGGCAAGGGTCATGAACACGTCGATCTCGTCGCTGCCGGAATTCAGCACAGTAACGAGACGCTGGCGCATCTGCTGTTCCTGATAGGAGTCGACCTTCAGGTTAATACCGGTCAAGGCGGTGAATTCGTCCTTGTAGGACAGAACCGCCTGGGACCAGGGATTGTTGTTGGCCAGGAATGAAACCGTTTCACCCTCATGCGCCTTCCAGTCGAAGGCGAGGGCCGAGGTCGCCGTGCCGGCGAAGAGCATGGAAAGGACTACAGCATGGACAGAACGGTTTTTCAGCATATCTTCCTCCACAAAGCTACGCCCAAGCGGCGAGCAAAGCGCTCCTCCCGAGCGCGATATTTATGTAACCGGTTACATATTATGTACAAGGCTCTCCTGTCAACACGCCACAACGTGAAAATATTCCGCTTAATTGCAGGGCCTTTTTTGATTGACAACCATGCACTGCTTGCCACACAAGGAATGTAACGTTACATCCTCTGAGCGATCTCATGACCACCGACAAGGAAAAAACAGGCATCAGGGCGGTCGCAAAGCTCTCGGGCGTATCGACAGCCACCGTCTCGCGCGCGCTGAACAATCCGCAAAGTGTCAGCGAGGACCTGCGCGCACGCATCCAGCAGGTGATAGACGAGACCGGCTACGTGCCGCACGGCATGGCGCGGGCCCTATCCAGCAACCGGACCTGCACAATCGGCGCTATCATTCCCACCATTGACAACGCCATGTTCGCCCGCGGGATCGAGTCGCTGCAGAAGTTCCTCTCCTCGCGCGGCTACATGCTCATCCTCTCGACCAACGGATACGATATCGATGTCGAACTGGAGCAGGCCCGCAACCTAATCAGCCGCGGCGTTGACGGGCTGATCCTGCGTGGCGACTGTCACCATCAGGCGCTTCGCGACCTGCTAACGGCCCGCAACATACCGTTCATCAATGTCGGCATCTACAACCCGGCTCAGCCCCACCCCAGCATCGGCGTCGACAACGAGGCGGCCGCGCACCGCGCCATGACACATCTCATCGATCTCGGCCATCGCCGCATTGGCGTGGTCAGCGCCCTCCAGCGCAACAACGACCGCGCCAGTGCGCGCATAAGGGGGTTCCGTCGCGCGCTCGCCGAACACGGGCTCGCCCTCCCGGAAGAATGGCACGTGGAAGTACGCTATACTCTGGACGACGCGCGCGAAGCCGCGCGGCAGATCCTCATAGGCCGGAGCGTACCGACGGCGATCGCCTGCGGCAATGACGTGCTTGCCTATGGCGTCATGCTGGAAGCGGAGCGGCGCGGCCTGACAATTCCCGCCGATCTCTCAGTCGTCGGGTTTGACGATCTGGAATGGAGCCGTCACCTGCGTCCGGCGCTGACGACGCTTCACATCCCTACCGACCTCACCTGGAAAGGCGCCGGCGAATACATCCTCGCCCGCCTCGACGGACACAAGGTGCCGAACCATTACGAGGTGGATTATGCGCTCGTCGTACGGGAGTCGACCGCACCACCGATGACCAATGGACGGTGAGTTCTTGATGGGAAACCTGCTTAATGCCGCAGTCCTCGAATGTGGACATTCGCCGGGCGCCCCGTTGTCGAACCGGAAATCTTGGAAATCCCAGGCCCAACCAAGACGCTTTGCTCGGATTATGTAAAGCGCACTTATGGGCACCGAATCCGGCCCCGCGTTCGATAAGCCGTTGGAGAAACGTTATGACCATACAAACTGTCAGCCTCGCCGTTGCAGATCAGGATGATCTCCTTGACTTCAAGAAAGAGCTCCAGGAGGCATTTTCTGTTGCTGTCATCGATGAATACGGAGCGCTGCCCGATGGCCCCATACCTGCCGACGAGGACATCGACAGCTCTATCGCCGCCCCTGGAGCTGTTGCACTGCGTATTCTCTCAGACGGCGAGAAGATCGGTGGCGCGGTTGTGACCATCGATGAAAACACGCATCACAACACGCTGGATCTATTTTTCCTGAAGGTTGACGAGCATGGGCAGGGTCTGGGTCACAAAGCCTGGCTTGCGATCGAAGCTCGTTATCCGAAGACGATCACGTGGCGAACCCATACACGCTATTTCGAGAAGAGGAACATCCACTTCTACGTCAACAAATGTGGCTTCAAGATCATCGCGTTTCATCACGCCAAGTACCCGGACCCACATCATACCGCGTCGAATGATCTTCCGGATGACGAAGGGTTTCTGTTCGAGAAGGTTATTCAGTAAGCCGCAATCGTCTGACCCATTTCAGCAGACCGGCTGCATACGGGAAGTCCCGATGGCCAGCTCAATGGCAGGCTTGATAGCGTAACTCTGTCGAGTTCCACGCGCGTATTCGCTCTTGATAGGATACGAACTCACCACATCTACATACATTCTGTCGTTATGTAGACCAGGGGTTTATAACTTTTATCCCAGCAGCTTCAAAAGGGCGCGTGTCGCGAGTTGCGATCGCAAGGCCGTTTGCTGCCGCGGTGGCTGCAATATAACCATCAGCAGTGCCGATCGCTTTCCCAGATATTCGAGCACGCGCCATTAGTTCGGAATAAGACTGAGAAGCAGCCAGATCGAAAGACAGGATGCGCTCGGAAAAGTGGGGCAGCACTTCGCCCTCAAGGCGATCGCGAAGGACGGTTTGCCGTTTCCCTAACGGCATGGCAGCGATCCCGAAGCGAAGTTCGGCGATCGTTATTGCGGAGAGGAACAGCGTTTCGATAGCTTGAGCGTCCAACCAGGCGATTACTGCCTGATCAGGAACTGGCTTCCAAGGCTCGGATATAAGATTGGTGTCCAGCAAGATCATTCGAATGTCATCGGTTCAGCAGGTGTCTTGTCGCGGCTTTTCTGCAGGGCTTCAATGTCGCTATCGTAAAGCTCAGCTTCCCGACCAATAGCCGTCAGCAACGAACCGAGCTTAACCCGTTGATGAGGACGAACAGCGGCTTCAATAATGTCACGGATTTCGGCCTCGGTGCTCCGGCCATGATGAGCCGCTCGTACCCGCAGAGCACGATGTGTTTCGTCAGAGAGGTTTCGAATGGTGACTGCCGGCATTGATATCACCTCTATATAAATGATGTCTTTGATATCAAAATATGCAAAGCGCCTACAAACTTCAAGAGGCTCATGAACTAGGCAGGGCATTCAGTCTGTTTCGATATCACGCCTTTAGAAGATCCGAACCAGTGACCGGAATAAATCACTGATAATGCTGCGGTTTCATCGATAAACTGCGCCTCTCTCCATCAATTGCATACGAATTTCAACCCACCATCCCTTGAATGACTGGTGGCAAACGAAACACGACTACTCTCGTCTAACCTAGATCCAAACAGTTCGCCCCTCACCGTCGCAACCGAAGGCACGCAGGGTTGCCGCGGGAACGCTCAGCATGCACTCCGAGCCCCCATTCAGAAAAAACGCCGAGGTCTGAGGTTCCCGATAGGCGAGGATGTCTACAGGTAGCGCTTCCGTGTAGATGCCGCGCAACGCGCGCAGGCAGCCGCTGTGGGTGACGGCAATATGCGGGCGTTTAGAATCAAGCGTGCGAAGCCATGCGCGGAGCCGGCCTGTCAGCGCTGTTCGACTCTCGCCGCCGGGCATCGAGTAATCCCACGGCTCGGTGGCGTGCGCAGTATACTGATCTGGCAGATCCCGCTCGATTTCACCATGCAGGCGCCCTTCCCATACACCGTAGCAACGCTCGGCAAGCAGCGGCTCCTCCACGAAATGCTCGAAAGGACGCGACCAGAGATCGGCGAGGATAGAGGCCGTCTGCCGGGCGCGACCGAGAGGGCTGACCCAGAAAGCCGCATCTGTAAGGCTCGTTACAGTTTCCGAAAGCCGCACGGCCACGGCCTGTGCCTGACGCATGCCATTGACGGTCAGTGGGGTATCGCGGCTTCCTTGCAGGCGCCCGGCGACGTTCCATTGGGTCTCCCCGTGGCGGATGACGAGGAGGGTGGGCAGAGTTTCAGTCATGTTTTGTCCTCTTGTATGGGGAGCCTTCGCCGCAGGCGCGGCGAAGGCCGTCTTTATCAGTCGGCAAGCCACAGCGCCGACGCCGGCTTGATGCCGAGCACGGTGCTGCTGCCGGGCTCAAGCAGGCCATCGCCAGAATGGAAGGGCGCATCGACCAGCACCGTCGCCGTTCCGACCTCCACGCCGTAGCGCACCGTCGCACCGAGGAACTCGCGATGAGCGATGGTGCCGGATAGAGGGACAGCATCGGTTTCCACCGTGCCGATCGTCGCATATTGTGGGCGGAAGACGAGCTTCGCTCCCGCCGGCACCTCGACGCCCGACGGTACTGGAATGCTGCCGCCTCCAGCAACCTCGAAGCTGCGCACCGCGCCCTTCCCCTTCACGCTGCCTTCCAGGATGTTCGCCGTGCCGAGAAAATTGGCGACGAAGAGGTTGGCCGGCTTCTCGTAGAGATGCATCGGCGTGCCGACCTGCTGGATGCGACCTTCATTGAAGACGGCGATGCGGTCGCAGACCGTATTTGCCTCCTCCTGATCGTGGGTGACGAAGATCGTGGTGAGCCTCAGGCGCTGCTGGAGTTCGCGCAGCTCCCGCCGCACCTCCACGCGCATCTTCGCGTCGAGGTTCGACAGCGGCTCGTCGAGCAGCAGCACCTTGGGCTCGATGGCGATAGTGCGGGCGAGCGCCACGCGCTGCTGCTGGCCACCGGAAAGCTGAGAGGGCCGCCGGTCGGCAAGATGCGACAGACCGACGAGCGCAAGGGCCGCGGCCACGCGCTTTTCCACGTCGGCGCGCGGCAGGCGCCGCTCCTCAAGGCCAAAGGCGACGTTGCGCGCCACAGTCATGTGCGGCCAGAGCGCGTAGGACTGGAACACCATGCCGATGTCGCGCTTCCATGGCGGCATGTCGAGCACATCCTCGCCGCCGACAACGACGGCACCGTTGTCGGCCTGGTTGAATCCGGCGATGAGGCGCAGCAGCGTCGTCTTCCCGCAGCCGGACGGGCCGAGGAAGGCGAAGAACTCGCCGGGCTGGATTTCGAGGTTGATGTCCTTCAGCACATGCAGCGAACCGTAATAGAGGTTCACATCGCGAATGCTGATGGCTTTGGCGGGGCTTTCCGCGAGGGCAGCCTTGTCGATATTGATGGTCATAGTCCGTTCCTCCCGGATCATTTGCCGATGCCGAGCGCTTTCTGGCGGCGCTCGATGACGTAGTGGGATATCAGCGTGCAGAGCGCGACCATGACGACCGCGATGACACCGAGGGCCGCGCCGGGGCCGCGACCGGCGGGCGATTGCATGAAGACGTAGAGGCCATAGGCAAGCGGCGCGTCGGAATTGCTCTGGATGAGCATCAGCGTCGCCGAAAGCTCGACGGCGGCCGTCGAGAAGCTGGTGACGAAGCCGGCGAGAAGCCCGCCCGTCATCAGCGGCAGCACGATGCGGCGGATCGTCCGCTGCTTGGTCGCACCGAGGTTTTCCGCCGCCTCTTCCAGCGATTCCGACAGTTGCTGCAGCGCCGCGTAGCAGGCGCGCAGCGCGTAGGGCAGGCGGCGAATCGCGAGCGCCAGAACGACCATGATCCAGAGCGTGGCGAGCGGCGTGCCATCCGGCAGCGAGACGCCGTAGAAGGTGCGCAGATAGCCGATGCCGAGCACGACGCCGGGAATGGCGAGCGCCGAGGTCGCAGCCCAGTCGAGCCAGCGGCGGCCGACGATCTTGGTGCGCAGCACGAGATAGGCGATGGCGCCGCCGACGACCACGTCGATGAGGCCGGCGAGCGTGGCGTAGATCAGCGTGTTCTTGATGTAGATCGAGCTTTCGCCGAACACCCGGCCGTAATGGGCAAGCGTCACGGCATCCGGCAGCGGGCTGAAGGACCAGACCGTGGCGAAGGACAGCATCAACAGGCCGATATGCGGCGAGAGCACGAGTAGCAAGATGAGACCGACGACGCCGTAGGCGACGATGCTCTCCCCGAGGCCGAGCTTGCGCCGCGACAGGCCGCCGCCGCCGCGCTGGGTGGTGGAATAGTCCTTGCCGCGCATGGCGACGGCCGACAGCCACATGGCGAATATCGAGACGACGATGAGGATGACCGAGATAACGTAGCCCATCGGATCCGTCAGGCCGACCGAGGTGACGCGCAGGTAGGCTTGTGGCGCCAGCATGTCCTTGACGTTGAGCAGAAGCGGCGTCGCCAGATCGTCAAAGACCTTGACGAAGACGAGCGAGGCGCCGGCGAGATAGCCGGGCATGGCAAGCGGAAAGACAATACGGCGGAAGAGGCGCATGCCGGAAGAGCCGAGGTTTTGCGCTGCCTCCTCCATGGAGCGATCAATGTTGCGCAAGCTGGTTGAGAGGTTGATCAGGATGAAGGGGAAGTAATGCAGCGACTGCACGAAGATGACGCCGTTCAGCCCCTCCATGAAGGGAATGCGGATGCCGAACCAGTCATTGAGTAGCAGGTTGACCGTACCATTGCGGCCGAAGAGCAGTTGCATGGCCACCGCGCCGACGAAGGGCGGCATGATGAGCGGCACGAAGCCGAGCGTCTGGATGACCAGCGAGCCGCGGAACTCGAAGCGCGTCGTCAGCACCGCGAGCGGCAGCGCGATGGCGCTCGCCCAGACCACGGACATGGCCGAGACATAGACCGAATTGAAGAAGGAGCGGCGAAAAAGATCGGTGTTGAAAAAATCGACGAAGTTCACGGCGGTGAGCGCGCCGGTGCCCTTCTCCGTGAAAGCGGTGTAGATCACCGTTCCGGCGGGGATGACGAGGAAGATCGCGAGGAACAGCGCGATCAGCGTCACCGCCAGAACCTGACCGGGCCGCGCCGTGATGCGCCGGACAGGAAGGGATGAAAGTGCGAAGGCCATGAGGCAGTCTCCGGAGTGAGATCGGCCGGCCCGGCGGCCAAGGGCGCCGGGAGGAGCAAAGACAGGGCTGAGGGGAGACCGCCCGTCCGGCGGGCGGCCCTGGCAACATCAGTCGATCAGGTCGAGCGCCTGCTCGGCCTTGGACTTGGCGGCAGCGTATTTCTCGCTCGCAAAGGCCGCCCAGGTCTGTTCCAGTTCGGCCTGACGGGCCGTCTTTTCCTCGCCGCCGGTGAAGGCCGCGCGCATTTCGTCGGTCGCTGCCTCTTCCGCCGAGACTGGCATGCGGGCCATCAGGCCATGGGCCTCTACAATCAGCGCGCGCGCTTCGGCCTGGTCATTGGCTGCCAGCGCCTTTTCGGCAGCATGGATCGCCTTCGTCGCATCGCGCAGATTGTCGAGTTGGAAGGTGATCAGCTGGTCGTAAAGGGCGTCGACAACATCCGTACGCTGCTTGGAGACCTCGGAATCGAAGGCGATCATCGAGTGGAAGCGTGGATCCTCGAAGGGGTTCGGGAAGCCTTCCGGCGCATTCTTGTAGAGTGCCGGATTGATCGGCAGGCGACGGATCGCCGGTTCGAGCAGAACGGCCTGTCCCTTTTCCGACAGCAGGTAGTTCACGAAGGCTTCGGCGCCCTTCTGGTTCGGCGCATTGGCGATGATGCCGACATTGGCCGGCACGACCGTCGTGATCGACGGATAGCTGAACGAGACCGGGAAACCGCTCGCCTTGGCGGAAAAGGCGAAGAAGTCGATGACGATGCCGATACCCGTCTGGCCGGAATTGACCGCATCCGGCACGCCGAAGGAGCGCTCCGTCACCTGCTGGAGATTGCCGCCGATGCCGGTCAGCGTCGCCCAGCCCTTTTCCCAGCCCTCGCCCTGCAGGATCGTCTCGATCGTCAGATGCGTCGTGCCGGAGCGCGAGGGTGCAGCGATGGCGATATGGTCGTGATATTCCGGCTTCAGGAGGTCGCTCCATTCGGTCGGCTGCGGGAGATTGCTGGCCTCCAGATAGCGATCGTTCGACATGATGCCGTAACCGGACGCGGCAAAGCCGAAGTAGTAGCCCTGCGGATCGTTGACCGGATAGGAACCGACCTTTTCCGGCAGGCCCGTGACGGACGGCGTAAACCGGGTCAGCAGGTCGCGGCTCTTCAGGTTCTCGAAGGCATCGGGCGCGGAAGCCCAGAACAGGTCGACCTGGTTGTTGCCCTTCGTCTCGTCGACGAACTTGACGCCCGAGCTCGTGCTTTTGTTCTGAACGTCGAGCGTATAACCGGGATTGGCGGCCTCGAAGCCGGCCTTGAAGGGATCGGTGACGTCCTTGGAGAAGGACGTGATGACGGTGACTTTTCCGCCGTCCTGGGCTTGAACGGTAACGATCATGGCGGCCGACATCAGCATCGCCGCGGCAATGGTCTTGAGCATATGGTTTCCTCCCAATGGCACCGCCGACTCTCCGGCGGTCATCGGAATATCAGCAAGGCCCGTGCCAGTTTCGGAAATGCCGGTTTTCCAGCGTTCTTGCACGGAAGATGGGAAAGAAAGGTAACATCGCCGCCGTTTTCCGGGGTCAATAAGGTAACGTTACACCTCCTCTTCCCCCCCGAGGCCATGCTTGCGCATCTTCAGGTACAGCGTCTTGCGCGAGATGCCGAGCATGTCCGCCGTCACGCCGATGCGGCCTTCCTGCTCGGCAAGGCTGTCTATGAGGATAGCCCGCTCCACCCGGTCCATGCGTGCCTCCAGCGTCTCGCCGGCCACTTCGCCGCCCGTCGGCAGGTCTTCGAGGCCGAGCACGAAGCGTTCGGCAACGTTTCGCAATTCACGCACATTGCCGGGCCAGCTGCGCCGGTCGAGATCGGCCAACACGCTCGCATCGACATGCGGGGCTGCGCGGCCCTGCCGGCGGGCAGCCAGATCGAGGAAGTGGCGGAAAAGCAGCGCGACGTCGCCCCGGCGAACCGAAAGCGCAGGCAGTTCGACACGGGCAATGTCGAGCCGGTAAGCGAGATCTTCGCGGAACCTGCCCTGCCGGGCAAGCTGGTGCAAATCCGCCTTGGTGGCGGCGACGACATGGAGGTCGACCGCCACCTCGTCGTTTGAGCCCAGCCGTTCGATGACCCGCTCCTGCAGCACGCGCAGCAGCCGCACCTGTGCGGGCAACGGCATGGATTCGATCTCGTCGAGGAAAAGCGTGCCGCCATGGGAATGCTCGACCTTGCCGATGCGCCTGTCCTTCGCCCCGGTAAAGGCGCCAGCCTCGTGGCCGAACAGTTCCGATTCCAGCATGGTCTCCGGGATCGCGCCGCAATTGACCGCGACGAAGCGGCCCTTGCGGCCGCTGAAATCGTGCAACGCCCGCGCCGTCACCTCCTTGCCAGTGCCCGTCTCGCCGAGCACGAGAATATCTGTTGCTGCGCCCGCGATGCGCTTCAACCGCTCGCGCAGCGCCACCATCGGCGCCGAATGGCCGATCAACCGCGCCTCCCAGCCGTCGGTTGCGATGGACAGGCGTAGGCGCCGGTTCTCGATAAGCAGGCCGCGATGGTCGCGCGCGCGGCGCACGGTCTCGATGAGATGCACCGGATCGGCTGGCTTCTCTAGAAAATCCCATACGCCATCGCGCATCGCGCGCAGCGCCATGGGGATATCGCCGTGACCGGTCATCAGCACGATCGGAATCTCCTTGTCGATCCCCTGCACGGCGGCAACGAGATCGAAACCGTCCTGTCGGGGCATGCGAACATCGGAGACGAAGACCGCCTCGCTATCGGCCGCAAGCCCCGCCAGCGCCCCCGAAACGGAACCGTGCGCGGATACGCGAAACCCCTCGATCTCCAGAAGCTCACGGCAGGCGTCGAGCACATTGGCGTCGTCGTCGACGAGGATGACGTCTATCGATGCGGTCATGCCGCTCCTTTCAGGGACACGATGAAGGACGTGCCGCAGGGTCCGGTCTCCAGCACGGCGATATCGGCGCCGAAATCCTTGATGATGTTATAGGAAATGGAAAGGCCGAGCCCAAGACCCGCACCCACCGGCTTGGTGGTGAAGAAGGGATCGAAGACCGCATCGCGTTTCCCAGCAGCAATGCCCGCACCGGTATCGCCGACGATCAGGCTCGCCCCCTCGCCGCTCCCCACCGCCGTCACCGTCACCACCCTTTCGGCCCGCTCCGCCACGGCATCGAGGGCATTGGCGACAAGGTTCACCACGACCTGTTCGAGCCGCACCGGCTCGGCCATGACCTGCGGCAGATCGGGCGGCAGCACGAGTGCGAGCGTCGCGCCCTCCTCCTCGAAGCGATGGTCGAGCAGGCTCAACGCCTCGTGCACGACGGCCGCAAGATCAACGGGCTGCAGTTTCGCATCCGGCCGGCGCGCGAAGCGGCGGATATGGCTGATCTGCCCGGCCATGCGCGCCGTAAGCCCGCGGATCTTCTCCAGGTTGTTCAGCGCCTGCTCGCTGTTGCCACGCGAGATCAGCGTGGAGCCGCTGTGGATATGCGCGCGGATTGCCGCCAGCGGTTGGTTGAGCTCGTGGCCGATGCCGGCCGCCATTTGGCCGAGCGCCGCGAGCTTTGCCGACTGAACCAGCTCGTCGCGCGTCTGGCGAAAGAGGGTGAGAGCGCGGGCAAGGTCCGCCAGTTCGTCGTTGCCGCCCGGCGGGATGGGTACAGCGGGATTGCCCGCGCTGATCGCCGTCGCGACATGGGCGAGCTGGTCGATGCGGACAAGCAGGCTGCGATGCACATAAAAGACGCCGATGACGACGGCGAGCGCGACGGCCAGCACGGCGATGGCCGCAAGCAGCTTACGCCCGAGATCGATGGCCGCCGCCGCCCTTTGCGCCGCCGCACCGGCGCTCGCCTCGATGGCCACCACTTCCGCCTCGATGCGCTGACCGAGCGCCGCGACGAGACGGCCGTTCTCCTTCGCCAGTTCACCGAGCCGCTCCGCCTCGCGCATTTCGGAACGCTTGCGGTTGGGTGTACCCGTCGCGGGGTCAGATTGCTGCAGGATGCGCCGGGCAAGCTGGCGCACCGTCAGACTGTCCGGCCAGCCCTCTAGCGTCGCCAGGCGCGCAGCAAGCTCGTCCGCGCTGTCGCCGAGAAAAGCGTTGGCCTCCTGCACCTCCTCCGCCGTCGCGCTGCTGACGAGCCGGGCGATCAGCCCGGTTGCAAGATTGGCCTGCGACACCACGGTCAGCAGCGCTTCGCTGCGCCGCTGCTCGCCGAGCGCGGCCGCGCTGCGGCCATTGCGTGTTTCCGCCTCGATGTTGAAGCGGATGTCGTCAACCAGCGGATCAGCCTCCTCGATCAGGTCGGCCTGCACCCAGCGCAGTTCGTCGACATCCGCGCGCATCGCCTCGGCCAGCGTGAAGCGCTTGCCGGCCGCCAGGTCGATCCGGGCGAGATTGCCATTGATCGAGGCGGCCAGCGGTAGAAGCTTCTGCACGGAAGGTTCGGCCTCGTTGTCCTCCAGCAATGCCTGCAAGGCGGCCAGCCGCTCGGCATAGACGCGGCGGGTCTCGTTATATTCCGCCCGTGTCTCCGCGCCGGTCAGCGCCGTCGTAACCGAGCCGATATCCGCTCCCGCCTTGGAGAGCCGCGAGGCGAAAGCCAGCTGCGGCATCTGCACTTCGGCAATGCGCGAAAGCTCGCCCGACAACTCGCGATAGGAAAGCCAGCCGACAAGACTGGCGCCGACGGCAAGACCGACGATCGCGACGAAGGCCGCACCGAGGCGCGCGCCGATGCCAAAGCGCCAGCGCCTCGGCCCGTTCCGTCGTGATCCATCATAGGTCATAGCACCGGCTTCTACCATCGCCGGCCGGGCGGGGTCGAGATCGTCACCAGCAGGCTTTCCGCCCGGGCAAGGTTCTGCTCCACGACGCCCCTTATGTCGCGCGCGACGGTCTGCTGCGCCGCCGTGCGGGCAATTCCCCGCGGCCACTCGCCCTTGAGGTCATTGGCCAGTTTCTCGACATCTCCAGCCGACAGAGGCGGCGTGCCCAGCAGTCGGCGCACACTTGCCAACGTGCTTTGCCGCGCGGCATCACCCGGCGCCTGGCCTTCGAATTCCCGAAGCCGCGCCCACAGACGGGCGAGCATCGCCCGTCGACGAATGATGTAGTCATCGAAGATCAGGTTGACGATGCCGTAGCGCTCGGCCGAAAGGCGCGCATCGAACCCGTTGGCGGCAAGCAGGCCGCCCGTGCTTTCGGGCGGCAGCAGGCCGGCATTCAGCTCCGCGCGCACCGGAATGCGCCTGATGACCGGCCGCAGCAAGATGCCCTGCCCCTCCGCGGAAAACAAGAAATCGACGAAGCGCTCGGCCGCCTCTCCATTACGCGCCCGCGAGAGAATGGCGATGTTGGCCGGCACGTAGATCGGGTCCGGCGTCAGTGCGAACACATTCTCGCCACCCGCGACATCCGGCGCCTTCGCCAGGAAATCGATGGTGACGCCGATGCCAAAGCGGCGTTGCGCCACGCCCGAGGCGACGCCGAAGCTGCGCGCCGTGACCGTCGAGAGATTGCCGCCAATCTCTGACAGCAGCGCCCATCCCCGCTCCCAGCCATAGGCCTGCAGCAGGGCTTCCACGATGAGATGCGTGGTGCCGGAGCGGGAGGGCGAGGTGATGCCGATATGACCGGCATAGGCGGGTTTAAGCAGATCCTGCCAGTTCTGCGGCACCGGCAGGCCATACTGCGCGAGATAGGCCGCATTGTAGACGAGCCCGTAACCCGACAGCGCAAAACCGAGATAGAATCCATCTGGATCGTTGACCGAATAACCGAGAATGCGTTCCGGCGCGCCGGTCTGGCGCGGGCGGATCGCCCTCAGGGCCCCTTTGCGCTTCAGAAGCTCGAAGGCATCCGTCGCCGAAGCCCAGAAGATATCCGCGGCAATCTCAGGCTTTTCGAGGATGAAGCGACTCGCACTGCCCGTGTTGCGTTGGACAATCGTGACGCGCACGTCAGGATTGCGAGCTTCGAAGGCCCGCTGGAATGGCTCGTAGAAGGACGGCGGATAGGAGGTGATAATCGACAGATCTTCCGCTCTTGCGCTGCTGAGTGCACAACCGAGAAAGACGATCAACGACAGAAGCCAAAATACGCCACGAGGATGTCCGTGCCGGTTCAAAGCTCACTTCCCTCCGGTCAAAAAAGTCTGAGTGCATCAAGGTGAGCGCCAGAACTTTGTCTGCGTCCGCGGCGGATGTCCACCCCGAAACTCCGGACGCCAAAGCTCATCCAAGCTCTTGATGGGGATCGAACCGTCGGCCCCTACATAAACGTAGTCGATCAGCTTAGCGGCAGATTTTCTGGCCATTCTTGCGCGCCATGGAGTACGCGAAGAATTCGAACTGTCGTCTCGGCAGCAGTGTAGGCGGCGATGTAAGGCGTGCCACTGATGACGAGTTCGCGCGTCCCGGCAATTCGACCCACGCGCCCACTGGCAGGAAAATCGAGCAAGCGACGGGCGCCAGCGGCTATCCGTTCATCAATCAAGACGGCAGCTGCGGGATTATCTGCCTCGATGTATGTGAAGATGGCGTCACGATCCGATAACGCAAAAGCAGACCAAGTAAGTTTCACGATTCTGGTACACCAGCTTTAAGGCGGGCCGCCGCTCGACGTTTGGCAAAGTGCGCCTCGGCCTCGTCGTCCGATAGATCCGGTCGAGTATCGTTTAACGCTTCGAGCACCTTGGTCCGAAACCAGGCGTCATGCGCCTCACTGCCGGATAAAAGTTCAAGAGGCAGAGCACCTTCGTTAGCAGTCCGGGTGAGCATGATACGAACCGCATCAGATACCGTGAGGCCCATGCTTTCAAGGACGGCAGAAGCACGATCCCGGACTTCGGAATCAATACGTGTTTGTACAAGAGCGTTTGCGGCCATGGCTGTCTCCATATTCAAGGAGAATGTAATGCAATTGAATGACGTTTTCTAGCTGAAATTTCACGCCTTCATTCCCCGTTCACGGCTCTCTTAAATGCTCTTGAACGGATACGAACCGCCGGCCCCGCTCTCGTGGAGCCCACGCGACAAACGGGACCGGTTGAATTTCAAGGGCTTGAGCAAGTCAGCAACCGTCCAGCTCAATAGAACCTCCCCTCATACTAATGTGACATTTTGAAAAAGTTATCAGAGGCAATAGCCGGTTAGCTGCAACAAGTATCTTTCGCGAAGCGAGGGGCATTCTGGGTGCAGAAGCGGCGGTAAGCAGCTCAGGCTGCTCGTTAGACTGAACTTCGCGATAAACCCCGAGGTAATATCCGGATTGACGACATTGATGCACCTGAGCTCAGTCCGCCCAGATGCAAGGCCGAACGGATGCGCAGCAAAACAACCAAACACCGTCTTCTCACTCTCTTGAACACGGGCCCGTTCTCGCTCGTGTCCGCCGATCGCGATCGAGACCGGTATGGCAGGTAGATTCGAGCCGTTAAAGGCAACGGCCGATCACTTGGATCGATGCTCGTCAAGAAGGGCCGTGCCCGGCTCTGGACCGATCCCGGCAACCGTGGTGCAAGTAGCTCCATGGTTTAATCCAATTCTGGCTTGGCTTGGACAGATTTGCTCTGATACTTTTCCACGGAATCATCGACCGGCGCTCTCGAAATCGCGTCGCAAATGCAGGGAGGAGGGCAAGCGGGAGATGAGATACAGCCTTTACGGACTGCTGTCGGACAAGCTGCAAGGCATGACTCACGATGAGCTCACCAATGGCCTGCCCGGTGAGCTTGGATTTCCTATCCCAACCGGTGAGAGTTTGTCCAAGCGTGAGCGCATCAGTGCGGCTCTCGAGACGAAATCCGAAAAGGAAGTTGCGGATTTTGCACTCGCTCTGGCATTTCGGACCGATGACGTCCGCCTCGACGAGACTGCCCGATCGGTGCTGGAACGCGGGACACCGCCGATCACTGAAATCACGCGGCGCGACATCGCCAAGGCATTTGGTTACGATCTTTCGGGAGATCGTCCTTTGATAGAAATGATCGAGCGGCACTTTGCCATCGGCTCGCCGTTCGATGCCTTTCTGCCGTCATCTGCCAGTACGCTTCGCGACAAGATCATCCGCCATATGGTTCATCATGAAACGGATTGGACGGTGGAATTTCTGTTCGAGCAGATCGGCGCATTCCAGTGCTCAAGGGCCCGTTTCGCTGCGCTGATCGGTGATGCTGTGCACCCACTCGCGCGCCGAGGTAACGATCAGGTTGCGATGGTCGAAAGCCTCAACAGGATTCTGGTCCGCGACCATTATCACCTGGTGCCTGCCGGCGCGGAATCCGGTTATCCGGTCTATGAGCTGCAAGCCATTCGCCGCGGAGTGGATGGACAGGCAAAGAACCTTGTATTCGCATCTCGCGGCCCGAAACCGGAAATCGGTTTCGCTGACGCGATCAACAACGACATTGTGATCCTCTCTGGGCAGGACAGTTGTCTAGTCTACGACCGGCCGCTCGGGCCAGGAGGTCTGTTTGGTCCCAGCTAGTCGATTGGTGGCGGAATCATCCGGAATGCGGGGAAGGTGATCCGGCAAAGGGTCTTGGCGTGCGCTTGCAACAATCGCTCATGTCCGACGGAGAGCGAAACCTCTTTGCCGCCTACTTCAAGGCATTTCGCGAGCGCATGGGGCCACGCCTCCCGGCGCTCATCCCTCAGGTCTACCTGCACTACGATCCCACTGTCGTGAAACTGCTCCGCGGTAGATTGCCGTTGCCACGCCAGCGCATGGATTTTCTGATGCTGCTGCCGCAACGGCAACGCGTGGTTATCGAGGTCGACGGCAAGCAGCATTTCAGCAAAGACGGCCAACCTTCGCTAGACATATATGCCGACATGGTTTCCGCCGACAGGGAGCTCAGGTTGGCCGGCTATGAGATCTTCCGTTTTGGTGCCAACGAGACGACCCGACGCGATCACGTTGCGCGATTGACGGCATTCTTCGAGCAGCTGTTCCGAGCAAATGGTATCGATCCGGGCTAGTAGGCACAGTGAGCGTTATCGGGCTATGGCGACAGGGGCAGACAATGGAACTGGAACCGGAAAGGATTGATGCGGTGTGGCGAGCGCTGCAAGGCCGGGCACCTAAATCGACGTCCTTTCCCAAGAGTGTCGAGGACCGTATGGTCGAAAGCCGATGGGTTTCGGACACAGAACTGGAAGACATCCTGTTCGCCCTTGACCGCAGGCTGGATCCTCCGGCCGTTATCGATCCTGCGGAGTTGGCTTCGAAACTCGATCTTCCGTACCGCTTCGTTTATCCCCGCCCGCGGACACGTAATGACGACGTTATGGGGTTTCGGCGACTGGGGGTGACCGATGCAGCTGCATTTTGCATATTTCTCGAACGCCTCGGCTTCCGCATCGATCTATCGTCCTTATGCGCGCGCCTGCGAGATCATCTGCAGGACAGGACGCATCTAACTGACGAAGAAATTTCCGTGCTCTTTTACGATGGCAACCGTCATCGCATGTCGCCTGTCAGCTTGTGCGCGCCGCATCGCCCCTGGGGCGGAATAAGGACCTTAAAGCTCAAGACCGAGGACGGCTACAGGATCGAATATCGCACAGACAACGCAGGCGTCGCAATCTCGCTTTCCGTCCACGCGCCGAGATACCGCAAACCTCCGGCACCTCAATCCGTCGAATGCCCGAGCTGCGGCCTTACCTATATGAAAGGGTCTCCGACCGACGAGCGCGAACATCGCAAGGCCCATCGTCGTTGGTCCATTGTGAACGACCCCAAGCCGCATCGCAAACTAATCGTCGCTCTGGCCCGCGATACCGACGCTTGCTGGGTTGGAGCCGATGCGCCAAGCTGGAAGCGGAAGGAAGTGTACGAGCGCGCGCGGCTGTTTCGACGCGAATTCGGATACGATTTCGTGCAATGGTCGATCGAGGACGATCCGGACGCAATCGGCTTTCTGTTTTCGGACGGGATTGGCAGGATTATCGGGGCCTGTGCATTCCGGCCGCAGCAGGGAAATGCGGCCCGCCCATGGCGGCTCGATTGGATTTGGCTATGCCCGGATGCACGCAGGTCGGGCTGGCTGGGACGGGAATGGCAGCGGTTTCGCCAACGCTTTGGGGATTTCGACGTCGAACCTCCGCTATCCAAGGCCATGAAGGCCTTCTTGATTAAACAACGGCGGGACGATTTGATAAGATGATCGTCGCCAGACAGACCTTGGGGAGGGACAACGGGGTGAGAATTGAAAAAGCCGATGTCGAAAACTACGGCGTCTATCTCAAAGACAAGTCGCGACCACCGAGCCGTGGTGGCAACAAGAAGGCTTGGCATCAGCATGTGTTGACGATTAATGGCGAAAATTACTCATTTCTCGCCGCCTGGTCCGGCAAGTTCGTCTTCAAGGGAGAGGCCGTCAGTTTCGACTGGGAATGGGACAGCACCCAGAAGTATCGAAATGTCGATGCCGTCACAGTCGTAGCCGTCGGCAAGGATGGCAAGGAGAAGCGACGCGGCGAGCGGGGAGGCAAGCTATGGCGAACGGCAGATACCCGGCCTCCAGGCCGGCGCAGTGAGTGGAATGATTGAAGATCTGACAATCGATCTAGCATTTTTATGCTGATCAACGCCAAGCGAGTGGCCGTCTTGCGCCCCTTAAGAATCCCAGGAGTAGCGGGAGGACGGGATCACGACAGCACGGGAATACGTGGAGTACCACGAGGCGGGCACAAGAGGTTGATTTGTCTGGATTTTTCGAATTTTCTTGCGCCAAATCACGCAATTGAGCGTATCTGACTGCGCGATTTGAGCTGCTCCCAAGCGAATGGAGGCCCGACTGGCCTATTTAGAAAGCGCGATTTGAGGAGCGCAATCCCTCATTGCCGATCTCGGACCGTTCGGACATTGTGTGTCCAAGAGATGAACAGCAAGGATGATGGAAATGGCAAATGGCAGGCAGGCGTCGGTCAAACGGCTGAAGATGGCGGAACGGGCGCAGCAGCAGCTGGAGCTGCACTTCCCTGGAACACCGGCGACCTTTTTGTGGCATCGCAAAACCAACGACGGTTTCACCACCATCGCCAGAACACTGCCGATCGCCATGCAGATCATCGACTCACAGACTAAGGGCAGCCCTGCCGGCCACACTCTGTTTGGTCTTTGGGCCCGAGCTCCGGATTTCCCGTTCGTCACGATCGAAAACCCTGCCACTTTTGCCGCTGAAGCCGGATTCACGGGAGAGCGAGCGGTCGACACATGGCGCAAGCGCATGAAGGCGTTGCGGGACCTCTGGTTTATTGCCTGCAAGAATGGACCGTCTGGAGATTTCCATTATGTGATGCTTATAAACCCAAACGTCGCGGTCGAGTACCTTCAGCGGCAAGGCAAAATTCAGCCCGGACTTTATGCGCGCTTCATCGACCGTGTCATGGAGATAGGAGCTTACGGCGAGATCGAAGGCTTTCGCGAGTACATGCAGGCCTTGGAGGAATACAACAAGGCACAAGCTGAAGCGGCCAAAGCTGGCTCTGCTGCACGTGAGAACGACGGTATTGTCCCAGCAGACGCTGAGGCAACAGGATGAGAAGTGCCAAAAACGAGAAAAGCCCGCCAATGGCGGGCCGTTCCCTTATATCGTATGACGATGAGGGTGGTGTTACCCCGCGACCTCACGCGCCTTTCGATAAAGACTCTATTCTAAACCAACCGTCGCTGTCAATGAACGTGTCGGCAACTTTATAAGGAATAAGAAGATGCCGTTCACTCCAGAAGAAATTCACAGCCTTCCAGCGGTTTTATCAGCACCAAGATTCGCAACCTACCTGGCAGAGAAAGCGAGCGACAAGGAAGCGGCGCTCGAACTCTACCGCTGGAATATGGAATTGTCGGCTGCTTTTTTTGTTCCGCTCCAAATATGCGAAGTGAGCGTCCGCAATTCAATAGTTGCGGCGATTGAGAACACATACGGGGCAAACTGGCCATGGGAAAAAGGCTTTGAGATCAGCCTTCGAAATCCCCAGTTTGGCTATAGCCCTCGCCGGGACCTGATCGGGCTGAGCAAATTGCCGACCTCCGGGAAAATTGTTGCGGAACTTAAGTTCGTGTTTTGGGAAAGGATGTTCACCAAGAGCCATGACGCCGCCGTCTGGAACAAGCAATTTATGACGGTTTTTCCTAACGCCGATCCAGCGAAAACCGTCCAGCAGCTTCGCGGCGAAGGCTTCGACAAACTTGGAAAAATCCGTGATTTGCGCAACCGCATCGCCCATCATGAGCCGATCTTCCGGCGTAACATTCAGGATGAGTACGACCGGGTCAGATCCATCGTTGCCTGGACCGATGAGACGGCTGCGGACTGGCTGGACAAAGTTGAAAATGTCACAGCGATGATTGCGACCAAACCATAGTTTGGCCGAAAGAGTGCGTCGTTCGCGAAAATAATCGGATTGTCGTTTTAGTTCGGATCGGTCGGCCAAGCGTGGGGGCGCGACTAAATGCAATTGCCGTCTGAGCGATTGAAGTAGACACCACCATCGGCGCGCCTTGAGGGCCGCACAATCATCTCCCCACCAGGCGCTGATTAACACAATCCGCGCGGATTAGTTTTCCTCTCCATCTATCTTTGCGCTCCTCAACACTAAGCCGATTGATTCCAGCGACGGAATACCACCAGGATACCAGCGCGGATTCCATAGGCGATGAACCGAGCTTGGTGTGGACAGCGAAGCTACAGAAAAGAGCCGTCGAGCCCCCTCCAGAAAACGTATTAACGAAAATATTCATCATGTGAATATTTTTTTGAATATTTTGACAAGATGTCGCGACGGCGGTATATGGAGAATGTCAAATGGTAGAAGGCGATTCGCACTTGAACAGAGACAACGCACTACTTGCTGCTCGAGAACGCTTCGAAGCTCCAATTTGGGCGCTAATTAGCGAGCTGGAAGCCACTTTGGCCGATTTCGCGAAGGTCCGGCATGTGAACTTGGGTGACCCAAGGGCCACCGGATCGGTACTTAACGGGGCGATGACGGAGGCCGGAGCTGCGGCCAAGCTCGGCGATCGCGGACTGAGCATCAACTATTGCGAAAATGGTCAGAGCAATAAGATATTCGGTGAGCTCGGCATTGACGGGAAAGTCTTCACTGTCTGCTTTGAGCTTCATCTTGCCGGGCCGCGGGGCGGCACCTCGAAAGCTGCGCACCAATTCGCCGCTTACGATATTGAAAGCGAGCCCACTCTTCCCGGCTTTGAAGTGGAGGCACCATCCGACCTTCTGTTTTTCATTGCCTGCCATCTCAGTGGCACTGGCGCTTCGGTCGCCCGGGCATTTCTGAAGTTTGCCGATAAGGTCGATCAACGGAAGATTGAGATCCACCGCGAATTGCCCGGTGAAGCCACTGGCGCGGCGGAGACAGGTCCTATAGATGGGCCGAGCGGAACCAAGTTGTCGTTGAAGAAGGAAAAAGGGGACGAGTTCAACCATGGCGGCAAAACCGATAAACGGGGAGATGCTGCTTCTAGCTCGTAACAGGCGCGGAAAGACCCAAAAGGAATTGGCCACTGGAACTGGGGTTGCTCAAGCAGCAATTTCTCGGATCGAAAACGGCACTCGAGACGTGCTTTCATTGGAAGAAATCCAATCGATTGCGCGTTTTTTGGGATTCCCGGTAAGCTTTTTCTACGAGCAGGAGCTGCTGTACAGAACACCAATGAGCCTTCACGGGGCAGCTTTTCGAAAGAAGGCCGCCGTTTCCGCAAAGGATCAACATGCTGTCATTGCGCTCGCCAACCATTTCGTATTCCAGTTCCGCAGGCTGCTCGACGCGATCGATTTGGAGCCCGAGTATCCGCTTCTTCAATTTGAGGTCGTTGATAGCAATTCGAGTGTGAGTGAGCACGCCAGCGCAGTCACCTCGGCCAGCATGGCGGCCCTTCATGTGCGCGCCTCCTGGCAGTTGGGGGATACTCCAATCGGCAACTTGGTCCGTTATGTTGAATCAACGGGCATCCTCGTTGTCGAAGGCGACTTCGGTGAGGCCGACATCGATGGCGTCACGCTTAGGCCAGCGGGAATGAAGCCGGTCATTGTACTCAATCAGAACCGACCTGTTGATCGTAAACGCTTTAGCCTGGCGCATGAATATGGACACGTCGTGCTTCATCCCTATCCGTATGAAGCGATGGAGAAAGAGGCGAATGAGTTCGCTGCGGAACTTCTTATGCCACGCTCGGGGGTCCTGGCAGACCTTAAGCGAGGGCTTTCAATTCCGAAGCTGGGGCTACTAAAGCAAAAATGGCGGGTTGCTATGTCTGCCTTGATCTACAGAGCGAAGACGCTCGGGGTAATCCCAGATGAGAGCGCGACACGTTTGTACAAGCAGATGAGTATGTATGGGTACAGGACACGAGAGCCTAAGGAATTTGATATCCAGCCGGAATCAGGGAAGCTCAGTAGACAGCTTGTCGATCTTCATATGAAAGAACTCGGCTATTCCCTCGAGGAATTAGCTGATGCGCTTCGAACGGATCCAAGTGAATTTGCTCAAATGCATGGCCTTGCGCCACCCCAAAATGATACTAAGGGGGCAGACAAGCCAAAGCTGCGGCTTGTAGCGAGCCGCGACTGACGCTGGACTGCATTGGAGTTACCGGAGCTGGAACGCGAGGTCCGGTGGCTCGATTAACTTGCGGCTCAGCTGACGAGCGCGGTCCGCCATCTATGGGCGGTACTTCTCTTCACAATGTTCCTTTGCGAGCTGCTTAAGAACCAAATATGTCTATTCGTCCGACATCTAAGCGAGAAGGTTGAAGAGCTTGTTGCGAGCATCCTGCGCATTGTCGCGCTAGGTCGGTGAATAAGGCCCTCGTTCCGGCGCGCTCGATGTCGTCTTCGGCCCGAATGAAGCGATGCATAAGCAAATTGAAGGTCTGGAGATGAACGGCGCTTCGATAGCCCCGACGACATAGCATTTCCTGTAAATCGCGCCCCATAAGCGAAACGAAAAAGGCCTGTGCACATTCCGTGGCCACTTCGCGGGGCTGGCGATCACGCCCACTCGACTTTATCGTTTTCGTCGGTCCAGTGGCAGAGAGGTATTTGCCATTAGAATGGGACGAGTACGGCGAGCGGGTTACCTCTCGCCTAAACCAGGGAGTTGTTGCTTGAGATTCAAAGAGTTTGCGAGCCTCATTACATTGAGCGAAATCCTCATCTCCAAGGACAATGCGGGGTTTGAGCGGCTTGACGAAGGCAAATGGGTCAAGGGACGGTTTGACAAGAGCATTCGGATCGATCAGCCGACCCATGGTGTAGGACAGACGCATGCGCACGTATATGGGCGAAAGGGCGTCGAAATTGGCGTGGTCAATTTCGACGGTACCGCAAGCCATGGAACCAAATGCCGGCTGAGCGATGCAGATGCAGATGAGCTGCGCAAGCGCGGCTTCATGATCGGAGCCGGCAACATCGTCGAGTGGATCGTGCTACCGACACAACCTCAGCTGCTTTTGGGGTGACGACGGCGCTTACGCGCCGCCGAATCTCCAGACTTGGATGCCAAGCCATGGCGTTGATCATGCCTCATCTGTCCTGAAGATTAGTGCGTTCTCTGTAAGCATAAGAGCATGCTTTGCGGCCACCGCCGTCGTCGCGCATTCCCACCTTCGAGTATTGATCACGAGGCATTTTTGCTTTTACTGTCTGACTAGAGGGGTTTGGCATCTAAGCTAGCAGGCGACGCGCGTTGCCACCGGGGGTTTGGGGATATGAAAAAATCAGCAGACGAGGCTCAAAGGAAGACATCCAAAAAGCCTTACAACGAGCGTACCGATCTCGAGAAATTGCAATCGCAGTGGAACAAGCTGTCCGGCCTCCATTTGAGAGACGAGCCTTCTGCCGCGATTGTTCGCTGCGCAACGGCTGCCGAAATTGCGGCGAACTACGCCATCCGAACCGAATGGGCTCGCCAGACCGAATTCGATGCCGCGATTGTCGACCAGTTCCTTCGGTGGGCAAACGGTCTGCACGGCAAGGTGACGCGCTTGTTTGTACCCGTTTATTTTGCTCACCCTGCGAAGAGCAAAATCGCGAAATCACTCATCAAGTCGGCTGAGAACATCAATTCTGTTCGAAACGCCGTCGTACATCAGGGCACGTTCAGCAAAAAAGAAGAAGCCGAGGCCGCGATGGCCGAGGCGAAGACGTTCATCAACCTGATCGTCGGCCTTTCAATTCCCGAATTCGACATCACCGCCAAGGCGAGCAGCAAATAGCGCTGGGCGATTGGAGAAAAGCGAACGTGTTGAGTTCAACTGCGGAGTTGTGGGGCGTCGACATAATCATCGGCCTAACGACCCATACCAAACATAAGCATATTCCCAGTCCGGTATCGCCAAACTTCGAAGCACCAGAGGCGGCGGCGACCCTGACCTTCTCTCCGATAGCGCTGGCGGCGGCGGTCGCCAGGACGGCGACGACACGTCAAGCGCGGCCACAACTACTCACCGGCCTTAAGAATAGCGCGCTTTCTCAACTTGAGTGCCTGATCTCGAACACGAAAACGTTTAAACTTGCGGCTGATTTCGCGGACTTGGCCGACACGGAGCGAACACTGTTCACCGCACGGTGCGGCGCCGGCATCACCGATCTCTATATGAATGCTCTGGGATATGTCTGGCGCGCGAATGCGGCGTGCTTGGCCAGTACGCTCGATCCTCATGCCGATTTCCTCTACGATGGCGGAAATGTCGAGGGCCACGGTGTTGTATTGGCCGAGGCGCACGGCTCGTTCGCGGCCAACGCCACGGCAAAGACCATCGCTGCGCAGGCAAAGCGTAAATATGGGCGGCAGGTAAAACCCTATGTAAATGTCGGCTCACCTTACGGCCATGTCGTCCACGGCTATTCGGTAGCTTTCGGCTCAAGGCCGGGCACATCCGGCGCGTTCCTAAGCGTTGCCGAAACCCGGATTCCGAAGCCCAAGAAAAAGGCTTCACCGCCGCCCTCGAGCCAGCCGCCTACCGGCAGCGGTGTTACAACGCCAATAGCCCTGGCGACACACCGGTCTAACTTCTTGCTCATGGGCGCGAGCGCTGTCGTCGATTGGATTGACTGGATCAATGCAGCAAGCGAGTTTCCAGAGGATCCCGGGCCGGTCACTTTCGTCCGTTTCTCCTACGCCGGTCGCTGGTACATGGGCAATGTCCTATCCATCCGGCAGGCTCTCCGCGCCTACTGGTGGCACGACGAGCTCTTGGACTTTCCGCTTTGGCAGCGGCTTGCTATGCGGGATACTGTCATTCGCGGTTTGTTGGGCAAGTCAAACGGCTGGTTTGTCATGGAAGAGACGGCCTGCCGGGCGTTCCTAAACAGCCTCACTGGAATGATTCAAGCCGGCGGTCGTGATCGTCCCGCACAACTCGACTTGCCCAGCTTTGACCCCACTGGTTTTGGTATTGGCGAGGACATCCGAGGTCGGCTTGCCGACGGCTCTGACTATAAATACGCGCTGTTTCGCGACGGCTTGGCTCTGGTAGGCGATCCGTTTCGACCGAAAAAAATCGAAATCAGGCGTTGGTCACCGAAAGAGGGATTCCAAGGCTAATCGAACTGCATAAGCAATCCGGGAAGCGATTGGCGACCAGCATTCATTCATGCGGTTTCGGAAACAGAAAATCGATCCAGCCAGCGCAAGCCGCCAAGATGTTCAGCGCCATGCCTGGTGTGTGAATATCTGAGGTGCCATGCGAAAGGCCATTTCGCATGGCTATCAACGCCTCAATAGGATCGCTCATCGGCGTGTTCCCGTGAACCACTGGTGGAAGTGTACCTGCCTTGCGTGCCCGATCGACCAGATTGCGGAGTGTGCCGCGGGCGTCTCCTCCATGCCCATTCAATCGGAATTTGATTGCCAGTTCGAAAGCCCCGAACGCCTGGACTTCCCCCACGACAAAGAGATCGTAGTCGAAAAAGGCGTAGATCATGACGCTGCGCGCCCGGTCGAACGCCTTTTGTACCTCTGCTGGCGCTGCGCCCTTCAAACCAACATCGGCAATTCCCGCATGATGGTCTTTAAATGCCATTCGACGCGCGACACCCTCCTCAACAACACAAAGGTCAGCGAACCGGGAATCTGGGGCCAGAGCAGCCTCAAAAGGCTTTAGAGACATGAGGCAGTTGGCTCCTCTCTAAGCTATGCTCCCCAAGCGTCGATGATCGTGCTCAGAGGAAACGGGGTCTTTTCCTTCGACCATTCGTGGAACGGCGCAGCGGTCTGGCTATATGGGCCAGGTTCCGGTCGGTCGAACTGGACGCGTGTCGGGATATGGAATGCGCTTCCGAAAACGATCGCCTCGCCTGACGACAATATCGTCACCTGATCCAGCAGGCGCCGCGCCTGCATCGGGATGATGCGGCGGAAATGGTCGATGTCGTCCGGGTTTTGCAGGCGGTGGCTGATGAAATTGGCGCACTGACTGATGATCGTCTGGCTGATCTCACTCGGCGTTGGCTGGCAACGATGAGTGACAGTCCGAATTTGCGACCTTCCTTTGCGATGCGCTCATAGGTCAATCGGGCGAGACGATGACCACGATCCTCGTCGGTACGAGCTGGGCGGGCATAATTATGCGCCTCCTCCAGGACGAGTACCCATGGGTGCTTGTAGCGTGACGCCGCGGGCAAGCGCTCCCGCGCCTCCAGGAGGACACGCCCGACGACGGCGCAGGCATAAGGAAGCACTTCGTTGCTCAGCATCGAAAGGTCGAGCACGGACACCTTCGGACCTGTGGCAGCGCCCAAACCAAAGCGAGAGAACCAGGCGGATAGATTGGTGATGGCGGTGTCAGCGTCCTCATAGTTGAGGAATGCGCGCCACCGCTTGTCATCGAGGCGGGTCTTCAAACGCAGCTTCAGTGTCGTCAAATGAGCGTCCATCCTGAACGTGTCTTCCTTCGACACGGCGCGATTGATCAGAGACGGATCGGTCAGCGTCGAACGCGCAATCGGGATCGGTGAATCTGCGGTGCGCGCACCCGCCTCCGCCGTATCGCTCCCGCCGACAATCTTGGTCCGGATAGCGTCTTTGAGCTTCTCGGCTTCGGCTGCGATTGCGGCCTGATTGTTCATGACCTCGGTGTTGTAGTCGTTTGCGGAACGATGCGCGGTGAAGAGGGCTTCGAACGTCGTTATGTCGATATCGGTGTTCGCGAGATGGCCAGCGATGGCGTCGCAGTAGGAGCCTGCCGCCTTCTTCTTAATTTTTGTCAGCTCGCTGAGAAGCTGGTCGAGAGCGCTCATCGCGTTCTGGAGCGAACCGAGACTGGCGGCAGCCGTCGCGTTGCCGCCCTTCGCGATCGCCCACCAGTCCTTCAGCACAGGCTCCTGTGTCTGTTCAGCTGCGCTCAGCCATGCGCAGATTTCTTCCGCGTTCAGGAACCACAGCGGAATGCTGAACTCCTTGCCATTGAGATAGATGCGATCCGGTAGGCGTGTCTCAGCCACAGTGGCAGGAAAGGCTTTGGCGTATTCACCGTTGATGTCGAGGATGAAGACGTGCGGCTCCTGGGCAGCACCATCCAGCGCCTTCATCGCTTTCTGGATAAGGCTAGACACTGAAAAGGATTTCCCCGAGCCCGTGTTTCCGACGATCGCCAACGGCCTGGAGAACAGATCATTGTAGGACGCCCGCACGACATTGCGCGCTTGGCCGGTCGGAGAACCGATCTTCAGGTCGAAGTCGAAATCCTTGGCATCATAGTCTTCCGGCCTGTTGCGACGTGGTGGGATCTCAAAAACCGCGCGCAGGACGTCGGGTGATCCGATTTCTGCCGGTGTGTCCAGTGTCGGCAGGACGGATATACCTGGACTGAACGATGGCTCATCATCGGCGTGCTCGATGGTGCCCAACAACTGCACACTGGCAGTCCGACGTGGCTTCATAAGCTCCAGACTGAGATCGTCTCCGCTGGAAGGGTCGAAACTTTCCCGCGCCTCGAGGTCGGTGATGATGCCGATGACGCTTTCGCCAGCGCCCAGCGAGAAGGTGAGATAAGCATTGATGGCGATCGCCACCTGAACCCCATCGAGGGTCGCCCGCAGCGCGGAACGGGTTTCGGGCAGCAATTCCACCTTCACACGGAAGCCCTGAACTGAAACGATGTGGCCGATAAGACGTGGATTATCCATCCTACACCGCCGGATCAGGTTCGGTCGGCATTGTGGAGGAAGCGATCTGCTTCTCAAACCGCCGCAGGCGCAGGAAGTCGTCCAGCCATTGCACGTCAGGCATTACCGAGCGGGCGAAATCGTCAAAGGTGGCGTGCCTGAACTTGTCAGCAGCAAAGGCGGCGTCGGTTGGGGTGAGGACAAAAGCGCGTTTGCCGAGATCCTTGTAGCGGCGCACCCGCTCGATGACAGGACTTGCTGGATTAGGCTCAACCACGAGCATCACCAATGACGGGTTCATGAGCGCGTTTTCGATGATACGACTGACATGATCGTCACCGAAGCCGTAGCCGAGAATGAGCAGGAAGGTCTGCGGGATACCGAGACGAACCTGAAAGGACCGAAAAAGATGCGCGTAGGGCATCGTCAGGGTCTGCGCGAACTTGTTGGCCGTTGGCAGAATTCCGACCGATGGCATTCCGCCCGCCAAATCGCCGAGAACGGCCGCCTTCTCGTCCGCCTTTAGGCCGCCGTAGGTTTTGAAAGGGGCGAGGTCGGGATGCCGCGCGCGCATCTCGCCGTCCTGCTCCAACCAGTGAATGGACCCATGTAGCTTGTAGAAGTGCAGGAACTTGTCGAAGCGCCTTACGCGACCTTCGGCAACCTCGCCCGGATAATAGATGTCGAGCCCGTATACCGAAGGATCGAAGCGAGCAGCGGCGCGGCCGGTAAAACCGTCGAAATATTGGATGCCCAGCAATTCCAGCGCCTGCTCGAACAGGGTGTCGTAGTTCAACGTGAAAAGGTGGGTTCGCCCGAGATTGCTGTCGCGCGCGACGAGCTTGGAGAGAAACGCAAGCTGCGGAGCGATCTCGCTTGCCGACTTCGCCTTGGCCGTATCGGGCAAGTGCAGCGCGCATTCGGCAAAAATCGACATACGGAGACGATCGACGAACCACTTGAGATCGTCCAGGCTCGGTTCCGGCGTGCCTGGCCAGGAGACGCCGGAGAATGGCGCGTCCTTTGACTGTCCAACGACAAGCGCGTTCGCGACAAAGGACAGCCAAGCCTCGAACCCCAGTGTCGGCTCATCAAGAAAATCGGCTAGCGAAACGGCATCCCGTCGTGCCTTGATGATAGGGCCGATAGAGGCCGGCACATCGGGAAGAGCCTCAATTGTCGCAAAGACGGCAGTTTCGAGATTGGCCATCGTCTTGCCGCCCACCGAAACCGAAGTGCCGGAACCCGTCAGAACGACGAGGTTTTCCATCCGCAGCCATTCGGAGATCAGAGCCTGGAGGCGAACTCGCCCTTGTTTCTGGTCGAGCCCGAGAAGAAGATCGCCGGTGTTTCCGTCTTCCGTTAAGCCAATGAGCTGATACTCGATAGGTACAGGCGGCGCAGCCGTCATGGTACTATTCCTCTCCTATATACCGCGGCGCAGTGGATTAATGATCTGAAGCCCCGTGAAGTCATTATCGTTTTCCGTCACCACAACACAATCATTTGCGCCTGCGAGCGCCGCAATGATCATATTTAGACCGTTGCGGGGCCGCCCAGACAGCTTGCCCAGCACCATGAGCCTCGCCTAGTCCCCCTACGAAATAAGGCGTGGGGTTATCAAATTACACCCCACGCCCGAAACCTCCCCCTCCCCGTCATCTCGCGCAGGCCGAGTTCCAAAACGATCCGCCGCGCCGCCTGAGGCGTGACGTCGAGCTTCTTCGCCACCATCCCGGCCGACACCAATGGCTTTGCCATCACCAGCTCGACCAACTCCGGCAGCTTTGAAGACGCCCTGCGTCCGTCCAGCTTTCGCTCGAACAGTGTCCGCGCCAACGTCAGCCGGTCGTGCTCTTTTAGACCGAGCTCGGCGGCCGCCAGAAAACCCTGGGCGATGGCCAGCAGCCGGATTTCGCGATCGCGGTGGCGGCGCCGATCGACGGGAATGGTTTTCAGGCCGAGATTGATGGCAGCGAGATGGGCGCCGGTGGTGATGCCAGCCACCCGCAAGATCGAGGCGGCAAACAGACGGCCAAGCCAGGGCGCGTGCTGCAGCACCGAAAGCTCATTCCAGGCATCGAGGGCTATGATCGCCCGACACACCGCCGGCAGGTTTTCGGCCTGGCGCAGGACGGCGCGCCATTCGTCGAGCCGGGCATCCTCGTCCCAGTCGAGATCGTAGACAAGTGGATCCCTTTCGGCCGGCCTGTTGCCGCCGGCGCCGTCAGGCCGCCTGGCGTCCTCGATCGCGGCCGACGATCGGGCGAGAACCGCATCGATGGCGGCATAATCGATACCGGGGAGATGTTCGATGTCGTCGTCTTCCTCCTCGCCGTCCGGTTCGTTCGCGACCGCGCTCCGTATTGTGCCGGCTGCCTCCGCCGCCGCGCCGGGCGACGACATCTCCGACGTTTGCCGGAGCGTGCGAATACCTTCCGGCGACAGCGCCCAATCCGGCAACTGGCCAGAGATACGCCGGCGGGTGCGCAGCACGTCGCGGGCGATGGTGAGTTCGTGGGTGGGGGTGCGGATGTCGCGGGTGGCGTCGTGCAGGACGAGGTCTTCGAGATGGACGAGTTCGCCGTCGATCCAGAGGGAGGCGCAGGCATCGCGGAAATGCATGCGCTCGAGAAAGCCCGCGCCGACTGCTGAGCGGGCGATGCGTTCGTCGAGACGGGTGAGCGCAATGCCGGCGTCGAAGGCCGGCCGCATCAGGGCTGTCATGGGGATTTTCGTGAGATCGTAAGCCACTGAATTTATGGTAAATGATTTGCGAAAGGAAATCTATCTCTGCGTTTGGGTTCGTCACTGGATAGATTGCCCCAGCGCACCGCTGGCCATCGATAAGTATCCCTTATCGATAGTTATAAAACGCCTGCTAGGCTTGTTAACAGAGAACTGCGCCTCCACCACCCGAATTTATATTTTAACTTTCACGAGCATTTACGGGCTGTACCGAATTTCTAACTCCTCCTCGGAATTTATACTGCAGAGAATGCCACTTCTGCGCTCCGAGAAGCATGCCACAGAGCTGTTCTTCCCGTCGCTGATATGTCGCTCCATAGCGATGTCGCTCTTTTCATCGCGCCGGCTGCGGTACATTTTTTGTTAAACGTCAGCCCCTATTTCCGCTCGCCCTCGGCATTGATGTCGAGCGAATGGGAATGCGAGCATGTCAAAACCAGACCTTTCATCACGTCATTTTCAGCGCAAGATCTCAAAATTCTGCGAGCTCCGCATCGCGCCAATCGCCTCGAAGCGTTCGTCGAACGCCATCGAGGCTTATCTCACCAAACTCATCGCGCACCGAATAGTCCCTCCCCTCCTGAATGGTCGTTTCGACTGGACGGGGATCGCACGCGCTTGCCGCCTCGGTGAAGAGCTGACGGGCGACCTCAAGAAGCAGATCCGCGTCGCCCTGGATGCCATCCTGCGATGGCTGGATGCCCCACCCGTTGCGGAGGACGTCCGCTCGCTAAGACAGCAGGCATCCCGATCGCGCGGATTAGGCCAGCCGGAAGCCGCAGAAGCCGCAACAACGACCAGAAAAGCGCAGGTTGGCGATGAGGGCTTTCGCACTCGATCGACCTCAGTTCAAAGAGGACCAAAGCCTAAACACATCCCTCCGTTTCCGGAGCCATTGTTCGAAGCGAGCGACGACCCTGCGGCGTTTCAGGATGCGCTGGTCTATCAGATGCGCCGTTTCGGCGAGAACTACTGGCAGCTCTTTCGCGCCGTCGTCCGCCTCGGCGAGACGTTTGACCACAAGACCTTGTTGTCCTGGATCCAGGGCGAGCGCGTGCCGCGCTCCGTCGCCAGCTACGACATCCTCGCCCGCATTGAACGGCGATACCGTCTGCCGGCGGGATACTTCAAGGCAAAGCTCCCGCACCAGGCCCGCTCCCTGCACGGCCACGACCTGAGCGACATCACCCCGGCGGAGCGGCGCCGGATTGCTTGGCACCTTCCCGACGATTTCAGCAGCTTGCCGTTCAGCAAGCGGGAGGAAATCGTCGACTGGGTGCGCCGGGTCATCGTCTCGGGATCGACGAACTATCGGCGGTATCAAGCCGCGGCCAGCAAGCAGCGTTACGCCATCCGCTTTCCCGGGATAGCCTATGGCGGAGGAGCGCTGTCTCCGCGCACCGATTCCCTGATCGCGACTGCCAACGACAATACCGCGGAAACCTTCGAAGACCCGGATCTCTTGTCCGGAGTCGTCGACGCGCCGCCGCGGCTTGCCATGGAAATGGCCGACCTGATCCGATTCAAGACCTCGACGCTGACGGCGATCGGCTTTCAGCGGAATGGCGTATGGGGCGAGGAGACGGCCGCGCAGAAGATCGAGCATCTCGGCCTGATGTTCGGCGCGCTGGCAGCGTCGCCCACCGGCGTCGTCAAAGGCCGCGGCGTGCCGCTCAGCCAGTTGACCTTTGGCCTGCTGATCTTCCCTGGCGTGTGGGACTGGTATCTGCAATGGCGAGAACAGCGCCGCGGCTTTTACACCAAATGGGAAGAAGACATGCTGATGGTCGCGCAGGCCCTCACCCGCGCGGAGGTCGGCTGGATCCGCCAGCATCCAGAGCTATTGAAGAATGTTCGGCCCATCGATGGTCTGATCGCACCGGAGGAGATCGCGTTCGCCACGCGCGACTGGCATGGCGCGTGCGACGCGTTTCATCGCCACGCCGCCAACCGCTCGAAGGAAATCCAGCGGGTCATGCGCGTGCATCGTGACCCGTTCGAGCCAATCATGTGTGTTCTGGAAGCGGAAAGCCCGCTGGCGGAATATCGCAAGATCACAGACGAGATTCTGAACCGGATGCCGGACGAGAACCGCTACCCACGTGCTGCTGCGGAGGCCGTTCGATCCTTCCTGCTGCTCCGTCTCGGGATGCATCTCGGTCTTCGACAAAAGAACCTACGCCAGCTGCGCGTCTGCCCGCGCGGACATTTCCCGACATCCGAACGGCGCCTTGAGGATATGAAATGCGGGGAACTGCGTTGGAGCGACCGCGAGCAAGGATGGGAGGTGCTCGTTCCGTCTGTCGCCTTCAAGAATGCCGGCTCGTCCTTCTTCGGGCAGAAACCGTTCCGGCTCATTCTGCCGGACCTGCTCGATCTCTACAAATATCTCGAAGCCTATATCGACCGGCATCGCGGCGTCTTGCTTGGACCGGCAAAGGACCCCGGAACATTGTTCGTCAAGACGGTGAAGACGAACAGCGTGGATGCCGCGTATAATTCAGCAACCTTCTATGAAGCCTGGCGGACCGTGATCCAGCGGTACGGCATCTATAATCCCTATACAGGTCGTGGCGCCATCAGAGGCTTGCTGCCTCATGGGCCGCATAATGTGCGGGACATTCTGGCAACTCACATTCTCAAGCAAACAGGTTCGTATGAACAGGCAAGCTATGCGATCCAGGATACGCCGGATGTGGTGCAGCAGCACTACGGTCGATTCCTGCCACAGGACAAGGCGGCACTGGCCGCTAAGATCTTGAACCAGGTTTGGGAAGCGGCATAGGTTGGCCAGACCGAGCAGGGATCTCTTGAAATCCGAGCGGATGTGGAAACGTCCATCCGCTCGGGCGCGTTTCGATCGCGCTGCGTTGGGGTTGATGGCCGCCGACCCTATGAGAGCCAGCCGATGACAAGCCCCGCAGCGGAGAGCACGAGCACCATGACGAGGGTACCGCGCCAGACAGACGATGTGGGCTGTGCACTAGCATAGTCGTTGTCCGGTCCGGGCGAGCGATCCCATCCTGTCATTGTCCAGCCTCCGATTACGAGGTGGCATTGTAGCAAGTTCACGATCAACGGGAAATCCGGTTTCTTTCTCACCCTAGACTTGTCGTCCGGCTTCATGTGAGCCAGAATTCGAGCGGGGATAGGGGATGAAGAAACGATACTGGCTCATTGGCGCGCTGCTGATCTATGCGTTCTTCAGGCAGACGGACGATGGATCAACCGTGCCCTCTTCCCAGGATGTTGTGCCTTCCCGCGTTGAACGGGCGGTAGAAATCGAACCTGTAGAGGTCTCCGCAAAGCCGACGCGCGAACTCTCGGGCGCAAAGGTCGAGACGCCATCCAGCGATGGCCTGGCGCTTCGGCCTGTCGATGCGGCTATTCGCTACGTGTCGGGCAAGCGTGTGGGGTTTCGATCAGGTCCTTCGACGACCGATCCTATCATCGATCGTTTCGATGCCGGGAGAAAGGTCTTCCTGATGGACGAGGCGGGAGACTGGTCCAGAATTCGAGATGATCTCACCCAGCATGAGGGATGGATCGCCACTCGCTTTCTTTCCGAAACCGCGACCAGCATGAAGGCCGCACCGGCAAAGAAGGAGAAAAAGCCGGAGGAAATCGAGGTTGCCGTCCCCGTCGTTCCGGACTCAGTCTTGATCCAGCGCATTATTGCGGAATCTCTCGACTCCTATCCGAGCTCATGTGCATGTCCGTATAGCCGCGACCGCTCTGGGCGGCGCTGCGGCAAGCGGAGCGCCTATACCAAGCCGGGCGGATATTCGCCGGTGTGTTTCCCCGGCGATGTTACAAAGGCGATGATCGAGCCGTTCAGAGCGCGGTAGCCCTTTCCCCACGTATCATCGGCGCTATGATTAGCGGATAGTCTTCTTCGCCAGCCTCACCCCAGGACCGCCCCCGTTTTCCGGGATGAACTCCACACCAGCGGTTTCAAACGCCTCCTGAATTGCCTTCAATGTGGAGGCATGCGCGGGCTTTCCAGCTTCAATACGCGTAATAGTCGCTGCCGTCACCTGAGCTTCGCGGGCCAGATCTCGGACACCCCATCTCAGTGCCGCTCGCGCCATCCGAATTTGCTCTTCAGTGATCAAAATTATTACCTTGACATAATCTCTAGAACCGCCAAATTATGCCAGTGATATAATTTGGCCTAACCAAGCGGCTAAGCGGAGTGCGGTAACACTCCACTCAGCCTTACCACAACCCAAGCTGATAGGAGCTCGGATCAATGGCTGATTCGGACGATACCACGACTTTGTCTTCCGTCACGCGCAGGATGCTGCTGACGTGTACGATGGCGACCATGGCAACGTTGCCATTTGGACCCGGCACGGAGAGTGTAAAAGCATTTGCCACCAACAAGATCTGCGACCCCGCGCTGGACGTTTGGCGACAATGGTTTGAAGCCTTCAATGAAACACAGCGCCTCTGGAAATTGCAGCTGGATCTTGAACGCCGGATGGTTGCTGCTATCGGATTTCCACACGTCGAAATCATGCTCCCCGGAGAAATGAAGCCGGTCCGCGCATTCAGCCTGGAAGAGGTAGATCGGATCTGTGGCGATGCATCTGGGCATGAGGCCATACGGGCAAGGGCAATAGCATCCTTCCGGAACCGCCAGGACGCGTGGAATCGTTTGGATGATGCCTTGGGATATACTCGGGCCGCGAAAGCCGAGGTACGAGCTGATCGTACTGAAATGATGACAGCCGACGCCCTGATGAACACACCGGCCGCGACACTTGCCGGCGTTGCGGGCAAGCTTGATGCGGTCCTGCGTAAAGGCGAGTACTATGGGTTGCCCCCGGATTTCCCCTGGCAGCACGTGCGTTCAGCGCAGGCCGATCTGATACGCATCGGGCAAACCTTGCAGCCTAACCTCTTCATGTTTGGCAGCGGCGCCGAGACCTTCCTGGATTCCGACGGGGACGCATTATGAAAGACGCTATTGGCGAACAGCACACCGAAGCCCTCCGCCATATGCACGCAACGAGGGCGCATGTTCAACTGACTTCGCCTGAACATATTGGTCATCTCTCCGAGCACAGGCGTCGTGAACTGGGAGCGATCGCGCGTATCCTCTTGGAGGAGTTCGAGCAGGCACAGAAAGACAAGCAGCTGAAGAAGGGCACGGCCGGCAGTATCGTGAAGCTGGTTCTGTTTGGTTCCTGCGCAAACTGTTTGGGTGTCGAAGCGTACGAGGGTGACGATCGCGCTGCCTACAACCTGCTCGTCGTCGTTAGCACAAAAACCTTTGCCGATCCAGGTTTCTGGGATCGGGCCAGGGATCGCCTGCGGTGGGAACTGACGGTCACGAGGTGTCTGAAGACGCCGGTAAACTTCATCGTCTATTCCATCATGGATTTGAACAACCAGCTTGTTCTCGGTCGTCCCTTCTTCGTGGACATCGTCCGCGACGGCATCATGATCCATGACAGGCCAGGCTTTCCCTTCGTTAAACCCAAACCGCTGGATTTAGAGGTGGCCAGAGCCGAGATGCTCCACCATTTCGATCACTGGTTCCCGAACGCCGAGTATCGCTTCGAACTGGCGAAGCATGCTGTGGGGCGTGGCTACAACAGGGAAGCAGCCTTTGACCTTCATCAGACGGCCGAACAGCTCTATCATGGTACCCTACGTGTCCTGACGCTTCACAGCCCGAAATCGCATCGACTTGCCTGGCTGCGCACACATGCGGAGCGGGTCACGCCGCGGCTGATCGCGGTCTGGCCCCGCGACAGCTTCTTTGCCGCGCAGCGCTTTGCTCGCCTCGACAAAGCCTATATCGGGGCCCGATATTCGCGCCATTATAAAATCGATGAAGAAGACTTGGCTTGGCTGATCAAGCGTGTGACCTTGCTGCAAAGAACCGCTGTATCGGTTTGCACCGCACGCCTCGAAAGCGCCGAGCGGGCTTCACTTCTACCCAAACCCCAGACGAGATCGCTCTGATCCCCGTCTGGTCCGATGTGACTCATCTGTTCCAACAACAAGCAGGCGGGCTTCGCCTGGCTCGAGGAAAGCTACATTCTTCAAGCAAATCAAGCGTCGGAAGAGGCCTTTTCATTACGCACGTGGACTCAGTGCTCGAGAGGATGGGTGCGATATTCTGCATCGTTACGTTTCAACGATGTTTGACCCTTTCACCTCCGGGCCTCCAGATGCTCGATGAGACGGCACGCTCGCATGATACGAGTTGAGATTTCAGTTATTGCAGTTAGGCATCCCAGCTCCTATATTGCCGTCAAGGAGACCGCATCATGGCCAGCCAAATCATTCACTTCGCCGGGTTGTCGGATCGGGACCGCATGGCAGCCTCGCCGCTGCCAAAGCTTACTGCTGGCGACAGGTTGGAACTTCATGTTCATCAAGAAGGGGGACGCGAGCATAAGCTCTCGATTCCACCGTCGGCCGCCGCCGCGGTTGAGGCTCTTCTGGCCCACATGTTGCGCGGCGAACGAGTTGCGCTCCTCACCGAGGAGCAGGAATTGAGCCCAACAGAAGCATCCGCGATCCTAGGCATCTCCCGTCCTCTGGTCGTTCTGCGCATGGATCGCGGCGATCTGCCGTTCCGTTACGTGGGCAAGCATCGTCGCGCTCTCCTCAAGGACGTACTCGCGTTGAAGACCAGGCTCGACACACGCCAGGCCGCGATGAATGCGCTTGCCGAAGACACGGAGAATCTCATTCAGACCCATGGCCTCTAAACCGCCCGGCGCGGTCTATGATGCCTGCGTCCTGTATCCATTTAATCTACGCAATGTCTTGGTCCAGTGCGCCTTCGACGGTCTGGTCGAAGCACGCTGGACGGACGACATACATGGAGAGTGGAACCGCAATCTCGCGGCCAACCCGCCGACTTTGCCCATCGAGCGCCTCGTAGCGACACGCGATAGGATGAAAGCGGTCCTGCCGGACGCCGATGTCGCCGATTATCGCCGTTTGATCCCGGACCTCCGACTACCCGATCCCGATTGCTTTCGGGAAGGAGTGGTTCGATGCTCGCGAGCGTTACCATTTTGCCGGTTTCTATGCCTCGTAATTCATATTTATAAACATGGTGATAGGCACGATCTAACGCAATCGTTTTGCCGGTCTTGTTGCCGATATAGCTTTAGCGAGATGTCTAGGACAAATCGGTATTTCGCAGTGTTCCCAGGTTTGGGTCTGCACCTACGCCTTCAGCCCAGGCAGAACTATGATGATAACTTGTGTCAACGCATGTTGGCACCTTGCTCTCGCGCGGAAATTGGTAACGGCCCGGGCAAAGGCCGGTTCCCCCGGGCGCACACGGCCCAAGCCCCCCAAGCGTCTTGAAGGCCGGTCCATAGCGCTCGGCCATCAGCAGCGGCACGGCACAATCCCATTTCGGCAGCGCAGCGATCAGCATGTCAGCCAGCATCCAGGCAAGCGGTTCGGCATCCGGCCGCACCGCATGCACGGCCGTGACCAGGTCCGCAGCGGCGAACGGCGCGGGACGGCCGGATTTCAGCGCTTCGTCGGCATGGTCGAGCGCCGCGGTGAGCCGATCGTCCCAGGCCAGCCCCAACAGATCGGCAAGCTCGGCCACCGCCTTGAGGAGAAGGCGGGTTTGCGGGTGGACAATCTCCTGGTGGCCAGAAACACCTTTCCGGCCGGGCCGGGATCGTCGCCCACGGCGGTGGGCAGAACGGCATCGCGCAACGCTGCCGCATCCTCGCCGCGCGCCATCGGTTGGACCGCGACGGCGGCGCATTTGAGGGCCTGGCGCGACCGCCAGCAGCCGGCCCAGGCGGGCGTTGAGCGGGCCATATCATCCAGCGATTTCAGGGTGATGCCGGCAGAAATGGTCGCAGCAAGCGCGTCCGGCTCGCGCCCGCGCGGCAACGCCCAGCCGGGCAGGGCGGCGATGAAGGTCGGGGCGGCAACGGGCGCGGCGACGGGCAAATCCATGACCGGTCCTAGGCCAGATGTGCGGATCATGCCATAGATTTATGCTCTAACCGCACGCCTTGTCTTTCGCGTATAACGATGGATAATCTTGCATTATCGTCATTATGCTCCTTAATAGAGCAATGCCCCCTATCGTTGAGCAAATTAAAAATCATCCCAAGCACACTTCAGCACCGCCTGACAGCGCAGTTGTCGGCCATGGAGAGGCGGCGAGTTCGGCCAATACACGACGCGCCTATGCCGCCGACTGGAAGCATTTTTCAGCCTGGTGCCGGCGGCAGGGTCTTCCAATCATGCCTCCCGATCCCGCGGTTGTCGCGCTCTACATAAGAGCTTGTGCCTCCGGCAGCAGCAACAGTGCCGGTGCGCGGGGCGGCAAGCCCAATACGGTCTCGACGATCGAGCGGCGGCTCTCAGCGCTCTCCTCGAGTTATTCCCAGGCAGGTCTGCCGCTCGACCGCAGTGCCCCGGCGATTGCCAGCGTCCTGGCCGACATCCGCAACACCCGCGCCGCGCCGCCGCGCCAAAAAGAGGCTGTCCTGCCTGAGGAGTTGGTCGCCATGATCGAGACGCTGGAGCGCGGCACGCTCCGCGGCCTGCGCGACCGCGCCATGCTGCTCATCGGCTTTGCTGGCGGCCTGCGGCGCTCCGACATTACAGGGCTCGATCTCGGTCGCGACCAAACGCACGACGGCCGGGGCTGGATTGAGATTTCTGACAAGGGCATGCTTGTTACGCTGCGCGGCAAGACCGGGTGGCGCGAGGTGGAGATCGGCCGCGGCTCCTCGGAGGCCACCTGCCCTGTTGCCGCCGTCAATGCATGGATCCGGTTCGCCAGGCTGGCGAAAGGCCCCCTTTTTCGCCGCGTGACCGGCCGGGGCAAGGAGGTCGGACCGGGCCGGCTGAACGACCAGGAGGTAGCCCGACTGGTCAAGAAGACGGCGCTGGCCGCCGGCGTGCGGGGTGACCTGTCTGAAACCGAGCGTGGCGCCAAATTCGCCGCGCACTCCTTGCGCGCCGGCTCCGCCGCCTAAAATCTGTGAAGGGACCGAACACCTAAAGCGCGCAGCGGCAAGCCCAACACGGTCTCGATCTATGAGCCGCGGCTACGACTCTCTGAGACATACACATGCGAACCAGTCCACCGAGTGCAAGGATCGCTCGATGGCTACTATAGCCGCCGCTTTCCGCAATAGCCCACTTACCCCCCTTCCCCGAACTAAGACCCTGCCTGATGATCTCCTTCCGTACTTGAGGGAAGACCGGCCGGGGCCGTCAGGCGAAAAAGCCAACCGCCCCTCTTTCGGCCACAGATGGCTCAGGGCGCGTTTTTCGCGTTTTCCATGCCACGGGTCATTCCTATGCGAGAAATCCTCTGTACGGCCATCTGTGAGGGTCGGAAAATTCGGCGTTTTTACTTTTTGATTGCGGAGACTATGCCTTGCTAGCTTGGTTGCGAATAGCGAGGCGCCATCATGAGGGGGCGTAACGCCTCAGTCCGATATGGCTCCGACCGACGAACGGCCGAACTGGTTACTTTTGCAACGCCATGGCCAGGCCCGTCGGCCGCGCGATCGCTGCTCACTGGCCTTCATCCAATTCAGCAAACCGCCTCGCTGCATCAGAAGGCGGCGGACCTGTGTTAGGATCTGAACGCCCTGCCTAAGACATTGGAGCGCAGTACCCTGCGTGATCCACGTCCCCGCCCCACGGTTGCTCATCGGCTGGCACTGCAGCATGCTCCCAGATCACGATCTTCGACAAGGGGGCGCTCGCAACGCTTTTCATCGATAGCGGGTGGCGGAAGGTGGAGATCCGCCGAGGCTCGCGCGAGCCGTTTTGCCATGATCGCCCGGGCTTGTTCCACCACGCACCCGGAGTCCGCTTTTCCTTAGACTTGTGCTTTTTGGGGCGAACTGAGCGAAGTGAACACAACTTTTAAACGCTGGCATTCCGTGGAAATTCGATGTCACGCAGAATAGAGGTTGTATTTTTGCATCGGAAAGCGCCGCGAACGCAACTCACAATAAGCTTAACAGGACCTTAAGCTTTCTTCTAAAGTATTAAGTGACAGATCCCGGGGTAGAGGCGCGCCGATTGTATTCGGTCCATAACGCGAACGATCATGTTCACCCCCTGTCTTAGCGTTTGTTCCCCTCCCTCAACGGAAAATACTATGTCGCTCTTGCAAAACCTGCGGATCAGAACAAAGGTCCTGTCCCTCGTCCTTCCCGCCTGTCTTATCGGCATCGGCGGAACGCTCTATGTCTCGGGAAAATTCAAGTCTGCGGACACCGAGTATTCGGATTTCGTCACCAATGACGGGAACGCCGAGATAGACATGGCCATTGCCAGCCAGCGTCTCGTTTCGATCGTTTACGACGCCTATCAGGTGTTTCTCTATGACGCCGGAACCGAAGGAATGAAACGAGCGGAGGGCGACTACGCGGCCAGCAAGACACGGCTCAACGAGCTGATCGATAACGCGATGACGTTGATGCCGGCAGACCGCGAGGCGCTGGCGTCTCTCCAGGCGCAATCCAACAGCGTCATCGACATCACGGATAAAGCCGTCGCTGCGGGGTCCGCCGACCGCAACGACGAAGCCAAAGCCCTTCTCGTCCAGGCCGATGAAAAGGCTGCCGAGACGATCAAGGCGATGCGCGCATGGATCAACAATACGAGCGACAGGCTCAAGGAGAAGGCTGCAGTCCTTTCTGAGAAAACCAACAACACGATCCTGTATACTCTGTTGGCATTGGCCGCTGTTTTTTCGTCCCTGCTGCTTCTCGCTGTGATCGTCACCAAGCGCGAGATTTCCAATCCGATCGAGCGGCTTCGCCTCAGAATGATGTCGCTTGCCTCCGGGCAGGTGAATGAGGCTGTGCCCGGCGTCGACCGCCGGGACGAGCTCGGAAGCATGGCTTCGGCCGTCTCCGTCTTTCGCGATAACGCCATCGAAAAGGATCGCCTGGAAAAGCAGAGCGACGCCGACCGGGCGCTTTCGGAACAGGAGAGACTGGAGCGGGAGAAACAGAAGGCCGCCGACGCCGCCAACACCAAGTTTGCCGTCGATTCGCTGCGCGACGGGTTGGAAGCTCTCGCCGATGGCAACGTCTCCCACCGCATCCTGACGCCCTTCACCGGCACGCTCGACGAACTGCGCTCGAACTTCAACAGCTCCGTGGAGAAGCTTCACTCCGTGCTTCGCTCGGTCGGGCAGAATGCGGAAGGGATCGATGCCGGTGCGAATGAGATCCGCGCGGCTGCAGACGATCTGTCGAGACGCACGGAACAACAGGCAGCCTCTGTCGAGGAAACGGCAGCAGCCCTGGAGCAGATCACCACGACGGTCAAGGATTCGGCCAAGCGTGCAGATGATGCAGGTCGCCTCGTATCGAAGGCACGAACAGGCGCCGAACAATCCGGTGCCTTGATGCAGAATGCTGTCGAAGCGATGATGGCCATTGAGAAATCAGCGGGTGAGATGGGTAATATTATCTCCGTCATCGATGAAATCGCGTTCCAGACCAATCTCCTGGCGTTGAATGCGGGCGTGGAAGCGGCGCGCGCCGGCGAGGCGGGGAAAGGCTTTGCGGTGGTCGCGCAAGAGGTTCGGGAACTTGCCCAACGCTCGGCGAACGCGGCCAAGGAAATCAAGGCCTTGATCGCGGCGTCCGGCTCTCAGGTTCAAACCGGCGTCGAGCTTGTCAAGCAGACCGGCGTTTCGCTCGAGACGATCGTGGCGGAAGTCCGGGAGATTAGCCTGCACGTGAACGCCATCGTGGAATCCTCCCGTGAGCAGGCGACCGGCCTTCAGGAGATCAACACCGCCGTTAACGTGATGGACCAAGGTACGCAACAGAACGCGGCGATGGTCGAGCAGTCGACGGCTGCCAGCCATGGCCTTGCCCGGGAAGCCGCTGCGCTTAACCAGCTCCTGGCGCAATTCAATCTTGGGGGATCGAAAGGTTCGGAGCACGGTCTTCGGGCGATGCGAGCCGCATAGCCTTCCTGCAATCGAGTGGATATCGCGCCAAACGGCGCGATATCTTTGAGACAAACCCACCAACGGCAAAAAGACGTTTCGATCGCCACGCCTGCGCCCGAACCGACCATCCTGCAGGATCGGTCCCTAAGCGACGGACCCTTTCGCAAAAGCTAGCCAACGCGCCGTAAGGCCCTTGAGGATAGGTGACGAGAACGCCGAGCACCCATCTTCACGATCATTCGTCCTCGCTTAGAGCTCAACGAACACATCAATAAAAGGCGGTTTGGCGAAAGTGCCCGCCGCCGCCCTACCCTACCCTCGCCCCAGCACTTGCTGAAACGTTGAGAACCTTTCGATTCGAAAGGCGTGGGCCGCGAGAACCAGCCCGCCGCAGATATCGAGCCGACCCAAGTCGATGCCGACTAACACCCACTTGAAGCACATCGCAGCTTAGGCCGGAAATTCTCGCGCCCTCGCGCCGAAGTTCAGTGGTTATGTCCGGCTGGGTCGTGGTGTGACCGGTCCGAGCATGTGGCCGCTGCGCGCCGAGATATTGTGCGGTTGGCACGCTTGGACCTCCACAACGCGACCGCTTTCGCGGCACGACCAATTTGCGGCAAAGGTTGATGCAACGGGCCCACCAAGTGGCTTTAAATGGATGACTAGTACGACACAAGCACCGGCACGCGCCGACGAGCATCACTGTCGCTGTTGACAGCTGTCAACAGGCCGCTCGTCAACCACATCTCGGGCTGGCACCTGTTTATACCCACGGAGGCTCTTCGCGTACGCGCGACGTCCGAGCCGAGCATCATTGTCTGAGCAAGCACGGCAACTCACGAAAGAGGATGCCTCGCTCGGAAGATTGCAATAATGGGTATAGCATAATGGGCGGACTACGATGCGCACAGGGACGCTGAGGGATATGTTCTCTTGCGGCGGCCCAGCCCATGCTCGCCACCGGCCTAACGACGAGCTGACTTGCACCGACCCTTCCGAACGGGCCCAACCCCAATGGCTCACATTCAGCTGGCGCAGTCGTTGACAGCTGTCAACTCACGCCATCCCCGGTCGCCAAAAATCCCCGCAAACGATTCATTTTCCAGCATTTCCATCTCTGTGAATCGCCATTTTTCTTTCCTGCAAAGGCTTGACGCGACTCAGAGCTTGGCCCAGCGTGCCTACGGAATAAGGCGAAGGATGGTTAGTTCGCCGTAACTGCGAGACGTATCTGTAGATTTTCGCCCTGCCGCATATCCACGGTGCCGAGAATCGGACGATAATAGCATTACGGTCGATCGCGCATGAGGCGCTGACTCGATCGGGTAACAATCGGAGACTTTGATGGCTTTGCCTTCGGATACCGCCATGGAAGAACACAAGGAGCCGCTTCGCCCGGCCGACGAAACCATTGCAGAAGATGCGCAGGCCCTTTCCACGCAGCTCCAGTCAATGCGCGATCGGTTGTTCTCGCCGACGTCTCGGAAGTCGTTACGCAGCTTCACCTCGGGGGAAGCTGCGCGACTAATCGGCGTGTCTGATGGTTATCTCCGGCAGATTTCGCTTGCCGGAGAAGGACCGGAACTTGCCACTGGTCCCGGTGGCCGTCGCATGTATTCGCTCTCCGATATCGATGCGCTTCGCCATCACCTCGCCGAGCAGGCGCGCGCCAAGGGCAACATCGCCAAGGCCCGCTCCTATCTGAAATGGCGTGATGAGGCACGCGGCGAGCATCTCCAGATCATCTCCGTGACCAACTTCAAGGGCGGCTCGGGCAAGACGACATCGGCCGTCCACCTCGCTCAGCACCTAGCCATGACCGGCCATCGCGTGCTGGCCATCGATCTCGATCCGCAGGCTTCGCTTTCCGCACTCTTCGGCTACCAGCCGGAACTTGATCTGGTCGGCAACGACACGATCTATGGTGCAATCCGTTATGACGACGAAGCGCGACCGCTTTCGGCCATCATCCGCAAGACCTACTTCCACAATCTGGACCTGGTCCCCGGCAATCTCGAACTCCAGGAGTTCGAGCATGCGACACCCCGCGCGCTCGCCGAGCGTCGCGCTGGCGACGCACATGGCTTCTTCTTCACACGCGTCCAGGCGGCCCTTGCCACGGTGGCCGACAACTATGACGTCGTCGTCATCGATTGCCCGCCGCAGCTTGGTTATCTGACGCTGTCTGCACTCTGCGCCTCGACGTCCGTCATCGTGACGGTGCATCCGCAGATGCTGGATGTCGCCTCGATGAGCCAGTTCCTCTTCATGACGGCGGATCTGCTCGGTGTGGTGCGTGAGGCGGGCGGGCAGCTCAATTTCGATTTCCTGCGCTATCTCGTGACACGCTACGAGCCGCATGACGCGCCACAGGCGCAGATCGCGGGCTTCCTTCGCTCGCTGTTCGGCAGCCGCGTTCTGACGGCGCCGATGCTGAAATCCACCGCCGTCTCGGATGCCGGCCTGACGAAGCAGACGCTTTACGAAGTCGGGCGCGAGAACTTCTCGCGCGGCACCTACGACCGCGCGATGGACGCGCTGGACGCCGTCAACAACGAGATTGAACAGCTTATTCATACCGCATGGGGACGCACGTGATGGCCGGGCGCGATCGAAAGAACTCCATCAAGGCCCTGTTCGGCGGCGATATCCTGCCGGCCGGAGAGGCAGCACCCGAAACGAAAGCCGCGCCGACGGCAAACGAGCCGGCCGCCGCCCCCGTGCGGACGTCATCCGGTGCCGTCAAGGCGATGGGCCTCTCGCTGACCTCGATTACCCGCGAGGCGGAGGAGGCGCGGGCGCTTCGCCAGGCGCTGCAGGATGGCGAACGCATCGTTTCACTCGATACCGACAAGATCGACGTCTCCTTCGTCAACGACCGCCTGAGCGATGAGGAGCGTGACGATCCGGATTTCCTCGCACTCGTCGACAGCATCCGCGAGAGCGGACAGCAGGTTCCGATCCTGGTGCGACCCGCGCCCGCCGGGAACGCCGACAAAGGCGAAGGCGACCGATATCAGGTGGCCTATGGTCACCGCCGCCTACGTGCCGCTCGCCGCCTCGGCCAGCCCGTAAAGGCGATCGTCAAGACACTGAGCGACGACGAACTGGTTCTGGCACAGGGCAAGGAAAATGCCGAACGCCGTAACCTGAGCTTCATCGAACGCGCGCTGTTTGCGCATACGCTCGTTCGGCGCGGTTTCGAGCGCAAGCTCGTCTGCGATGCCTTGGCGGTGCAGAAAAGCGAGCTGTCACGCCTTCTCCAGGTCGCAGACGCCGTGCCGTTCCGCTTCGTGCGCGAGATCGGTCCGGCGCCGAAGGCCGGCCGTGAGCGCTGGATGGCGCTTGGCGCGCTTTACGAGAACGGCAATGGCGCGGAGATCGAGAAATCGGAGGACGAGGTCCACTCCGAGCGTTTCCGGTCGGCGACGAGCGATGAGCGTTTTCAGATGCTGTTCGACCGGCTGATGCGGCGCGCGCCCAAGGCGGCGCCAGCGACCGAGGCGATTATCCGCCCCGACGGCGGCGTACTCGCCCATGTCGAACGCAAGGGCAAGGCGGTGCGCATTGCCTTTGCCCCAGAAGTCGATCCCGCCTTCATCGAGGCCTTAACAGCACGCATGAAGGACGATTACGCAGACTTTCTAGCCGCGCGCAAAGACGCGAAGGCGGGAAAGACCTGACAACATTGTTGTGATTCGGCCGCGTGAGCGGTTGGAGAACGCCTGAGAAACCAGCGAAAGGAAGCGCAGAGACAAGAAAAAAGGCCCCCAAAACGTCACCATTTCGGAAGCCCTCTTCTATGTAGCAATTCGAGAGAATCACTTCCTACAGTCAAAGTCAAGAGTCGTGCGACGCTAGCGTCGTGCGAATGTGAAACTTCGTCTGCCAAATGGCCTGTCTCAGGAGCGGAATCCCCGCTCGATCATGCGACAGGACGGATGGATGGCGTCGACGGGACCTCCTTGCCTCGGAAAAGGGGACCCGAATGATGGAGCATATTGCAACGACGCCTTTTGGCGGCGGACGGATAACTGCGCGCCAGTTCCAGAGACAGCGCGAGACGGCCGGCCGACAGGAAAAACTGCGGGCTGGTGGGGCCGGTAATGATACCGGCCGGGCCGACAAGTGGCAGCTGATGCGCGCCTTGACCGAGGCACGCGCGGCCTATGGTATCGGAGATCGCGCAATCAGCGTGCTTGAAGCCCTCGTCTCCTTCACCACCACACGGGAGCTCGACGGTTCGGCACCGATCATTGTCTTTCCGTCAAATCGCGAACTGTCGGTGCGCACGCGCGGCATTTCGCCGGCGACGATCCGACGCCACCTGGCAGCACTGGTTGACGCCGGCATGATCTTCCGCCGCGACAGCGCCAACGGAAAGCGCTTCTGCCGGCGCGACGACAAAGGCGCGATAGAGGACGCCTTCGGTTTCGACCTGGCACCGCTCGCGCTCCGGGCCACAGAAATACTGGAAGCGGCAGAAGCCGCACGCGCCGAAGAAAGAGCAATCAGGGCGCTGCGGAGCGAGGTAACGCTGCACCAGCGCGATATCACCAAGATCATCGCCTGCGCATTGGAAGAGGGCAGGGCGGGCGACTGGCTCGATTTCAAGGCCCGATTGGCGACGATGACCACCGGCCTAGGCCGCCGCATGCGACGCGATCTCCTGGCATGGCGGCGCGATGAACTGATCACCCTGCGGGCCGAAGTGGAAAACGCTTATCTTTCAAGCCTTTCCGAACAAGAAATGAGCGGCAATGAGCTTCAAAATGAGCAGCATATTCAGAATACAAATACAGATCTCTCTTTTGAACTGAACGGCCGGGAAAATGCTGAAGGCAGCGCCACGATCTCAAATTTGACGGTGCCTGAGCAAAAGATGGCGATCAGTCTCGACAGATTGACACGCATTTGCCCGCAGATTGCCGATTACACAAAGGATGGCATCCGGTCTTGGAACGATTTCCTGGCCGCTGCGGACCTCGCACGGTCGATGCTCGGCATCACGCCCGATGCATGGCGCAAGGCGAAAGCGGCGATGGGTGAACAGACGGCGGCCGTGGTGATCACTGTGCTGCTGGAACGGGGCGAGGCCGTCCGCTCACCCGGAGGCTATCTGCGAAACCTGACGGAAAAGGCCCGGCGTGCGGCCTTTAGCATCTATCCGATGCTCCAGGCGCTGGAACGGTCGCGGGCATGATGGACGGAAGCGTGAAAAACCCCCCGGACGACCGGACGGACGGCGGTATTTGCCCCCCGCCCGATGCCTTGTCAGCGCCAACCAAGCGCCGGAGCGACATGTTTCAGGATGGATTCGATGACATGCGCGTTGTAATCCACACCGAGCTGGTTCGGCACGGTCAGAAGCAGCGTATCGGCCTCCTGAATGCCTTCGTCAGCGGCAAGCTGTGCGATCAGCCTGTCAGGTTCATCAGCATAGGATCGCCCGAAGATCGAGCGCGTCTTGTCGTCGATGAAACCAACGGAATCGTCTTCCTTGCCGCCGCGGCCGAAATAGGCCCGGTCGCGGTCATCGACCAGGGCAAAGATGCTGCGGCTGACCGAAACGCGTGGCGTGCGTGTGTGGCCGGCCTCCTTCCAGGCCTCGCGATAGGCCCGGATCTGCTTGGCCTGCTGGACGTGGAAGGGTTCACCGGTTTCGTCGTCCTTGAGCGTGGAGCTTTGCAGGTTCATGCCGAGCTTGGCGGCCCAGACGGCGGTCGCATTGGAGCCGGCGCCCCACCAGATCCGCTCGCGCAAGCCTTCCGAGTACGGTTCAAGCCGCAGCAGGCCCGGCGGGTTGGGAAACATCGGGCGCGGATTGGGCTGGGCAAAGCCTTCGCCCTTCAGCACCTCCAGGAAGACTTCCGTGTGCTGTCGACCCATATCGGCGTCACTCATGCCCTCCGCCGGCGCATAACCGAAATGGCGCCAGCCATCGATGACCTGCTCGGGCGAACCGCGGCTGATGCCAAGCTGAAGCCGGCCCTGCGAAATGAGATCGGCCGAGCCGGCGTCTTCCGCCATGTAGAGCGGGTTCTCGTAGCGCATATCGATGACGGCCGTGCCGATCTCGATGCTCTTGGTCCGCGCACCGACGGCTGCCAGCAGCGGAAAGGGCGAGGCGAGCTGCCGCGCGAAATGATGCACCCGGTAATAGGCGCCGTCGGCGCCCAGCTCCTCCGCCGCAACCGCCAGATCGATCGATTGCAGCAACGTGTCGCCCGCAGACCGGGTCTGCGACTGCGGGGAAGGGGTCCAGTGACCGAAGGAAAGAAAGCCGATTTTTTTCATGTAAGTCCGCCTCGACGCCGTGCGTCCGTTTATGGGAGTTGATGTGCAAGATGGAGGCTCGCCTCCCGCTTGAAAAGGCCAGCAGGGAGAACGGTGCGTTCACCGGTTGAGGCGAATGCCTTCGTTGCCGCGAGATAAGCCGATTGGGCGGGGTTTTGCCTACCTGTTGCGGGGCAAGGGCATCAGTTCTAAGTCGAGGCGATTATAGGTGGCCTGAATCATGTCGATATCGCTCAGATGGCTGGCGACAGCGATTTCCACCAGCAGATTGGCGACGGAAACATCCACGCGAGGTGTTTGCGACGGCTCAGCCCCGGCGAGAACCACGGCCTGCGCCTGATCGCCGCCCAAAGCGAAATACAGGTTGAGCGCGCTCTCGAGGTAGGGAAGGGCCCTTCCGGCGGCTGATTGCGATGTGAGGTCGCCTTCGTTCTGCGTGGCAAGGGCAACAGCCTTGTTCTGAATCTCGCTCATCTCGTTTCTCTCTTCACGCACCAACCGGAAGCTGCCGCACAACTGCCGCCTGCACGCATTTATCCCGACCAAGCTAGCGCCAGCCTGATGCGCGCTGGTGATGGACGGGTGAAAATTCGAGGCCTTTTTAGCTTGAAAGCATCTTCGAGGCACGTTAATCGAGTTACGTTACGTTATTACATATCGATTCGGCTGCTAGCGCCGGAATGGACAATGGAAAGGAAGAGGCAATGACCAAAGTATTGAAAAAACTCAGCTATGCCGTGGCGATATCGACGGCGCTCGGGCTTACGGGGCTGGTCAGCGCCCATGCCGCATCGGAACACAAACATAGCCACAGCCACAGCCATGCCGACGAGGCGCAGAAGAAGGTCCATGACGGTTATTTCGCGGATGATCAGGTAAAGGCACGTCCGCTTTCGGACTGGGAGGGCCACTGGCAGTCCGTCTATCCCTACCTCGTCGACGGAACACTCGACCCCGTGATGGCGGACAAGGCCAGGCATGGCGACAAGAGTGCGGCCGATTACCGGGCCTATTACGACGTCGGCTACAAGACCGATGTCGATCGCATCCTGATTGCCGGGTCGAAGGTTACCTTCTTCCGCGGCGAGACGGCCGTCAGTGGCGATTATGAAACAGACGGCCACGAGATCCTGACCTACAAGAAGGGCAATCGCGGCGTTCGCTTCATTTTCAAGAAGGTGGCGGGGGACGCGGCAGCACCCGCCTTCATCCAGTTCAGCGACCACATCATCGCCCCTGAAAAGGCCGGCCACTACCACCTCTACTGGGGCAACGACCGCGCTGCGGTGCTAAAGGAACTGACAAACTGGCCGACCTATTATCCGGCCAATCTCGACGGCAAGCAGATCCTGGAGGAAATGCTCGCCCATTGAGCCTAGCGCGGCGCGCTGGCCGGGACTTCATCTTGGGATACCGCGCCGTTTGGCGCAGTATCCAGTTCGATTGCAAAAGACTATGCAGCTCCCATCGTCCGAAGGCCGTGCTCCGGCCTTTTCGAGCCACCCCGGTGAATTCCGCCGGAAACTGGTTGAGCGCAGCGGTCTCGCGGGCAAGACCATGGTTAGTCGCCATCGTACAGAGGATTTCTTGCGTAAGGATGGCAACGGGCATCGAAAACCTACAAAGCGCGTCCTGCGCCAGCTATGGGCGAAAGAGGGGCGTCGGTATTTTTTATCGCCGAACGAGCTTCTGTCGATCAAATCCACGACAATGAGGTTCGCCGGCAGGATCGCCTCCTTCCGGTTAGCGGGGTGAGCTAGCAAATTGCCGATATGGCGGTGACGGCAGCTATCGAGCGATCCTACAGTCGGTCAGCTAGGCCAGATGCCTCTGGCTTCAGGTCAGCGCTGAATCGGTTGAGACCGCGTTGACTTTTTCCGTTGCGTCAGGTCTTCGGCGCCTGACGGACGCCCGTGCACGTCGGTTATGTTGATTTTATCTGAAGTCGTAATAACCTTTGGAACTGAGGTATCATCCGGCGTTTGTTATGGCGACATCGGTCACAGCGAAAGGTTAGGTAACGATTCCAATCAGTAAGAGGCTGGCTTGGAATCACCCGAGTTACCGAGGCGGATTTTCAACGAGCCGCTGATGGAAGTGTTGTTCTCATTAGAGCTGACAGAAAGCAGCAAGCAAACCGCTTTCAGAAACTCCGCGGCCACGCCGGCGATGGCCTGGACACAGCCTCTATCCTGTCGATGACACGTGGCGAAACGTGATCCTCGTTCACACAAGTGTGTTGCTCGATCTGGTGACGAACGATCCGCTCCGGGCGAACTGGTCTGTGCGCAACTCGAAGCGGCAAGCCTTGTTGGACCATTGTTGATTGACCATGTGATCTATGTTCGTACAGCTGTTCCGGCCGGTATCAATGCCCGGTCCGTCACGGTGGCGGCAGAGCAAGTGGCCCCCGACGACTGCGGCAGACAGCATGATGATGGTAATGCAAGATTATCCATCGTGATATACGAAAGACAGCCGGTGCGGTTTAATCGCTATAAATAGCTTAAACCGCAAATTCCGTGTGTGGTGGCAGTCATGGGTCGCCCGTTATCCCATGCATGTCTTCTCCTGCGTTCACCCTCATCCTGCCCAGCTGGAGCCAGCTGATGTTGGTAGCAGGCGGGGACGATCGGTGTCGCTATCGCGACAGCCGCTTCTGATCATCGATCAGAGTTAAGCGCGCGGGGGCGGCCGCGCCCCATTGCCACAGGACCAAGTTGAGATCGTCTGCGTTTGCGCCCGGCGCGAAGCTCCTGACAAGCAGGCCGTGATAGCCGGCGGCGGCGAGGTGTCGGGCGAAAGTCTGGGTGCGGGCCTCGCCGCTCGCCTTCATCTGGTCCCGCCATGTCGGGTCTGCGAGAGATGATGGCACCATCCCTTCATCCAGTAACGCGGCTTCGTCCCTGGAGTCGAATACCCGACCGATATCGGCGTCGTAGGAGATTAACGTAGTCGGCTGCAAGCTGCCGGCCTGGTTGGCCTCGCGAAGGGCGGTCATTACTGTCAGACAGGTGTAAAGCGCTGGCGTGCCCTTTTTGTTAAAGCGGCCGCCATACAACTGCGCTCCGCGCCCGGACATTGGCTCGCGAGCATAGATCGGGTTCAGTGCTCGAAAAAGCGTGCCTTCATACCGCACCGTCTTGTCAGGCGTGGACGCCGGCATCGACCGCGTCGATATAGTCGAGAACCTCTTCGGCGCGGCCCTCCCGGACCAACTGCATCGCTGTCATACCTGAGAAGCCCGGCAACGGTTCGGAGCGATACCAGGCATAGGCCATCAGCGCCGATCCGAAGCGCGGTTCTACCTTGTTGACGACCTCGGTCATCTCGCGCAGACGGCGCTGCGTCCTGTCGGACCGGATCCGGTCCTTTCGTTGGATCGCATCCTTGCCGAGTCCGGCCGTGCGGGCGATTTCCTCGCTCGTCGTCCGCAGTACATTGGCAATCTTCCGCGGCGAAAAAAGCCCCTCGTCAGCGTATTGCGCAATTCCCATGGGTTTTACCTCAATGTCGACGCCAGTCATTATGACGCAATATAGCGTCAGAAATATCGGCATTCAAGGGAAGGTCAAAATCAAGAAGGAAGGGGAGAGGAACACGCTCGCAGGTCGCGTCTAAGGTGCAGAGGGCGGCGACGCTATATCCAGTGTGTCGCGGACCCTTTGCTATGCCAGCGTCGGCAATAAGACCGGCAGAGGTGCTTTGTCATCTGGAACCCGGAAATTCGAATGCACCGGGTGGTATGGGTCTGCTCGAACTTGCTCAACGTTCGAACGCTGCCCCACTTCAGTGGGGGGTCAGTTACGCAACATCTGCAGCCCGTGCTTTTGCACGAGCGAGAGAAGCTTCAGCGCTGGCCCGCTTGGGCGCTTGGCACCGGTTTCCCACTTTTGAACAGTCGATTGGCTCGTGTTCAGATAGCGGGCAAAGACCGGCTGGCTGACATGGTTATCCTCGCGGAGCGCCTTGATTTCGAGGGGCGACAGTTCCTGCGGGATCACAAGGCAATCCTCATCGAAGGTCCGCATCGTTTCCTTGTCGATACTCCCAGCTGCAAACATGCCCTCGACAGCGCTATGGATTGCCTCGAACGCATCGCTCTTGAACTTGCGTTTAGTTGCCATGATCAATCTCCAGTAAGGCGCCGATCTGAAGTTCCGCTTCGAGGTCGGCTTTCGCCTTGCCCCGGTAGAGGTCTGCGAGTTTCCGGAACGCCAGAAGCGCGTCGTCATCGATGTTCGCCCGATCCTTCTTGGCGAAGAGATAGACGAACACCCAGAACTCTTCGGCCTTCGCCAGAACGATTGAACGATGCATGTTGTCGTTGAGGCGCTTCTTGAAGACGCCACCGCCGAGATGGTCAGCTTGTCCAAGGGCAACCTGATCGATTGCCTTTGACAACGCCCTGGCGGAGATGCGCGCCTTCTTTGTTGGCTTGGCAAACCACGCTGTTTTGAACACTCGTTCTGACATCGGCTCATATAGCACTAAGTGCTATATCCATCAAGATTGCAAAAAGGGAGGTATGCCGTCTCCCGTACGTGATTCAGAATTCGGGCAGCAATCGCCGTCCTGTTTTGCGGTGTCGACATCCGCTAGTCCAGAATCTTCACTGGGGGCTCTATAAGAAGCCCTCGAGCACAGGGCCTTACGCGTGGGGCAACGCGAGATGGGTGGGCATGAAGCATCAGTTCGACGTCTTGCAAGTCGATTTCTGTCGAGGCAGACTTGCATGAAATACCTGGAATACGTATTTTACGTAGTGATGGAGGTGCTCATGAAGCAGTTTTCGTTTTCCCATATGAACCGGGCCTCCGGGGAAATCCTTGAAGCGGCGTTGATAGAGCCGGTCGCGCTCACCAAGCGCGGCAAGGAAAAGCTCGTCATCCTGACGGCGGAACAGTATCGAAGGCTTGTCGGCGGATCGCATACGGTCGCCTACGGCCTCGACGATGCTCCAAACTCCGTCCATGCAGAACTGATGACCGGGCTCGACGCGTTACTCGAGGACGATAATGTTTAACGTGGGCGACGTCGTCCGCTTCCATTATCTCTGGAAGCGACAGGCGGATGCCGGCGAGGAGAGCGGCCGCAAGGCTCGTCCCGTCTGCGTGGTCGTCCGCACACCTGGTGTCCCGGGTGCGTTATTCCTCTTCGCCATTACCTCGCAGGTCCCGTCTGAGGATCGCCTATTTTTATCAATCAGCCAGATGGAATGCCGCCGCGTCGGCCTCGATTTTCCGTGCTGGATCATTCTCGATGAGTATAACCGTGTCGAACTCGACAAGGCTTTCGACTTCGAATCGAGTAAGCCGCTTGGCAGCTTCAGCCTAGCCTTCCTGAAAAAGATCGCCGGTATCGTCAAGGAAGCGGCGGCGAGCCGCAGGCTGGCGGCGGTGAGCCGTTCGTAGAGGGCGGCAACTTCGGATCTTCGGGCTACCGGTACGACGCATCGGCCGGATCCTGAATTCCGTTGGCACATTGGACTGAAACCGCGGTAACCCGGCGCCTCTGTTCTTTCGATCATGGGGTTATACCATATTGCCAGCGAACGCCATTCGCATACACGCCCCGAACAAGCTATCGTCTCATCCTTCATCTAGCAACGGTTCGCTCACTGTCGTCTCGATGAGGCCATCGATCGTCAGCTACAAGAACCATCGCTTTCCACCGCAGGTCATTGCCTGCGGTGTCGCAGTATTGGTATTTAATTGGCACATCCCAGAATGAGGAAGAGCAGGTTCTAAAAAATTCGCCCATTAGCAGCGGGATCTTCATTTACCGTGTAGCCCTTGCAACATTCTTTGTACTTTTAGCGAGAGTTCATCAAGAGTCGCCATAACTCGATTCATCTGTGAGAGCGTAGCCGTCGTCTCCGGTCCATAACTGACGGCGAGATACTCTCTGCTTGATGAGAGAGTTGCCAAATGCGCCGCTGTACGCTTGCGCAGAACCAGGCCAATATCCGTAGCGATGCGGGTCCGCTTGTTAAAATCGCGCTCAATGCCGCGGATTGTCTCGCCATCATAGCCGTTAGCAAGCAGAAGAGCATCCAGATAGAGCTCAATCGAATGGAGAGCCAGAAGACGCCGTGGAAGGTGGTTGGGCTTCGACAGGCGCTCACCAAGCGTGATGGCGGCGTCTCGGTATCGGGCTGCCAAATTTAGAATGCCTCGTACGTCCGCTGCCTTGCAGAAATCTGCAGGTCGATTGCCTGGTTCCGGCCGGCCCTTTTCGATAAGGAGAAGGAGATCCTTCAGCATCGTCCGCAGTTCGGGCCACGATGCTTCGTCAAGCTTCAAGCCTGGATCGTGCGTGACGATCAGGCAATGGAGCTTCGCCGTGACTTCGATCAACGAGGAGGGCCGTGTGATCCACATGACACGTCCGGATATCAAAACCCGTTCCGCGAGTTCCTGTTCTTTGGCAACGATCGCACTGTATCCCAAGCGTCGATCCGCTTCTTTCCACTGTTTCCGGCGCCTACGAAGCTCGGCTCGCGCCCGAGACAGGTGTTCTGCATCAAGTTGAGTGGCCATTCGATTGATGTCGGCAAATGAGCGAACCTCGACGATGCCATCCTTTCCGACATCCGGAAGCATAAGGACCGGAAGACCACCGGCCTCTTCGAGCAGTTGCGCCTGCAGCTTTTCCCTAAGACGGATGATCCTCATGTGCTCTCGGTGGTACTCGTACCAGCGAGGCCACATTTCTCTGACGGGCGTTGGACCACTCTCCCTTCGCTGCGGAGTATGCGCGATCATTACGCTCAGCAGGCGCGCCGCCACGGAGAGCAGATTTCGGCGATCGATGATTGGAGGAAGGTCTTGGCACTTGCCGTGCACAAGTCGTTCTTTTCCGCGCGAAATTGCAGGCAAAGTTCTGCTATTCTCAGAATCAGCCATGATCCAAGCTCCATCAAGCTAGATTGTGGTTAGGCTGGATGGCGTGCGCGAACACGCAATCCAGCCGTCTATAACATGAAGATAAACGTCCCCGTTTAATCCGTCAATAAAGGGGCCCGTTTATATATATAGATCTAATTCGATAGACGGCGACGGGGAACTATACACTTTATGGGACGACCACCGCTAAATCTGAAAGAAACGAAGGTTCGCCTCCCGAAGGCGACGAAAGAGCGGATCAAGGCCCTGGTCGGAAATTATGGCATTGCCACCTTCATCCGCGAGGCTGTCGAAAATGAGTTAGCGCGACGCGAAGGTACGCCACCAGCGACCGATGGGACTGGCGGATGCACCGAAAGTGAGAGCAGCCAGAACCGCGATACTGGGCCGACATCATAATCGAGAGCGAGACACGACAGGAAAATTAATCACTTAGAGAATTACTACGGAAAGAAATGCGCCTCCGGTGTGAAATTTGCCACAAATTCGCACATCTCGGAAACCCACAGAATTCCGCCATTCTCTGAATTGGTCCTGCTTGGTCTGTGGCGCGTCTGTGGCAAATCCAGTGCCCCCGACGCCGCGGCTGGAAACCAAGTAATCGGGCGGTTATCCGACATAATAGATCGGCACGCTCGCCGTTCGACCTTTCAGGTGCCCGCGCTCTCGAGAAGCGTGCTCCGCGCAGCACTGAATGTATTCTGCAGCGCCTTGTGGGCATCGAAACCTTCGAGGGCATAGCTTTTGAGGAACTGCCGCCCGGCGAACAGCTTCCGGTCGAGGGGGCTGACTTCGGCCAGTTAGCAAACGGCTTGCCACTGCTGGGCAATGGTTGCGATCTGATGCTCGATCAGCGCGGCGGCTTCGGCTTCTTTCCGGTGAAAGTCCGGCGCGGCGGCGAGCAAGGCGGCGAGTGTGTTGGCGCGGTTCTCGCCCTTGATCAGCATGGCCTGGGTGGCTTCGTTTCCGGTACGACCTTGCGGACAGATGTCATACGCCGGCGTCAGGGTTAGCATCCTTCCGTCCCAGAAGGCGGCATGGTTGCGGGCACGATCGTCGGTATTGCCACACAGCACGTTGAAGCTAATCCGTCCGTAAAGCTCCTCGAGCGTGTCCTTCGGGTCAGTGAACCGGTGACGGATGAGTTCGGCGAGGTTTTCGTACGAGGCATAGCGAGCCATCATCTCATCAAGGCCAAGCATTGTAAGGGCCGAGACCATGGCATGTCGGGTCCACCCATTCGTCGTGTGCGTGCGATCGAAGCGCTCGATAAGCAACACATCCTTATGGGCTGCGCGGGTCATCGAGACGGGCGCTGCGTTCAGGCCGCAGATGCGCGCCAGCGTCATCGCAATAAATTCGGCCTTCACGACGTTGTAGGTGTCACTAGCTGCCGAGAATTTAGCGATGAACTTCTTTGTGCCGTCATCAATCAGCGTCCTGGGGCGGGCCCCGCCAATCGACGTGCCATGATTGAGGGCCTGGTCGAGCGCCGGGGTCAGAGGAACGCCTTTTTCGATAAGGGCGGCTGCCTCTATGAGCTCGTCAAGCGAGGCCTGTGCGGCAAGGCGGGGTACATACTCCGTGGCCGAGGCCTGGAAATCGAGGGCGCCAATCCGATCGGAGCCTGACTGGAGCAAAAAGGTCAGCTCGCTGATCTCCGGCACGCCGGCAGCATCAGGCTTCTTGCCCGTCAGCCTATTGATGATGACCCGGCGCCCCAGGCATCTGGCGAGCCGTCGCGAATGCAGCTTGCCATCGGCAGGCCGTTGATGGGCGCAATGACCCCTTCCTGGATAGGCAACTCCGGCTCATAGATGGAAATAGCGTTCTTGCGGCGCCTGTAGCTGACACCATAGGTAAAGAACAGGCGCTCACCATCCTGATCGAGGCGGCCCGCTACAACTGGTTCCGTGGCCCCCGGCAGCCACATCCAGACAAAGGCTTCTGTCGCATCCGATTTAGAAGTCATCGTCGACCTCCCTCACCGTGTGGCGGACGCTCTTGGGCAGCAATGTCAATTTCTCATCAAGGCGGGCATTGTGCAGCTGCAGGGTGCGCTCGTCGTAATCGAACAGGCGCACGCCCACGAGCGACGCGATCTCGAAGACGATGCCGATTTCCGGGCCGGGCGCGCCTTTTTCGATGCTGGAAAGGGTCGTGCGGCTGATGCCGGCGCGGTCGGCCAGTTCCTGTGCGGTCAGGCGGCGCTCGGCACGGCCGACGCGGATCAGCTTCCCGAGCATAGCGAGCGCTTGGCGCGTGACTCTGGAGTAGCTTCTCTTACGCGGCACGGCTATACCTATTTTGTTCATTTGAGTGCACGTGAGGCCTTCTCACGTCCAGAATTTTGGACATTATGGCATGAAGCTCTTGTTCCAGCCAAGCTTTGTTCATTTGATTGGCCATAAGGCCATTTAATGCCCAGAATTCTGAACAAAGGGAGCTGGAGCCTTGGGCCAGAAGATAAATGACGAGCGGTTATGAACGTTGGATATACGGGATTTCCGTTTGGCTACGCGTTCACGGAAAATCTAATTCGCAGTTCGGCCACTGCTCCCACCGGTGCGCCGGTCCTCTCGCCTGGGCGGATCCAGGTCTGCTCCTTGTTGAGAAGCTGGTCGGACAGGCCGTGATGCTCGAAACGGCGCGCTTTCTCTTAGTCGATCCGCCGCGTCGCAGTCAGAGCCAGTACAAGGCTTTTCTTCCGCGCTTCGATCACGGCAACAAAGAGGTCCTGCAGGTCCAGCACCAGTTCATGCGACACCGGAGCTTCAAAAGTCGATAGGCGAGCTGGCAGATAGTGCGCGTCTTTCAGAACGAACCCTTCAGCGTCATTTTTTTCGAGCGACACGACTAAAGTTGACCGAATATCTGCAAAACGTAAGTATCATGAAAGCGCGGCAGTTGCTGGAAACAACGAATGGCTTCGTCGAGAGCATTGCCTGCGCGGTCGGCTACATGGATCCCGCGGCATTTCGTAAGGTATTCGGGCGGTTGACGGGCGTTAAGCCAAATGTCTATCGCGGCGACGCGAGACTCTGATTGTATTGAAAACTGTAGTTGCGCACCGCCTCGACAAAGGTTCTTACGAAGCGCGCCGACGCTGTGATCGCTAAGTTGCCTGAAGAGGACGCGGGACCGGCCTCGCTCGCGCTGGGCCGTGACCCAGCTGTTTCGCGCCGTGCCCTAACTGTCAGGCAGCAACGCGTTCGTGCCAGGCGAAGGCTTCGGCCGCCACCATTGCGATCTACGTCTTCGCCAGCCTTCCGTCCGAGGGCTGGCCTTTCGCGTATCGTTATCTCGTCTTGCGGCCCCGCGGCCTCAATGGAAATCGCGCCGGGTCATCGTTCCATGGATCGAACACCTCGGCTCCGGATTGCCGCGTATCTTTCACGTTGCGCGTGACGAGATAGAGATCGTGTTCGATCGCGGTCGATGCGAGAAGCGTATCGATCACCGGCCGCGGGTGCCCGGTGTCCTTCTTGACCTCGCCGGAGATGCGCCCCAAATGCCGGACGGCCTGGTCATGCAGGCGGAGCACGCGCTCGCCGAAACGATCCGCAAGTGCGTCACGCATGCGATGTATCGCGGCCGGTCGGGGTGATTGTCCGGCAGGTTGAAAATCCCCTTGTCATATTCCGCCAAGGTCAAAATGCTGAGATGGAACGTATCCTCCTCCTGGCCTGCGGCGAGGCCTTCACTGAACGAGCGCCCTGCGGATTGATTAGGGCGGCCACAACGTTGGTGTCGACCAACCAGCTCTCAAAACTCGACGTCCCGGCCATGGTCGGCCTCGCGTTCGAGATCAAGACCGCGGAGATGCAAATTCTCCATGAACTGCACGAAAGGCACACGAGGCACAGCCGGCGTCAGCCGCTCGAATTCCTCGACGCTCATGATGACGACAGCATCGTGTCCGCGCACGGACACACGTTGGGGACCGTTTTCGCGGGCCTGCCGGACAACCTCGCTGAACCGGACTTTCGCGTCCTCGAGCTTCCAGCGCCCGGCCGGGCTCACCGGCCTTTTCGTTGCTAGCAGTTGTTTCGGTTTGCCCATTAGCATCACCTAGTCAGATGGTCAGATTTATAACGCATCCTCGTTGTGTCGCCAGATCGTCTGAAAAGAGAAAGCGGCGAGGCCCGCGACCTGTTCGGCTTCGCTCGTGCCGGGGCCGAGATTTCAGCAAAGGCTTGCGCTCTGTTCCAGTCAGTTCGGATGAGTGCCGCGTGCTCCGTCCGCAAGGCGCGTGGCCTTCGGACCGCCGCATCGGGGTCGTTATAGCTGCGAGCGCAGAAACGGAAGATTGAAAATGAAGAAGAAACACGAATACCAGCGCATAGACGTCGATTGCCGGCGGGAGATGGGTGGCCGGCTTGTCCGCACCCGCAGAGACAGCAAGGAAGAAGCCCGTCTTGGCTAGCTTGGCGGCGAGGGTGACCGTGCTGGGCACACTTGAACCGTTGCCGCGAGGAAACTCCGCATCCGCTCGGCAAAAATGGCGATCGCCCCATCACCCCTCGATATGCTGGCTCTGGTGCGGGAGATTTCCGGTGAGGGCAGGGACTATCAGGTCAAAAAAAATGGGCCGGCGAGTTGCGCGGCCCATGAAGTGTGAAGGTTCAAAAAAACCTCCAGAGGGGAACAGCTGCTGCGGCGGCACTGGGAGGAAAAAAAGCCGCCATGTGCATCAGCTGGGTGTACTATGCTCCTTTTTTGACCAGATGGAAAACATTTATTGTGCAATGCAGCCATGCACGGGCCGCGTTGCTCGGGCATTGTTGCACGATTGCGAAAAATCAGCCCGATATTTGCCACAGACGGGGCTAGGATGCGGCGCCGTAACATTAGCGCGGGCTTGAGCATGTCGGATAAAACAGGTGTGGTTTCCGAGGACACGTCGTCCCGGCTCGTTGTGCTGTTCCTTACATACAGACTTTATATTCTCGGCGCGGCCAGCCTTTTCGTTTTCGCGCTCGTCGCGTTCGCGCTGTACCACCTGACCGCCGAGGTCCGCTACGACGAGGTGCTCGCAGCGCTCTCGGCGACCTCATGGAGCGCCATCGCGCTTGCGGCGCTGTTCACCGGCCTCAGCTTCTTTGCGCTCATCCTCTACGACGTGAACGCGCTGGACCATGTGGGGCGTAAGGCGCCGTTCCCCTCCGTCGCCGTCACCGCCTTCATGGCCTATGCGGTCGGCAATACGGTGGGGTTCGGCCCGCTCAGCGGCGGGGCGATCCGCTTCCGCGCCTATTCCAGGCTCGGGCTCACGCCGGGCGAGATCGCGCGCGTCATCGCCTTCGTCACGCTGTCCTTCGGACTCGGGCTGCTTGGCGTCAGCGCCCTTGCCACGCTTGCCGTGGCGCCGCGCGTCGCCGGCATCATCGGCGTCGATGCGCTCTGGTTGCGCGTCATCGCCGGCGCGGTGGTGGCCGGGCTTGCTGCCGTCTTCTATATCGGCCGCAACGGCCGGGTGCTCACCATGAAGGGCTTTCGGCTGCGCCTGCCCGACAGCGGCACCGCATCGCGCCAGTTCCTCGTCTCCGCCCTCGATATCGCCGCCGCGGCCTCCGTGCTCTATGTGCTCCTGCCCGAAACTCATGTCGGCTGGCCGACCTTCCTCGCGATCTATGCAGTTGCGATCGGTTTCGGCGTACTCAGCCATGTTCCCGCCGGGCTGGGGGTCTTCGAAGCCGTCATCATGGCGGGCCTGTCCAACGCCATCGGCATCGATCAGCTGCTCGGTAGTCTCGTGCTCTACCGGCTGATCTACTATGTGCTGCCGCTGCTTTTGGCCACGCTTCTCCTGCTCCTGACCGAAATGCGCCAACTGGCGCTGCGGCCCGGCGTCGCCGAGGCGGCCCAGCTTGCCGGAAAGCTTGCCCCTGCGCTGATCGCCACGCTGTCGCTGCTGCTCGGTGCGATGCTGATCTTCTCGAGCGTGGTGCCAACGCCCGACACCGATCTGGACTTCCTGTCCGGCTACCTGCCGCTGCCGATCGTCGAGGGCGCGCATTTCCTCTCGAGCCTGATCGGCCTGCTTCTGATCGTGGCCGCACGCGGGCTCGGCCAGCGCCTTGACGGCGCGTGGTGGGTGGCGCTCGCAGGCGCTGCTATCGCCTTCGCCTTCGCCTTCCTGAAGGCCATCGCCGTGTTCGAGGCGGCACTCCTGGCGCTGTTCATCGTCGCGCTGCTTGCCAATGCGCGCGCCTTCGACCGCCACAGTTCGCTGCTGCGCCAGGCGCTCGGTCCATCCTGGCTGATGGCCATCGCCGTCATCCTCGTGACGGCTACCTTCATCCTGTTCTTCGTCTATCGCGACACGAACTATGCGCATGACCTATGGTGGCAGTTCGAATTCTCGGAAGAGGCGCCCCGCGGATTGCGCGCGCTGCTCGGCCTTGCCATCGCTGCATCGACGCTGGCGCTGTCCAGCCTGCTCCGGCCTGCGCATTACCGAACGGAAGGGCCGACGCCGGAGGAATTGAAGCAGGCCGTCGCCGTGACGATGCAGCAGGATGTGGCGGATGCCAATCTGGTGCGCATGGGCGACAAGCGGCTGATGTTCTCGCCCTCCGGACGTTCCTACATCATGTACGGCATCCATGGCCGCTCCTGGATTGCGCTCGCCGATCCCATCGGTGCCGAAGAGGAGTTTCCCGAACTCGTCTGGCAATTCGTTGGCGCGGCGCGGGCAGGCGGGGGACGCGCCGCCTTCTACCAGATTTCGCCAGCCTTGCTCGGTGCCTGCGCGGATGTCGGCCTGCGCGCCTTCAAGCTCGGGGAACTCGCCACCATCGACCTCGCGGAGTTCGAGCTCAAGGGCAGCCGTTTCGCCAATCTGCGCCAGTCCTATAACCGGGGCCTGCGCGATGGCCTGACGTTCAGCGTCGTCCCGCCGGGCGAGGTCGCCCCGATCCTGGACGATCTTCGTACCGTCTCGGATGGATGGCTGGACCATCACAACGCCAAGGAAAAGACCTTCTCGCTGGGGGCCTTCGACGACGATTATGTGCTGTCCCAGCCCGTTGCCGTCGTGCGGCTCGCAGAGCGCATTGTGGCCTTCGCCACGCTCATGGTGACGGATACGAAAGCCGAGGCGACGGTCGATCTGATGCGCTTTGCGCCCGACGCCCCGAAGGGTACCATGGATTTCCTGTTCGCCAGCATTCTCGACTATCTGCGCAACGAAAAATATGCCCAGTTCAACCTCGGCATGGCGCCGTTGTCGGGCATGGCGCGGCGCGAGGCGGCACCGGTTTGGGATCGCGTCGGCGGCGCGCTCTTCGAACACGGCGAGCGGTTCTACAATTTCAAAGGCTTGCGGGCTTTCAAATCGAAGTTTCATCCCCGCTGGGAACCGCGCTATCTTGCGGTCTCCAACGGTACCGGGGCAGTGCTGGCCCTGATGGACGTGACCTTTCTGATCGGCGGCGGCGTCAAAGGAGTAATCTCGAAATGAAGGTTCTGTCCCGTCTTACGGCCGGCGCGCTGCTCGCCGGCCTCCTGCCATGCGCAGCCATGGCGCAGGACTTCGATACGGGCATGATCCCCGGCGATCATATCACCATGCCCGATGGCGCGCCGGAGGCGAGCGTGTTCCTGATCTCCGGCAAGGACGGCTGGGGCGCGCAGGAAGACAAGCAGGCCGCGGACCTGGCCGCCAAGGGGGCGGCCGTCGTCGGCATCGACCTGCCGGCCTATCTCAAAACGCTTTCGGCCGATACCGGCGACTGCGTGTACATGATCTCCGACGTGGAAGCGCTCGCCCACCAGATGCAGCGCGCCGGCGGGGCGACGCAGTACAATCCGCCCATTGTCGCCGGCATCGGGGAGGGGGGTGCCCTGGCGCTCGCCATGATCGCCCAGAGCCCCGCCGCCACGCTCGACCAGGCGATCGCCGTCGATCCGGAAGCCGGCATCGCGCTGGACAAGGTGCTCTGCACCCCGGCCAGCAAAACAAAGGCCGGCGACCGCACACTCTATGGCCTGACGGACGGGCCGCTGCCGGCGCCGGTTACGGTGCTGTTCACCGCCGATGCCCCGCAGGCCGGCCGCGACCATGTGGCGACGCTGCAGACGGCGCATGCCGATATCGAGGTGCGTGACGAGACGGCGAGCGCCGCCGATGTCCTTTCCCAGGCTCTGGCCGACCGCGTCGACGCCGCCGGCGGTACCGAGACGCCCCTTGGCCTGCCGCTCAGCGTTCTGAAGGCGACGCCGGCCTATGACACCATGGCTGTGGTCTATTCCGGCGACGGCGGATGGCGCGACATCGACAAGCAGGTGGCCGGCGCGCTGCAAGAGCGCGGTATTCCCGTCGTCGGCGTGGATTCGCTGCGCTACTTCTGGTCGGAGCGAAAGCCGCAGGAAACGGCGGACGATCTTTCGCGCATCATCGATGCCTTCAGCAAGGAATGGGACGTCAAGCATGTGCTGCTCGTCGGCTATTCCTTCGGTGCCGATGTGCTGCCGGCGACCTACAACCTGCTCTCCGCCGACGACCGAAAGCGGGTGCCGCAGGTGACGCTGATGGCGCTGTCGCACCAGGTGGACTACGAGATATCGGTGACAGGCTGGCTCGGCGTGGCCGGGGAGGGCGCGGGCGGCGATCCCGTAAAGGACATTGCCAAGATCGATCCGAAGATGGTGCAATGCATCTACGGCAGCGAGGAGGACGACGATCCGTGCCCGACACTGAAGGCCTCGGGCGTGGAATCCATCTCGATCGAAGGCGGCCACCATTTCGACGGTGACTACGAGGCGCTTGCCGGCCGCATCATCGACGGGCTGAAGAAGCGGCTGGCGGCTGGCGCGCAATAGGCTTCCCCCGTGTCCGCGCGCGTGCCGAGATGCCATCAGGTTGACCTCCATGTCGATCGGGAGGATAGTGGCGCCTCACTCCAGGGAGGAGGGATAGCGTCATGAAGATCGTGACCAGCCTGAGTTTCCAGGGCCAGTGCCGGGAAGCCTTCGAGTTCTATGCCGACGTTCTCGGCGGTACCATCACGGCCGCCATGCCCTATAGTGCCGCACCGCCGGACATGCCCATCAGCGACGAAAAGTACAAGGACTGGCTGATGCATTGCTGGCTTCAAGTCGGCGATCAAGCATTGATGGGCGCGGACATGGACGTTGCCTGGGCGCCGAATGTGGGCAAGCCCAAGAACGGCTTCGACGTCACCCTGCATACAACGGACAAGGCCGAGGCGAAACGCTGGTATGACGCGCTTTGTGACGGCGGACGGCCGGGCATGCCTTTTGAAGAAACCTTCTGGTCCCCGGGTTTTGGCTCGCTGACCGACAAGTTCGGCGTGCCGTGGATGATCAATACGATTCCGTCGGCCGACTGGAAACCGAGGCAGGGTTAGGGTCGCGCGGCGGCGAGCGAAAGGCTCAATCGGGCGGGGCGAGTTGCGAACGCGCCAGGAGCCGCACGAGCCAGTCGACAAAGACCCGGACCTTGTTGCTCAGGTGCCGGTTGGGCGGATAGACGATGTAGAGCTGAAGGCGCTCGACCTGCCAGTCTGCCAGCACAGGAACCAGCCGGCCGTCTTCCAGTGCCCCGCGCGCCATGAAGCGGGCGAGCAGGGCAATGCCCAATCCCGAAAGCGCGGCTGCGGAATAGCTGCGGGCATCGTTGGTCGATACGGTGTAGCGGCCGTTGATCTCCATCTTTTCCTCGCCCCGCGTCAGCACGAAGGGCATGATGCGGTTGTTCTGCGCGAAAAAGTAGTTCACCAGGCGATGGTCCGCCTCAAGCTCCGACGGATGCTGCGGCGTGCCGAAGGCCGCGATATAGTCCGGTGCCGCGCAGGCGAGCAGGTCGACCTCGCCAACCCGCCGCGCGATGAGCGACGTGTTGCCCGGCGCGCCGGCCCTGAGCGCGCAGTCGACATTCTCCGCGAGATAATCCACCGGCCGGTCGCCGACCCCCAGGTCGATGCTGATATCGGGGTAAGCCTCGTGAAAATCCTTCAATGCCGGAATGACGACCAGATCCGCAAAGGCGCCGGACATTTCCACGCGCAGCCGGCCGCTTGGATTGGTGCGGGAATGCGAAAGGCTGCCGTCCAGTTCATCGATCTCGGTGATGATCTGGTTGGCCCGTTCGTAGTAGAGAGCACCATCCGTGGTCACCATGACGCGTCGGGTCGTACGGTTCAGCAATTTGGTTTGAAGATGCGCTTCCAGATTATGAATGAGATTGCTGACGGTGGCCTTGGGCATGCCCATGGCGTCCGCCGCCCGGGTGAAATTTCCCATCTCGACGACGCGAAGGAAAACGCGCATCGCAGAAAGCTGATCCATGGAACATTCCCGCTATGGAAGCTATGATTGTTCGAGTTATCGAACAGTGAAATCAATTTTACCACACTTATCTGGGTGCAATGACTAACGATATAAATGGTGAGGGCCCCTCCTATTTCCAACGGGGCTGCAGGACAAAATCGATGCCGGTGGAAATCAAGGATATGACGTTCGACAAGGTGGCCTCCGGCCCCGTGTCGGTGCGCGTCTATCAGGGAGCCGACTACGCCAAGGGCGCACCGGTCCTGTTGTATTTCCATGGCGGTGCGTTCACGCAGTCAGGCCTCACCCATTGCCCGCTCGCCGAATGCATTGCCGGCACGGGCGCCATCGTCGCCGTGCCGAACTATAATGAGGGTGGTGTCTTCCCCAAGCCGCTCGAAGCGGGTTTTTCCATCTTCACCTATCTGGCCAAGAAGCGTGCGGGCCTCGGCGACCGCAAGTCGCTTCTCCTGATCGGCGGCGAGGAAGCCGGGGGCAACGTCGCGGCCGGCGTCGCGCTAAAGGCGCGCGACCACTTCGCCGACGAACTGGACGGCCAGGTTCTGCTGTCGCCGCTGCTCGATCCCTTCATGGCCACGCCATCCTTCCGCAAGGCGGACGCCATCGGCATGCACGACCGCTGGACCGACGGCTGGAACCACTATCTCAGCGGCGGCGTCTGCCATCCCTATGCCGCGCCGTCCATGTGCTCGCGCCTGTCGGGCCTAGCACCGGCGCTCATCATATCGTCCGAAGACGATCCGCTTCTCGATGAGGGCCTGGGCTATGCCGCGAGCCTGCGTGCGGCCGATGTCAAAGTACAGCAGCATGTCCTTCCCGCGGGAACAGGCTGGCCAACGATCTATAGCGGGACACCCAATGGGGCCGAGCACTGGGCAGGCGTCGTCGCCGACCAGTTTGCCGGTTTCGTTCAAACAATAAGCACTGCCTGATTTGAATTGAAAATATAACGCGGACCCAAGCCGCACTGGAGAAAACAATGATATCGAAGCGCAAACGCTGGGCCCTCACGGGCGCCGGCCTGGGATTGGTTGTCTCTGCTTCTGCCGCAGCCCTGATCTTCCAACTTCCCGCCACCGCCGCCAAGGCCGAGGCGACCACCGCCGCGGAGGTTCCCGCGGTGCCGGTCACCGTGACCGTGGTCGAGAACCGCGACGTGGTGACATGGCAGGAATTCTCCGGCCGCCTGGAGGCCATCGATCGCGTGCAGGTTCGCTCGCGCGTTTCAGGCGCCATCCAGTCGGTTCACTTCCGCGAGGGTGCGCTGGTGAAGGCCGGCGACCTGCTCTTCACCATCGATCCACAACCCTTCCAGACCGCGGTGACGCAGGCCAAGGGCCAGTTCGCGTCCGCCGAGGCCCGGGTGAAGCTTGCCAAGACGCAGCTTGATCGCGGTGAACGCCTCGCCCAGAGCAACAGCATCTCGCAAAGCGACATCGACCAGCGCCTGAACGCGGTCGCAGAGGCCGAAGCGGCGCTGACCACCGCGCGCGCCACGCTCGATGCCGCCGAGCTGGAACTGAGCTACACGAATGTGCGCGCCCCGGTCGCCGGCCGCGTCGGCAAGGTGGAGATCACCACGGGCAACCTGGTGGCGGGCGGCTCGGCCTCCCCGGCGCTGACGACGCTCGTCTCCGTCGATCCGATCTATGCCAGCTTCAATGTCAGCGAGGAAACGGTCTCGGCGGCGCTCGCCGCTCTGCCTGCCTCCGAAGGCGCTTTGCCGCCGATCGAGCAGATCCCGGTAGAGGTCGGCACGCTCGCCGATGAGGGCACGCCCATTCACGGCAAGCTCCAGCTCATCGGCAACGAGGTGGACGCGGCCAGCGGCACGATCGCCGTGCGCGCCGTCTTCGACAATCCGGGCAACCGGCTGATCCCCGGCCAGTTCGTGCGCATCCGCATGGGCGAGCCGAAGGCCGAGAGCAAGATCCTCGTCAGCGAGAAGGCCGTCGGAACCGACCAGGACAAGAAGTTCGTCTTCGTCGTCGACAAGGAAAACAAGGTCGCCTACCGGCCGGTCGTGCTCGGCAGCCTGTCGGGCAACGAGCGTATCGTCGAAAGCGGCCTTTCCAATGGCGACAAGGTGGTCGTCAACGGCTTGCAGCGCGTGCGCCCCGGTGTCGTGGTCGACCCGCAGGTGCAAGAAAACGTCGCCGCCGTGAAGTAACGGCAGCCGGCGGGGCGACGTAAAGGCCCCGCCTCGATTGCATGCAAATCCATGTCCGCCGGCGGTGCCTTGCCCGCCGGGTAGGCTTGTTCGTCCGAATTCATCCTGGAGAGGGTGCAAAATGAACATCTCCCGTTTCTTCGTGGATCGCCCGGTCTTTGCCGGGGTTCTATCGATCCTCATCGTGGTCGCAGGCCTGATCGGCATGCGCGCCCTGCCGATTTCCGAGTATCCGGAAGTCGTTCCACCATCGATCGTGGTGCGCGCCGTCTATCCCGGCGCAAACCCAGTCGTCATCGCCGAAACCGTCGCCACGCCGCTTGAAGAGCAGATCAACGGCGTGGAGGACATGCTGTACATGAACAGCCAGGCGACGTCGGATGGCGTGCTGACGCTGACGGTCACCTTCAAGCTCGGAACCGATCCCGACAAGGCCCAGCAGCTCGTCCAGAACCGCGTTTCGCAGGCCGAGCCGCGCCTGCCCGCGGAGGTCCGCTCGCTCGGCGTGACCACGGTCAAGAGCTCGCCCGACTTCATCATGGTGGTGAACCTCGTCTCGACGACCGACCGCTACGATGTGACCTATCTGCGCAACTACGCCACGCTGAACATCAAGGACCGGCTCGCGCGCATCGAGGGTGTTGGGCAGGTGCAGGTCTTCGGCGCCGGCGACTATGCGATGCGCGTGTGGATCGATCCGCAGAAGGCCGCTGAACATGCGCTGGCTGCGAGCGATATCAGCAACGCCATCCGCGAACAGAATGTGCAGGCGGCCGCCGGCATCATCGGCGCTTCCCCGACGCCAAATGACGTCAACCTCCAGCTCAACGTCAATGCCCAGGGCCGCCTGCGCACCCCGGAGGAATTCGGCAACATCATCGTCAAGGCCGGGCCTGAGGGACAGATCACCCGCCTGAGGGATGTCGCGCGCGTCGAACTCGGTGCCGCCGACTATACGCTGCGCTCGCTGCTCGACGGGCAGCCGGCCGTCGCCGTCGCCGTGCTTCAGGCGCCGGGGTCCAACGCCATCGAAATCGCCGACAGCGTGCGTGCTACGATGGACCAGCTCCAGCTCGCCATGCCCGACGGCGTGAAGTACGAGATCGTCTACGACACGACGGAATTCGTGCGAGCCTCCATCGACAAGGTCGTGGATACCCTGCTGGAAGCCATCGCACTTGTCGTGCTCGTCGTCATTCTCTTCCTCCAGACCTGGCGCGCCTCGATCATTCCGCTGCTCGCCGTACCCGTCTCGATCATCGGCACCTTCGCCGTCATGTATGCCTTCGGTTTCTCGGTGAACGCGCTGACGCTGTTCGGCCTCGTTCTCGCGATCGGCATCGTGGTGGACGACGCGATCGTCGTTGTCGAGAATGTCGAGCGCAACATCGAAAACGGCCTGAGCCCGCGCGACGCCACCTACCGGGCGATGCGTGAAGTATCCGGTCCGATCATCGCGATTGCGCTGGTGCTCGTCGCCGTCTTCGTGCCGCTGGCGTTCATCAGCGGCCTGTCCGGCCAGTTCTACCGCCAGTTCGCGCTCACCATCGCCATCTCCACGGTCATCTCGGCCATCAACTCGCTGACGCTGTCACCGGCTCTTGCCGCGCTGCTCCTGAAGGATCACCATGCGCCCAAGGATTGGCTGACCCGTGTGATGGACGGCCTGTTCGGCTGGTTCTTCCGCGGCTTCAACCGGGCATTCGGTGCGGCCGGCAACGGCTATGGCCGCGGCGTCGGCGCGCTGGTGAACCGCAAGTCGCTGGTCATGCTGGTCTATCTCGCCCTTGTCGGCGCGACCTATACCGTGTTCAACGCCGTGCCCGGTGGCTTCGTGCCGGCGCAGGACAAGCAGTACCTCGTCGGCTTCGCCCAGTTGCCCGACGGCGCGACGCTCGACCGCACGGAAGACGTCATCAAGAGAATGAGCGCGATTGCGCTGGAACAGCCGGGCGTGGCGCATGCCATCGCCTTCCCGGGCCTGTCGATCAACGGCTTCACCATCGGCTCAAACTCAGGCATCGTATTTGCGGTTCTCGATGATTTCGACAAGCGCAAGACTCCGGATCTTTCCGGCGGCGCCATTGCCATGCAGCTGAACCAGAAGTTCGCCGGCATCCAGGACGCCTTCATCGCCATGTTCCCGCCGCCGCCGGTCAACGGTCTCGGCACGACAGGCGGCTTCAAGCTGCAGATCGAGGACCGTGCAGGCCTCGGCTATGCGGCCCTGAACGAAGCGACGCAGGCCTTCCTCGGCCAGGCATACCAGACGCCGGAGCTGGCGGGCCTGTTCTCCAGCTTCCAGATCAACGTGCCGCAGCTCTATGCCGATCTCGACCGGGCGAAGGCCCAGCAGCTCGGCGTGCGGGTGACGGATGTGTTCGAGACGCTGCAGATCTATCTCGGCTCGCTCTATGTCAACGACTTCAACGCCTTCGGCCGGACCTACAGCGTACGCGTACAGGCGGATTCCGCCTTCCGCGCCAAGCCGGAAGATATCGGCCAGTTGAAGGTGCGGTCGCAGTCGGGCGAGATGATTCCGCTGTCGGCCCTCCTGAAGGTCGACGCGACGACGGGGCCCGAACGCACGACGCGGTACAACGGCTTCCTCGCCGCCGACATCAACGGCGGACCCGCGCCGGGCTTCTCCTCTGGCCAGGCGCAGGCTGCCATCGAGAAGATCGCGGCGGAAACGCTTCCCGCAGGCATCGACTTCGAATGGACGGACCTGACCTATCAGCAGATCCTGGCCGGCAATTCGAGCATCGTCGTCTTCCCGCTGGCGCTACTGCTCGTCTATCTCGTGCTTGCAGCGCAGTATGAGAGCCTGACATTGCCGATCGCCATCATCATGATCGTTCCGATGGGCGTGCTCGCGGCGCTTGCCGGGGTCTGGTATACGGGCGGCGACAACAACGTCTTCACCCAGATCGGCCTTGTGGTGCTGGTGGGGCTATCGGCGAAGAACGCCATCCTCATCGTGGAATTCGCCCGCGAGCTGGAATTCGAGGGCCGAACCCCGGTGCAGGCGGCCATCGAGGCGAGCCGCCTTCGCCTTCGCCCGATCCTCATGACCTCCATGGCCTTCATCATGGGTGTCGTGCCGCTGGTCCTGTCGACCGGCGCGGGCGCGGAGATGCGCGCCGCCATGGGTCTTGCCGTGTTCTGCGGCATGATCGGCGTCACCTTCTTCGGCATCTTCATGACGCCGGTCTTCTACGTGCTGCTCCGCCGGATCGCGGGCAATCGCCCGCTTATCCAGCACGGACGGTCGACCATGTCCGGTGACGAGCCGGAAGGCACGCCCGCGGTCCAGCACTAAGCGCAAACGAAAAGGCCGGGTTCATCCCGGCCTTTTTGCGTCCGCCTCAGTCGATCGGAACATAGGGCAGCACCTCGATCGCGCCGCGATAGATCATGTCGAGCGAGACATAGAGGATGATGGCAAGGCCGATATAGGCGATCCAGCGGTGCTTGTTGAGCAGGCGGGCGATGAAGTTGGCGGCAATGCCCATCAGCGCGATGGAGAGCGCAAGGCCGACGATCAGAACGCTTGGATGTTCACGCGCCGCACCCGCAACGGCCAGCACATTGTCCAGCGACATCGAGACATCCGCGACGACGATCTGCGTCGCCGCCTGAAAGAACGTCTTCTTCGGCGCGCCTTCGGCCGGCAGGCCTTCGGCATCCGTGTGGCCGCTGCGCAGTTCGCGCCACATCTTCCAGCAGACCCACAGGAGAAGAAGCCCGCCGGCCAGAAGCAGGCCGATGATGGCCAGAAGATGCACCGCCACGGTGGCGAAGATGATGCGCAGCACCGTCGCTGCGATGATGCCGACGAGAATGGCCTTCTTGCGCTGGGCGGGATCAAGCCCCGCCGCCGCCAGACCGATCACCACGGCGTTGTCCCCCGCCAGCACCAGATCGATTGCAATCACCTGCAAAAGCGCCGTCAGCCCGGCAGCCGTCAGAATTTCCATGCGTCATACCTCAAATGTCGCGGTTCGCCACCGGGCCATCCCTGCCCGGGCAATACGGATCAGTGCGCCCCGGACCGGCATTTTGCAAGATGGTCGTGGCTGCGGCATGAAGATTGCCGTTCATCGGCAAGACGCTCCGTTGTCGCGCAGCCCGCATTTGACTATCTATCGTCCTCCGACGCTTTGTCGGTCACGGCAGGAATTTGCGAGGATACGGCTATGGACATGATCTTTTCACCCGTGCTGACTGTGTGCGGCATCGATGAACTGCCCGGGCAGCGCGACCGTGCCGTCACCCATGTCCTGTCCATCGTCGACCCCGATCTGCCGGAGCTTGAAGCTTTTGCGAGCTATGCGCAGCATCATCGCACGACGCTGCGCTTCCACGACATCATATCCGCGATACCCGACCGGGTGATGCCACACCCCGATCACGTCGCGGCTGTGCTCGCCTTCGGCAGCGATTTCCTCGCCCGCCAGGAACAGGACGCGCAGAGCCACCTTCTCGTTCATTGCCATATGGGCATATCGCGCTCCACGGCCGCCATGCTGACCCTGATGGCGCAGGCGAACCCGGATGAGGAAGCGGAAGACCTGTTTCGGCGGCTCGTCGACATCCGTCCACAGGCCTGGCCGAATTCGCAGATGATCAGCTTTGCCGACGAGCAGCTCGGCCGCGGCGGCGATCTGACAGCCGCCCTGCGCCGTCACTATGGAAGGCAGCTCCGCGTCCAGCCGAAATATACGGAATGGATGACCATGCTCGGCCGGGAGGCAGAGCTGCGCATGGCGCTCACGGACTGATCATCTCGCCATGAGCCGAGGCGATCCCGCTTCGGCCGGAAATGCCTCAGCGCCGGCCCCGTGGGCGCGTGGCCAGCACGTTGCGGATCGAGAAGCTGGAATGAATGCGCTGAACACCAGGCAGCGCAGACAGGATTTCCTTGTGAATGCGCTCGAAGTCGCCGGCATTGGCCACCTCGACGCGCAGGAGATAGTCCGAACCACCGGTCATCAGGAAACATTCGCGGATTTCCGGGTGGCGGCGCACCGCTGCCTCGAAGCGATCCAGATGATCCTCTGTCTGGCGCTCCAGCGTGATATTGATGATGACGGCTATGGTGGCCTCGGCGTTTCCGGTATCGACAAGCGCCGTGTAGCCCCTGATGACGCCGGCCTTTTCCATCAGCCGGATGCGCCGCAGGCAGGCGGAGGGCGACAGCCCGACCTCGGCGGCGAGTGCCGCGTTGCTCATGCGGGCATCGAGACGCAGAAGCCGCAGAATATTGCGATCGATCGTATCGAGAGCGGCCATGCCAGATTGTTCCGAAAAGTCACCGTTCCTTCCAACAATCATGCACGCACGCAACAATCAAGCACACATCGACCGGAAATTCTGCGATCGTTTCACTAGGCTTCGAGAAAAGCTCGGGGGACGGGTATGGACGGCATGACATCACGAGACATCAGCGCGGAGATCGACGGCGCCTCCGGCTATCTCACCATCGATCTGGCCGCGCTTGCTCGCAATTACGCGCGGCTGGCGCGCGACGTCGCCCCGGCGCGTGCGGCGGCGGTGGTCAAGGCCGACGCCTATGGTCTCGGCGCCGACCGGGTCGCGCCGCGGCTCTATGCGGAAGGCTGCCGCCACTTCTTCGTCGCCCAGTTCGTCGAGGCGTTGCGGCTGCGTCCGCTGCTGGCAGATGATGCCCGCATCTTCGTCCTCAACGGCCTGCTGCCCGGCAATGAAAGCGCCTGCGCGCGCCACGGCATCGTGCCCGTCATCAACTCGCTTGAGCAGTGGCGGCAATGGGCCGACGCGGCGAAGGCTGCGGGCCGCATCCTTCCCGCCGTCCTCCAGTTCGACACCGGCATGTCGCGCCTCGGCGTGCCGCCGGAGGAGCGCGAAGCGCTCGCGGCTCTGGTGAAAGCCGAAGCGGGGATCGCCGTGCTGTTCGTGATGAGCCATCTTGCCAGCGCCGACGACGCGGAGAGCGCGCAGAACGCCAGCCAGCTTGCCGAGATGCAGGCCATCGCCGCCGCCTTCCCGCAATTCGACCTGTGCTTTGCCAATTCCGGCGGCATCTTCCTGGGCCAGCCCTATCACGGCGTGCTCGCCCGCCCCGGTATCGCGCTTTACGGCGGCGCGCCCGTTTCAGGCCGGGCGAACCCGATGGAGCCCGTCGTCAGCCTCGACGTAGCGGTCGTGCAGACCCGCACGGTGCAGGTCGGCGCGCGCGTCGGCTACAGCGGCACCCATGTCGTGACGGGCGAGACGCGACTTGCCACCATCGCCGCCGGTTATGCGGATGGCCTGCCGCGCAGTCTCTCGGGCCGCGGCGCCGTCTATTGCGACGGGGTGCGGCTGCCCATCGTGGGACGCGTCTCGATGGACAGTATCACCATCGACATCTCCGCACTTCCGCAGGGCCGCCTCACGCTCGGCAGCCGTGTCGAATTGCTCGGACCCAACCAGACGCTGGAGGATGTGGCCCGCGACGCCGGTACCATTTCCTACGAGATCCTGACCGGTCTCGGAAACCGCTACCAGCGCATCTATCGCTGACACCGTCTCCTTCCTTCGAGGGCATCATGAAAGTCATCGTTCTCGGCGCCGGCATCGTCGGTGTCACATCCGCCTACCAGCTTGCGCGCGCCGGTCACGACGTGACGGTCGTCGACCGCCAGCCCGGACCGGCGCTCGAGACCAGTTTCGCCAATGCCGGCGAGGTCTCCTTCGGCTACTGCTCGCCCTGGGCCGCGCCGGGCATCCCGATGAAGGCGATGAAATGGCTGTTCATGCAGCATGCACCGCTTATCCTGCGCCCCAAGGTCGATATGGCCATGCTGTCCTGGATGGCGCAGATGCTGCGCAACTGCACGTCCGCTCGCTACGCGCTCAACAAGAGCCGCATGCTGCGTCTGGCCGATTACAGCCGCGTCGCGCTTGCCGCACTGCGCGAGGAGACGGGCATCTCCTATGACGAGCGCATGCAGGGCACGCTGCAGCTCTTCCGCACGCAAGCCCAGCTCGACGCGTCGGCGAAGGACGTCAAGGCGCTCGCCGCTGATGGCATTCCCTATGAGGTGCTCGACCCCGCAGGCTGCATCCGCGTCGAGCCGGCGCTCGCGCATGTCCGCGAAAAGATCGTGGGCGGACTGCTGACACCGAAGGACGAGACCGGCGACTGCTTCAAGTTCGCCAATGCGCTTGCCGCCAAGGCGGCTGCACTCGGCGTTGGCTTCAACTATGGCAGCATCATCCGCGGGCTCGATGTGGAGGCGGGACGCGTGACCGGCGTCGTCACGGCGCATGGCCGCATCGAGGCCGATGCGGTTGTCGTGGCGCTCGGCAGCTTCTCTCCCCTGCTCGTGCGCCCGCACGGCATCCGCCTGCCGGTCTATCCGGTCAAGGGCTATTCGCTGACCATCCCGATCACAGACGAGACGCGCGCGCCGGTCTCCACCGTGATGGACGAGACCTACAAGATCGCCATCACGCGGCTCGGCGACCGCATCCGTGTGGGCGGCATGGCGGAAATCTCCGGCTATACCAACGATCTCGGTGAACCGCGCCGCCTGACGCTGCAGCATTCCGTCACCGATCTCTTCCCCGGCGGAGACGTGTCCAAGGCGAGCTTCTGGTCGGGTTTGCGCCCGATGACGCCCGATGGAACGCCCGTCATCGGCCCGACGAAGGTCGCCGGCCTCTACCTCAACACGGGCCACGGCACGCTCGGATGGACGATGAGCTCCGGCTCGGCCCGTGTGATCGCCGACCTCGTCTCCGGCAAAAAGCCGGAGATCGACGCCACTGACCTCGCCGTCGCGCGCTACGCCTGACGGCGCCGACGCCGCCACCCAACTTTCCGGCGCGGGTGGCGGCGTCGATCCACGAACCAAGATGAACTTCATACGCGCGCTGCCCGCCATGACGCGGGCGGATCGAGGCGAGTGATGCTGGCGACAGGCGTTCTTGCGGTGTAAGCATGCGTGATGCAGGGCTCGATCTATATATTCGTGAAGCGAAAGCTGATTAGCCACGGCGTTGATCGGACGCCCGACGGACGGGTTACGATTGAGAACAAACACCTCTTTTTGGGCTTCGTTCGTCTCGAGCGCGCGGTCAGGATTGCCGATTTCGACGCCGTGCAACGCGCCGTAAAGATAATAGACGGTCGCGCAAACGCGCTGGGCAAGCGGCACCTCATCGTGTTCGCGTACATGTACCTCTACTTCTCCGACGCAACTCCGAAGAAGACCCTTGCGGACGTCAAGGCAGACGATGGGGGCGTTGTAAGGACGGTCGAGTACCGACGCGCTGTCACACCCGAAGAACGGCTGATCGGCGATTGGGGCCAGCTGTGCTTTGCGCGGTATGGGGACAGCCTGCTTCGAGCCGTTTACGCCTCGGCGGTTTGAAGACGGGCAGGGACCGTGATCGTCTGAATCACGCTCCTCGAATGTCAATCCGAACCCGGCGCCTTTTCAGACGCCGGGCTCGGAAGCTCGATATCGTTTGTTGTTTCAGCCGACCTGAACCAGCATCTTGCGAGAGACGGTGACCAGGGAGGCGCCGAGCAGCGCGGCGAGTGCCGAGAAGAGAAACACGCCGGCAGGGCCTTGCAGTTCAACGATCAGGCCGCCGAGGATCGCCCCCGTCGAGATGGCGATCTGGAAGGTCGTTAGGGTTGCCGCACCAGCGCCTTCCGCCTCGTCACCCGCAGCACGGCTGATGAAGGACTGGACGCTGACCGGCAGGGCGCCGAATGCGAAACCCCAGGCCGCCGTAGCGACGGCAGCGATGACCGGTGATACGCCGAACAAGGCAAGTATCAATGCTGTCACCGCGACGCCGCTTGCCGCAAGCGTGATCGACAGACGTGTGCTGCGCTCGGCGATGAAGCCGCCGGCAATGTTGCCGAAGAAGCCGCCAATGCCGAAGGCAAGCAGGATGGCGGTGATCATTTCGACGCCGAAGTGTGGCACGAGTTCGAGGTAGGGGCGGATGTAGGTGAAGCCGGCAAAGTGTCCGGTAACGACCAGCAGGATTGTGGCAAGCCCGAGCCGCACCGCGGGCCGCCTGATGACGCGCAGGATCGTGCCGAGGCTCGTCGTGCCCTTGGGCGGCAGCGGCGGCACGGTCAGCAACTGCGCGAGGAAGGTAACGACCCCGACCGCGGCTGCCAGAAGAAAGGCATACCGCCAGCCGAGGGTGGCGCCGATCCACGCGCCGAGCGGTGCCGCGCAGACGGTGGCCAGCGATACGCCGGACATCACGATCGCCATGGCGCGCGGCATCAGCCGGTCGGGCACGAGCCGCATGGCAAGCGCCAGTGACATGGCCCAGAAGCCGCCGAGTGCGATCCCCAGCAGGACGCGCGCGACCAGCAGGACAAACAGGCTGGAGGCAAAGCCTGCGATCAGGCTCGATATGACGAGCAGGCCGGTCAGTGCCAGCAAAACGGTGCGCCTGTCGAAGCGCCCCGTGCCGATGACGATCGCCGGTCCCGCGAATGCGCCGACGACGGCCGTCGTGGTGACGGATTGTCCGGCCGCGCCGATGCTGACACCGAGGTCCGCCGACATCGGCGTCAGAAGGCTCGCCGGCAGGAATTCCGCCGTCACCAGGCCGAAGACGCCAAGCGACAGGGAAAGCACGGCTCCCCAACGGGCCGCCCGCTCGTCACCGCTCGTGTGCGAGGACGTTGATACAAAATCCATTTTTCCATCTCCAATGAAGGTGGCAAAAAGGTAGGCGTGACGGATCGGAGTTTCTATGCTAAGAAATCCATAAAACTATGCCGTTTCTCCAAATTGCGGAGTGTTCGTTGAGTGATGCCTTGAGCGAAATTTTGCGCGGCCTGCGCCTGGACGGTGTGGAGTACGGGCGATGCCAGCCTTCGGCGCCTTGGGCAACGGCATATCCGTCGCAGGAACCTGCCCGGTTTCATTTTCTCGCCGCCGGCTCCGCCTATCTCCAGACACCGGATGGCGAGTGGATGGAACTTGCTGCCGGCGATGCGGTCCTGTTGCCGAAGGGCGATGCCCATGTGCTGGCCAGCAAGCCGGGCGTCCCGCCTGTCCCTGTGAACGACCTGCCGAAACGCCAGCTTTGCGACGGCATCATCGATCTGCAATGCCCGTGCAGCGACAAGAACAATCTCATGTTCTTTGCCGTCATGCGCTTCAATGTGGACCGGATGCATCCGCTCCTGCAGCTTATGCCTTCGGTCATGCGCACCAGCGACCTCTCATCGAACGAGCCGTCTATCCCACCGCTTCTCGACGCCATGATGCGAGAGGTGGAGATGAACCGCGTCGGCTCCGGCGGTATTCTGGCGCGGTTGGCCGATGTGTTGACGGCAACGATCATCCGCACCTGGGTGGAACATGGCTGCGGGACAGCGACGGGCTGGCTGGCCGCGGTGCGCAATCCGGACATCGGCCGTGTCCTTGCCGCCATCCATCTGGAGCCGGCTCGCGGCTGGACGATCGCCGAGCTGGCAAAACTCATGGGCGCGTCGCGCTCCGGCTTTGCCCAGCGTTTCGTCGATGTGGTGGGCGAGACCCCGGCGCGTTACATCGCAAGCATGCGCATGCATCAGGCGCATCAATGGCTGAAAGAGGGGCAGCGCGTCGCCTCCGTCGCCAATCGTCTCGGCTACGATTCCGAGGCCTCCTTCAGCCGCGCCTTCCGCAAGATGATGGGAGCGCCACCCAGCCATTATCGCAGCAAGCCTGCCATGGGCGATGCCGTCCTGCGCTGAAACCGCGTCGGGCGCGGCGGCTCCGTAGGACGTCTTCAGCTCCATGCAAAAGGATAGACTGAACCGCGGAATCCTGCCTTCGGTACTGCGTTTCTACAGACCCAGCGCGATGCCGTCCTTGCGCGATTCCGAGCCGCCGATCAGCGTGCCGTTCTCCCAATCGATGCGGATTGCCTGTGCCCCGCCGATCGGTCCTTCGGCCGGTACGAGCGAGAAGCCGCGTTGTTCGAGTTCGCTTGCGGTGGCCGCCGGTAGCGTGTGTTCGGCTTCAACGAGCGTGCCTTCGGACTTTGGAATGAGACGCGGAAGGTCGATCGCCTCCTGCAGGTCCATGCCATAGTCGAAGACCTTGGAGATGAGATGGGCGTGGCCCATCGCCTGATAGTAGCCGCCCATGACGCCGAAGGGCATTTCCACCCGGCCGCCGCGCGTGACCATGCCGGGGATGATGGTGTGCAGCGGCCTCTTGCCAGGCGCCACCACGTTGGGATGGCCCGGCTTCAAGGAGAAACTCTGACCACGATTGTGCAGCACCACACCGGAGCGCGGCGCGACAAGGCCGGTGCCGAAGCTGTCGAAGACCGAGTTGATGAAACTGACGGCATTGCGGTCGCGGTCCACCACGGAAATATAGACCGTGTCACGGTGCAGCGGCATGTCGAAGGCCGGCAGGTCCGTCAGCGCGCGCTTCAGGTCGATCATGCCGGCGAGCCGGTCGGCGAGGGCGTCCGACAGCAACTCCTCGACAGGCACGTACGCTTTCTCCGGGTCCGCAATCCAGGCGTCGCGCGCCGCATAGGCAAGCCGTGTCGCCTCGATTTCCAGATGCAGCCTGTCGGGCGACTGCGGATCGCCCTTGGCGTTGAAGCGAGAGAGGATGTTGAGGATCAGCAGCGCGATGATGCCCTGGCCGTTCGGCGGGCATTCGTGGATGGTATGGCCGCGGAAATCCGTGGTGACGGGCGTCACATAGTCGCCCTGCGCAGCGGCGAAATCCTCCAGCGTGTGCAGCCCGCCGAGAGAACGCAGATAGGACACGATGTCTTCCGCAACCGCTCCCTTGTAGAAACCGTCACGCCCCTCGGCCGCGATACGCTTCAATGTGGCGGCAAGTTCCGGCTGATGGTGTACCTCGCCGATCCCGGGTGCTCGCCCCTTCGGCAGAAAGATGCGTGCCGCGGTCGGCTCCGAGGAGAGCAGTTCCTCCTCCAGCTGCCAGTCGTGATGAACCCGCGGGCTGATCCCATAGCCTTCCTCGGCAAAACGGATGGCCGGCGCCAGGACGTCGGCGAAGGGCATGCGGCCGTGATCGGCATGCAACCTCGTCCATGCATCGATGGCGCCTGGAATGGTCACCGCCGAGGGCGAGTGCCGCGGCACTTCGGCAAGCCCGCGCTCGGTGAACCAGTCGAGTGTCAACGCCGCTGGGGTGCGGCCGGAGCCGTTATAGGCGACCACCTTGTCGGAGCCGCCGGCCGCGTACAGCACGAAGCAATCGCCGCCGATGCCCGTCGAGCCCGGCTCGACGACGCACTGCACGGCAGATGCCGCAATCGCTGCATCCATCGCATTGCCGCCGGCCGCCAGGATCTGCAGCGCGACGAGCGTTGCGGAGGGATGCGATGTCGCCGCCATCGCATGGCGGGCGACGGCAACCGAGCGTGTCGGCTTCTCGAAGTTGCGCATTCCTATGTTATCTCCTCGTTGGCAAGGGGCGCGTCGCGTTTTGCCTTGCCGGATGTTTCACCATCTTCGTACATATAGACGCACGACGCTCAGCGCCGGGCGGGACTTGCGAATTCGGCCAGCAAGGGCGCCGTGCCGAGAATGTGCTCCTGCATGATCTGATCTGCATGAACCGCATCGCCCGTCGCCAAAGCACGGATCAATCGCTCGTGTTCCTCGCGTGCCGACAGGGGCTTATCGACGTAGTCGAACCAGAAGCGCATGTAGGGTTCGATCACGACATGCAGCGCGTTGATCTTTCGGATCAGATTTGGCCGGCCGCTTAGCATGTAGATGAGTGCATGGAACTCCTGGTGCCGGACGACCCAGTCGCTGCTGCCGGTCTGGCCGGCGCGTTCCATGCGATCCAACAGCCGGTCCAGATCGAGAAAGGCGTCGGCGTCCATTTTCGGCACTGCCAGGCGCACCGCCAGGCCCTCGAGCACGGACCTGATCTCGAACGTCTCGTAGATCTCGTCGAACGTCAGACCCGCCACAATGCATCCACGGTTCGGGCGAAGCGTCACAAGCCCTTCCGCAGCCAGACGGCGGAAAGCTTCGCGCACCGGCATGCGGCTCATGCCGATCTCAGCCGCGATTTCCTCCGGTATCAGGCGATCACCCGGCTTGTAGCGGCAAAGCCTGAGGCCTCGCTGGAGGTGGAGATAAGCTTCTTCTTCGGCTGTGGACGGGCTCTGCTCTAAAGAGGCGGTCAGGAAGGTCATGGAAGCACGTCATGGATTTTTGTATCCACTTATCCAATCATCGCGCCTAGACATCGTCAAGATGGTCAAGCGGAACCTTGGCGATTCATTCCGCCGGGTAAAGCAGCGTAGGGCTTCGACGCGGATCACAAGGGGGTTTACAGGCGCGCGATTTCCCCGGAATCTCGCCTCTAGCGGGATGCGAATGTCGGAAATCGCCGCCCGAGCGCCGTCGCGGTCAGCCCCACACCCGCCGGATTGCGTCCAATGCGGCCGATATCGCGGGGTCTTTCGTGCGGGCCTCCAGGCAAAGGAAGCTCAGTTTCGTCGAGATCCTGACGTTTTCAGCGATCACAAGGCCATGGGATTGTTGTTCGTGAAGCGCTATCGATTCCCGACAGAGGCTCAAACCGATCCCGGTCCGCACCATGGCAACCATCGATGCCTCCTGGTCGACTTCGGCGACGATGTTTTGCCGAAGGCCGAGATTGGTGAACAGGCGCGTCAGCAACCGGCTATGCACGGAAGCCTGCGGCGTTCCAATCCAGGGGAGGGATGCAAGCTGCGTCCAGTCAGCCTCCCTTACGAAACCGGCGAGGGATGGTGGCGCGACGACGCGATAGGTCAGTTGAGCCAGTTCGCGCGCGTGAAACAAAGGTGCAGCGCCTTCTGCTGACATGTCCGACGATGGGTCGTGATCTCTGGGATCGCCAAGATAGAAACCGGCGTCCAGCTCGTTCCGCCGCAAGCCCTCCGCCACATCTCCGCTCATGCCATGCCGTAGTGTCGTCTCGATACCCGGTCCGCTTTCGATCAGTGCGTTCAGAAACGCACCCAGGCGGGTAAATTCCGGATCGATGATCGTGCCGATCCTGAGCTTTCCGCGCACGCGGGTCGCCAAATGTCCGGCCGTCTGCCCGAAGTCCGTGAGGGCCGCGAGGACTTGCTCCGCCTTGGCGGCGAGCAGGGCTCCTTCCTGCGTCATTTCCAATCCGGTCGACGTGCGCCGGAACAAGGTGAGCCCGGTCTCCCTGGCGAGGCGCTTCAACTGCAGCGTAACGGCGGGCTGGGTGACATACAGTTCCTCGGCGGCGCGCGTGACGTTTCCGGCCCGTGCGACGGTCACGAATGCCCTCAATGTTTTCAGATCGACCGTATGAAGCATATTAGTTTCACTTATAATGCATCATGTGATTTGTCATTGGATTTCCGTTTCATTCCTCCGCTATTTCCTGATGTGGAAACGAGGAGACGGCTGTGATGATGAAAGATGTCAGCGAACATTGTGCCCATAGGCCGGTCCGCCGGAACGGGTGGACGGCCCGATGACACGCGCACCTTCCCCGCCGTCCGATTATGTGTTCGATTACATCATCATCGGAGGCGGTTCTGCCGGCTGCCTGCTTGCCAACCGCCTCAGCCTCGATCCCGCGCTGCGCGTGCTGCTGCTGGAAGCCGGCCGCAAGGACGATTATCCCTGGATCCACATCCCGGTTGGCTACCTCTATTGCATCGGCAATCCGCGCACCGACTGGCTTTATAAAACCGAGCCGGATGCCGGCCTGAACGGGCGATCGCTGCGCTATCCGCGTGGCAAGACGCTCGGCGGCTGCTCCTCGATCAACGGTATGATCTATATGCGCGGTCAGGCGCGCGACTTCGACGGCTGGGCGGCGATGACGGGTGACGACGCCTGGTCCTGGCAGAATTGCCTGCCCGATTTCAAGGCGCATGAAGATCACTACCGGCTGGACCATGGCGCGGACCCGAAGACTGGCGACAACAGCCGGTTCTCCGACATGCACGGCCATGGTGGCGAATGGCGGATCGAGAAGCAGCGGCTCAAATGGGATATCCTCGAATCCTTTGCGGAGGCGGCTGTCGAGGCCGGGATTCCACGCTCGGACGATTTCAACAGTGGCGACAATGAAGGCGTCGGCTATTTCGAGGTCAACCAGCGCTCCGGCTGGCGCTGGAACACGTCGAAGGCTTTTTTGCGCCCCGCGAAAAACCGTTCGAACCTGACGATCTGGACGCAAGCCCATGTCGAACGACTGAGCTTGGAAACCGACGGTTCCGGCCGCAAGCGTTGCGCCGCTGTCATGGTCCAACGGCAGGGGCGGAGCGCAGAGGTCCGTGCCCGCAGGGAGGTCATTCTCTCCGCCGGTGCAATCGGTTCGCCGCAAATCCTGCAACTCTCGGGTATCGGCCCGGCCGGGCTGCTGAAGCATCATGGCATTGAGGTTGCGCACGACCTGCCGGGCGTAGGTGAGAACCTTCAGGACCATCTGCAGATCCGCGCGGTCTTCAAGGTCGGCAATGCCAGGACGCTGAACACACTCGCCAACAGCTTGGTCGGCAAAGCGATGATCGGGCTCGAATATGCGTTGAAGCGTAGCGGTCCCATGAGCATGTCTCCCTCGCAGCTCGGGGCCTTCACGCGGTCGGATGACAGCCAGGCCCACGCCAACCTGGAGTATCATGTGCAGCCGCTCAGCCTGGACGCCTTCGGCGAACCTTTGCACGACGTACCCGCCTTCACCGCGAGTGTGTGCAATCTCAATCCGACGAGTGTCGGAAGCGTGCGCATTCGTTCCGGCAGTGCGTCGGATGCCCCGGCCATTGCGCCGAACTATCTCAGCACGGAAGACGATCGCAAAATTGCCGCCGAGAGCTTGCGGCAGGTGCGCAGGATCGTATCGCAGCCGGCATTGGCTAAATATCAGCCTGAGGAATGGAAGCCCGGCGTGCAGTTCCAGAGCGATGATGAACTGGCGCGCCTTGCGGGTGATATCGCCAACACCATTTTCCATCCCGTCGGAACGACGAAGATGGGCCGTGACGACGATCCGATGGCGGTAGTGGACAGCCGGCTGAAGGTGCGTGGAATCGAGGGGCTGCGGGTCGTCGATGCCGGCATCATGCCGAAGATCACCAGCGGCAACACCAACGCGCCGACGCTGATGATCGCCGAGAAGGCGGCCGGCTGGATCGTTGCCGATGCGCGCGCCTAGAAAATTCGTGGGGAGGTAAGAGCAATGACATCGATCGCGCGTTCCGCGCTTCCGCTTTCCGGCGTTCGGGTGGTTGATTTCGGGCAATACATCGCCGGCCCGGCCGTGGCCATGATCCTTGGCGATCTTGGCGCGACCGTCGTGCATGTCGATCCGCCCGGCGGTCCGCTCTGGGACAATCCCGCAAATGCCATCCTCAACCGCAACAAGCTGATCGTCACCCTCGATCTCAAAACGGAGAAGGGGGTGGATGAGGCGAAAGCGCTGGTGGCCGAGGCCGATATTGTCGTCGAGAATTTCCGTCCCGGCGTGCTCGCCCGGCTCGGGATCGATTTTGCGGCGCTGCGCAAGGCACGGCCGGAACTGATCACCCTGTCGATCCCTGGCTTCGCCTCCGATGATGAGCTGCGCCGGGATTGGCGGGCCTTCGAGACGGTGATCGCGGCCTCCTCCGGCGTGTTCACGGATATGGGCCTCAACCGCGTGCTGATGGGCATCAATCCGTCTTTCTCGCCGCTGCCGCTCTCTTCCGCCTATGGCACAATGCTTGCGGCGTCCGCGACGGTGCTGGCGCTTCAGGCGCGCGAGCGCACCGGGCACGGCGATCACATCGAAGTGCCGCTAGCAAGCGCCGTCATGGAGGGGCTGTCCTACAATTCGATCCTGATAGACGACTATCCGCTGCGCTACCAGACCCAGCGCGAGCGGGAGATCGAGCGCCGGCGCGGCGAAGGCCTGCCGATGGACATGTCCTATGACGACCTCCAGGAGTTTCTCGATCCCTTCTATCGCAGCTATATGTGCGCCGACGGACGGATGTTCTACGTCGTTTGCCCCAGCCACAAGAACCATGCGAAGCGCTGCCTGCAAGCTCTCGGCATCTACGATGAACTGGTGGCCGAAGGACTGCGCGAGGAGGAAGACACCTATCTTCCGGTCTCGCAATGGTCGTCGGACGTGTCGCTGGGCGTCTATCCGCTCCCGAAATTCTGGGCCGACAAGATCGCGGCCCGCATGAAGGAAGTGTTCGTGACCAGGACGGCTGCCGAATGGGAGCGCGTCTTCGGGGAGGGGCTGTTTCCGGGTGCGCCGCAACGCTGGCTGAAGGAATGGATCGCCGACGATCACGCCAAGGCCGCCGGCCTGATGATCGAGGTCGACGATCCGATCCTTGGCCGCATGACCCAGCCGGGGCCGATGGCCTGGCTGCAGGAGAGTGCCGAAGCCATGCTGACGCCAAGCCCGAGGCGCTGGGGGGCCTTTGAGGACGCTCTGGCGACGCTTTCGGGCGTGGAGCGCCCGTCCTTGCCGGCGCCGTCGACCGACACCCCCGTGGGCTGGATGGACGGCGTCAAGGTTCTCGATCTGTGCAACGTGATCGCCGGTCCGCACTCGGTCGCCTATCTTGCCCGCTTCGGCGCGGAGGTGATCAAGATCGACCCGGCCAAGCCGCTCTACGATTGCTGGAACACCGTGATCTTCGGCATGTCGCACATGCGCGGAAAACAGTCCGTGCTGCTGAACATCGGTTCGCCCGACGGCCGCGTCGTCTTCGAGGAACTGGTGCGCTCCGTCGATGTCGTGGTCTGGAACGCCACCGACCGCCAGGTCAAGGCGATGGGGCTCGATGCCGAAAGCCTGAAGGCGCTCAACCCGCAAGCAATCTTCTGCCAGCTCGATTGCTTCGGCGGCGTTCGCACCGGCCCGCGCACCGACTATCTCGGCTATGACGACCTCGTGCAGTCGGCAACCGGCATCATGCTGCGCTTCGGCGGTTCGATGGACACGCCGGAGGAACATGCTCATGTCGGCACCATCGATGTCATGTGCGGCTTCGGCGCGGCGCTGGGCGTCGCCGCCGCCCTCTACCAGAAATCCAGAACCGGGATCGTCGGCCGCCCGCGCACATCGCTGTCGGCACTGACCGGCCTCGCCCAGATACCGTTCTGCTACGACTATGACGGGCGCGGCCCCTTCGACGAGCCGTCCGGACGCGAGACAAAGGGGTATCATGCCCTGTCGCGGCTATACGAAACGGCAGGCGGCGATCACCTCCTTTTGTGCGCCTCGGAAGCCGATCTCCCGCGATTCGGTAAGGTCGAAGGTCTGAGGGGGATTGTCGAGATGGCAGCATCCGATCGGCAAGCCTACCTGGCGAATGCCTTCATGACGGCACCGGCGGCAACCTGGCAGCAGCGCCTGCGGGACGCCGATATCGGCGTATCGCTCTGCGAGAACATCGAAACGATCCGAAGCCGCAGTGCCCGCATTGCCGACGGCACGCCGGGCATCGACCGGGGCAGCTATTCCTTCTCGATCTTCCGGGATCATCCGAGCGGACACACCGTCACGCAGCTCGACCCCTTCGCCATCCGTCCGGCTGTCGGCAAGGTGAAGGCTGTCGCTCCGGCGGAGAAGTACGGAGCCTCTACACGCGCCGTGCTACGGTCCCTGAACTACGTGGACGCCGAGGTCGACCGGCTGATCGCCTCCGGCACGATCAGCGAGACCTGGAGCGAGGAGTATCTGCCAAGCTAGAGAGAATGGGGCAGCGGTCGACGGGCACGCCACTTTCACGGGGAACGATCGCCCAGCTACCGTCGTTTGGTCATTCCACGAAACCGAGGATTCAGGAATGGCTTATATCGAGGCAAAGGACGGCACGCAGCTTCATGTGAAGGATATCGGATCGGGCCATCCCGTGGTGCTGATCCATGGCTGGCCGCTGACAGGCGATATGTTCGAGTACCAGTCTTTGGCACTTCTCGAGGCCGGCTACCGTGTCATCACTTATGATCGCCGCGGCTTCGGCCAGTCCGGACATCCGGCGGACACCTACAACTATGACGTCTTCGCTGACGATCTCGGCGCCGTCCTGGAAGGTCTTGATATCGACAAGGCGCATCTGGTCGGCTTTTCCATGGGGGGCGGGGAGATTGCCCGGTATCTGACGCGTTATGGCGCAGGTCGCGTTTCCAAGGCCGTTTTGATTGCCTCGGTCGTGCCTTACCTTCTCAAGGACACCACCAACCCTGACGGTGTCGACTCCAGTGTTTTCGCCGACATGAAGAAGCAAGTGCGCGAAGACCGCTTTGCCTTCCTCCAGAGCTTTGCCAAGACATTCTACGGTGTCGGTATCGTCAGCAAACCTGTCAGCCAAGGCGTTCTGGACTGGTCGTTCATCCTCGCCGTGATGGCGAGCCCCAAGGCCACGATCGACTGCATCGATGCATTCGGGCGCACGGACTTCCGGCCGGATCTCAAGTCCTTCACAGTCCCGACGCTGATTATTCACGGCACGTCGGACAAGACTGTACCGATTGATCCCGCCGGGCGCGCTGCCGCGAAGGGTATTTCCGGGGCGCAACTGATTGAGTACGAAGGCGAACCGCACGGCCTCTTCGCGACCGCACCGGATCGCCTCAATCGTGATCTGATCGAGTTCCTCGGCAAGCCGTGACCTGACGGGCTGCCGTGAAACCTCGGTATCGCGGCAGCCCGCTTGCGTTACAGGAAATCGTCTCGTCGCGGTGTGAATGTGTCGATCAGCAGGCCTTTCGTCAGCGCGACGACGCCGTGAACGAGGTTCGGAGCGACGATGAAACTGCTTCCGGCGCCTAGCCGCGCCGTGGCGCCGTCGACCGTGACGTCGAACGTGCCCTCGGCGACATAGCTGACCTGTGTATGCGGGTGGGAATGCGGCGCGCCGGTCGCACCTTCCTCGAAGCTGAAGGCGACGAGCATCATTTCCGGACGCTCGCTCAAGACCGCGCGGCGATTTCCAGGTGCGACTTCGGTCCAGGTCGTATGCTGGGGCAGGGAATAGAAGGACATTTCAGCCTCTCATCGCGCAAGCCAGCCGCCATCGACCGGCAGGATGGTTCCATGGACGTAATCGGATGCGGCACTCGCAAGAAAGACTGTGGCGCCCACCATGTCTTCCGGCCGCGCCCACCGGCCGGCCGGTATCCGCTTCAGGATATCGGCGTTGCGGTCGGCATCCGCGCGCAGCGCCGCCGTGTTGTTGGTCTCGACATAACCGGGCGCGATGGCGTTCACGTTGATGCCGCGCGCGGCCCATTCGTTCGCCAGAAGCTTGGTGATGCCGGCGAGACCACTCTTCGCCGCGGTGTAAGACGGCACGCGAATGCCGCCTTGAAAGGACAGCATCGACGCGATGTTGATGATCTTGGCCTTGCGTTCGGTGGCAAGCGCCGCCTTTGCAAACGCCTGGCAAAGAAAGAAGACGGACTTGAGATTGGTGTCGAGGACCGCGTCCCAGTCCTCCTCGGTAAAGTCGAGCGAGTCGGCACGCCGGATGATGCCGGCATTGTTGACCAGAATATCCGGCGCCGCGCCGGCTTGCAGCGCGGCGGCCATGACGCTTGCGGCACTGCCGATCTGCGAAAGATCGGCCGACACAGCGACAAATGTCCGTCCTGCCGCCTTCACCGCTGCTTCCGTGTCCGTCATGGCGGAGCGGCCGACACCGACGATATCTGCACCGGCCTTTGCCAGCCCGATGGAAATGGCCTGCCCGATGCCGGTATTCGCACCGGTGACGATGGCCCATCGGCCGGAGAGATCGAACGGGTTCATCGCAGGGCTTCCATCGGTACCTTGTCCATGTCGGTGAAGCTGATGTTATCGCCGGCCATCGCCCAGATGAAGGCGTAGCGTCCGGTTCCCGCGCCCGAATGGATCGACCAGCCGGGCGAAAGCACCGCTTCGTGGTTCTTCAGGACGACATGGCGCGTTTCGCCCGGTTCGCCCATGAAATGGAAAATACGCGTTGCCTCCTGCATGCCGAAATAGAGATAGACCTCCATGCGCCGGTCATGCACATGCGCCGGCATGGTGTTCCACACCGAACCCGGCTCGAATGTCGTGAGCCCGACCACGAGCTGGCAGCTTTCGCAGACATCGGGATGAACATACTGGTTGATGGTGCGGTGGTTGCATTCCTCCGCCGAACCCAGATGCACCTTCTTCGCCATGTCGCGGGTGATATGCACGGTCGGGCAGACGCGGTGGGCCGGCGCGCTCAGGACATAGAATAGCGCCGGCTCGGCCTCGTTATCGCTCGCAAAGCTAAGGGCGCCCGAGCCCTTGCCGACATAGATGGCTTCCTGAAAGCCGAGGGCGTAGTTCTTTCCGCCGACGCTGATCGTTCCCGCGCCACCGATATTGAGGATCGCGGCCTCACGGCGTTCGAGAAACTGGTCCGTGCCGGTCTCGGCGACACGGTCGATTTTGAGCGTGCCACCGGCTGGCACCACGCCCCCGACGATCATACGGTCGAGATGGCTATAGGTGAGATTGATCCGGCCCGGATGGAACATCGACTCGATGACGAAGCCGTCGCGCAGACCCTGGGTGTTGCGCCTTGCGGCGTCTTCAGGCCCGACGACCTGGCGAGTGGATACGGAGAGTGTCACGGCGTCTGCCTCTTTCTTTCGGGAATGAACATCAGTTGAGCACGACATATTCGGTGAGCTGGTTGATCGTCGTGTCGGCCTTGTCGACATCGAAGACCTTGGTGCCGTGGCTCATGATCACGAACCGGTCACAGACCTGGTAGGCGTGATAGATGTTGTGCGTCACAAGCACGCTCGAAACGTTCTCGGCCTTGAGCTTCAACACCTGGTTCAACAGCGCCTCGGTTTCGCGCACGGAGAGTGCGGAGGTCGGCTCGTCAAGCAGCAGGACGCGCTTCTTGAAGTGCACGGCGCGCGCGATGGCGACCGCCTGCTTCTGGCCGCCGGAGAGATTGCCGACCAGGGTGTCCGGGCTGTCGATGCCCGAGATATGCACGGCGTTCTGCAGGACCTCCATGGCGATTTCCCGCATTTCGGACTGCCGGAGAAGACCGAAACGGTCGGTGAGTTCGCGGCCCATGAAGATATTGCGGGTGATCGAGAGACTGTCGACGAGGGCGGTGTGCTGGTAGATCGTCTCGATGCCGGCATCCGCGGAATCGGACCGGCAGGTGAAGAGCGTCTTTTTGCCGTCCACGCTGAGATAGCCCTCGGTCGGCTTGTGGATGCCGGAAATCAGATTGACCGTCGTTGACTTGCCCGCGCCGTTGTCGCCGAGCAGCCCGACCACCTCGCCCTCGCCAATGTGGAAGCTGAGGTTACGCAGCGCCGTCAGCGCGCCGAAGCTCTTGGAGATGTTGTGCAGTTCGAGAAGATTGGACATCACGCCACGCCTCGCCGCTCGATGAGATGATTGAAGATGGCGGCCAGCACGATCAGCGTCGCGATGAACATGTCGAGATAGAAGCCGGGCGCCCGCAGGAGAAGCAGAACATCCGTGATGGTGTGAATGAGCAGCACACCAAGAAAGATGCCGATGATCGAGCCACGACCGCCGCGCAGCGAAAGCCCGCCGATAACGCAGGCGGCAATCGCCTGGAGTTCGAGACCGGCACCTTGGCCCGGCTGGACGCTGCCGACGCGTGCGGTGGCGAGGATGCCGGCCATGGCCGCCATGCCGCCGGCGACGGCAAAGGCAATCAGTTTCACGCGCCTGGTATTGATGCCGATGGCCTCGGCCGCAGCGCGATTGCCGCCCGTCGCGAACACGTGGTTGCCGAAGCGGTGGCGATGCAGCAGAAAATGAAAGCCGACCACCAACAGCACGATCCAGATGAAGGCGGCGTTGATGCCGAACAGCGTGCCGGAAAACAGGCTGGTGAAGGCCGGCTCGGGATCGAAACGCACCTGCACCGCACCATTGTAGAGAAGCACCGCGCCGCGCCAGAACAGCAGGCCGCCGAGCGTCACGATGAAGGACGGCAATCCGAAGCGGATCGTGATCTGGCCGTTGAGCAGCCCGATCAGCAGGCCGGTGACGATGCCGAGCGGGGCGGCAAGAAAGGCGCTGACACCGGCCCCGACCAAGCTCGCCATAAGCACGGCGGTGAAGGTGTAGACGGAGCCGATGGACAGGTCGAATTCACCCGCGATCATCAGCACGCCGGCGCCAAGCGCCAGGCAGCCGAGCACCGGGATTGCCTTCATGAGGATCGTCAGGTTCTGCGGCGAAAGATAGCGAAACTCGTTCGGATAAAGCAGCGCGCCGGCGATACAGACGATCTGCAACGTCATGAAGACGAGGAAGATCGCTCCAGCGGGCATCGCCATGATCTGCTTGAGAACGGATTGTCTTTGCGTGCGCGAGCGGTGCACGGCGTTGTCAGCAAGGATAGGTGTCACGGTCTGGCACTCGATTTTGGGGCGTGGGGAGCCGGCCGGGGTCTTCGACAGGCTCCCGCAACATCCGGTTAGCGGTAGCTGCCGATGAGCGGCTTGACCGAGCTGATGCGCGACTTGTCGAGGAAGGCGCCCTGTCCGGTATCGACGTCCGTCGGCGTCAGGCCGTACTTCTTGGCAAGCGCGATCTGGGCGATCGGATAGTAGCCCTGAAGGTAGGGCTGCTGGTCCATGGTCGCGAACATCGCGCCGGACTCGACTGCATTGACGATCTCGACGGCGAGATCGAAGCCGCCGAACGGGATGTTGACGCCGGCATCCTTTATGGCGCCCGCACCAACTGTCGAGGTGACCGAGCCCGTGCCGAACAGCGCCTTCACGTTCGGATTGGCGATCAGGAACTGCGCGATGATGTTCTGCGCTTCGGCCGGGTCGAGACCGGCACGCACCGTCTCGACCTTGATGCCGGCCTCCGTCATCGCCTTCTCGATACCGCCGCCACGCGCCACGGCGAAGCTCGCCTCCGGGATTTCGCGCGGGTTGAAGACGACGTCGCCGGATTTCAGGCCGAACTCCTTGATCATACGATTGCCGAGCTCGTAGCCCGAAGCGAACTCATCCATGCCGACATAGGCCTGTCGGCAATTGCCCTTGGCGCCGTCGAGGTCGTCATTGTTGAAGCCGATCACGATGATTCCGGCCTTTGTGGCTGCGCAGATGCTTTCGTCAAACGCGTCGGAAGAGGAGATCGCCACGGCGATTCCATCGACGCCGCTGGCGGTCGCGCTTTCGATCAGGTCGTTCTGGCGCACCGGATCGTTGTTGGCATATTGCACGTCGAGATCGACGCCGAACTGGCTGGCGGCGTCTTGTGCGCCCTTCACCACGGGATTAAAGAACTGGACACTTGGATCGAGGTAGATGATCATCGTGGCCTTGACGTCTGCGGCGAGCGCCGTCGATGCCATCATGGTGGCAACGCCGGCGGCCATTGCCGCGGCTTTCAACCTGGTCAACTTCATTTGCGTATCCTCCCTTTGGATGTGCAATGCGGGTCCAAAAGACCCAAGTCTCGGCTGGCGGGCTCCGACCAAAGATTTCGCCAGCCGAGGTTTTCCTCCTCATGACCGCAGGATGCGGCCCTGCTAACCGAACCAGGGCGCCGGGCGCCCGAGCGTGACATGCACGCCCTTGAACTGCGAATATTCGTCGAAGCCGTAGCGGCCGAGCTCGCGCCCGAGGCCGCTCTTCTTGTAGCCGCCGATCGGCATCTCCGGTGTGCCGTCGATGACGCTGTTGATCCAGCAGCGGCCGGCGCGGATACGGCGGATGCTTTGCAGCGCCCTTTCCAGATTGGTGGACCAGACGGAGGCCGACAGGCCGAATTCGGTGGCATTTGCCATCGCCACGGCCTCATCCGCCGTCTTGAAGGTCAGCGTCGAGAGCACCGGCCCGAAAATTTCCTCGCGGGCAATCGACATGTCCGGCGTTACCCCGGCGAAAACCGTCGGTGCGTAATAGAGACCGGCCTCCCTGCCGACCCGTTCGCCACCGAGCAGAAGTTTCGCGCCGGAGGCGATGCCGGCCTCGACATAGGAATGCACCTTCTGCGCATGCGCCTCCGATATCATCGCGCCGATCTTGGTGCCCTCGTTCAGCGGATCGCCGAAGGTGACATTGCGCGAGATCTCGAGCAGTCGTTCCATCAGCGCGTCGCGGACGCTTTCCTCGACCAGCAGGCGGCTGCCGGAAATGCAGCACTGGCCGGCATTGTGGTAGACGCCGTATGCGATGCCGTCGGCGGCGGCTTCGAGGTCCGCATCGGCAAAGACGATCTGTGGCCCCTTGCCGCCGAGTTCCAGCCCGACGCGCTTGACACTGCGCGCCGCGATCTCGCCGAGTTTGGTGCCGACCCGCACGGAACCGGTGAAGGCCACCATGTCGATATCAGGGTCTTCCGCCAGCACCTGGCCGGCTGGATCGCCGTAGCCGGTGACGACGTTGAACACACCGTCCGGGATGCCGGCCTCGCGTGCCAGCTCCGCCATGCGGATCGATGTGCCGGAGGTGAATTCCGATGGTTTCAGCACCACCGTGCAACCGGCGCCAATCGCCCACGGCACGCGCTCCGAGGCAATGATGAAGGGAAAGTTCCACGGTGTGATGATGCCGACGACGCCGACCGGTTCGCGCAGCACAAGGCCAAGACGGTCATCGCCGATATTGTTGTGGCTCTGGCCTTCCAGCGCCCGCGCCTGACCTGCGGCATACGACCAGAGGTCGGCGCAGAAGCCGATTTCGCCGCGCGCCTGATTGATCGGCTTGCCGACCTCCAGGCTCTCGGCCAGCGCCAGTTCTTCCTGATGCGCAAGGATGAGGTCCGCCACCTTGAACATCAGACGAGAGCGCTCGGCGCCCGACATGCGCGGCCACGGGCCGGTATCAAAGGCGCGGCGCGCGGCGGCAATCGCCAGGCGCACGTCATCCGCCGAGGCCTCCGGCCAGATGCCGACGACCGCGCCCGCGTGGCCCGGGCTCACGCGTTCGATCGTCTTGCCGGACGCCGCATCCACGGACTTGCCATCGACAAGCATCTGATAGCGGGCTTTACTGTTCAGCCGCGGGTCATGGGAATCGGGTGCTATGAAATTGGACAGCAATATCGTCTTCCGGCCGGCGGCAGCGCGCCAGCCCCTCCCTGTTGATCCGGTTCTAAGGCCACCGGATTTCTGTTGCGCATGAATTGTATGGTACTGTATGGTGGCTCAAAATGGATGTCAACGCATGGCGGCGGGAAAAGACGTGAACCTTGAATCCCTGAAGATCGACACCGGTGAAACCGCCGCAGCGCAGGTGGAACGAGATCTGCGCGAATCCATCATCCAGCTTGAACTCACCCCCGGCATGCGCCTGTCCGAACAGGAAATCGCCACACGCATGGGTGTTTCACGTCAGCCCGTGCGCGAGGCACTGATTGCGCTTGGCAAATCGAAGCTGGTGGATATCCGGCCCAATCGCGGCACGGTCGTCGTACGGATTTCGGCGCGTAAGATGATGGAGGCACGCTTCGTGAGAGAAGCGATAGAGACCGCCGTCGCCCGCCGCGCAAGCGAGGCCTTCGACAGCTGGACCCGCCGCAAGATCGATACAGTCCTCGACCGCCAGAAGGCGGCAATGGCGGCGCACGATCACAATGCCTTCCGCCGCGAGGACGAGCAGTTCCACATCGCGATCGCCGAGGGTGCGGGTTGCGGCCTTGCCTGGAGCGCCATATCGGACATCAAGGCGCATATGGACAGGGTCTGCAATCTTCAGCTCCGCCATCCCGATTCCATGGTCCGGCTGATTGCCGAGCACGAGGCGATCATAAACGCCATCGACACGCGCAACGCCGATGCGGCCGAGGCCGCCATGCGCGGTCACCTTAATGGCATCCTCGCCGACCTGCCGCAGATCGAGGCCGACAATCCAGACCTCTTCGAGTGAGCGGCCCGGCTGGACTGCGGTCAGGGACATGGCGAAGCAGCTCGCCGCGCCGACGTCGATGTGAAGGCATCAGCGATGCGGGGCGCGATACCGGGTGTCCGTCGAGGATTGAACGAGGGAACAAAGGCAACAAGCCGCGGTTTGCATCAGACGGCGCTGATATTTCGATCCGTGCGCCGCAATCCTGGTCTTGGAACGATCCATGCCCGCGTCAGACGATGTCCCTACCGCCAATTTTTCTCCACGGCCGGAACGGCGTTATCCGGTCGGAGCCGAGTGTCTGGGTGCTGGCGTATCCTTCCGTGTCTGGGCGCCCGCGCAGGATAGCGTCAGCGTTCTTCTGGCCGACGGGCGCATGCATGCGATGCTTGCCGAGCCGGGCGGGTATTTTCGCATCGATCTCGACGGCATCGGTCCCAGCACGCTCTATCGGCTGCGTCTCGGAAGCGAGGCGGAACCGGTGGCCGACCCGGCTTCCCGCTATCAGCCCGAAGGACCCGACGGATATTCGGCGGTCGTGGATCCGCGACGGTTCGCGTGGACGGACGATGGATGGCGGGGCCTCAAGGCTCAAGGCCAGGTTCTCTACGAGATGCATATCGGGACCTTCACGCAGGAGGGCACCTATGCGGCCGCCACGGAGCGCCTCGGCGTCCTAAAGGACATCGGTGTCACCTGCATCGAGGTCATGCCGCTGAACGAATTCTACGGAGCCTTCGGTTGGGGCTACGACGGGGTTCTGCCTTATGCACCTACCCGGCTCTATGGCACACCCGATGAGCTCCGGTCCTTCATCGATACGGCGCACAGGCTCGAATTGGGCGTGATCCTCGACGTCGTCTACAACCACCTCGGCGCCGGCGGGCGTTTCAAGGCCTTCTCACCGGATTACTTTACCGAACGCTACTGGAATGAGTGGGGTTGCTCGATCAATTTCGACGGCGAGAACAGTGCCGGCGTGCGCGCGTTCTTCGCCAAAAATGCCGCTTACTGGATCGACGAATATCACTTTGACGGGCTGCGGCTCGATGCGACACAGGCGCTGAACGACGCAAGCGATGAGCACATCATGGCTCTTGTCGCGCGGGAGGCGCGTGCGGCGGCAAGGAGCAGGTCGATCTACCTCGTTGCTGAAAACGAGCCGCAAGATACGCACCTCGTGCGACCGCGCGACCGGTCCGGTTATGGACTGGATGCGCTCTGGAACGATGACTTCCATCATTCTGCAATGGTCGCGCTGACGGGCAGAAGCGAGGCCTATTACCATGACCATCGCGGCAGGGCGCAGGAGTTCGTGTCCTCTGCGAAATACGGCTATCTGTTCCAGGGGCAGCGCTACGACTGGCAGGATGCGCCGCGCGGGCAGCCCGGCCGCGACCTCGCGCCTGAGACCTTCGTCCACTTCCTGCAAAACCACGATCAGATCGCAAATTCCGGAAGCGGCTGCCGCATGGACAGGCTGGCCTCACCCGCAAGGATGAGAGCGATCACCGCGCTCCTGCTTCTGGGACCGCAGACACCTCTGCTGTTCCAGGGACAGGAGTTTGGGGCCTCCAGCCCATTCTTCTACTTCGCAGACCAGGCCGGCGGTCTTGCCGAGATGGTTCGTGAGGGCAGGATCGAGTTCCTCAAGCAGTTTCCCAGCCTGAGCGATGATGCGTTCGCCCGCTGGATGCCGGCGCCGGCCGACCGCGCGACATTCGAGCGCTCGAAGCTCGACTGGTCGCAATACAAGACGAATACCCACATCGTCGCGCTTCACAGGGACCTGATCGCGTTGCGTCGCGAAACCTATGTTCTCGCGCAGGGCGCATGTAGCCGCGTGGATGGCAGCGTTCTCGAACCCTCTGCGTTCCTGCTCCGACATTTTGCGCGCGATCCGAAAGACGAGCGCCTTTTGGTGGCCAATCTGGGGCCGGATATCGCGGTCGACAGCATAGCGGATCCGCTGCACGCTCCTCCGGAAGGCATGCAGTGGGCACTCGTCTGGTCAAGCGAGAACCTTGTCTACGGCGGCGGCGGAATACGCCCGGTCGACCTTCAAGGGCGCTGGACGCTCGGCGCCGATACAGTGCTGTGGTTCGCACCTGTGGTGGCCGAGCGGCGGGCAATGCCGGATCGCGAACGGCTCGTCGCATGGCAGAGCCAGATTTCCAACGGGTGCCGGTTGGATATCGCCGGAGCCGGTGAACGATCAGCGCCGGGCAGCGCTCGCGACGACCGATAGCGACAGGCTGAACGCGTCGCGTTCTCGCTGCGCGGGACCTCATCGCGTCCGGAGCCTCCGGGCATGTCGTCGGAAACATAGGCGTTGATCCGCAGTACATCACCCTTTGACGCGGGGGGTATCATATCGGCTTCCTCAGTTGGCACCGAGGCGCGCGCCGATGGCATTCATCTTGTCGATTTCCGCTCGTTGGCCGCGAGTGATCTCCTCGCACAGTGTCATTAATTCAGGATCGCTCAGCGCGGCGTTTCTGCACATGAGGATCGCGCCCGAATGGTGCGGGATCATCGAGGCGATGAACTGTCGGTCGCCGACCAGCGCCTGGATGCGCGTGGCGCCGAATGCCGCGACGAACAGAACGAAGAAACCGGCAATGAGAAGAACGTTCGCTGTCCGGTTCGGATACATGCCGCTCATTGTGGCCAACATGAGAATCCCCATCGGCGCCACCATGGTGAGCGCCATGTAGAGCATATTGATATTGTTCCTGAAATCACCCCATCCGTCGATCATCGAGAACATGACGAGGTACATGACGGCCGCGCTGAGGAGCATATTGACGGCGAAGGCGGCATAGGGATGCCGGTGCGTCCAATGACCTGTCTGGTGATGTCTATCTTGCATTGAACACTCCTTCACCGCCGCTCGCGTCTCACCGCATGGCTTTCTGTTGCGGGCCGAGGTCACTCCACCGGAACCTTGCTCGGGCGGCATTTCGATGGGGGCCTTGTCGCAACGGAGCGGGTGGCCTTGAGCGGCTGCTCGCTGGGAGCACGAATAAAACGAGCAGCCGCTCACTGGAGCCGGCGGTTCACAAGGAGAGCGCCGGCTTGCCGGTAGGGACGTCAGGACCGGCCTTCGCTAACCTCGAACACGCTAAACTGTTCCAGACTGCTGTCGATTTGAGAATGGCTGGAGACTACGCTGATGGGGTGAACGGCGGCACCACGTACTTGCGCACACCGAAACTGCCCAAACAGCTGTCACGATCTCGGACCTCCCACGACGCACGGCTTAGAGTGCGAGAAGCCGTGCGATCAGCGCCACGTTGTCGACGGGCTTTTGGAAAGAGGGCAAAGCACGATACCGTTGAGGGATGTCATCCGGTTCGTAGCCGCTCACGAACACCGTTGCGATATTCCGTTCGAGGAGACCGTCGATGAAGGGGTAGACCATCTCTCCCTGCAAGTTTATGTCCAGAATGGCCGCGTCTCCGGCCTGAATATGCGATAGGACCTCAAGTGCATGGTCGAGATGCGCGACCGGCCCAAGAACCCGTGCGCCGGCCTCTTCGAGGCAGGCCATCAGCTCGGATGCTGTAAAATATTCGTCTTCCACGAGCAGGTATGTCCGCTCCGAGAGGGGAAGAGAAGACATGGTTTTCCCCGCTTAGGCTTTCGGCCGATCAAGTATGTTCAAGAGGCATATGCTTATCTGGCAGGATGTCTGGGCGCTCCTTTACCGGGATCGGGCTTATCGTCACCAGTGTGCTTCTCAGCATCTAGACTGCTCTCAGCGCTGCCGAACTCCATGTCGGTCCGATAACTCTTCTCAGTCTGATTTTTGTTGCCGTGATCCTTCTCGTTCCGGTTTGGTGGCTGTTTCATCTTTGTTGCTCTCCGGGTGGGGCGCCGTCGTCCTTCGGCATGCGCGCGCAGGTCGGCGTTGCCGTCAATCAACGCGCGGAGGTGGCATGCGCCCGGTGTGATGGACTGGATTGTCCTTGTCGCTGCCTACGGTGGGTTTTAGCGTCGCTTCAGAACCAGGTCCGCTGCGAGCCGGAGGTTGTGTGACGATGTTTGAGGTCGCTTCCGGTGCCGCATCCGGCATGGGCTCGCGTTCAACGTCGAGAGCCCTTGGCTCTTCGCTGTTTCTGCTTCCAAGCCCGCCTCGTTGTACAAGTTCGTCATTTTTGAGCTTCGCCATCAGGTACTCCTCTCGTGCTTTCGCTTTCGAACAACAGAAAGAGATCAAGGTTCCGATAATCTTCAACTTTACAGGGATCTGCTTGGGCCGCCGGCCGACGAGTATATTCTGCGGGTTTGCCGAATCCTCTCGACGGTGAGGGAACTTGGCGCCGGGTGGGCGGTTACCAAGCCGCATGCCGCCATCTGCATTCCTGGCGGATGCGGGGGAGAGGTTCCATTGCGCAAGATGCATCCTGAAGAAATTCGGCCACCGGCTTCGCCAAGCCCGGGCTTCGCTGCGCGCCCGGGGCCGGGGCTCGTCGCCGCGCGGCTGATTGCGCGCCTTTCCGCTTCGGAAAGCGATCTGGTCTATGTCGCTTTGGGTGAGACGTCTGCGGCGGGGGTTGCGGAGGCAATCCGCGCGCTTGATGCGGGTGCGAACCTGCTTATGCTATCGCCCTGGGACTGTTTGCCCTATGACCGCGTGTCGCCCACGCGCCACTGCATGGGACGGCGCATGGACACGCTGCGCAGCTGGCTCGAGCCTGTCCAGCATCCTCGTCTGCTGGTCACCTCCCTCGATGCGATGTTGCAGCGCGTGCCGCCCTCCGACGTGATCCGACAGAGCCGTTACAGGCTTGTCGTTGGCAAACGTTTCGATCGCTCCGCGTTTGAAGACTTTGCGACGCGCACAGGTTATAGCGAGGAGGCGATCGTTGACGATCCCGGAGAATACGCGGTTCGCGATGATCTCATGGATATCTATCCTGCCGGCGCTGGCGGCCCCATGCGCATCGTGGTCGATGACAAGGGTATGCTCTCGGAACTGCGCGCCTATGACCCTGCCACACAGCGCACGACGGAGTTGGTCGAAGAGATAGTCCTGGGCCCGGCGTCGGAAGCTTTGGTTAAAAAGGGTTGCGACGTGCGGCCGGACGCCAGACGGATCGACGATCAGCTTCTCGAACTTTATCCGAGCCTAGATACCGTCTTCGATGCTATCGGTAGCGCCCCTATCGCATTCGCGCAGGGCGTAACGGAACGGCTGGAGGCCTACTTCGACATCATCGATGAGGCGCGCATCGCGCGCGCAGAGTTCGATAAAGCGAAGGTCAGCCGCTCTCTCTATCTCGATCGGACGGAATGGGGCACCGCTATGAAGGGCCTTAACGTTTTTCATCTTCTACAAGAGGCCGCACCCGCGCCGCCTCGCTTTTCAAAGCAGGCCGATCCCCGCGGCGCCTTTCTCGATTACGTGAAATCACAGCTGGCTGCGGACCGGCGCGTCGTCATCACCGGGCACGGACCGCGTTTTCGGGGCCTTTGCCGCCGCCTGGAAGCGGGGCTGCAAATCAAGACGCGGACTGCCGGTGGCTGGCAAGAGATCGTGGCGGCGGAGCCAGGCAGTATTCTGACATGTGCGAGCGATCTGGCTGACGGCTTTGCGGAGGCCGAGTTGAACCTCACGGCGATCCCGGCCGCTTATGTCCTCGGCGAAACGGCAACACCAGTGGTAGACAATACCATTCTTGCCGAGCCGGAGCTTCGGCCGGGCGACGTGGTCGTCCATGAAGATCACGGCGTTTCCGTCCTGCGAGGGATCGAAACTGTCGTGACCGATGGCGTAGAATGCGACGTCGCGCAGCTCGAATATCATGGTGGCGCCATGCTGCTCGTTCCCATGCACGAATTCGGCAAGCTGTGGCGGTATGGTTCCCAGGCAGACAAGGTCAATCTGGACCGGCTGCATACCGAGGGATGGCAGAAGAAGCGGGCGACAATCGCCAGGGATATCCGTACGATCGCGCGCCACATGATGCGGTTGGCAAAACAACGCCGGGAGACGCAAGCCGCTACCATCGTCCCGCCGCGCGCAGAGTATGCTAGGTTCATCGCCCACTTTCCGCATGCGGAAACACCCGACCAGCTTTCAGCCGTAGAAGCGGTGCTTGCCGATCTCTCGTCTGGTCAAGTCATGGATCGCCTGGTCTGTGGGGATGTCGGGTTCGGCAAGACCGAGGTCGCGCTTCGCGCCGCGGCAGCGGTTGCGCTATCCGGCGGCCAGGTGGCAGTGGTGGCGCCAACGACTGTGCTTGCCCGCCAGCATTTTTCGGTTTTCAAGCGCCGGTTCGCCGGCACGGGTGTCAAGGTGGCGATGCTCTCTCGTGTCGTCCCGCCGGCCGAGGTGAAGCGCATCAAGGCGGAACTTGCCAATGCGGGTGTTGGAATCGTGGTTGCGACCCACGCCATTCTGGCGAAGGATGTTTCGTTTGCGAAGTTGCAGCTGCTTGTGATCGACGAGGAGCAGCGCTTAGGCGCACGCGACAAGGCCAAGATGCAGGCGTTGGCGCCCACCCTGCACACGCTAGTGATGTCGGCCACACCGATCCCGCGCACCCTCCAGGCGGCGATGGTGGGACTGAGGGAAGTCAGCCTCTTGTCGACGGCGCCATCGAGACGGCGCCCGGTGCGGACGTCGCTTACCGACTTTGATCGCCGCTCGGCGCGCATCGCGCTTTTGCGGGAACATCGCCGGGGTGGGCAAAGCTTTTTCGTCGCGCCGCAGATCGAGGATCTCGATGCACTTCAGGCCATGATCGCCGATATCGTGCCGGAACTGTCGGTTCGGGTCGCGCATGGTCGCCTGCCGGCCGTCGAGATGGACGATATCATGGTGGGTTTCGCTGAAGGGGATGGTGACATCCTGCTTTCGACCAATATCGTGGAAAGCGGGCTGGATGTTCCCCAGGCGAATACCATGTTCATATGGCGCGCCGATCGTTTTGGTCTCGCACAGCTTCACCAACTGCGTGGGCGCGTCGGACGGGGAAGGGCGCAGGGCAACGTCTATATGCTTCTCGACGCCGCAGAGGATGTCTCGGAACAGACAAGGCAGCGCCTGGCCTCTCTCGTCGAACTCGATCGCCTGGGCGCTGGGCTGAGTATCAGCCTTGAAGACCTGGACATGAGAGGCGGCGGAGACATTGCCGGCGAAAGCCAGGCGGGCCATATGAAAGTCATTGGTATCAGTCTCTACCAGCGGCTGCTCGCCCGGGCGGTCCGCGCATTGCGCAAGGAGCCCGCAGATGAGAATGGGGCGGTCGCCGTCAATCTTGGGATCGTTGGGTCCATTCCGGCGGACTATGTCGGCGACGCGGCGATCCGGCTCAACCTCTATGCCAGGCTGCTGAGGGTTTCCTCGCCGCGCGAGATCGACGATATGGCCGAGGAATTCGAAGATCGTTTCGGCGATGTGCCCGAAGCCGTCCTGATCCTGCTTCGGCTTGCGCGGCTAAGGATTGCTGCCGCTTCCTTCGGCATCTCGAAGATGGACGCCGGCCCACGGGCAATGGCTGTCAGCTTTGCCGCAAAGCCGACACGCAAGATACTCGCCGGACTGTCCAAGCGGCATGACCCCGTTCTCCGGGATGGACGGCTGATCTTTGAAATACCGAGCAGCGATGGCTCCCAGCGGCTGACCTTCTTCGAAGGGCTATTGGGCTTGTAGCGCCTCCCCCAAGAACTCAACGCATGAAACTCATCGGCCTGAAAGGAACTTCGGGTCGTTCATTATGTGGTCGATACCCTTCTGCACGTGGCTTGTTATGATCTCTTTTGCGCCATCGGCATCGCGTGCGAGCGCACGTTCGAACAGCAACTTGTGATCATCGACGACCGCTTTGCCCCGGAAACTTCCGGCGAGCATATGATACCGAAGAAATCGGTCGAACACGGACGACAGGCTCTGCAGAAGTGTCGCCGAATTGCTTGCGGCAACGATCGCCCGGTGGAATTCCCAATCGCATCGGACCCAGTCGATGGTTCGGGCGACATCGCCCGCGAGAAGCCGGCGCTCCACGGCGGCCAGCCGATGGTGGGCCGCAACGATCGAGCCTTCCCATTCCAGATCGCCGGCGGCAAAGGAAAGACCGATAGCATGGCATTCCAACACGGTGCGCAGGTCGGCGAGCTCCGTCAGTTCCTGCCTGGACACGGGGCTGACCTCGAAACCGCGCTGCCCTTCCGCAAGTACAAGGTTTTCTGCCGACAACCTTGAAAGGATTTCGCGTAGGGAGGAAATGCTGATCGAGTATCGCTCGCGCGCCTTTTCAAGCTTGATCTTCGAGCCGGGCAGCAGGATTCCCATGATGATATCATGTCGCAACCGCCGGAAGACCGCATCGCTGACGGTTTCGCTGTCGTTTACCCGTTCATGTTCGCCTGAGCGTTCTTCCCGCATGATCAATCCCGAAGGGGCGACTTCTCCGCCAATGCATGTTCCACGCCGCCCTGGATGTGCAGGCCGAGGATCTTCTTCGCCGTGTCCTGGTCGCGCTTGAGGGCGGCGTCGAGGAGCTGCCTGTGCTCGTCCTCGGCGATCTTGCCGCGGTAGGAGAGGGCGACCATCTGGTAACGGAGATATTTATCGAAGACGGCGGCATGGGTTTCCATCAGCAGTCTCGACCCGCAGGCCGAAATGAGTGCCTGATGGAACTCCCAGTCATAACGCTTCCAGGCCTCCGTCTGGCTGGTGTCTCCGCTTGCCATGACCTCTTCCATGCGCGCCAGCTTGTAATGGGCCGAGGCGAGCCGGGCCTCCCAGTCGACGTCGCCCCGGTCGAAGGATTGCTCCAGCGCGTGCGTTTCCAGCAGCAGGCGCAGCGCGGCAATCTCCTTCAGGTCGGTTGACGACATCGGCGCCACGTGAAAGCCGCGTTGGCCTTCGGCAACGACCAATCCTTCCGAGGCAAGGCGGCTCAGGATTTCCCTCAGCGTGCTGACGCTCGTGTCGTAGGCTTCCTTGAGCTTTTCAAGCTTCAGCTTCTGGCCGGGAGAAAGGCGTCCGAAAATGATATCGGCCCGAATGCGCTTGTAGCTGCTTTCGGCAATGGTTTCGGTCGCTAGGTCAGAGGACATGCACGCATCTCGGAGATTTTCTAATTCCTCATACATATTCTATCGGGCGATTGAAACCCGTCTGAAGCAGTCGGGCGAGGCCGACGGCGGGCTGTCTGTCTCACATGTTGTCCCGGCTGGCGTGACAATTCACAGGTTCAAGTCCTCCATTCTGCCATATCGAGCTTTAGTCACCCGCTCTTTGGTGACACGTGCACCCGCACTCAACTCACTGCCGTTGGCGTTCCGGTTCCTTCTCTTCGTGACCTAAAGGTTCACATCGCAATTTTTACAAGCGAACGCTGAAACACGTTTTATCGGAGATTTTATAAAAACTCAGTTGATTTGAAAATAGCCTTATGTCAGCTTTGCTATAGTGTCAGCTGGAGGAGAGCTGGCCGCCCTTTTGCGCTATCAGAGGAGGAGAAGCTATGTTTGAGTTCAAGTTGAACCGGCGCCATGCCCTGTTGGGCGCTGCGGCAATTGTCGCCGCGGTATCATTTTCGCAACCCGCTTCGGCGATCACGCCTGAGGAAATAAAGGCCAGGGGCAAGTTGGTTGTCGGCATTCAGGGCGATAACCCGCCATGGGGCTTCGTCACCAGCGCCGGCAAACAGGACGGTTTCGACGCGGATATGGGCGCCCTGTTCGCCAAGGAGCTGGGCGTTGAGGTGGAATTCGTTCCGCTCGAGGTGAACAATCGTATTCCCGCATTGACCTCCGGGCGTGTCGACATTCTGTTCGCGACGATGGCCATGCTGCCGGATCGCGCCAAAGCCGTGCAGTTCAGCCAGCCCTACAACGCGAACGCCATCGTCCTGATCGGCCCCAAGGACAAATCCATCAAGTCGAACGAGGATATGGCCGGCTTGACCATCAGCGTCGCGAAGGGAGCGGCCCAGGACACGCAAGTGACGAAGAATGCGCCGTCCACCGCCACCATCCGGCGTTATGACGGCGACGCGGCGAGTGTCCAGGCGCTGATCTCCGGCCAAACGGACGCGCTTGGCGGCAACATCTTCTATCTTGACCGTGTCGAGAAGGCCGTTCCCGGCAAGTTCGAAAACAAGCTGGAATTCCAGAAGCTGTACAATGGTGCGTGTACGCGCCTGGGCGAAAAAGAGCTCAACGCCGCAGTGAACGCGTTCATCGACAAGATCAAGGCCAATGGCGAGCTGAAGACGATCTACGACAAGTGGATGAAGGTTCCGGTGCCGGAATTCCCGACCAGCCTCGAAGGCATTCCGTTCACCGCGAACTGAGCTCTAGCTCTTCGTAAAGCCTGAATTCACGAGGCGGCACCGACCAAGGTGCGGGCATCGGCGCCGTTCATCCGCGCGCCGATGCTGCCTGGAGTATGTCCATGACCAACACGATCTTTGTCCTTAACGGCCCCAATCTCAACCTTCTGGGTGAGCGGGAGCCTTCCATCTATGGCACCACGACCCTGCGTGACATCAGGGCCAGATGCGACGCGAAAGCCGCCTCCCTCGGTTTTGCGGTCGATTTCCGCCAGACGAATTTTGAGGGTGAACTGGTGGAATTCGTCCATCAGGCGCGCAAGGATGCGTGCGGCATCATCATCAATCCGGCGGCCTATACATTCACATCCATCGCTCTTCTTGACGCCTTGAAAACTTTCGACGGCCCGAAGATCGAACTGCACATATCCAATGTGCATGCACGCGAGAGCATCTATCACAATTCCCTGATTTCCCGCACCGCGACCGGGGTCATGCTCGGTTTCGGGGCGGCCGGATACGAGTTGGCTATCGAGGCGATGGCAGGTCTGGCAACGCCGTCCTGAAGGGTGCGCCGCAGGAGATGTAATGAATTACACGCTTGATTTCACTCCGGTCCTCGACGGTCTTCCCAACCTTCTCTGGGCCTGCCTCGGGACATTCACGCTGGCCATCTGCGGCATGCTCCTGGCGATCGTCATCGGTATCGGCGGCGTCATCCTGCGACAGTCACAGTTCAAACCGCTGCGTTGGCTGGTGATCGGCTTCGTCGAACTGATCCGCAACACGCCGTTCCTGGTGCAGATCTTCTTCATCTACTTCGCGCTGCCGCTGGCGGGTATCCGGCTCGATCCGACGCCGACCGCCATCATCGCGCTCGGCATCAATGGCGGCGCCTATGCCATCGAGATCATCCGGGGCGGGGTGCAATCCATTTCGAAGGGGCAGACGGAGGCGGGGCTGGCGCTCGGGCTGCACAAGGCCCAGGTCTTCCGCCTGATCATCCTCAAGCCCGCGCTGAGGACGATCTATCCCTCGCTGACGAGCCAGTTCATCCTGCTGACGCTGACAACAAGCATCGCGTCCGCCATCTCGGCTTACGAACTGACATCGGTATCGCAGCGGATCGAGTCCGACAGCTTCCGCAGCTTCGAGGTCTATTTCACCGTGACGGCGTTCTATCTCGTCATTTCCTGGGTGATGATGCGCATCTTCGCCTTCTTCTCCGCCCGCTACTTCAGCTATCCGCTCAGATAGGAGGAAACCGAATGGGACGCGAAGAATTCCTCTTTCTTCTGACAGGGCTGAAATGGACGGTCGCGCTGTCTGCGGTCGCCTTCGTGTGCGGCTGTGTTGCCGGGCTGATGGTGGCCTTGCTGCGCACGTCCGGTGTCGCCATCGTCGAGCGTCTGACGGCCGGCTACATCGCGGTCTTCCAGGGCACGCCGCTCCTGATGCAGCTTTTCGTGGTGTATTACGGCCTTGCCTTGATTGGTATCCAGATGGATGCGTGGGCCGCGGTCTCGGTCGGCCTGACGCTTCACGCCAGCGCCTTCCTGGGAGAAATCTGGCGCGGCTCGATCGAGGCTGTCCCGCGCGGACAGACGGAGGCGGCAAAGGCGCTTGGCCTCGGTTATGTCTCGCGTATGAAGGACGTCGTGCTTCCCCAGGCGATACGGATTTCGCTGCCGGCCACGATCGGCTTCCTGGTGCAGCTCATCAAGGGAACGTCGCTCGCTTCGATCGTCGGCTTCACTGAACTCACCCGTGCCGGCAACATCATCTCGAACCAGATCTTCCAGCCATTGACCGTCTTCGGCATCGTCGGAGCGCTTTACTTCCTGATGTGCTGCCCGCTGACGATCTATGGCGCCCATCTCGAGCGCAAGTTCCTCACTGCCAGCCGCTAGGCCGGCATCCGGCGTTCATGCCGAACCAGGCACCGACCGCTGGAAATTGAAACATGAACACGCCCGGATATCCTGGGGCGGTTCTCGGCCATTGATAACGCTCACCAACCCGCTAATTTTGGAGCGAGGTCAGTTTTCGCGTTTAATGGAAGAGATGATCAATGAGCCAAGCCAAGTCGCAGCCTGAGTGGAGCGCTGAGGAACTCAGGCGTGCTATCAAGTCGGCCGGAGTGGCACTGTGGACCTGGATTATCGATGACGACACATTCGTCATGGATGCCAAGGCGTACGAACTCTGGGATATTTCCCACGAGACGGACCTGACCTTCGAACATCTTTCCGCCAAGGTCCATCCCGCCGACCGGGACCGCGTGAGGGCGGCGTTCGTCGCGACCCGGGCGATCGATGGACCGTTCGAAATCGACTTTCGCATTCTGACGAACGCTGCCGACGTCCGATGGATTTCCGCCCGGGGCGAGGGCAACGAGGGCGATGCCACAACCCAGAAAATGACGGGCACCTTCCTCGATGTCACAGGACGCAAGCAGGCCGAGGAGGGCCATGAGCTTCTTGCCGGCGAGATGAGCCATCGCGTCAAGAACCTGCTCGCGCTGGCAGCAGGCCTCACGAATATCACGTCGCGGTCGACCGACACGAAGGAGGAGATGGCCAAGCAGCTGACACAGCGGCTGACGGCGCTCGGGCGCGCCCACGAACTGGTGCGCCCCCTGCCGGATGGTCAGGGAGAAGCAGCCTTGCTTGGCGACCTCTTCACGGTGCTGTCGGCGCCCTACGACGATGTGGGCGCATTTGCCGGCCGCATCCGTGTGGCCGTTCCGCGTATGGGCTTGGGAGAAAAGTCGGCGACGAGCCTTGCACTCGTCATCCATGAGCTCGCAACGAATTCGCTGAAATATGGCGCATTGTCGAATGACAAGGGATTGCTCGATATCTCCGGCGCGCTCGTCGAAGACGATATCGAGATCGTCTGGAGCGAGCATGGCGGCGCGGATGCTCGCTCGCCACAAGCGATGGAAGGCTACGGAAGCAAGCTTTTGCAGCGCACGATCTCGGGGCAGCTCGGTGGATCGATCAATTACAACTGGGTCGATGGCGGCGTTGTGGTGACACTCCGCATGAAGGAGAGCCATCTTTCAACCTGAAGCGCAGAACGCCTCGCAAGCATCTGCCGCCTCCGCAGTCCTTAGGCAGCTCACTGCACCTGTCGACCACCAGTGCCGCTCTGCGAGAGTCTGCTGGCAAGGGTGGCGTAATGCGTCATCTCGACTTCGCACCATTTTTCGAACTCATCTATCAGTGCACGGCTCGGTGTCCGCTCTGCGTCTATGAGCTGCTGATTTTGCAGATGATTGAGGACGTTGCCGACGTGGGAGCGCGAAACCTGGAACCGCCACGCCAGGCTGTCATACGTCAAGGGGAAAGGAGGGCCTCCGGAGGCTCGGCCGTAATATGCCGCCATGACCGCCACCAGGATAGAATATCCGCAGTCGAATTCGGCCATGTTTTGAACCGTCGGAAACAAGCCGATCGTCGTGCCTTCCTCGAGCACACGATCACCCGAGCGACGGATCAAGATGCCGAGATCGTCCGCCGTCGAGCGAAACCGCGATGCATGAGCGGTCTGGTGGAGCCCGTCGTATGCCTGAAGAAAGGCGATACATGAGCGGCCGACTTCCTGCAGCAACCACAGCGTGGGACGCAGGATGGACTGACGGCTGTCGCCCGAAACCGAGTCGCTGTCGATCAGACCGGCAATTCTCAGAACTTTGACGAGATCGATCGTCTGCCGGGGGCTCAGTCCGGAGACCTCTTTCAGACGCGCCAGATTCGGGATCGCCCCGCAGCCTTCGTGCCACGCATAGTAATTTCGGATCAGCATGAAGCACGCATAGTAGCGCTTGTATTCATTCAGCAGTTTTCGCACGGGCCAGCCAGGCGGGCTCTCATGCGTCATCGTCAAACAATAAGAAGCGATCGCTGATTTCATGGCCGCCGATGTCCCCGAGCTCATGCTCTCCTTACCATGCATCAGCTCGTCCCCATTGCGGAAACGAAAATGGTGCAGATTTTGGATTAGCTATCCTGCTGCTGCGCCTCAATAACTCGTTGCCATCAGACGATCACGACGGAGAGGGTCCCCTGCTGTCGTATATTGGGGCTAGTCGGCATGACCGGAGACACGACAAAACGCAATCCGCGGAGCGGCGTGCGAGCACCGCTGGGCGCGTTATGCCGACAAGCCAAGGCTGTGGCGAGTTCGCGCGACCTGCTGCCTTTCGACGACATTCCAGCGAGCCGAGCGCCGGCACATTTACCTGAATTTGCAAGGTCGGCAGTCTCGGCACTGCTTGCCTCGTCGCTCGTGTTTTTCGGGGGAATCGAATTTGCCCACGCGCAATTCAACAGCTTTTTGATCGGCAAAGGTGGCGATGGCGCTGCAAACGGCGATACGCAATCGGGTGAAGCGGGTGGCGGTGGTGGCGGCATTGGCGGCGGTGGCGGCGCCGGCGGCGGCGGTGGTGGCGGCGGCGTTGGGGGCGGTGGCGCCGCAGTCGCAGGCAGTGGCCAAACAGGTGGCGGCATGGGCGGAAGCGGGATCGCCGGCGGACGCGGCGGGACCCCTAACAATATGATAGGAGGGTGGTCGGCCGGCGGGGATGGCGGGGTCGGCGGCGGCGGTGGCGCGAGCGTGGGCGGCAACAATGCGGGCGGCGGAGGCGCGATCGGCGGAGCCGGTGGTTCCTCAACGCTTAATCCCGGTGGAAGCGGTGGAACACGGTTTGGAGGTACCGGCCAAAACGGCAGTGACAATCAGGGCGGCAGGGGAAGCTTCTACGGTGGCGGCGGCGGCGGCGCGAATCCATTCACCGCCAGTGGCAGCGGGGGCGGGGGTGGCGCGCTCTCCCCGATCCTGGGTGGCGCTGCCGGCTCTCAACCCGGCCAAGGCGCCAATTCCGCTCAGACATCGAACGTTGTCACCTTCGGACCCACGGAGGTGTCCTCCTTCCGCTTCATGGGTGTCGGCGGCGGTGGTGGCGGCGGAAGCCATCAGTCGGCTGGATCGGCCGGTGGCGCCGGCACGCTTATACTGGATGGGGCAGATCTTTCGGCTGCTTATTCCGTTCTCGTCGGCGGCGCAGGGGGCGGAGCCGGCGGAAACCTTGCGGGGGGAGGAGGTGCGGGCGGCAACGGCACATTGACGCTGGTGAACGGCGCCACGTTGACTGTCGGCGAAACCCTTTTGGTCGGGGGTAGTGGCGGCGGTGGGTCAGGCATGGCCCAGGGCGGCGCGGGTGGCTCCGGCACGATGACCATTGCAGCAAGCACGCTTACGGCCGGCACCATCGCACTCGCAGGGGAAAACGGCTTCGGCATCAACGCAGAGGGAGGAGCCGGCGGCGCAGGAACGCTCACGGTCTCCGATGGTGCGCAGGTTACGTCAGATGTCCTCACGATTGCCTCTTCCGCCGGTTCCAGCGGCACGCTGAACATCGGCGCTGCCACGGGTATGGCACCGGCGCATGCCGGAACCATTTCGGTTCCCGTTATCGCTTTTGGAGACGGTGACGGGCGCATCGTCTTCAATCACGCCGGAAACCCCGATGGGAGCGATCATGCATTCGAATCTGTAATGACGGGTGCCGGGACGATCGACCACCTTGCCGGCAACACAATCTTCCATGGCTCGAACACGACAGCCGATCGATTCACGGGAACGTTGAACCTGTCCGGGGGCGAGTTGACCGTGGATGGCGTGTTTGGAGACGTCGGCAGCCTATGGGGCAATGCCGCCGTCAATATCACGGGTGGCAAACTGGCTGCTTCAGGAACCATCGGCGCCACGGTCACGGTTGCGGGCGGTGGCATATTCGCCGGCTCAGGAACGGTCAATGGATCCGTCAATGTGATGGATGGTGTGATCGAGGGCCGAACGGGCCGGACGCTCACGGTCGCCGGAAACATGGCGCTCAGCGCGAACTCGGTGATGGATGTCACGCTCAACAGGCTCTCCTTTGCGCCGATCATCGATGTGGCCGGATATCTTCAATTGGACGGTACACTCAATGTGTCCAGTACCGGTGGCCTTGGCGCCGGGGTTTACAGGCTGGTCGATTATCGAGGCGCGCTTGGTGACCGAGGGCTTGTCATTGGCACCGTGCCGGGTGGGGTGGATCCCGCAGACCTCTCGGTGCAAACGTCAGTCGCACGTCAGGTCAATCTTGTCGTCGCGAGCAACATGGTACTCGGCTTCTGGGACGGCGGCGATCCAGATCTGCACAACAATGGCAGCGTCGACGGCGGGACCGGGATATGGGATAGCACGGGAAGCAACTGGACAGATCAAGGCGGATCGACCAACGGCGTTTTCCAGCCCAATCCCACCTTCGCGGTGTTCCAGGGCACCGGCGGCACCGTGACGGTGGACGTTGCCACCGGCCTGCTTGGCGTCACCGGTATGCAGTTTGCGGTGGATGGCTACCGGATAGAAGGAGATGGCCTGGCGCTTCAAGGTGCCAATGGCCAGACGGTCATTCGTGTCGGGAACGGAACGGTGGATGGTGCGGCGATGACCGCAACCGTGTCATCGGTTCTCAGCGGTGCTTCTTCGCTCGTGAAGGACGATCTCGGCACACTCGCGCTTACCGGCGCGAACACCTATACGGGCGGCACGGAGTTGCGGGCGGGCACGCTCAGCATCACCAGCGACAGCGCGCTCGGTGCCGCGGCCGGCGGCCTGACATTCTCCGGGGGAACGCTGTCTGCCGCGGCGGACCTATCGAGCGCCAGGAATATCCAGATCACCGGACAAAACAAAGCCGTCTTCGACATTTCGGCGGATACACAGGCGAGCTTCTCCGGTCTCGTCACCGGCACTGGCGGAATGATCAAACGCGGTGACGGAACACTCAGCCTTGGCGGCGGCAGTGCAGGTCGCAACACCTATTCTGGGGGCACGACCGTCGAGGCGGGAACGCTGCGCCTGCTTGACAGCTACTTTGCCGGTACCGGCTCGACGCTAGGGAGCGGCAACATCACCATGGCCGGCGGCACGACGCTGAGCTTCGGCGGCTCTCCCTACCGCAGCCTCGGCGGGGTTTTGCTCAATGGTGACGTGACCTTCGACGTCGATCAAGGACAGAATGCCGGGCTGTGGCAACCCGTCTCGGGCACGGGTGGTTTGACGAAGACGGGTGCGGGAACGCTCACCTTGGAGGGCCACAATACATTTCTCGGCAATGTCCACGTTCGCGAAGGAACGCTCCGGCTCGATAGCTGGTCCGGCGAGGCCAATCGCTCGATCGCCGACACGGCGCGTGTGACAGTGAGCGCGGGTGCGAAAGTCAGCGTGGACGATGCGGAGACAATCGGCGAACTCGTCGGCGATGGAACAGTGGATGTTGCATATGCCGGCGTTACCGGCCTGACCGTTGGCGGCAACAACACGGATTTCGTTTTCGGCGGCAATATTTCCGGTGGCGACGCCACTCCGATCAGCCCGTCGCCTTCGTATGGCCTGACCAAAACGGGAAGCGGTACGCTGACCTTGACCGGCGTCAGCGACAGTCTGCGCGGCATGCAGATCTCTTCAGGGACACTGGCGGTCGAAGGCTCGCTCGCCAGTTCGCTCGTCGACGTCGGAACCGGCGCAAGCCTGCGCGGCAGCGGCGAGATCGAAGGGACAGTTCGCGTATTCGGCGGCGGAACGCTGGAAGGGTCTTACGGAACCACGCTTTCAACGGGAGGGCTGATCCTGGCCCGGGGGGCTTTGCTGAATGTTTCTCTGGGCATCCCATCGTCGACGGCGCTTTTTTCGGTCAGCGGCGATCTGGCACTGAACGGCACGTTGAATGTCGAAGATGCAGGCGGTTTTGGCGCGGGCATCTATCGCCTGATCGATTATGGCGGGGCGCTCACGGGCAACGGCCTCCTCATCGGCGCGGTGCCGCAGGGCGTGTCGCCAAGCGAGCTCACGCTGCAAACCGCGGTCGCAGGGCAGGTCAATCTGGTGTCCCGCGTCGGCACGCCGCTGGGCTTTTGGGACGGAGGGAACGCAAGCCTGCACGCCAATGGCAGCATCGATGGCGGGAACGGGACATGGAGCCTTGGCGGTGCGAACTGGACCGACCAGAGCGGCACGGTGAGCGGCCCGTTCCGTCCCAACCCCACCTTCGCAGTATTCCAGGGCGTCGGCGGCACCGTAACGGTCGATGGCGCTGCGGGATCGATCGGTGTGACCGGCATGCAGTTCGCGTCCGCCGGATACCGGATAGAGGGTGATCCGGTCATGCTTGAAGGTCACGGCGGCGACACTGTCATTCGCGTCGGCGACGGTTCCCAAGCCGGAGCCGCGATCACGACCAGCATAGCATCCGCCCTCACAGGCGCATCGTCTTTGATCAAGGCCGATCTCGGGACCCTCATCTTGACGGGGGCGAACAGCTATACCGGTCCGACCGTGGTTCAAGGCGGCACGCTCATCGGCGATGCGGCATCCATCCGCAACAATATCCGCAATCGCGGAACACTCGTCTTCGAACAGGCGTCCGACGCGCGCTTCGCGGGTAACATCGGCGACGTTTCCGGCGTCAGGGGGCAGATGATCAAGCGGGGTTCCGGCCTTTTGACGCTGACCGGCACGTCTACGCTGGGTTGGACCGTGGAAGCCGGCGGTCTGACCTCCGCTTCGGACCGCTTCCTGGGCGATGTCGCCATCGCATCCGGTGCGAGCTTCACCTTTGAGCAGTCTTACGGTGGATCCTATGCGGGAAAACTCACGGGTGCCGGCACCCTTTCCTTCGAAGGCGGGGGCGCGGTCAAGCTGACCGGCGACAGTTCAGGCTTTGATGGACTGACGACCATTTCGGGTGGCATGCTGGCCGTCAACGGCAATCTCGGCGGCTCGGCGCTGGTCGATCGGGATGGCCGCCTGCAGGGCAGCGGCACGCTCGGCTCTGGTGCAAGCTCGGTCGTGACCGTGGCCGACGGTGGCACGCTCGCACCGGGGAACTCGATCGGTACCCTCACGATCAACGGCAGTCTCGTCATGAACGCCGGGTCGCGCTTTGAAGTCGAAGTGATGCCCGGCGGGACGGCGAGCGACCGGATCGTCGTGACGGGCACGGCCACGCTTGATGGCGGCACCGTCGCGCATGTCGGTATGACCGGCGCCTATCGCCCGACCGCCACCTATACGATCCTCTCCGCCGCCGGTGGCGTAAGCGGTCGCTTCGATGCGGTCACCTCAGACTTCGCGTTTCTCGACCCGACGCTCGCCTACACTGGCAACGATGTTACCCTGTCGCTGACACGCAACCAGATCGGCTTTGCCGATGCGGGTGTAACCCGCAACCAGATCGCCACGGCCGAGGCGCTCGAAACGCTTGGCTTCGGCAACGCGCTCTACGAACAGGTGGTGCAGCTCGATGCGGCAACGGCCCGTACGGCCTTCGATCAGCTGTCGGGCGAAATCTATGCTTCCGCTGTCACCGGCCTGATCGAAGACAGCCGCTTTGTTCGCAACAGCGCGAATGACCGCATTCGCGCCGCCTTCGGCGATGTCGGCGCGTCCACCGCCCCTGTCACGACCTATGGCGAGCATGGCCCGGTCCTGGCCCCGGCCATATCCACAGAGGGCATTTCCGTCTGGTCGAGCGCCTATGGCTCGTGGGGCAGGACCGACAGCGACGGCAATGCCGACGCAATCGACCGCGCCACAGGCGGGCTGTTGATGGGTGTGGATGCGCCCATGTTCGATGGCTGGCGTCTCGGCCTGCTCGGCGGGTACAGCCATACCTCTGTTGAGGCTGACGCACGGACCTCTTCAGCCTCTGTCGGCAGCTATCATCTCGGCCTCTATGGCGGCACAAATTGGGACGCGCTGTCGTTCCGTTCAGGGCTCGCCTATAGCCGGCATGAAATCGACACCAGACGGACGGTCGATTTCGTCGGTTTCGCCGATGGTTTGACGGGCTCCAATGATGCCGGCACGGTCCAGGCTTTCGGGGAACTCGGATACGCCATCGACACAACGCTTGGACGCATTGAGCCCTTCGCGAACCTTGCTTACGTCAATACACATACGGGGCGCTTCAGCGAACGGGGTGGCGCGGCGGCATTGGCGGGTCTTTCGAACGACAACGTCGTTACATTCACGACGCTCGGTATCCGTGGCGACAGCACCATCGATTTCGGGGATGTCAGTGCACGGCTGACCGGCATGCTCGGCTGGCGGCACGCTTTGGGCGATACTACGCCAGAGATGACCCATGCGTTTGCCGGCTCGAACGCCTTCACCATAGCGGGCAGCCCGATCGCGCAGAACGCCCTTGCCGTCGAGGTGGGCCTCAGCTTGGACCTCACGTCCAACGCGACACTCGGCGTATCGTATCAAGGCCAGATCGCAGGTCAGGCGCAAGAGCATGGCCTCAAGGCAAATCTCGGGATCAGGTTCTGAAAGATGCGACGGATGTATCATACGACACGCAAACGCCCTTTGACGACGCTCGCAGCGGCTGCACTGTTGTCCATCGCATCGATTGCAGGTCCTGCGACAGCGCAGCAGCCTGCACAGCCTCTGCTTCCAAACGGAGCCTCATCGCTGCAGGAAAGCTACCAGGACTGGCAGGTGAGCTGTCAGGTCATCGACAATGCGAAGCGCTGCGCGCTGTCGCAACAACAGGTGCAGCAAAATGGCCAGAGGGTGCTTGCCGTCGAATTGCAGCAGACACGGGACGGGAAACTGAACGGCTCGCTGATCCTTCCATTCGGCCTGCTTTTGGATCAGGGTGTGACACTGGCGATCGATGACAAATCGCCTGGCCAGCCGTTGCGGTTCAGGACATGCCTGCCGGGCGGCTGTTTGGTGCCGCTGAGCCTCGAACCAGCCATGCTGACGAATTTGCGGGCGGGCGCTACTCTTAAAATCCAGGCGACAAGCGCCGATGGGCCCGCCATTCCGCTCGCACTGTCCCTGAAAGGTTTTGCCGCTGCCGCAGATCGACTGAAGGTTCTGTCTGCACCCTGAATCAGCGAAAGGGCCAGCGCCTGAGCATCGGTTTTAACCATTGCTTAACCGCTTTCCTTGCCATCGGCTTAAGTTCGATTGCTCTAATATCCCAGAGACAATCAGGACCTGGCGATGACCCTAAAGTTCCAGTCTTCATCTCTGTTGAAATGGATCTTGCCGGCCAGCGCGTCGCTCGCAATCTGCGGCATCCTGTTCCTGACACTGACCTGGGCGGCAGGCAAGGCGGATGAGGCGGCTGCATCACGCCAGCGGGGTTTCATCACGCGTGCCGTGACGAAGTTGCAGTCGGCGATTGCCCATGATCAGGAAAGTGTCACAGTCTGGGACGACGCCGTGGGCAAAAGCCAACGTGGCGACATGGCCTGGATCGACGCCAACCTCGGCTCCTGGATGCGCACCTATTTCGATCATGACGCATCCCTGCTGCTGTCGCCGGATTTATCGCTCATCTATCAGTTCATTGAAGATCGCGAACGTTCGCCTGACGCACAGCAGTTCCGCGACGCCTACCTTCCGCTCGCGAGACAACTGCGGGCCCGCCTTGCACGCGGCGATACACAAGGCACAAGTGCGAAGGTCCTTTCAATCGGGGAGTCGGACCTGGCGCGCATCGGGAACCGGTCCGCGATCGTCAGCATCAAGCCGCTCATATCGGACACGGGAAATATCGTGCAGGCGCCCGGCGCTGAATTCCTCCACGTCGCCATCCGGTTTCTGGATGGAGACCTGCCGGCGGATATCGGTCAGGAATACGCGTTCACCAACCTTCGCTTCACGCGAGATGAGCCGAGCGAACGAAACGCCACCTTTATTCCGGTGACATCGCGCGACGGCGCGCCTGTGGGATTCTTTCGCTGGGAGCCCTTTCAACCCGGAAACTACGTTCTTCGCGCCACCGCTCCGGCTCTCGTGCTGGCATTCGTGACCCTGTTTACAGGCGCGAGCCTTGCCGGTCATGCCCTGTTCCGCCGCTCGGTCCGTCTGGCCGCAAGCCGTGCAGAGCTTGAACATCAGGCATCGCACGACGCCCTGACGGGACTGGCCAACAGGAACTTCTTTGCCATCAGGCTCGCATCCACGCTGGCCAACGCGGCCGCGGATCAGAGCTACTGCATTCTCTTTGTCGATCTCGACCGGTTCAAGATGGTCAATGACACCTTTGGCCATCCCGTCGGCGACAGGCTGATCATGATGGCAGCGGCTCGCATGCGGGACCTGTTGCCGAAATCGCTGATCGCGCGTGTCGGCGGTGACGAATTCAACATACTCCTGAGCGATGCCGACGCGCATAACGTAGATGAGATCGCCAGGAACATCGTGGCCGCGATCAGGGCGCCGTTTGAAATCGACACCGTACAGATCGCGATCGGCGCCAGCGTCGGCGCTGCCGTGACAACGGGGCCTTGCGATCCCGTCGAGCTGACCCGAAAAGCGGACATCGCGCTGTATCACGCCAAAGCGGCGGGCAGAAATACGCACGCCATCTTCGGCAGCCACATGGATGAGCTGCTGAGCGATCGAAGGGCATTGGAAGCAGACCTGCGCCTGGCCCTTCAAACCCATTCGCAGCTGGAAACGTTCTACCAGCCCGTTTATGCAGCCGACACCGGTGCCTTGAGTTCGCTTGAGGCGCTTGCACGGTGGAAGCATCCGACATTGGGTTATGTCAGCCCTGACCAGTTCATCCCCCTTGCCGAGGAAAGCGGCCTGATCCACGAGATCAGTGCGCTTGTCCTTGAGGATGCGTGCCGGATGCTTGCGGAAGTTCCCGGTATTCACATCGCGGTCAATGCGTCGGCTCTCGAGCTTGCCTCGCCCGGTTATGCGCTGCGCGTTCTCGGCATCCTCGCCAGGTGGCAGGTCCAGCCGAACAGGCTGGAAATCGAATTGACGGAAAGTGCCATGGCGCCGGAGAAGAGCGAGCTGGAAACGACGATATCGACCCTGCGCTCGGCTGGCGTCCGGTTTGCGATCGACGATTTCGGAACAGGTTACTCGACGTTCTCCCGCATACAACGCATCGAGGTTGATCGTATAAAGATCGACAAATCGTTCATCGGCGAGATGCATCAAGGCGCCAGCAGGGCCGTTGTCTCCGCCATGATCAGCATGGCGAAAGCGAAGGGGCTGCTGGTGACGGCAGAGGGCGTGGAAACAGACGAGCAGCGAAGCGCATTGCAGGATTTCGGCTGTGACCATCTGCAGGGTTTCCTGTTGTCGAAACCTCTGCCACGCTCGACCGCCATCACACTTGCCGCGGGCGATCAAAGGGTATCGGGCATTCGCGCCTGAGCGTCCCTACGCCTGGAAAGGCGTATGGGATATTGGAGCAGAGTTCGCCCGGCGATCCCCGCTCACGTCCATTCATAGGCCTTTGACGTGTGATAGGGCCGTGCGGAAACGAAGGCCGCCGGATCGTTGGCGGAAGCGGCATAAGCGGATGCGTCCGCATCGTCATTGAAGCCCACGAATACCATCAACATGGAACGTCCGGCTGGGTGCCCTTTCTTGCGATAGGAAAAATTGACGGCACAGTGCGGATACTGCATTTCGAGGGGCTGCCGTGTCTGGCCGGTCAAGGCGATGAATTGACCGAGCGAGAGGAAATGCGTGATCGCGGCCGACGCTGTTTCCCGCGAAATCTGGCGGTTGGACGTCGCTTCAGCCGGGCGGCCGTAGAAGAGGGTGTCGGTCTGGCCTTTTCGCCGCTTCGTTTCATAGACCACAAGGCTTCCGGCGGCGATCAGTTCGATATGCACATCGAAGGTCTGGAAGAGGTCGCTCTCGTTGTTCAGTTCCGCAAAAAGTGTGCGCAGCTCCGCAATGTAGTCGGCATAAAACGAAACTGTCATGGCTACCATCCGGCTCTACTCTCAGGTGCGGCCTGCCTACCATGGCCTTCGCACATGGCAAACGCATTTGTGAGCGCCGTTCAGTCAGCCGCGACAATGCCGCTCGAGTAGATCGCGCACAACGCGAACAGCAAGGCGGCAAGGAGGCAGAATGCAAGCCCCTGGAAGCTGGTATACATCAGCGCGCCGACGACCCCGCCGACAGCGAAGGCCAGAATCGTTGCGGCGTGAAGCCGAAGGCGTGTGGCGATCTCCTCGCGCTGGACATCTCCCTTCGCACCCCACAACAGCGCGATGCCGACGCCGATATCGGTTGCAAGTCCCGACACATGTGTCGTCCGCACCCGGGCGCCCGATATGCGCGTCGAGGCCGCGTTCTGGATGCCCATGGATAGCGCAAGCAGGCTGACGATGGTGAAGCCGTTGACGGTGTCAGGCAGTGCCGAGACATAGATCCCGACGAGCATCAGGATGGCGCCCTCGAAACCCAGGGTCAGGGCGTAAACCGTCTTGAGCCGGTGGCGCTTGCCCATCTGAATGAACAGGGAGGCCAGGAAGGCGCCCGTAATGAACATCAGGACGATGGTGAAAAACGCAGCAGCAGCGCGCAGCTTCCAATCGGATAGAAGCTCCGACACGAGGGACACGTTGCCGGTCATGTTGGCGGAAAAGTAGCCGTAAGCCAGAAAGCCGACGCTGTTTATGCCGCCCGCGACGAAGGCAAGAATGGTTGCCAGCAGGAGATCGACGGCCGGTGTCCGCGTGTCGCCTTCATGAATGAGCATTGCAATTCGCGTCCCTGTCTGGCCCGATGTGATGGCAGGATAACAGGACGTGCGTAGCGCTCAAGCAGGCCTGCGGCAAGCGAAGAGCGGCGCTCAGATCGTGAAACGCGCCATCACGAAGTCGGGGCGCGCGCCGTGCGTTTCGCAGATCGGGGCAAGGGCGCTTTCGGGCGTGGAAGCGAGGATGCCGGTTCGCACGAGGCACGACGCCAGTCCCGCGCCGGCGGCGCCGGCAATATCGTGCTCGATGCTGTCGCCGACGCAGACGATACGGTCGGCTTCCATGTTGCCAAGCAGGGATTGCGCCTGCCGGTATATTGCGGGATGGGGCTTGCCGAACCAGCGAACCGGGCCGCCGAGCGCCTCATAGGCAAGGGCGATGCTGCCGGCACCCGGGGCGGTCCCGCCGCCTTTCACAAGCTTATGCCGGTCGGGGTTGGTGCAGTAGCAGGGGATGCCGCGCTCCGCCGCGGGCCTCAGCCGGTCACGATAGGCCGACAGCGGAATGCGCTCCGCTTCGCTTCCCGAGATGATCACGATATCCGCAAGCGCCGCGTCCTCGACGCTTTCGAAACCGAGACGCTCGGCGAGATTGCGGTCGCCGCCGCTTGAAATCGTCAGGCACCGCGTGATGCCGGCCTTTCCGGCCGTCTCCTCAGCCAGAATGTGATGGGCGACGTCGCCGGAGGTGAGGAAGTGGTCGAAGCCGGAACGATCGAAGCCAAGTTTGACCAGGCGGTCGCCATTATAGGCGCCGCTGCGGCCCGAATTCGACAGGATCACGATGGTTTTGCCAAGGGCCTTCAGGTGAAGCAGGGCGGCGTTGGCGCCCGGATAGGCCCCGTCGTCGTCGCGCAGCACGCCGAACTGGTCGACGAAGAAGGCATCGTAACGATCCGCCAGGTCGGCGAGCGTGGTGTGCGGCGCAATGCTCAAGGCCAGCGCTCCTTTCCGGCAAGCACAAGCGAGGCGGTGCCGACGGATGCTTCCGCCGAGCGCGCTGCAAGGAAGGGCACGCCGAGCGCCGTTTCCCGCATCCGCGTCCAGGCCTCGTTGACCGCGCCCCCACCGACCGTGCGCACGGAAAGCACCTCGGGGCCGCCGAGCTCCGCCAGCCGGTCGTAGCCGGATTTCTCGATTGCGGTAATGCCCTCGAGGATTGCCTGGAAGAACAGGACGTCGTCGACCGGGCGGGGCTCAAGCCGCGGCGGGTAGGCGGGATCGTTGATGGGGAAGCGCTCGCCGGGCGCCGGCAGAGGATAGTAGGACAGGCCCGTCGGCACATCGGGGCGCAATTTCGGCGTCATCGATTTCAACTGTTCGCCGTCGAAGAACGTGCGGATGACGGTGCCGCCGGAATTCGACGCGCCGCCCGCAAGCCAGAAGTCGAGGATGCGGTGGGAATAGATACCGTAACTGGCAGCACTGAGCGGCCGTGCACAGGCAAGCTTCACCACCAGTGTGGATCCAAGCGCGGTCACGCCGTCGCCGATGGCCGCAGCGCCGGTCGCCAGGAACGAGGCACAGCCGTCTGTCGTGCCCGCATGATAGCGGCATTGCGGCGGCAAACCGAGTGCGCGTCCGTGCGCCGTCACCGTCGAGAGCGGCGCGCCGGCCCGTGCGACGGACGGCAGCAGGGCTATGTCCATGCCGCATGCTTCCAGCCAGTCAGGCCAGCGCTCGGCGTCGAGATCGTATCCGGTCTTAAGCGCATTGTTCTCGTCGCTGGTTGCGGCGGCAAGGCCAAGCTGCGTCAAAATCCAGTCCGCCTGGTGCACGATGGCCTGCACGCCCGGCCTGCGTGAGAGGTAGATTGCGCGTGCCAGCGCCGACGTGGCACCGCGCGCGGGACTATCCGAAGGTGCCACCGCGGCGATGCGGTCGACGATGGCGCGATCGGGGCATGGGTCGTTGTACATAAGCACCTCGCCCACCGGAACGCCGGCTTCGTCCACGCCAAGCACGGTCCCGGACGTCCCGTCGACGGCGACCCCTTCAAGGGACGAGAAGGTGTTGCGGGAGGCGAGTTCCGTAAGACATGACGTGACGCCGTTCCACCAGGTCGAGGGCAGGCGTGCGGACGCGGCATCGGGGAAGGGGCACGCCGCGATATCGACCGGTTCTCCGTCTTTCGAAAGCAGCGCGGCGCGCACGCCCGACGTGCCGAGGTCGATGCCAAGCGCGATGGCGGGCTGCGTGCCGGTGCTCATGCCTGCCGGCTCGCCTTGCGGTCGAGTGCCTGGCGGTACTGCTCGGCCTCCCAATGGGTCAGTTCATATTCCTCATCGGCGCTGAGATAGACGACGGACGCACCATCCGGTATGCGTGAAACGACTTCGGCAAGGCAGCGCGCCATGACGCGGCCACCTGCGGTGAGTTCATTCGAGAGCAGCACGCCAAGCCCTGGCGCGAGCAGCATCTTCGGGATGGAAAGATCGCGCGCGCGTCGCGTATCGACATAGGCACTCACCGTTTCGCCGGGGGAAAGCACGCCGATTTCCGTACCCAGGAAGATGACATGATCCGGGTAGAGCGAACCGCCTGCCGCAAACGCCACATTGGCCGGGTTGAGCGCCGTCTTGTGGCTCTCGGCATCGTCAGCCACATGAAAATCGGAGCCTTCCGCCAACGCCTGCAAGGCGGCGGTGTCGGCTGTCGCCTCCGCGCGGACGGCGACGGAGAGCGCTTCGGTGACGCGCGCGATGCGCTCGCGCACCTCTTCGACGGTGTCGCCGGTGATGATGATGCCGTGATTGTAGAGGACCAGTACGTCCGGCCGCGTCGCGGCGACGCGGTCGATTTCCAGCGCGAGCGGCGTGCCGGGGCGGCGATAGGGTATGGTCGTCCAGCGCAGGTCGGGGAGCTTCGCCATCAGTTTGGCAATCACGACGTCCCGGTCGGTGAGGACCGAGAGCGCGATGGCATTGACGCAGTGATAATGCGCGACGACGGCCTGGGGAAGGGCTGCGTGAAAGCTGGTCTCGATCGACGGGCGCAGACCGGAGGCATTCAGCTCGGTGACGATGAAGTCGGTTGCCTTCTCCGCGCTCGGCTCGCCGGCCCGCAGCGCCGTCACCAGGGGTGCTGCCGTCACCGGCACCATGATGTCGCGTTCGCCGGCATGGGCAAGCCATGTCCCCGAGGCCTTGACCCACATCACGCCGTCGCGCTTGAACGAGGTATTCCCGCCGGCGCCCTGGGTCTTCAGGATGTCGCTGCCGATGTCCCTTGAAAGCGCGAGAAACGCGTCGAAGGCCGGATCACCGCCCGACCGATTGCCCGAAGCCATGCCAGCCTCCTCCTCTAGACGACCCTGCGCCACCGCTCACCGCAGATCGCGATGAGAGGTGATCAAACTTTTTGGCTGATGGTATTGATATGATCGCATATCGTCAACTGTGAAGAAAATACGTCATGATGCTTGATCGTTTTGGATTAGTATGATTATCTTCGTTCATCGGCGCTGGAGACGCCGGGAGGAGCATTCGTGAACGACACGCAACGCCACAAGGCCATCATTGAGCTTTTGCGCGAGACGCCGTTCGCATCCGTGCGCGACCTTCAGGAGCGCCTCGGCGCCTCTCCCGCTACCATCCGCCGCGATATCGACAAGCTCCACGAACTGGGCCGGGCCCGGAAGGTCTATGGCGGTATTTCCGCCAGCGAGGCGGGCGATAGCGGCCGGCTCTCGGCCAGGCCCTATGACGAGAACCGCGATATCGCGGTCGAGGCGAAGCGCGCCATCGCCGCCGCCGCAGCGGACCTGGTGCGTGACGGCGATTCCCTCATCATCCATGCAGGTTCGACCTGCTATCAGCTTGGCACACTGCTTTCGCGGCGCAATCTGCGCGTCTGGACCAATTCGATGCCGCTCGCCGCTTACCTGGGCGAGCATGGCACCTGCCAGCTTTCCATTGCTGGCGGCGAGCTCTACCGCGAGCCCGGTATCATCCATGATCCGTCGGGGGGCTCCCCGAGCTTTTTCGCCTCGCGTTTCTTCGTCGGCACGCAGGGCATCAGCAGCAAGGGGCTGCTCGAATCCCATCCGCTGCTCGTCAAGGTGATCGGTGAACTGGCGGCCTGCGCGGACGAGATCGTGCTTCTTGCCGACAGCCGCAAATTCTCGATCCAGCCGCGAAACGTGGCTCTGCCGCTGTCGCGCATCGGCACGATCATCACGGATGACGGCCTGACGAACGCGGCGGCCAAGATACTGGAAGATGCGGGCGTCACGATCCAGATCGCAAAGACGGGAGGGGTGAATTGAGCGGGTCCCCCATCGCCGTCTTCGATCTCGGCAAGACCAATTCCAAGCTGTTCGTCGTCTCGTCGGAGGGACGGGTCATCGACGAGGCGCGAACACGCCCCGTCTGGCGTGACGAAGGGGATCTGCGCGTGCTGGATGACGCGGCGCTGTTCGGCTGGATGACGGCTGAACTGGCCCGGGCCGTCGCAGCGCACGGTGTCGATCGCATGACGTTTTCCGGTCACGGCTGCACCTTCGCGCTCGTTGCCGGCGGGTCGCTCGTTCACCCCATCCTGGACTATGAGCAGGAGCCGCCCGCAGAGATCGCCGGCCGCATCGATGCGATGGCGCCGGACTTCCAGGAAACGTTCTCGCCGCCGCTGCCCCTGGGCTTCAACTATGGGCGACACCTGCTCTGGCTGAACGAACGCGATGGGGACCTGATCGCAAAGGCGGAAGCCATTCTCGCCTATCCGCAATTCTGGACCTGGAAATTCTCCGGCCGTCCCGTCTCGGAAGTCTCCTATCTCGGTTGCCATTCCAACCTGTGGGCGCCGCTGCGGGATGATTTCAGCAGCCTTGTCGACCGCATGGGCTGGCGCAGCCGGATGCCGGAATTCGCAAAAGCCGGTGAGGTCGTCGGCACCCACAAGGTGACGCGCGACGACGGGCGCAGCGTGGAGATCTCGGTCCATAACGGCGTGCATGACAGCAACGCGGCGCTCTACTTCTACCGCTCGCTCGGCTTCACGGATTTCACCCTGGTCTCGACCGGCACCTGGGTGATCATCTTCAATCCCGCAAGTCCGCTGGAAAGGCTCGATGCCGACAGGGACATGCTGGCCAATGTCACGGTCGATCACCAGCCGGTCGCGACCATCCGCTTCATGGGCGGCCGGGAGTACGATGTTGCCAGCGGCGGCTGGACGAAACCTGTCTCGGCCGAAGCCGTTGCCAGTGTCATTACCGCAAAGGCGTTCGCTTTGCCGTCCTTTGCGGCGGGCGGGCCGATGCCGGGACACGAGGGCCGCTTTGTCGGCCCGGCGGTCGCGGGCGAGGAGCGCGCAGCCGTCGCTATGCTCTATGTGGCGCTGATGACCGACCTGTCGCTCGATCTCATCGGGTCTGAAAATGCCATCGTCATCGATGGCGGCCTGGTGAAGACGGGGCTTTACGCGTCCGTGCTTGCCGCGCTTCGGTCGGGGCAGACGGTGCACACGAGCGCCAACCCGGAAGGCAGCGCCTTCGGCGCGGCGGCGCTCGTCTTCGATGCCATCGGTGACAATCCCTTCGTCAACGATTGCGCCGTGGCCGAACCGGCATCCATTCCCGGCCTCGACGAATACCGGCTGCAATGGCGGCACCATGTGGATGCCATGGCATCGGCTGAGGCCGTTTCGCGAGAGGAGAAGCGCGCATGACGGCGACGGTCAACGAACAGCGTCCGCTTCTGGAGATGCGCGACATCAGCAAGACCTTCGGGGCCTCGAAGGCGCTGTCGCAGGTGAGCCTGACGGTTCGAGCCGGCGAGGTTCACGCGCTGATGGGCGAGAACGGGGCGGGTAAATCGACGCTGATGAAGATCCTGTCGGGCGCCTACACGGCCGATCCCGGCGGCTCGGTGCTGATTGAGGGCGTGCCGGCGACGCTCAGCGATCCGCTGAAGGCAAAGGCCTATGGCATTGCCGTCATCTACCAGGAGCTTTCACTCGCGCCGAACCTGACCGTCGCGCAGAACATGTTCCTCGGCAACGAGCCGTCGCGCTTCGGCCTGGCCGACCGTGCGGAGATGCGCCGTCGCGCCGATCCCATCCTCAAGCAGCTCGGCATCGATTTCGATGCCTCCCGCCGTGTCGCGGAACTGTCGCTTGGCGAGCGGCAGATGGTGGAGATCGCACGCGCGCTGACGACCAATGCCCGCATCATCGTCATGGATGAGCCGACCACCTCGCTCACCAGCCGGGAAACGGAAAAGCTGTTCGATGTCATCGCCCGGCTCAAGGCCGATGGCATTGCCATCATCTATATCAGCCACCGCATGGAGGAGATCTACCAGCTCTCCGACCGGGTGAGTGTGCTGCGCGACGGCGCCTATGTCGGAACGCTGGACCGCGCCGATCTTTCCGCCAGCAAGCTGGTCTCTATGATGGTCGGCCGCGATCTGTCCTCCTTCTACAAGAAGGAGCACCGTCAGGTTACGGGCAGAGGCGCGGCGGTGCTGTCAGTCAGGAACATCGGCGACGGCGTCAAGGTGCACGACTGCTCCTTCGAGGTGCGCGCGGGCGAAGTGCTTGGCATTGCCGGCCTTGTCGGCTCCGGGCGCACCGAACTGGCGCGGTTGGTCTACGGTGCCGATCGTCGGACCACAGGCGACGTGATGCTGAACGGCAAACCGATTTCGGTCACATCGCCGCGCGACGCGTTGGACGCGGGCATCGCCTATCTCACAGAGGACCGCAAGGCGCTCGGCCTGTTTCTCGACATGTCGATCAGCGACAACATCAATATCGGCGTCATCGCGGCGGATGCGAAGGCCGGCGGCGTTCTGGATTTTGCGCGGGCCAGGGAGCGTGCAGCGCAGGCGGTGAAGTCACTTTCCATCCGCACCGCCGGCACGCAGATTAATGTCGGCGCGCTGTCTGGCGGCAACCAGCAGAAGGCGCTGCTTGCCCGCCTGCTCGAAACCCGGCCGAAGGCGATCATCCTCGACGAACCGACGCGCGGCGTGGATGTCGGCGCGAAATCCGAAATCTACCGCATCATCGACGAACTCGCCCAGAACGGCATCGCCATCGTCGTCATCTCCAGCGACCTGCCGGAAATCCTGGGCATCGCCGACCGTGTGCTCGTCATGCGGGAAGGGCGCATTGCCGGCGAGGTGAACCAGCCGATCGAGCAGGAAGCGATCATGGCGTTTGCCACCGGCACGACCGGCACCGCGGCCTGAAGCAGAAACCAGACAGACGAAGACGGGAACGGACATCATGACTGCAGGCGAAACCGAACAGACCCGGATGGACAAGCTGAAGTTCCGCTCGACGCTGACGGCGCTTGGCATGCTGCCGGTGCTCGTGCTGCTGGCCATCGGCTTTCATGTGCTGAGCGGCCGGTTCCTCTCGGTCAACAACCTGTCGATCGTCATGCAGCAGGCATCGATCAACACGGTGCTGGCCGCCGGCATGACCTTCGTCATCCTGACCGGCGGCATCGACCTCTCGGTCGGATCCATCCTCGCGGCCTCGGCCATGATCGCCGTCATCGTCTCGCTCGTACCTGACCTCGGCATGCTCGGCGTTCCCGCGGCGATCGCCGCCGGCCTTGCCTGCGGTTTCCTCAACGGCGCCATCATCGCCTGGCTGAAGCTGCCGCCCTTCATCGTGACGCTCGGCTCGCTCACCGCCATCCGCGGCGTGGCACGCCTGCTCGGCAGCGACACGACCGTGTTCAACCCGGACCTGCCGTTCGACTTCATCGGCAACGGCTCGCTGTTCGGCGTTCCCTGGCTCGCCATCATCGCCATCGCCACGATCATCGTCTCCTGGTTCATCCTGAAGCGAACCGTGCTGGGCACCTGGATCTATGCCGTCGGCGGCAACTCCGAGGCCGCGCGTCTGACCGGCATCAAGGTGCCGCTGGTGCTGCTCTTCGTCTATTCCATGTCCGGCCTGCTTTCGGGCCTCGGCGGTGCCATGTCGGCTGCCCGCCTCTATGCGGCCAACGGCCTGCAGCTCGGCCAGGCCTATGAACTCGATGCCATCGCGGCCGTCATTCTCGGCGGCACCAGTTTCGTCGGCGGCGTCGGCTCGATCTGGGGCACGTTGATCGGGGCGCTCATCATCGCCGTGCTCTCCAACGGCCTCATTCTCGTCGGGGTCTCGGATATCTGGCAATACATCATCAAGGGCTTGGTCATCATCGTCGCCGTCGGCCTTGATCGCTACAGGCTCAAAGGGCTTAGCCGGACGTGAGGTCCGGCTGAAAGAACCGGTCACAACCGGAGACAACGGCGCGACAAGCGTCACCAAAGGAGGAAAACATGCGTCTTATGTCCAAGTTGCTCGTCGGCACCGCCATGGCTGCCGCACTCGCCATGCCTGCCGCCGCCAAGGACCTCAACAAGATCGGTATCTCGGTCGGCCTGCTCGGCAACCCGTTCTTCGTCGCCACGATCAAGGGCATCGAGGACCGCGCCAAGGAAATCAACCCGAATGTCGAAGTCACCTCGGTTTCGGCCGACTATGACCTCAACAAGCAGGTTTCGCAGATCGACAGCTTCATCGCGGCCGGCGTCGACATCATCATGCTGAACGCCGTCGATGCGAAGGCGATCGCGCCCGCCGTCAAGAAGGCCCAGGCTGCCGGCGTCGTCGTCGCGGCGTTCGACGTTTCCGCTCCCGGCGCCGACGTCACCGTCATGACCAACAACGTCAAGGCCGGCGAAGAGGCCTGCAACTACATCGCCGAGAAGCTTGGCAACAAGGGCGACGTTGTCATCATCAACGGTCCGGCCTCCTCGTCGATCCTCGAGCGCGTGCAGGGCTGCAAGGAAGCGCTCGGCAAGCATGCCGATATCAAGATCCTCTCCGACGACCAGAACGGCCAGGGCTCGCGCGATGGCGGCCTTGCCGTGATGCAGGGCCTGCTCACCCGCTTCGACAAGATCGATGCCGTCTTCGCGATCAACGACCCGACCGCGATCGGCGCGGAACTTGCCGCCAAGCAGCTGAACCGCAGCGAGTTCTTCTTCACTGCGGTCGATGGCGCGCCGGATATCGAGAAGGCGCTTGCCAGCGGCAATTCGATGATCAAGGCATCCGCCTCGCAGGATCCCTATGTCATGGCCGGTGAGGCGCTGAAGCTCGGGGTCGAGGTTCTGAACGGCAAGAAGCCGGCCGAGCCCGTCGTGCTGCTCGATCCGCAGCTCATCACGGCCGACAACGTCAAGGATTACAAGGGCTGGACCGCAGCCCGCTAAGCCTTCCTCCCCGACGGCCGGGCGCGTCTTGCGAAAGCGGCGTGTCCGGCCGACCGTGTTTCATTCCTTCCTTTCAGAAAGCAGCCGGGATCATGTCGAAAATCGGTGTTCACTCCTTCGTCTGGAGCGCAGGCTCTTCGCGTAACGAGCTCGAAAAGGCGCTCGAGAACACGCACAGGCTCGGTTACAAGCTCATCGAGTTTTCCTATCTCGATCCCAGGCAGGTCGATGTGAACTGGCTCGCCGGGCGGTTGCGGGAGCTCGAGCTCGACGTGGCAATCAGCATGGGCCTGCCGCCGGAAGGCGACATTTCCAGCGATGACGCCTCCGTCGTCGCCAACGGCACCGATATTCTCGACAGGGCGGTGGCGCTGGTGCGCGATCTCGGCGGCACGAAGCTCGCCGGCATCCTGAGCTCCGCCCATGGCAAGCAGGAACACGCGCTCACACGCAAGAGCTGGGATACCAGTGTCGCGGCGCTGACCAAGGTCGCAGAGCGCGCCAAGGCGGCCGGCGTGACCCTCAATCTGGAGATCGTCAACCGCTTCGAGAGCAACATGCTCAACACCGCAGCGCAGGGCATGGCTTATATCCGCGATACCGGTGCATCGAACGTGCTGCTGCACCTCGATACGTTCCACATGAACATCGAAGAGGCGGATGTCGGCCTCGCGATCCGGCACGCCGCCGACAAGATCGGCTACATCCATATCGGTGAAAGCCATCGTGGCTATCTCGGAACAGGCACGATCGATTTCGCCGCGATCTTCGATGCGCTGGTGGCCATCGGCTGGGATGACTACGTGACGTTCGAATCCTTCTCGACGACCATCGTCGACAAGGACCTGTCGCTGAAGACCGCGATCTGGCGCAACCTGTGGGACGATAATGTCGCGCTTGCCCGACACGCCCATCGCTTCATCGAACTGGGCCTCGAGACGGCCCGGCTCAAGGACGCGCTGGTCCGCCAGGCGCACCTTCCGGCCTGACGGAGCAGACAATGCCGGTGGCTTGCGCGCGCAGGCCGCCGGCACCTTGCATCAGACGATGCCGCCGCCCGCGCCCGATACTGCCGGGCGTTGCGCGGCGACCTTGGCGCGATAACCGGACGCGCGGAAAGCGGTGACCGGATCGATTGCTGCGCCCTTCTCGAACCGCGCCATCGCCAGGATCGGCTCGACATCGGTGCGGAACGCTTTTTTCAGCGTGGTCGTCGCCATCAGGGCATCGTTGCCTTCCTGGAAGCCCTCCAGCGCCTTTCGGTCGACAAGAAGGGCGGCAGCGTAGGCGCGTTGCACTTCCATGGCCGAAACCATCAGGCTTTCGATCGGGTCCGTGACGTTGTGCGACTGGTCGAGCATATGGGCGGGACGGAAGCCTTCCGCACCGCGGATCTCGGCGTCGACCAGTTCGTTAAAGACGAGGAAGAGGCGATAGGGATCGATCGAACCCGTATCGAGGTCGTCGTCGCCATATTTGGAATCGTTGAAGTGGAAGCCGCCGAGCTTCTTCGCCTGGATCAGGCGCGCGACGATCATCTCGATATTCACGTTGGGCGCATGGTGACCAAGGTCGACGAGGCAGTAAGCCTGCGGCCCGAGCGCTTCGGCGATCATGTAGTTGGTGCCCCAGTCCTGCACGACGGTCGAGTAGAAGGCCGGCTCGTACATCTTGTGCTCGGTGAAGATGCGCCAGTCGTCGGGCAGCGCCTTGTAGACCGTCCGCATCGCGTCGAGGTAGCGCTCGAATTGCCTGGTGAAATTCGTCTGGCCGGGAAAGTTCGAGCCGTCGCCGACCCACACCGTCAACGCCTTCGAGCCGATGGCCTTGCCGATTTCGATACATTCGATGTTGTGCTCGGCGGCCTGCTGGCGCGTCGCGGCGCTGGCATGCGACAGCGAGCCGAACTTGTAGGAATGCGTCTGGTCCGCCTGGTCCTGGAACGTGTTGGAATTCATGGCATCGAAGGCGAGACCCGTTTCTTCGGCCTTGGCCTTCAGCGCGGCCGGATCGGCCTTGTCCCACGGGATGTGCAGCGAGACCGAGGGTGTCGCGCCGGTGAGCCGGTGGATGACGGCGCAGTCGTCCATTTTGTCGAAGATGTCGCGCGGCTCGCCGGCGCCCGGAAAACGCGCAAAACGCGTGCCGCCGGTTCCCACCCCCCATGAGGGGACGGCAACGCCATAGCGTGACACCTTCGCCTTGATCGCATCGATATCGATGCCGCGGCGGTTGAGATGCTCACCGAGCGCGGCATAATCTGCCTTCAGTGCCGCCGCCGCCCCGTCATTATGTGCGTCCACGACGCTCTTTTCGATTCCCGTCATCATCGTCCTCCCAGAGCAGCCGGTCTCAGCGCGTGAACGCCTGGACGTTGCCGGCGTCCACGTTGATGATGTTGCCCGTCGATTTGGACGAGGCCTCCGAGGCGAAGAAGTAGGTCGCTTCCGCAACGTCTTCCGGCAGCACCGAACGCTTCAGCATGGAGCGCTGGCGGTACATTTCCTCCAGCCCCTCCTTGTCCGTCTTGTAGGTCGAGGCGCGCTGGTCGAGCCATTCGCCGGACCAGATCTTGGAGCCGCGCAGCACGGCATCCGGATTGACCACGTTGACGCGGATGCCGGCATCCGCCCCTTCCAGTGCCAGGCAGCGCGCGAGATGGATTTCGGATGCCTTCGCCGTGCAATAGGCCGACGCGTTGGGGGAGGCGGCAAGGCCGTTCTTGGAGGCGATGAAGATCACCGACCCACCGATCGCCTGCTGGCGCAACACCTTGAATGCCTCACGGGCAACGAGGAAGTAGCCGGTGGAGAGAATGGCGAGGTTCCGGTTCCAGAGTTCCAGCGACGTTTCCTCCACCGGGGCGGACGAGGCGATACCGGCGTTGGAAACGACGATGTCGATACCGCCGAATTCGACCGCGATCTCCGCATAGGCAGCGATCACGGCGGCTTCGTCGGTCACATTCATTTGCACGGTGCGCACGACATCCTTGCCGTGGCTGCCCGCAAGATTGTCGGCGGCCGAGGCAAGGGCAGTCTCGTCGATATCGGCGAGCACGACGCACGCGCCTTCGGAAAGCAGCCGGGCGGCGGTCGCCGAGCCGATACCACCGGCGCCGCCGGTGACGACGGCGATGCGGCCGGCGAGCGACTTCGGCTTCGGCATGCGCTGCAATTTCGCTTCCTCTAGCAGCCAGTATTCGATGTCGAAGGCCTCCTGCTCGGGCAGGCCGACATAGGTCGAGACGGTCGAGGCGCCACGCATGACATTGATGGCGTTGGTGTAGAATTCGCCGGAAATGCGCGCCGTCGCCTTGTCCTTGGCGAAGGTGATCATGCCGACGCCCGGCACGAGATAGACGATGGCGTTGGGGTCGCGCAGCGCCGGGCTGTCGGCATGCTTGCAACGGTCGTAATAGGCCGCATAGTCCTTCCGGTAGCCTTCCACAGCCGGCTTCAGGCTTTCCAGCGTTCCCGCGACATCCGGCTTCGCAGGATCGAAATCGACGACCAGCGGGCGGATTTTCGTCCGCAGGAAATGGTCGGGGCAGGAGGTGCCGAGCGTGGCGAGCGCCTCCATGTCCTTGCCGCAGACGAATTGCAGCACGGCGTCGCTGTCGTCGAAATGCCCGACCATATGGGCCTCTTCCGAAACCATGCCGCGGATCGCCGGCATCAAGCGCGCGGCGACGGCACGACGTTCCGCAGGAGCAAGCGCCTTGTGCTTTTCGCCGCCGAAAATCGCCTTGCCGGCCGTTTCCGTCTCGAACCAGGCGATTGCCCGGTTGATGACGTCGATGGTGAGCCCGTAGCAGGATGCGGCGTCGTCGGCCCAGGTGAAGAGGCCGTGGCTTTCGAGAACCACGCCCTTCGCTTGGGGGTTTTCGAGGCAGAATGTCTCCAGCCAGAGGCCGAGTTCGAAGCCTGGACGCTTCCAGGGCAGCCAGCCGATCTCGCCGCCGAAAATCTGCTGGGTCAACGCCTTCGAATTGGCGGACGCCGCAATGGCGATGATGGCGTCAGGATGCATGTGGTCGACATGCTTTTTCGGCACATAGGCATGCAGCGGCGTATCGATGGAGGCGGCGCGGGCGTTGAGATTGAACGTGCAATGGGGCAGGTAGCCGACCATCTCGTCTTCGAAGTCCACGCCGCGATAGAGGCCCTTCAACGCGCGCAGCTTGTCCATGTAGAGCGTGGCGAAGCCGTCCATCCTGATCGTCCCGACGTCGCCGCCCGAGCCTTTCACCCAGAGGACCTCGACCGTTTCGCCGGTGAGCGGGTCCTTCTGCATGACCTTCGCGGAGGTGTTCCCGCCGCCGTAATTGGTGACGCGCTTGTCGGATCCGAGAAGATTGGAGCGGTAGAGAAGCAGCTCCGGCTCGCTCATGCCGGCCGCACGGGCCTTATCCCACAGGTTCGTCAGCCGCGAACCGGCCTCTTGTGTCGACATCTCTTCCTCCCGGCGCGATGCGCATATTTGGCTTTTGCGTTATCGATGCGGCAGAAATGTTTCCAAGTCAATCGCATTCAATCAAAATCGATCATATTGCACTGCGATATGATTATTTATGATTGGATATGATTGACAAGTTTCGCGTTCAGTGGAAAGTTCAGGCAAGGAGGATTTCATGCACGAGAAAGAGCGCCATCGCATCATTTTGTCCGCGGTCCAGGAAAAGCCTGTCGTGACCGTGGGCGAAATGGTTGAACTGACGGAATCGTCGGAAGCGACGATCCGGCGGGACATTGCGACGCTGCATGTGCAGAAGAAGCTGCGCAGGGTGCGCGGCGGTGCCGAGGCGATCAATCCGCCGCAGTTCCCCGGTCTTGCCGGCCGGCCGTTCTCCGTCAATGAAACGATCAATATCGCTCAGAAGCGCGCGATCGCGCTGAAGGCGGTGGAACTGTGCGTCGACGGCGACCCGATCATCATCAACGGTGGCACGACGACGTTCCAAATGGTGCATCTTCTGGCCGCGCGCCGCATGCAGATATTCACCAACTCCTTTCCGATCGCCGAGCACCTGCTGAAGCATTCCAAGAACACGATCATGCTGTCCGGCGGCGTCATCTATCGCGAGCAGAACATCATTCTCAGCCCTTTCGAGAACGATGTGACGCGCAATTTCTACGCCCGGCGCATGTTCATGGGCGCGCAGGGCCTGGGCAAGCTCGGTCTCATGGAGGCCGATCCGCTGCTGATCCAGGCCGAGCAGAAGCTCATGGGCCAGGCCGACGAACTCGTCGTGCTCGCCGATTCATCGAAATTCGGCAAGCGGTCCAGCCTTGTGCTCTGCCCGCTGGACCGTGTGACCACCGTTATCACCGATGACGGAATTCGCGACGAGGACCGACAGATGCTGGAGGAGGCAGGCGTCGGGCTTATCATCGCGGATAAAACAGCAAGAGATCAGGCCTCGATCGTCGCGTGAGCGCCGTCGGGGAAACTTCAACGGGAGGAACCACCATGAAATTTCTGCACAAGCTTGCAATTTCCACGGCCATCGCCGCCGCTCTGATGGCGGGGCCCGCGTCCGCTGCCGAGCGCATCGCGCTCGTCGTCAAGTCGCTCGGCAACGGCTTCTTTGATGCCGCCGCCAAGGGAGCGGAGGAGGCCGCCAAGGAAATCGGCGACATCGAGGTCATCTATACCGGCCCCACCTCGGCCACGGCCGAAGGCCAGATCGAAATCATCAATTCGCTGATCGCCCAGCAGGTCGACGCGATCGCCATCTCGGCCAACGATCCCGATGCGCTCGTTCCGGTCCTCAAAAAGGCGATGGATCGCGGCATCAAGGTCATCTCCTGGGATTCCGGCGTCGCCAAGGATGGCCGCCTGCTGCATCTCAATCCGTCCGAGACGAAGCTGATCGGCGAGACCATCATCAAGCTTGCCGCCGATCACCTGCCCGAAGGCGGCGAAGTGGCGATCCTGTCGGCGTCGTCCACCGCGACCAACCAGAACGCCTGGATCGAGGCCGCCAAGGAAGTGCTGCCGACCAAGTTCCCGAAGATCAAGCTCGCCGCCGTGGTCTATGGCGACGATGACTCCGTGAAATCCACAAACGAAGCCAAGGGCCTGATCTCGTCCTATCCGGATCTCAAGGCCATCATCGCGCCGACGACGGTCGGCGTCGTGGCGGCCGCACAGGTCGTCACCGACCAGAAGCTGATCGGCAAGATCAACGTGACCGGCCTGGCGCTTCCTTCCGAGTTCAAGAAGTTCATCGATAACGGCGCGTCGGAAGGCGTGGCGCTGTGGAACCCCATCGACCTCGGCTATTCGGCCGTTTACCTCTCCGACCAGCTCGTCAAGGGCAAGGCGGCAGAGCCGGGCGCGACCTTCTCCATCGGCAAGGTCGGCTCGATCACGCTCGATGACACGAATGCCGCCGCCATGGCCGCGCCCTACCAGTTCGACAAGTCGAATATCGAGAAATTCTCGAAGATCTACTGAAGCCTTGAAAGGCGACGCGGCGGAGCGACGGTCTCCGCCGCGCTCTTCCTGCGCGCCGGAGGCGATTTCCGGCGGCGTTGTCGCACACTCCTTTCTTGAAGACAGGTCGGGTCCTGAAGCCGATGACTATCCCAAATGAGCCGAAGGTCGAGCTGTCGGGGATCTCGAAATCCTTTCCCGGGGTGCGCGCGCTGCACAAGGTGGCGCTGCGCCTCTATCCGGGAGAGGTCACCGCGCTGATCGGCGAGAACGGTGCCGGCAAGTCGACGCTGGTCAAGACCATGACGGGCATCTACCAGCCGGACGAGGGTGAGATCCGGGTTTCCGGCAAGCCCGTCGTGCTGTCGTCGCCGCATGCCGCCTTCCAGGCCGGAATCACCGCGATACACCAGGAAACGGTTCTCTTCGACGAGCTGTCGGTGGCGGAAAACATCTTCCTCGGCCATGCGCCCCGCGGCGCGTTCGGCCTGATCGACTGGCGGGGAATGAATGCGCGCGCCAGGACGCTGCTTACGGAAATCGGCGCCGGCCATATCGCGTCCGACACGAAGCTGAAGGATTTGTCCATCGCCAACAAACATCTGGTGGCGGTGGCGCGCGCGCTTTCGGTCAATGCCGAGGTCGTCATCATGGACGAGCCGACGGCAGCCCTGTCCTACAAGGAAATCCAGGACCTCTTCGAACTGGTCGAGCTCTTGAAACGGCAGGGCAAGGCGATCCTGTTCATCTCCCACAAGTTCGACGAGATCTACCGTATCGCCGACCGCTACACGGTCTTCCGCGATGGCGAGATGGTGGGCGAGGGGCTGTTGCAGGACACGTCGCAGCAGGAGATCGTCCGCATGATGGTCGGCCGCTCGGTCGATCAGGTGTTTCCGAAGAAAGAGGTGACGCCCGGCGACGAGGTGCTCAAGGTCGTCGGTTACTGCCATCCGACCGAGTTCGCCGATATCGGCTTTTCGCTTCGGGCTGGAGAAATCCTCGGCTTCTACGGCCTTGTCGGCGCGGGCCGGAGCGAAGTCATGCAGTCGCTGTTCGGCATCACGAAACCGTCCAAGGGCGCGGTGCGCATCGATGGCGAGGTGGCCGTCATCCGCTCGCCCGCCCAGGCTGTCGACAGGGGCATCGTCTATGTTCCGGAAGATCGCGGCAAGCAGGGCGCCGTCACCGGCCTGCCGATCTTCCAGAACGTCACGCTCGCTTCGCTCAGAAAGACGTCGCGGCACGGTTTCCTGCGGCTGGCGGAAGAGTTCAAGCTGGCGCGCGAATATACCGAGCGGCTGGACCTGCGTGCTGCCGCACTGGACCAGAATGTCGGCAACCTCTCTGGCGGCAACCAGCAGAAAGTGGTGATCGCCAAGTGGCTGGCGACGAAGCCGCGCGTCATCATCCTCGACGAGCCGACCAAGGGCATCGATATCGGCTCGAAGGCGGCGGTCCACGAGTTCATGTCGGAGCTCGCCTCGCAGGGGCTCGCCGTGATCATGGTCTCCTCCGAACTCCCCGAGATCATGGGGATGAGCGACCGCATCGTGGTCATGCGCGAGGGCCGCATCGTCGGTGAATTCGAAAACGACGCCACCCTGGAACCGGAGATGCTGGTCAGGGCGGCCGCAGGCATCGGGGAGGCCGCATGAGCGCGATCGTCAAAGTGCGGGAATTCTGGCTGGCGGTGCTTATCGCAGCGCTGGTCTTCGCCGCCAACCTGCGCGCGCCGGGCTTCGCGTCGCCATCGCGCCTTTCCGGCATCGTCGAGGATTCATCCATCCTCATGATTCTTGCGCTTGGCCAGATGGTGGTGATCCTCACCCGCTCGATCGACCTGTCCATGGCGTCCAACCTTGCCCTTTCCGGCATGATCGTGGCGCTGATCAACCAGGCCGCTCCCGGCATTCCCGTGCCGATGCTGATGGTAGTGGCTGCTTTCAGCGGCCTGCTACTCGGGGCGCTCAACGGCGTGTTCATCTGGGGGCTCGGTATTCCCGCCATCGTCGTGACGCTCGGCTCGCTCACCATCTATCGCGGCGTCATCTTCCTGATCGCCGGCGGACAATGGGTGAATGCGGATGCGTTTTCGCCCTCCTTCGTGGCCTTCACGCGCATCGAGGTCTTGGGGCTGCCACTGCTCGTCTGGTATGCGGTCGCCATCATACTCGCCTTCGTGGTCCTCATGTCGCGCACGGCGCTCGGCCGATCCTTCTATGCAGTCGGCGTCAATCCCACCGCGGCGGTCTATGCCGGCATCGACGTCGGTCGCACGACCTTCCTCGCCTTCTGTATCTCCGGCCTTCTGTCCGGCTTTTGCGGCTATCTCTGGGTTTCGCGCTATGTCATCGGCTCGGTCGAAGTGGCGCGCGGTTACGAACTGACCGTGGTCGCGGCCTGCGTCATCGGCGGAATCTCGATTTCCGGCGGCGTCGGCACCGTGGCGGGCGCGGTGCTTGGCGCACTCTTCCTCGGCGTCATCAACGGTGCCTTGCCGGTCATCAATATCTCGCCCTTCTGGCAGATGGCGATCTCGGGCGCGGCGATCATTCTTGCCGTCGTTCTCAACGGGCGCGGCGCCAAGCGCAGCCAGCGCCTCATTCTCAGAACCGCGGAGGCTGCCGCATGAGCGTGCCATCCACCGAAACCCGCCGCATTCCCGACCGGCTCGGCACGCCGCTGCGCTCGGCGGTCTTCTCCTGGCCGAGCCTGCTGCTGGTGGTCGGCATCGTGCTTTTCGTCGTCAATTCGTTCGCCTCGCCCTATTTCCTGTCGCCGTGGGCGCTATCGGACGCGACCTTCAACTTCACGGAAAAGGCGCTGATTGCGCTCGCCATGGCGCTGCTGATCATCTCCGGCGAAATCGATCTCTCGGTGGCCTCGATCATCGCGCTCGCCTCGACCATGATGGGCCTGGCGCTGCAATACGGCGCGGGCACGCCCGAGCTGGTGCTGATCGGGGTTGCGACCGGGATCGTCTGCGGTGCGTTCAACGGGTTCCTGGTGACCGGGCTCGGCCTGCCTTCCATCGTCGTGACGATCGGCACGATGAGCTTTTTTCGCGGCATTTCCTATATCGTGCTCGGTGACCAGGCCTTCAAAGGCTATCCGGCAAGCTTCGCCTATTTCGGCCAGGGCTATGTCTTCTGGGTCTTCTCCTTCGAGTTCGCGCTCTTCGTCCTCTTCGCGCTCTTCTATTACGTGCTCCTGCACCGCACGAATTTCGGCCGGCAGGTCTTCGCCATCGGTAACAACGACGTGGCCGCCCGCTTCTCCGGCATCCGGGTCGAGCGGGTGAAATTCATCCTCTTCCTGCTGACCGGTCTCATGTCTGGAATTGCCGCGGTACTTTTGACCTCCCGGCTCGATTCGACCCGTCCCTCCATCGCGGCCGGCTGGGAGCTTGAAGCGGTGACCATGGTCGTGCTCGGCGGCGTCTCCATTCTCGGCGGCGCGGGAACGATCCAGGGCGTGGTTCTGGCTGCCCTCATCATGGGCCTCGTCACCTTCGGCCTTGGCCTCCTCAACGTTCCGGGCATCGTGATGTCGATCTTCATCGGCCTGCTGCTCATCTTCGTCATCGCCCTGCCGATCGTCTTCCGCAAGGTCAGGAACCGCCGCCGATGAGCCATGCCGGTCTCGAGAAACACGCCTTCAAGATGCTGCTCAATTCCGGGATGAAGGACGAGTACAAGCGCCGGCACGATGCGATATGGCCGGAGCTCGTGGATCTTCTGCACGCCGCAGGCGTCAGCGATTACTCAATCTTTCTCGATGAGGAGACCAATGTGCTGTTCGGCGTGCTGTGGCGGCGAAGGGATCATACGATGGCCGCGCTGCCGCAGACGGCGCTCATGCAGAAATGGTGGGCGCACATGGCAGACATCATGGCGACGAACGACCGAAACGAGCCGATCGCCATCGATCTCGTGCCCGTCTTCCACATGGAATGAGCCGAAACCCGATGCGCCACATCGCCGTCATCGACATCGGCAAGACAAACGCGAAAGTCGCGCTGGTCGCACGCGGGAGCCTGACGGAAGTCGCCGTTATGCGCAGGCCGAACGCGGTGCTCACGGGCCCGCCCTATCCGCATTATGACATCGAGGGCCTTTGGGATTTCATTCTGGACGCGCTGAGGCGCTTCCAGGCGCAGTTCGGTGTCGACGCCATTTCCATGACAACCCATGGCGCCTCGGCCGTGCTTCTCGATGACGACGGTAAGCTTGCCGCGCCTGCGCTGGACTACGAATTCGACGGTCCTGACAGCCTTGCCGCGGAATATGATGCCGTCCGCCCGACGTTTGCCGAGACGGGTTCGCCGCGCCTGCCGCTCGGCCTGAATCTCGGCGCCCAGCTCTTCTGGCTGTTCAGGACAGTTCCGGGATTGCTGGAGCGGACGCGAACGATCCTGACCTATCCGCAATACTGGGCCTTCCGCCTGAGCGGTGTTGCGGTCAACGAGGTGACGTCGCTTGGTTGCCATACCGATCTCTGGGATCCGGCGGCCGGTCGATATTCCACGCTGGTCGAACGTGAGGGCTGGGCTGCATTGATGGCGCCGGTGGTGCGCGCCTCCGACCGGCTGGGGCCGGTCTTGCCTCAGATCGCGGCGGTGACGGGGCTCGCGCCCGCGACACCTGTCATCTGCGGCATTCACGATTCCAACGCCTCGCTCTATGCTCATCTCCTTGCCCGCGATGAACCCTTTGCCGTCGTCTCGACGGGGACATGGGTCATCTCGATGGCCGTGGGAGGCGCCAAGGTTACGCTCGACCCGGCGCGCGATACGCTCGTCAATGTCAACGCCCACGGCGACGCCGTTCCCTCCGCCCGCTTCATGGGCGGGCGGGAATTCGAGCGACTGATCGGCGACGCCCGCAAGGCCTATGCGGCCGCGGATATCGATGCCGTGCTGGCGCGTGGCGTCATGCTTCTGCCGGCGGTCGAAAATCAGTCCGGCCCTTTTCAGGGGCGCAAGGCGGAATGGACGGTGGAGGCGGCGACATTGGCGCCGGCGGAACGGCTCGTCGTCATCTCCTTCTACCTCGCGCTGATGACGGCGACGGGGCTCGAGATCGTCGGGGCGCAAGGCCCGGTTCTGGTCGAAGGTCCGTTTGCCCAAAACGCGGCCTATCTCGACATGCTCGCCGCCTCGACCGGCCGGCCTGTGGAAGCCGTCGCCGGCACCGGAACCAGCGTTGGCGCCGCTTTGCTGGATGCGGACGGTCGGCCTCCCGCCACGGGCAGGGCAAATCCACGCCCGCGACACGAGGCTGCGTTGCGCCGCTATGCCAGCGCGTGGCAGGCGCGGCTCTAGACTGAAGGATCGGCGATCAGCGCGCGAAACCGCGCCATGATCTCTGCATTGGCCGGATTGTAGACCATCATGTTGAGGTCCGGCCGGCCCTCGACCGCAAAGCTCGAGAATTCCAGCTCGATTGATCCGAGGTGAGGATGATGAAGGCGCTTGATGCCCTCGCGCGCCCCCGCGATTTCATTGTCGTCCCACATTGCCTTGAATTCCGGGCTGCTGGCGGAGAGCTCATCGACCAACTGCCGGATTTCCATCCCCGCGCCGGCGCGTGCGGCGTCCGCACGGAAGGCCCCGACGACATAACGGGCGACGTTGCGCCAGTCGTCCTGCGCAGCGCGCACCCGCTCGTCTGAAAAGATCATGCGCAAGATGTTGCGCCGGTCGGGCGGCAGCCTGGCATAGTCCGTCAGGATGATCGCGGCCGCCTTGTTCCACGCCACCACGTCCCATGTTGCCGTCCGGATGATGGCGGGGCTGAAGGGCATGGCGTCCAGCACGCGTTGCAGCCGGGGCGTGATGCCGTCGTGCGGGCGATAATGCGGCTCGGGGGGATGACCGAATGCCAGAACATGAAGGTGATCGCGTTCCGGCTCGGTCAGCATCAGCCCCGCGGCGATACGGTCGAGCACATGGGAGGACGGGGCCCCGCCGCGTCCCTGCTCCAGCCAGGTGTACCATGTCGGGCTGATATTGGCGCGCTGGGCGACCTCTTCGCGGCGCAGGCCCGGTGTGCGCCGCCGCCCGGGCTGGAAGCCGAAGGTCGTCGGGTCAAGCCGCATGCGTCGGTCACGCAGGAAGGTCCCCAGCGCATTGTCTTTGGCGGTGCCGCTCATGCGATCCTGTTGCCCATTATACTAGGATAAAGTCACTACTTTAACAGGACAATTTTTCATGAGATCCCGGTGCGCGTCAATGCAGGAGATGTTTCATGCGTGTTTTTCTGACAGGCGCCACCGGGTTCATCGGCTCCCGGATCCTTGGTGAATTGCTGGCCGGGGGGCATGAGGTCATAGGCCTCACGCGCTCCGATGCCGGAGCAAACGAGCTCGCGCGCGCCGGCGCGTCCGCCCATATAGCAACGCTGGACGATCCGGCGCGCCTCGCGCGTGGAGCGGAGAACGCCGACGCCGTCATCCACACGGCGTTCGATCACGATTTTACGAACTTCGTGGCCAATTGCGAAAAGGATCGTCGGATCATCGCGGCGCTTGGATCCGTGCTCAAGGGCTCGGACCGGCCCATGCTCATCACGTCGGGCGTCGGCCTCGGCAACCCCGGCAACGGAGAGCCCGCGCGCGAGGACGTGTTCGACGCGCACCATCGCAATCCGCGCATCGCCTCGGAACTGGCGGGCCAGGAGCAACTGGAAGCCGGCGTCAATATCGGTGTCGTTCGGCTTCCGCAGGTGCATGACACGGTCAAGCAGGGCCTCATCTCGCCCTATATCGCGATGGCGCGCGAAAAGGGTGTCGCCGCTTATGTCGGCGAGGGCGACAATCGCTGGGCAGCCGCACATGTAAGCGATGTGGCGGCGCTCTATGTCCTGGCACTGGCGCGCGCCGAGCGCGGCGCCCGCTACAATGCCGTCGCGGAAGAAGGCATTGCCATGCGCGATATCGTCGGCGTGATTGCGGCCGGCCTCGGACTTCCCGTGGTTTCGCTGTCGCCGGACGAGGCCGAAAGCCATTTCGGCTGGTTCAGCCTCTTCGCCGCGGCCGGCATCAGCGCGACCAGCGCGCTGACCCGGCAGAAACTCGGCTGGGTTCCGACGGGGCCTGGTCTGCTTGATGACCTCCGGGCGATGAACTTTTCCATGCTCGATGCGTGAACCCGCTGGCTCGCCTCGATGAGACCTCCGCATCGAGGCGATGCCATCGCAAATTAGAAGTTCACGAGCAGGTTTGCCTGGGCGGTATGGGAATGCAGGCCATTGGCGAACGCGCCTGAATAGCCGAGCGTAAGGCGCGCCGATTTCGAGAGCCTGGCGGTAACGCCGGCTTTCACGACGGCGGCGTCGCGGGGAAGGGACACGCCTTTCAGGATGAAAGGTGACCCGCCGGAAAAGGCAAAGGTCGCGGATGGCGACAGATCGCCGGCCGCATGCTGCCAGCCAAGCGTTCCTGTCAGGGTTACCGGAATGTCGTAGGCCGGCAGGTCCGCCGAAAAGCGGGCGCCGATGGTGGATATGACCAGATCGCTTGAGCCGCTGCCGGCTGTCAATGCGGCCGCCCCGCCCGTTTCGCCGAAAGCATCGGTATCGAGATTGACATAGGCGAGGTTGGCGAAGGGCTGGAGCCTGATAGCAGTCAGGTCCAGATCGGCGGACATCTCGGCGAAGGCCTGCAGGCTGTCGCTGTTATAATCGGCTTCGACGCGATCTTCGAAATTGCTGAACGCGATCGTGCGTCGGGTCGATATCGCGTTGCGGCTGTAAATAGCCCCGCCGGTGAGGTTGACAGGCCCGACCGAGCCGGCGGCGTAGACGCCGACATGATAGGTGTCGGCATCCGCCTGCGGCTGGACGGAGAGATGGCTATAACCGACGAGACCGCCCAGACGCCAGTCGTCGGCGATAGCCAGATCGCCCCCGACGATGCCGCCCGCGAACCGGCTGTCCATGCCTCTGGCATTGCCGTCGGCCGAAAAATGGTTTGCTGCAAGCGCGCCTGAGCTCCAGAAGGAAACGCCATCATCCGGCATGTGCCTGTCGCTGATCAGGAGACCCGCGCGATCGAGCACCGCCTCGCGGGGAAAGCGGCTTTCCAAGAGGAACTGGCTTTGCAGGGAGGCGTGCACCTCGCCGTTCAACTGCGCAAAGGCGTCCGCAGCTGTCGTGACATCGAGTGGCAGCACCGAGAGGAAGAGCGGGTTCGAAGCGCCCAGCGCTTCGACGGCCGCTGCCGTGGCGCGGTCGTTGCCGGTCTGCGCAACGTCGGAGAAGCGGACATCGTTGCGGTCGAGATCGACATTCACCTGCTTTGCGCCATAGACGAGTGTCGGCGAAAGGAAGGCGAAGTCGCTCTCGATGGCGCCGAAACGACCCGTGACGGTGTCCGCCGTCAGGATTGTGTAGCGGTTCGTCAGACCGTAGGTGCCGCCGGCATTGTTCAAACGCACCGTGCCGCCATCGATGGTGAGGGCGCCGGCAACGTCCACCCTGTCGGCGCTGCCCGCGCCGATGATATCGACATCGTAGAACGAGCCTGTGCCAAACCGCAGGTCTCCGCCGACCGTCAGCGTGGCTATTCCGGGTCCTGGCGAGAGCACACCGCCTGAATTCACCGTGATGCCGCCCACAATTCCGGTGCCGGACAGCAGACCGCCGTCGAAAACATCGATCGTGCCGTCCACCGTGCCATGGTTGACGAGCGCGCCGCCGGTGATTTGAACCGCCCCGGCGATTTCGCCCGTATTCGTGAACGTGCCGCCGCTGTTGGCGAGCCCGGCGACGATGCCGTCGTTGGAGGCGATGCCCGCATTGACGACGGCGCCTGTCCTGCCGCTGTTGTTGTTGGTGAAGGTGCCTTGGGCGGCGATATTGACGTCTGCCAGCGTGGCATTGTTGATGACCGTGCCGCCGTTCACGGACGTCGTGCCCGTCACTTGCCCGCCGCTGTTGTTGGTGAAGGTGCCGGCGTCATTGCGGACGGAGGCGATCGTTCCGGCATTCGTGACGCTGCCGGAATTCCTGATGGCGCCGGCCTGCGCATTCGTATTGTTGACGAAGGCAGCCGCCGCCGCGACGTCGGCATCGGTGATGATGAAGTTGTTGGTCACCGTTCCGCCGGTGATCCTGGTCTGTCCGGTAATCTCGCCGTCGGTGTTGTTGGTGAAGCTTCCCGCCGTGTTGGTCAGGGAGGCGATGGTTCCGGCGTTGGACGCGTTGCCGGCATTGGTGACCGCACCCGCCGTTGCATTGCTGGCATTGGTGAAGACGCCGCCCGAACCCACGACGACATCGTTGAGCGTTCCGTTGTTGGTCACGCCGCCGCCGGTCACGGTCGTTCTGCCCGTGACCTCGCCGTCGTTGTTGTTGGTGAAGGAGCCCGCATCGTTTCGGAGGGAGGCGATGCTGCCCGCATTCGACGCGGTGCCGGCGTTGCGCACATTCCCAGCGATACCATTGGAGTTGTTGATGAAGATCGCGGCGGCGGCGACATCGGCATCGGTAATCACGAAATTGTTGGTCACCGTTCCGCCGGTCGCCCTGACGTTTCCGGTGATCTCGCCATCGTTGGTGAACGTGCCGGCCGTGTTGTTGAGTGCGTCGAGCGTGCCGGCATTGCTCGCGGTTCCCGCATTCGTCAGCGTGCCGGCAGATGCGCCATTGTTGTTGGTGAAGGTGCCGCCCGAGGACACTGAAACATCGCCGACTGTACCGTTGTTGGTCAGCGCCGTGGTGTCGCCGACGGCGGCGCTGCCGAGCGCGCCGTTGACGGAGACGTTGCCCTTGTTGAGGGTCAGCTTCCCATTGAGTGTGCCGTCAATGAACAGGCTGCCGTCGTTGAGCTCGACATTCGAATTCATCACGCCATCGGCATTGATGCCGAGGCTGCCGGACTGGATCGTCGTGCCGTTCTTGACGGTCAGGCTGCCGGTGTTGCTGATCGTGACATTGCCGCCATCGATGTCGAGCTTTCCGACCGTGGCGTTGTCGGTGACTATTGGCGAGCCGGTATCGACCTCGGCCGTGTCGTTCTCGCCGGGCGGGGACGGGGTCCAGTTGGTTCCGGTGCTGAACTCATTGTCCGTACTGCCGGACCAGACCGACTGGGCGAGGGACGGCGTGACCAGGGTGACGGATGCCAGTGCCGTGAACAAGCCGATACGTCGGGAATAGGCCGAGAGCGGTTGACGTTTCATGGGGCCGCCGATGCTTGTAGCGCCGCCATCCATCGGCGGGATAGATAACAATCCCTAAGCAATCATGGTTAACGAGCGGTAAAAGTCATGGCCAGGAAGCGCCGCCGGGTCCGTCGATCGCCGTTTCAGGCCGTGTGCGAGAGGATCCCTTCGATGGTCTCGCAGATCGACAGCAGATCGCTGTCGCGATTGCGTGCGGCAGTCAGCATAAGCCCGACGGGCATGGCGCCCTGGGTACGCAGAGGCAAGGAAACGCTGGGAGCGCCCGTCAGGTTGGCGTGCGTCAGCGAGATGATCTCGTCATCCCCTTCCGTCGAGAGGGCAGGGTCCGTGTCCGGCGCCGTGAATGGCACGGTGGGCGCGATCACGGCATCGAGATCGGCCATCACGCTTTCGAATGCGCTGAACCAGCGGCGCTGTTTTTCGATGGCTTCGATGTAGCGCGTTGCCGGTATCGTCGTTCCGGTCTCAAGGAGATCGCGTGTTCCCGGCGCAAAGCCGTCCGCGCTCTTGGCCATGGTCGACCTGTGGATGGCGGCCGCTTCCGGCATCAGGATATCGAGCAGGGCGGCCGCCATCTCGGCAGGGTCGGGAAGCTGGATTTCTGTCAGCGGCACGCCGTCCCGCTCGAGCGACAGGCGTGCCGCATCAAGGGCGGCGCGCACCTCGGCCTGCACGGCGCGATGGTTCCACTGGTTCCCAACGATCCCGAGGCGCAACGGCTTTCGACTTGGGCGGGCGGGGGCCACGCCGGGGTTGAGGATGGAAAAGGCGATGCTCGCGTCGGCGCTGCTTCGGGCAAACAGGCCGAGGTGATCGAGGGACGGAGAAAGCGGATAGACGCCGTCCAGAGATAAGGCCGCAAAGCTCGGCTTGAAGCCGATGACGCCGCAATAGGCGGCAGGGGCCCGGATGGAGCCGCCGGTATCCGTCCCAAGCGCCAGGGGCACGATGCCGGCGGCAACGGCCGCCGCCGATCCACCGCTCGATCCGCCGGCCGTGCGGCTTCGATCGTGCGGATTGTTCGTCTGGCCGAAAGCGGGATGCGCCACGCCGGCGGCGAATTCCAGGAGGTTGGTCTTGCCGAAGAGGATCGCACCGGCCGCGCGCAGGCGCGCCACGCATTCGGCATCGCGCGCCGCATGCCGCGGCGGCACGGCCTTCGTGGCAAAGGTCGTCCTGACATCGGCGACGTCGATGATGTCCTTGATTGCGACCGGGATACCATGCAGCGGCCCGCGGTCCCGCCCCTGCCGCAGCTCCTGCGTCAACCGCTTCGCCTGGTCGAGAACCTCCGTGGTCATCGGCTCGATGAAGGCGTTGAGATCAGGCTCCAGCCGGGCAAGCCGGTCCTGCGCCTGGCGGCAGGCATCGAGCGGCGTGAAGGCGCCGGACCTGTAGCCGGCCGCCAGTTCGCCGACCGAGAGGAATGCTGTGTCGATGGTCATCGCGCGTCGCTTCCGATGATTGCGTTCGACGCGCAGATCGGCATGGCAGACATCGATAGGCAATGATGCCCGCAGTCACCAGCGGCCACATCATACCGCGGATGCGGGGTCAGAGATGGGAGAGCACGGCCGAGATCAGCTCGCGTTCGGTGGTGATGTCCAGCTTCTCGTAAAGCCTGAGCTTATGGTTCTTGACACCGCCGGTGGTGATGTTGAGCTGCGCGGCGATTGCGGCGTTCGAATATCCCTTCAAGGAAAGGGCGAGAATTTCCTGCTGCCGCTGGGTCAACTGATGAACCCGCGCGAAATGCGAGAGGCGCTCGTCGAGCCCGAAGCTATTGCGTCGGAGCAGATAGACCTCGGCGCCGGCCAGGAACGCGTCGGGGCAGTCGTCATTCAGCCGTGTCAGCGACCAGCCATCGCGGCCGGACGTTTCGGCGATGCGGACGGAACCGATTTCCGCCGGCTGAGGCTCCCGGTCGAAGGCCTGTGCGGCGGCGAGCGACCAAGTATCCGACTGGTAGAGCACCGTGTTGTTGGCGTTCATGATCATGACTTCGGGCTTGCCGCTGGTGTTGTGATGCAGGAACAGCGAAACCTGACGATCGATCGCACGCAGGATATGCTGATTGTGCATCTCCACCAGCATGGTCTGCAGCTCGCGCGCCAGCGCCAGTTCCTCCTGCGAGAAGAGATTGCCCTGCCGGTCGAGGCAAAGGGCGAGAAAGCTGCCGTCGCTGATCGGAAAGAGCAAAGCCAGCTCGTCCTCGATGCCGAGCGTGGAATCGACGTAGCGGGCATAGACCCTGTCGAGGGTGCCGTTGCTGCGCAGTTGGCCCAGGCTGAATACCCGCGCATCGGCCTGGTCCGTTCTCTTGGAGAGCGGATCGTGCTGCCACATCCTGTCGGAATACAGTGCCTTGGCGTTCACGTTCATGCCGTTTTCGGACACGATCAGCGGTTTGCTCAGCGCGTCGTAACGGGCGATGATCCAGAGGTCGCACGGGATCATCTGCCGCACGAGTTCGACCATGCTTTCGTAGAAGTTGGGATGACCGAGATTACGAAGCGCGGCGGCCATCAATGCGCCGAAACCCTGGGGCAGGCCGGACGCTGTCGATAGGGGCATGCTCTTGGACATGAACGGGTCTTTCAGCGGTGTTTCATGCATCGACGCAATTTTCATGCCGGCTCCTGAACAGGCGCACGGCCCGGGCGACGGGCGGTGACTGCGGTCACTATGGATACCGGAATGGGCAATTGTCTATTGTGAGTGCGCGATTTCTAATCAATTAAGGTCGCCAAAAGGCGCCAGCTCAGGGGAATGACCAGATGATCGATGACAGCAAGCGTGCAAAGCCGTTCAACCTCTCGCGCCGGGAGCTCCTGCGTCACGGTGCCAATGCCGCACTGTTCGCGACCATCGCCTCGCAGGTCGACCTGACCAGGCCCGCTTTCGCGAACGAGCAGAAGCTGACGGGCCCGCTCAACGTGCTGGCATGGTCTGGCTACAACGATCCCGAATTGATGAAGGGCTTCACCGAGCTCACCGGCGTCGAGCTCAACGTCAAGGAAGCCGAGAGCAACGGTGCCCAGCTCAGCCTCGTACAGGCCGGCACGGTCAAGTTCGACGTCATCAACCCGGACGCTGTCTGGACCTCGAAGTTCGCGGAAGCGGGCCTGACCCTGCCCATCGAGACGGCCAAGCTGGCCTCCATCGAAGAGACCATGCCGATGTTCCGCAATCGGCCCGAGACCATGTATGACGGTCAGGTTTACGCCATCCCGACCCGTTTCGGCGTGAACGGCTTCGTCTACTGGCCCGATAAGATCTCCGCAGAAGCCGCACTCGACGCCGAGCTTGCATGGGATCCTTCGCTGAAGGGCAGGGTGGAGATCATCGACTGGCCGGAGCTCTATCTCTGGATGACCGGCAAGTGGCTGGGCATGGAGACGCCGGAAACCGCGACCGGCGACGATCTGCAGAAGATCCTCGACAAGATGATCGCCTTCCGTCCGAACATGCGTGCCCTGCAGAGCGACATGGGTACGGTCAAGACAGACCTGGCCAACCGCGAGGCCTGGATGGTCTGGGGTTCGTCGAGCGACAACGTGCGCACGACGGCCCGCCTGTCCGGCGGCAATGTCGATCTCGCCATTCCCAAGCAGGGCGGGGCGATGTGGATGGAAACGCTTCAGATCGTGCGCGGCACGGAGCACCTTGCGTCTGCCCTCGCCTATATCGACTACATGACGAGCGCCAAGGCCATGAAGCAGATGGCATGGGGGGCCGACAAGTTCGCGGTCACCAATTCCAAGGTCAAGGATCTGCTCACCGCCGATCAGGTCAAGGCGCTCGGCCTCGACATGATGGAGGAGTGGGTTTCCAAATGCACGATGAGCCAGGCGCCCGTCGACGACATGGCCTGGGCCGATGCCTGGCAGACATTCAAGGCCGGCTGATCAGACGGCGCATAAGGGAATTTACCATGCATATCCGTGTGATCGTGCCGGTTCTCGATAGCGACGAGCTGGTTGGGAAAGCCGAGAAGGAGTATCGATCCTTCGCGGGCGACGGGGTGACAATCTCGGCCGTGCCGCTCAGGCGCGGCACCAACTCCATCGAATGCGGCTTCGATTCGACGCTGGCCGCGCCCGAGGTGATGAAGCTGGCGCAAGAGGCCGAGGCCGATGGCGTCGACGCCTGCACCATCGCCTGTTTCACCGATCCGGGCCTCGTCGGCGCGCGCGAACTGGTGTCCATTCCGGTCGTCGGGGAGGGCGAGGCGGCGCTGCATATGGCCGCCATGCTCTCGACGCGCTTTACCGTGGTGATCACGGAGAAGCCGTTCTTCTCGTTGATCCGCCGCACGGTTTCCCATTACGGCCTGTCGTCGAACCTTGCCTCGGTGCGCTCGGCGGATGCGAGCGTCATGGACCTCAACGAAAGCCATGTCGCCCACATCGTGGCGGAATGCATCGACAGCGTCGAGCGTGACGGCGCCGAGGCCTTCGTCATGGGCTGCACAGGCACCGGCTTCGATATGGCGATCACCATCGAAGACGCCCTCAAGGCGCATTTCGGCGCCTATATCCCGGTTATCGATCCGGGCAAGGTTGCGCTCCATTTCGCTCGTGCCATGGTCGCGACCGGCTTGAGCCATTCCAAGATGGCTTATCCGCGCCCGGCCTTCGATCGTCGCGAATACGAGTTCGCGTGATGGCAAGCGCGGGTCAGACGATGATGCAGGCCAGTGGCGGATCGGCCGAGAAGCGTCGGCGACGGTTTGCTGCTGCGGGCATTGCGCCGCTTATGCTCTGGCAGTTCGTCTTCTTCGTCGTCCCCGTCATCCTGCTTTTGGTGATCAGTTTCTGGCGCACACGCAGCTACCGGATGGTGCCGGATTTCACCTTCGCCAACTATATCGCGGTCTTCACCAACGGCGCGATGTGGCGTGCGCTCCTACTGTCCGTGCAGACGGCGGCTTTCGTGACGATCGCCTGTGCAGTGCTGGCCTATCCGATCGCGTATTTCATCGCCAAGAAAGCCGGGCGGCTCAAGGGTCTGTTGCTGATCGCGGTCATCGCGCCGTTCTGGATCAGCATCGTCATGCGCGTTGCGGCCTGGCGGCTCCTGCTCGGCGAGAACGGCGTCATCAACCAGTCGCTGCTGTCGGTCGGGCTGATCGACCAGCCGCTCGGCTTCCTGCTCTATTCGCCGATCGCGACGTCCATCGGCCTCATCTATGCCTATCTGCCGCTTTACGTGCTGCCGCTCTATGCCTCGATCGATGCCATCGAGGACAACTGGATCGCGGCCGCGAAGGACCTGAACGCCGGGCCGATGCGCGCCTTCTGGGAGGTGACGTTTCCTCTGTCGCTGCCCGGGCTGATCGTCGGCGCGGTGTTCTGCTTCATCTTCGGTCTCGGCGAGTTCGTGACGCCGGCGCTGCTTGGCGGCGGCAAGCAATTGATGATGTCGCAGGTCATCCAGGACCAGTTCCAACGCCGGCTCGACTGGCCCGCGGGCGCGGCCATCTCGATCGTCATGCTGGTCATCGTCTTCGCGCTGCTGGCCGTGTCGATGAAATGGTTCCGCAAGGCAAGCGGGGAAAAGCTATGAGCGCACGTTCCAGTTTGTTGCAGGAGAGGGGCGGCTTCGCGCTGCTCAGCCTCTATGCGGTGCTGATCTATCTGTTCCTGTATCTTCCGATCGCCGTCATCGTACTCTTCGCCTTCGATGCCAAGCCGATCCCCGGCCTGCCGCTAGACACGCTGACGACGGGATGGTTCGTCGAAGCCCTGCGGGACCAGAAGCTGACAGGATCGCTCCTGACCAGCCTGAGGCTGGCCGTCGTCTCGGCCATTCTCTCGACGCTGCTGGCCATGCCGGCCGCCATGGTGCTGGCGTGGCTTCCGATCCGCTTAAAATCTCTCGTGATGGCCATGGTTCTGGGGCCGGTCGTCCTGCCGCAACTCGTGCTGGGGCTCGGCCTGGTCATCCTGCTGCGCTCGGCCCCTGATCTCGTGGGCGAGCCGGCGATCATTCTCGCCCACACCACGATCACATCGAGCTACGCGACGCTTATCCTCTATTCCCGCTTCCTCGGTTTCCGGCGCAGCTATATCGAGGCCGCGATGAACCTTGGCGCAAGCGAACTGGTCGTGTTCCGCGAGGTCATCCTGCCTCTGGTGCGACCGGCCCTGATATCGGTGTTCATGCTTGCCTTCACCGATGCCTTCGGGGAATTCGTCGTGGCCTGGTTCGTCGCCGGCTTCACCGAAACGCTGCCGATCACCATCTGGACCTCGCTACGGCAGGTGATTTCGCCGAAGGTCTACGCGCTCTCCTCGGTCATCATTCTGGTGACGCTCGCCATCAGCCTCGTTTCACAGCTCTGGGTCATCCGTCAGACGCGTCTCACCAGCAAAGTACAGACCTCATGACCAATACAAAGCCTCCGGCCGTCGAGATCGACGCCATCACCAAGTCCTATGGCGAGACCACCGCGATCCGGGGCGTGTCCATGGACGTGCGCGATGGCGAGTTCGTGACCATTCTGGGCCCGAGCGGCTGCGGAAAATCCACGCTGCTGCGCATGATCAGCGGTTTCGCCGAGCCGACGACGGGCGATGTGCGGATCGGTGGGAAGTCGGTGGTGGGGCTTGCGCCCTACAAGCGCGATACCGCGATGGTCTTCCAGGACTATGCGCTGTTCCCGCACCGCACAATCGCCGAAAACATTGCCTTCGGCCTGCGGATGCGCAAGGTCGAACGTGCGGAAATCGCGCGCCGCGTCGATGAGATGCTCGCGCTGATCAACCTGAGCGGTTACGGCGGGCGGCGCGTCAGCGAGATTTCGGGCGGCCAGGCGCAGCGCGTGGCGCTGGGGCGCGCGCTCGTGGTGCGGCCATCCGTCTTGCTGCTCGATGAGCCGCTTGGCGCGCTGGACATGAAACTGCGCAAGCAGATGCAGGCCGAGCTGAAGAAGATCCACCGTGAGCTCGGGCTGACCTTTGTCGCCGTCACCCATGACCAGGAAGAGGCGCTGACGCTTTCCGACCGCATCGCCGTCATGAACGCGGGCAGCGTCGAGCAGTTCGCCGATCCCGAGACCCTCTATCGCCGGCCGGCCACGCGCTTCGTTGCGGATTTCGTCGGCGGCGCCAACCTGATCGATGCCGAAGTCGGGCCGGCTGGTGCCCTGCTTTTCCGCGGGCTGCCCCTGAGCGGCATCGCGTCGGACGCCGTGAAAGACCGCGCCATCGGCGACAAGGTCTCGCTGGTCGTGCGTCCCGAATGCGTTTCCACATCGGCACTCGGCAGCCAGACACCGGGTCCGGCCATCGAGGCTACGGTGACGGAAGTGCTGTTTTCCGGCGCCGTGCAGCAGATTGTCGGGCGTCTAGCCGACGGCTCGCTGTTCGTCGCGCACGAACAGGGCCTCAAGCCGCCGCCCGAACGCGGGTCGACTGTGCTGTTTCACTGGGACGGGTCGCTGTCCTGGCTGGTCGCCCGCTGATCTTACCGCCCCCACGAATGGACTAAAGAATGCGTGAACTCGAATTCGACGAACTGGAGGCGCTGGCGATCGGTGCCGGTGTCCTGGGAACCGGTGGCGGCAACCATCCCCATCTGGAGCTGATGTGCGCGGAAGCAGACTACCGGCGCGGCAAGCGGGTGACGATTCTCGATCCACAGGAGCTGGCCGACGATGCGCGTGTCGCGGTCGTCTGCATCATGGGCGCGCCGCTCGTCACGAAGGAACGGCTGCCGGAGCCCGTGGCGATCTGCAAGGCCGTTCGCCTGATGGAAGCCCATTGCGGCAAACCCTTCGATGCCATCATGTCTATCGAGATCGGTGGTGAGAATGCCTTCTTTGCCTTGCTCGTCGCGATGGAACTTGGCCTGCCGGTCGTCGATGCCGATACGATGGGCCGGGCGTTCCCCGAGGCGCAGATGGCAAGCTTCGCCATCCGCGGCCTCCCGGTCGCACCCTTTGCCATCGCCGACGTGCGCGACAATGCCGTGCTGATCCCGGAAGCGGAAAACGCCACCCGCATCGAGCGGATCGGCCGCAAGATCGTCGTCGAACTCGGCTCGATCGCCGGCACGTGTGCGGCGCCGCGAACGGGACGGGAAATCAAGGACCACGCCATTCTCAATTCCATCGGCCGCGCACTCGGCATCGGCAATGCCGTTCTTGCGGCGAAGCGGTCGGGCACCGATCCGGTCGAGGCCGTGCTCGATGTGGAGAAGGGCAAGCTGCTCTTCTCAGGCAAGGTGCACGACGTTTCCAGGCGCACGACGGACGGGTTCGTGCGCGGGCGGGCCGTCGTGAGCGGCAATGGCCTGTTCGAAGGCCGCCAGCTGGAGATAGACTTCCAGAACGAATTCTCCGCGGCATGGCTCGATGGCGTCCGCGTCGCCTGCGTTCCAGACCTCATCACGGTCCTTGACGAGGAAAGCGCAGAAGCCGTCGGCACCGAGGTGCTGCGCTACGGGCAGCGGGTGAAGGTGGTCGCCCTGCCGGCCGATGCCATTATGACAAGCCCGGAAGGCCTCGCCGTGGTCGGCCCGCGCGCCTTCGGTTTCGACTTCGACTATCAGCCCTTCACGGAGACGGCGCCATGAAACGGATCGGCATCGATGTCGGCGGCACCAACACGGATGCCGTCCTCTTGGAAGGCGAGCGCATTCTCCGGTCGATCAAGACCGCCACCACTGCCGATGTGACAAGCGGTATCAAGGCGGCGCTGAACCATATTCTGGAGGGTCGCGACGGGAAGGGCGCAGGCGTCGCTGCCATCATGATCGGCACCACGCATTTCACCAATGCGGTGATCGAGCGGCGCGGCCTGTCGCGGGTTGCGGTCATCCGCATCGGCCTGCCGGCCGCCCACAGCATCGTGCCGATGCAGGCATGGCCGGAGGACCTGCGCGTCGCCGTGGAGGGACCGGTCTTCCTGATCCGCGGCGGACACGAATTCGACGGCCGCAAGATCGTTGAGTTCGACCGCGAGCACATGCGAAAGATCGCGCAGGAAATCCGCGACAGCGGCGTCGGCGCCGCAGCGATCACCGCTGTCTTCTCACCGCTGACGGCGGCCTGCGAGGAAGAGGCCGCCGCCATCCTGGCGGATGTCGCTCCCGACGTGACGGTCACGCTGTCGAGCGAGCTGGGACGTATCGGGCTGATCGAGCGCGAGAACGCCACCATCCTCAACAGCGCGCTGCATGCGCTCGCCCGCCAGACGGTCGCGGCGTTCGAGGCGGCCATCGCCGACAGCGGCCTGACGGCGCCGCTCTACCTCACGCAGAACGACGGCACCGTGATGCAGGCCGCGCATGCGGCGCGTTATCCCGTGCTCTGCTTTGCCTCGGGCCCGACGAACAGCATGCGCGGCGCGCGGATGCTCTCAGGTCTGGACGAGGCGATCGTGCTCGATGTCGGCGGCACGACCACCGATGCCGGCATGCTCGTGGGCGGCTTCCCCCGGGAGGCCAACTCACGGGTGGATATCGGGGGCGTGGCCACGTTCTTCCGCATGCCGGACGTGATCGCGGTCGCGCTCGGCGGTGGCACGATCATCGATCCCGAGACGCGAAAGATCGGGCCCACCAGCGTCGGTTACCGCATTTCCGAAAAGGCCCTTGTGCGGGGCGGCGATACGCTGACCCTGACGGACATTGCCGTCCGCATCGGACGCATGGCGTTCGGCAATGCGGACCTGGTCGCAGACGTATCGGACGAGCTTGCCGCTCATGTCGAAGCGTGGATCCGGAGCCGTCTCGCCGATCTCGTCGACCGCATGAAGACGAGCGCGGCCGATATTCCCGTCATCGCCGTTGGCGGCGGTGCCGCGCTGGTGCCGGACAGCCTGCCTGGTGTCGCGAGGATCATCAAGGTGGAGCATGCCGGCGTCGCCAATGCTATCGGTGCCGCGATGGCGCAGGTGAGCGGGGAGTGCGATCAGGTTTTCTACGGTGTCTCCCGCGAGGAAGCCATCAACGAGGCCCGCGAGATCGCCGACGCCCGCGCGGCAACGGCGGGCGCAAATCCTGAGAGCATCGAGCTGCTCGATGTCGAAGACGTGCCGTTGTCCTACATTCCGGGCAATCCGCTGCGGGTGCGCGTGAAAGTCGTCGGCGATCTGGCTCTATCGGGTTCGCGCGTCTAAGGGCACCGGGACAACGGCCTCGACAGTGACGATAGTGGCTGTCGCGTGCGGGCGGATCGATGTAGATATGGCCCGATTCCCAATGAATTCCGCGGGCCCATGGAAACGTCGCTTTATCTGCCGGTCAAAGGCTTTCTCGAAAAGGCAGGTTATACCGTCAAGGGCGAAATCGGGGGATGCGACCTTGTCGGTTTGAGCGAGGGCGATCCGCCTGTTGTCGTGGTCTGCGAGCTGAAGATGAGCTTCAATCTGGAGCTCATCCTTCAGGCCGTCGATCGCGCGGCCGCGGCAGACGAGGTCTGGATCGCGGCGCGGGTCTCGGCCAAGGGCAGGGGCCGCGAGACGGACAAGCGCTACCGCGATCTCTGCCGCCGACTTGGCATCGGCATGCTCGGCCTTTCGGACACCGGCGAGGTCAGTATCATCGTCGGCTCCGTGTCGCCGATGCCGCGGACCAACCCGAAGCGGCGCTCCAGGCTCATGCGCGAACATCAGAAGCGACGCGGCGACCCTGCGCTGGGTGGGAGTACGCGCACGCCGCTGATGACGGCCTACCGCCAGCAGGCGCTCGATTGCGCCACGGCGCTGGCATCCGGCCCGATGCGGGTGCGCGACGTCAGGGCGGGCACGCCGGATGCCGGAAAGATCCTGCTGTCCAATGTCTATGGCTGGTTCGAACGGCTCGACCGCGGCGTCTACGGCCTCACCGATGCGGGCCGGGAGGCCCTTCAGCGATGGCCGCGGGACGGCATTTCCTCAACGACAAACAATCCCACATGAAAGTCCACCGCGTTAGGACGCCTTGAGCGACCCTAGTCCGAGGAGCCAGTCGCGCACGCCGGCGGCGCGCGGCGTCAGGGGGCGTCCCTTGCGGTAGACGAGGAAGAAATCGTTCGTGGTGGTCTGGGCTTCTTTCAGCGGGCGCACCAGGGCGCCGCTGGCGACAAGGTCGCCGACCGAATGCTGCCAGCCAAGGCCGATCCCCACGCCGGACAGCACGGCATGAACCACCAGGATGTAGTTGTTGAATGTCGAGACGCCGCCCGGCAGCGTGTAGTTCAGGCCGTAATGGCCAAGGAATTCCCGCCATGTCGCGCCTTCGTGATAGTGGCTATCGAGATGGAGGAGATTATGGGCCGGGAGATCCGCAAGCGATGACAGCGGCCCATGCTTTTCAAGATAACCGGGGCTGCAGACCGGAAACATCGTTTCCGCGGTGAAGGGCAGGACCTCGTAGCCCTGCCAGTCCACCCGTCCATTGGTGATCGCCATCGACACGCCGTCCGCTGGCAGATCGAGTTTCTTGTCGGAGTTGTAGAGCTGCATCTCGATGCGCGCATCGTGGCTGGGATAGGTCGATATCCTTGGCAGAAGCCAGTAGGTGCCCACGGTGATCGAGGCATAGACCTTGATGTCGGACGCCGCCGTCGAATGGATCTCGATCGCCGTGCGTTCGATCTGGTCGAGCCCGCTTTCCACAGACCGAAAAAGCTTTTCGCCGTCATCCGTCAGCTGCAACTGGCGGTGCTTGCGGTGAAAAAGTGAAGCGCCCAGTCCCGTTTCGAGCTGTCGTATCGCATGGCTGATCGCCGCTGGCGTGACGTTCAGTTCCTCTGAGGCTTTCGTGAAACTCTGCAGTCGCGCGGCAGCGTCGAACACGTAGAGCAGGTTCCCCGAAGGGATGAAGCGACGTACATCTCGCATGAGCTGAATTCATCCAAATGTGAGTTTTTTTGCTAGTCACAGCCCGTCTTCTTTGGACTAGCTCTATTCGACAGTCAAATCCTGTTTGCAGGATATCCAGCTGGCGGGGAGAGGGTTGAAGATGGAAATGCTTCACGCGGACGGTATTCGCAAGACGTTCGGCAACCTCGAGGTCCTGCGCGGCGTCAGCCTGACGGCCAACAAGGGCGATGTGATTTCGCTGATCGGTGGAAGCGGATCGGGCAAGTCGACCTTCCTTCGCTGTCTCAACTGTCTTGAGCATCCGACCGGTGGCGAGATCCGGGTCGATGGCGAGGCGATCGCCTTCAAACCCGATGGCCACGGCAACAGGGAGCCGGCGTCCAAGGCGCAGATGCGCCGCATCCGCGCGCGGCTTGCCATGGTCTTCCAGAGCTTCAATTTGTGGAACCACATGACGCTTCTTGAAAACGTCATCGAGGCGCCGGTTCACGTGCTGGGCGTGGACCGCAAGCAGGCGGTCGACGAGGGGCTGCGGCTGCTTGAACGCGTCGGCCTCTACGACAAGCGCGATGTCTATCCGGCCTTTCTCTCGGGCGGCCAGCAGCAGCGCGGCGCCATCGCCCGGGCCTTGGCGGTGCAGCCGCTTGCCATGCTATTCGACGAGCCGACATCCGCGCTCGATCCCGAACTCGTCGGCGAGGTGCTGAGGGTCATCCGTGAGCTTGCCGAGGAAGGCAGGACGATGATCCTCGTTACCCACGAAATGTCCTTAGCGCGCGACGTTTCCAACCAGGTCCTGTTCCTGCACGGCGGCCTCGTCGAGGAAGCCGGAACGCCGGCGGAGGTCTTCGGTAATCCCAAGTCCGAGCGTCTCGCCCGGTTTCTGGGCAGCTTCCATTAACAGTCCAAAAAAAGGGGAATGACATGAAAAAATATGTGCTTGGAATGATGGCCGGCGCCCTGCTTGCCATGGGTGGCACGGCGCATGCCGAAAAGACGCGCGTCGGCTTTGCGCCGGAAGCCTATCCGCCCTTCTGGGTCGCGGATGCGAACGGCAACTGGACGGGCTGGGAAGTCGATATCATCGATGCGGTCTGCGCGGAGGCCAAGCTCGATTGCGAGCGCGTGCCGGTCGCCTGGGAGGGTATCATTCCCGCACTGCTGGGCGGCAAGATCGACATGATCATGAACTCGATGCGCATCAACGACGAGCGTCGCAAGGTCATCGATTTCTCCGACAAGTACTACGAGGTTCCGACCGTCGTCGTCGCGGCCAAGTCGGCCACCGTCGACACGACGCCTGAGAGCATGGACGGCAAGATCATAGGCGTGCAGGTCTCGACTGGCCAGCAGGCCTATGCCGAAAAGAATTTCGGGGCGAACGCATCGGAGATCAGGGGCTACAACACGCAGGACGAGGTCTACCAGGATCTCGCCGCCGGCCGCATCGACGTCGCGATCGACGGCGTGGTCGCCATGAACGAGTTCCTCAAGTCGGCGTCCGGCGCGGAATGCTGCGAATCCAAGGGGGTTCTCAAGCGCGATCCCTCGACGCTCGGAGAGGGTTATGGCGTCGGCCTGCGCAAGGGTGACGATGCGGTCAAGGCGAAGATCAACGACGCCATCGCGGCCATTCGCAAGAACGGCACCTATGACGCCATCACCAAGAAGTACTTCGACTTCGACATCTACGGCGGCGACTGAGGCCAAGGGCCGGTTCGCGCTTTCACCGACGTTGCTGGAGAACGACGATTAAAGAACTGTTCGACATGATCTGGTCTCCCGCCGCCGGCAGCATCGCGCTGCTGACGACGGGAGGGTGGGGAAGCGCCATGCTCGTCGGCCTGGCACGCTCCCTCACCATCGCGCTCGGTGCCTTCGGTCTCGGGCTCTTGATCGGCATAGCCGGCGCGCTGGGCAAGCTCTCCGGCGGGGCGGTGACGCGTCAGGCCCTCGACCTCTACACAACGATCGTCCGCTCGGTGCCCGAACTCGTTTTGATCCTCATCGTCTATTTCGCCGGCGCCGATCTGATCAACGGTGTTCTGACGGCCTTGGGCCAGGCGAAGATCGATTTCAACGGCGCCATTGCCGGCATTGTCGTGCTGGGCGTCGTCCAGGGCGCCTACTCTACCGAGGTCATCCGCGGCGCCATTCTTTCGGTTCCGCGCGGCCAGATCGAAGCGGCGCAAGCCTACGGCATGTCGTCCTGGCTGGCGCTTCGCCGTATCACGCTTCCTGCGATGCTGCCCTTCGCGCTGCCGGGACTTTCCAACCTCTGGCTGATTGCGATGAAAGATACGGCGCTGCTCGCAGTGCTCGGATTTGGCGAACTGACGCAAGTCACCCGTCAGGCGGCCGGCACCACCAAGGCCTATTTTACCTTCTTCTTCGCGGCGGGCTGCATGTATCTGCTCGCCACGATGATCTCCAATCTGCTCTCGCGCCGTCTGGAGGCGCGGGCAACAAGGGGCATGGCCCATGTCTAGTGCGCTGGATGCGACCGCCCGTGAAGCGCGGGCCGGCACACGGCGCCGGTGGCTGGATGCCGGGACGCTGACGCCCGTTATCGCTGCCATTCTCTTCGGCACCTATGCGGCGCTGCAAATGCGCTGGGACTGGCTCGAAACCTATTATCCCCTGCTGCTGCGCGGCCTGGGCATGACCGTGCTTCTGGTCGTCGTCACCAGTTCGCTCGGCATGCTGCTGGCAATTCCCATCGGCCTCGTACAAGTCGTCGGCCCGAAATGGCTTGCCCTGCCCGCGCGCGCCTTCTGCACCGTCATTCGCGGAACGCCACTGCTCCTTCAGCTCTGGCTGCTCTATTATGGCCTTGGATCGCTGTTTCCGCAGTTTCCCTGGATCCGTGACTCCGCACTCTGGCCGATCCTGCGGCAAGCGTGGCCCTATGCGTTCCTGGGCCTCACCCTTTCCTATGCCGCATATGAGGGTGAAGTCTTTCGCGGCGCGTTCAAGGGCGTACCGAAGGGCCAGCTCGATGCGGCCAGGGCCTACGGCATGTCCGGTTTGCTGATGTTTCGCCGCATCTGGCTGCCGCAGGCCTTCAAGCGGGCAATGCCGACGCTCGCCGGCGAGACGATCCTCCAGCTCAAGGCGACGCCGCTGGTGGCGACGATCACGGTCATCGACGTTTATTCGGTGGCAGCCCAGGTGCGTCAGCAGACATACCTGACCTACGAGCCTCTTCTTCTCATTTCCGCCATCTACATTCTCATGGCGGTCGTCATCACCAAGGTCTTTGCCTGGCTCTCCGGACAGGGCCAGGACAACACCGCCTTGTCAAAATCCTGATTTCAAAGAGCAAGCCAATGCCACTCACTCTGGCCAAGAGCCTGAAAGCGCGACTTCGCAGCGACCAACCCGTTTTTGGCGCATGGGTCGGCATTCCCCATCCCACGGTCATCGAACTGATGGCGCGGTCGCAGTTTGGCTTCCTGCTCCTCGATGGCGAGCACTCGCCCATCGGCGTGCAGGATCTGGCAAGCCTTCTACCCTCTGCCGAACTGCATGGGACGCCCACCATCTTTCGGCCGCGGTCGAAGTCGGCAGCCGATATCAAGGCTGCGCTTGATGCTGGCGTATCGGGCCTCATGGTGCCGATGATCGAGACCGCCGAGGAAGCCCGCGCCATCGTTGCCGCCGGCAAATATGCGCCGGCTGGCATGCGAGGCATCGGCCCATGGCGGGCGTCCGGTTACTACGAGGCTTTCGAGACCTATCTTGCCGAAGCCAATGACGCCACGACCCTGATCCTGCAGTTGGAAAGCGCCAAGGGTCTCGCCAACCTGGAGGACATCCTGGCCGTCGAGGGGTTCGACGTATTGTTCGTCGGACCCGCCGACCTCGCGTCGTCCCTCGGCCTGCCCATTGGCCGGTTCGACGGCGAGATGCGTGATGTGCTGCAGCGCACGGCCGATGCCGTAAAACGCGCGGGAAAGCTGGCGGCCATCGACGTGTCGGCGATCTCGGCCATTCCGGAACTGATCGAGATGGGCTATTGCCTCTTCACCATCGGCTCGGACATGGGGTTCATCCAGGCGTCGGGCCGCGGGCTGGTCAGGGATTTGGCAGCGTTTTCGACAGGGCAGGGCACATGATCGATCTTGAGGATGCACGGCAAATCGTCGGCGCGCGCAATGTCATCGACGCAACGACGCTACGTGACCGGCCACAGGATTTCTGGATCAACACTCCGACGCAGGCGCTCGGCCTCGTAGAACCTGCCGACACGGTCGAGCTTTCCGCGATTCTGGCGCTCTGCCACGAGCATGGGCAGGCGGTCATCTTCGAGGGCGGGCGCACCAACCTTGTCGGGGCAACCCAGTCCGATGGCGAGACGTTGCTGATCTCGCTCGAACGCCTCAACCATATCGGTGCGCCCGACCGGAAGGGCATGACGATCGAGGTCGGCGCCGGTGCGATCGTCGAGGCTGTCCAGCAGCACTGCGCGGCCGAAGGCCTGCGTTTCGGTCTGGATTTCGGCGCGCGGGGAAGCGCAATGATCGGGGGCGCGCTTGCCACCAACGCCGGAGGGTTTCAGGCCCTGCGGTATGGCGTTGCGCGTGATCAGGTCCTGGGGCTCGAATGCGTGCTTGCCGATGGGACGGTGCTGAGCCACCTGACGCCCTACACAAAGGACAATACCGGCTATGACCTGAAGCATCTCTTCATCGGATCCGAGGGCACGCTGGGCGCCATTACCCGGGCCGTGCTCAGGCTGCATCCGGCGCCGCGGTCGGTCAACACCGCGCTGCTCGCCTTCGAGAGCTTCGACGCGGTCGCCGAGACGCTCGGGCTGATGCGTCGCGATCTGCACGGCACGCTGTCGTCGTTCGAAATCATGTGGGCCGAATTCTTCCATTCCAATGTCGACGCGCTTATGGGCGGCCGCTCGCCGATCGAAGGCCGCTATCCGTATTACATCCTGTGCGAATCCGAAGGGTTCGATCCCGAGGAGGATGCCGGGCTTTTCGAGCGGGTGGTCGGCCAGGCGCTGGAAACCGGTCTCATCGCCGATGCGGTGATCGCGACCTCGTCGCGCCAGCGCTCCGAGCTGTGGAAAATCCGCGAAGACTTCGAAGCCGAGATGCTGCTCTTCAAGACGATGGTCGATTTCGACCTCTCCCTTCCCGTTGCAAGCATGGAGGCCTTCGTCAACGAGGTGCAGCGCCGCCTCGATGAAGAGGTGCCCGATAATCTCGGGCTGCACGTCCTCGGTCATCTGGGTGACGGCAACCTGCATGTCACCACAGGCCTGCCGACGCCTCAGGGCAAGGGCAAGGTCCGCGCGCTTGTCTATGCCCTCATCGCGGGTTACGGCGGATCGATTTCCGCCGAGCACGGTATCGGCGTTGCCAAGCGCGATTACCTGCATTACTCCCGAACGCCCGCCGAGCTCGCCACCATGCGCCTTCTGAAAGGCGCGCTCGATCCAAAGGGCATCCTCAACCCGGGCAAGGTTATCTGACGTCTCACGGTGTGGCACACCGCACCGTGGGCTAACCAAACGAACTGCATGGAAGAACAATGGCCGGATCGTCGCTCGACAACATCGTGAACACCGATGATCTGGAGCAGGCGGCGCAGCGCTACCTGCCCCGGATGCTGTATGACTGGATTGCCGGCGGTGCGGGAGACGAGCGCGGGCTTTCCGACAACCGGGCCGCCCTCGACCGGTTCCGCTTCATGCCGCGTTACCTGCGCGACGTCGCCACCTGCTCGATTTCGAAGACCGTGCTCGGCCGCCGCTTCGCAGGGCCGTTGGGCATCGCGCCGATGGGCTATTCCGGACTGTTCCGCCCGCAGGCGGAGCTTTTCTTCGCCGAGACCGCGAAGCGTTTCGACGTTCCCTACATCATGTCCGGCGTCAGCGTGTCCTCGATGGAGGCGGCCGCGCCTGTCGCGGGCGAAAACCTCTGGTACCAGATCTACACGACTGCCGATGACGCCATCAATCGCGACATGATCCGCCGGGCGGAGGATTGCGGATGCGGCGCGCTCGTCATGACCGTCGACATCCCGGTCGCCGCCAAGCGGGAGCGCGACATCCGCAACAATATCGATATCCCGCCGAAGTTCACGCCGAAGGCGATCCTCGATGGTCTGCTCCATCCGGCCTGGACGCTGCGTTATCTGCTGGCGGGCGGCCTGCCCGTCATGGAGAACTGGGCGCCTTATCTTCCCAAGGGCGCTTCGGGGCTCGATGTGGCGAAATTCTCCCTCGAGCACGGCTATGCCTTGCAGACCTGGGACCATTTGCGGCAGTTCCGCCAGCTTTGGCCGCGCGCCCTCGTCATCAAGGGCATCCTGCATCCCGAGGACGCGCATATGGCGCGCGAGGCCGGAGCTGATGCCATCATCGTGTCGAATCACGGAGGACGGCAGTTCGACCGCGCGATCAACTCCATCGATTGCCTTCCGGCCATTCGCGAAGCGGTTGGCGCGGATTTCCCCGTCATGTTCGACGGCGGTGTGCGCCGCGGGTCGGACGTGCTCGCGCTCCTGTGCTGCGGCGTCGATTACGTCTTTGCCGGCCGGCCCTTCCTCTATGGCGCGGCCGGCTTCGGCCAGGGCGGCGTGGACCGGGCGATGGAAATCTTCACTGACGAGCTTTCCGGCCTGATGCGGCAGCTCGGCTGCCTCGATGTCGAGCATGACGATCTCAAGACGTTCATGCACGATGCAATGGACCAGGCCAAACGCTACCCGCGGGGAGAATGAGATGAGAGCCCAACCGAAACCGCGGACGTGATCGATGGCAATCGCTGGCCTGGCGAAGCCGTCAAAGCGTGCGCTTTTTGGATAGACCTCCTGTCCGAAACAGGTGAAAAAAACGCTCGCCACCATTGTCCGCCGCGCTTGGCGGTCCATTTCCCGGGCAGGTCCAAAGCTCATATGGAGGTTTCATGTTCGATAGTCCGCAAGCTGCCGGCGAGGCGCTGCTCACGTGGTTCGACAAGCCGCGGATCGAGATTATCGTGGAGGCCCTGGTGCCGGCCATCGTGCTGCATCCCTCGGCCGGCCGGATCGTCATCGGCGGAAGCCAGCTTGGCGGCACGCCGCATGCAGCGCCCGATTTCAAATGGCCGCGGCCGCTAAAGCCCGAAGATCCAGAGGAAATCGCAAAGCGCGGCAATGAAGATGCGGCACAGGAGATGCGGGACCATATGGCGAAGGATCTGCCCTATGCCTTCATGGCGCAGATCGATCTCGCCGAGGCCGCAAAGCTCGGTACGGTCGCGGCCCCTTTGCCTGCCGACGGCCGATTGTTGTTCTTCTACGACATTGCCGTTGGCCCGTGGGATACCGGCATGCGCGCGGCGAAGGTCATCTGGGATCGGACGCCGATCGATCGGCTCGCGGTGCTGCCCGTCCCGGACGATCTTGCTGCTGCCCAGGCGAAGGCGCTGGAGGAGGCGCTAGCGCTGCAGGCGGAATTCGGAACGCCGGGCAAAACATCGTCCGGGGAGCAGGGCACGAACTATGGCGCGCCGGCAAGGGCTGTGTCGCTGGAGGCGACCTACCGGCTACCCAATCCCGCCGCGCTCGAATTCGACAGGCTTGGCGATCTTGCCCGCGCCGCCCGCGGGGAGCCGGCCGGCGAGGAGAGCGAGGATATGCTCGCCGCCTATGAGGAGGCGCTTCAGGCCAACCACGACCAGTATCCTGAGGACGGCTGGCGTCGCCAGCAATTGCTCGGCAGCCCCATGCCCGAGCAGGACGATCCGCGCCTGGACGCCGTGGTGGTGAGCGAATTCGGCAAGCAGCATCTGTCGCGCGAGGAGTGGGGCAAGCACCGCGCGGCCATATTCGAGAAGGCGCGGGACTGGACCCTTCTCCTGCAGATCGATCTCGCCGACTGGATGCAGGCACCGTTCGTAGAGGGAACGGTCTTCTTCGTGATCCGGCGTGACGACCTGGACAACCGCCGCTTCGACAAGGTTATCGCCGTCTATCAGCAGACATAGCGTACGGCGCGCGCTCGCGCCGTCAGTTCTCGAAAAGCACGAACGCTGCCCACACGAGCGGGTCCTTCGCCGTCGGGATCTTTCCCGCGATGGCATCGTGGCGGGTGTTGCGCAGCGCCTCCGCATAGGTCTGCCCATCTTTCAGGTATCCATAGTAGCGAACCATGAAATCGGCGGTTCCATCGTCGGCAACGGGCCACAGCGTCAGGAGGGCGCGCTTGGCGCCGGCAAGGCTTGCCGCGGTGGGCAGTCCGCGCACACCGCCCACGAAGGCCTCGTCACCGAGCGCCGTCTCGCAGGCCGACAGCACGAGCAGATCGAGACCGGACAGGTCCCATGCCATTAGCTCGAATGCATAGAGCCGCCCGTCCTTCTCATCACGGCGCATGGTGCGGGTGTCGCCCGAATGCGCAAGGATGACTTCGCTCTGCCAGAGCGTGTCGACGTTGCTGGTGCCCCCGTTCTTCGGGCTGCCATAAGCACCATGCGTCGCCAGGTGCGCGATCTTTGCCCCGGTCATCCGCTCGCGCAACGCCGTTTCGCTTGCCGCAGCCCCTGTGAGCGTTTCGACCTTCATGCCCGGGCCGTCGAGGATGCCGCGGATGGCCTCCACTTCGCGCAGCGTGCCGGGCAGAGGTGTCGCGCCCGCCTCGTCGCCCTTTTCATAGTCGATGCCGCCAGCCAGGACGGCGCGTCCGTCCTTCGGCATGCGGGCGTCCGCGACGGCTCGGTAAAGCGCCTCCGGTTCCGTAAGCAGCCGCAGGGTGAAGCGCTCCTCCAGCAACGTGCCGTCGGCCGCTTCCAGCAGGGAGAACGGCAGGGCGAACAGGCGCCCGTCCGGCACGATGAAGAGCGTCTTCGCACCTGCCAGTTCCTTCTCGACCGGCCCGATCAGCCGCTCGTGCAGCCGCGCGAAGGCGCGCTGGTGCGCTTCGACGAGCAAGCCCCTGTTTTCGTCGCCGCCACTGCGGCTTTCAAGTGCGGCGACGGCGTCGCTGTCGTTCCCCAGCACCGCGCGGGGATCCCCGAGCGCGCGCATGACGGGCGCTTTGCCGCTGCGCCAGACGATGGCATAGAGTTGCGTGTCCTCGATCGGGTCGGCGGCGTCGTGATCGGCGCGCCACTTGCGCGTTGTGAAATACTGGACGAAAGCCTGATCCTTGCCGACCAGCTCTGCCGGCGTCGGCAGCGACTGGTTCAGGATCGCCTGGCGGTCGACGTGGTAGCGTTTGACGAGGCGCTGGTGGAGTTCGCGCTCCATCGCCTTGGTGTCCGTCAAATAGGCATAGGCGAGGTCCTGCTCGACATCGGCGGCGAAGATTTCGCGGGCAATGCGCGAAAGGCGCGAGATGCGGTCGAGCAGGCGGGCGGTTTCGGTATCCCAGGTGTCGATCATGCGCGTGAGCTTCAGCACATTGTCGGCATCGGGCGTCGCCAGCGACGGCCAGCGCCGGGCGGCATCCGCAAAGGCCGGTACGGCAGACGGGTTGCGTTCGGCAAAACGGGCATAGTGGTAGAGCATATCGTCCGCCATGGCGCGCACCGTCTCGCCGACGTCGCGTCCGCCGGCAACCGAGACCTGCAGATGCACCCACCGCAGCATGTCCTGGTCGATGCCCGCGAATTCCTGTGCCGCCGTTTCAGGGTCCGTCTCGGCCTTGGCGTTAGCGATGGCGATGCGTCCCGCAAAGGCCAGCGGATGGCCTGTGCTCATTTCGCCGGCGGCAATGCTGTAGGCCTGCTGCAGATGCTTGATCTGGCGCGCGTGGTCGCCCTTCCTGGCAAAATGATCCGCCAGCAGATAGGCGGCCTTGATGCTCAGGATGCCGGGATAGTTGGAATCGGTGACGAGTGCCTCCATGCGGCTGACAGCCGCGTCATCCATCGGCGCCGCGCCGGACAGGAGGTCCGTATAGGCGATCCAGGCCTCCATGCCGGCGATATTGCCGGCATCGCCGAGCGCGTTGGAAATATCCAGGCACAGCGAAAAATAGTGGCGTGCCGTGGCATAATCACCGAGATCGAGATAGTTCTGCGCGGTGTTGTTTGCGCTCACCAGGGTGTTGAAATGGTTCTGGCCGTAATGGCGGGTGCGGTTCTCCAGAACCTTTAGATCGTATTCGAGTGCGCGGGAGGGTGAGCCCAGCCCGCGCAACATATCCGCGAGATTGTTGGCAATACGCCATGTGATGGTGTTGTCGCTGCCGAGCGATTTTTCGGCGATCTCATAATTGCGCTTTTCGAGGTCGATCGCGGTACCGTACTGGCCGACGCCGGACAATGCGCTTGCGAGCTTGTCGTTCGCGTGGATCAGCTCTTCGGATTCGGTGCCGTAGAAGCGGGCATAGAGATTGGTCGCCATCGAATAGAGCGGCACGAAATGCTGCTGGCTGTCCGGCACGGCGGTGCGGAATTCCGCATAGGCGAGATAGAAATCCGCCAGCTCCTTCACCTCGGCCTGGATGGCGGCGGTGCCTTCTGCCTCGCGGAAGAGCGCGGCGGCATCCTCATTGAGGCCGCTCGCATGGAAGCTGCGCGCGGCCTGCGCATAATGCTTAAGCGTTACGGCGTGGAGTTTGGTTTTCGCCGAGGCCGCAAGGGCCGCGCGAAGATGCTTGCGGCCATCATCGAGGCGACCACTTTCGAGCAGGCTGTAGGCCGCGCGCACCCGCGCGTCTATATCCTGCTCGCTGTTTTCGCCATGCGCCTTGCGGATGCGCTTTTCGTAGAACGCGACCAACTCGTCCTGCCCGGCACGGTCCGAAAGGCGGCCCTTGGCGTCCATCAGCAGCTCGATCAGGAGGTTGGCGCGCGTCTCCTCGACGGGATCGAGCGTCGCAAGCAGTTCGCGCATGCGCGGATAGTACTCGCCATCCACCCGGGCGGCGTCCCCCATGCGCATGGCGTAGTCCGCCGCCGATACCATGTAGCTTGCCGAAAGCCATGCTTCGCCTTCGGCCTTGAAGCGCGCGCTCGCCTCTTCGGCAATGCGGCGTGCGCCTTCATGATCGCCTTGGGCGGAAAGCGCCTTCATCTCCGGGGCAATCTGGTCGGACCGCTTGATCGCTTCCTGCGTGGGCGCCTGTGCGAAGCCCTGCGCGCACGAAAGCATGATGATCAGGGCGGTGGCGGCGATGCGGAGGGATTTGGAAAAGAGCAGCATGAACCCACGATCTGGCATTGATATCGAACGGCTTGCGGCATGGCTTGCGGGCGCCTGCCATATCCAAGACGGTCAACATACAGGCTTTATTTCAAATTCAAGCCCGAACATGCTTGCCTTTCGCTATCGTCAGCCCGCGCGCATGATCTTTTCTGCCCTGCGGTTGACCCGCCGACGGATGTGACGATATCCATCCGTTCGCCTTCACCAGCAAACGAGGATATAGGTATTGGCTTTGGCCCAGCTCCGCCCTTCGCGAAAAAACGATCCCGACGCAACCCGCGAGAACATCCTGGAGGTTGCAACGCGGGAATTCGTCGATGCCGGATTCTCCGGCGCGCGGGTGGATGCCATCGCGGAGAAGACGCGCACCTCCAAGCGCATGCTCTATTACTATTTCGGCAGCAAGGAAGGGCTCTATCTCGCTGTGCTCGAACGGGCCTATATCAAGATCCGCTCGCGCGAGAATGGGCTGAACCTGAACCATCTCGCGCCCGATCTGGCCATGCGCAGCCTCATTACCAATACCTTCGACCATGACGATGCCAATCCGGATTTCGTTCAGCTCGTCAGCATCGAGAACATCCATCGCGCCGAACATCTCAAGCGTTCCGATGTGCTGCGCGTGGCCAATTCGGGGGTTATCGGCCTGATTGCGGATATCCTGAAGCGCGGCGAGGAGGCGGGTACCTTCACCCGCAAAATCGACCCGGTCGACCTGCACCAGATGATCAGCGCCCAGTGTTTCTTCCGCGTTTCGAACCGCCATACCTTCGGCGCCATCTTCGGCCGCGACCTTATGGATGACAAGATCAAGGCGCGTCATCGGGAGATGGTCGCGGACATGATCCTCGCTTATCTGCAATCCTGACGAAGCGCAATTTTCCGCAAGTCGACGCAGGCGTGCAGGCCGGGAAGCGCGCCATTCCTCCATGTCGATTTTTCTCTGTCTCGGCATCGGGAAAGCCCGATCTGCCGATTGACTTCACTAACCAGTTCGTACATTTCATGGAGCCGTGAGGTTGGGGCATGGTGGCATGCCCGGGAAATGGCATAGGGGTGGAGCGTGGTTTCACAAACGCAAACGGTGGTCCGGACGGTTCATGCCGGCCTGATCGGAAGCGGCATCCAGCGGTCGCGTACTCCTGCCATGCATGTCGAGGAAGGGCGCTGCAACGGCATCGAATGCCGATACGATCTCATTGATCTCGATGTGCTGGGCGTGGGCGCGGATGCGCTGCCCGGGCTCATTCGCCGGGCGCAGGACGATGGTTTCGCCGGGCTGAACATCACCCATCCCTGCAAGCAGGCCGCAACGCACGAGGTCGATGAACTCTCGGAGCATGCCGAGGCGCTCGGCGCGATCAACACGATCGTTTTTCGCGACGGTCGCCGCATCGGTCACAATACCGACTGGTGGGGCTTTGCGTCCGGATTTCGACGGGGGTTGCCCGGGGCTCACGTCGGAAACGTCATGCTGATCGGTGCGGGCGGCGCCGGTGTCGCCGTGGCCCATGCGCTCGCCACACTTGGCGCGCAGACGATCCGGGTTTTCGATATCGATCCGCAGCGCACCGCACGGCTGGTCGCGCAGCTTGCGCCGCATCACGCCGCCTGCCGGTTCGAAGCGGGCGAAGACATGGCGCAGGCCTTGCGGCAGGCCGATGGCCTTGCCCATGCGACACCGACCGGCATGGTGGGCCATCCCGGCCTGCCGATCGACCCCGATCTTCTCGAGCAACGGCACTGGGTCGCCGAGGTGGTGTATTTCCCGCTTGAGACCGCGCTGCTTCAGGCCGCCGGGCAGCGTGGATGCCGCGTCGCCAACGGTGGCGGCATGGCGGTCTACCAGGCCGTTGGCGCTTTCGAGCTGTTTACGGGCATTGCCCCCGACGTCGAGCGGATGATCCGGCATTTCGGGTCGCTTGGCGAGGGCGGGGGAATCTGAATTCACGGGTTGGGAAACCCGTGGAGACATGACTTTCCGTCCGTCGCGACGGGAAGGTGGATGAGGAAAGGCCGCGAGGCGGTCGCTACGGCTTATGCCGAGGGAGGGTACTATGAAATTGCGTGTATCGATGACGCTGGCGGCTTCCATGCTCGCCGGCCTGATGGCGACGGCCGCCTATGCCGAAAGCAAGGGCACCGTCGTGGTGTTCGTGCCGTCCAGCACGAATCCCTATATCGGCCAGTTCCAGCTCGGCGCTAAGGAAAAGGCTGCGGAACTCGGCTACGACATCAAGGTGATCGAGAACAACTTCAACCAGTCCGAACAGGACAGCCAGGTGCAGCAGCAGCTCGCCTCTGGCGAGACGGTCGCAGGCTATATCTGGTGGCCCTTCGAAAATGCCGCCGGCGTCGGTTCGCTGCGCGCGCTCTCCCAGTCCGGCGCGCCGGTCATCGTCTCCAACCAATACCCCATCAAGGGTACGGAAGCGTACTGGACGGCCTATGCCGGCGCCAACGACTTCCTGAGCGGCAAGACCGCGGCCGAGATCCTGCTGGACGCCTGTGCGAAGGCCGGCGCGAAATGCGACAAGGGTGCCATCATCCGCTTCCCGGCCGGCGTCTCGGCTGGCGATGACCGCGCGACCGGTTTCGAGGACGCTGTGAAAGGCAAGCTCGACGTGATCGACGTCGTGCCGACGGCCGGCTTCCTGGAGGATGAGGGCTACAAGGTTGCCGCGCAGATCATCCCGGCCCACAAGGGCGAACTGACCTGGCTCTACACCCAGAACGACTCGCTTGCCGGAGCCGCCGCGCAGGCCGCACGCGAGAACGGCCTGACACCGGGCAAGGACATTTTCATCGTCGGCGGCACCTGCCATGGCGATTCCAAACATGTGAAGAGCGGCGAGATCGCCGGCACGGCAATCCAGTCCGGTTACTGGGAAGGCTGGATGGCCATGCAGGCGCTCGGCAAGTTCGTCGTGCAGGGCAAGGTCGTGGATGGCGAAAGCTACCTGGAAGGCACGCCGGATGCGCCGCCCTCCGACGCCGATCCGCTTTACAAGTACAACTTCCTGCCCAACCCTGCCGTCGCCAACAGCCAGGCTGCCTATGATGCGGCAAAGCTCTGGGGCAAGACGGCAGACCAGCTCTGCAATTTCTGATGCAGACAGCGCCGCGTCTCGTGACGCGGCGCTTTCCGGGAGGAGAACGCAATGCTCAGGATGAGCGGGATTGTGAAGAGCTACGGCCCGACGCGTGTGCTCGAGGACGTGGACCTTGCCGTCGAGGCGGGCGAGGTCATGGCGCTGATGGGCGAGAACGGCGCGGGCAAGAGCACGCTCGTGAAGATACTCGCCGGCATCGAGCCTGCCGACGGCGGCACGATTTCCATCGATGGCGCGACGGTCTCGATCCGCTCGCCGGGCCATGCCCAGGCGGCCGGCATCGGCTATGTGGCGCAGGAGCTTTCCATCGTCGAGAGCCTTAGCGTTGCCGAGAACGTGTTCCTGGGTGACGAGACGCTCGGCTTCTTTCGCTCCGCCGCCTCGCTGGCGCGCCGCGCAAGGCCCTATCTGGAACGGGTCGGCCTCGACCATATCGATCCGCTGTCGCTGGCTGAGGAGCATTCGGTGGCCGAGCGCCAGCTCGTCGAAATCGCGCGCCTCCTGTCGCGCAAGGCGCGCATCGCCATTCTGGACGAGCCGACGGCAGCCCTCTCTGAGACGGAAATCGTGCGCGTCAAGGCGGCCGTCCGCACCCTGGCCGCCGAGGGTTGTGCCATCATCTATGTCACTCACCGCATGCCTGAGGTCTTCGACCTCACCCAGAAGGTCACGGTGCTGCGCAACGGAAAGAGCTTTCCCGCCGTCGAAACCGCCGGGCTGTCCATCGGCGACCTCATCGAAGCCATGCTCGGCCGCCAGCTCGGCCAGATGTTTCCACCACGCGCCGCTCATGCCGGAGAGGAAATCCTCCGCCTCGATGCATGCCGGGCAAGCGGCCTCAAGGCGCCCGTTTCGCTGTCGCTGCGCAAGGGTGAAATCCTCGCGCTTGCAGGACAGGTCGGGAGCGGTGCCGGTGCCGTTCTCAGAATGTTGGCCGGTGTTACGCCCATTCAGTCCGGTTCGGTGACGCTTGAGGGCGGCGCCTATGCGCCCTCCGGCATTGCGGGCAGTATTGCGCGCAAGGTGCTTTATTGCTCCGACGACCGAAAGCGTGATGGCATTTTCGCCGTCCGCTCCGTTCCGGAAAACCTCTCCGCACCCGCGCTTTCGGCCGTCAGCCGCTTCGGCCTCCTGTCGCCGGCGCTGGAAGGCGAGCACGTGACGCGGATCGCGCGCCAGTTCGGCCTTGGCGAGCGCTTTCTTGGCCGTCTCGCGGGCAATCTCAGTGGCGGCAACCAGCAGAAGGTCGCGCTCGGCAAATGGATCGGGCTCGACCCGAAGATCCTGCTCGTCGAGGAGCCGACGCGCGGCGTGGATGTGGGCGCGCGATCGGAGATCTACAGCCATCTGCGCAAGCTCGCCGATGAGGGCCTGTCGATCATCTTCGCCTCGTCCGACACGCAGGAGGTTCTTGGTCTCGCCGACCGGATCGCCTCGTTCTTCCACGGCGAACTGGTGCGCATCTGCGATGCGGACGACGTCACCGCCGAAAGCCTCACGCGCGACGTGACGCGCGCCAGCGAAGCTGCCTGACGGGCACAAGCATGAGAACCGCCATGACAAGCCAGGACGTGTCGCACCGCGCGAAAGTCACCCTTCCTAAGACGGCCTACGGGCTCATCGCCATCCTCGTTCTGCTCGTTGTCGCCAGCGTGACGACGCCGGGTTTCGCGCGGGTGGACAATATTTTCGTGGTCATCCGCGCGGCCTCCCTTACGGGCATCGTCGCGATCGGAATGAGCTACATCACGATATCAGGCAATCTGTTCGCCCTGTCGGCGAGTGCGCTCGGTGCGCTGCTTGCGGTGCTCTTCGCGCTTCTGACGGCCGCCCTGGGCTTCGCGGCCGGCCTTTTCCTGACACTGGGCATTGCCGTGCTTTGCGGGCTCGCGCAGAGCGTGGCGATTTCGCTGATCGGCAACCCGATCATCACGACGCTTGCCTTCGGAACCGTCTTTCGCGGACTGGCGGCGCTTTTCAGCGGCAACTCCATCCTGCGCATCGAAAGCGAAGCGGCGCTCTGGCTCGGCACCGCCCGGCCGCTCGGCATCCCCACGCAGAGCTGGGCCTTCATCATCGCCGCGATTTTGAGCTGGTTCATCATCCGCCACTTCAAGATCGGTCGTGAAATCGTTCTCTGCGGGGCAAACCCCAAGGCGGCCGTGGCAAGCGGTCTGCGCGTCGGCCTCGTCACCGCCATCGCCTGTGCCGCACTGTCGATCGGCGTGGCGGTCATGGCGATCATGACGGTATCCCAGTTCTCGCAGGCCAAGGCGGATCTCTTCATGGGATACGACTTCGACTATATCGCCGCCGTGCTGGTGGGTGGCATCGCGCTTCGCGGCGGCAAGGGAACGCCGCTCCAGGCCGCGCTCGGCGCCGTGCTGATCGCGCTCCTGCAGAACTTCATGTTGCTGCATGGCTTGAGTGCCGGCGTTCGCATGACGATCGTCGGCCTGCTGGTGATCGCCTCCATCAGCCTTTTCCACATTCTTCAGGGACGGGGACGCTGAGATGACGTCGGAAACGAAAAGCAACTTCGCCCGCCTGGGGCTCATGATCGCGGTCTATCTCATCCTCGCGGCGCGCATTCCGAGCTATTACTCGCAACCTGGTATCGCCGCCCTTCTCGACAGCGCAGTCCTCGCCGGCATCATCGCCATCGGCGTGGGATTGACGATGATCGCAGGCGAGATGGATCTTTCCGTCGGTTCGATGGCGGCCTTTGCCGGCATCCTGTCGATCCAGCTTTTTCCCTACGGCATGGTGCCGGCGCTTGTGATCGTGGTCCTGTTCTGCGGCCTGCTCGGTGCGCTTCAGGGGTATTGCATCTACAAGCTCAACATCAGCTCGATGGTCTTCACGATCGGCACGCTGATCGCTTTGCGCGGCCTCACCCTCGTCGCCTCGAACGAAAAGACCGTTCTCATCCCATTCGAAAACATTGCCGAGACGGATTTCCTGTCGGCGAAGTTCTTCGTCTTTTCCATCTCCTCGGCGACACTTCTGGTCCTGGTGCTGCTGGTCGACTTTTTCAGCCGGCGCACGCTCTGGGGGCGCGAGATTTTCGCAATCGGCGGCGGCAGGGGCGAGGCCCGCGCGGCCGGCGTCTCGATCCGTCGCCCCATTATCGTGGCCTTTTCGATTTCCGCGGCGCTGGCGGGCCTCGCCGGCGCGCTGCTTTCCTTCCGCACCGGCAGCGCCAGCCCGCTTGGTTTCGAAGCTGTCCTGCTTGAAGCGGTCACCGCCTGCCTTATCGGCGGTATCGCGCTTGCGGGCGGGCGCGGCAGCATCCTGGGCGTGCTGATCGGCCTTTTCACGATCCGCTTTCTCGTGAGCGGCATCGCCGCGCTCGGCGCACCCTTCTGGATGCAGAGCCTCGCGACGGGCGCGTTGCTCATCTTCGTCATCATCGCCGAAGCTGCTATCGGTTACATCACGCGGCGCCGGCGCATGGCGCGCGCCTTGACGACGGCATGAGGCTGCGCCGATGACGGACAAGATCAATCCTGCCCTCGGAACCGAATGGTTTCCCTCGCGCTGGGGCCCCGAAGACGAACGCGGTGCCGGCAACCTGCTGGGACCCCACAAGGTGCTGCAGGCGCGCGACCTGATCCGCACCGGCGAGACCATCTCCCTCGGCTTTCCCTACCGCGTCGGCATGCCGCTTTCACCCGGCCGCACGTTCGGGCTCAAAATGCCGGGCGGCCCGACCGGGGGGCCGGAAGGTGCGATCAGCCGCACCGTGTGGAACGATGATTTCATCTGCACGGAAATCGGCCAGATCGGCACCCACATGGATGCCCTCGGCCATCTCGGCCATCAGGTGACCTATCCGTGCGGCCACTGCGATACGCTGGTCTATAACGGCAACAAGCTCTCGGAGATCTGGTCGCCTTACGGCCTGAAGAAGCTCGGCATCGAGAAGGCGCCGATTTTCTTCACCCGCGCAGTGCTCCTCGATGTGCAGGGGCTTTTCGGACGACCGCTTGAAAACGGCTTCGTGATCACGCCGGACCATCTGCGCCAATGCCTCGTCCGGCAGGATATGAATCCGGATGACTGGCTGTCGCCGGGCGATGTGGTCCTGATCCGCACCGGCCATGGCTCGCGCTTCTTCTCCGAGGCCGAAACATGGTACGATGGCGAACCCGGTCTCGGGCTCGAGGCCGCGGAATACCTGTCGGCGCTCCAGCCGGTCATCGTCGGCGCGGACAATTTTGCAATCGACGTGGTGCCGCCCGTTGACCCTGATATCGTGCTGCCGTGCCACCAGCATCTCATCATGCGGCACGGGATCTACCTGCACGAGGGCATGAACCTCGACCCGATCGCCGAGACCGGGCGCTATGAGTTCGTCTACGGGTTCGCGCCGCTGGCCATCGAAGGCGCAACCGGCTCTCCGGGAACGCCCTTCGCGATCCTGTAGCGCGTCCGCCTAACCCGCACGTCTTTCAAGGCTGACGCCGTCCGCCCCGAAAAGGGAAGCGCGGCCGGCGTCGATGGCGATGCCGACGGTCTCGCCGATGCGCACGGGCGTGTCCGCCGGTGCGTTGATATTGACCAGTCCGAGCCGGTCGTTGCGCACGAAGACGCTGGTGCTTGCGCCGAGATACTCGGCGACCTCGATCGTACCGCGGCAATGACCGGCTTCGGGTGAAACGAGCCGCAGATGTTCCGGGCGTGCGCCAAGGCGGGTCGGTGCGCCGGAAAAGGCAAGGTCGATCCGGCCTTCGCCGGCAAGGTCGAGCGTGCCGTCGCCAGCGGGCATGCAGTCGAGCACGTTCATCTTGGGACTGCCGATGAACTGCGCGACGAACAGATTGGCCGGCCGCTCGTAAAGTTCGTGCGGGCTGCCGTGCTGCATGATGCGCCCGTCCTTCAGCACGACAATGCGGTCGGCGAGCGTCATTGCTTCCACCTGGTCGTGGGTGACATATATCATCGTCGCGCCCAACGTCCGGTGTAGCCTTGCGATCTCCAGCCGCATATCGACGCGCAGAGCGGCGTCGAGGTTGGAGAGCGGTTCGTCGAAGAGAAAGGCGGTCGGCTGGCGCACGATGGCACGACCGATCGCCACGCGCTGGCGCTGGCCGCCGGAAAGCTGCCTGGGATAGCGGTCGAGCAGGGGCGTGAGCTTCAGTGCTTCGGCCGCCTCGTCCACCTTGGCCCGGATGGCGGCGGAGGGCAGCTTGGCGAGCTTGAGGCCGAAGCCCATGTTTTGGCGCACCGTCATGTGCGGATAGAGCGCGTAGGACTGGAACACCATGGCCAGTTCGCGCTCCACCGGTGGCGCCTTCGTCACGTCGCGGCCGTCGATCACGATCCTGCCGGAGGTCGTTTCCTCGATCCCCGCGATCATGCGCAGCAGCGTGGACTTGCCGCAGCCCGACGGGCCGACGATGACGACGAATTCCCCGTCGGCGATGGCAAGGTCGAGATCACGGATGATCTCCACGCCGCTATAACGTTTTCCGGCCTTTTCCAGCAGAATCGTACCCATTTGAACCTCCGGGGAAACCTGTTTCAGCCCTTGACCGCGCCCGCCGTCATCGAACCGCTGATCTGGCGATACATGAGAAGGCCGAGCAGCATGGGCGGCAGGGCGCCCACGATCATCACGGCCGAGGCGACGCCCCACTGCACGCCGCCGCCGCTGGCGGCGAAGAAGAACGAGGCGCCGACGGTGATGGGCACGGCCTTGGACGTCGTCAGCATCAGGCCAAAGAGAAACTCGTTCCAGGCGGTGATGAAGCCGAAGATCAGGCCTGTGACGATGGCCGGACGGCAGAGCGGGGCGATAACCCGCAAGAGGATCTGCGTGCGCGTCGCCCCGTCCATCAAGGCAGCCTCATCGAGTTCGCCCGGCAGATCCCTGATCGCGTTCACGAGGATCACGAGGGCGAGCGGCAGGTTCACGATGGTGAGGATGAGGCCGAGGCCGAGCCGCGTATCGAGCAGCGAGAGCCATTGGAACATCATGTAGAGCGGAATGGCGAAGATCACGAGCGGCACGGCGCGCAAGTTGACGATGAGCGGCAGCAACGTGCGTTCACCAACCTTGCCACGCGCGATGGCATAGGCTGCGGGAAGTGCGAGCGCCACGGCCAGCAGGGTGCCGAGAGCGGCGACGGCAAGGCTGTTGACGAGATACAGGAAGATGTTCAGCCGATCCGAGACGGTGAAGACCGCTGCATAATTCTCGAGCGTCGGCGCCTGGACCCAGAGACCCGGATTGGCGGTGAGCTCGCGTGGGCTCTTGAAGGAGGTGACGAGGGTTACGATGATCGGGAAGTTCATCGCGACGGCGGCGATGGCAAAGACGATCCAGCGCAGGATATTGATCATCGGGCGGCTCCCTTGCGGCGGGCGGCGATGGCGTTGAGGCCGTAAAGCACGACAAAGGAGGCGACGAACAGGACGACGGAGGCGGCGACCGCCTTGCCGATGGCGCCCTGCTTGAAGAAGGCCTCGTAGATGTAGATCGACAGCGAGGCGGTGGACCCGCCGGGGCCGCTCCCGGTCAGCACATAGACATTGTCGAAGACACGGAAGCCGTCGATGAAGCGGATGAGCAGGGCCACCACGATGGTCGGCATCATCAGCGGCAGCTCGATGTACCAGAGACGGTGACGGTAGCGCGCACCATCCATCGCGGAAGCTTCGACGATCTCGCGGGGGATCGCCTGATAAGCCATGCAGAACAGCAGGAATGCGAAGGGTGTCCACTGCAGCGTCTCGACGGTCACCAGCGTCCAGAAGGCCGAGCCGGGGCCCAGGAAGGAGAGGCTCGCCCCGAACCACGCCCAAAGGTAATAGGGCACCGGTCCGGCGAATTCGTGCAGCACCAGCCGGTACATGAGGCCGACAAGCGCGGGCGCCACCATCAGCGGCAGCATGAGGATCGCCATCAGCCAGCTGCGTCGTTCGATGAGCGGCGCGAGGAAGATGGCAAGGAACAGGCCGAGTGCACATTCCAGTATCGCGGTGAGCAGGCCGAAGCGGAAGGAAAACCAGCTCGCCCGCCAGAAGGCGCCATCACGCCACACGTCGGCGAAGTTGCCGAAGCCGGTGATCTCAGGGCTGCGCAACGTCTCAAAGCTGACGGACGAAACCGAATAGACCAGGTTGACGATGGCCGGAAACCCCAGGAAGACGAGCAGGAACACGACCAGCGGCATCGTCAGCAGGCGGAATTCGGATACGGGGCTGCGATGCGTCTTCGTTGTCATCGATCGATCCTGGCTCGGTCTTTCCGGAACGCGGCGAGGGAGCCGGCGGCCACCAGGGGCGGTCGCCGGCAATGGCTTCACTTGAGCAGTTCGGCCATGCCTTTTTCGGTGTTCTTCAGGGCGTCATCCAGCGACTGCTGACCCGACCAGTAGCCGGTGAACTCCTTGGCCTGAAGCTCATAGACCGAGAGCGCCTTGGCCGAGGTGCCGCCATTCATGACATAGCCGTACTTGCCGGCGAACTCGCCGAGCTTGACGAGGTCCGGCCGTTCGGCAGCGACATCCTTGACGACATCGGGCGTCAGCGCTGGTGCGCCGCTGTTCCTGGCATAGACGAGCGCTGCTTCCTTCGAGGACAGCCAAGTGATGAAGGCCTTCGCGCCTTCCTTGTTGGCGGCGTTCTTGTTGAGGCCGAAACCGAGGCCATGGATATGGGTGAAGCGGCCTTCGGGGCCGGCTGGCGGAGCGATCGCCTCCGTCACCTCGCCGACAACAGGCGATTTCTCCTTCGACATCAGCTCAGAGGCGGCCGCATTCCACTGCACCATGGCCGCAACCTGGCCGGAGGCATAGGCCGCGTTCGCTTCGGCGAATTCGTAGGAAAGCGAGTCACGCGGCGTCGCGCCGGCATCGTAGAGCATCTTGTAGGTTTCGAGCCCCTTGCGGTAGGCCTCCGAATCCACCGTGATCTTGCCCGCGTCGTCCATCCAGTTGCCGCCATAGGTGCGCGGCAAGGACTGGAACACCATCATGTTGAAGAGCAGGTTCTTGAGCTGAAGCACGGTGCCGTAGCGGGTCGGGCTGTCGGGGTTCACGGCCTGCGTGAAATAGAGCGCGGTCGCCGCATAATCATCCCACGTCCATTCGTCGGGGTTTTTGGGCTCAAGCTTCTTGCCGAGGTGCTTTTCTGCGATCTCCGCGTATTTCGCCTTGGCGGCGTCGTCCTTCAGCAGCGCGTCGATCAGATCCTTGCGGTAGTACATGAAATGCAGCGAAAGGTCGGTCGGCACGCCGAACTGCTTGCCCTCGTACTGCATAGTGGTGAGAACCTGGTCGCCGTAGACGTCCTTGGCCTCACCGGACAATTCGACCGGTTCCATGAACGGCGCGTAGCGGCCGATGGAGTAGGTGGCGAGCAGGTTCACGTCGAAAGCGGTGGAGCCGGCGGCAAGGTCGGCCTGCAGCTTGTCCCAGAAGCCGTCGCGGTTGAAGAACAAGAGCTCGACCTTGTTGTCGTCGCTCACGTCGGGCTTGGCATTGTAGGTATCGGCGGCCGCGCGTAGTGCGGCTTCTTCCGGGCCGCCCGGCCAGCCGAGCACGGTCACTTTCGCAAAGGCGGGGCCGGCCAGCAGGGTGGCGATCGCAGCGGCGATCAGGCCGCGCTTCTTCAGTCTGGCAAAGGTCATGTTCTGGTTCTCCCTCAGGTTAATTCTGACGTCTTGCGAGATCCGCGATGCCCACGACGCCTGCCTTTTCGGCGAGTGCGGCGGGGTGAAGCTGCGGGGTGAGCCGTGGCGGCAGGCCTCCCAGGGCCCGACGGACGGATTCGAGATAGCCGGGTGCAAGGCCGATGCCGCCGCCGATGACGATGCGGGCGGGGTCGAGCGCGAGCTGGATATTGCCGCATAGAAGCGCGGTCTGGCGCGCGGAGGTCTCGATGATGGCTTGCGCCCAGCCATGACCGGTTGCAGCAGCCTCGAAGACATCGCGCGCCGTCGCGCCCGGCTGGTGCGGCACGGCTTCGGCGGCGATCCAGTGGCCGGAAACCTTGTCCTCCAGCGCGCGGCCTTCCTCGCCGAGGCTGCGGAACTGGCCGAAATGACCTGCAAGCCCGCCGAGTAGGCGGCCGTTGACGACGATGCCGCCGCCGACCCCGGTGGAGATGGTGAGAAAGACGAGGTCGTGACCCTGTCCCGCACCGAAGGCATATTCACCCCAGGCGGCGGCCTGTGCATCATTGGCGGCCAGCACGCTTCGGGCACCGGAAAGCCGTGCAACGGTCTCTATGAGCGGAAAGCGGTCGGGAATGTCGAGGGTCCGTCGGTTGAGCGGTGACCAGCACCCCTCGTCGATGATGCCGGTGACGGCCACGCCCACGGTATCGTAATGCTCCTGCCAGCTGCCGATTGCTTCAAAGAGCGCCGAAAGCCAGGCCTCCGGGTCGCCGTTGCGCGGGGTGGCCATGGTGTGGGTTTCGCTCACGACATTTCCGCGCACCAGTGCCGCGAGCATCTTGGTGCCGCCGATGTCAAGCGAAAGGATCGTGTCGGAGCGGGCCACCGGGGTCAGACCTCCTGTCCGGCGAGCGTGTCATCGAGCGCCGAGCGGAACCAGGCGGTGACAAATTCCGGCCGGGTGATGGCCGAGCCGACGACGACCATGGAGGCGCCGGCGAGCAAGGCCTGCTGGGCCTGCGCGGGCGTGCGGATGTTGCCTTCCGCAACGACATGCGGCGTCAGGCGGCGCATGGCGGCAACGAGGGCGAGATCGGGTTCGGTCGGTTCGACCGGGCCGGTATAGCCGGCAAGCGTGGACCCAACGATGTCGGCGCCCTCCGAGAGCGCCTGCTCGGCATCCGCCAGGATCGAGCAGTCCGCCATGGCGACCCGGCCGTGAGCCTGAATGCGTTCAATGAGCGTACGGGTCGGGACCGGGCGCTGGCGCTGTGTCGCGTCGTAGGCGATGATGTCGGCGCCGGCATTGGCCAAAGCGTCGACGTCCTCGATCCATGGGGTAATGCGGACGGGGCTGTCGCTGAGGTCACGCTTCACAAGGCCGATGATCGGACGGTTCGTGGCGGCGCGTACGGCGGCTACATATGCTGCCGATTCGATGCGCAAGGCCGCAGCGCCCCCATCGAGAGCGGCCAGTGCGAAGCCGACGACCATCTCGGCCCTGTCCATGGCGCCACCCTTCACGGGCTGGCAGGATACGATCAGACCCTTGTCGAGGGATTTGAAATCAATCGGCACGAAACTGTCTCCTGTCATCGCTGGAATGGTAGCAAAGCAAGACCAGATGGCAACAGGAATTATACTGGTATTATCGCATCAATTCGATCACGAAATCGTAGACGTCGCCACGATACTTGGTCTGCGTGAATTCCACGATCTGGCCGTCCGCCAGGAAGCAGCGGCGCTCCATGATGAGGAGGGATGCGTCGTCAGGCGCGGCGAGCAGTCGCCGCTCTTCGTCGCTGCCGGGCTTTGCCTGCATGCGTTGCAGTGCGCGCACGGGCAGGGCGCCGGCGGCCTCCAGATATTCGTAGAGTGAGTCGCCGATGGCCTGCGGCTCGGGCACGAAGCGCGCGGGCAGGGTCGCCATCTCGATGGCGATCGGCTGTCCGTCGGCTGTCCGCAGGCGGCGCAGCCGCACCACCTTCTCGCTTCCGGAAATGCCCAACGCCATCATTTCAGCGGGAGAAGGTCTTGAAATTTCGCGTGAAATCCATGTGCATCCCGGTTCGAGACCGCGTGAGCGCATATCCTCGGAGAAACTGGTCATTGTCGCGAGCGATTTTTCCAGCCGGGAGGACACGACGGTTTTCGCACCATGGCGCCGGTCGAGCACGCCGTCCGATACGAGCCCTTCGATGGCCTTCCGAACGGTGACGCGCGACAGGCCCAGTTCCTGGCTCAGCACGCGCTCGCTCGGAATGACGCCACCGCGCTTGATCTGTGCGGATGCAATCGCCTGCTTGAGGGCGGCTTCCAGCTGTCGATAGAGCGGTTCACGGCTGGCAGCCGCAAGCTCGTGTGCGAGGAAGTCCAGGATCGGTCGGTCGGTCATGAAAAGCGCGCCTTCAAGGCGATTCCTTACCAGAATATTTTTCTGATGTTAAACTGGTATTGATTTTGTGCAACGGATTTCGCGTGTTGCGGGCCTAGCTGGGCCGGCATTTGGCAAAGTGACCCGCCCGACGAGGATCACTTGCGTCTGATGGCCGTGATCTACGTCTCATCCTTCGACGGCCATTCACGGCCGCGCGATTTTCTGAGCGCGTCGGTGATCTCGCTTCTTGCCACGCCGATCAATTGTTCCATGGCGTGGCGTGCCGCGTCTGGTCGACGCATGCGGATGGCTTCCAGGACGTCCTGGTGCTTGAGGATTGCCTGCTCGTGCGATTGGCTCGCGCGGTTGGTGAGACGAAAGCTCGCGAGCAGGGCGGCGCGGATGGCGGTGGCGAACTGGCGGTAGACCCAGTTGCCGCTGGCATTGATGATGGCGGTGTGAAAATCGAGGTCGGCGCGGCTCCATTCCTCGTTGTCGCGCGAATTGGCCTCCACCATGTCCTCGAAGGCCTTGGCTATCTGCGACAGTTCGCGGGCGCTCGCATTGGCCGCTGCCTGTGCCGCTGCTGCGGGCTCGAGCAGCTGGCGCGCGTCGATCAGGGACGTGTAGAACGTTTCGTCCGCACCAATGCTCAACATGGCGTCGAGAAGGAGCGGATCAAGATAGTTCCAGTTCTCCCGCGGCAGCACGGTCGTTCCAGCGCGGGTGCGGGACCGCACCATGCCGAGGGCCGACATATATTGCATGGCCTCGCGCAGGCTGGTGCGGCTGACGCCGAACTGCTCCGTGAGCTCGGCCTCATTCGGCAAGGTCGAGCCTTCCGCCATCTCTCCAGAAACGATCTTCTCGACGATCTGCCGCAAAAGCGCTTCGCGGACACTGCGCTTGCCCCGCTCGGCAATCGGATCTCCGTTCTGCGTCAGGTTCCGTGCCACGGGTGTTGCCGCCACACTGCTTCTCCTATGCCCCCGCCTGCAGCTTCGGCGCCTTTTGAGAAAGGTCACGCAGGACATCCGGCTGCACTAAGTATTATTTATTCCGCCGCTTCTAACGTGTTTTCCGCGCTGTATCCAGTGAAGAAGCGTGTACAGGGCGCTTATAAAAAAATAAATCGTATTTATATTGACATTAATATGATGAAGTTTAGGGTGCGCTGGCATCGCGACGGCTCGCCAACCGCGGACCATCGGCGCACACCATCGTTTTGTGGGAGGATCATATGAAATTCATCGCCAAAGCCGCGCTGGCGACCCTTGCCGCTCTTGCTGCGTCGACCGCGTTCGCGCAGGACAAGGATCTCAAGGTCGGCGCCATCTATATGGATGCGCAGGGCTTCTATGCCGGCGTAAGAAAGGGCATCCAGGATGGCGCTAAGGATGCCGGCCGCAAGCTCGAGGTCATCGAGACCAATGCGCAAGGCGATGTCAGCAAGGAATCGTCCTTCATCGACTCGCTGATTTCCGCAGGCGTGCAGGCCATCATCGTCTCGCCGGTCTCCGCCGACGGTTCGTTCCGCGCGATCCGCCGCGCCCATGACGCCGGCATTCCGGTCGTCTGCTACAATACCTGCCTTAGCGAAAACGACATGAAGGACTATGTCTCCGCCTATGCGGTGGGTGACCCTTATCAGTTCGGCCACAAGCTGGGCGACGCGGCCGCCGACTATTTCCTCGCGGAAAAGAAGGACGCGCCGACCATCGCGGTGCTCAACTGCGAGTTCGTCGAAGTGTGCGTCACCCGTCGCAAGGGTTTCGAGGAGGCGCTGTTCGCCAAGGTGCCGAACGCCAAGATCGTCGATAACCAGGAGGGTGCTACCCTCGACAAGGCGGTATCGGTGGCCAGCACCATGCTCTCGTCGCATCCGGATCTCGATGCTTTCTTCGGTGAAGCGGGCGGCGCAACCCTTGGTGCGGCCCGCGCCGTCAAAAGCCAGGGCCGCGTCGGCAAGACCGTGGTCTTCGGCGGCGACATGACGACGGAAATTGCTCAGGAGCTCGCCGACTTCAGCGTCATCAAGGCGGTGGTCGACATCTCGGGCCAGGGCCTCGGTAAGCTCGCGCTGACGCAGGCAATCAATTCCATTGACGGCAAACCGCCGGCCGATATCAAGGTCGCCTACGAAATCGACCTCTATAAGAGTGCGGAAGACGGCAAGAGCTGGCTTGAGGCGCACGCCGACGGCATTCCGTGATCTCCCAGGGCGACGGCCCTTTGCGGCCGTCGCGACCAGCCCGGCGGGTATCCTCCACGGTTCCGGCCGGGCTGGAGCATTCGTTTTAAATCCAAGGACTTCAGGCGGGCCCGTCATGATCCAATCCGCAAATGCGCGTCAAAGCGACCCGGTCGGCGGCGCCATAGCCGCGCTTGAGGGTTGCACGCAACGCTATCCCGGCGTTCTGGCGCTCGACAATGCCTCCTTCCGGGTCGCTCCCGGCGAGGTGCGCGCGCTGCTTGGCAAGAATGGGGCCGGCAAATCCACGCTGATCCGCATGCTGACCGGCGCCGAGGTACCCGACAGCGGCACCGTCAGCATCGACGGCGTCGCGCTGAGCGGGAGCGGTTCTGCGCGCGCGCAGGAGGCTTTTGTCCGCGGCGTCCGCGTCGTCTATCAGGAACTCAGCCTCGTCCCCGGCATGTCGATTGCCGAAAATCTCTTTCTCGGCCGTTGGCCGCGGCGTGCCGGCGTTCTCGATTATACCGGCATGGAGGCTGAGGCACGCGATGCCATGCAACGGCTCGGCCTCGAGATGCCGCCGTCCGATCCCGTCGCCGGTCTAAGTCCGGCGGAGCGTCAGCTCGTCGAGATCGCCCGCGTGCTGCTCGGCAAGCCGAAACTCGTGATCCTGGACGAGCCCACGAGCTCGCTCGCTGCGGCTGAAGCCGAGAAGGTGATGGCGGCCGTCAAGCGTATTGCCGCGGACGGGATCGCAGTCATCTATATCAGCCACCGCATGAACGAGATTCGCCAGATTGCCCGCTCCGCGACCGTCATGCGCGATGGCCGAATCATCGACACGGTCGATGTCGCCGGTGCCGATACGCGTGAGATCGTCCGCCTCATGCTCGGCTCCGAGGCGGCCCAGGCGGCGGCTGTCGAGACGAAAGCGCGCGACAAGGTGGTCCTCGATATCTCCGGTCTTGCGCTGGCGCCAAAGCTCGCTTCCGTCTCGTTCCAACTGCGCCAGGGGGAGGTTCTGGGCCTTGCAGGCCTGCTTGGCGCCGGACGCACGGAGCTGCTTCAGGCCATCATGGGCGTCCGCGCCTATGACAGCGGAACAATCTGCGTCGACGGTACCGATATCCGGCGCCCTGGATATCGGGCCATGCTCGACCGCGGCTTCGGCTACACGCCGGAAAGCCGCAAGGAAGAGGGCATCGTGCCGCTCCTCGGTGTCGACGAAAACACCGTGGCGACGGATTTTGCAGCGGTCAGCCGGCGCGGCATCCTCTCGGCCCGGCGGATCGCCGGGGCGACCCGGGATGTCATCGCACGGCTTCACGTGAAGACGGCGGCGACGGATACGCCGATCGGCACGCTGTCAGGCGGTAACCAGCAAAAAGTCGTCATCGGCCGCTGGGTTCATGCCGGCAGCCGCGTGCTGCTGCTGGACGAGCCGACCCGCGGCGTCGATGTCGAGGCGAAGGCGCAGATCTACGCCATAATCCGGCAGCTTGCCGCGGAGGGCCGCAGCGTCATCTTCGTCTCCAGCGAAATCGAGGAACTGCCACTGGTCTGCGATCGCGTGCTCGTGCTGCGCGAAGGCAGGCTGATGGAAGAATTCACATCCCCCAATATCGATCAGGATGCCGTGATGGCGGCCTGCATCGCCGGTCATTGATGGAGACCAGAATGTCCAACGACCAGGCCGTTCGAACCGTGCCGAGTGGAGCGCTGCGTCGCCGTGGCTTCTCACGGCACATGAACGAAATCAGCCTCTTCGTCGCTATCGTTGTGCTTTACGTGGTGTTCACGACGACAGCCAACGGCTTCATGAGCTTCAACAACCAGATCAACATCCTGCGTGACGCCGCGACGATCGGCATCGCGGCATGGGCGGCGACGCTGATCATCATTTCCGGCGAGATCGATGTCAGCGTCGGCCCGATGGTGGCCTTCATCTCGGTCGCGCTCGCCTATCTTCTGCAATGGGGCGTCCCGACGCCGCTTGCCTTCGTGCTCGCCATCATCATCGGCGCGGCCCTCGGCTCGATTGCCGGCATCTTGCGCGCCTATTTCGACGTTCCGTCCTTCGTCGGCACGCTCGGGCTGTGGAGTGCACTGCGTGGCACGGCGCTGTTCATGACCGACGCACTTCCGGTATCGATCGGTCGCAACGATATCGTCGACATGCTCGATCGCCCCGTGCTTGGCGTACCGCCGGCCGCGATCGTCATGCTCATCCTTTTCGCCGTCTTTGCCTTCGTCAGCCGCAAGACCGCATTCGGCCGTTCGGTCTACGCCATTGGCGGCAATCCGCAGGCGGCGTTCCTGTCCGGCATCAATGTCGCGCGCATCCGCGTCCAGCTCTTTGCGATCGCCGGCGCCATGGCCGCCGTGTCCGGCATCCTCCTCCTGTCCCGCCTCGGCTCGGGCAATGCGACGGCGGCGAGCGGGCTCGAGTTCGACGTGATCGCGGCGGTTGTGGTCGGTGGCACGGCTTTGTCGGGCGGCCGCGGCTCGATGCTTGGTACGTTACTCGGCGTGCTGGTGATCACGCTCATCGGCAACGGCCTCGTCCTGCTCGGCATCAATCCCTTTTTCCAGCAGGTCGTACGCGGTCTCATCATCGTCGTTGCCGTTCTCGCGAATATTCAGGCGATCAAGCGCGGCGCGGCGCGCAACAAAGGCTGAGGCGCGCCATGGCGATAATCGATATCGGCAAGGGCGATCTCTCGGCACGCATCTCCACGGCCGGCGGCCTCGTGCTCGGGCTGTGGTGGCACAGGGATGGGGCATCGGTTCCCCTGTTGCGGCCAGCACCCGGGGATGATGCCGACGCGCTTGCTTCCGGCTGCTACCCGCTGGTTCCCTTCGGCAACCGGGTGCGCGGCAATGCCTTCCGCTTCGAAGGACGGGACTATCGCTTTCAGCCGAACACCGATTGGGACCCGCATTATCTGCATGGTGAAGGCTGGCAGGCCGACTGGTCGGTTCTGCAGCACGGCGCGGATGCGGTTACGCTCTCCTTCGCGCATCTGAGCGGCGAGGGTACGCCATATCGGTATGAAGCGCAGCAGCGCTTCGCCGTAAACGATGGAGCCTTCGTGCTCGGCTTGTCGGTGACGAACTGCGGCGATGCGGCGCTGCCCTTCGGGCTCGGTTGGCACCCGTATTTCCCGATGACGCCGGAAACGACATTGCTGGCGCCCGCTACCCGGTACTGGACGGAGGTAGAAGGCTGGCTGCCCGGCGAGGCCGTGGATATTCCGGAAGATGTCGATTTCCGCTCGCCGCGTTCCCTGCCGCATCGCTGGGTAAACAACGGTTTCGAAGACTGGTCGGGCGAGGCACGTATAGACTGGCCGGAGCGCGCGACGCGGCTGTCGCTCAGTGCTGATCCGCTGTTTCGCCATGCTTTCGTCTTCGTGTCCGATACCGGTTTCGATCCGGCCTTCCAGCGCGACTATTTCTGCTTCGAGCCGATGTCGCATCTTGCCGACGGCCAGAACATGCCGGGGCTCGGCGACCTTAAAGTGCTCCGCCCGGGAGAGACATTGTCCGGCAGTGTGCGCCTGACGCCGGCCAGGCTGGCCTGAAACGAAACGATGATTTGCCGAAGACCGGCAGGAGATGGCGCGATGCCGCAAGAGACAAGCTACGATTACATCATCGTCGGGGGCGGCAGCGCGGCCTGTGTCGTCGCCGCACGGCTTGTGCAGGAGGCTCGCGCCCGCGTGCTCATGCTCGAGCGCGGTCCGCGCAAGGCCAATCCCATCATGCACTTTCCGGCCGGCTACATGAAGTTCCTGGCCAAGGACACCTATCTCGCCATGCACCAGACCGAACCGCAGCCGCAGCTGGGCGGTCGCGGTCCGATCGTGCCGCAGGGCAAGGTTCTCGGCGGTGGCAGCACGGTCAATGCGATGGTCTACATGCGCGGGCAGGCGGCCGACTATAACCGGTGGAATGCCGCCATCACCAAGCCGGGCGCGGAAAACGACGGCGCCTGGTCCTACCGGGACATGCTGCCCTACTTCAAGGCTCAGGAGGATAACGACCACCTGGCCGGCGAATTCCACGGCGTCGGCGGGCCGCTCAAGATTTCCGATCTCGGCCATACCAGCCCAATGACCCGCGCCTATATCAAGACGCTGCAAACCATGGGCATCCCCTGGAACCCGGATTTCAACGGGGCCGGGCAGTTCGGCGTCGGCATGATGCAGCATACCATCGACTGGCAGACCCGCCGGCGGTGCAGTGCCGTCGACGCCTTTCTGGCACCTGTCATGGATGACCCTCTGCTGACCATCGAAACCGAAGCGACGGTGACGAAACTTGTTTTGCAGAACGGCGCGGCGACCGGCGTCGAATATATCCAGCGCGGTGTATCGCGACGCGCCGAGGCGGGCATCGAGGTCATCCTGGCCGCCGGCGCCTACCAGACGCCGAAACTCCTCATGCTGTCGGGCATCGGCCCCGAAGCGGAGCTGTCGCGCCACAGCATTCGCACCGAGATTGCCCTGCCGGGGGTCGGCCAGAACCTTCAGGACCATTACGAGTGCCCGGTCGTGGCGACGACCAAGGGTGCTTTCGGTTACTACGGTCAGGATCGCGGTTGGCCGATGATCAAGGCCGGCCTGCAGTATCTGCTGTTCAAGTCCGGGCCCGTGACCACAACGGGCGTCGAGACCTGCGCATTCTACGATCCCGACGGCAACAATGCCGAGCCGACCATCCAGATGTTCTGCGTGCCGACGGTCTATCTCGACCGCGACGTGATGGGAACCGATCCGGGCCACGGCGTCACCATCAATTCGCTTCTGCTTCGGCCGAAGGCGCGTGGCAGCGTGACGCTTGCTTCCGCTGATCCTCTGCGCAATCCCGTGGTCAGCACCGGCATCTTCAACCATCCCGATGACCTGCGCCTGACGGTCAAGAGCTTCCGGTTCGCCCGCACGGTTCTGGATGCGTCCTCGATGCGTGAGCTGATCGAGCGAGAGATTTTTCCCGGTGCGGACGTGACCAGTGATGAAGCCATCGCCGAACATTGCCGGCGTACGGTCAAGACCGGCTACCACCCCGTCGGCACCTGCCGCATGGGTCATGACGGTGACGAGATGGCGGTTCTCACGCCGCAGCTGACCGTGCGCGGCGCCGCGAGGCTTCGCGTCATCGACGCATCGATGATGCCCACCATCGTGAGCGGCAATACCAATGCGGCGGTGCTGGGCGCTGCCGCCAAGGCCGCGGCCCTCATCCTCGAACGCGCAGCCTAGAGCACCGGAGGGCGATCCTATGAAGATCACCAAGCTGACCACCTACATCGTCCCGCCGCGCTGGCTGTTCCTCAAGATCGAGACGGATGAGGGCATCGTCGGCTGGGGCGAGCCGGTCGTGGAAGGCCGTGCGCTGACGGTGGAGGCGGCGGTGCACGAGCTGGCCGACTACCTGGTCGGCAAGGACCCGCTGATGATCGAAGATCATTGGCAGGTCATGTATCGCGGCGGCTTCTATCGCGGCGGCGCCATTCACATGTCGGCGCTGGCGGGCATCGACCAGGCGCTCTGGGACATCAAGGGCAAGGCCTATGGCCAGCCGGTTCACGCCCTGCTCGGGGGACAGGTGCGCGATCGGATCAAGGTTTACAGCTGGATCGGCGGCGACCGCCCCGCGGATGTCGCCAGGAACGCGCGCGATATCGTGGCCAGCGGGTTCAAGGCCCTCAAGCTCAATGGCGCGGAAGAAATGCAGATCGTCGACAGCAACGACAAGATCGATGCGATCGTCGCGACCATCGGCACGGTGCGTGACGCGGTTGGCCCGCATATCGGTATCGGTGCCGATTTCCACGGCCGCGTGCACCGCCCCATGGCCAAGGTTCTGGCCAAGGAACTCGAGCCGTTCAGGCTGATGTTCATCGAGGAGCCGGTGCTTTCGGAAAACCGCGAAGCGCTGAAGGAGATCGCCAACCACTGCTCGACGCCGATCGCGCTTGGCGAACGGCTCTACTCGCGCTGGGATTTCAAATCCGTGCTGGCCGACGGCTATGTCGATATCCTCCAGCCCGACCTTTCCCATGCCGGCGGCATCACGGAATGCCGCAAGATCGCGGCGATGGCCGAAGCCTATGACGTGGCACTGGCGCCCCATTGCCCGCTGGGGCCAATCGCGCTCGCCGCCTGCCTGCAGATCGATGCCGTCTCCTACAATGCCTTTATTCAGGAGCAGAGTCTCGGCATCCACTACAACAAGGGCAACGACATTCTGGACTATATCTCCAACAAGGAGGTGTTCCAGTATGCCGACGGTTTCGTGTCGATCCCGCAAGGGCCGGGCCTTGGCATCGAGGTGGACGAGGCCTACGTCATCGAGCGGGCAATGGAAGGGCACCGCTGGCGCAACCCTGTCTGGCGTCATGCCGATGGCAGCGTCGCCGAGTGGTAGGAGAAGTTTATGGCCGGACGTCTTGAAGACAAGCGCATCGTCATCACCGGCGCTGCACAGGGCATCGGCCTCGCCATGGCCGAGGCCTTCCTTGCCGAAGGTGCGGCCCTTTTCCTGATCGACCGCGACGGCGACCTCCTGGCCCAGGAAGCCGCTAGGCTTGGGACCGAGGCTCGCCGGATCGGCATCATGGCGGCTGATATCACCGATGCGGAGGCGATGGAGCTGGCGGTCGCAACGGCGGACAAGGAGATCGGGCAACCGAATGCCCTGGTCAACAATGCCGGCGTCAACGTCTTTTCAGAACCGTTGAAGATGAGCGATGCGGACTGGCAGCGCTGCTTCGACATCAATCTCAAGGGGGCATGGAACTGCAGCAGGGCCGTGCTGCCGGGCATGATCGGACAGGGCGGCGGCGTCATTCTCAACATTGCCTCGACGCACGCCTTCACGATCATTCCGCATACATTCCCCTATCCCGTCGCCAAGCATGCCCTTCTCGGCATGACGAAAGCGCTCGGCCTGGAATATGCGGGGCAGGGCGTGCGGGTGAATGCGCTCGCGCCCGGCTATGTACGCACGCAGAAGGTCATCGACTACTGGAACAGCTTTCCCGATCCCATCGCGGCCGAGGCCGAGACGATGAAGCTGCATCCCGGCGGCCGGATCGCGACACCGGCAGAGATTGCCATGGCCGCGCTCTTCCTTGTCTCGGACGAGTGCCCCTTCATCAATGCAACCTGCCTGACCGCGGACGGCGGGTTGACCGTACTGCACCATCCGGGCTGACTTGGGCCTCCATCATCGCGGCCTTACCCGTTCTTCATGCGATTACGGTTGCAGGCTGGCGATGGCCTTGATGAGGGCTGCTGCGGAGACTGCGCCGGGATCGGCATGGCCGAGCGAGCGCTCGCGCAGGCGTGCGGCGCGGCCCTTTGTCGCGATCATCGTTGCTGTGGCGGCTGCGCCATTTTCCGCAGCGGTCTCCACGGCTTCCCAGAATGCCGGCCGCGACAGGTTGTTGGCGACCGCGACCGTCGCGGCTTCGGCGGCGGGCAGCCAGACATCAAGCATGGTCTTGTCGCCGCGCTGCGCCTTGCCACGGTCGCGGATCCCCTCGGAAATGGCCGTCAGCATGTCGCGGCAGGCTGGCAGGTCGAGTGTGTCGCGGCCTGAAAGGGCCTGTGCGGCGCGGCGGAAACCGGTTGCATAGAGCGGGCCGGTGGAAGCGCCGACGGCGTCGAGAAAGCCGCTCGCTGCCGTCGACATCACGTCGGAGGGGCTGGCCGTTTCGAGGTTCATGCCGGCCAGCGCCGTCGTCACCGCCTTGAAGCCGATGGACATGGTAATGCCGTGGTCGCCATCGCCGATGGCGCCGTCGAGTTCGGAGAGATGATCCTTCTCCGCCTCGATCACCTCGGACATCCGTTCGAACATCCGGGCGAGCGTCCGCGCCGCAGTTTCCGACATGTCTTCCTCCCCATTGGGCAAAACGGCCTCAGCCGCGCGCCGCCCCGTTCGTTTCATGCCCCTCGATCGTCAGGATCGCCGTCCGGCACGGATGGTACAAAAGCTCGGTCAGCTGGCGGTCGAGATGCAGGATCGAGATTGAGGCGCCCACCATGTCCAGCGAGGTGCAGTAGTGCCCGACCCAGTTAGCCTCGATCTCGATATTCTTGGCGGCGAGCCGCTGCTCCACCCGGCGATAGAGGATGTACAGCTCCATCAGCGGCGTGGCGCCGAAGGAGTTGACGAGAACCGCCACCTTGTCGCCCGCCTCCGCCTTCATCTCCTTGAAGATGTTGTCCATGATCGCATCGACGATCTCGTCGGCGGTGCGCAGCCGCTCGCGCGACACGCCGGGTTCGCCATGGATGCCCATGCCGAGCTCCATGTCGTCAGGGCCGATCTCGAAATTGTGCCGCCGTGTCTGCGGCATCGAGCAGGACTCAAGCGCCACGCCCACCGTATAGGTACGGTCGTTCGCCTTGCGGGTGATTGCCTCGCATTCGTCGAGCGTCAGGCCGCGGTCGCAGGCCGCGCCGGCGATCTTGAAAACGAAGAAGTTGCCGGCCACGCCGCGGCGTCCCTCCTTGTCCTCGACGGGCGAGGAGGCGATGTCGTCGGTCGTCAGCACGGTGCGGATCGGTATGCCCTGTTCTTCCGCAAGCTCGGCGGCCATCTCGAAATTCATCACGTCGCCGGCATAGTTGCCGTAGACGAAAAGCACGCCCGCGCCGCCGGAAGCCGCGACCGCGCATTTGACGATGGGATCGGGTGGCGGCGAGGAGAAGATATTGCCGAGCGCTACCGCATCCGCCAGCCCCTTGCCGACATAACCGACGAAGCAGGGCTCGTGCCCCGTGCCGCCGCCGATGACGAGGCCGACCTTTCCCGGACGCGGGCCGTTGCGCGCGACGAGCGCCCGGCGGGATATGCCCACTGTCTCAATGTAAGGCCTGTGCGCGGCGATCAGTCCGTCCAGCATTTCCTCGACGACATCGTTGGGATTGTTGAGGAATTTCTTGACGTGGGTGCGGTAGCTGTTGGCGACCGGCACGCTTCTCTGCCGCTGCGAGAGCTTTCCGTCGAGGCTGGTGACGCCGTCGGCGCGCAGGATGCCGGCGCCGGTTGCCGCATCCGTCACCAGAACGTTGACATAACCGCCGCGCAGCGCGGCCAGCAGCGCGGGAACCTTGTCGAAACCGCCGGCAATGGCGATACGGGTGGGAATGTCGCGTAGCATGTCCAGCGAGATGCCGATGGTGCGGTCGTCCAGCGGGCCCGCAACGGGGCGGCCGCGCTCATCGATGAAGCGGCCGGCCAACACGCCCGCGGCGCCTTTGGCGAGGTAGTGCTGCAAGGGCACGGTTTCGAAGAAACCGCTGGTGTGGATGGTCGAGTTGGGACGCAGCGATGCGATGCCGAAGACGACGCGGTTGGCGCGCGCCAGCGTTTCGAACTGTTCGCGGATCAGCGGTTCGGCCAGAAGCATGTCGTGCATCTGCGCGGACCCGACGATGGCCGGTGCGGTAATGTTGACGCAGCGCGCGGAGATGGCGCGCGCAACGGCGGCGGCGGTGAGTTCGGGCGTGTAGGCGAAGCTCGCGGTGGTGCCGCCCGTTGCCTGCACGACGGTCACGTCCTGCAACGGGCCCGTCTGCAAATGCTCACCGACCGACAGGATCGTGCGGCCCCAGGCGACGGCGAGCGTGTCGCCGGACTTGATCATCTTGGAGAGCGCCTGAGCACCGGCCGCGCCGAGCCTGCCGATCAGCGGGCGCGTATCGTCGTCATTGGGCACGACGAGGCAGTCGGCCAGGCCGAAATGGCGTTTCAGTTCCTGCGCGATGGTGAGTGAGGCGAGACGCGCAGGCTCGATGGAAATGTTGACGATGCCCTTTTCGCGGGCCTCGGCGAGGTAGCTGTTGACGGTCGCGCGCGACACGCCCATCGCCTCGGCGATCTCGCCCTGCGTCATGCCGTCTTCGTAATAGAGCCAGCAGGCCCAGACATAGGGGTCGTCGCCATAGCGCAGGGGAATGGTGTCGAGACCGTCCGCGCCATTCGTGCGGCCGGCGACACCCTTGCGCGGCGCGGAAGTCTTCAATGCCATCGGTTTCGCCGTTCCCCCGTTATGGCGGCGAAGATGAAAGCAACGCCGCCGGTTTGCAACATGCTTCGGCAAAAAAGCGGTGCGCGACCCGCCATGGAGGACAGGCCGCGCATCCCGGGAGGAACCTAAGTGCCGGCTATCAGGCGAGACGGGCGCGCGCGCCGTCGGACAATTCCTTGAGCAGGATGGCGCAGGACGTCGCACCGGCATCTAGGACGCCGCGCGAACGTTCGCCCAACCGGCTGGCGCGGCCGATCTTTGCCACCAGGTCGATCGTCGAATCGCGGCCTTTTTCCGCGGCGGCGACGAGGTCTTCCAACGCGGCACCGAACGGTTTGCCCTCGGCCGTTGCCGTGTCGAAGGCTTCCACCGCGGGCACGAGCGTGTCGAGCAGCGTCTTGTCGCCCACCTTGGCCGAGCCGATGGACTGGATGCCGGCGAGGCCCGCATGCAGCATCTTGCTAAAGGCTGCGGCGTCGATCTTCTCCACGCCCTCGATCGTTTCGGCGAATTCCGTGAACATGACGCCGTAGAGCGGGCCCATCGAACCGCCGATCTCCGTCATCAGCACCGTGCCGAGCGTATCCAGCGCACCGGAAAGCGAGGCGTCCGTGCCTTTCAGGCGCTCGGCCGCCATTCCGAAACCCTTGGCCATGTTCACGCCGTGGTCGCCATCGCCGATCTTGCCGTCGATTTCACTGAGATAGGCGCGGTTCTCGATGATCCGCTCGGCCATCGACAGCACGATGGCGCCGGAAGAGGCATTGTCGAAAGTCTGCATGGGCGTCCTCCGTTACAGGATGATCGTGCAACGCGTCTCGACCTCGAGCAGCGTCTTCAGTTCATCGTCGAGCGCCATGACGGTCAGCGTCGCGCCGACCATTTCCAGCGAGGTGAAATAGTTGCCGATCCAGGTCTTGCGGATCTTCAACCCGCGGGCGGAAATCTCGCTCTCGATCGTGTCGTTGAGGATATAGAGCTCGTTCAGCGGCGTGGCGCCAAGGCCGGAGACCAGCACGGCCACCTCGGTGCCTGAGGGCAGGTTGTGATCGTCAAGCACGATCTTCACCATGTCCCTTGCGACGTCTTCGGCGGTCTTGAGCTTTTCGACGCGCACACCCGGCTCGCCGTGGTGGCCGATCCCGACCTCCATCGTGCCCGGTTCGATCTGGAAATTCGGATGGCCGACGGCGGGCAGGGTACAGGGGCCGAGGCCGACGCCGATCGAACGGCAATTGTCGATGGCTTTCTGCGCGGTGGCGCGGACCTCTTCGAGGCTTGCGCCGGTCGCGGCCTTCGCGCCGCCCATCTTCCACATGAAGATCTCGCCGGCCACGCCGCGGCGCTTTTCGCGCTCCTCAGGCGGGGCGGAGCAGACGTCGTCGTTGGCGACGACGGTCGCGACATCGATCCCGTCCTTGGCGGCGAGCTTCATCGCCATCTTCACGTTCATGTTGTCGCCGGCATAGTTGCCGTAGAGCACGACGACGCCCTTGCCCGCATTGGCTTCGCGGATGGCGTCATGGAAGCTCTTGGCGGTCGGCGACGAGAAGAGTTCGCCGATGGCGACGGCATCCAGCATGTTCTTGCCGGTATAGCCGATGAAGGCCGGCTCGTGGCCCGAACCGCCGCCGGTGACAACGCCGACCTTGCCGGCAACGGGGGCATCCTTCGCCACCACGACGCGCGGGTTTTCTGCCAGGCGAACGATATCGGAATGGGCTTTCACGAAGCCTTTGACGGTGTCCTCGACCACCAGATCCGGGTCGTTGATGAAACGCTGCATGACAAATCCTCTTACAGAATGGTGTAGCCGCCGTCGATCAGCAGATCGGCGCCATTGATCATGTCGGCGCCCGGCGAGGCCAGGAACACGGCGGCGGCGGCGATCTCCTCGGGGAAGGCGAAACGGCCGTTCGGTATGCGCTTCTTGGCGTTCTCGCCCTTCTCGCCGGCCCAGGCCTGCTTGCCGAGCTCGGTGAGGACGATGGTGGGGGAAATAGTGTTGACGGTGATGGAGTGCTTGCCCCATTCGGCGGCGAAGGTCTTGGACATGCCGATGACGCCGAATTTGGAGGCACAATAGGCGACATGCTCCTCGATGGCGACCGTGCCGGCCTGCGAGGCGAGGTTGACGATCTTGCCGCCCTTGCCGGCCGCGATCATGGCGCGGCCCACCGCCTGGGTGACGAGGAAGGAGCCCTTGAGATTGATGTCGATCGTCCGGTCCCACTGGGCAAGCGTCAGGTCTTCGGCCGGCGCGAGCGCCACGATGCCCGCGCTGTTGACCGCGATATCGATGCTGCCGAAGGCAGCGACCACGTCGGAAACGGCCTTCTCGACGGAGGCAGGGTTGGAGACATCGCAGACGAAGGACTTCGCCGCGCCGCCCAGCTCTTCCGCCTTCTTCCGTGCGACATCGGCATTGATATCGAGCACGGCGACCTTCGCACCCTTGGCGGCGAAGGCAGACGCGATGGCGGAGCCGATGCCGGACGCGCCGCCGGTGACCAGCGCGACCTTGCCGTCGAGCTGGAAGTTGAGATCGATCTTGGGAGGTGTGTCGGTCATCGGTTCAGCCTTCGAGAGATTTTTTAGGGCGGGGCGGCGACCAGGCCGCCCCGCGGATCAATTTACTTGCGCATTTCAAGGAGCTTGTCGACGTTCTCGGCCGTGACCGGCGTCCACGGAACATTGTATTCCTTGTCCTTGCCGTCGTTGAACGGCATGTCCGGATACTGTGCCCAGATATCGGATTCCGGCTTGTAGTCGCCCTTCCTGGCATGGAAGATGGCCAGGTCAAGCGCGCCCTGTGCCTGTGCGCGGGCGTCCTGGAGGATCGAGGTCATCGTGCCTTCCTTGACGGCCGTCAGCGCATCGGTGATGCCGTCGATACCGGCAATGGCGAAATCGTCCGTCTTCAGGCCGGCCGACTTGATCGCCTCGATTGCGCCGAGCGCCATCTCGTCGTTCTGGCCGATGACGCCGTTGATCTGGCCGGAATGCGAGGTCAGCCAGTTCTCCATCAGCGTCTGGGCTTCGGCGCGCGACCAGTTGGCGGTCTGCTGCTCCAGCACCTTCACGTCCGGGCACTCGGCAAGCGCCTTCTTGTTGCCTTCCAGGCGCGAGATCTGCGCCGACTGGCCGATGGGGCCTTCCAGAATCACGACATTGCCCTTGCAGCCGATCTTGTCGAGCACGGCCTTGGCTTCCATGTAGCCCGAGATCGTGTCGTCGGAGCCGACATAGGAGGCGAGAAGGTCGGAGTTCACGCGGGTGTTGGAGCCGACCACGGGAATGCCGGCGTCATGCGCGGCCTGGACGGCGGTGGCGCCGGCCTCGATGTCGATCGGCACGAAGATGATTGCGTTGAACTTCTGCGTGATCATCGTGTTGAACTGTTCCTGCTGGACCAGCGCGTCGTAGCGGCCGTCGAAGACGGTCAGTTCGACTTCGCCGCTCTTAACGGCCGGATGCTGTTCCAGGGCTGCCGACCAGATCTGCATGAATTCAGCGTTGAGGCCGTAGGGAGCCGCGCCGATTTTCAGCTTCTCCTGAGCGAAAGCGGACGAGGCGAGCAGCACCGTCGCCGAGGCGAGTGCGATCATCAGTTTCTTCATGTCATTCTCCTCCTTTGAGAATTGCGGCCGCCCTCCGGCGTGCCGTTCCGTGCACGGGCACCGGGCCCGGTCTTTGGGGGCTAGAGGCCCTGATTTCGCTTCTGGTCGAGCATCACGGCGCCGACGATGAGGGCGCCCTTGAGGACCTGCTGGTAGTAGGATTGGATGCCCATCAGATCGAGGCCGTTGTTCATGACGCCGATGATGAGCGCGCCGATCAGCGTGCCCGTCACCCGGCCAACGCCGCCCGAGAGACTGGTGCCGCCGATGACGACAGCCGCGATGGCATCGAGTTCATACGCGATGCCGGCCTGTGGAAGGGCCGAACCCGTGCGGGCCGAGAGGATCATGCCGGCAAGGCCCGACAGCGCGCCCGAGATGACATAGACCATGAAGCGGATGCGGCTGACATTGAGGCCCGACGTCTTGGCGGCATGCGGATTGCCGCCGACAGCGTAGATGTAGCGGCCGAATCGCGTGCGCGTCAGTACCCACCAGGAAATGCCGAAGACCAGCGCCAGCAGGATGACCGGCATGGGAATGCCGAGGATGTTGCCCGTTCCGATCCAGCGGAACTCGGCACTCAGGCCTGGCACCGGCCGGCCGCCGCCATAGATCAGCGTGGCGCCGCGCGCCGCCGACAGCATGCCGAGCGTCGCCACGAAGGCGGGAACGGAGAAGCGCGAGACGATGAGGCCGACCACCGCGCCGCAGGCGACGCCGACGAGGATACCGGCGGCCAGCGCCAAGGCCATCGGATAGGGCGCCCCGGCGATGCCGGCGGTTGCCGAGCTTGTCACGAAACTCGCGCTGACCATGCCGGCCAGCGCCACGACGGAGCCGACCGAAAGGTCGATGCCGCGCGTCAGGATGACGAATGTCATGCCGATGGCGAGGATGCCGTTGATCGACGTCTGGAGCAGCACGTTGGAAATGTTGCCGGGCGTCAGGAAGAACTCGTTCGAGACGGAGAGGATAGCCACCAGCAGCAGGAAGGCGAGAAAGATGCCGTATTCCTGCACGATCAGCCTGCGGCGATCGGAGTTCAGCCAGTTTCCGGCGGGCTTGTTTTCGATGCTGGACACGGTCTTACCTCTTGTCACGCGGTTTTTGTTCGGGCCTTTGCACGGGTCAGGTCGACAGATGCACGAGCGTCTGGGCGTCCGTTTCCTGCCTGTTGCGGATGCCGGCCGACCGGCCCGCGCGCATCACGAGAATGCGGTCGGACATGCCCAGGATTTCGTCGATTTCGGACGAGATCATCACGACCGTGCCGCCCGCGGCGGCGAAATCGCAGATGATGCGGTAGATTTCGCGCTTGGCGCCGACATCCACGCCGCGGGTCGGCTCATCCAGCAGCAGCACGCGCGGCTGGCGCAAAAACCACTTGCCGAGCACGACCTTCTGCTGGTTGCCACCCGATAGGCCTGAGACGGGCATCGTGTCGCGCGCCGCCTTGATGGCGAAGCGGTCGATCATGTCGGCGCTGGCCGCCTGTTCCTCGCTCCTGCGCATCACGAAGGCCGGGCTCATTTCCGGCAGGCTGGCGAGGCAGATATTATTGCGCACGGTGTCGGAGAGGTTGAGGCCCGTGACCTTGCGATCCTCGGTCACGAAGGCGATACCTTCGGCCATGGCGTCGGACGGCTGGCGAATGGTGACGGCCTTGCCTTCGATGCGGATGTCGCCGGCCGACGGATTGTCCATGCCGAACAGGCAGTTGAAGATTTCCGTGCGGCCGGAGCCCATCAGGCCGTAGATGCCGAAGATCTCGCCCTTGCGCGCCGTAAACGAGATGTCCTCGATCTTGCCGGGGGCCGACAGGCCGGACACTTCCAGGCCTGAAACATCGGTCGGCGTATTGGTCTTGATATATTCCTCGCCCAGTTCGCGGCCAACGATCATTCGGATGAGGCCGGGCCGATCGATATCGGCAAGCTTGCCTGCGCCGACGAAGCCGCCGTCGCGAAAGACGGTGTAGCTGTCGGCGATCTGGAAGATTTCCGAGAGGCGGTGCGAGACGTAGACGATGCCCTTGCCTTCGGCCTTCAGGCGCTTGATGGCGGAGAAGAGGTGCTGGGCCTCCTTCTCGCCGATGGCCGAGGTCGGCTCGTCCATGAAGATGACATCCGCCTCATGGCTCAGCGCCTTGGCGATCTCGACGAGCTGCATCTGCGCCACCGAGAGGTTCATCATGTATTGCGTGGCTGAGATGCTGAATTCGAGCCGATCGAGCAGCGCCTGCGCATTGCGGTTCATGGTCTTGAAATCGATTCCGCCGAAGCGGGCGGACGGCTCACGGCCAAGGTAAATGTTTTCCGCCACCGTCATGTGCGGGACCGGGCTCAACTCCTGCTCGATGATGGCAATGCCGAAGCGCAGCGCTTCTGCGGGGTTGGCGAATTCCACCGGACTGCCGCGATGCAGGATCGTGCCGCCATCGCGCTTGTGGATGCCCATGAGAATGGAGAGGAAGGTCGACTTGCCGGCGCCGTTGCCGCCGCACAGCGCGTGCACCGAGCCTGCTTCGAGCTCGAACCGGCCGTCACGAAGCGCGGCAACGCCGCCGAAGGACTTTCTCAGTCCTTCCACTTTCAGAAGTGGCTGCATGCATTCCTCCCGGCATTTCGCGCGATGCTCTCCCATCGCGTTTTACAAAATAAGATCAGCCGTCGACAAATGTCAACGATGGTTCTGACAAATTTCTAATGATGTCTGTCATTTGTAAAATCTGAGATGCGGAGGTGCCAGAAGTGCCTTGAGCAACAACGAGCCCTCCGCTGAAACAGCGGAGGGTTGGGGAATGATTGGGCGTCGTAGTTTGAGCCGTTTTGGCGCGGGAAGATGACCCCTATCCAAACCGGTCGAGACAGGGCTGCATCGAGACAATTTGGGAGGCCGACGACGTCGGGCAGGATGAGTCGGAACGCGGACGCCACCGGTGGGTTCATAGAGGAGGGCGAAATTCTTGGCGTGGGCATCGACGTTGCCGATCATCAGGTCGAACAAGGTCTCCCAAGCGGGAGCGTTACGTGATTATTGTGACACCGAACGGGAACTGGAGGATGGAAAGTGAAGAACAATGGAGGCTTTGCTCCCGTTCGGTAGCAAAGTATCCATTCATAAAGATTGTGCTGATGTTTGCCGTTCCTTCCCGGTCGTAAACATTCGGCAACCATATGGAAACATGTCTGCAATTATAACTTGTTCTTAAATTAGTACACTCTACTCTCCTGAAGCAGGCAATGAATGCCTGTTGACGGAGGCTACCATGTTTAATGGGGAGTTGATCGTTGTCGCGCCTCTCGACCCGGAAGAAGTCGAGAAGCTTCGCGGTCTGGTTAAGTGGTGGTGTGGCGAGTACGGATGTGATCCCGATGGGCGGTTGGCGCGCGATCGAGCTCGAAAGATGCTCCTGGCCTATTCCGCCGGTGTTCGCGAGACGTCCGACCTTCTGCGCTTGGTCCGGCCGTTCTGATCGATCTGCTTAAGGGACTGTTAATCATGCTTCCCTGCGCTGAACCACCAATCGAGCTCTGATGCGTTACGGTCCGAGATGGGGCATCTGTGACGGGAATAGAGTTTGACTGATTGCGCTTGGACCAAGGCCCTCGACGATGCGCGCAGCTATCGGAGAATGTATGAAATTGCAGGAGGCATGCTCAAGGCGACAGATTTGCCAATAGCAGTCAGACGAGCTGCGAAAGCAGTCGTTCGTGAATTGATGCCTGTCGTAGACTTGCCGATCGCGCCGGCCGAAAAGTTGAAGTTGGTGCGCGATCGCTTTACCAGGCTTTGTTTCGCGCTTAAGGAGTCCAAAGCGAGTGACCGGCCGTCGGGCTACAGGCATCCATCTGTACGACCTCGGAGCCGTCATAAGCCAAAACAGTTCGGCGATCGAGGGCGATAACGCCCGAAATCCCGAACAAATACGAAATGGCCGTGAGAGATTCGGCTACGGCCGGCAGACGTCCACTAGTCGCCGCGTCGGCCAAGTCCGGATGGACCGTCTAAGCGATCGGCAGTAACCGCCAGCGCATTGATCGCATCGATAGCCGTTGCCAATCCTTGCATGAGAAGAGCGGTATCTCGGTCTCCGCTGGTTTTATCAATTTCCAACGCTCGCTGGCGCAAGCTTGCGCCTGCCGTATTGAGGCGGGCAATGAGGTCGTCGTCCATGTCTCTCTCCGTGATCTCGGCTTTCGCAAGCTTAGAAAACGCTCGGAGGGGTGGCGCCGTTCCATCCGGTCCGGTTGCCTCGGAAATGCTTTTCCGTGGCGTTGATGCTCCGGACATTTGGGAGATGTGATTAAGCGTCGACGTTCGACCCCTTTCGGCGAGGAAGGATGGCCCCGGTCTGGAGTGGTCAACTCGCTGATGAATTTTCTGTTTCTGCGGCACGGTCAGGGTCAGCCTTCCGCACCGAAGTTGGGTCGACCGCCACGCCGGAACACATTAGGGATGGCGCTGTGGATTGAAGGGCTGCGTCAGACCGTAAGGTGCTGTCGCGCCTCTTGCGTATCAAGGGTCTCGGCCGCGCCCTCGTGCACGATCTCACCGCGATCCATGATGTAGACGTGGTCGGCGAGTTCGCGGCAGAAATCGAGGTATTGCTCAACCAGCAGGATGGCCATGCCCGTCGAGTCCCGCAGGTAGCGGATCGCCCGGCCGATATCCTTGATGATGGAGGGCTGGATGCCCTCCGTCGGTTCATCGAGGACGAGGATCTTGGGTCGCGTCACCAGCGCCCGGCCGATGGCAAGCTGTTGTTGCTGGCCGCCGGACAGATCCCCGCCCCGCCGCCCGAGCATGGTGTGCAGCACCGGGAAGAGACTGAAGATCTCGTTGGGGATGAATCGCTCGGAGCGCTTCAACGGGGCATAGCCGGATTCGAGATTCTCCTTCACGGTCAGCAGCGGAAAGATCTCGCGGCCCTGCGGCACATAGCCGACGCCCTGCTTGGCACGATTATAGGGCGCCATGCCGTCGAGCTTGACGTCGTTGAACCCGATGGAGCCGCCCGAAAGCGGATGCTGGCCGGTGATGGCGCGCAACAGGCTCGACTTTCCCACGCCGTTGCGGCCGAGCACGCAGGTGATCTTGCCCATCTCCGCGGTCAGCGATACCCCGCGCAGCGCTTGCGCCGCGCCATAGTGTAGGTTGACTTTTTCGACGTTCAGCATGGAAAATCTCCGCAGGACGATGCCGCACTCCCTTCTCCCCCACGGGGAGAAGGTGGCCCGAAGGGCCGGATGAGGGGGTGGCACGATTGGATCATATCAATCATTTCCGCCTCAGACCTCCCCCTCATCCGCCTGCCGGCACCTTCTCCCCTCGGGGGAGAAGGGGATCGTGGCGATGATTGCATTCCAGAGGGGCTTGACCTTGCCCTCAAGGGGGGAGATGCCCGGCAGGGCGGAGGGGGTATCGCTGCGGCGAATTCCAACGACGAAAATACCGAATACACCCTCATCTCCCCAGATAGTTCTCGATCACCTTCGGATCGGCGCTGACGAAATCGATGGAGCCTTCGGCCAGGACGGCGCCTTCGGCTAGGCATGTCACCTTCACGCCGAGATCGCGGATGAAACCCATGTCGTGCTCGACCACCACCACCGAGCGGGTCTTGGCGATCTCCTTCAAAAGGAGCGCCGTTTCCGTCGTCTCCGCATCCGTCATGCCGGCGACGGGCTCGTCGACCAGAAGCAGTTCCGGCTCCTGCGCCAAGAGCATGCCGATCTCCAGCCATTGCTTCTGCCCATGGCTGAGATTGGCGGCATAGTCGTCCTTGCGGTTGGTGAGACGCACGGTGGAGAGGATTTCCTCGATGCGCTCCCTGTCCTCGGCCGTCAGGCGATAGAACAGCGTTGAGAAGACGCCGCGCTTGCGGTTGAGCGCCAGTTCCAGATTGTCCCAGACCGTATGGCTTTCGAACACCGTCGGTTTCTGGAACTTGCGGCCGATGCCGAGCTGGGCGATCTCCGCCTCGTCCTTCTGGGTGAGATCGACCGTGCCCTTGAAGAAGACCTCGCCCGAATCCGGTCGTGTCTTGCCGGTGATGATGTCCATCATGGTCGTCTTGCCCGCGCCGTTCGGGCCGATGATGGCGCGCAGTTCGCCGGGCTCGATGACGAAGGAGAGCGAATTCAGTGCCTTGAAGCCATCGAAGGAAACGGAGACGCCGTCAAGGTAGAGGATGCTGCTGGGCTTCGCATTGCTTGCGAGCGTGTTCATGGCCGTTACTCCGCCGCTTGGGGTTCTGCTGCAAGGGCGCGTGCCGCCTCGGCCTGGCGGACCTTGCGGTATTCGCGCCGCCGCTCGATGACCTGCCGCGCGGTGCCGACGATGCCCTTGGGCAGGAACAGTGTGACGACAACGAACAGGCCGCCGAGCGCGAAGAGCCAGAATTCCGGGAAGGCGTCCGTGAAGATGCTCTTGCCGCCATTGACGAGGATTGCGCCGACAATGGGGCCGATCAGCGTGCCGCGTCCCCCGACCGCCGTCCAGATGACGACCTCGATGGAATTGGCCGGCTCGAACTCGCCCGGATTGATGATGCCGACCTGCGGCACATAGAGCGCGCCGGCGACGCCTGCCATCATGGCCGAGATCGTGAAGGCGAAGAGCTTCATGTGCTCCACACGGTAGCCAAGGAAGCGGGTACGGCTTTCCGCGTCGCGCACGCCGATGAGGACCTTGCCGTATTTCGAGCGCACGATGCCGGATGTGATGACCAGCGAGAGGGCCAGTGCGATGGCCGAGGCGGCAAAGAGCGCCGAGCGCGTGCCGTTCGACTGGATGTTGAAGCCGAGAATATCCTTGAAGTCGGTGAGGCCGTTATTGCCGCCGAAGCCCATGTCGTTGCGGAAGAAGGCAAGCAGCAGAGCAAACGTCATCGCCTGGGTGATGATGGAGAGGTAGACGCCATTGACGCGCGAGCGGAAGGCGAACCATCCGAAAACGAAGGCAAGCAGGCCCGGCACGAGCACCGCCATCAGGGCTGCGAACCAGAACATGTCGAAGCCGTACCAGAACCAGGGCAGCTCTTTCCAGTTGAGGAACACCATGAAATCCGGCAGCAGCGGATTGCCGTAGGAGCCGCGCGCGCCGATCTGGCGCATCAGATACATGCCCATCGCATAACCGCCGAGCGCGAAGAAGGCGGCGTGGCCGAGCGAGAGGATGCCGCAGAAACCCCAGACCAGATCGAGCGCCAGCGCCAGCAGCGCGTAGGTGAGATACTTGCCGAACAGCGAGACGATATAGGTGGGAATGTGCAGCGGGTGGTCCGGCGCCGTCATGAGGTTGAGGGCGGGAACAAGGGCCGCGGTCACCAGCAGCAGTGCCGTGACCCAGACGATGTTGCGGTCGAGCGCCTTGAGGACAAATGAGGTGATCATGCTTCCACCGCCCTTCCCTTGAGTGCGAAGAGCCCGCGTGGCCGCTTCTGGATGAAGAGGATGATCAGCACGAGCACGAGGATCTTGCCGAGCACTGCGCCCGCATAGGGCTCGAGGAACTTGTTGAGGATGCCGAGCGTGAAGGCGCCGACGAGCGTTCCCCACAGGTTACCCACACCGCCGAACACCACGACCATGAAACTGTCGATGATGTAGCCCTGTCCGAGATTGGGCGAGACATTGTCGATCTGGCTGAGCGCGACCCCGGCAATGCCGGCGATGCCGGAGCCGAGCGCGAAGGTGAGGGCATCCACCCAGGGCGTCCTGATGCCCATGGAAGAGGCCATGCGGCGGTTCTGCGTAACGGCGCGCATCTGCAGGCCCATCGGCGTCCTCTTGAGCAGGAACAGGAGAAAGGCGAACACGGCAAGCGAGAAAACGATGATCCACATGCGGTTCCAGGTGATCGTCATGCCGCCGAGATCGAACGCGCCGGACATCCAGGACGGGTTGCCGACTTCCTGGTTTGTCGGCCCGAAGATCGAGCGCACGGCTTGCTGGAGGATGAGCGATACGCCCCAGGTCGCGAGCAGCGTTTCGAGCGGCCGGCCATAAAGGAAGCGGATGATGCCGCGCTCGATGGCGAGGCCGACCACGCCGGTGACAAGAAAGGCGAGCGGCAGCGCAATGGCCAGCGACCAGTCGAACAGGCCTGGGAAAGACGTGCGGATGATCTGCTGGACCACAAAGGTGGTGTAGGCGCCGAGCATCACCATCTCGCCATGCGCCATGTTGATGATGCCCATCACGCCGAAGGTGATGGCAAGACCTATGGCCGCCAGGAGCAGGACGGAACCGAGCGACAGGCCGTACCAGACGTTCTGCCCGGCGGCCCACAGTGCCTGCCGGTCCTCGATCTTTGTGATGCCGGCCTCGATATCGGGGCGAAGGCTCTCGTCGGCCGTGGCCAGTGCTGCGGAGAGCAGCGAGAGCGAGTCGCGCCCGCCGGTCTCGACCACCGTCGCGACCGCCGCCTTCTTCTCGTCCACCGGTCGATCGGAAACCAGTACGGAGGCAGCGCGGGCCTTTTCGAGCACGGCGCGGACTGTGCCGTCCGTCTCGGCGGCGAGCGCGGCATCGAGGCCGTCGAGCGCGTCGGCCGAGGGGGTGCGCAAAATGGTGTTTGCCGCCTGGAGACGCACGCCCGTATCGGGGCTCATCAGCGTCAGGCCGCCGAGTGCGGCGCGGATGGTGCGACGCAGGCCGTTGTTGACCTTGATCTTTTCCAGCGCGGCCTTTGCCTCTTCGCCGGCCGCATCGCCGGTGACGGCGTCGATCAGCGTGAAATTGGAACCGGCCGGCTTGACGATGAAGACCGTGCCATCGGCCTTGCGCTGGTAGAGGTCGCCCTCCGAGAGCGCTTCCAGCGCCGGGACGATCCTGGGATCACCGGTCTTCGCCAGTGCTTCCACCTGTTTCTGGTTCTGCTGGAAGTTGCCACCGCCCAGTGCGTTGACCATGGTGCGAAGCTCGTCGGCCGCCCTCAGATCGGTCGCAAGCAGCGTCACCGTCAGGCAGAATGCGACGAGCAGGCATTGCAGGAAGCGATGGATGAGCCGCGCGTGCATGTCACGTCCTCGGTGGGTGAAGGATGGAGCATCCCGACGGGTCGGGATGATGGATTTCGTTGGAAGGCGAGACGGCCCCTCATCCGCCGGCCGGCACCTTCTCCCCGAGGGGAGAAGGGGTGAACCGATACGCTGGCGGTCCCGGCGAGGCGAATGAGGGAACGAGCGTTTGCCGTCCTTGCCTTCTCCCCAGCGGGGAGAAGGTGGCCCGAAGGGCCGGATGAGGGGGCATCGCTGCCCCGCTCATCCTTTCAGGTCACGAACCCTTGCCGCCGCACTTGCCGGTGGCGACGTTGAAGTTGCCGCATTCCATGGGCTTGCGCCAATCGGCGATCAGGTCCTTGGAGTCCGGCAGGAAGTCCGACCATTCGTCGCCCACGACGAGGCCGGGCGTTTCCCACACGGTCTCGAACTGACCGTCGGTCTGGATTTCACCGATCAGAACCGGCTTGGTGATGTGGTGGTTCGGCATCATGGTGGAGTAGCCGCCCGAAAGGTTCGGCACGGAAACGCCGATCATCGCGTCGAGCACGGCATCCGTATCGGTGGTTCCCGCCTTCTCGACGGCCTTCAGCCACATGTTGAAGCCGATGTAATGGGCTTCCATCGGGTCGTTGGTGACGCGCTTGTCGTTCTTCGTGAAGGCCTGCCACGTCTTGATGAACTCGGCATTCGCCGGGTTGTCGACGGACTGGAAGTAGTTCCAGGCCGCGAGGTGGCCGACGAGCGGGCCGGTGTCGAGGCCTGCGAGTTCTTCCTCGCCCACGGAGAAGGCGACGACAGGGATATCCTCAGCCTTGACGCCCTGGTTGCCGAGTTCCTTGTAGAAGGGAACATTGGCGTCGCCGTTGATGGTCGAGACCACGGCGGTCTTCTTTCCGGCCGAACCGAACTTCTTGATGTCGGAGACGATCGTCTGCCAGTCGGAATGACCGAAAGGCGTGTAGTTGATCATGATGTCCTCGGCGGCCACACCCTTTGACTTCAGGTAGGCTTCGAGGATCTTGTTGGTCGTGCGCGGATAGACATAGTCGGTGCCGGCAAGCACCCAACGCTCGACGCCTTCGTTCGCCATCAGGTAATCGACGGCGGGGATGGCCTGCTGGTTCGGTGCCGCACCGGTGTAGAACACGTTGCGCTGGCTTTCCTCGCCCTCGTACTGCACGGGGTAGAAGAGGATGGAATTCAGCTCTTCGAAGACGGGAAGCACGGACTTTCGCGACACCGAGGTCCAGCAACCGAAGACAGCCGATACCTTGTCGACGGAGATGAGTTCACGGGCCTTTTCGGCAAAGAGCGGCCAGTCGGAGGCCGGGTCGACCACGACGGCCTCGAGCTTCTTGCCGAGAAGGCCGCCCTTCTTGTTCTGCTCGTCGATAAGCATCAGCATGGCGTCCTTGAGCGTCGTCTCGGAAATCGCCATGGTGCCGGAAAGCGAATGCAGGATGCCGACCTTGATGGTGTCGTCGGCCGCGAAAGCGCCGTGGAAGGCCGTTGTGGAAAGAATGGCTGCGAGCAATGCGCCGGTGGCGCGCCTCTTGATGGACATGGTCTGAACCCCTCTGTTCGTTTGACCGCAACGGGGCGGATTGGTTGTTTTTGGCCGTTGCTGCGGGGACTATCCGACAGGCATGTTGCGCTGCACATACGTCATATTGCGTAGAAGGCAGGGATAAGCGGGAAGCTTTTGCGGCGGCGCGCCAATTTCGGGGCCGGCGCATCTGTGTTAGGAACATTGCCAGACGGCCGACAAACGGCACAGGGGACAGCAGCACACGATGGCCGCACGCCAGCGCATCATACCGATCCGCCGCGAATACAATCGCTGGGTCGCCAACCAGACGCTGGAAGACTATGCGCTGCGCTTCACAGCCAAGAGCGCGCGCCGGTTTTCATCCGACCGCATCTCGCAGACCGCCATCGGTGCGATCTCCTTCCTGGCGCTGGAGGCGATCGGCGGGGCGATCACCATGTCCTACGGCACCACCAACGCCATCGTGGCGACGCTGGTGGCCAGCCTGATGATCCTCGTGGTCGGCCTGCCGATCAGCCGCTACGCCATCCGCCACGGTGTCGACATCGATCTTTTGACGCGTGGCGCAAGCTTCGGCTATATCGGCTCGACCTTGACCTCGCTGATCTATGCGAGCTTCACCTTCATCCTGTTTGCCATCGAAGCCTCGATCATGTCCGGTGCGCTCGAGCTTGCGCTCGGCCTGCCGCTGTGGATCGGCTATATCATATCGTCCATCGTGGTGATCCCGCTCGTCACCCACGGTGTGCAACTCATCTCGCGCTTTCAGCTCGTCACCCAGCCGTTCTGGATCGTGCTCAACATTCTGCCCTTCGTCTTCATCGCCTTCGCGGACTGGCAGAAGGTGGGTGAATGGCTCGCCTATTCCGGCCTGCATCATCCTTCCGGCCCGCCCGGCACCTACGCGCCGTTCAACCTCGTGGAGTTCGGTGCGGCTTCGGCCGTCATCTTCGCTTTGATGGCGCAGATCGGCGAGCAGGTGGACTTCCTGCGCTTCCTGCCGCCGGACGGGCAGCGCAAGCTGCATCACCGCATCGCCGTCTTCCTCGCGGGCTCCGGCTGGGTCATCGTCGGCGCGCCGAAGCTGATTGCTGGCTCCTTCCTCGTCGTGCTGGCGCTATCATCTGGCGTGCCCTCCACCCGGGCGGCCGATCCCGCGCAGATGTACTACACGGCCTTCGGCTACATGCTGCCGTGGGACATGGCAGCGCTGTTGCTGATGGTCGCCTTCGTGGTGGTGTCGCAGCTGAAGATCAACGTGATGAACGCCTATGCCGGGTCGCTCGCCTGGTCGAATTTCTTCTCACGCCTGACCCACAGCCATCCCGGCCGCGTCGTCTGGCTGGTCTTCAACGTCGCGATCGCTCTGCTCCTGATGGAACTCGGCATCTACAGGCTGCTGGAGGAAACGCTCGGCGTCTTCTCCATCATCGCCATGGCGTGGCTCTGCACCATTTCGGCGGACCTCTTCCTCAACAAGCCGCTTGGACTGTCGCCGCCCGGGATCGAGTTCAAGCGGGCGCATCTTTACGACATCAATCCGGTCGGCCTCGGTGCCATGACGCTGTCGGCCGTCATCGCACTGACCGCCCATTTCGGCGCGTTCGGCGAGATCGCGGCGTCGCTCGCACCCTACATCGCCGCCATTGTGGCCTTCATTGCCTCGCCGCTGATCGCCTGGGCGACAGGCGGAAAATACTACCTTGCCCGCAAGCCGCGCCGCAGCTGGGCGCTCGAGCACTCGATCACCTGCTCGATCTGCGAGCACCCTTTCGAGCCCGAGGACATGGCCTGGTGCCCGGCCTATGCCGCGCCGATCTGTTCGCTCTGCTGCTCGCTCGACAGCCGCTGCCACGACCTGTGCAAGCCGAAGGCGCGGTTCAATGCGCAGATCGCCGGGGTGGCGAAAACCATATTGCCCGCGGCGGCGGTGCGGGCTCTCGGCACGAGGCTCGGCCGCTACGGCATCGCCGCCGTTCTGTCCATCGCGGGCATGGGCGTCATCCTCGCCATGATCGCCCACCAGGTCGGAACCCACTCTCCGGAAACAGCGGCCGTGGTGGAGCGCACCATCGCTGTCGTCTTCTTCGTCTTCGCGGTGGTCGCGGGCGTGGTCTGCTGGTTTTATGTGCTGGCCCATGACAGCCGGGTGGTGGCGGAGGAGGAGTCCTCCCGCCAGACCACGCTTCTCCTCAAGGAGATCGCCGCGCACAAGAAGACCGACGCCGCCCTCCAGCAGGCAAAGGAGGCGGCCGAGGCGGCCAACCGCGCCAAGAGCCGCTATGTCGTGGGCTTGAGCCACGAGCTGCGCACGCCGCTCAATGCCGTGCTCGGCTATGCGCAGGTGCTGGAGCGCGACGAGAGCATCCCGCCGCAACGCCAGAACGCCATCCGCGTCATCAAGCGCAGCGCCGATCACCTTTCCGGCCTCATCGACGGCCTGCTCGATATTTCCAAGATCGAGGCCGGCAAGCTGCAAGTCTATTCCAACGAAATCCATCTGCCTGATTTTCTCGACCAGATCGTGGAGATGTTCCGTCCGCAGGCTCAGGCCAAAGGCGTCGCCTTCGAGCACAGCCGCCCGGCAAACCTTCCGCGCTATGTGCGCACCGATGACAAGCGGCTGCGCCAGATCCTCGTCAACCTCGTCTCCAATGCGTTGAAGTTCACCGATCAGGGTGCGATCCGCCTCGATGTCGCCTATCGCAGCCAGGTCGCGACCTTCACCGTCAGCGACAGCGGCCAGGGCATTCAGGAAAAGGACCTGTCGCGCATCTTCGAGCCGTTCCAGCGCGGCGGCGCCGAGCACGGCCGCATGCCCGGCCTTGGTCTCGGCCTCACCATCACGCGCCTTCTGACCCAGACGCTCGGCGGGGAAATCTCCGTCACCAGCGAATGGGGCAAGGGCACGGAGTTCCGTGTTCGCCTCATGCTGTCGGCCGTCGATCGCCCGGCGGCTGCGAAGGATGCCGTGCAGCGCATCAAGGGCTACAGGGGCCCACGCCGCACCATTGTCGTCGTCGATGACAATGCGGACCACCGCAATCTCATGGAAGAGGTGCTGCGCCCGCTCGATTTCACCGTGCTCACCGCAACGAGCGGCGAGGAATGCCTGTCGCTCGTCGAGGGGCTGAAGCCTGATCTCTTCCTCGTCGATATTTCCATGCCCGGCATGAACGGCTGGGAGCTGGTCGAACGCCTGCGCGCGCAGGCCCAGCCGGCTCCCGTTATCATGCTTTCGGCCAATATCGGTGATGGCACGACGGCCCGTTCCGGCCACAACGACATGCTGGCAAAACCGTTCAACCTGCGAGAGCTCACCGACAAGCTCGCCCTGCATATGGGCCTCGACTGGATCTATCACGATGACGCGGCGACAGACGATCGCTCGAAAACCAGCATCGTCATTCCGGAGGAAGACCATGTGCGCGAGCTGATCCGTCTCGGCGAGATCGGCTATATCAGGGGCATCGAGGCGAAACTCGCGGAAATCGCCGGCGTGCCGGAACACCAGCCCTTCGCGGAAGCCGTGCGCGCCTATGTTCAGGTTTTCGACCTCGCCGGCTATGATGCCTTCCTGAGAACCATGGATCGGAAGGATGCCGCCGCCCGTGACTGAGACAGCCATTCCCCGCGACATCGTCCTTCTCGTCGACGATTCCCCCGAGGCCCTGGGATTCCTGACGGAAGCACTGGAGCAATCCGGCTTCTCCGTGCTGATCGCCACGTCGGGCGCTTCGGCGCTCAATATCGTCAGCCGCATCACGCCCAACATTATCCTGCTCGACGCCGTCATGCCCGGCATGGATGGCTTCGAGACCTGCCTCAGGCTGAAGGCCGACCCCGCCATCAGCCCCGTTCCCGTCGTCTTCATGACCGGCCTCACCGAGACCGAGCATGTGGTGCGGGCGCTGGAATCCGGCGGCGTCGATTATCTCACAAAGCCGATCAATATCGACGAGCTGCGGGCGCGCATCCGCGTGCATCTCACCAATGCCCGTTCCGCCCAGAGCGCCCGCGTGGCGCTGGATGCCGCCGGGCGGCACCTTTTGGCCGTGAGCAGCGAGGGCAAGATCCGCTGGTCGACCCCGCAGGCGACCCGGCTGGTCAATGCCGCGACGGGCAGCGACGAGGGTCTCGACGTCGTCTCCGACCATATCCGTGACTGGATGAAGATGCGCGGCGCGTCCCGCGAAACCACCTTCGCCATCCGCCAGCCCGGGCAGGCAAGCCTGCAACTTTCCTTCCTCGGCAGGATCGACGCGGACGAATTCCTTTTCCGCCTCACGGCTGAAAGCCGCCTTTCCGACGATGAGATCCTGCGCCAGCACTTCTTACTGACGCACCGCGAATCCGAAGTCCTGCTGTGGATCGCGAAGGGTAAGTCGAACCGTGACATCGCCGAAATCCTCGGCCTCAGCGCCCGAACAGTGACCAAGCACCTGGAGCAGATCTACGTCAAACTCGGCGTCGAAAACCGCGCCTCCGCCGCCGTGAAGGCCGCCAACGTGCTGCACGAGATCTAGGATCGGAGCAGGCAACGCCCTGTATGTGACCCGAGGTCGCGGAAAACCCGCTTGGCGCGGCCGGTCAAATCAGCTTAACTGACCGACAACTTTTGGTTGGGATGCCGTAACGGGGGAAGGGGCGACTTTGGTATTGCGTTTGGGAGGTCGGTACCGCCACTTCGTTCATGGCCAGGGTTGCGCGTGCCACAGTCCGCAGGCACAGAGCCTTTTTGCGCGCATTGAGGAGGGTCTTTCGCGACGTTCCGTTCTCAAAGGCGTCGCGGCAAGCCTGGTAGCGCCGGTATTGGGCCTGTCGAGCCCGGTTTTTGCACAAGCTTCCACCAAACCGACCCTGCTGCGCAATGTGAAGATATTCGATGGAACAGGCAGCGCTCTGGTTGAAGGGCAGGGCGTTCTTGTCGAAGGCAACCGGATCAAGGCGCTCGTGCCGGCTGCCGACACCGTTTCGGATGCGGAGGTGATCGATTGCGGCGCACGGACGCTGATGCCCGGCATGATCGATGCCCATTGGCATTCGATCCTTGCGGCAATTTCACAGGTGGCCGCGATGACGGCCGATATTCCCTATGTCCATCTCGTCGCTGCACAGGAGGCCGAACGCACCGTTCTGCGCGGCTTCACGACCGTTCGCGATGTCGGCGGCCCGTCCTTTGCGCTGAAGCGCGCCATCGATGAGGGACGCATCGCCGGCCCGCGCATCTATCCTTCCGGCGCGATGATTTCGCAAACGTCGGGGCATGGCGATTTCCGCATGCGCACGGAATTGCCGCGCTCGGCGTTGAGCGGCCTCAGCGTGGCCGAGCAGGCAGGCATCGCAGCGATCGCCGATGGTGAGGCCGAGGTGCTGCGGCGTGTGCGCGAACAGCTGATGCTGGGCGCCAGCCAGATCAAGATCATGGGCGGTGGTGGCGTGGCGTCCGCCTTCGACCCGATCGACGCGTTGCAGTATACCGAGGTCGAAATGCGGGCGGCCGTGTCGGCCGCAACGGATTGGGGCACGTATGTGTGCATCCATGCTTACACATCCGCGGCCATTCAGCGGGCGCTCGACTGCGGCGTACGCTCGATAGAGCATGGCCAGCTTGCCGATGAGGAGACGGCAAAACGCATGGCGGATGCCGGCGCCTGGTGGAGCATCCAGCCGTTCCTGGCCGACGAGGATGCCAATGTCTATGCGTCGCCGGAGCAGCGCGCCCAGCAGCAAATGATCGCCGAAGGCACGGTGCGGGCGGTGGAATTCGGCCGTAAGCACAAGGTGAAGATGGCGTTGGGAACCGATATCCTTTTTAACCCGAAGGGAACCGCGACGCAGGGTCGGCAACTGGCCAAGTTTGCGCGCTGGTACGACAATGCCGAGGTGTTGCGTATGCTGACGAGCGGCAACGCCGATCTTGCCGGGTTGTCCGGCCCGCGCAACCCCTATCCCGCCAGGCTCGGGCACATCGAGGCGGATGCCTATGCGGACCTTCTGGTCGTCGATGGCGACCCGCTTCAGGATATTTCGCTGATTGCCGATCCGGATCGTACGTTGATGTTGGTGATGAAGGATGGCCGCATACACAAGAACACGCTGCCGGCCACGGAGACGACGCCATGAAGAGATACCTTGCTGCGACCGCTCTGGCGCTCTGCACGGCCGGCTTTGCGGATGCCGCCGATAATGATGTCGCCGCGGATGTGGATCCTGCCGCAGGGCTGCGCTCCGACTGGGCTTTGCAGATCACGCCCTATATGTGGGCGACGGGTCTCGATGGCGCGATATCACCTTTTCGTCGTGGTCCGAGGCTGCAAGTCGAGAAATCGTTCTCCGATGTGATGGACGATCTGAATTTCGGCGGCTTTATCAATATCTGGGGACGGTACGATCGCTTCGTGCTGTCGGGCGATGTCATGTACGTGAACACCACCGACAGCAAGGCGACCGGCCCGCTGCCGGCGTTGCAGATCCCGGGATTGGCGGCCATCCCCGCCGGCGCGAACATTGATGCCGATGTCGAGACGCGCGAGTTCATGGCGACCTTGCAGGGCGGTTATCGTATCATCGATACACCGGAACTTACCCTTGATGCGCTTGGTGGTGCCCGCTTCTGGTACATCTCCAACGATGTCTCGGTTACGGCAAGCCATCCTATTCTGGGCCGGATATCCGCCAGTCATGAGGAGAGCTTCGGCTGGGTGGATCCGGTGATCGGCGCGCGGCTGTTCGTAAACCTGACCGACAAACTCTCCGTACAGGGGCAGGTCGATATCGGCGGCTTCGGTGTCGGGTCCGATTTGACCTGGTCGGCACTGGCCACGGTGAACTACACCTTCACCGACAACCTGTCCGTGTCGGCCGGATACAAGGTGCTGGATGTCGACTACGACCAGGACGGCCATGTCTTCGATACCCGTCTTTCCGGCCCGGTGCTTGGACTGACCTATCGGTTCTGAACGCGGGACGCCTACCCGTTCATCCGGCCCTTTGACGCCATCGCGCGGTATTCTCCCGGTGGAAGGCCGAATTGGGCCTTGAAGGCGCGGGAGAACTGGGTCTGATCGCTGAAGCCCCAGCTATAGGCGATCTCGGCGGCGGTCTGCACGTTGCCGGCATCCGCAAGCGCCTCGCGGCAAGCCGAAAGCCGCTGGATGCGGATCCAGTTGCGGATCGTATCTCCGGTATCCCTGAACAGCTCGTGCAGGTAGCGGGTGGAGATTCCACAGGCCCCGGCGATACGTTCCGGGTCAAGGCGGAAATCCTGGAGGTTGGCGCGCACATAGGCCTCGACGCGGGCGAGATGGGCGCTGCGCACCGTCGAGTTGCCGGATGTCAACACGCGGTCATCCGCCTTGATGGCAAGCACGAGCAAATCGACAAGCTGGCGGCCGACCGTCGTGCGCGCCTCCTGCGTCATGCCGTCGAAGCGGGCGGGCAGGAGGTGCAGCATGTCGGTGAAAAGGCCGCCGGCGCCGTTGTCGGCCTCGAATTGCAGGGTGCAGAAGCGGTCCGGCGCGCGCATGCGACCGCCAAGCGCGTCGGCCTCGACCTTGAGCACCCACATGTCGGCCGCTTCCGAATGGCTGAACTGGTAGGGCTCGCTGCTGCGCTCCAGGAAGAAGCCACCCGGCCGGCACGTCACCTCGCGACCGCACTGGGAGAAGAATACCTCCGCCTTTGCCGGAACCGTAACGAGGAATTCCTCCTCCCTTGCGGCGCGAAAATGGTGCGGCAGGCGCAGATACTGCAGCGCATCGCAGGTCAGCCGCGAAATCGAGACGTCGCCGAACTGCCATGTCGTCAGGTCGCCGGAGAAGCGGTCGGCTTCGCGAAAGCGCAGGTCGAGCGGGAAGTAGGCCGAGGCGATGGCCTCGTGCCAGTGACGGCTGCGATCGGGTGCGCGCGTCGCGCTCGTGGTGATGCTCGTCTTCATGCGGCTTTCCCTCTTCGTTGAAAGGTATGCACATGATGTCTGCCAGGCAATGAAAATGGCAGCTTGTGCGCTCAAGCGCAAACCGTTGTTCGCCGCCTGCAAAGACCGGGCCGGAAAACTCTGCATAGATTGAACCCGGCTTCAACGGTGCGACAGACACCGGCGGCCCAGGGAACAGACATTACAGCTATTCGAACGGTTTCCAGGCCGTCGGTTCTCGCCTTCAACCAGCGTGAACACGATGCTCCATACCCAGACTTCCAAGGTGGACCCGATCACCCTTTCGGTGGTGCGCGGCATGCTCGAGACGACACAGCGCGAAATGACGCTCGCGCTGGAGAAAACGGCCCGTTCGTCGGTCTTCAACCTGGCGCACGACTATTCGACGGCGCTGTTCAACGCCCGGCCGGAAATGATCCTGCAGGGGCAGGATATCCCGATCCATCTCGGCTCGCTCATTCCCGCCATGAAGGCGGTTGCCGCCTTCTTCGGCGACGACATCCACGAGGGCGACCTGATCCTGCACAACGATCCGGCCTTCGGCGGCAGCCACGCCATCGATACCTGCATGTACAAGCCGGTCTTCTACAAGGGCGAGCTCGTCTACTGGACCGTCTGCAAGGGCCACCTCACCGATATCGGCGGGCCGGTGCCGGCGGGATACAATCCGAATGCCACGGAGATCTACGCCGAATGCCTGCGCATTCCGCCGGTGAAGATCTGGGATCGCGGAAAGCCGCGCCACGATGTTCTGAACATGATCCTCACCAACATGCGTGCCCGCCGCGATCAGGAAGGAGACTTCCGCGCCCTGATCGGCGCTTGCCAGGTGGGGGAGCGCAACCTTCTTGCCATGCTCGACAAATACGGCAAGGAGCAGGTGGATGCCTGCGTCGATACGCTTCTCGACATGGCCGACAAGCACATGCGCGCGCTGATCGCCACGGTTCCCGACGGAACCTATGAAGGCATCGCCATCCTGGAGGATGCCGGCCACGGCTTTGGCGATTTCGAGATCAAGGCGACGGTGACGATCAACGGCGACGCCTGCCATATCGCCATCGATAGCCCGCCGCAGATTCCCTATTTCATCAACTCCTACGAGGGCAATTCCCATTCAGGCGTCTATCTGGGCCTCATGATGTTTGCGGCTCTGCCGCCACCCTACAATGAAGGTCTCTATCGCTGCGTCAGTCTCGATTTCGGGCCGAAGGGCACGCTGTGCAACGCGCAGGAGCCCGCGCCGCATATGAACTGCACGACGACACCGATGGAGACGCTGACGGATGCCGTGCGTCTCGCCTTCGAGAAGGCGGTGCCGTCGCGGGTCTCGGCCTCCTGGGGGCATGCCAACGGCCTCAACATCGCCGGCCGCGATTCCCGCACCAACGAGGAGTTCGTGACCATGGTGCTGGCCACCATCATTTCGGGCGGCGGCGCGACGCCCAAGCAGGACGGCTGGCATGCCGTCGGTCCGGAATGCTGCTTCGGCGCGCTCACCTCGGGCGATGTGGAACTGCTCGAATACTCCTATCCCATCGTCATCCACCGCTATTCGCTGATGACGGATTCCGGCGGTGCCGGCAAATTCCGCGGTGGTTCCGGCACGGCCTGGGAAGTCGAGCCGCTTAACGGCGACATGCTCTGCATCGGCTTCGGCGAGGGGCGGCGCATTCCGGCGATGGGTGCCGCCGGTGCGACCTCGGCCATGGTCGATACCAAGGTGGGCCGCGTCGAATTGCGGCGTGACGGCGCGGTTCGGGTCGAGCGCAAGAACATCATCGAGACCATCAAGCCCGGCCAGACGATCACCAATCTCAATCCGGGCGGCGGAGGCTTCGGCAACCCGTTCGAGCGGCCGGTGGAAAAGGTCGTTTCCGATGTGCGCAACGGCCTCGTCTCCCTGGAAGGCGCGCGGCTCGACTACGGCGTCGCCATCGTGAGCCTCGAGACCCTTGATGTCGATACGGCCGAGACCGACCGGCTCAGAGCCGCTGTTTAAGGAAGACAGACATGACCATGCATTCCTACCGTCTCGGCATCGATGCCGGCGGCACCTTCACCGACTTCGTCATTGCCGACCGCGCGACCGGTGAGGTCAGGCTGTTCAAGGCGCTCTCCACACCGTCCGACCCGACCAAGGCCATCGAGAACGGTCTTGGCCTGATCGCCACCGATCTCCAGCGGCCGATCGAGGAGATCATCGCCAACTGCGACCTGTGCATCAACGGCACGACGGTGGGCCTCAATGCGCTGATCACCCATCGTGGCGGCCGTACGGGCCTGATCTGCACGGCGGGCCATGAGGACTCCATCGAGATCCGCAACGGCCACAAGGAAGATGGCTTCCGCTACGACCCGGATTATCCCGCCGCCACGATGCTCGTTCCACGCTATCTGCGCCGCGGTGTTCGCGAACGTGTGCTGTCCGACGGGTCCGTGCGCACGCCGCTGCATGAGGAGGACGTGCGCGAGGCGTGCCGGCTCTTTCTCAAGGAGGGCGTCGAGACCGTCGCCATCTCCTTCGTCTGGTCGGTGCTCGACCCCTCGCATGAGCGGCGCGCGGCCGAAATCGTGCGCGAGATGATGCCGGATGCCGTGCTGACGGTCGGCAGCGAGCTTTATCCGCAGGTGCGCGAATACACCCGCACGTCGACGGCGGTCACGAACGCCTATCTCGCCCCGGTCATGCGCCGTTACATCACGGCGGTCGATGCCTATTTCCGCTCGCTCGGCGCCAAGCAGCCGGTGCGCTACTTCCAGTCGAACGGGGGGCTCGCCATCGGGCAGGTCATGACCGACCGTTCCGTCTACGCCATCAATTCCGGCCCCGCCTCCGCGCCACAGGCAGGGCTCTATGCCGGTGCGCCGTTCGGCCACAAGAATGTCATCACCGTCGATATGGGCGGCACGTCCTTCGACATCACGCTCACCCGCAACGGCCAGACCAACCTTAACAAGAACATCGATTTCCTGCGTTATCGCATCGGTGTTCCGATGATCCAGGTCGAGACGCTCGGCGCGGGCGGAGGCTCGATCGGCTGGGTGGATCCGCTCGGCCTCCTTCAGGTCGGCCCGCAATCGGCCGGTTCCGAGCCTGGCCCGGCCTGCTATGGCCGGGGCGGAGCGGAGCCGACGACGTCGGACGCCAATCTCGTGCTCGGCTATCTCAACCCCGAGGGTCTGCTCGGCGGCAAGCTGCCGCTCGATGTGGAGAAAGCGCGGGCGGCGGTGGCGAGGGTCGCCGAACCGCTGGGCATCTCCACGGAGCAGGCGGCCTATGGCATGTTCGCCATCGTCAACAACAACATGGTCAACGGTATCAGGCGCGTTTCGGTCGAGCGCGGTTACGACCCGCGCGATTTCGTCCTTGTGGGGGCAGGAGGCGCGACGGCCGCCCATATCACGGCGCTGGCGCGGGACATGGGCATCGACACGATCATCCTGCCCAAGCTTGCGTCCGGTCTCTGCGCCTTCGGTCAGATCATCTCCGATGTGAAGTACAACTACATGGCGCCGGCTCCCGTGCGGCTCGACAATCCTGCGAGCTACGCGCGCATCGATGGCCTCTTCAAGGAGATCGAGGCCAAGGGCGTTTCGCATCTTGAGGCCGACGGTTTCGCGGGGGCTGCGATCGAGATCCGCCGTTCGCTCGACATGCGCTATGTCGGCCAGGTGCATGAATGCACCGTGGATATCGGCACCTTCCCGATCGATGAGAACACCATCGAGAAGGTCAAGGACGCCTTCCACGCCCGGCACGAGGAGCTTTACACCTACGCCGAACGGCACAGCGCGGTGGAGGTGGTGAACATCGAATCCACCCTCTACGGCCGTATCGAGAAGGTGCGCCCGCCGAAACTGGCGGCTGGCGGCGACGCGGAAGCTGCGCTGAAGGGCCACCGCGATGCGATCTTCGAGCAATCCGGCAAGGTCACTTCCACGCCGGTCTATGATGGCGCGAAGTTCGGCGCCGGCGCGCGCATCGAGGGTCCTGCCATCATCGAGGAGGTGACGACGACCATCGTCATCGAACCCGGCTGGACCAGCGTGCTGCATGAGAGCGGCAGTTATCTGCTGACACGCGCAAAGTGAGAATCCGCTCCGCTCCGGGCGGAGCGATGCCTCGCAACAGGGAGACCGGAATGGCAGGCAACATGTCGGCGCCGGCGGCCGTGCTTCCTGTGGTTGTCCGCTCAGCGTTCCGGCAGGTGGAAGGCCTGCTGGAAGTACGAACGGAAGGCGAGCATGGGGGGCGTCAGCTCCATGTTTCGCCGCCAGGCGAGGCCCACATCCATGGCGGGCACGGTGTCGCTGATGTTCACCGTCTCGATGCGCCGGCCCTCGAGCGACCAGGGGCGGTGCACCATGTCGGAAAGGATGGCGACGCCCTGGCCGTTCGCGACCAGCGAGCGAACGGCTTCCACCGAAGAGGTGCGCAGGATGACGCGCGGCTGGTAGGGCGTGGCGCTCCAGTATTTCAGGGCGGAATGCGCGGCTTCGTCCACGGTCAGCATGATGTAGGGCTCGTCGGCGATGTCCCTCAGCCCGACAGTCTCGGCCTGCAGCAGCGGATGCTGAGCCGGCAGCCAGAGCCTGCGCGTCGAGCTCAGCACCTTCTCCGTGATCAGGGCCGGGTTCAGGATGTTGGAGGTGAGCAGGACCGACATGTCGTATCGGTTGCTCAACAACCCCTCCTCGATGGATTCCCGGTTGAGCTCGAAGAGCTGGATCTCCAGCCTGGGAAAGAGCCGCCGCAACCGCTCGATGTGCAGCGGCAGGAAGTAACCGATGACGGTATAGGTCGCCGCGACCGTCAGCGTTCCTTCGATCTCGTTGCTGACGACATTGAGATGCGTCGCCTCGTCTACCTTCTTCAGGATTTCGTAGGCATGCGACAGAAACTGCCGTCCGGCGGGCGTCAGGTCCATGCCGTGCGGCGTGCGCAGGAAGAGGCTGACGCCGACCGTGCGCTCCAGTTCCTTGATCGCCGTCGTCACCGCGGACTGGGATATGGAGAGATCGACCGCCGCCTGCGAAATCTGGCCGAGTTCGGCGGTCGCGACGAAGTAGCGGATTTGCCGAAGGCTCAGCGTCATGGTTGTCCTTCCCATTCTGTTTTGCTGCGCGAGGCTATCGAAAAATCAGAACAGGCGGCGTCGAAATGAGCATCGGGCCGCCCCGTTCAGGGCACAAACAGGTTAGGCCTTTGTTTCTTAAGGTTTTTGCGCCGCAGCAAAACAAGGCAATCAGTTCTGATTTTCAGAATTCATATATGGAAAAATAGAATTTTTCAAATGGTCCTAATGGGCCTAGCGTTTCCCTGTTCAGAAATGCATGCGAGGTTGAGACGGTGCGTGAGGTGGTCGATATCAATTGCGACATGGGCGAGGCCTTCGGCCGCTGGCGCGTCGGCGATACGGACGACGCTTCCCTCATGCCGCTGATCAGCTCGGCGAACATCGCGGCAGGGTTCCATGCCGGTGATCCCAACCTGATGGACGAGACAGTGCGGCTCGCAGCCGAACACGGTGTCGGCATCGGCGCCCATCCCGGCTACAACGATCTTCAGGGATTTGGCCGTCGCAAGATCGCCGGCACAGCAAAGGAGCTGGTGAACGATCTTGTCTACCAGGTCGGCGCCATCAAGGAATTCGCTCATCGCCACGGTGTGCGCCTCCAGCATGTGAAGCCGCATGGCGCGCTTTACATGGAGATGGCGGTCAACCCGGAACTCTCCCAGAGCTTCGTGCAATACATGCGCACCGTCGAACCGAATGCCTACATCTTCTGCATGGGTGGTTCGGCGACGTTCCGAGCCGCGACAGAAGCCGGCCAGCCTGTTGTTCGGGAATTCTACGCCGATCGCGACTATGACGATAGCGGCTCCATCGTGTTCACGCGCGATGCCGGCCGGCCCGATCCCGCCGCCATCGCACGCAAGGTTCTGCGTGCCTGTCAGGAGGGCAAGGTCAGGACGGTAACGGGCCGCGACATCGATATCGCCTTCGAATCCATCTGCTTCCATTCCGACACGCTCGGCGCATTCGACATCGTGCGCCAGATGCGTGATGCGCTGGTGGGAGCAGGTATACGTATTGCGCCGGTTTCGGCCTCGGCCGGGCGCTGACCTTCTGGAGTGGAGAAAAACATGAGCAAGATCGAGATCAGATCGCCCCTGCCGGGCACCTTCTACCGCGCGTCTTCGCCGGATGTGCCGCCGTTCAAGGCGGATGGCGACAGCGTGGCGGCGAGCGACGCGATCGGCCTGATCGAAGTCATGAAGACCTTCCAGGAGGTACCTGCCGGCGTCGATGGCAAGAACATCACCTTCCTCGTCGAGAACGAGGAGCCGGTCATGGCAGGTCAGGTCATTGCCGAGGTGGAGGCATGACCATCCGCTCGATCCTCGTTGCCAACCGCGGCGAGATCGCGGTGCGCATCATCAAAGCGGCGAAGGCGCTCGGCATCCGCACGGTACAGGTCCACAGCGCCGCCGACGCCGACATGCTCGCGGTGAAGCTCGCCGACGAAGCGATCGACATCGGATCGCCGGCGCCGAAGAAATCCTATCTGAACATCGAGGCCGTGGTGAATGCGGCCAAGGCCGCAGGCGTGGATGCCGTGCATCCAGGTTACGGTTTCCTGTCCGAAAATGCCGACTTTGCCGACGCCGTGGAAAAAGCAGGCCTCATCTTTATCGGCCCGAAGGGCGATGCCATTCGCCTTCTGGGCGACAAGGTCGCCGCCCGCACCGTTGCCGCCAAGGCCGGCGTTCCGACGGTGCCGGGCAGCGCCGGGCGCCTTGCCACGATCGAGGAAGCACGGGCCGTGGCGGCGAAAACCGGCTTCCCGATCATGATCAAGGCGGCCGCCGGCGGCGGCGGTCGCGGTATCCGCATCGCCGCCGATCTGGCGGATCTTGAGCGGCTTTTCCCCCAGGCCTCCGCCGAGGCGCTCGCCGCCTTCGGCGATGGCGGGCTTTATCTTGAAAAGGTCATCACCAAGGCCCGCCATGTGGAGGTGCAGATCCTCGGTGACGGCAAGAACTTCGTTCATTGCTTCGAACGGGAATGCTCGTTGCAGCGCCGCCGCCAGAAGGTCTGGGAAGAGGCGCCATCGTTCCTTCTTCCGGCCGAGGTGCGGGCCAAGCTTTGCGAAAGTGCGGTCGCGCTGGCGCGCGAGGTCGCCTATCGCGGTGCCGGAACCGTCGAATATCTCTATGACGAAACGACGCGCGAATTTTACTTCATCGAGGTCAACACGCGCATCCAGGTCGAGCATCCGGTGACGGAAATGATCACCGGCATCGATCTTGTTTCGGAGATGATCCGCGTCGCCGGCGGCGCACCCTTGTCGATCCGCCAGGCGGATGTCGAGGCATTCGGCCATGCCATCGAATGCAGGATCAACGCGGAAGACCCGGCCAAGGGTTTCATGCCGGCGCCGGGCACGATTTCGCGCCTCGTCGTGCCCGAGGGCGAGGGGATCCGTTTCGATACGATGCTCTACGAGGGCTACATGATCCCGCCGTTCTACGACTCGCTCGTCGGCAAGCTCATCGTCTGGGCCGAAACGCGCGAAGCCTGCCTGGAGCGTCTGAGGCAGGCGCTGAGCGGCCTCGTCATCGAGGGCATTCCCACCACCATTTCCCTGCACCTGGCGCTTGCCAGCGATGCGAGCGTGGCGCGTGGTGCGTTCGATACGCGCTTCCTCGAACGATGGCTTGAAACGGAATTCGCCGCAAAGACCGGCGCGACGGCGGAGGTTGCCTGATGACGACCAGATATTCATTCGGAGGCGACGAGCACCTGTTCGTCGAATGCAGCGAGGAAATGTCGCTTGAAGCCTTCTTCAAGAGCCTTTCCATGGCAAAAGGCGTGCGCGACAGCGGCATCAAGGGCGTGACGGAAATCTGCCCGGCCAACGCCTCGTTCCAGATCAAGTTCGATCCTGACATCATCCATCCGGACGATGTCCTGAAGGAGGTCAAGGCCATCGAGGGCGCAGCCGCCAAGGCCGAGCCCGTGCTGAAGACCCGCGTCGTCGAAATCCCCGTCTTCTACAACGACCCGTGGACACACGAGACGCTGATGCGTTTTCGCGAGCGGCACCAGGACCCGACGGGAACCGACCTGGACTATGCGGCCCGCATCAATGGCTACGGCTCCGTCGACGATTTCGTCGGCGCCCATTCCGGCTCGCCGTGGTTCGTCTCCATGGTGGGCTTCGTCGCCGGACTTCCCTTCATGTATCAGATGGTCGAGCGCCAGCGGCAGATACAGGTGCCGAAATACCTCAGGCCGCGCACGGATACGCCACGGCTCACTGTCGGCCATGGCGGCTGCTTCGGCTGCATCTATTCGGTGCGCGGTGCAGGGGGCTACCAGATGTTCGGCATCACGCCCATGCCGATCTTCGATCCGACGCAGACGACCAGCTATCTGCGCGATTTCATGGTGTTCTTCCGCCCCGGCGACATCGTGAAGTTCAAGCCGATCGACCGCGACGCCTACGACCAGGCGGTGGAGGATGTCGACAAGGGTCGGTTTGCCCCGCCGATCCGCGAGGTTACGTTCGACCTGCGCGACTACCAGAAGGATATCGACGGTACAAACGCCAAGCTGGAGGGCTTGCTCCATGGCCATTAAGGTTCTTCACCACGGTCTTGCGACCACCGTTCAGGATCTCGGTCGTCCCGGCTACTTCCACCTCGGCATCCCCGTCGGCGGGGCAATGGACCGCTATGCCATGCGCGCAGCCAACCTGCTCGTCGGCAATGACGAGGGCGCGGCGGGGCTTGAAGCCGTGTTCATCGGCCCGAAGCTTGAATTCACCGAGGACGCGCTTGTCGCCGTCACCGGCGCAGACATGCCGGCCAAGGTCGATGGCGTGTCTCAGCCTGGATGGACCGCCTTCAAGGTCAAGGCCGGGCAGACGCTGACCTTCGATTTCCTGAAATCCGGTGCACGCATCTGCATCGCCGTCTCGGGCGGCATCGATGTGCCTGAGGCGCTTGGAAGCCGTTCGACCTATCCGATCGGCGCGCTCGGCGGCTTCAAGGGTCGTCCGCTGGCTGCCGGCGACGAACTGCCGGTCGGCACGGGTCGTCTTGCGAGCGAGGGAAAGAGTGTTCCCGAAGCCATGCAACGAAAGCCCGGCATGCCGGCGGAGCTGCGCGTTCTGCCCGGCCTCTACTGGCATCGCGTGACGGAGCAGTCGCAGGAGAACTTCTTCGCCGACGAATGGAAGGTCGCAAACGAGGCGGACCGCATGGGTTATCGTTTCAAGGGCGGCCGGAAGCTCGATTTCGTCGAGCGCGAACAGCCCTTCGGCGCCGGTTCGGACCCGTCCAATATCGTCGACAGCTGCTACCCCTATGGCTCGATTCAGGTCCCGGGCGGCACGGAGCCGATCATCCTGCATCGGGATGCCGTATCCGGCGGCGGCTACTTCATGGTCGGCACGGTCATTTCCGCGGACATGGATCTGATCGGCCAGCTCCAGCCGCACACGCCGACGCGCTTCGTCAAGGTGACGATGGAAGAGGCATTGGCGGCACGCGGCGAGCGCCGGGAAGCGCTCGCCCGGCTGCGCGAAGCGCTGGCATAGGAGAGGGTGATGCGCGCGGCCTCTGTACTCCCGACACGACAGGGTTCGCCGCAAGGCGGGTCAGTCGAGAACGGGCGTCAGGTAGGCCGCCGTTACGCTGGGCCCGGGAATGATCGCGACGATCTTCATCTGCGCGATGGTGCGGTTGAGCGAGGCTTCCAGATGGGTCGCCATCATGGAGACCGCCGATTCCGTCGCGCCGCGCAGCAGAAGCTCGGCCACCAGCCGCAGCTCGGTGATGATCGCAGGATCGCCGGGCAGCCCGAGACGGCGCAGCAGCCGGTCGGTCGCCGTCACCGGCAGCAGATTGTTGCGCACGAGATCCCTCAGCCGCTCGTTGGGCGCGGCCAGAACGCAGCACTCGATGAACTCGGTCTGGATCGCCTCGCTATCGCCGAGGCCGCCGGCCGCGCTATCCTCCGCGGCCCGCAGGCGCTTCAGCAGCGCCTCCAGCCGCGCGCGGTTCACCGCGGGTGCGCCGAGGCGTATGGCCGGCGGTTCCAGCATCGTGCGCAGTACGAAATGATCCTTCACCGTCTGCGCGGTGAGCGGGCCGGCGATCCAGTGCGAACTCTGGTTCTTGCGCACGAGCCCGCGCTCGCGCAAGCGCGTGAGCACGTCGCGGACGACGGTGCGGCTGACATTGAAATGGTTGGCGAGCTCCATCTCGACGATGCGATAGCGGCCGAAGACCACGCAGCCCGCGACATCCGCCTCCACCGTATTGTAGATGCGCTCCCAGGACGAGCGGCTTTGCAATGCCTCGTCCGCATGGCGGGGCACGACGAGGCCAAGCGCCTTGATATCGGTGCGGATCGGCTCGATATCGCCGCCCGGCGGGCCCACCAGGAAGCCGCGGCCGGCGAAGCGGTGGACCAGCCCGTCGGCCTCCAGCGTCTGAAGCGCACGCTGAACCGGCGCGCGCGACGTCTGGAGGATGTCGGCGATGGGGCCTTCGAGCAGAACGATGCCGGGCGGCAGCGTTCCGGCCGATATGTTGCTGCGCAGCACCTCCTCGACGATTTCATACCGCTTCTGGCTGCCTGGGGCGGCCTGCTCTTCCTTCATGGGTCCCGTCATCACTGGGTGTTTATAGCGGGCGCACTGTGCCGCATTCTCCGCCGGAAGAAAAGGATGGCATAAATGATTATTGAATACAAAGTTTGAAATCGGAGAATCCGTTGCGGCGGCGTATCGCGGGCGAGGCAGATGCCGCATGACTGCCGGATTCTCCCTCCCATTTTGTGAATATTGTGCGCAACAGGCGTATCTCCGTCGCTGCGCGCAGCCGCAAAGGCTACGCAAACGCCGTCGTCCTGGCTTTCCGAGCGGGATTTTTCGGGTTCAATGCGGTCAATCGGAAAAAATAAAAAGTCTATTGAATACAAAAACCATTCATGGCATGGTTTGAAATCAAGGCGCCCGCAAGAGGCTCCGTAAGCGGAACGAAGTGAAATGTTCAGGAATATCGCTGCGCCGCGCATCTGACGATGCGTGAACCATGGCTTTTTTGCTCGTTCGGATGCATCGCGCGTCCGGCGGCGTGCGGAGCTTTGCGCAAGGACATTCCCGGCTCAAAACTGGTGGGAACAGAGTGTCATCCGTCCTCCAACTGAAGAATGTGCACAAGGCCTTTTCGGGCGTTCCAGCACTGGCCGGTATCGACGCATCGCTTGCGAACGATACCTATGTCTCGCTGCTTGGCCCCAGCGGCTCCGGCAAGACGACGCTGCTGCGCGTGATCGCCGGCTTCGAACAGCCGGACAGCGGTGAAATCCTGTTCTCCGGCCGCCGCGTCGATGGTGTGCCGCCGCATGAACGCGGCATCGGCTTCGTCTTCCAGAATTTCGCGCTCTTCCCCCATCTGAGCGTCGCCGAAAACATCGCCTTCGGCCTGACCAACCGCGCCGTTAATCCGGTGACGGATGCAAAAGTCGTCGCCGGCCGGGTACGCGACATCATCGGCCTTGTCGGGCTGTCGGGTCTGGAAGACCGCGCCACCACGCAGATTTCCGGCGGCCAGAAGCAGCGCGTGGCGCTTGCCCGCACGCTCGTGACCGAACCGAGCATGGTTCTGCTCGACGAGCCGCTCGGTGCGCTCGACGCCAACCTGCGCATGCGCATGCGCGGCGAGCTTCGCACCATTCGCGAGCGCTGCGGCGTGACCTTCCTGCATGTCACGGGCTCGGAGACCGAGGCGCTTGCGATGGGTGACACGGTGCTGGTACTCGATGCGGGGCGCATCGCGCAATCCACGGATGCCGGCACGCTCTACACCCGTCCGGCCTCGGCCGACGTGGCGCGCTTCCTCAATTGCTACAACATCTTTCCCGGTGCGGTGTCCGGCGATGCTTTCGCCAGCCCCGTCGGCGCGCTCGCGCTGGGCGGCATCCGCCAGACGTCGGGTAAGCCGGCCTACGCCATCCGGTACGATCGCGTCGCGATCCGCCCCACGGACGCGGCGACCGCAGATAACGAGGTGCGCATTGAGGCGAGCTTCGTCGCCAGCGAATATTCGGGCGCTGCGATCAACTCCTTCTTCACGCTCGATGACGGTCGCCTCTTCGAGGTGGAGCAGCACCTGAGCCATGCCGCGCCTGCGGCCTATGAGGAGAAGGGCCGCTACGCCCTCGTGTGGAAGCGGGAGGATGCTCTTGTGTTCGTTTGAGACCGCCATCGCCGGTCCTGCCCCCATCCACCCGGAGAATGAGAGATGACGATGGCCGCCACAAGCCATGACACGCCCGTCGAAACGGCGGAGCGTCCGACCCGCAAACAACCCGATCGCACCTTCTGGCTGCTGGCGCCTGGTGCGCTGTGGATGTTGCTCTTCCTGGTCGCGCCCATCCTGATGATGGTCTATGTTTCCTTCTGGACCCAGACCACGTTCAAGATCGAGCCGACGCTGACGCTGAAGAGCTGGGTCACCTTCTTCACGTCGGATACCTATCTCGGCGCGTTGTGGACCACGGTGCGCATCTGGCTCATCGTGCTCGTTTCCACGTTGCTCGTCGGCTATCCGGCGGCACTCTTCGTCGGGCTGTTCGTCAAGAACAAGACGCTGTCGACCGCACTGCTCGTGCTCTGCGTCATTCCGTTCTGGACCTCCTTCCTCATCCGCGTGCTGGCCTGGCGGCCTATGCTCGGCAAGGAAGGCGCGATCAACATGATCCTCATGAAGATCGGCGTGATCACCCAGCCGATCGAGGTGCTGCTGTTCTCCGAACTCTCCGTCATCATCGGCATGACGCAGATCTACTGCGTCTTCATGGTCGGTCCCATCGCCTTCATGCTGGGCCGCATCGATCCCTCGGTCATCGAGGCCGCGCAGGATCTCGGCGCCGGCTTCTGGCGCATCTTCCGCACCATCATCCTGCCGCTCTCCATGCCGGGCGTGGTGGTGGGCGCGATCTTCGTCTCCGTCATGGTGCTCGGCGAGTTCGCGACATCCGCCGCGCTGTCCGGCCGCAAGGTGAACCTGCTCGGCAACATCATCGTCACCCAGGTCGGGTCGCTGAAATGGGCCTTCGCCGCCGTCGCCGGCGTGGTGCTGACGATCCTGATGGGCGCCGTCGTCGCCGCCCTGCTGCGCGTCGTCGATCTCAGGAAGGAGCTCTGACCATGAACGCTTCCGGCATCAAGTTCGGCCTCGGCGTCTATACCGCGCTGTTCATCGTGTTCCTGTACGGCCCGCTCGCGGTGCTTGCCATCCTGTCGTTCCAGACGGGACCGGAGGGCGGCCCGCAGTTCCCGATCATCGAATGGTCGACCTACTGGTACAAGCACCTCTTCGGCCTGGCCCCGCCCTCGCGCATCGCCCCGCTGCCTATCGATCAGGCGCTGTTCCGTTCGCTGGCGCTCGCCGTCATGACCATGATCGTCTCCACCGTGCTCGGCGTCACCGCCGCCCAGGCGTTCCGCAGGAAGTTCCGCGGCTCGGGTGTGATCTTCTATCTCATCGTGCTCGGCATGATGGTTCCGGGCGTGCTCGTCGGCCTCGGCATGGCGCTGGTCGCCAACACGCTTGGCATCGACCGCCACTGGTGGGGCACGGCCTTCGTGCTGCATGTGGTCTACACGTTCCCCTTCGCCTTCCTCGTCATGCTGGCGATCTTCAACCGCTTTGATCCGAGTGTGGAAGAGGCTGCTTGGTCGCTCGGCGTTCCGCCGGCCCGGACCTTCCGCAAGATCACCTTCCCGCTGATCTTTCCCGGCGTGCTGTCGGCCATGCTGTTTGCCTTCACGCTGTCTTATGACGAGTTCTCGCGCACCCTGTTCGCCTCGGGCCGCGACCTGACGCTGCCGCTTGCCATCTACGGCACCTTCTCCGTCGAAGTGCATCCGAACGTCTTTGCCTTCGGTGTGCTGACCACGCTGTTCTCCTTCGCGCTGCTTGGCACCTACGCCGTGCTGATGGGCATGTCCGTCAGACGCGCCAAGCGCATGGCCATCCAGGAGGAGGCGTGATGAGTGGCGTCGCTCTCGTCACCGGCGCGGGTTCCGGCATCGGCCGCGCCATCGCCCTGAAGCTCGCCGCCGACGGTTATGCCGTGACGGTCAACGACCTCTCGCTTGAACGTGCCGAGGCCGTGGCAGACGAAATCCGCGGCGCAGGCGGCAAGGCGGTGGGCGTGGCCGGCGATGTGTCGAGCGAAGCGGATGCGGCCGCTATCCACCGCGCCGCGATCGCCGCGCATGGCGACGTCACGCTTCTGGTCAACAATGCCGGCATCGCGCATCAGGCGCTGTTCGAAAACCTCGACGTGGCCGACTTCGATCGCATGTTCGCGGTCCATGTGCGCGGCACGTTTCTGATGACCAAGGCCGTGCTGCCCGCGATGCTGGCGGCCGGTGCAGGCGTCATCATCAACGTCGCCTCGCAGCTCGGCCAGATCGGCGGCGTCGAGCTGGTGCACTATTCGGGTGCGAAGGCTGCGATCATCGGCATGACCAAGGCGCTTGCCCGCGAGGTTTCGGCTCGTGGAGTACGCGTGAATGCCGTTGCGCCGGGGCCGATCAACACGCCGCTCGTCATGCAGCTTTCAGAGGAGTGGCGTGACGCCAAGCGCGCCGGCCTGCCGCTTGGCCGCTTCGGCGAGCCGCAAGAGGTGGCCGAGACCGTCGCCTTCCTCGCATCCCCCGCCGCTAGCCTTTTTGTCGGACAGACGCTCGGACCGAATTCCGGCGACGTGATGCTTTGATACCGGAGAAAACCATGCCTGCAGAAAACAAACGCATCGTCATCGTCACCGGGGCCGGTATCGGCATTGGCGCAGCAACCGCGAAAGCCTTCGGCGCGCTCGGCGATCACGTCGTCGTCACCGATATCCTCGAAACGGAAGGTCGTGAGACCGCCGAGGCGATCGTCGCGGCCGGCGGCTCGGCAGAATTCCATCGCTATGACGTTCGTTCCACCGCCGCGACGGATGCGCTGGTTTCCGATATCGAGGCGCGGCATGGCCGCATCGACGTGATCGTTGCCAATGCTGGCATTGCGCACCGCACGCCGCTTGCCGACCTCACCGACGAAAAATGGGACCTGACCTTCGATATCGACCTGAAGGGCATCTTCCGGCTCGTGCGCGCGGCCGCGCCCGGCATGCGCAGCAGACGCTCCGGCGCGGTCATCGCGCTCTCGTCCATCATGGGTGTCGCCTACGGTTGGGACGAGCACGTGCATTATTCCGCCGCGAAATCGGGCGTCGTTGGCCTCGTGCGCGGCCTGGCGGTTGAAATGGCGCGCGACGGCGTTCGCGTGAACGGCATCGCGCCGGGCTACATCCGCACCGCCCAGCTCCTCTCCGAAGAGAATTCGCTCGGGCCGGCGGGTGCTGAAAAGGCGGCCGAATTCATTCCGATGGGGCGGCTCGGCACGGGCGAGGACATCGCCGATGTCGCTGCATTCCTCGCCTCCGACAATGCGAGATACATGACCGGGCAGGTGCTGGTCGTGGATGGTGGCCTGCTGGTGGGCCGGTACTAGCCGTCCCCAAAGGACGGAGAACAGGGGCCGCAAAACGGCTCCAGGGAACGACAAACAAACTGGAGAAGAGATATGTTCAAGTCGGAAATAAATCGCCGCTCGCTCCTTAAGCGCTCGGCCGGAGTGATGGCGCTTGCGATGGGGGGCGGCACGCCGTTCCTGTCCTCGCGCATGGCATTTGCGCAGGCCGCCGATCTCGCCGGCCAGCAGCTGCGCACCATCGGTCTTTCCGTCACGGTGCAGGAGCGCATTCTCGAGCAGTTCAAGAAGGAATCGGGCGTCGGCGGCACCTCGGGCACGGCAGCGACCTTCCCCGACGCGCAGACCAAGATCCTTTCGGGCTCGAAGGATTATGACTGCTGGGAGATCATCGCCGAGCGCCTGCCATCCATCGTCATGACCGACAATGTCGAGACGATTCCGGCCGCTTCGCTGAAGAACTGGGCCAATATCCGCGATACCTTTACCACGGCTAGCGACAAGTGGGACCGTTCCGCGCAGATCGTCGGCCAGATCTGGGCCGATGAGGCGCAGACCGTGCTCAACATGGTGCCAGCCGTCTATAACTACGACTCGATCGGCTACAATCCGGATGTGGTTTCCGAGGAAGAGGCCAATACCTGGGCCTGCATCTTCGATCCGAAGTGGAAGGGCAAGTCGGGCCTGAATACCGACCCGCTGATTGCTTTCGGCCAGGCCATCATGGCCATGAACTCGCTCGGCCTGTCCGACGTGAAGAACCCGGGCAACCCGACCGCCGCCGAAATCGACGAGGCCGCGGCCTTTCTCATTTCCAAGAAGAAGGAAGGCCAGTTCCGCGCGCTCTGGGGCGATTTCGGCGAGCTCGTCAACCTCATGGCGTCAGGCGAAATGGTCGTCTCCGACGCATGGCAGCCAGCCGTCATGGCCGTCAAGGCACAGGGCAAGCCGGCCAAGTATGCCGTTCCGAAGGAAGGCTATCGCGGCTGGGCCATCGGTCCATCGATGATCGCTGGCACCACCAACCGCGACGCCGTCATCGCCTATGCCGATTACTGGCTGTCGGGCGAGCCGGGCATCACGGTTTCCGAGCAGGGCTACTACTCGCCGTCCACCAACATCAAGGATGTCATGGCGCCGGAGAAATACGCCTTCTGGTATGAGGGCAAGCCCTGGGTCGGCGCGGAAGAGCGCGGCATCAAGGAAGGCGACCTGCGCGACGGCGGCTCCCTGGAGGAGCGCGCAAAGAACGTCGCCTACTGGCACCAGTGGCCGGAAGAATACGACCACCTCATCCAGAAGTGGGACGAATTCCTCAACGCTTGATCCCAAGACGTGTGGACCGGGGCGCGCGTGGCTCCGGTCCACGGACCGACAATTCGCGAGATGCCCCTATGATTTTCGACCTGGAACTCAAATCCGTCGGCAAGGTCTATGATAACGGAACGCCCGCCGTCATCGACTTCAACCTGTCCGTCACCAAGGGCGAGTTCATCGCCTTCCTTGGGCCGTCGGGCTGCGGCAAGACGACGACCTTGCGCATGATCGCCGGCTTCGAAGGCATATCCTCCGGCGACATGCTGATCCGCGGCGAGCGCATGAACGACGTTCCCCCGCAGCGCCGCCCGACGTCGATGATCTTCCAGAACTATGCGCTCTTTCCCCATATGACCGTGCGCCAGAATGTCGGTTATGGGCTCGATGTGAAGGGCATCGCCAAGACCGAGCGTGATGCGAAGGTCGACCGCATCCTCGCGACGCTGGGCCTTGAGGACATTGCGAGCCGCAAGCCCGACAAGCTGTCCGGCGGCCAGCGGCAACGCATCGCGCTGGCACGCGGCCTCGTCGTGGAGCCGGATATTCTGTTGCTGGACGAACCGCTCGGGGCGCTGGACGCGAACCTGCGCAAGGCCATCCAGAACGAGTTGAAGCTTTTGCAGAAGAGCCTTGGCGTCACGTTCATCTTCGTCACCCACGCCCAGTCGGAGGCGCTGGCGCTGTCCGACCGCATCGTGGTGATGAACCAGGGTCGGGTCGAGCAGGTGAGCCCGCCCCACCAGCTTTATACCCGGCCGAACACGCCCTTCGTCGCGCAGTTCATCGGCCGCAACACCGTCCTTTCGGGCGAAGTTGCCGGCAACGAGGGGGAGGACGTCGTGGTCACGACCGGCATCGGCACGCTGTCCGGCCGGGCCAACGGGACCGTTGCCCACAAGGGCCGCGTCAACCTCGTCGTGCCGGCGGAAGCGATCGAGGTGCATGTGGCGGGCGAGGGGACGGCCCCGGGCGCCAAAAATCGCGTCGACGCCCGGATCGAACGGTCGGAGGTCGTCGGCCATATCGCGCATCTGACGGCACGGCTGGGTGATGGCCGATCCGTCTCGCTGGAAGCCCATGTCGACAAGTACCGCCCGGGCACCTTCCCGGCCGGCACGCCCGTCCTTTTGAGCTGGAACCCCGCCGAAGCGACGGTCATTCCAGCCCACTGACAACTCGAAAACACGTAGGGAACCAAGGAGATACCCCATGGCAAAAGAGATTTTTTGTAGTTTCGGCATCGACGTCGATGCCGTGGCCGGATGGCTCGGCTCCTATGGCGGCGAGGATTCGCCCGACGATATCTCGCGCGGCCTGTTTGCCGGCGAGGTTGGCAGCCCACGGCTTCTGAAGCTCTTTGAACGCTTCGGCATCAAGACGACCTGGTTCATCCCCGGTCACTCCATCGAGACTTTCCCTGAGCAGATGCAGGCTGTCGCCGATGCCGGCCACGAGATCGGCATCCACGGCTACACCCATGAAAACCCGATCGCGATGACCCGCGAGCAGGAAACGGAAGTGCTCGACAAGTGCATCGAGCTCGTCACCAAGCTGTCCGGCAAGCGTCCGACCGGCTATGTCGCGCCGTGGTGGGAGTTCTCCAACGTCACCAACGAGCTGCTGCTCGAGCGCGGTATCAAGTACGACCATTCGCTGATGCACAACGACTTCACGCCCTATTATGTGCGTGTCGGCGACAGCTGGACGAAGATCGACTATTCCAGGAAGCCGTCCGACTGGATGGTGCCCTTGAAGCGGGGTCATGAGACCGACCTCATCGAAATCCCGGCCTCCTGGTATCTCGATGACCTGCCGCCGATGATGTTCATCAAGAAGTCGCCGAACAGCCACGGCTTCGTGAATCCGCACGATATCGAACAGATGTGGCGTGACCAGTTCGACTGGGTCTATCGCGAGATGGACTATGCCGTCTTCCCTATCACCATCCACCCTGACGTCGCCGGGCGCCCGCAGGTATTGATGATGCTGGAACGTCTTTATGCCCATATGATCAAGCATCCGGGCGTGAAGTTCGTCACGATGAACGAGATCGCGGACGATTTCGCCAAGCGCTTCCCGCGCCAGAAGTAAATATCGAGGGAGCGGGTTTGCCCGCTCCCTTGCCCGGTTCGGAAAGGAACGGCGTCATGTGTTCGCTGTGCGGCGTCATCGGCGGAAACGAACATTGGACGGATGCAGTCGCCCGGCCCGGCGTCTTCACGCGCAATGTCGAGCGGCTCGACCGCCGGCGCGAACGTGCCCGGCGCGTTTCGGCGGCAAACAGCGTGCTGTCGGCCTTCGGCATGAGCCTCTCGGACTGGCAAGGGTCTGCATTTGTGCTGGCGACCCGCACCGGCAAAAGCGAGATGATCGAGGACCTCGGCCATCTCTGGCCGGCGGCGGAGCGGCTTTCCGGGCGGTTGTGCGATCCGCTCGACCCGCAGCTGATTTTGCGCATGGAAGAGGCGAACCATGGCTGAGATGCCCGCCTTCACGCCCGTCCACCTGCTGACCGGTTTTCTCGGTTCCGGCAAGACGACGCTGCTCAAGCGGCTGCTTGCCGATCCCGCGCTTGCCGATACCGCCGTTCTGATCAACGAATTCGGCGAGATCGGCCTTGATCATCATCTTGTCGAGCGTATCGACGACACGATGGTTCTGCTGCAGTCGGGCTGCGTGTGCTGCACGGTGCGCGGCGAGCTTGCCGATGCGCTGCGCGAGCTCCATTCCAAGCGCGAGCGCGGCCTCGTGCCGCCTTTCACGCGTGTGATCATCGAAAGCACCGGCCTGGCGGACCCTTTTCCGGTGCTTTCCACGCTGAAATCCGATCCCGTCCTGCGTCACCATTTCCGGGCCGGCACCGTCGTCACGACAGTGGATGCCGTCAACGGCTTGTCGCAGCTCGATACCTATGTGGAATCCACCCGGCAGGCGGCTATCGCCGACCGGCTCGTCATCACCAAGGCCGATCTGTGCGAGGACAAGGCCGACCTGAGCCGCCTCCTGTCGCGCCTGACGGAGTTCAATCCGGATGCCCAGCGTATCATGGCCGGCACCGACGATCCGGATGCCGATGCGCTTTTCGGTGACCATGCGGCCCAGCGCGCGACAAAGCTCCAGTCGCCGAGCGGCTTTTACTGCGATACGCCGACGTTGCGGGTGACGGCCGAGGGCGTGGCGCTGCATACGGCCATCTCCTCCTTCGTCGTCACCGTCGACAGGCCGATCGACTGGACCGGTTTCGGGATCTGGCTCACCATGCTGCTCAACCGGCATGGCGAACGTGTGCTGCGGGTGAAGGGCATCCTCGACCTCGTGGGCGAGGACCGCCCCGTCGCCGTGCACGGCGTGCAGCATCTCGTGCACCCGCCGGTGCACCTCGATGCGTGGCCTTCCGGGCAGCGTGTCTCGCGCCTCGTCTTTATTGTTGACGGTCTCGATGCGAACCTGTTGAAACGGTCCTTCAACGCCTTCGCGCTTGCCGGGAACAGCGATGCCCGTCCACAGCCAGAGGCCGCAGCGCAGATCCGGAACGCCTAGAGCCCTTCATGAACAAGCATTCCCCGAAAGCGGTTCCAGCAGCTCCGGCCGTCCACACCGCCGGTCGCCCGAAGCTGCGCGTGCTGGGAACCGCAATCTCTCTCCTGGAGGAATTGCGGCTCAAGGCCGAGGCCGATCTTGGCATGGACATCTGCTTCGACAACAACGATTTTATCGTGACACAGCACAAAGCCGCGCAGGAGCCGGACAGCTACGATATCTACGATCAGTGTTTCCACAATCTCGATATCGTCTGGTACTGGCGGGCCATCCAGCCCATCGAGACGGCGCGCATAACGCTGTGGGACGAAATAAACGATCTGACGAAGACCGGCCAGATCGGTCCCAGCGCCCGCATGGGGCTGGGCGATGTTCCGGCGCGCAAGCTCTATGTGCAGCCGAGCCTCGCGCTCGGTGATGCGCCGACAGCACGCATCTCGATGCTGCCGACGACCCACAATTTCGACAGTTTCGCCTATCGGAGCGATGCCGTGGAGCACCGGCCGGGCATGGCGAGTTGGGCCGCCCTTCTGGACGAGCGTTGGAGCGGCCGTGCCGCCTTGGTCGACGAGCCGGCCATCGGCATCTTCGATGCGGCACTTGCGGCCCAGGCCGCCGGCCTGATGACCTTCGGCGACATCGGCAACATGACCGTCGCGGAGATCGATCAACTGGTGGATATCCTGGAGGCGCGTCGCAAGGCGGGCTTCTTCCGCAGCTTCTGGCGTACGGCCGAGGACGCCGCCCGGTTGATGATCGACGGCGACACCGATATCCAGAGCATGTGGTCGACGGGCATCGGCATTCTCAACAGCCAGGGCCTGCCCGTCGAGCAGGCGGCGCCCGCGGAAGGGTACCGCGCCTGGCACGGCGGTCTTTGCCTGTCGCGCAACCTGTCCGGCCGCATGCTCGATGTCGCCTATGAATATCTCAACTGGTGGATTTCCGGCTGGCCGGGTGCTGTGGTCGCGCGGCAAGGCTATTACATCTCGACGCCGGAGCGGTCGCGCGGCTATATGACGCCAGCGGAATGGGACTACTGGTACGAGGGGCTTCCGGCGCGCGAAGACCTGCCCGGGCCGGATGGAACCGTCCGCATCAGGCGCGGCGCGGTGCGCAGCGGCGGTTCCTACTGGCAGCGTGCCAACAGCATTGCCGTGTGGAACACCACCATGGATGAACACAACTACCTCGTCCGACGCTGGATGCAGCTGGTCGGTCGCGCAGACAAGGATATCTGAGCATGACCCCTCGCTCGATCGCGCAGCTTTCGGTGCTTCTCCAGTCGGGTGCGCTCGACCCGGTCGATCTCGTGGAGGAAACGCTCGCCGCCATTGCCGGCCACCCGGACCAGACCATCTTCACGACGGTGCTGGCGCAGCGCGCGCGAATGGAGGCAGCGGCCTCCCGCAAGCGGCTGGCGGAAGGCCGTTCGCGCGGCGTTCTCGAAGGCATGCCGCTCGCCTGGAAGGATCTTTTCGACATCGAGGGCCTGCCGACCACCGCCGGCTCCCGCGTGCTGAAGGACAGCGCGCCCGCCAGACAGGACGCGGCCGTGGTTCGCGCGCTTGCCGATGCCGGCATGGTGAGCGTCGGACGGGTCAACATGAGCGAGTTTGCCTTCTCCGGCCTCGGTATCAATCCGACGTTCGGCACGCCGCGCAATCCGGCTTCGCCGCAGGGGGAGCACCGTATTCCGGGCGGCTCGTCGTCCGGCTCCGGCGTTGCGGTCGCCGCCGGGCTTGTGCCCGTCTCCATCGGCACGGATACGGGCGGATCGGTGCGCATTCCCGCCGCCTTCAACGGCGTAGTCGGCTACAAGGCGACGCGCGGGCGCTACGCGATGGATGGGGTCTTTCCGCTGGCAAAGAGCCTGGATTCGTTAGGGCCGCTCTGCCATACCGTGCAGGATGCGGTCTGGATCGATGCGGCGATGCGCGGCGCGCCGGCCGCCGGTGTCTTGAAGCGCGTGGCGGTTTCCGACCTCTCCTTCGTCGTCCCGCAGACCGTGATGTTCGACGGCGCGGAACCAGAGGTCGTCGCGGCTTTCGAGGCGGCCGTCGAACGGCTGGCGAAGGCGGGTGCCCGCGTCCGCCGCGAAGCCTTTCCGGAATTCGCCGCCATCTTCGACCTGATGGCCAGGCACGGTGCGCTGGTGACCGCCGAGGCCTACGTGCTTCACCGCGAGCGCATCACGGGCGCATCGGCGGCTGACATGGACCCGCGCGTCGTCAAGCGCACGCTCATGGGTGAGAAGATTTCCCTCGCCGACTATATCTCGACGCTTGAAGCGCGGGACAGCTTGACCGCATCTTTTACGGCCCGCCTCGGCCCTGGCGATTTCCTCATCAGCCCGACGCTTCCTCATGTCGCGCCGGCGGTTCAGCCCCTGCTCGACGATGAAGACCTGTTCTTCGCGACGAATGCCAAGACGTTGCGCAACACGCTGATCGGCAATTTCCTCGACGTCTGCGGCGTTTCCCTACCGTGCGGCACGGGCGCGGCCGGCATGCCGGTGGGCCTCCTCGTCTCGGGCCCGAAGGATAGCGACGATGCCCTCCTTGCCGTTGCGGGTGCGGTGGAAAGCCTGCTTGGCTGACAATTGGGCCGCCGGTTTCGGGTAAAAGCCTTTCCGATTCAGCGGGTTCGCGCCATCTGGGGGAAAAATCCGCGGCCGGGCCTTCCCCTTACGTGAGGGATGTGCCCTTCTGGCCTTTCCAAACACGCTTCGGGCCTTACATTGAGCAATGAACGGCTTTGCGGCTGTCAGGGCTTGGATGCCGACCCGTGACGTCGGGCCGGTGGTGATGTGAGGCGCATCTGGGTGTTGTTTGCGTTTTGCCTACGGAGGATTTGATGCACGCAAACGATGTTGACCTCGATAGCTGCGCGCGCGAACCCATCCACGTTCCCGGATCGGTCCAGCCGCACGGCGCGCTGCTCGTGCTCGATCCCGCCGATCTCCGCATTCTGCAGGTTTCCGCGAATGTCGCCGACATCGCCGGTACGGATGCGGCCGGCATTGCCGCGGTGCTTTCGTCCGAGCTTGCCGCTTGGAAAGCGTCGGGATCTCTCCCGGCGCGCCTCGTTGCGCCCGGCTATCCGCTCGATATCGCCGTGCATCTTCATGATGGCCGCGTCATCGTGGAGCTGGAGCGGGCCGCATCGGAAGCGATGGACGATCCGTTCGCGCGGCTGACCGCATTCGCGCAGCAGATGGCCGGCAACATCGACCTGGGCGATGCGCTTTCGGCCGCAGCCCGGCTGATCGTCCAGCTCTCGAACTTCGACCGTGCGCTCGTCTACCGGTTCGATGCGGACTGGAACGGCCACGTCGTTGCGGAAGCCGGCAACGGCACGCTGCCGTCCTATCTGGATCTGCGCTTCCCGGCGGGCGACATCCCCGCCCAGGCGCGCGACCTCTATCGTCTCAATCCCTTGCGCCTGATCCCGGACGCCGACTATACGCTGGTGCCCTTGCTCGCCCTGGACGAGGAGCAGGGCCGCGCGCCGGTCGACATGACGTTCACGCAGATTCGCAGCGTGTCGCCCGTCCACCTCGAATACATGCGCAACATGGGCACGCTGTCGTCCATGTCCATATCGATCCTGATCGACGGCCGGTTATGGGGCCTGCTCGCCTGCCATAGCCGCCAGCCGCATATCGTTCCCGTCCGGGTGCGTGACGCCTGCAATTTCATCGCTCAAAGCCTTGCGATGCAGATTGGTGCTGCCTCGCGTGCGCAAACGGCGGCCATCGGCGTCGAGCTTGGGCGGCTGCATACGAAGCTCCTGGCATCCATGGCCGATGCAGAGCGCTGGGACGACGGGCTGGCGAATGCGCCCGACACTCTGCTGGCCATCACACGCGCGTCCGGTGCGGCGATCCTCTCGCAGAACGGTTTCTCGCGGGTGGGAGATGCGCCGGACGAGGAGGCGGTGCGCCGGCTGACGCAATGGCTGTCCGAAAACGGCATCGCATCCGATGTCTATGCGACGGACTGCCTGGCTGCCGCCGGTTTCTACGATAGGACCGTGACGGAGACCGCCTGCGGCATTCTGGCGTGCCGCATCTCCGAAAGCGATGACAATTGGCTCGTCTGGTTTCGGCCGGAGGTCATCCGAACCGTCACCTGGGGTGGGGATCCGCACAAGGTGGTGCGCGAAAGCGGCCGGATCCATCCGCGCAAGTCTTTCGAGGCATGGCGGGAAAGCGTACGCGACAGGAGTGCGCCCTGGCATGAGGCGGAGATCGGCGCGGCACATGATCTTCGTGCCTCCATTGTCGAGATCGTCCTGAAGAAGGCCGAGCAATTGGCGCGGCTTGCGGCCGACCTGCAGAAATCCAACAAGGAGCTGGAGGCGTTCTCCTATTCGATCTCCCATGATCTTCGCGCGCCGTTCCGGCACATCGTCGGTTTCTCACAGCTCCTGACCGAGCGCGAGAAAAATCTCGACGAGCGTTCGCGCCATTATCTCAAGATGATATCGGACTCGGCGCTGGCTGCCGGCGAACTGGTCGATGACCTCCTGACGTTCTCTCATCTCGGACGGGCGACGCTGGCGACCGGCAAGGTCGATATGAACAAACTCGTCGAGGAAGTGCGGCTGGGCCTGGCCGAAGACATCAAGGACCGCGCTATCGAATGGCGGGTCGGGGATCTGCCGATGACACGGGGCGACGGCGCATTGTTGCGTCAGGTGTGGCACAACATGATCGAAAACGCCGTGAAGTACACCCGACCGCGCGCGCCCGCGCGCATCGACATATCGGGCGAGACCGTTGATGGCGGCCTTTTGTACCGGGTGCAGGACAATGGCGTCGGCTTCGACATGGCCTACAAGGCAAAGCTCTTCGGTGTATTCCAGCGCCTCCAGCGCAGCGAGGATTTCGAGGGAACCGGTATCGGTCTTGCACTTGTCAAACGCATCGTGGAAAGGCATGGCGGCAGCGTTGATGCCACGGGTACGGTCGATGGCGGCGCCTGCTTCACTTTTTTCCTACCCGTTCTACCTGAGGAGTAACGCGTGTCCGATCTGAGACCCATCTTGCTGGTGGAAGACAATCCCCGAGACCTCGAATTGACTTTGACGGCGCTGGAGAAGTGCCAGATCGCCAATGATATCGTCGTTGCGCGTGACGGCGCCGAGGCATTGGATTTCCTGAATCAGGACGGGGCATTCGCAACGCGCGAACCGGGCGATCCTGCCGTGGTGCTGCTGGACCTCAAGCTTCCCAAGGTGGATGGATTGGAGGTGCTCGCTAAGGTGAAGGGCGATCGGAACCTGCGCCATATTCCCATCGTTATGCTGACGTCCTCCCGCGAGGAGCAGGACCTCGTCAACAGTTACGAACTCGGCGTAAATGCCTTCGTCGTGAAGCCGGTCGAGTTCAGCCAGTTTTTCAAGGCGATCCAGGACCTCGGCGTATTCTGGGCGCTGCTCAACGAGCCCCCGCCGAAGGCCCGGCAGCGTGGCGGGAGCTGATATGGATTGCATGCCTAGAATTCTTCTTCTGGAAGACAGTGCCGTCGATGCCGAACTGATCGAAGCCCAGCTCGAAAGCCTGGAGGGGACGGTGACCCTGACCCGGGTCGCGACGCGGGCGGCGTATGAGGCCGCGCTCGCGCGCGAGAGCTTCGACATCATCCTTTCTGATTTTTCCCTACCGGATTTCGACGGCATGGCGGCGCTCGATTTCGCGCTGTCGGCCGCGCCCGAGGCGCCGTTCATCTTCGTGTCCGGGGTGCTTGGCGAAGAGGCGGCGATTGCGGCCTTCCGCAAGGGCGCGACCGATTATGTCCTCAAACAGCGCCTGGTGCGCCTGCCGGCGGCCGTCACGCGGGCGCTGAACGAGGCGCGCGAACGGGACACGCGCAAGCGGATCGAACAACAGAAGGATTTGCTGGTCCGTGAACTCAGCCACCGCGTCAAGAACAACCTCGCCGTCGTCCTGTCGCTGATCCGCCGTACCGGTCGAAACTGCGCCACCGTCGCCGAATTCGAGGCGAAGCTTGTTGCCCGTGTCCGCGCCATGGCAGATGCCCACGAACTTCTTTTCGAAGGCAACTGGGATGAGACCGAGCTTCTCAATGTCTTCCGCAGGGCGGTGCGCCCCTACGACGCCGATCTGTCACGCTTTGATTTCGGCCGTCACGATCTCGTTCGGCTCGATCCGAAGGCCGCGCTTTCGATCGGCATGGTGGTTAGCGAACTCGTCACAAACGCAGCGAAATACGGTGCCCTGACGAATGATCAGGGGCGTGTGGCGATCGAGTGGTTCGTCCAGGAGGACACGAATTCAGGCACGGTGCTGCACTTCACATGGTCCGAACGCGGCGGGCCGAGTGTCGCGACGCCTGACGGCGAGGGCTTCGGCACGCAGCTGATCAAGACCAATATCGAATATGAACTCGAGGGTCAGGCAAGGCTCGACTACAATGATCAAGGCTTTGCGGCGGAGATCAGCATTCCGCTTCCCGTGGTCTAGAGCATTTCCAGCCGAAGCGAAGTCGCTTCGGCGTGGGATAATGCGGTGCTCTAGGATGCCTTGTCGATCTGCTCCAACAGGCGGCGATGCAGAAGGCTCAGGTCGCAGGGCTTTGGCAGGAGCACGACATTGCTGAGATCCGCCTGCGTTTCCGGGAGTTCGGCATAGCCCGAGCAGACGACGAGCGGAGTGCCCGCCTTGTCCAGTTGTTCGATGACGGGATAGGAGTAGACCCCGCGCAGATTGAGATCCAGAACGGCAGCGTCAATGCCTTCGGAGACCGCTCGCAAAGCCTGCTCGACGCTGGACACGGGACCGACGACCCTCGCACCGAGGTCGGTGAAGAAGTCCTCCAGATCGAGAGCCAGGAGAGGGTCGTCCTCCAGAATGAGGACGCGCTTGTTTTCAAATCCGTTGTTCACTTGATATTCCGATATTTCCTGTTAGCGAGCGCCCGCTGTAAGTAGAGCCTTGGCGGCTTTGTTCAATATCGGCAGCAAAGTTGTTTCGGTGGGAGCTGAGCACCGTTGGCAATTGGCGGCCGGCTCCTATGTTATGCAAGCGTTGCACCGAAGGCGGATTTTTGAATGGATTTGAAAGCGTTGTCCCGAGACGAACTCGAACGCGAGGTCGTTCGTCTTCGCGCGATGGGGACGGAGGCGGAAGCCGATACGGCCGAGGGCGCCATGCTGCGGGCGCAGGCGCGATACCGCGCGCTGTTCGAGGCGATCGACGACGGTTTCTGCATTATCGGCTTCATCGACGGACCGGAAGGTCCCATGAGCGACTATGTGCATGTGGAGGCCAATTCCGGCTACGAGCGCCACACCGGTATCCCCGACATCGTCGGCAAGCGACTCCGTGAAATCGAGCCCGCCAATGCGGATATCTGGCTGGAGCTGTATGGGGGTGTCTTGCGCACCGGGCGGGCGGTCCGTTTCGAACAGGAATTCAAGGCGGCCGGCCGCTTCATCGAAGTGTCAGCAACCCGTATCGAGCCTGAAAGCCTCTGCCAGGTCGCGGTGCTGTTCCGTGACGTGACCGCGCGCAAGCTTGCCGAGGCGGCCCTGCGGGAGAGCGAGAGCCGTGCGCGCGACAACATTCAACGTGTCCAGCTCGCGATGGCTGCGGGTGCCATCATAGGCACATGGTTCTGGGACGTTCCTTCGGACCGCTTCACGGTCGATGAGGGTTTCGCCGACGCTTTCGGGTTTGATCCGCAGAAAGGCCGAAGCGGCCTCAGTCTTGAGGACGTCATCGAGACCGTCCATCCGGATGACCGGGAAGGGCTGATTACAGCCATCAATGCCGCGATCGCCAAGGGCGGCGCCTACGCTCACCAGTACCGTACGCGACGGGCGGATGGGAAATACTACTGGCTGGAGGCGAATGGCCGCGTCGAGCTCTCGCCCGACGGCACGGCGCTCAAGTTCCCCGGTGTTCTCATCGATATCGAAAACCGCCGCGCGGTGGAAGCCGAGCGCGACCGTGCGCTCGTCGCTTTGCGTGGCCTTAACGACACGCTGGAACAGCGCGTCGAGGAGCGCACCGCAGCGCTGATGCAGACGGAGGCCGCACTGCGGCAGGCGCAGAAGATGGAGGCCGTCGGCCAGCTCACGGGTGGCCTGGCGCACGATTTCAACAATATTCTTGCTGGCGTCAGCGGAAGCCTCGATCTGATGAAGACACGCCTGACGCAGGGGCGCATCGGCGAGATCGATCGCTACATCACCGGCGCGCAAGGGGCTGTGAAGCGTGCGGCTGCCCTGACCCAGCGTCTGCTCGCCTTTTCACGCCGGCAGACGCTCGATCCAAAACCCTCCGACATTAACCGCGTCGTGGCGGGCATGCAGGACCTGATCACCAGAAGCGTCGGTCCCGCAGTGGCAGTCGAAACCGTTGCCGCAGGTGGCCTGTGGACAGCCTTCGTCGATGTCGGGCAACTCGAGAACGCGCTTCTGAACCTGTGCATCAATGCGCGTGATGCCATGCCTGACGGTGGGCGGCTGACGATCGAGACGGGCAATCGCTGGCTCGACGAGCGGGCGGCATCCCAGAGGGGCGTATTGCCGGGACAATATGTTTCTCTCTGTGTCAGCGACACGGGGAGCGGTATGTCGGCGGATGTGGTTGCGCGGGCATTCGATCCCTTCTTCACCACAAAGCCGATCGGCCAGGGAACGGGCCTCGGATTGTCCATGGTCTACGGCTTTGCGGGTCAGTCCGGCGGCGCTGTGCGCATTTATTCCGAAGTCGGCAAAGGAACGATGATCTGCATCTATCTGCCGCGTCATGCCGGCGACCAGCAAGAGGAGGAGCCGCAGTTGGAAAACGATCCGATCCCTGTGTCAGATACGCTAGGCACGATCCTGGTGGTCGACGACGAGCCGCTCGTCAGGATGGTCGCTGTGGAAATTCTCGAGGACCTCGGCTACGTGGTGCTTGAGGCGGGCGATGGTCCATCGGCGCTCAAAATTCTCGAGGCCCGGCCGGACATCTGCCTCCTGGTGACGGATGTGGGCCTGCCGAACGGCATGAACGGCCGCCAGCTGGCCGATGTCGTGCGCGAAAAGCGGCCGGAACTCAATGTGCTCTTTGTCACGGGTTATGCGGAAAATGCCGTTTTGAACCACGGCCATCTGGAGCGCGGCATGCAGGTGGTGACGAAACCGTTTTCCTCGGAAACCCTCGCACGCCGTGTTAAGGACCTGATCGGCGGAGCGGCGGCATAGCCGTCCGTCAGTTATCCAGCTCCGATTCCAACAAAGCCATGCCGCGATGGAACGAGGCATGGCGCCTGAATTCGAACGACCGAGGCACATGGCTTACAGCGAACGACGCTTTGAACTGAGAGACCGGACACGCGACGGCCACGAGCGGCTGGACGCGGCCGTTGGCGCGTTTGACAGCGTGCAAAGCTATGGCCGCTATGTCGGCTTTCTCGGCATATTCCGAGCTACGATGGATGACCAGCTGGCTGGTGTCGCCTGGCCCGCTCAGTGGCGATGGCGGCCCACCATGGTCTCGGCAGCGTTGGCTCAGGACGCGCAAGATCTGGGGCTGGAGGTCGCCCGATCAATGAAGGTGGTGATCGACCTCAAAAAGCCCAGCGCCTTGCTCGGCGCCCTTTATGTGCTTGAGGGATCGACCCTCGGCGCCCGCGTTCTAAGGCGGCGTGCTGCGGATCTGGGCATGACCGACGGATTCGGCGCGAGACATCTGTCCCTTATGTCAAATGATATGGCGCAGTGGCAGTCATTCCTATTATTGTTGGACGAAGCAGGCGATTTCGAACTGGACCAGGCGGCCGCGACGGCCAACCAGGTCTTTGCCCTGGCCTTGCGTTGCTTTGAAAGTGGTCGTGTTGTCTATCAATGATGCTGTAAACCTGAGTACATGCGATCGCGAGCCGATCCACATCCCCGGCAGCATTCAGCCGCATGGGTGCCTGATTGCGTGCGATATAAGCCTGACGCGGATCGAGCGTGCGTCGGCCAATGCCGCCGATATTCTCGGATATCCCGGCAATCTTGTCGGTCGGGACGCTGCCGAAGTGCTCGGCGAGCAGTTGCTGCACGACCTTCGCAACGCCATGGCTGCAACAAACTCGGCATCGCGGCCGGCGCTCATGCTGGATGTAGCACTTGGCGAACGTGTCTTCGATGTCGCGATCCATCATTACAAGTCTGCGGCCATAATCGAATTCGAGCTTGCACCATCTGTTGGCCAGCCCTTGCACATCGCCCGTGAGATGATTGGCCGGATCAGCGATGTTACGGAGGTGGAACGACTCGTGCAACGCGCAGGGCGCGTCGTCGCCGGCGTCACAGGATATGACCGGGTCATGGTCTACCGCTTTGAACACGACGGTTCGGGCAAGGTGGTGAGCGAAACCAAACGTGCGGATCTGGAGAGCTTTCTCGGGCAGTATTTTCCCGCGAGCGACATTCCGCAGCAGGCTCGAACGCTCTACCTCAAGAACACGATCCGGGTCATTGCGGATGCCAGCGGCAGCCGCGTACCGATCGAGCCCGTCCTGGATGCCTCCGGTGAACCGCTCGATCTCAGCTTCGCGCATCTGCGCAGCGTATCGCCGATCCATTGCGAGTATCTGCGCAACATGGGCGTTGCCGCCTCGATGTCCATCTCGATCGTGCTCGACGGCTCCCTGTGGGGGCTGATCGCGTGCCACCACTACTCGCCGCGCGTTCTACCGATGGCGCAGCGTGTCGCGATGGAGGTGTTCGGCGAGTTCTTCTCCCTGCACCTCAAATCGCTCAAGGAGCGCCAGCGCGTAGCCGCCGTGGCGGGAACGCGCGAGGCGCTCGATCGCTTTCTGATCCTTTCCTCCCATCATGAAGATCTTGGCGCCCTGCTGCGGCAGAGCCTGCACGAGTTTTCCCGACTTCTGCCCAACGATGGCGCTGGCGTCATGTTCGACGGCCAGTGGACAGGTACGGGCTCCACGCCGCCGGATGATGCGCTGCCTGCTCTTCTCGATTTCGTGCAGCGCGTGGGAGAGGGTCGTATCTGGGCGACCCACAGCCTGTCTCAGAGAATGCCCGAAGCGAGCGCCTACGGCGACCGCGTGTCCGGCGTGCTCGCCATTCCGCTGTCGCAGACGGGATCGGACTGCCTTTTCTTCTTCCGCAAGGAACTCGTCCAGACGCTGAATTGGGCGGGCAATCCCGATAAGACGTACGAGACCGGCCCGCTCGGCGATCGTCTGACACCGCGCAAGAGCTTCGCGATCTGGAAGGAGACGGTGAAGGGACAGGCGCAGTCCTGGGCCGAATCCGAGCGCGAGATCGCCGAGATTGTGCGCGTCGCAATCGTTGAAATCGTTCTTCGGCAAAACGAGCTGATGGCCGGCGAACGGCGCAAGTCGGAAGTGCGCCAGCGCATGTTGAACGAGGAACTGAGCCACCGGGTGAAGAACATCCTGGCGGTCATCAAGTCTCTGGTGACGAGCCCCCAGCACCACAAGAATACGCTGGAGCAATATGTCGCGACGTTGCAAGGACGGATCGAGGCATTGGCCATCGCACATGACCAGGTCGTACGCGGCGATGGGGGCGGCATACTCTCCGAGCTTCTCGATGCCGAACTCAGGCCCTACCGGGCCAAGGAGGCGACGATCGTCCTCGAAGGCCCGGCGATCTGGCTGGACAGCCGCGCTTTTTCCGTCATGGCGCTGGTCTTTCACGAACTTGCTACCAATGCCGCGAAGTATGGTGCCCTTTCGGCGCCGACCGGCACTGTCGCTGTGACGTGGGAGATGACGGCGGCGGGAACCTGCGAAATCCACTGGCGAGAGCAAGGCGGACCGGTCGTCACCATTCCCTCGCGCAGCGGGTTCGGCAGTGCCCTTATCGATCGCAGCGTGCCCTATGACCTTGGCGGCGAAAGCGTGATCAGGTTCGAGCCGTCGGGCCTCGTTGCGGAATTCCGCATTCCCCCGCCGCATGTGAAACTGACAGCGTCCAAGGTGGAAACGACGATGCGGGCCGCCGAGCGCGCTCCGGAGGCCGCCGACACACTGGCCGCGGCCGATCCTTCGGTTCTGATCCTGGAAGACCAGATCCTCATCGCGCTGGATCTGGAGGCGATGCTTGCGGACGAGAGACTGACCAGAGTGATGACGACGAGTTCAATCCGGCAGGCAATGGCACAGATCGAGACCGAGGCACCGGACGTTGCCATCCTGGACATCAATCTGGGGCAGACCACATCCTTCCCCGTTGCCGAGGAGCTTCGGCGGAGATTCATCCCGTTCGTCTTCGCGACCGGCTACGGCGAAAACGCACAGCTCCCGGAAGAGCTTGCGGGTGTCCCGATCGTTCATAAACCCTACAGCCGAAACACCATCGTTTCGGCGCTGACGTCTCTCCTGCAAAAGCGATAGCGGCACGCTCGACTTACGGCAGGGATGTGAGCGGCCCCACGATAATGAGCGTCGCGAGCGACAGGATGACGGCCGGTGTGGCAACGACTGCGCCGATTTTCAGGAATTGCCATGCGCCGATATGCAGCCCTTCCCGGCGCAGCGCCGTCAGCCACAGGATGGTGGCGAGAGATCCGGTGACGGACAGGTTGGGGCCGAGGTCGACGCCGATCATCGTGGCCGCCGATACGAGTTGCGGCATGTCGGCCGTGTGAAGGGCGCTTGCCGCCAGAAGCCCGACCGGAAGGTTGTTCGCAAGATTGGAGAAGAGTGCTGCGGCAGTGCCCGATGCGAAGGCCGTGGCGTAGACGCTCTGCGCTGCGCCCTGCACGATCCAACTGCCGATCAGGGTATGAAGACCGGTGGCTTCCGTCGCTTCGACCACGACGAAGAGGCCGGCCACGAGGAGAAGGGCGGTCCAGGAAATGCCACGGAGGATTTCGCCCGGTCCCTCGCGATTGGCGATCAGGATCAGGGCGGTCGTCACCGCGCCGGCGAGGAACGTTGTCAGGCCGAGATCGCCCCCGAGCGCCGACACCGCCACAAGCAGAACGGCGGTGACGCAAAGCGCCAGGCCGGCAAGCCGCGCCTGGCGTGTCAGTGAAACGACTTCGACCGTGGTGGAGACGGTGTCTTCTGCCAGCGCCTTGCGCTGTGTCCACCAGAGTGCGGCGAAGGTGACGAGGATGGCGACAATGGAGGGAAGCGCAAACAGGCTCAGCCAGTGCAGCAGCGAGGGCATGGTACCGTTGCCGAAGACGACGAGATTGGCCGGATTGGAAATGGGCAGCACGAAACTCGCGGCATTGGCGATGAAGGCGCAGATCAGCAGGTAGGGCATGGGATCGCGCACCTTCGCCGCCTTGCACGCGGCGTAGACGGCGGGCGTGAGGACGACGGCGGTGGCGTCGTTCGAGAGAAACGCGGTGACCAGAATGCCGCATCCATATATCAGCACGAAGAGCCGACGCGGCGAGCCGCGGGCATGCGACGTGGCGAAGGCGGCCAGCCAGTCGAACAGCCGTTCGCGGCGCGCGATCTCCGACAGCAGCATCATGCCGATGAGGAAGAGGTAGACATCCGTACCTCGCCCTACGGCCTCCAGCGCCGTGGATGGCGCAAGCGAGCCGACAACCACGAGCAACGTGGCGCCGGCGAGCGCCCAGACGGCCTCCGGCCAGGCGAAGGGACGAAGGACGACGCCGGTCACCGTAAGGCCCGCGACAATCCAGGTCAGTGAAAAGGTGCTCATAAACGTTCTCAGGAGGGCGCGGTCATCGCGTTGCGGTGCTCTTTATCGTCGTCCGACCGTGCCGGCGCGATCAGGCGATGCGCGGTACAGAACACGACGAAGGCCAAGATCGACACTGCGCCATGGACCCAGTAGGCCAAGCCGTAACCGCCGATATCGGTCAGCCATCCCGCTACCACATTGCTGAGCGATGCGCCAATCCCCTGCACCGTCATGACGGCGGCAAGGCCCACGTTAAAGCGCCCGGTTCCCGCCAGGATGCGTTCCGCGGCAATAGGAGTGGCAATGCCGATGAGGCCGGCGCCCACGCCGTCGAGGATCTGCACGGGGTAGATCCAGGCAAAGCTCGAAAACGTGCCGGCAAGGGCTCCGCGGATGGGAAGTGCGGCAAGGGCCAGGAGAAAGACGCTTGCCAGGCCGAACCGGCGGATGAGCAAGGGGGCCGCCACCGCCATGACGATCATGGAAAGCTGTGCGACGCCGGTGGTGATGGCGGTCGTTCGGAAGGGGGTGCCAAGCTGGATGGAAAAATCCTGGGCGATCAGCCGGCTGATGGGTGCGTTGCCGAAGTGAAAGATCATCAGCGTGATCGCGAGAAGGATCAGCCCCTTACGGCTCACCAACACGGCAAAGCCTGATGGTCCCGGCTCGCCTTCGTCATGGGCGAGGCCACGCGCCACCGCATGGTCGACCTTGGACGGATCGATGGCAAGGACGGCGACGATGGTGGCCGCGGCGGTCAGGATCATCATCACGATGACGCCCATCTCGCCGTAATAGCTGGTTGCAACGTAGATCGCCGCCAGCGAGACCACGTTTCCGGCATGGTTCCAGAACTCGTTGCGCGCGACCTGATCGGAGAAGCGGCGTTCGCCGACAAGACCGAGCGTCAGCCCCATCAACGCCGGGCCGATGACCGCGCCGACGATGGCGGTCGCCGACTGGCCGCCGAAGACGGACGCGTTGGACGGGCTGGCCAGCGTCCAGAGGGCCGCAGCCGTGACGAGCAGCACGGGAAGGATGATCAAGGCGCGCTTATGCCGTGACGCATCCACCCATGCGCCGAAGAGCGGCGTTGCGATCATGCCGAGTACGCCGCCAAGCGTTGCGACGAATCCAAGCGTCATCGAAGACCAGCCGCGGGTGGCGAGAAAGCCATCCAGGAACGGCCCCAGGCCGTCCCGGGCATCGGCCAGGAAGAAGTTCAGGACGGCGAGCGCGACGAGCGAGCGGCCGGCAAGTGTCGATGGCGTGGACTGCATGCGCGGCGGCCTCGATGAAGCGAGATGAGTGGAAAAAGCCTCCTGAAATGGACAGAAGGAAAAAAGGTTCCGCGCCGCCGAAAACGGCTATCCATCCAAAACGTGGCGGATCTTCTCGGCAAGCTGGTCGAGGCTGAATGGCTTTTGGAGCAGGTGCGTGCCGGGGTCGAGGATGCCGTTATGGACCACGGCATTGCGCGTATAGCCGGTCGTATAAAGCACCTTGAGATTGGCGACCTTGGAGGCTGCGATTTCGGCAAGCTCGCGACCGCTCATCTGCGGCATGACGACGTCCGTAAACAAAAGGGTCGGCTTCAATCCGGCATCGAGGAGCGCCAAGGCCGCAGGCCCGTTCGCGGCTTCCGCGACGGTATAGCCAAGTTCGCGAAGCGCTTCGGTCGAGAAGGTGCGGACGCGCTCGTCATCCTCCACCACGAGAACAAGTTCGTCTCGCCTGCCGCGCGCCGGCTCATTGCCGAGCGGTGCGAGGTTCTTGGTTTCGCCGGTGCCGTAATGACGGGGAAGGTAGATCTTCACATTGGTGCCGTGTCCGAGCTCCGAATAGATCCTGACATGCCCGCCCGATTGCCTGACGAAACCGAAAACCTGGCTGAGGCCGAGGCCGGATCCCTTGCCCACTTCCTTGGTCGTGAAAAACGGATCAAACGCTTTGGCCAGCGTGTCTTTCGTCATGCCCGCGCCGGTGTCTGTCACGGCGATCATGACATATTGACCGACGGACATGGAATGCTCTCTGGCATAATCCTCGGCGATGAAGGTGTTGGCGGTTTCCACCGTGAGCTTGCCGCCCTGGGGCATTGCATCGCGGCCGTTGACGGCGAGGTTGAGGATCGCATTCTCCAGCTGGCTCGGATCGGCGTTGATCCTCCACAGCCCGGCGGCCATCACGGTCTCCACCTGGATCTGTTCTCCAAGCGCGCGGGCCAGAAGCTCCGTCATGCCCGAAACCATGCGGTTCGGCTCGATCACTTCGGGCTGGAGCGGTTGCCGGCGGGAGAAGGCCAGGAGGCGCTGGGTGAGGGCGGCTGCCCGGTTCGCGCCGTCCTTGGCCGCCTCGATGTAGCGGCTGAGGTCGGTCTCGCCGCGCGCAAGCCGCCGTTCCAGAAGGTTCATCGCGCCGAGGATGACCGCAAGCATGTTGTTGAAGTCATGCGCCACCCCGCCGGTCAGTTGGCCGACGGCTTCCATCTTCTGCGCGTGGCGAAGCTGGGCTTCGGCTTCCATCAGCTTGGTGGTCCGCTCCTCGACCGCCTTTTCGAGCTCTTCGCGCGAACGGGTGAGGACCTCCCGCGCGTCGACGATGTCCTGGATATCCGTGCAGGAGCCGAACCAGCGCGTGATGTTGCCCGCGTTGTCGCGTACCGCCTGCGCGCGGCCAAGCACCCAACGGTAAGTACCTGATTTGTGCCGGAGGCGGTATTCGATGTGATAGGGCTCGCCGGTCGTCAGGCATTGACGCCAGACGTTCCAGGCGCGCTCCTGGTCGTCGGGGTGGAACATGCCGTTCCAGCCTTCTCCATCCGTCGAACCGACGGGAACGCCGGTGAAGTCGTACCAACGCTGATTGTAATAGTCGTGATGGCCATCCGGCAGCGTCGACCAGAGCATCTGGTCAATCGAGTTGGTGATGGCGCGAAACCTTTCCTCGCTGTCGCGCAGGGCGGCCTCGGTCTTCTTTCGCTCAGTGATGTCGAAGCTGACGCCGGGAAAGCGCAGGACGGTTCCATCCGGGGCAAGCGTCGGCCTTCCTTCGGCGATCACCCACCGGCTCGTACCATCCGGCTGCAACAGCCGGTACTCCTGCGAGAAATTTTTTCCGGTCTTCATCGCCGTGTTGATGGCGTCTCGGACCGCTGGCAGGTCGTCAGGGTGCAATCCAGCGAAAAATTCGGCGATCGGCGCGCCCGCGGCGGCTCTCTCCCGCGGAACACCATAGAGTTTGGCAAAGCGCGCGTCCGCGATGATCGTGTCGTTCGGGACGTCCCAATCCCAGGTCCCGACCGTGTTGGAGGCGCCCAGCGCGAATTCGAGCCGCTCTTCACTGGCGCGAAGCGCGCGCTCCGCCGAAAGGCGCGCCGTCGTCTCGTTGCCCTGGTTGAAGATGCCGAGAACGCGATCCCTGTCATCGACGATCGGCGCAAAGCTGTAGTCCCAATGGGTCTGCTGCACGCGGCCGCCGCGCTCCATCGGCAGCATCTGGTCGGCGACGGAAAATCCCTTGCCCGTCGTCATGACCGCTGCCAATTGCGGCTGGATCACATGCCATATGTCCGCCCAGACATCACGGGCCGGCCGCCCCAGCGCCCACGGATGCTTTTCCCCGGCAATGGGCGCCCAGGCATCGTTATAGATGAGCCGCAACTCGTCGCCCCAGTAGATGGCAGTGGGCAGAGATGTGTTTAGGCACAGATTGACCGCCATCCGCAATTCCGATGGCCATTCGGACGGGTTGCCCAAGCCATGGCTGCCCCAATCAAGCGCCTGGACATGTCGGCTCATTTCACTGGTCGGCTCTGCGGGGATCGTCATCAGGTGATCTCGTATATTTTGTTCGACGTATATGGGCTTCGATCCCGGTTTGGAAAGCACATTTGCAAGAGTTTCCGATCCGTTACATCTGTTTCGGCAGAATGGCTGATGCCGTTGCGAATGAGACCGCGTCGGCCGCTGAAAATCCGGGCGCGGTGAGACCAGCACGATGCCGCGCGGCCTTGCACGAAACTGCCGACGATATCGCGGAAATCACCGCCGCAGTTAGCGACGCCGCGGGGGACTTGATATCTCCGCGAGACTCCCCATCTAACGCTTACAACCCGTCATCGATGACTGCCTGCAGCGATAACCCCCTCGTCGCGCGTTCGTAGTCGTCCGGGTCCAAAGGGCGCTCCCCGAAAGGGTCGAGCGCCCTTTTTGTTCTGGACGCGGCGACTTGTTCTGCAGGTGACGATGGGCCTTCGAGTTCCCGCGCCGCATTTCATGTGCGGTTGTGCACGATCCGTCTGGCGAGAACCGCACGCGGAATGTAGGCTGCCGAGATGGATTCGCGCGTTCCATCCCCTCAACCGGCCGCCACGCCGGTACCGCAGCTGCCGGGCTGGATCCGCTCGCGCGGGGGCGAACCTAATGAGAGCGATGCCGCTTTCGCCGCCGGCGTCGCCCTGAAAGCACTCGACGACCTCGTGCGTTCTGCGCCCGTCTGGGCCGGCTGCTGGCGCGCGCGGCAGGCCTTGAAATGCGCAGCGGTTGCAGTGCGTCTGATGGGACGCAACGAAGAGGAGGCGGGACTGCGCGACGCCGTGCTCCTGACATCGGCAGGCGACGATCCGGGCCCGGCCGGGCGCGTCTCTGTGGCGTTCCGGCGGATTGCGGCGCGAAAGCCCGGCTTTTCCTCCAAGACCGTCGGCGAACTGGCCGACCTGTTTGGCCTCGCCGCCGACGAGCGGCTGCTGGCGGCGGTCGATCATGCGGATGCAGCGCTGCAATCGGGCCGGGCACCGCCCTTCGCTGCGGCTGCACTGGTGACGGCGATCATGCGTGACCGGCCCGATGGCGAGATGCTGGCCTGGGCGCTGGCCGACCTGCTCATCGCGCGCATGCTCGACTGGCCTTCCGCGGTGCCGCTCTTAATGGCGGAGCGTTACGGAGCGGCTTTCCGCACGCCGGCGGGCCGAGGGCGCGTGCAGCCCGGCGAACCCGCTTTTGCCGGCGCCGTCTGCGTCGCGCTTGCCGAGGGGGCCACGACCGCCCTGCGGTCTGCCGGCGAAATCGCGCATCGCGCCGAAGCACTTCTCGCCGTCGCGCCGAAGGTGCGCACCAAGGGAGCCGCGCCTGTTATCGCAAGGCTGCTCGATGACGACGCCGTGCCGGCATCGGCGCCCGGCAGCAACCTGTCCCGCTGGGCCGCCACTCGCCTGTTCGAACGATTGGAAGGTTTTGCCGCCGTCCGGGAGCTTTCCGGGCGCGCATCCTTCCGGATTTACGGGCTGTGACGATGGACGCACCTGACGGCACGAAGGCACGGCGTGGCCGCAAATCCAGGGCGCAGGACCAGCAGTCGCTCGACCGGGAGCTTGCCGACCTGCCTGCCGAGCTGCGCTGGCGCGAGTGGATGCTGCGCGTCGAGGCGGTCCTGTTCGCCGCGGCCTCGCCCGTCGGCCGCGAGACGCTGTCGCGCGTCGTCGGCAAGGATTGCAGCCTCGATCTCCTGATCGACGATCTGCAGGAGGAACTGCGCGGCCGACCCTACGAGATCGTGTCGGTCGCGGGCGGTTGGCAGCATCGAACGCGTCCCCGTTACGCGGAGACGGTCCGGGCGTCGCAGGCGCCGACGCGCAGCTCATCCGCTGCCTTATCGGACTTCGAGGCCATGGTGCTGATGGCGATCGCCTATTTCCAGCCGGTGACCCGAGCCGAACTGTCGCGGGTTTTCGGCAAGGAGATAAGCCGCGACACGATCGCGTCCCTGCGCAATGCCGGCTTCCTTGCTTCCGGCCCGCGCAGCCCCACACCGGGCGCGCCCTATACCTATGTGACCACGAAGCAGTTCCTGACCGCCTTCGGCATGCAGACGCTGCGAGATCTGCCTGATATCGAGGCGCTCGAGGATGCGGGTCTGCTCAGCCGGCAGGCTGTGCAGACGGAAGCGGTGGAGGCCGGCGTCGAGACGGATGCCGAGGGCGAGGAGCCGTAGCACTCGGGGCGGTTGTCCGGCCGCGGTTTTGTGGTCAAAATGCCCGCCGCGATGTCGTGGCAATGCAGGAGCACCCATTGAGCAGCCCCACCAGCATGCGGGAGCGCAGGAGCATACCGGAGCCGAAGTTCAGCCCGCTTTCGGCCAGCCCGCCGACCTTCGAGCACATCATCACCGGCATCGACGAGAGCTTTCTCTGGCGCATCGACGATTATCCGTGGGAGCGCAATGTCTGGAACTTTCATCCGGAATTCGAGATCCATCTCATTCGCAAGGGCACCGGAGTGGCCTTTGTCGGCGATTATATCGGCGCGTTCTCCGCGACCTATCTGACCGTCATCGGCAGCGACCTGCCGCATGACTGGGTGACGATGACCGCACCCGGCGAGGTGATCGAGGGACGCGACGTCGTCTTGCAGTTCCATCCTGATCGCATCCGCGAGGCGACCCGGATGCTGCCGGAATTCGCGCAGCTGGAGGACTTCTTTGCTCGCGCTCAAAGAGGCCTCGTCTTCAGCGGCGAGACGCTGGCGCGCGGCGCCGATCTCGTCGAGCGCATGGGTACGCAGAAGGGCGTGGCGCGGCTCGCGCTTTTCCTTCAGCTGCTCGATCTGCTTGCCGGCTCGACGGAATACGAGGTGCTGTCATCGCCCGAATATTCGCCAAAGCTCGACGCCGAAACCCTCGACGCGCTCCAGCGCGCGCTCGTCTTCATCTACCGCAACTTCGCGACCGATATCCGCCTGTCTGATGTCGCCGATCTCGCTGGCATGAGGGAAAGCGCTTTCTCCCGCTTCTTCAAGAAGAACACCGGCAACACCTTCACGGACCATGTCAACAAGCTGCGCATCTGGCAGGCCTGCAAGCTTTTGGCGGAAACCGACATGCCGATCACCGATATCTGTTTCGAGGTCGGCTACATGAACATTTCCAATTTCAACCGGACCTTCCTGCGCCAGCACCGCATGACGCCGTCCGCTTATCGCCGGCTCACGCCGCAACGCCGCTCCCTGCGGGGCGATGTCCCCGTCCCCGATGAAACCTTGCGCGGATAGTGTTGTTTTTTCGCAGTGCAGCATAAAATCGCGCATTAAAATACAGATTCACTGCAACAGACACGCTAGTTTCCGCGATTTCCCCGCATAATATGCAGCTAGCGAAGTCATTCGCTGGACGATTGGCGCAGGCGACGAGGAGGTCGTGCCGCGCCGACCAACGATACCTTGAGGGAGGTTCACCCATGACATCCGTGAAAACGCTCGTTTCGAGCATCGCCTATGCATGCCTTCTCGCCAGCTCTGTCTCATCGGTCGCGCTGGCGGCGGAATGCTCCGGTACCATCCGTGTGCTGGCCCAGCCGCGCGACGGCCTGACGCTTCTGGAAAGCCACAAGGACGAGTTCGCCAAGCTTTCCGGCGGCGCATCCTTCGAAATCGACTATCTCAACGAAAACGACCGTCGCGCCAAGACTAAGGCGGATGCGTCGACCATCGGCAAGTACAATGTCTATTACATCGACGAGGCCAATGTGGCGCTGTTCGCGTCTGCCGGCTGGGTCGCGCCGCTGATGGATTATTATCCCGCCGAATATGATTATGCCGACTTCGATCCCGGCCGCCAGAAGGTCGCGACCTATAACGGCAAGGTCTGGTTCGCACCGCTGACCGGCGGCGGCGATCTGCTTGTCTACCGCAAGGACCTGCTGGAAGCTGCCGGCGTCAAGCCACCGACGACGCTCGACGAGATGAAGGACGCCGTCAAGAAGCTGCATCAGCCGGACAAGGGCATCTATGGCATCGCGTTGCGCGGCCAGCGCGGCTCGGGCGCCAATGTCTGGCGCTGGATGCCGTATTTCAAGGGCTTCGGTGGCGAGTGGTTCGACGGCAACGAGCCGAAGTTCAACAGCGAGGCGGCCGTGAAGGCCACCGAGACCTATCTCGAACTCTTCAAGTATTCCGCACCCGGCACGCAGACCGGCGGCTGGGATGAATCGGTCGGCGCTTTCACGTCCGGTCAGGTCGCGATGCTGGTGGAGTCGACCCCGCTTGTCGGCATGGCGATCGATCCGAAGTCCTCGCAGGTCGCCGGCAAGGTCGGCTACCTGCCGCCGCCGACGCCGCTCACCGGCGGTGGCTACGGCCATGGTCTCGCGATCGGTACCAAGGCCAATGCGGATGACGCATCGAAGGCCTGCGCGGGCCTGTTCATCGCCTGGGCAACATCCAAGGAGAACGAGCAGCGCCGCCTGGAGGCCAACCAGTTCAGCGAACTCAACCGCACCAGCATCATGACCAGCGACACCTTCGCCAAGCTCTACGGGCCTGACCTCGGCCAGGCGCTTGCAGAGACCGGCAAGGTGACGGCTGTCAACTTCTGGCAGAGCCCGCTCTGGCCTGATCTCGGCGACCGCTGGGGCATCATTCTCGAAGAGTTGATCGCCGGTTCACGCACGGACATCAAGGACGGCCTGAACGAACTCGAAGGCTTCGCCAAGGAGCTCGTCGCTCGCAGCCAGTAAGCCTTTGAGCAGCGCGGCCGCCACCGCACTCCCGAGACGGCGGCCGCGCGATCACGAGGAAAATCCATGACATCGAGAACCCGCCTGCCTGCCGTCTTCCTCGCGCCGCCGCTGCTCATCCTGGCGGTGCTTGCCTTCGTGCCGACGGCCTATGCGATCTACATTTCCTTCCGCAACCGCGAGCTCAGCCGCCCGGACGGCAGCTTCGTCGGCCTTGCCAATTACATCGATCTCTTTTCGGATCGCCGCTTTATCAATGCCATCGGCGTGTCGCTGACCTGGGAGCTGGTCACGGTGACGCTGACGCTGCTGGTGGCCATCGTGCTCGGCATCCTGATGTTCGAATTCGCCTCGGCGCGCCAGCGGGCGGTGCTGACGCTGATCTTCCTCGTACCGGTCATCCTGCCGCGCGTTTCGGCCGCCTTCGTCTGGAAGTTCGCCTTCCATCCGCTCTACGGCGTCGTCACCTATCCCTACAAGGCGATGACCGGCCAGCCGCTCGACCTTTTGTCGAACCCGACAACGGCGCTGATGACGGTGGCGCTCGTCGATGTCTGGCAATGGGGGCTGTTCTTCGGTGTCATCGTGCTGAAGCTTCTGGAAACGCTGCCGCCGCAGCCCTTCGAGGCCGCCCGGCTCGATCACGCGCGTCCCTGGGAAGTCTATCTCTATGTGGCACTTCCCATGCTCAAGGCGCCGCTCATCTCGCTCACCTTCATCAAGATGATCGAGTCATTGCGCGCGTTCGACCTCATCTATGTCATGACCCGCGGCGGGCCCGGCATCGTGACGGAAACGCTGGATATGTACGCCTTCTCGCAAGGCTTCATCGAATCAGGCCGCATCTCCTACGCCTCCAGCATGGCGGTGCTGATGATGGTCGCGACGACGGTCATCTTCACGGTGATCTGGAAGAGGGTGAAGCCATGAGCCTGTCACGTTTCCTCGGCAAGTCCGTGCTTTATCTCGCGGGCTTCTCCGCCATATTCCCCATGGTGTGGACGGCAATCAACGCCTTCAAGAACCGCGTGGACATTGTGACACCCACGCCGCTCTTCATCTTCACGCCGACACTCGACAACTTCGCCTATGTGCTGGGCCGCGACAGCGTGGCCGCCGGTCTCGTCAATTCGGTGATCGCCGCCGGCGGTTCCGTCCTGATCGGTGCGCTGCTCGGCCTGCCGGCCGCCTATGCGATCGCCCGCTACCCCAACCGCTGGTCCGCCGACATCCAGTTCTTCGTGCTGTCCCTGCGGTTCCTGCCGCCGGTCGCCGTGGCGATCCCGCTCATGGTGATCTGGCTCGATCTTGGCTTCTACGACACGCGTCTCTCGCTGATCGTCACCTATACGCTGCTTACGCTCGCCACCGTCATCTGGCTCGGCGTCCCGGCCTTCGCCCGCGTGCCGAAGGAGGTGGAGGAGGCGGCAAGGGTCGATGGTTACGGGCCCTATGCCGTGTTCTTCCTGATCGCATTGCCCATTGCCTCGCGCTCGCTCATCGGTGCCGTTGCCTTCGCCTTCGTGCTGGTTTGGAACGAGTTCCTGATCGCGCTGATGCTGACGACCTCGGATGCCAAGACGCTGCCGATCGTCGCCTCGGAACTCACGCAGCTCGGTCGCGACGTGCCATGGGGCATCCTCAATGCCTCGGTGGTTCTGCTTTCCATACCGCCGCTCCTGCTCATCGGCATTCTGAGCGGCCTTCTCAACAATGCCTTCCGGCGCAAGAGCAATTGATGACAGGACATATAGCCATGCAAGCCTTGGTTCTCGAAGAAAAGGGCGTGCTTGCCCTTCGCGACATCGACCTCCCGCAGACCGTCGGCCCCGACGATGTGAAAATCGCCATCCACACGGTCGGTGTCTGCGGCAGCGACGTCCATTACTATACTCACGGCGCCATCGGCCCCTATGTGCTGCGCGCGCCCATGGTGCTCGGTCACGAGGCAGCCGGCACCATCGTCGAGGTCGGCGAGAATGTGCGCTCGCTAGCCGTCGGCGACCGGGTGTGCATGGAGCCCGGCATTCCCGATCTCTCCTCGCGTGCCTCGAAACTCGGCCTCTACAATGTCGATCCCGCCGTTCGCTTCTGGGCGACACCCCCCGTGCACGGCATTCTCGCGCCCTATGCGGTGCATCCCGCCGCCTTCACCTATCGCCTGCCCGACAGCGTTTCCTTCGCCGAGGGCGCGATGGTCGAGCCCTTCGCCATCGGGATGCAGGCTGCAACGCGCGCCCGCATCGTGCCGGGCGATGTCGCGGCCGTCATCGGCGCGGGGCCGATCGGGATCATGGTGGCACTGGCGGCACTGGCCGGCGGGTGCAGCCGGGTGCTGATCTCGGACTTTTCCGCCGAGAAGCTCGCCATCGCTGCCGCCTATCCCGGCATCGAAGCGGTCAACCTCAAGGAAACCACCTTCGCCGCCGCCATCGACACGGCCACCCGCGGCTGGGGCGCCGACGTGGTGTTCGAGGCGAGCGGCAGCGCGAAGGCTTTCGAAGGCCTCTTCAATCTGGTGCGGCCGGGCGGCGCGGCGGTGCTCGTCGGCCTGCCGGTGGATGCCGTGCGTTTCGACGTGGCCGGCGCCATCTCGCGCGAGGTGCGCATCGAGACGGTTTTCCGCTACGCCAATGTCTTCGACCGCGCGCTGGAGCTCATCGCGTCCGGCAAGGTCGACCTCAAGCCGCTGATCACCGGCACCTATGCCTTCAAGGATAGCATCGCCGCCTTCGACCGGGCGGTGGAGGCGCGGCCGACCGATGTGAAATTACAGATCCTTGTTACGGAGGAGGGGTGAGCATGGCCAATATCGTCTGTTCCCATGTCGACAAGGCCTACGGTGCCGTCAACGTCATCAAGGACTTCAACCTCGAAATCGACGACCACGAATTCGTGGTCTTCCTCGGCCCGTCCGGCTGCGGAAAATCCACGCTTTTGCGCATGATCGCCGGCCTGGAGGAAATCTCCGGCGGCACGGTCTCGATTGCCGGGCGTACGGTGAACGACCTGGAGCCGCGTGACCGCGGGGTCGCCATGGTGTTCCAGAACTATGCTCTCTACCCGCACATGACGATCCACGACAACATCGCCTTCGGCTTGAAGCGCATGAAGGTCGACAAAGCGGAAATCGAAAGCCGCATCAAGACGGTTGCCGGTACGCTCGGGCTGGAGCCGTATCTCTCCCGCAAGCCGACGGAACTGTCGGGCGGCCAGCAGCAGCGCGTGGCGATCGCCCGCGCGATGATCAAGACGCCGCGCGTCTTCCTCTTCGACGAGCCGCTTTCCAACCTCGACGCCAAGTTGCGTAACCACATGCGCGTCGAGATCGCGCGCCTGCATCAGACCCTGAAGACCACCACGATCTACGTGACCCACGACCAGCTCGAGGCCATGACGCTCGCTGACCGCATCGTGCTGATGAAAGGCGGCGCCATCGAGCAGGTCGGCACACCGGCGGAGATCTACGAACGGCCCCGAACCCTGTTCGTCGCCGGTTTCATCGGCACGCCGAACATGAACTTCCTCGATGTCACGGCGCGCGCGGACGCCGGCACATGGCTGCTGGATGGTGACGGCGTGCGGTTCCGGGTCAGCGGAGAGCGCTTCGAGATCACCGAAGGCCAGGCGCTGACGCTCGGCGTTCGGCCCTCGGCCCTGTCGCCATCGCCGGATGCCCGCGGCGGCGAGAACATGCTTGCCGGCGTCACCGATCTCGTCGAGTTCCACGGCGACAGTGCGCTCATCTCCTTCCGTGTCGGCGGCAAGGAAATCGGTGCCCTCGTCCCGGCCGGGAGCCGGCCGACGCGCGACGCCCCGGTCTCTTTCTCCGTCAGCGGCGAAAACCTGCACGCGTTCGATCGTGCGACAGGCCTGTCTGTGCTGCGCCGTAGTGCCTAAGGACAGACCCAGGCGTTCAAACGCGTTGGCTATGAATGAGGCCCTCCCTCACGTTCCCCGCCGCCTCGTTTGTCCCGCGATCAGCGCATCCAGCGATAGGGGACCCGGTCCCCGGGCTGCGATGAAAAGCAGACACGCCGCCCAGGTGCCATGAGTTGGCCAGGCGCCGGGATAGACGAAGATCTCGATCACCAGCGTCATGCCTAGGAGCGCCAGCGCGGACAGGCGGCTCGCCAGGCCGACGACCAGCAGAAGGGGAAATATGTGCTCTGCCAAGGCAGCGAGATGAGCGGCAAGCCAGGGGTCTATAAGGGGGAGCTTGTATTCATTCTCGAAAAGGTAGAGCGCATTGTCGGAGAGCATCCAGCCATTGACCTTCGTCTGGCCCGACTGCCAGAAGACGGCTGCAATGGAAAAGCGTGCGATCAGCGCAATGAGCCCGTTCGGGATGCGTTCGAGCGCCGCGACCACCCTTTCGGAAAGGCTGCGGGCGACGCCTGTAGTGTGATCAGTCATCGTGTCGGTTTTCATTGGCTTTACCCTCCCTGAATGTCGTGAAAGCCCCGGAACGGAGCAGGATGGCAAGGGCATGCGAAAGATCGAAATCCTCGCCGCCGGCAAGTGCTGCCGCTTCGCCAAGCGTTGATCCGGCAGCAAGCCTGCGCAGGAAGTTCGCGCAACCGCCCGGCAGCGGGATGACGTCGACGATCAGGCGCGGGCGAACGACTAGCACGTGCTCTCCATCCCAGTGCTCCAAGTCGGCCAGCGGCCGCTCCCCGGTATTCATCGCCCAGATGGTGTGAAACGGATGGAGCGAGGACAGGATCGATAGGGATGGATGGGGAACGAAGATCAGCTCCTCGAGCCGGCGCGGATCGATACCGGCGAGCTTACCGGGATCGAGCGATAATGCGTCGGCCGCGTGATAGGCCTGGCCACGCGCGAACTCCAGCCGCATTACATCCGCCAGATAGACGACGTCTCGTGCCGGCTCGAAGCGCGCGGCAAAATCCGGGAACGCGTCGCCATAGGCAAGCAGCACGGCTGAGCGCGGCGGACAGGCCCTGATGAATGCGCCGGCCATGGCGCGGAAGAAATCCGCTCCCACGATGCGTTCGGCTGCCGGAAAGCGAGCGGCGAGCGCCCCGGTCAGGCTTGTCCCGACATTGTTGCTGTAGACGGCGTAGCGCCTCTGAGGCGTCGCCTTGTTCCAGGCGGCCAGGCCCGGCGGTGGCGGGTGCGCGTCGAACAGCCCGGCGGCGAAAGCGGATTGCATGGTTTGCGACATGGTCAAGCCACTCTCTTGCGTGCGGCCGCGTCGAGCAGCCGTTGCGCGGCCGAAGCCTCCTTGCGCAACACCGGCCAGGCGGGCACGTCGTTGTCCCATTCGATCAAACTTGCGATCGGGCCGGTGTTTTGAAGAACCGTCCGATAAAGCGCCCAGACGGGGTCCTTCACCGGCGTATCGTGGCTGTCGACGAGCAGAGGGGCGCCGAGATCATCGACGGTCTCGGAATGGCCGCCGAGATGGATTTCGCACACGGCCTCCAGCGGGAAGCGGGCGATGTAGTCGTGCGGGTCGATATTGTGGTTGGTTGCGGCGACAAAGACGTTGTTGACGTCGAGCAGCAGACCGCAGCCGGTTCGTCGCGCGATTTCCGCAAGAAACGCCGTCTCCTCGATCGTGCTTTCGGCGAAAAGAAGGTAGGTCGCAGGATTTTCCAGAAGCATCCGGCGGCCGAGAACCGCCTGTACCGTGTCGATATGGTCGCAGACACGGTCAAGCGTCTCCCGTGTATAGGGCAAGGGCAGCAGGTCGTTGAGGAAGACGCCGTCATGCGTGGACCAGGCGAGGTGCTCGGAAAAGCTCTCCGGCTGGTAGCGGTCGCAAAGCGTTTTGAGGCGGGAAAGATGCAGGCGGTCCAGTGCCTGCATGGAGCCGATGGAAAGGCCGACACCGTGGATGGAGAGCGCGTAGTCCTCACGCAGCCGGGCAAGCTGGGCATGCGGTACCCCACCGTCACCCATGTAGTTTTCCGCATGCACTTCGAAAAAACCGACAGGCTGCGGCTCGGCAAGGATGTCGGCGAAATGCTCCGGCTTGAAGCCGATGCCCACGCGCGAGGGAAGGGAGGACGCAATCATGGCAAACCTTTCGGACGGGAGGTGACGGCGTCGTACGACGCCGTCCGTTGGCGATCTGGCGATCAGGCGGGAGCCGGGCCCTGTTCCAGCATGCCGTGGCCGGTCGGGGTCTTCATCGAAACGCAGGTGCCTTTCGGGACCAGCTTGAAGGCGTTCTGTTGATAGTCGACCTTGGAAGTGCCCGCGCAGGTGGTGCCAGGTCCGGCGGCGCAGTCGTTCTGGCCCTTCATCGCAATGCCGTAGCACTTCTCCTTGGCGTCATCGGCGGCGGCTGGCGTGGCGATGGCGGCAAGTGCGGACGCGAGCGATCCTGCAAGAGCGAGGGTGGCGATCGTGGTCTTCATTCTTCATCTCCGTTTTCGGCCCAGCCGTCATTGACTGAACATGAACGGCTACGCTGAGCATCGGGGCGGCGTTACAGGATCGAGAGCGAATTTTTGTGCAGGGCTGTTCCGTCGTGCCGTGTGCCGCCTTTTACGAGGCGGGTCGCATTTCTTTTGCGGGTCGGGTAACAATCGCGTGTTTGCCAGCGTAGGCCATTAGACGTGAAACAGTCGGCGCGCGAAGAGGAATGGGCGGCCTGGCTGCGCCTTGCCATGAACGGCGATGCGCAGGCCTATAACCGTTTCCTGATTGCAGTGACGCCGCACCTGCGCGCCATGGCGCGGCGGCGCTGCGACCAGTACGGCGCGCCGGCGAGCGAAGCGGAAGACGTGGTGCAGGAAGTCCTGCTGGCGGTTCATCTGAAACGTGCCACCTGGGACACGACCCGGCCCCTCGGCCCCTGGCTGACGACGATCGTGCGCAACAAACTTGTCGACAGCCTGCGCCGCCGCGGCCGTCATGCGCATGTTCCGATCGAGGATGTCGCGGATTTTCTGGAGGCGGGGGAAGTGTCCAGCGATGCGGCCGACCGGCTCGACACGGAAAGCGTTCTGGCGCGTCTGAAGGATCCGCAGCGTGATATCGTGCGTTCCATCTCTCTGGAAGGGAAGGGCGTGCGTGAAACGGCGGCGCGGCTGAAAATGAGTGAGGTCGCGGTGCGCGTTGCTCTTCACCGAGCGCTGAAATCGCTGGCCGCCCTTTACCGGAGCGAATGACATGAAGACAGACGATCTGATCACCCTGATGGCGCAAGATGCGCCCGTTCGGCTTCGTTACAGCCTCGGGATGGCGCTTGCGCTGGGGGTGGGCATCGTCTTGTCGGCTCTGCTGCTGACCTCCACCGTCGGCCTGCGGCACAACCTGGCCAGCGTCGTCGAGACGCCACGGGTGTTCTTCAAGATCATGGTCACGGTACTGCTCGCCGTACTTGCCGCGCGGCTTGTGTCGCGCATCGGGCGGCCCGGGGCTGCAACGCGGCTTCCGGGCTTGCTGCTTGTCTTGCCCGTTATGGCCGTTTCGGTAGCGGTATTCACCGAACTCGTGGCGCTGCCGGTCGCTTCCTGGCGGGCCAACTGGCTCGGTGGCAATGCTCTGTTCTGCCTGTTCTTCGTGCCGTTGCTGTCGCTTGCGCCGCTTGCAGCGCTTCTTTTCGTTTTACGCAATGGCGCGCCGGAAAACCCGACATCTGCCGGGGCTGCGGCTGGTCTTGCCGCCGGTGCAATTGCCGCCGCCATCTATGCATGGCACTGCCCTGATGACAGCCCGCTCTTCCTTGCGACCTGGTATACGATCGCCATCGGCGCCGTAACCGCCGTCGGGGCGCTTCTCGGCCGCAGGCTGCTGCGCTGGTAACCGGCCCCTAGCGCGCGTGGCTCGGGGCATGGCCGTAGCGCTTCTTGAAGGCGTTGGAGAAGTACTGACTGGAATTGAAGCCGCAGCTGAGCGCGATTTCCGTCACGCTCGTATTGTGCGGCTCCCGTAGAAGGCGTGAGGCTTGCTCCAGCCGAAGGTGCTGGAGGTACTGGCGCGGCGCCATGTTGGTGAGCTTCTTGCAGTAATCGGAAAAGCGGGTGCGCGACAGGCCGCATTCCTCCGCCATGCCTTCCAGCGTCCAGTCCTCGTCCAGCGCATGCGCGAGACGGCGCAGGAAAATCGCGACCGTGTGCTGCGAGGTGGAAAGGTCGGGATCAAGTGCCGGCACCTGCTCGCTCATACGATCGATGAGGCTCAGCATCATCGCATTGATCGCGACCTTGAGGCGAGTCTCGCCGTCCTCGGGGCTGCGTTCCAGAAGGATGGAGGGGATGGCCTCGAAGGCCCGGCACAGTTCGAGGCCTCCGTCCCAGACGGGCTGGTTGTTCTGCGTCAGGATTTCGCCGAGACGGGTCGCCTCCGCGCGGGAAAAGACAAGCCAGTCCGGCCAGTCCGGTGTCTCGCTCGGCCGGCGCAGGCCGGCATCGAGGATGATCCAGAGCAGCCGGCTCGGCCCGACATTCGGGCTGCCGATCGAATGCAGCTGCCATGGGCGAATGACGATGAACTGCCCTTGGCTCAGCGTATGGGGCGTGTCGTCCACGACGAGATCGAGGCTGCCGCGCGCGAGGTAGGCTATCTTGAAGCCTTCGTTGCAATGTCGGCCGAGCCCCCAGGTCTGGCTGTGGCGCGCGTCCCAGAAACCGACGGTCCGGATGCCCGACAGTCGCCCATCCAGAGAAATGCCGGGATAATTTCCCCGCGTCCAGGCATGCAGTTCGACCTCGCCGCGGCGCGCCGCGGCCTGCAATTCCTTGCAATTATCAGCATACATGACCGAGTCTGGCTGGCGGAAAACAGAGGGCCTGTAGCCGGCCGGAGAAATCACCGTGTGCCTGTTCATTTCGCGCCTCCCAACACAAAACGACTTAAGAAATTTACCACTGTTGTCATCCGCAAGATTGCACGAGTCAAGCCTGTCATTGTGGGTCTCGTTGACGGTGGTCCTGAGGAGAGGGCCATCGCGGCGAAGGGGAGGACGTCAGTGAAGGTCGCATTCAACCTGCTGGTCATCGGTGCGGATATCGGCATGCAGCACGCGCGCCAGCTCGAGCGGCTGAAGGTGCTCGGCTACGATGCCGTCGAGGTTCCCGTCTTCTCCGGAAAAGAGCAGCACTATGCGGCGGTCGGCCGGCTTCTTGCCGATATCGGCCTCGTCGCCGGTGCCGCGGCCGTCGCGACGTCGGAGGCCAACCCCGTCAGCGCAGATGCGTCGGTGCGGGCGAAAGCCCGCGATCACCATCGCTGGATCGTTGACTGCACCGCAGCCATGGGTGGCGAGATCGTCGCCGGCCCGCTGCACTCCCCCGTGGGTGTCTTCACTGGGTTCGGGCCGACGCCGGAGGAGTTCGATCGCTGTGTGGAGGCGATGCATGCACTGGCCGACTATGCGGCACCGGCGGGTGTTCGCATTTCGGCCGAAGCGGTCAACCGTTTCGAATGCTACATGATGTCGACCGTCGCGCAGGCGTCAGCCGTCTACCGCGCCGTCAATCACCCGAATTACGGCTACATGTTCGACACGTTTCACGCCAATATCGAGGAAAAGGATCCGCCGGCGACCTACGAGCGCTACCATAGTGAGATCAACCATTTTCATGTTTCGGAGAACGATCGGGGCGTCCCGGGCTCCGGCCATGTGCCCTTCGCCGCGCATTTCGATGCGCTGCGCCGCTGCGGCTACGATGGCTGGCTGACGGTGGAATCTTTTGGCCGTGCCCTGCCGGAGCTTTCCGGTGCCACACGCGTCTGGCGCGATCTTTTCGATAACCTCGACAGCCTTTTTGCCGAAAGCGTCGCCTTCGTCAGGCGCGAATGGGCGGCGGCGGGAGAGCGGTTGGCATGACGGTCGAACCCGCCCTCGCCATGATCGGCATCAGTAAGGCCTTTCCGGGCGTGCGTGCACTCGACGCGGTGGATTTCGAGTGCCTGCCGGGCGAGGTCCATGCGATCTGCGGCGAGAATGGCGCGGGCAAATCCACGCTCATGAAGATTCTCGGCGGCAGCTACCGCCCGGATGCGGGCGAGATTCGTCTAGCGGGCAGGGCGGTGCATTTCACGCATCCACGGCAAGCGGCCGAGGCGGGCATCGCCATCATCCACCAGGAGCTCAGTCTCCTGCCGCACCGCACGGTGGCGGAAAACATCTTCATGGGCCGCGAGATCGCCAAACGCGGCATGCTCGACAAGGCGGCCATGCGGGACAGGGCGGCAGGACTTCTTGCGCGCGTTGGCGCGGATGTCGATCCGCAAACGCTCGTCTCCTCGTTGTCCATCGCCGTACAGCAGCTTGTTGAAATCGCCAAGGCGCTGCTTCTCGACGCGCGCATCCTTGTCATGGACGAGCCGACGGCGGCCCTCGACGAGCGCGACAGCCGCACGCTTCTTAATCTCGTGCGCACTCTGCGCGGCGAGTGGGTATCCATCGTCTATATCTCCCATCGCATGCCCGAGATCACGGCCATCGCCGACCGCATCACCGTGCTGAAAGATGGCCGCAGGATCTGGACGCGACGCACCGGAGAGGCGCCGGTCGGCGAGATCGTGCGGGCGATGGTCGGCCGTGACCTCAAGGATTTCTACCCCGCCCCGCCATCGTCCGCGCCCGGCCCTGTGCTGCTTGCGGTTGAGGAGGGTGCGAATGCCTACATGCGGGACATCGCCTTCGAGGTGCGGACAGGCGAGATCGTCGGAGTGGCAGGACTGGAGGATTCCGGCAAGGCGGCGCTGGCGCAGGCGCTGGTCGGCGACGCGCCGTTCACGAGCGGAACGGTGTTCCTGCGTGGTCAGCCGTTGGCGCTTCGAACGCCCCGCCAGGCGACGGCAGCAGGCATCGGCTATCTGCCGGGCGACCGCAAGGGCGAGGGGCTGGCGCTGCGCCAGTCCGTGCGCGACAACGCGCTTCTCACACTGCGCGCAATGACCGGGCTTTTCACGCGGCCGGAACATGGCCGTCTGGCACCCGATGCCATCGACGAGAAACTGCGTGCCATGGATGTGCGCGCGGCGGATTTCGGCCAGGAGATCGGCACGCTCTCGGGCGGCAACCAGCAGAAGGCGATCATCGCGCGCTGGCTGGCGCAGGAATCAGACGTGCTGGTCTTCGTGGAGCCGACACGCGGCATCGACATCGCCGCCAAGGCTGCGATCTACGAGACCATGCGCCGCTTCGCCGATCTGGGGCGCGGCATCGTCGTCGTCTCTTCAGATATGCCGGAGCTGATCGGCATCGCTGATCGCATCGTCGTCATGCATCGCGGCCGAATGGCTGGAACAGTACCGCGTGGCGCGCAGGAGGAGGACGTCATGCACCTCGCGCTCGGCACCAGCGGTGCGCCGGAAAAGGGGGGAAGCCCATGACGACGGATATCACCAAGATCACGCCGCGTGCGCCGCGCCTGCCGGTCTCCGTACTGCTCGCGGGCTTGTCTCTCGGCTTCTACATCATCATCGCGCTGTCGACCGGCGAAACCGCGCAGTTGAGCGCATCGGGCATCCTCGGCCTCTTCCAGCGCATGGTGGCGCTTGGTCTGGTGGCCATCGGGCAGACCTTTGTGATCCTCGTCGGCTCGATCGACCTTTCGGTCGCGGCACTCATCAGCGCCGTCGCCGTTCTCGCCTCGCATGTCATGCAGGGCGATCCGACCATGATGCTGCCGGCCATCGTGCTTTGTCTTGGTCTCTGCCTCATGGTCGGCCTGATCAACGGCGCGCTGGTCGCATATGGCGGGATCAATCCGCTGATCGCCACGCTCGGCACGGGGCTCGTCATCCAGGGCGTTCTGGCGGCATCCTTCGGCATGTTGCAGGGGGCGGTTGCGCGCGAGTTCCAGGTCCTAGCCTATGGTGGGCTACTAGGGGTGCCCTATTCGCTCGTGCTTCTCGCCGCGCTGTCGCTGGCCGCCGCCCTCGTGCTGGATCGCACCCTGTTCGGCGCGCGCATCTATGCCGTCGGCGGCAATCCGGACGGCGCGCGGCTTGCCGGTATTCGCACCGAGCGGGTGATCCTGTCCGCCCATGTCGTGGCCAGCCTCTTCGCCGGTGCGTCGGGGATCTATCTTGCCGCGCGCCTGCAATCGGGCACGCCCTGGATCGGCCGCGACGGCATCTACGATCTCGAATCCATCGCCGTCACGGTCATCGGCGGCACGATCCTGGCCGGCGGCAAGGGCGGGGTGGCGGGCACGCTTGCCGGCGTGCTGCTCTTTGCCAGCCTCGATGCGGGTTTCAACATGCTGGGCATCGATGCCTTCCTGAAACAGGTTCTGCGCGGCGCCATCGTGATCGCAGCCGTCGCCGTCCACGCCGTCCGCACGAAGGGGCATGTCGCATGACCACCGCGCCGCAGGCCTCTGCGCTTCCCCGCCGCCCCGCGCGCATCGCGCTCAATGCCGGCCTCGTGATCTTTGTCGTACTCTATGCCGCCATCGCCTTCCTCCAGCCGAACTATCTGGAGCCGGGGCTGTTCATGAACTTCCTGCGCCGCGCGGCACCGCTCGTCATTCTCGCGTGCGGCCAGCTCTACGTCATCCTGACCGGCGGCTTCGATCTGTCCATGGGCGCCGTCGCGACGCTCGTTGTTCTGGCGGCATCGATCCTCATCAACGGTGATCCGGAGACAACCTGGGCCGTGATCGGCGCGCTCTATGTCATGGGTATCGCCGTCGGTCTGATAAACGGCCTCGTCGTCGCCTTCCTCAAGGTGCCATCGATCATCGCGACGCTCGGTGCCATGCTGTCCGTCAACGGTCTGGCGCTTGCCTGGTCGGGGGGTGCGGCGCGCGGCGACCTTCCGGAGAACTTTCGCAATCTTGGCCGGCTCGTGCTGCGCGACGTGCCGATCGTTGGCACGCTTCCAATGGCGGTGATCGTCCTCTTGGGCTTCGTCGCGATCGCCTGGTGGGGGCTGAACGGCACGGTCTATGGCAAGCGCGCTCTTGTGGTCGGCGACAACCCGCGCGCGGCGGAACTGGCCGGCACCCCCGTCGCCGCCACGCGCATCCTCGCTTTTGTTGTCTCGGCGGTCTCGGCGGTGACGGCGGGCATCCTGCTCGGCGGCTTCTCAGGCGTTTCGGTGAATGCTGGGGAGGGGCTGGAACTGCAGGCCATTGCCGCCTGCGTCATCGGCGGCGCGCAGCTGCTCGGCGGGCGCGGCTCGGTGTGGAGCGCGGTATTCGGCGCCCTCAGCCTCTTTGCCCTTTTCACCCTACTCAATCTGCTTGGCCTGCCACAGGCGCTGCGCGACAGCATCCAGGGCGCGATCCTGATTGCCGCCGTGGGCGCCACCGTTTGGCGTGGCCGCCGGAGGACGTAGGGGAACTCGACATCAACCGCCGGCAAAGCCGGCATTCTGGAGGAGGAAGACATGACATTCAGGACACTTATGGCGACCACGGTGGCGCTCACATTCGCCAGCCAGGCGCTGGCGCAGAATTTCAACGATCCAGCCGAGTTCAAGAAGCAGCGCGAGCAGCTGGCGATGACGCCTCAGGGCCCGGAAGGCCAGCCCTGGGCGCAGCATCTCGGCGAGGGAATGGTCGATACGGCGAAGTACAAGAAGGACGGCCACGTCACGCTCTGCTTCTCCAATGCCGGCGTCTTCAACCCCTGGCGCGTGGTGGGCCTCAACAACCTCAATGCCGAGGCTGACCTGCACAAGGATCGCCTCAAGGAACTCATCGTCGTTGATGCGGAGGGCAAGGACGACAAGCAGATTTCCGATATCGAGTCCCTGGTCAGCGGCGGCAAGTGCGATGCGCTGATCGTGTCGCCGAACACGACGGCGGCGCTTACCCCGGCTGTCGAGGCGGCCTGCGGCAAGCTCCCGGTCATCGTCTTCGACCGCGGCGTCAACACGTCCTGCCCGGTCACCTATATCCATCCGGTCGGCGGCTACGGCTTCGGGATCACGTCGGGCGAGTTCATAGCCGGCAAGCTGAAGAAGGGCGACAACGTGCTGGCACTGCGCATCATGCCCGGCGTCGACGTGCTGGAGACGCGCTACTCGGCAGCGAAGAACATCTTCGACGAAGCCGGCATCAACGTGGTCGGCTCTGAATTTACCGGTAGCGACCGGGCGAAGACAAAGTCCGTCGTGGAAGACTACATCAATCGCGGGGTCAAGATCGACGCGGTGTGGATGGATGCCGGGGATACGGCGACGGCTGCGCTGGAAGCCTTCGAGGATGCGGGCCTGCCCTATCCCGTCATCAGCGGCGAGGACCAGCAGGACTTTCTGCGCAAGTGGCAGTCGGACAAGTTGACGGCTATCGGCCCATCCTATCCGACTTATCAGTGGCGCACGGCCGTTATCGCGGCGCTGGATGTGCTTGACGGCAAGCAGGTGCCCGGACCCGAATGGGTGCTTCCGCAGCCGGCGATCACGCAGGACGTGCTGGCCGACCATGTCGACGAGCGGATGCCGCCGCTGCACTACAGCCTGTGCGGCTGCCAGGATTTGCCGGGCTATCCTGAGCGCTGGGGCGGCAAGAAGTAAGGGAACGGAAAAGCCAGGGGAGGGGGCTTCGCCCCCTCGTCGCGTGGAGCGGCAGGCCGGCTCTCTCGGCCTGCCCTTTCTCCGGCCTTCCCTGCTTTCCGCACGGACTAGACCGTCATATGGCGATGCACGAGGTCATCCGTCAGCGCGGAAACCGGGCCTTGCGCGACGATGCTGCCCTTTTCCATCATGGCGAAATTATCCGAGGCCTCGCGCGCAAAGGCGATGTTCTGCTCCACGAGGATCACGGTCATACCGAGTTCACGGTTGAGACGCACGATGGCACGCTCGATTTCCTCGACGATGGAGGGCTGGATGCCTTCGTTGGGCTCGTCGAGCAGCAGAAGCTTGGGGCCTGTGGCGAGCGCCCTTGCAATCGCCAGCTGCTGCTGCTGCCCGCCTGACAGGAGGCCGCCCTGACGGTCGAAATTCTCGACCAGATAGGGAAAGAGTTCGCCGACCAGTTCAGGCACGACATGCTTGCGGTCGGCACGTGCGAACGAGCCCATGAGGATGTTTTCCCGCACGGTGAAATCGGGAATGATCTCGCGGCCCTGCGGCACATAGGCGATGCCGGCGCGCGCGCGTTGGTGGGTCTGCGCAGATGAGATATCCTGGCCATCCAGCACCAAGGCGCCGGTGCTGCGGTCCGTCAGTGCCATCAGGGTCTTGAGGAACGTCGTCTTGCCGGTGCCGTTTCGACCGAGAACGCTTGTAATCCTGCCGGCGGGCACTTCCAGCGAAATGCCTTGCAGAACATGACTGCGGCCGTAATAGCTGTTCAGGTTCTTGATCGAGAGCATCAGGATATTCCCTTCGAACCGAGATAGGCCGCGCGCACCCGCGCGTCGGTCTCGATCTCCGCCACGCTGCCTTCCGCCAGGACCTCGCCGAGATGCAGGACGGTAATGTGCTGGGCGATTTCACGCACGAACCCCATGTCATGCTCGACGACGAGCAGGGTGTGGCGACCCTTGAGGCGGTTGATTATATCGGCGGTCTTGGACGTTTCGGCATGGGTCATGCCGGCGGTCGGCTCATCGAGCAGAATGACCTTCGGGTCCTGCGCCATCAGCATGCCGAGCTCCAGCCATTGGGTTTGCCCGTGGCTCAGGAACGCCGACGTCTTACGCGCGACCGAAACCAGGCCTGTCAGGTCCAGTATCTCGGCGATACGGCGCCGCTGCTCGGCCGAAACACCGAAGCGAAGATTTGCGAAAACAGACGGATGCTTGTTGCAGCAGGCCACCTGAATGTTCTGCTCGACGGTGAGATCGCGAAACACGCTCGGGATCTGGAACTTTCGGCCGATCCCGGCTCGGGCGATGCGGTGCTCCGGCCAGTTCGTGATGTCATGGCCGAAGACGCGCACGCTGCCGTCGGTACTGCGGATCTTGCCGCTGATGAGATCCATCAGCGTGGTCTTGCCCGCGCCATTGGCGCCGAGGAGGACCCTGAGCTCGCCGCTCGCGACGCTCAGGCTGACATTCTTGATCGCCTTGAAGCCACCGAAGGCGACGCTCAGGCCGTTGAGTGCGAGTGCCTGGTTCATGTCACGCGGTCTCCGATCGTGTGGCGCCTGCGGTCGCTGAAACCGAAGGCTGTTCATCCCGTTGGAAGCGGGCGACAAGCGAATGGGCGAGCCCGCCCAGGCCGCGCGGCATGAAGAGCACGACGAGCACGAAGATGAGCCCGATAATCGCCTTCCACGCTTCGACGAGCGCCTCGGTCTCGCTGACCTGCGCCTCGATCATGTTGATCAGGATGGCGCCGATGCAGGCACCGAGCAGCGACGAGCGCCCGCCGACGGCCGCCCACACCACCATCGTCACCGAAAAGGAGAGGTCCATGAAGGTCGGCGAGGCGAATTCGGTGACGACCACGTAGAGCATGCCGGCACATCCGGCGATGGCCGCCGACACGACGAAGAAGAACGTCTGGTAGACGGGCACGTCGAAGCCGAGGTAGCGGGCGCGCAGCTGGTCGTCGCGGATCGCCTGGAGGATGAGGCTCGCCCGCGTGTCGGCGAGCAACCGTGCGGCAATCAGAGTGAGCGAAAGCGATGCCGCGCAAAGATAGTAGGTGGCCCGGCTGTAGGGATCGAATTCGATGCCGCCGATCGTCAGCCAGCCGAGGTCCGTCAGGCCGTTGAAGCCGTTGGTTATGGGTTGCGCATCGACCAGGACGAGCCGCACGAGAAGCACGAGCGCCAATGTGATGATCGACACGAAGACGCCAGAGATGCGTTTGCGGAAGATGATGGCGCCGAGCACGCCTGCGATGACGACCGGCAGGACGATACCCGTGGCAAGGCCGAACCACTGGTGCTGGAAGGGCAACCAGAGGAAGGATCCCTTGTTGATGCAGCACAGGTCCGTCGGCGCTCCGGGCTCTGCGTTCCACAGCATGAAATCCGGCACTGGCGTATCCGAGCCCTGAGCCAGGCTTGTGGGACTGGAAAGCTTCAGCGACATGGCGAGCATATAGGCTCCCATGCCGAAGAACAGGCCCTGTCCCAGGTTGAGAATGCCGGCATAGCCCCAGGTCAGCGCGATGGCGACCCCGAGCATGCCGTAGACGAGATATTTCGCGATGCGGTTCAGCCAGAACTCGTCGCCGAAAGCCGGAGCGAGGAAGAGCGCGGCAATGAACAGTCCATAGGCCGCGAGCTGGATCTTGCGTTCGAGCGCCATGGGGTCAGCGTCCTTTGTATGAGAAGAGCCCGTTGGGCCTGAACAGGATCACGCCGATGACGACCGCGAAAACCACCGCGCGCGCGATGATGTCGTTCGTGCCGATTGCGACGAGCGCATTGATCTCACCGAGAAGGCCCGAGGACAGGATCGTGCCGAAAATGCTGCCGACGCCGCCGGTGACGACGACCATGAAGCCATCGACCACCATGGTCGCGCCCATATCGGGAAACACGGTCTTGAAGCCCGACATCATGACGCCGGCAACGCCTGCGAGCCCCGAACCGAAGGCGAAGGTCAGCGCATTGACGCGCTTGACGTCGATGCCGCAGGCGGCGGCCATCTTCGGATTGCGGATGATCGCGCGCACCTGAACGCCGGCCGATGTGCGGTAGAGGATGAGCCAGGTCAGCGCCGTCAGCGCGAGCGTCACGCCGATGATGAAGGCGCGGTAGCCGTTGAATTCCAGCCCGGCGACGGAGACCGTACCCTGCAGATAGGCCGGCACGGTCACGTTCTGAAGACCGGGGCCGAGCCCGTCGATATGGATGCCGAAGAAGGTAAGGCCGAATTCAAGACGCACGGCCTGCTGGATGAGGATGGAAATCCCCCAGGTGGCCAGAAGCGTATCGAGAAGGCGGCCATAGAGGCGACGCACCACGAGGCGCTCGATGAGAAGCCCGAGCAGGGCAGTCACCACGAAGGCGATGGGAATGGCGAGCAGGAAATTGGCGCCGAGCCAGATGCTCGACAGCACGGCGACATAGGCGCCGATCATCACCATTTCGCCGTGCGCCATGTTGATGACGCCCATCGCGCCATAGGTGATGGCAAGCCCCAGCGCCACCAGCAGCAGGATCGAGCTGAGGCTGAGGCCAATGAAAATCACATCAAACATTGAGCTGTTCCTTCCGGTCGAGCGAAAGCCGCCGGGCCGCAAGGACCCGGCGGGCGCTGTTCGCCGCCTTAGCCCTTGAGCTTTGCCTGATCGAGGCCCTTGGCGGTGCAGAACAGGTTGTCTTCGGTCTCGCCATAAGCGGAATAGGGCAGCGGCTTCACCGGGGCCGGCTCCTCGCGGACGATCTTGCTCTGGCCGTCGGCCTGCCACTGGCCGATGCGCGGCGTCATCCAGCAATGCAGGTTGTCGGCGTCGATCGTCACCTTGCCGCCGGGCGCATCGTAGCTCTGGCCGCGAATGGCGCCGCGCACACCCTGCGGATCCAGATTGCCGGCCTTCTCGACCGCCTGTTTCCAGAGGAAGACCTGGAAATAGGCCGCTTCGAGCGAGTGATAGGTAACGGCCTTCGGATCGTTGGTGAACTTGCGGAAATTGTCGATGAAGGTGTGGTTCGCAGGCGTATCGATCGACATGAAGTAAGGCACCGACATGTAGCTGCCAGCCGCATATTCCGCGCCCATCGCGGCGATCTCGATTTCCGAGGTCACCGTCGCGCAGATCGGGATGGTCTCGTGGGACAGACCCTGGTTCTTGAACTCGCGGTAAAAGGCGATGATGCTGTCGCCGACCACGTTGGAGAGAACGACGTCGGCGCCCGATTCCTTGATCTTGTTGACCATGACCGCCCATTCGGAATGGCCGAGTTCCAGATATTCGTCTGCCACCCATTCGGCGCCGCTGGCCTCGATGAGCTTCTTGGAGACCTTCGCCATCTCGCGCGGATAGACGTAGTTCGAGCCGACGATGAAGAACTTCTTCTTGCCGAGCGTCTCCACGATCCAGGGAATGTACTTTCCGAGCTGCTGGTTGGGCACCGCGCCGGAATAGACCACGTTTCGCGAGCACTCGAAGCCTTCGTAGTGGGTCTGGTAGAACAGCGTGGCGTTGCGGCGCTCGAAGATCGGCAAGACGGCCTTGCGGCTCGCCGAGGTGTGGCAACCGAACACGGTATCGATCTTGTTCTTGAGGATGAGCGACGAGGCCTTCTCGCTGAAGGTCTTCGGATCGGAGGCACCGTCTTCCACGACGACCTCGATTGGCCGGCCGAGCACGCCGCCTGTGGCGTTGATCTCGCTTGCGGCCATCTGCACTGCATTGGCAAGAAGCTTTTCGACGACCGACAAACCACCGGTCTGGGAATAGAGCGCGCCGACGCGGATCGGGTCGGCTGCAAAGGCGCGGCCGATGAGCGTCGGCGCCGAAAGGACGACCGATGCGGCCGCTGTGGTCTTCAGGAAATTGCGTCTGTTCAACATTGTGTTCCCCTTGTTGATGAACGTTGCATGCCGCGACGCCTCAGGACGCCGTAGAACGGCATTCCGGCGCTGATTTTGGCTTTGGTGGGACTGACGACCTTGTCAGGCGACAATAAAAAACCCGCGAGGCTCTTTCGAACCTGCGGGCTACTTTGCCGTTGGCACTTTCCTCTGTGCCGCTTCCATGAATGGCCATGACGTTGCACGGGGACCCATGGATATATTGTGTCCCTCAGGACAGGGACGAACTAAGCACGTTTCGGTGAGGCGCGCAAGTGCTCCTCGGACAGAACGATGGACTTCGCCACCTCTTCGATGGAAACGCGGCGCTCCATCGCCTGTCGCCTAAGGTCTTGATATGCTTCGTTTTCCGTCGCCCCATTGTGGGCCATGAGAATGGCCTTGGCGCGGGCGAGCTGCTGGTCGCCCATGGCCTTCCTGCGGTACTTTCGTGCCTCCTTGAGGAGGCGCTGCTGCTCCAGCCAGAGGTTTCTGGCAATGGCGAGATTGGTCAGCAGGCCGAAGGGTTTTATCGGCCGCTCGACCACGGCCTGGGCTCCGCTCTCCAGCACGATCTGAAGTGTCGACGGGTTCTCGTAACCGACGATCGCCAGCATGGTCGGGCCGGGTTTGGGCTGGTTCTTGATGAACCGCTCGATCTCGGGACGGGCATCGTCCTCGATCGCCAGGAAGACCACATCGGTGCCGAGGGGTAGCTCCGGTGGAACGGGCCAGATCTGGGTGGGAGTGCAGCCGATACGCCTTAGATGCTCGGTCAGCGACTGGCCCTCGGCGTTGTTGGGATGGAGCACGAGCACCTTGAGGTCCCGGAGATCTCGTAGAAGCGCAAATGACATCCTGCCTCCTAAAGACCGACGGCATCGCGGGTCGCCGACATCGCCGACTCCGGTCTGTATTCCAGCATGAACGGATCGGGCGCGACGCGGACGGAGGGATCGTAGACGATGTCGTATTCGCCGTTTGCGTTCACCTTCGCCACCCGCGGCCACAGATGGGTGTGATTGGTGGCGCCGTCGATCTTCACCAGCCCCTGCGGCGCATCGTATTCGACGCCGGCAAGTGCTGGCAGCAGATCACCGAGCGCCATGCTGCCTGTCCGTTCGAGGGCCTGGGCAAAGAGGTGGACTTGGAAATAGGCCGCCTCGGCCGGTGCGGTCGGAAGGACGTCGTCACCGAATGCCTTGTGATAGCTTGCGACGAATTCCCGCGCCTTGGGGCGGTCGATCGTGGAGAAGAACGGCGCTGCCGTAACGTGACCCTCGGCGACGCTTGGCGCCAGCTGCCGGAAGTCCGCCTCGCTGGTGGACTGGCTGGCAATAGGCATGTGTTTGGAATCGAAGCCCGCCGCTTTGAAGGCCTTGAAGAAGGGAACGATGCCGTCTCCCACGACCGTGGAATAGATGACGTCGGGCTTCGTGCGACGGATACGCTCGATGATCGTTGCGATGCTGGCGTCATCAAGGGCGAGCGGGACATACATCTCGTCCACCACTTGGCCTCCGCCGCGCAGGAAGAGATCGGCGATGGTGCGGTTCGATTCATAGGGATAGACATAGTTCGAGCCGACGAGAAACACCCGGTCGCCGTAGTTCTGCGTGAGGAACTGGACGAGCTGCACGGAATTCTGGTTCGGCGCCGCGCCCGTATAGATGCAGTTGCGCGAATATTCGAAGCCCTCGTAGAGGGTGGGATAGAACAGAAGTGCGCCGCGCGCCTCGATCACCGGCAGTGCGGCCTTGCGTGTGCTGGACATGTGGCAGCCGAAGACGACGTCGACCCGGTCCTGGTCGACGAGCTTCAAAGCCATGTCGCGATAGTTCGCGGGAATGGACGCGGGATTGTAGGCGATCGGCACGATGGGCCGCCCCCGCACCCCGCCGGCGCGATTGATCTCGTCTATCGCGAGGAATGTCGCGGCGCGCTGTGTACGCTCCACCGCGCCGGTCACCCCGGTTTCCGAAAAAAGGACGCCAACGCGCCAATCATCATTCCGCATGCCTACCGCCAAAACAAAAAAGCTCCCGCCCGATGCCGGTCGAGAGCCACCCCGCTCAAGGATCTTGAAATACCAATAGCCCGGATCATGTCAGGCCGCCGGCAATCTGGCAAGGGCGACATTGCCACGCCGCGCATAAGAGTGAGTGTCGCCGTCCCGTCACACGACCGTTCGAGACTAACCGGGCCGGCACGACATGCCGGCCCGGCTTTAGCGCAGCGGTCAGACGGCCGGCTTGCGATGCAGCGTAGCCTGCTCATAGGCGTAGGCGAAGTCGATGATCTTGGCGTCATCCCACTGCCGCGCGAGGAAGATGAGTTCGAACGGCGCGCCCGAAGCATAGTATCCGGCGGGTACGGTGATGCCTGGAATGCCGGCAATGTTGAGCTCACCCACCGTGGTTTCCCTGATCGCGTTGCCGGAATGCAGGCCGGGCAGTTCGCCGAGCATCTGCGGATAGGCGAGCGCGTCGAGCTGGTGGTGCGCGAACACCGTGTCGAGCAGCCTGAGATAGGTTTCCTTGAGGGCCGCGAATTCCGGCATGGCCGGCGGCACGGCCGGCGCCTTGACGGCTTCCAGGAAGTCCGGCAGCTCGTTGAGGTAGCCGAGGATCGCGCCGGGGGCGAGCGGATTTTCCGCGCTCGTCGCAGCGGTGAACTCCTCCCAGCTCTTCAGAGCCGCCTCGGGACCGAGGCGGCGTAGATAGCAGGTGATGTCGTAGGGCAGGGATTCCAGTCCGCGCCCGTCGAAGAACGGCGTGCCGGGCGTGATCTGCCGGTGGGTGTTGAAATCCGTGCCGGCAAAGGGATCGTCGACGAGAATGGCGCCGGCGGCGGCCAGTTCGCCCTTGGCGCGCTCGTAAAGTGCTGCCGTCTCGTCGGAAAGCGTATCCTTGCGCCAACCCGGGCCATAAAGGCCGATCCGCTTGCCCTTGAGGGCGTCGCGCGAGAGATTGGCGGCAAAACCGCCCGGCGGAATGTGACCGATGGATGCGAGCGTCTTGGGGTCCTCGCAGGTGAAGCCGGCGATAGCGTCGAGGCAGAGGGCGGCGTCTGCGACCGTGCGGGCGATCGGCCCGACGACATCGCGATTGCTCGAAAGCGGAACGACGCCGGCATTCGGCACCATGCCGATGGTCGGTTTGATGCCGACGAGGCCCTGTGCGGAGGCGGGATTCTGGATCGAGCCGCCGGTTTCCTCGGCTAGGCCGACAAGGCACATATGCGCGGCGACGGCACTTGCCGTGCCCGCGCTGGAGCCGCCCGGCGCGCGGTCCTCGATGGCGACGTTGATCGTCGGTCCGGCCCAGCTGTCATTGGCGTGGGTGCCGGTCCAGCTCAGGATCGGCACATTCGTCTTGCCGAGGATCACGGCGCCCGCGGCCTTCATGCGCGCCGCCACCGGGGCATCCCGCTCGGGGAAGAGATCGATGCCGCCGGTGCCCGAATAGAGCAGGCGCCAGCCCGCCGTGGTCGGATAGCCCACCATGTCGACGGTATCCTTGATGACGACGGGGATGCCGGCCAGCGGCCCGAGCGCTTCGCCGGCCGCCCGGCGGCGGTCGATCTCGCGGGCCTGCTCAAGGGCGTCGTCGCACGAGAAGATTATGGCATTGTATTTGCCGTTCAGCTTCTCGACCTGGGCGAGCGAGGCGCGCACGAGCTCTTCGGAAGTCAGCGTGCCGGCCGCGAAGGCTGCCTGCACCTGCGCAATGGTGAGGCTGCCGAGATCGGCGAGCAGATCGGGAACGATTCTGGCAGAGGCGGTCATGATGGGTCCTTTCCGCGCGAGACAAGCGCATGGGGCACCCGGAGCGGTGCTCCGGCTGCGCAAGATGGACCGCAACAGGCAAGACGCGCGCCTTTGCGCGGCGCACGGCATCGACGGTTGCGGATTGATTGTCTGACGTCCTTGTCAGGAGGAGTATCGGCTCGCGTCCCCGTGTGGCGGGGCAGATGTGCCTGGCCGTGACCGTGGCCTTGCGGCATGGCCGGAGCGGGCAAGGGGACGGTCGAAGAGAGTGTGCGACGCCTGCGAATGTCCGTCAAGGTGGATTCTTGCCGGACACCCCGCACCCCGCCGCGTTTTGGCGGACACGGTTCGCCAGTCGCGCGGCTGTATTGAAAAAGCGACCGGGTACCGGTTGGATTACGTCCGTTCTGGTCTATGTTCACAGTCAGAAACAGGCCCGGCCGAAGCGAAGCCGGTAAAACAGGAGGAGGCGAGATGAGCGATCCGAAAATGATGTCGCAGATGGAAGACAAGCCCGGATTTATCGCCGCGCTCGACCAGAGCGGCGGTTCGACGCCCGGTGCGCTGAAGCTCTACGGCATTGCCGAGACCGACTATGACGGCGATGAGGCGATGTTCCGCCTGATGCATGAGATGCGGGTGCGCATCATGACCGCGCCGGCCTTCTCCGGCGACCGGGTGATTGGAGCGATCCTGTTCGAAAAGACGATGGATGGCGAGGCGGGCGGCAAGCCCGTGCCGACCTATCTCTGGGAAGACCGTGGCGTCGTACCGTTCCTGAAGGTCGACAAGGGCCTAGCGGCGGAAGAAAACGGCGCACAGGTGCTGAAGCCGATGCCCGATCTCGACGCGCTGCTCAACCGCGCGACCGCCAAGGGCATTTTCGGCACCAAGATGCGCTCGGTCATCGCCAAGGACGACAAGGCCGGTGTCGGCGCGGTCGTGCGCCAGCAGTTCGAGATCGGCCGCCAGATCCTCGACCACGGCCTCGTCCCGATCATCGAGCCGGAAGTCTCCATCGGCAGTCCCAGCAAGCAGGAGGCGGAAGCGCGCCTGCGCGACGAACTCGCCCGCGAGCTGGATGCGCTACCGGCCGGAACGCGGGTTTTCCTCAAGCTCACCCTTCCGACCCGGGCGGATTTTTACAAGCCGCTGGTCGAGCACAAGGCCGTCGCGCGTGTCGTGGCGCTGTCGGGTGGTTACAGCCGTGCGGATGCCTGCGAAAAGCTCAGCCGCAACCACGGCATGATCGCCAGCTTCTCCCGCGCCCTCACGGAGGACCTGCGCGCGACGATGGACGACGCGGCGTTCAATGCGAGTCTCGGGAAGACGATCGAGGAAATCTACGCGGCAAGCGTCAACAAGGTCTGACCGCGCTTTGACGCGCTCCGTCGCGCGATTTATGACGGGGCGAGGGGGTGACGGTGAGCATGGTTTCCAATCGCAACGAGCTATCCGATCTGGCGGTGTTCCTCCAGATCGTTCGCGCCCGCAGCTTCCGCAAGGCCGCCGACCAGCTTGAAATCTCCGTGTCCGCCCTCAGCCACCGCATGAAGGCGCTGGAGGCGAGGCTCGGCGTGCGGCTCTTGAACAGGACGAGCCGAAGCGTTTCCCCCACGGCGGCGGGATCCGCACTGGCCGAGAAGGTCTCGGCCGGTCTGGATCTCATCACGAGCGGGCTGGAGGAGTTGCAGGGCCGCTTCAGCGGTATCGCGGGCAGCGTGCGCATCAATGTGCTGCGCGATGCCGTCGACCTGCTGCTCACGCCGGTGCTGCCGCTGTTTCGCGAACGCTATCCGAATATCGAGCTGGAAATCGCCTCCAACGACTACTTCGTGGACGTGACGGCGGAGGGCTTCGATGCGGGTCTGCGCTACGCCGGTACCATTCCCGAAGACATGATCGCCGTGCCGGTGACGGAGGCGCTGAACTGGGTGGCTGTGGCCTCGCCCGCCTATCTCGCCCGCTCGGGACGGCCCACCAAGCCAGAGGACCTGCTGTCGCACAACTGTATTCGTATCCGCACGGGGCGTGGGCAGATCTATCACTGGGAATTCGAGCGCGGCGAGGACAAGCGGCAGATCGATGTGCCCGGCGCGCTGATATCGGGCTCGACGGATGTCTCGGTGTCGGCGGCGCTATCGGGCATCGGCATCGCCTATTGCCTGGAGAAGGTGGCCGAACCGCATCTGCGGGCCGGTCGGCTGGAGCGCGCGGTGCCGGACTGGTCGTCGCTCGGGCCGCCGCTGGCCTTCTACTATTCCAGCCGACGGCAGGTGCCCTACGGTTTGCAGGCGCTGATCCAGACCATTCGCGAAGTGCAACCGCGCCATCGTTGAGCCTGGCTCAATGATCCGTTGAGCGATTGGTCATTGATGCAATGATCGCGACGGCGTACCCCTGATGCCTGACTGCCGGAGCCCGGTCCCGCCCGGCTGAAATACAAAGGAGACAGCATGTATCTCGCCAATCCCAACCGTTACGACGGCACCGATTATCGCCGCAGCGGAAACGCCGGTCTCCGCCTGCCGCCGATCTCGCTCGGCCTCTGGCACAATTTTGGTGGCGTCGATCTCTTCGAGACCGGCCGAAGCGTCGTGCGCCGCGCTTTCGACCGTGGTGTCACGCATTTCGACCTCGCCAACAATTACGGCCCGCCGCCCGGCTCCGCGGAAGAGAATTTCGGCGTCATCCTGAAGAAAGATTTTCGCCATCACCGTGACGAGCTCGTCATCTCGTCGAAGGCGGGCTGGGAGATGTGGGACGGGCCCTATGGCCGCGGCGGCTCGCGCAAGCACTTGCTCGCGTCGCTCGACCAGAGCCTGCAGCGCATGGGTCTCGACTATGTTGATATCTTCTACTCCCACCGTCCGACGGAAGATGTGCCGCTCGAGGAGACGATGGGCGCGTTGATCCAGATGGTGCGACAGGGCAAGGCGCTCTATGTCGGCCTGTCCTCCTATGGGCCGGAGCGCACCCGCGCGGCCGAGCGCATCCTGCGTGCGGAAGGCGTGCCCCTGCTGATCCACCAGCCATCCTATTCCATGCTCAACCGCTGGATCGAGGACGGCCTGCTCGACACGCTGGGCGAACTGGGCGTCGGCTGCATCGCATTCTCGCCGCTCGCGCAGGGTCTGCTCACGTCAAAATATCTCAACGGCGTTCCGCAGGACGCGCGCGCTGCTCGCGCCGGCTCGTTCGACGAGGCGCTGCTGAGCGAAGGCAACCTTGCCCGCGTGCGCGCGCTGAACGAGATCGCCAAGCGCCGCGGCCAGTCGCTCGCCCAGATGGCGATCGCCTGGGTACTGCGGGATCCGCGCGTGACGTCCACGCTGATTGGCGCACGAAACGTCGCCCAGCTCGACGATTCGCTTGATGCGTTGCAAAATCTCGCCTTCAGCGAGGAAGAGCTGAAAGAGATCGATACCCACGCCACGGAAGGCGGCATCGACCTCTGGCGGGACATGATCAGCGCGAAATGACGCGGTTCTGAAACACAGCCTGCGCCGCACCCGGCTTACCGTGTGCGGCGCAGGCTCTGCAATCTGAAGGGAGAAGGCGAATGGAATATCGGCAGCTTGGCCGCTCCGGCCTCAAGGTTTCGGCAATCACCATGGGCACCATGACCTTCGGGGGCGTCGGCTGGGCGAAGACGGTGGGCGATCTCGGCGTCGCCGATGCGCGCCGCCTCGTCGACCTCTGTGTCGATGCCGGGGTGAACCTCATCGATACGGCGGATGCCTATTCGCAGGGCGTGTGCGAGGAAATTCTCGGCGAAATCCTTGGCGGCCCGCGCAGAAGCGGCGTCCTGATCGCTACAAAGGCCCGTTTTCCGATGGGCGACGGCCCGAATGACAGCGGCCTGTCGCGCCAGCACCTAATCGCCGCCTGCGAGGCAAGCCTGAAGCGGATGAAGACCGACGTGATCGATCTCTACCAGGTGCACGAATGGGATGGCCTCACCCCGCTGGAAGAGACCATGGAAGCGCTCGATACGCTCGTGCGCCAAGGCAAAGTGCGCTATATCGGCTGCTCGAACTTCTCCGGCTGGCACATCATGAAGGCGCTCGGCGTGTCGGAGCGCGACAGACTCCAACGGTTCGTGAGCCAGCAGATCCACTATACGCTGGAGAGCCGCGACGCCGAAAACGAGCTCGTTCCCATCAGCATTGACCAGGGCCTCGGCATCCTCGTCTGGAGCCCGCTCGCCGGCGGCCTTCTGTCCGGCAAGCATCGCCGCGATCAGGGTGCGCCGGAAGGCACGCGCCAGTTTGCCGGCTGGACGGAGCCGCCGATCCGCGATGAAAACCGCCTCTGGTCCATCGTAGAGACGCTGGTTGCCATCGCCGGAGAGCGCGGTGTGTCGGCCGCACAGGTGGCGCTCGCCTGGCTGCTTGGCCGCAAGGGCGTGACATCCGTCATAATCGGCGGGCGCACCGAGGCACAGTTCAAGGACAATCTCGCCGCCGCGGACCTGAAGCTGAGCGACGAGGAACGTGGTCGTCTCGACCAGGTCAGCCAGCCGTGGCTGCAATATCCCTACTGGCACCAGAGAAACACCGCCAACGACCGTCTGGGCGAGGCCGATCTCAGCCTCATCGCGCCCTATCTGAACGGCGCCTGATGAAGATCGACGATCCCGTGCGACCGATCACATTGACGTCGCACGGGATCGTCACCCGTTCCCAACGTCATCCCGGGTGGTCTCTTCCAATCTCGTGGCGATGGTCCCGACCAGCACGTCTAGCGGTGCATCGATATCCACGGTGACGGCGCTTTCATCGGCCTCCGGCGGCTCGAGCGCCGAAAACTGGCTGTCGATAAGGCTCGTCGGCATGAAATGCCCGGCGCGGGCGCCCATGCGCCTAGTGATCAGCTCGCGGCTGCCGGCAAGGTGCACGAACGTTACGGGGGCGCCGGCCTCTGCGCGGATGTGGTCGCGATAACGACGTTTCAGCGCCGAGCAGCCGATGATCAGGATGCCCTCCGGCTTTGCCAGTTTTCGGCCTACAAGGGTGAGCCATGGCCACCGGTCCTCGTCCGTGAGCGGTTCGCCGCGGCTCATCTTTTCGATATTCGCCTGCGGATGCAGGTCGTCGCCATCGAGATAGCGGGCGCCGAGACGTGCGGCGAGCGCCGCCCCGACGGCGGATTTGCCCGAGCCGGCGACGCCCATGAGGACGATGCGCCGGGGCGTTTCAGAGCGAGGCCGTGATGCCGCCATCGACATAGAGCGTGTGTCCATTCACGAAAGAGGAAGCGTTGGAAGCGAGGAAGATGCAGGCGCCGACGAGTTCCTCGACCTTGCCCCAGCGTCCCGCCGGCGTGCGCTTTTCCAGCCAGGTGGAAAAGGTTTCGTCGGCGACGAGGGCCGCATTCAGCGGCGTCTCGAAATAGCCGGGCGCTATGGCGTTGCATTGGAGACCGTATCGCGCCCAATCCGTCGCCATGCCCTTGGTGAGATTGCCGACGGCCCCCTTGGTGGCCGTATAGGGCGCGATTCCGGGGCGCGCGAGCGCGGTCTGGACGCTCGCGATGTTGATGATCTTGCCAGTGCCGCGCGCGATCATGTGGCGGGCGACAGCCTGTCCGACATTGAAGACGCTGGCGATATTGGTCTTCAGCAGCCGCTCGAAGGCGTCGGCGGGAAAGTCCTCCAGCGGCGCGCGGTGCTGCATGCCGGCATTGTTGACGAGGATGTCGATTGCGCTGACCTTCGCCTCGAAGGCATCGATCGCGTCGCGCACGGCTGCGTGATCCGTGACATCGAAGGCGAGCCTGTGGCTTGCACCGATTTCGCCTGCGGCTGCCGCGAGCTTGGCTTCCTCACGGCCGTTGAGCACGACATCGGCGCCTGCGGCCGCCAGGCCCCGCGCCAGAGCGAGGCCGATGCCTTGCGAGGAGCCCGTGACGAGGGCACGTTTTCCGGTCAGATCGAAGAGTTGGATGCTCATGGGCGAGACCTTAAGCGAATGCCCATGCCTAGCCAACGGCTTTAGATGGATCAAGCCGTCCTGAGGGCCATGGTCCTTCGTCATGCGGGTGGCGGCTGCGCCACCCCAACTGCGGGACTGTGTCGCGCAAGCACAACCTATATTACATAATCTAAATATTTACCGGATTCGTTTAGAAAGGCGAAAGTTGTCTGCGGTGGCCGGCTGGTGCTTGTGAAGCGTCTTGGTTGCCGCGAATTGGCCAGGCGTTCCTGCCTGTCGATCCGGCGGGAAGCTTACCGACGAACTGCCCCGGGATGATGCCGAGGGCTCGTGATATCGATGCCTGCTGCAATGCTGCCAGCCGCGCATCCTCAATCAGGATGAGACACGCATGACGAGCGTCTGGACGAAATTCAGGGGCGGAGCGACGGCCGATGCCGTTCTTGCCGCCATCGGCAAGACTTTCGCGGTCATCGAGTTCGACGCCGCCGGAAACGTCCTCTCCGCCAATGAGAACTCCCTGCGCGTCATGGGCTACAGCAAGAGCGAGCTTGCGGGACAGCACCACAAGATGTTTGTCGATCCCGCCTACGCGGCCAGTGAGGATTATGCCGTCTTCTGGCGCAAGCTCCTGCGCGGCGAGTGCGATGCCGCCGAATACAAGCGTATCGGCAAGGGCGGCAGAGAGGTCTGGATCCAGGCGTCCTACAATCCTGTCGTCAGCAGCAGCGGCAAGGTGCTCAAGATCGTTAAGTTCGCCACCGATATCACCGCCGAAAAGATGCGCGCCGCCGAGGCCATCGGCAAGCTTGTGGCCCTCTCGAGGGCGCAGGCGATCATCGAGTTCACCCTCGACGGACATGTCCTGACGGCAAACGACAATTTCCTGGCGGTGCTCGGCTATGACCTTGCGGAAATCGTCGGTCGTGCGCACAGTATGTTCGTGGAGCCGGCCTACGCGCAGAGCGCGGACTACGCGGCGTTCTGGCAGCGCCTGCAACGTGGCGAGTTCGTGGCGGCGGAGTTCAAGCGCATCGGCAAGGGCGGCAGGGAAGTCTGGATCCAGGCTTCGTACAATCCCATCTTCGATCCGGATGGCCGGGTGGTCAAGGTCGTCAAATTCGCCACCGACATCACGGCGCGCGTCAAGGCCGTCACCACCATCGGCGCCGGACTGGCGCAGGTCGCGGGCGGCAATCTCACCTGCGAGTTAAACGAGGCATTCATACCCGCCCTCGATCAGTTGCGCCTCGATTTCAACGCCTCCGTCGCAACGCTCCGGACCGCGCTGCGAAAGGTCGGTGAAAATGCCTTCAGCATCGATGCGTCGGCCGGCGAGCTGAGCGCAGCGGCGTCCAATCTTTCCATGCGAACCGAAAGACAGGCCGCGTCCGTGGAGGAAACGGCCGCGGCCCTCGACGAGATTACCGCGACGGTGAAAAGCTCCGTGGCCCGGGCCGAGGAGGCGGGCCAGATCGTCGCGCGGACGAAGGCCAGCGCCGAGCTTTCCGAGACGGTCGTCAAGCGCGCCGTCGCCACCATGGGCGAGATCGAATCCTCCTCGCGTGAGATCAGTTCGATTACCGACATGATGGACGAAATCGCCTTCCAGACCAATCTGCTGGCGCTGAATGCCGGCGTGGAAGCGGCGCGTGCGGGAGAGGCCGGAAAGGGCTTTGCCGTCGTGGCGCAGGAAGTGCGCGTGCTTGCCCAGCGTTCCGCCGAGGCCGCAAAGCAGATCAAGGACCTGATCCGGAAATCCAATGACGAGGTCCGTTCGGGCGTGAAGCTGGTCGGCGAAACGGGTGCGGCCCTGGAGCAGATCATCCGCGACGTTCAGGAGGTCAGCAGCAACGTCGTTGCCATCATCGAGGCATCGCGCGAGCAGTCGACCGGCCTTGCGGAGATCAACGCCGCCGTCGGTACGGTCGATCAGGGCACGCAGCAGAATGCCGCGATGGTGGAGCAGACATCGGCCGCGAGCGCCAACCTCGCATCGCAATCCCAGGCGCTCAATGCGCTTCTGGCCACCTTCCAGCTCGGCGGAACAGTGCTGTCGCCTCGTCACGCAACGGGTCGCACCTCGGCCAGGCTTGCCGCGGCCTGAGCGCAGGCCACGGCGTTTCGACGCCGGACTTCAGTTCAGCAGGGTGCGCCGCAAGGTTTGCAGCGTTTCGGCCTGTTCGGGCGTCGGCTCGCCTTCGACCGAGGCCACCGCGTCGGCAATGGCGATCAATTCCTGACGTTCGGCGATATCGAGCCTGTTCAGCCAGAGATCCCGGAAGCGTCGGATCGGGTCCTGCGGGTTTACGACGTGGCGGGTCGCCCAGTCGGCGAAGATCATCACCTCGTCCATGTCCTGGGGTTTGATGATCCCGTTCATACGCGTCCGGATGACGGCCGACGCCTGGTCCTTGGCATGCGGCTTCTCGGCCGCAAGGGCCAGGAAAAACGCCACGGCAGCGATGGCCGGATCGGCAATCGAGGCGAGCGGAGCCGCTTCCGCTTTCTGGCGGAACTGCTTGCGGTTGTAGGCGCCGCGCATTCTTTCGATCGAGTCGATCACCTCGCTGCCGGCTTCCCGCACCATCTTGAAGCGCCAGTACCAGACCGCCGCACCACCGAGCACCATCACCAGAAGACCCACAAGATGCATCGCTCAAACCTCGTTTCGATTGCTGTCGTTCAGGGGCATACCCTGTCGGGACGGCTAAGCCGCGCAATCAATTCGATATTCCTTTCGATAATCTCGGCGATACGCCCTTTGGCCGGCGTGTGATCGCGTAAGGCGCTGTCACCGAGAGCATTTCCAGCCGAAGCGAAGTCGCTTCGGCGTCGGATAATGCGGTAAAAACATGAATCTAGGGCTTTTCGAGAAAGGCGCGTGCAGCTTCGGCAAGCACCATCGCGCCCTTCGGCAGGGCGGTTTCGTCGGCGCGGAACTTCGGATGATGCAACGGATAGACGGCGTCGATATCGGCGTTGCGGATGCCGAGGCGGAAATACACCGATGGGCACTTCTCGCTGTAGAAGGCGAAATCGTCGGCGGCGGTCCAGCCCGGCGCCATCAGGACATTGTCGCCGCCGACAACCGCCGCACCCGCGCGCTTGATGATATCGACCATGTCGGGGTCGTTGACGACGGCCGGCTCGCCACGCCTGATATCCACGGCGACCTCAGCGCCATGGGCGGCCGCAATACCGGCGAGAACCTGGCGCAGCCTTTGCCACGCCTTCTGCCGCGTCTCCTCAAGCCCGCTCCGGATCGTACCCCTGAGGCGGACTTGGGAGGCGATGACGTTATAGGCGCCGCCGCCTTCGATGCCGGTGACGGAGACGACCAACGGATCGTAGGGATCAATCTCGCGCGCCACGATCTTCTGCACCTCCGTCACCATGGAACAGGCGACGGCAATGGCGTCGACGCCGTCCGAGGGCTTGGCGGCATGCGCGGAATTGCCGGTGACCACGACATCGAAATTATCGCAGGCCAGTGTGTAGGGGCCCGCGCCGACGGCGACCCGGCTGGCCGGCGTGTAGGGATCCACGTGGATGCCGATTGCGGCATCCACGTCGTCGAGCAGGCCTTCTTCGATGACGCGCCGCCCGCCCAGCGGCTCAGCCTCCTCGGCCGGCTGGAAGATCAGCCGGACCGTGCCGCTGAAGCTCTCCCGGTGCGCGTCGAGCAGAACGGCGGCGGCATAGCCCATCGCCGCGTGGGCGTCGTGTCCGCAAGCATGCATGACGCCGGCCCGCTCGGACGCGAACGGCACGCCGGAAGCCTCGGTGATCGGCAGCGCATCGATATCGGCGCGGATCACCACCTTGCGGTTCGATGGTCGTGCGGTGCCGACGATATCCACGGCAAGGCCGAACCCGGCCACGGAACGGACTGTCTCGAAGCCTGCATCGACCAAGGCTTCCCGCAGATAGGCCTGCGTCTCGCGTTCCTCGTTGGACAATTCGGGATGGCGGTGCAGATGGCGGCGGATGTCGATCATCCGGCCTGCCAGCGCCGCATCCATCTTCATGCCGGTATCGTCAGGCTTTGACATGGATATCCCGCGGGAAGCGCGTGAGGGTTTCGCAGCCGCTATCGGTGACGAGGATGGTCTCGCTGACCTCGATGCCCCAGCCGTCCATCCACATGCCGAGAATGGAGTGCAGCACGTTGCCGGGTTTCAGGATGGTCGTGTCGCCGGGGCGCAGGCTGATCGTGTGTTCGCCCCAGTCCGGCGGATAAGCGACACCGATCGAATAGCCGATGCGTGATTCCTTCTTGAGGCCATAGCGCTGGATGACCTGGCGCCAGGCCGCCTCGACGGCTTCGGCCGTCACGCCCGGCCGGATCGCGTCGAGAACGGCTTCCATGCCCTCCAGAACCGCCTTGCTCGTGTCGCTCACCTTGGCGGGCATGGCGCCGAGCTGCATCGTTCTGGCAAGACCCGCCGTGTAGCGGCGCACGACGCCCGCCAGTTCAAGCGCCACCGTTTCGTTTTCGCCAAACCGCCGGTCGCTCCACATGACATGCGGCGCCGACGCGTTCTCACCGCCGAGGATGGTCGGCGGCAGCGCGGTGATGTCGCCGGCAAAGTCCGGCGAGCCGGCGACCTGCGCGGCCTGGATCTTGGCGATGGCGTCGCATTCGCGAACACCGGGCGCGATGACATCATAGGCGGCGGTCACGGCAGCCTCGGCCAGACGCGATGCCTTGCGCAGATAGTCGATCTCGGCGGGCGATTTCACGCTGCGCACCCAGTTCACCAGCAGGTCCGCATCGTGGAAGGTCGCATTCGGCAGGCCGGCGGTGAGGCGGGCATGCGCCTTGGGCGAATAGTAATAGGCTTCCTGCTCGATACCGATCCGGCCCTTGCCCCAGCCCTTGTTGGTCATCCATGCGGCGATCCAGTCCATGGGATGGCGGTCGGCGCGCTGGACGTGGTCTTCGGGAAAGCCGACCACGTTTTCCGGCTTCATCCACGCCGTCAGCAGGCCACCGGCCGCATCCATGGCACGGCCGATCCAGACGGGCTCCTCGTCGGCCAGCGGCACGAGCACGACCTGCGGCGTATAGAAGGACCAGCCGTCGTACCCGGTGATGTAATGCTGGTTGGCGACATCGTTGACGATGAGCAGATCGAGATTGCGGCGTGCCATCTCCGTTCGGATGGCCTGGAGACGGGCCTTGTATTCCGTCAGCGCGAAGGGAAGCTGGATCATGAAGAACACATCCTGTTCATAGGGAGCGATGGCCTCGGGCGCGTTACGCCTGAACACCGTGGCTGCGGTCGTAGCCGTTGCGGGGCGGGGACTGCCAGCCTTCCGGCAAGCGCTTGGGCTTGTAGATCTCCACGACCATGGGGTAGCAGGCGGCCGTATCGGAGGAATGTTGCGCCGAGCAGTCGCCGCCGGGGCAGGCCGACATGCAGCCGAGAAGATCGATTTCCGCGAAGAATTCCAGGTAATCACCCGGCCGCACCGGGCTCGCCTTCATGAAATACTGTCCGGTGTCGCGCGTGAAACCGGTGCACATGAAGACGTTCAGCACATCGTGCACATGGCGCTCGGCCTCGACAAGCGGCAGGCCGGTTTTCTGCGACAGCGCGCGCGTGAGATTGGAATGGCAGCAATGGTGGTACTGGCCGCCGTTGCTCAGCAGGTTGTTGGTATAGGGGTCGCAGCGCGTGCCGATGACATCGTGCACCGACCCGCCGTATTCATCGAAGCCGTACCAGTCGAGCGTGTCGTGGGTGATGGTCGCGATGGGTCGCATATAGGGGAAGTTCGAGAAGAGCTGGTCGCCGAGCCCGACATGCGTTCCGTTGAGCGCGCGCGTCTTGCCGCTGAAGAACCGCTCCTCGATGTCGTGCAGGTTGAAGAGGTTGAGATCGCCGACCTGCGGCCCCTCGGAACACAGCATGCGGCAGAAATGGCCGGCCGGGACCTCCCAGGACGCAGCCTCGCGCGGCGGTATCACCACCGTCTCCACGAGCTCCACATCGTCGCGCACGGCACGGTAGGCGGCAAGATCGGCCAGCGGCAGCGTATCACGCGGATAGCAGATCACCGGCTGGATCGCCTTGCGCGCGCTGGCGTCGGATGGCGGTTGCGTGATGGGATCTGGCTTCATGGGTCTCCGTCCTGTTTACCGCTGACGTTGTCTGTTTCGGCGCGAGCATAATGGCCAATAATTTGATCGGATAATCAATGTTCTTCATGCATCCGGCCGGCGATCCCCACGGTTTGTCGCGAAGGGCCCTTGGCGGTTGGCCGGTGCTTCACTGGATTTCGGCGAACGAAGCGTGTAGGCAGCGGTCACACCCTCCCAGCCACCTGCCGCACATACCCGAGCCCCATGTTACGAAAACTCTATGCCTGGACCCTCTCGCTTGCCGGCCGCAAGGCTGCGGAAGTTTGGCTTGCGGTCATCGCCTTCGTCGAAAGCTCGGTGTTTCTCGTGCCGGCGGACGTGTTGTTCGTGCCGATGGCGCTGGCCCGGCGCGAGCGGGCCTATCGCTACGCCTTCGTCGCCACGGTGTCGTCGGTTGCGGGCGGGATCGCGGGCTGGCTGCTCGGCTATTACGCTTATGCGACCATCGCCGTGCCGGTGCTGGAATTCTATGGCAAGCTTGAGGCCTTCGAGCGGTTGAAGGCGCAGGTCACGGAAGAACAGCTCAACCTGCTTCTGGTCACATCCGGGCTTGCGCATCTGCCGCCGATCAAGATCGTCACCATCCTCGCGGGCGTGGTGCATATCAAGCTGTGGCACTTCATCGTCTCGGCGGTCATCGCGCGCGGCCTGCGCTTCTATCTGCTCGCCTTCCTGCTGCGCCGCTACGGCGAGGCGATCCAGGCTTTCGTGGAAAAGCGCCTCGGGCTCATTCTGGGCGCGGTCGCCGTCCTGCTCGTGGTGCTCTACGTCGCCTACAAGATGCTGCTCGGCTGATCTTCCGTCGAAACGGCCAGCACGACCACGCGGGGACGAAGGCTGAAGAACAGCCGCATGGCGTGGCCGGTCGTGGTGGTGGCCCGGCCGCGTGGGAAGTCCACGCGGATATGCTCATAGCCGAGGATTTCGCCGGCGAGCGGATGGACAGCCTTGTACACGGCCTCCTTGGCGCTGAAGAGGGCACGCCCGGACAGCATCGGCTCGACGCCGCCGACCGCATCGCCGTCATGGAAGACGAGGGCGGCGATGTCGTCCGGCAACGGATCGGCCGGCTCCACATCGATTCCGACCGAGGGAACGTCGGCGACCCTGGCGATGGCCGCCACCGCCATTTCGTCGTCATGGGCAAGCGAGCCGACCACGCCTGGCGGCCAGAGCGGAGCGCCCGTCGCCGATCGGCCTATGATGGCGCCCGCCATCCCCTCGTTCTTCAGCAGATGCCGGGCAAGGGCGCGCGCGGCACCGCTGGCGCGCCGGGCGGCGGGCCGTCGGGCTCGAAGGGCTGCGGCCTCTTCGGGAAGGAGCAGCGCCTCGTCGCCCTCGCGGATAAGGCGACAGCCGAGGCGGATGCCCGGCGGGGCCATCCGCTCCATTGCGGCTGACAGCGCGACTTGACGCGCGCTGTCGCTCATTCGGCCGCGACCGGCTTGACCCAACCATGGAGCTTGGCGGGGTTGCCGCGCCAGATCGAGTTCGGTTCGAGGATCTCGCCCTTCATGACGAAGCAGTCGACATCGGCAACGGAGCCGTCGCCCATGGTGACGCCGTAATGCACGAAGGCGGCCGGGCTCAGCGTGCAGCCATTACCGATGCGGATATGGTCGGACTTGAAGGCGCCTTCCTCCAGTGAATGCGCCTGGATGACGCAGCCCTCGTTGAGCGTGGCGTCGTCGCCGATCTCCACCAGCGAGCGTTCGGTGAGATTGGCCCCGCCGTCGTAGACGCGCTTGCCGACCTTCACGCCCAGCGCCCGCAGGATCATCGGGCGGAAGGGCGTGCCGGCGAAGAGGCGCACGATGGGCGAATCCGACAGTTTCCAGTGGCGCTCGTGCCGCCAGAAGGCGACGTCGTAGATGGTCGTCACCTGCGGCTGGAGCTTGCGGAAGCCGAGGCTCGCCCATTCCATGAAGATGTAGAAGGGAATGGTGATGACGCCCGTCAGAACCACGGCGGCGAACAAGGCGACATTCGCCCATTCCGTATAGTAGTTCAGCGCGCGGTCCCAGATGGCGAGCGTCACGAACAAGGTCGTCCACTGCACGGCGATGAACATCAGCGCGGTGGCGAGGTTGTGGCGGTTCTTGTGCGGCAGGCGCGCGCGGCGCTCCTCGTCGCTCACGCCCTGGATGAGCTCCTTGTCGCGCTTGACCATGCGCGGGATCTCGAAGGGTGGCGAGCCAAGCAGGCCGACATTCTCGCGCAGCGGCCCGTCGATCGGCACCATGACCTTGGTGCCGAGAAGCACGTTGTCACCCGTCTTCCCGTCGGGGGGATAGAAGATGTTGTTGCCGAAATAATTGCGCTCGCCGACCTTGGTATGCTCGAGCCGGAAGGCGGAAGCCGACTTGTGAACGTTGATCATGTACAGACCGTCCGACACCATCGTGCCCGTGCCGATCTCGCAGAACAGCGGGTTGTCCTGCTGCTGGTTGCTGCCGAAGTTGGAGCCGGTCTGGACCACCGTGTTGAGGTTCCAGCCGAGCGCGCGGATATAGTGCACGACGGCCGAACTGTCGCCGAAGATCAGATTGAGCAGCCGCGCGTTCGTGCAAACCTCGACGATCGATTGCAGCCAGAAATGGAAGCCGTAGAGCCGGTAGACGCGGCCCGGCTTCAGGACGAGGCTGAACAGGCGCGGCAGCGCCAGTGCTGCAAACAAAAGCGCGGCGATGAGGATGAAGAGCGTCACCGTCGTGCCGATGGCGACGATGCCGATGGATTCCTGATAGTCGTCGCTGACATTCTGCCAGTAGCTGTGGAACAAGAGCGGGAAGGGTGTCACGACGGCAAACAGCGTGACCAGCTGAACCGCCTCGTAGAGGAAGCGCCTTGTCTTCGACAACGTGACGACGGGAACCGCGCAATAGTCCGCCGATGTCGGAACGGCCGGCGATCCATGCCAGTGCGCGTCGTCGGGGATGTGCTGGCCGCGCTGGAGCGAGGAGCCATGCCCGAGCTGCGCCCGGTCGCCGATTGCGGTGTCGATGTCGATCATGCAGCCGACGCCCACAAAGGCATCGCGGCCGATGGTGATGGGACCGGTATGGATATAGCCGGACTGGGCGCGGTATCCGAGAACCATCGATTCCTTGCGCAGGATTGCGTTTTCGCCGATGGAAATGAGGTCGGTGCAGACAGGCACGGCCCGGCATTCGACGGTCGTGCTGCGGCCGAGCCGCGCGCCGAGCAGGCGCAGATAGAGGCTGTAGAGCGGACTGCCGCGGAACAGCACGACGGGCGCGGTGCGGATCAGCGTCTTGACCACCCAGAACCGATAGTAGCGCAGGCCCCAGATCGGAAAGCTCTCGGCCTTCCATCGCCCGACCAGCAGCCACTTCATCGCCACGGCGAAGCCCGACATGCCGAAGAACACGGCAGCCGACAGCACGGCGCATCGGAAATAGAGCTGAACCGGGTCGTCCAGCATGTCATAGACCCAGTTGAGGCCCGAATTCAGGATCCAGAAGCCGAAATAGCTGTAGAGGCCGTAGAAGGCGAGCTGGGCCGCACCACAGGTCCAGTAGGCGAGGTTCGAGGCGCGGTGCGTCAGGCACGGCTCCTCCGGGAGCGACACCTCTTCCTGCGGACCGCGCAAGTGGCGGGCGAGCCCGGCGACCGTCGGATGCATGTAGATATCGCGCATCGAGGTGCCGGCCCATTCCCTGCGCGTGCGCAGCCTGGCGCAGAAGCGCGCCATCAGCAGGGAGTTGGCGCCTAGATCATCGAAGAAATGATCCTCGACATAGATATCGTCCATCTTCAGGACGTCGCGCAGCGCCTCCGTCATGAAGCGCTCATCGTCCGTGGTCGGCAGGATTTCCTTGCGCTCGCCGCCGAGCCTGAGGCCGGAGGGCTTGGGAAGCTTGCGGGTGTCCACCTTGTCGGACACGGTCATCGGCAGCGCCGGCAGCTCCTCCAGGAACGACGGCACCATGTAGTCGGGCAGACGCTGGCGCAGCGCCTTGGCCAGATCGGCGCGCACGATGGCGTCCGCGCCGGATTTCAGCGCGTAGTAGCCGACGAGTTCCACGCGGCCGGGTTCCATTTCCCATGTGGTGACGGCGGCTTGGGCGATGCCCGGCTGGTCGAGCAGCACGGCCTCGATCTCGCCGAGTTCGATACGGTAGCCGCGGATCTTCACCTGGGTGTCGATACGGCCGTGGTATTCGACCTCGCCGTCGGCGTTGATGCGGCCGAGATCGCCGGTGCGATAGATGCGTTGCGAGGGATTATTCGGCAGGCCGAGAAAATCGGGAATGAATTTCTGCGCCGTCAGGTCCGGCCGGTTGAGGTAGCCGACGGCGACCCCGATGCCGGCAATGCCGATCTCGCCCAGTTCGCCGGGCGCCGTCAGCTGCGGCGCATCGGCATCGAGGATGACGATGGAGTAGGTCGGCAGCGGCGCGCCGATGGTGACGGCGCGGTCGGGCGACAGGTAGCCCATGGTGGCCGTGACCGTCGCCTCCGTCGGGCCGTAGGTGTTCAGGATCTGGCGGCCGGGCTTCGACCAGCGCGTGACGAGATTGTGCGGGCAGGCCTCGCCGCCGACGAGGATGGCGCGCAGGCTCGGCACGTCGCTTTCGATGGAGGAGAGCAGCGTCGGCGAGCAGGCCATGCAGGTGATGGCGTTGGCGCGCAGGAAGTCCGCCAGTTCCTCGCCCACCAGCGTCATGCGGCCGGGGGCGGGCACCACGGTCGCGCCGGCGGCGAACGGCACCCAGATTTCCTCGGTGGAGAAGTCGAAGGCGATGGTCATGCCCTGGTAGACACGGTCGCCCGGACGATAGCCGTAGGCATGCGCGGCCACGCGCACGAAGTTGCAGATGCTCTGGTGGCGCACCGCCACGCCCTTGGGCCGGCCCGTCGTGCCCGACGTATAGAGAATGTAGCAGATGTCGTCGCCGGCGGTGTCGACGTCCTGCGGCGTTGCGGGATAGCGGGCGGTCTCCTCGCCGCCGGCGGTAACCACGACGTGCGGCACCGCAAGCGTTGCGGCGCGCGGCGCATAGCCGGCGACGGTGACGACGAGGCGGACCCCGGCATCCTCGACGATCAGCGCCATGCGCTCATCCGGGAAGGCCGGCGCCAGCGGCACGAAGGCGGCCCCCGCTTTCATCACGGCGAGGATCGTGATGTAGGTCTCGGCGGAACGGTCGAGCAACAGCGCGACGCGGTCGCCGGGGGCGACCCCGCGTTCGGCGAGCAGGCGGGCGAGGCGGTTCGCCTCCGCATCCATCTCCCGGTAGCTCCAGACCCTGCCGTTATCGAGCACGGCGGGCGAGTCGCCGAAGGTTGCCGCCAATCCCTCGAAGACGCCGGAAAGCCGCTCGCCAGGATGGCCTGGATGGGGAAAATCGGGACCGCAGAGGATTTGCGGCATGAGGCCGCTCACCGTGGTTTCCACAGCGCCCTGGGTGAGGCCGCGCAAAAGGGGCCCTGCATCATTCATGTTCTAAAATCCTGCTTGTGCCTTGTCCGGCGAACTGGCGTTCGGGCAGTGGCGCGCCTGCGCGGCGCGGGACCGTTCGAATCGCCCGGCGGGGGACCGTTGCGACTGCCGCCATCGTCGAGGTGGCGCCATACGCCCCGCTCTAGAAAAAGAAAAGTGGCTTTTTGAGGCGGAAAACGCGCCGCCGACAAATTCTGTTTGCTGTTGTGCCGCCGCACCATGGCGGCGCGCTTGTCACGGCAGAAGATGCTGCTTCAGCAGGGCTTCGAGCCATTCCAGGAAGACCTGGAGGCGCTGCGACAGGAACTGCCGGTGCGGGTAGAGCAGGGTCATCGGCATGGCCTGCGGGCGATGGTCCGGCATGACCTCGACGAGTTCGCCCGCCTCGATATGGCGGCGCACGTCGTAGGCCGGAATCTGGATGAGGCCGAGCCCCGCAAGGCAACAGGCGATATAGGCTTCCGCGCTGTTGACCGTAACGCGGCTCCGGACGGTGAGGGTCCGCAACGTGCCGTCCTCCAGCCATTCCCACTCCTCGACGCGGCCCGATGACGGGGAGGCGTAACTGATGGCCCAATGCGCGGGGAGGTCGCCCGGCGCTTGCGGCGTGCCGTGGCGTGCCAGATAGGCAGGGCTTGCGACATTGATCAGCGGCAGCTTGCCGACGGGGCGGGCGATCAGGCCGGAATCGCTGAGCGGCCCCACACGCAGCACGCAGTCCAGGCTGTCTTCGTAAAGGTTGACCGCGCGGTCGGTGACGCCGAGGCTGATATCGATCTTCGGATAGCGCTCTAGGAACTCCGGCAGCGCAGGCGCAATGATCAGCCGGCCGATCCGGCCTGGAACGTCGACGCGCAGCATGCCGGATGGCTGGGCGGCGTCGTGGCGGAACAGGCTCTCGGCCTCCTCCACATCGAAGATCAGCCGCTGGCAGCGCTCATAGAAGGCGAGACCGTCCTGCGTGGGCGAGACGCGCCGCGTGGTGCGTTGCAGGAGGCGCGCCGAGACGCGCGTCTCGAGCTCCTGAACTGCCGCCGAGACCGATGATCGCGGCATGCCCAATGTATCGGCGGCCCGGGTGAAGCTGGAGCACTCGACCACCCGGCAGAAGATGCGAAACAGGTCGATCCGGTCCATCGCGCTCGATCATTGTTCTTGATTTCTGACAAGTGATGTCATGATAGGCCGCTTTATCCCGAAATCCTAGACCGTAGATTGATCGTGTAAGCGCGGCATAAGGCCGTGCCAGAGAAGGAGATCACCTCCCATGACCGATCACAGCATCAAGGGCAAAACCGTCATCATCGCCGGTGGCGCGAAGAATCTCGGCGGCCTCATTGCCCGCGACCTCGCCGAGCACGGCGCCAGGGCCGTCGCCATTCATTACAACAGCGCTGCCAGCAAGGCCGATGCGGACGCGACCGTCGCCGCCGTCAAGGCCGCCGGCGCCGAAGCGGTCGCCTTCCAGGCCGACCTCACCTCGGCGGGCGCCATGGAGACGCTCTTTGCCGATGCCGTCGCCGCCGTCGGCAAACCCGATATCGCCATCAACACGGTCGGCAAGGTGTTGAAGAAGCCGATCGTCGAGATCACCGAAGCCGAATATGACGCCATGAGCGCGGTCAACGCCAAGTCGGCTTTCTTCTTCCTCAAGGAAGCCGGCAAGCATCTGAATGACAACGGCAAGATCTGCACGCTCGTCACCTCGCTTCTCGGCGCCTACACGCCGTTTTACGCGAGCTATGCCGGCACGAAGGCTCCGGTCGAGCATTTCACGCGGGCCGCATCGAAGGAGTTCGGTGAGCGCGGCATCTCGGTGACGGCGATCGGCCCCGGCCCGATGGATACGCCCTTCTTCTACCCGGCCGAGGGCGAGGATGCCGTTGCCTATCACAAGACGGCGGCGGCCCTGTCGAAATTCTCCAAGACCGGGCTCACGGATATCGAGGATATCGTGCCTTACATCCGTTTCATGGTATCCGAGGGCTGGTGGATGACCGGCCAGACCATCCTCGTCAATGGTGGTTACACCACCAAGTGACGGGATGGCCACCGGCGGTCCGTCCCGCCGGTGGTCTTTTTAATCTCAACGGGAGACGTCCCATGCACATGCTTCTTGTCATCGCCGGCGGGGTGATCCTGCTTGGCGTTTTTGCGCTGTTTGGAAAGCTGTGGGGCGCGGATGTCGCCGGCATTGCCGCGGGCGCCCGCCTGTTCATCCCGGTCTGGCTGGTGGTCGCGATCACCAACATGTGGGTGGGCGTCACGAAGGCGGGCTACACCGTCGCGCAGGAGCTGCCGATCCTTGCGGTGGTTTTCATCGTTCCGGCGATCCTTGCCGCCGCGCTTGCGTGGCAGCTCGCGAAGTGATCGTCGTCCCCATCCTCCGTTAGGACAGGAAAACGCACAAGCCCGTTTCTCTTCCTCCTGCGCTCCAGGCCGCCGTCCCGCACAATAAAAGGACGTGATTGGCCATGCGAGCAGGAGCCCGGCTGCCTTGTGCTTGCGGCCGCGGCTTCTTATGGTGGCGGCGTGATGCGAATGACCGCCGGGAGGGAACCAGGTGTCGAGTGAAGCCGCGCGCGCGCCGCGCGACACGTCCGTCGATCCGGAATTCGGCCCCTGGCTGGCGCAGGCCTCGATCCTGGTGGTCGACGACGAGCCCGGCATGCGCAACTTCCTGATGCGGACGCTGGGGCCTCGCTGCGCGCGGCTGGAGCTGGCGGCGGATACGGAAGAGGCGTCGGTGAAGCTCGATCAGCACCATTTCGACGTGGTGATCCTCGACAATATCATGCCCCGCAAGAACGGCGTGGAGTGGCTTGCCGAACAGCGCGCCATCGGTTTTTTTGCCGATGCCATCCTGATGACGGCCTATGCCGACCTCGAGACGGCCATCCAGGCGCTGCGGGCCGGCGCAGTCGATTTCATCCTCAAGCCGTTTCGCTCCAACCAGTTGCTCAACGCTGTCGCCCGCTGCCTGGACCGTATCCGCCTGCAGCGCGAGAACTATGTGTTGCGCTACGAGCTGAAGGCGGCGTCCGACCACATTCTGCTGCGCGACCGGCTCATCGGGCAGTCCTCGGCGATTGCCCGCGTGCGCGATGCCATTGCGCGCGTCGCGCCGCTGCCGACCACGGTGCTGCTCACCGGGCAGTCGGGCACGGGCAAGGAGGTGGCCGCACGCTCGTTGCACACGCTCTCTGACCGGGCGCTAAAGCCCTTCGTCCCCGTCAACTGCGGCGCAATCCCGCCTGACATGATCGAAAGCGAGCTCTTCGGCCATCTGAAGGGCGCCTTTACCGGTGCCGAGCGGGCACGCGAAGGTCTGTTTCTGCATGCGCAGGGCGGCACGCTCTTCCTTGATGAGATCAGCGAAATGCCGATGGCCACGCAGAGCAAGCTGCTGCGGGTTCTGGAGGACCGCAAGGTGCGGCCCGTGGGCTCCGAGCGCGAGGTGCCGGTCGACCTGCGGTTCGTTTTCGCCACCAACGCGGAGCTCGAAAAGGAGGTGCAGGCCGGCCGCTTTCGCGCCGATCTGTTCTTCCGCATCAATGTCATGCAGATCCATCTGCCGCCGCTCAAGGAGCGGGACGGCGATGCCGTGGAGCTTGCCGCGCTCTTCATGAACAAGCTGTCGGCGCAGCTCGCCATGCCGGCCGTGCCCATTGACGATGCGGCGCGCCGGGCGCTTTCGAGCTACGATTGGCCGGGCAATGTGCGCGAGTTGCGCAACCTTATCGAGCGCACGCTGATCCTCGGCCGTTTCCCGGAGGGTTTCGGTTCTGCCGTCACGTCCCCCGCGGCCGGCGGTGGCGGATCGCTTGCCGATGTCGAGCGGCGCCATATCCTTTCGGTGCTCGCCGCCTGCAACGGCCAGAGGGACGAAGCCGCACGGCAGCTCGGCATTTCGCGCAAGACCATCGAGCGCAAGCTGGCGGCCTGGGATGGCTGAGGTCGAGCCCGCCGGGGTCGTGCGGCCCGCGCGCTCCGTCCGCTACCGGCTGCTCGCCATCGCGCTCCTGCCGATGCTGGTCATCCTGCCGCTCCTGCTCGGCGTGACGGTCTATCGCTGGAACGAGAAATTCGACGCGACGCTGATCTCCAAGGTCAATGGCGACCTGACCATCGCGCACCAGTATCTCGCCCATATCCTCGACAACACCGGTGAACATGTCACCGCCCTTGGCGGCTCGGCCCGCTTTCGCGACGCCGCAGACGATCCCGCCGCACTCAAGGCGCTGCTCGACGATGCACGGGCGCGGCTCGAACTCGATTTCCTCTATGTCATGGAGCCCGATGGCCGGCTCGTCGCCTCCGTCATCACAGAGACGGCGGATCGGCTGCGCACGGACTGGCCGGTGATCCAGGATGCGATCGCGGGCAAATCAGCCACCGGCATCGACATCTTCGAGAATGCCGATCTCGAGCGGCTATCATCGGATCTCGCTGCCCGCGCGCGTCTGCCGCTCGTGCCCACGCCCAATGCCGTGCCGACCGAGCGGCAGGAGGAAACGCGCGGCATGGTCGTGCAGAGCGCGAGCCCCGTGACGCTCGGCGGCGGGCGTGGCGCGGTTCTCGTCGGCGGCATCCTGCTCAATCAGAACCTCGTCTTCATCGACACGATCAACGACCTCGTCTATCGCGAGGCGAGCCTGCCCGAGGGTAGCCAGGGCACGGCGACGCTCTTCCTCGACGATGTGCGCGTGAGCACCAATGTCCGGCTGTTCGAGGGACGGCGTGCGCTCGGCACGCGCGTTTCCTCCGCCGTGCGCGCCGCCGTGCTGGACGAGGGGCGCACGTGGCTCGACAGCGCCTTTGTCGTCAACGACTGGTATATCTCCGCTTACGAACCGATCGTCGACAGTTACGGCAAGCGGGTCGGCATGCTCTATGTCGGCTTCCTGGAGGCGCCCTTTACGGCGGCGAAGTACCAGACGGTCCTGACCATCGTGGCAGCCTTCTTCGCGATTGCCGCCGCCAGCGTACCGATCTTCCTGCGCTGGGCGCGCGGAATCTTCAAGCCGCTGGAGCGCGTCGATGCGACCATCGCGCGGGTGGAAAGCGGCGATCTCGGCGCGCGCACCGGTTCGGTGGACAGTCAGGACGAGATCGGCAGGGTCGCCGTGCATCTCGACGCGCTGCTCGACCAGCTCGAGCGCAACGACCAGCAACTGCGCGGCTGGAACGAAGAGCTGAACGCGCGTGTCGACGAGCGAACGCGCGAACTCCAGCTTGCCAACCGCAAGCTGGAGGCCACGACCAAGCAGCTCATCCTGTCCGAAAAGCTCGCCGCCATCGGCGAGATCACCGCCGGCGTGGCGCATGAGATCAACAACCCGATTGCCGTCATGCAGGGCAATCTCGAGGTCGTGCGCTCCGTGGTTGGAGACCGGGCGGAATTGGCCAAGGTCGAGTTCCAGCTGCTCGACGAGCAGATCCAACGCATCAGCCAGATTGTCACCAAGCTCCTGCAATTCGCCAAGCCTGAGGAATTCGCGGGCATCATCGACCGGCATGCGCCCGGACTTGCCGTGGCCGATTGCCTGCCGCTTGTCCAGCACCTGCTTGCGAGGGCCGATATATCCGTGACGCTCGACAACACGGCCGCCCGGCAGGTGCTGATGAACCGCACCGAGCTTCAGCAGGTGGTCGTCAATCTCGTGGTCAACGCCATCCATGCCATGCCGGATGGCGGGCGCCTGACGATCAAGACGCATGACAGCGACCGCGAGGGTCGCCCCGGCGTGGAGATCGTCGTCAGCGATACGGGCGTCGGCATGGACCCGGAGCTCGCCGCCAAGATCTTCGATCCGTTCTTCACGACCAAGCGGCAGGAAGGCACCGGGCTCGGCCTGTCGATCAGCCAGACGCTGGTGCGCCGTCAGGGCGGCAGTATTTCGCTGGCCAGCCGGCCGGGTGAGGGCGCGACCTTCACGGTCTGGCTGCCGGAGGCGGAGTGACCGGACACTTTGTCCGGCCTTTAGGACAATTTGTCTGATTTCCAGGGAATCTCTTTCTTAACAGGTTGATATAAAAGGAAGTCTTCTCTGGCATGGCGCTTGCACAGGTGCGTGCGGGAGGGCCGGTGGCCTGCGTTCGCAAGAGGGTGCGGCCGTGGACGCCGGAAGGACATTCAGCCACCTCCCGCCACGAAATCTTCGCATCCGAGGGGTGCGTTGCGGAGGAGACACAATGACTGCATCGACCGAGACCTATGCCGGCGGCAATGGCGCCGGCATCCTCGACCGGGAGCGCATCATCGCGAAACCCGGCTTCAACCGCTGGCTGGTTCCGCCGGCTGCTCTCGCCATCCATCTGTGCATCGGCATGGCCTACGGCTTCAGCGTGTTCTGGCTGCCGTTGTCCAAGGCCATTGCCGGCGATCCCGATCCGGCCTGCGCCGACATGAACCTTCTGTCCGCGCTGTTCACCACAAGCTGCAACTGGCGCGTCGCCGATCTCGGCTGGATCTACACCCTGTTCTTCGTGCTGCTCGGCTGTTCGGCCGCGATCTGGGGCGGCTGGCTGGAGCGGGTCGGCCCGCGCAAGGCCGGTTTCGTCTCGGCCTGCTGCTGGTGCGGTGGCATGGTCGTCGCAGCGTTCGGCGTCATGACCCACCAGCTGTGGCTGATGTGGCTGGGCGCCGGCTTCATCGGCGGCATCGGTCTCGGTCTCGGCTACATTTCCCCGGTGTCCACGCTGATCAAGTGGTTCCCCGACCGTCGCGGCATGGCCACCGGCATGGCCATCATGGGCTTCGGCGGCGGCGCCATGATCGGCGCGCCGCTCGCCAACATCCTGATGAACGTCTTCAAGACGGATGTGAGCCCGGGCGTGTGGCAGACCTTCCTGGTCATGGCCGCGATCTACTTTTGCTTCATGATGGGCGGCGCCTTCGGCTACCGTATCCCGCCGGCCGGCTGGCGTCCGGAGGGCTGGACGCCGCCGGCTTCCAAGACCACCATGATCACCACCAAGCATGTCCACCTGCGCGATGCGCACAAGACCATGCAGTTCTGGATGATCTGGATCGTGCTGTGCATGAACGTGTCCGCGGGCATCGGTGTCATCGGCATGGCCTCGCCCATGCTGCAGGAAATCTTCGGCGGCCGTCTCATCGGTCAGCCCGAGCTTTCCTTCGGTGATCTCAGCCTCGAACAGAAGGCTGCCATTGCCGCAATCGCGGCGGGCTTCACCGGCTTCCTGTCGCTGTTCAACATCGGCGGGCGCTTCTTCTGGGCGTCGCTGTCCGACAAGATCGGCCGCAAGAACACCTATTATACGTTCTTCATCCTCGGCATCGTGCTTTATGCGCTGGCGCCGACCTTCGCCGACATGGGCAGCAAGGTCCTCTTCGTCTGCGCCTTCGCCATCATCCTGTCGATGTATGGCGGCGGCTTCGCCACCGTGCCGGCCTATCTTGCCGACATCTTCGGCACGCAGTTCGTGGGCGCCATACATGGCCGGCTCCTGACCGCATGGGCAACCGCCGGCATCGTCGGCCCCGTCGTGGTCAATTATATCCGCGAGGCGCAGATCTCCGCGGGCGTGGAGCCTGGCCCGGCCCTCTACAGCGGAACGATGTATATCCTCGCGGGCATGCTGGCCGTGGGCTTGATCGCCAATGCGCTGGTTCGGCCGCTTTCCGACAAATGGTTCATGTCGGACGAGGAGGTCGCTTCCCTGCAGGCCAAGACCGCGGCGGCGAATGCCGGTCCGACCGGCTCGTTCGGCATCGGCACCGGCGGCTTCGACGCCAAGGCGGCCGTCGCCTGGGCCATTGTCGGCCTGCCGCTGCTCTGGGGCATCTGGGTTACGGTCAAGAACACCGCAGCCCTGTTCTAGCCTGCGTCATCAAGCACAAACAGGAGCCCCGGTGAGAACCGGGGCTTTTTGCGTTTGCAGATAGCGCACGGATACACGCGAGAGAAGGGGGGTCGTTTTCGACGGCTTGCGTGAAATATATTTCTTGGCGTGAATTATATTGACAACGCTTCGAGCTTGCCGTTAGCTGCCCTCCATCGGATTTCGAGGAGGAATTCCGGTCTTCATGCAAACATCGGCGCGGTTGCTGCGCCTTGGGGTTATTTGGGAGGGGCTTCGGCCTCAAGGAGGAAACGTGCGCACTTTTTTCACGACGACCGCCATGGCGGTTCTTGCGACGACGCTTTTTGCCGGTGCGGCCGCTGCCGAGACGGAAAGCCCGTTCCGCTGCAAGCCGGGCGAGAAATACGTCATGAACGTCATGGTATCCGGCGTCGAATACTGGTTCCCGGTCTATGAGATGTTCAAGCAGGCCGGCCAGCAGATGGGCTGCGAGACCGAATATACCGGCACACCGGAATATGACGTCAACAAGCAGATCGCCACCTTCGACCAGGCGCTGGCGCAGAACCCGGCCGGCATTCTCGTGCATCCGATGAATTCGGATCCGTTCATCGAGCCGATCAACCGCGCCATCGAACAGGGCACGGCCGTGGTGACCTTCGCCGCCGACTCGCCGCTGTCGAAGCGCGTTTCCTTCATCACCTCTGACAACACGCGCGAAGGCACCTATGCTGCGGACGCGATTGCCGAGAAGATGGGCGGCAAGGGCGAGTATGCGGTTCTGGAAAATCCCGGCCAGGACAACCACGACAAGCGCATCGCGGCCTTCATCGCCCGCATGGAAGAGAAGTGGCCGGATATGAAGCTTGTCGGCCGCGCGGCCTCCAACCAGGATCCGACCAAGGCGTATCAGGGTCTTTCCAGCATCATCCAGGCCAATCCCGATCTCGGCGCCGTCTTCATGCCGGAGGCAAGCTCGGCCATAGGCGCGGCACAGGCGGCGAAGGAAGCGGGCGGCAAGGTTCTCGTCATGTGCGCGGACGTCAACGCCAACATCCTCGACATGATCAAGGCCGGTGAGGTCTTCGGCTCGATCAACCCGAACCAGGGCATGCAGGGCTATATGGGCTTCATGCTGCTGTGGCTTGCCAAGCATCCCGAACTGATCGATCCGATGAACGACGCCAAGCGCGCGGGCTTCAACCCGATGAGCATCCCGGTCGTCGATAACGGCCTGTCCGTTGTGACAGCCGAAAACGCCGACGATTTTTACTGGGACAAGTACCTGAAGCGCCGCGGCACCAAGGGCATCGAGGAGTAATCTCCCAAGACGAAGCCGCCCGCGCTTCGGTGCGGGTGGCTCTCCAGGGACGAGGGAGGACGATGATGGCGGAGCCGGTGCTCACCATTCATGGGGTAACCAAGCATTTCGGTGCGGTGAAGGCGTTGACGGATGTCAACTTCACGTTGGAGCGCGGCGAGGTCCATGCGCTCTGCGGCGAAAACGGCGCAGGCAAGTCGACGCTGATGAACATCATCGCCGGCGTCCTGCAGCCGACATCCGGCGAGATCCGCGTCGACGGCGCGCCGGTGCGCATCGCGTCTCCCGCCGCCGCCCAATCGCTCGGCATCGGCCTGGTGCATCAGGAGATCGCGCTCTGCCCGGACGCGACGGTCGCCGAGAACATGTTCATGGCGGCCACAAACCGCCGCCGGTCGCCCTTCATGAATTACCGGGCGCTGGAACGCGATGCACAGGCCTTGATGAACCGCCTCGCCGCCATCGATGTCCGTCGCAAGGTCGCCGACCTGCCGATTTCGAGCCAGCAGCTCGTAGAGATCGCCAAGGCGCTGACGCTCGACTGCCGCGTCCTGATTCTCGACGAGCCGACGGCGGCACTGACGGAAACCGAGGCGCAGCAGCTGTTCTCGATCATCCGGGACCTCAAGGCGAACGGCATCTCGATCATCTATATCAGCCACCGCATGGCCGAGATCTTCTCGCTCTGCGACCGCGTGACCGTGTTTCGCGACGGGCGCTATGTGTGTACCGATCGCATCGCCGACGTCACGCCTGACGATGTCGTGCGTCGCATGGTGGGCCGCGAGATCACGCAGCTGTATCCCGACAAGCGGGATGCAAGCGCACCCGTCGGCAAAACCATTCTATCCGTTGAAGGCCTCTCCGACGCAACGCGCTTCCACGACGTCGGCTTCGAACTGCGCGAAGGCGAAATCCTCGGCATCGGCGGCCTCATCGGGTCGGGCCGGACAGAGATCGCCGAGGGCATCTGCGGTTTGCGCCCGCGCACGGCCGGGTCGGTCTCGTTGCATGGCGTTCCGCAGAAGATCCAGTCCTATTCCGACGCCGTGAAAGCAGGCATCGTCTATCTCTCGGAAGACCGCAAGGGCTCCGGTGTCTTCCTCGAAATGTCCATCGCGCAGAACGTCTCCGTGCTGGAACTGAAGGCGCTCACGAACGGCGCCGGGCTTTTGAAGCGCCGCGCAGAAACGGCGCTGGCGGAGGATTTTGCCAGGAAACTTGCCGTGCGCATGAGCGGGGTCGAGGCACCGGTCAAGTCGCTGTCGGGCGGCAACCAGCAGAAGGTGGCGATCGCCAAGCAACTGGCCGTCAAGCCGAAGGTCATCCTGATGGACGAACCGACGCGCGGCATCGATGTCGGCGCCAAGACCGAAATCCACCGCCTGCTGCGCGAATTGGCGCAGGCCGGCATCGGCATCATCGTCATATCCTCGGAGATGCCCGAACTGCTCGGCCTTTCCGACCGCGTGCTGGTCGTCCGGGAGGGACGCATCGCAGGCGAACTCGGCGCCGACGCGATGTCGGAAGAGGCCGTCATCCGCCTTGCCTCCGGGCTCGGCAACGAACAGGCGGCACACCATGCCGCATAAAAAGGAAGCGGGAGAGAAGACCATGGCAATCGATACGATGACGGCACCGTCGCCGAGGACATCGTCTTTCAAACGCGTCGGCACCATGCGTGAGGCCGGGCTGATCGCCATCATTCTCGCGCTCAGCATCGCCATGACCTTCGCGTCACCGCACTTCCTGACGCTCGGCAACTTTCGCGCCATGCTGATGAGTTTCTCTGTCGATGGCATCGTCGTCGTCGGCATGACGATCCTGCTCATCGTCGGCGGCATCGATCTTGCGGTCGGCTCCGTCGTCTGCTTTGCCATGGTGCTGTCGGGTTCGCTCTTCCTCGCCGGGCTCGATCCCTGGTCGGCTTCGCTTATCGGTATTCTCGCGAGTGCGGCGATCGGCGGCGCCATGGGCTTCTTCGTGACCGTTGTCGGCCTCAACCATTTCATCACGTCGCTGGCGGCGATGGTGATCGTGCGCGGGCTCTGCCTCATCATCACCAAGGGCACGCCGCTGTCGCTCTTCACGCTGCCGGCGTCCTTCAAGCAGGTCGGGCAGGGCACCTTCTACGGTGTGCCCTATGTCATCCTGATCTTTGTCGCGGTCGTCGTCTTGTTCGACTTCCTGCTTCGTCGGGCCACCGCCTTCCGCAAGGTGTTCTACACGGGCAGCAACGAAAAGGCCGCGCTCTATTCGGGAATCAAGACCAATCAGGTGAAGTTCTGGGTCACGGTGCTGTGCTCGACGCTCGCAGGCGTTGCAGGCGTGATCTACATGTCCCGCTTCGGCGCCGCCACGCCCACATTCGGCGTCGGCATGGAACTGAACATCATCGCGGCGGCCGTCATCGGCGGGGCCTCGCTCAACGGCGGCTCGGGCACCATTCTAGGCGCCATCCTCGGCATCGCGCTGCTGTCGCTCGTCACCTCGTCGTTGATCCTTCTGAACGTTTCGGTTTACTGGCAGGATATGATCAAGGGTTGCATTCTTCTCGCGGCCGTTTCGATCGATCATTTCCTGCACAAGCGGAAGGCCGCCTGACATGCCGATCGCCAGACTGAAACCATCGCTGAAACCCCGGGCAACGGCGCCACGCGAAGAAATCGTCATCGCCCGTCAGATGCACCAGGCGCTCGTGCTGCATTTTCTGGAGGGCCTGACGCAGGCGCAGATCGCCGACCAGCTCGGCATCTCGCATGCCACCGTCAACCGGCTGATCAAACGCGGCCGCCAGCTCGGCCTCGTCGAGATCAAGATCAAGTCGCCGGTCGAGCCGCTGGTCGACCTGGAGGAACGGCTTCTCGCGCTCGGCGGCATCAGCCGCGCCGTGGTGGTGCCCACGGTTTCCGACAATCCGCAGACCGCGCTTCTCGCCGTCGGCGAGGCGGCCGCCCGGCTGCTGTTGGAGGAGATCGGCGATGGCGACACGATCTGCATCACCGGCGGCAAGGGTGTGAGCGCCGTGGTCGCCGGCCTTCAGGCGCCGCACCGTTTCGATGTCGAGGTCATTCCCGCCACGGGCTGCGTGCAGGGCAAGCACTATACCGACGTCAACCACGTCTCGACGCTGATGGCCGAGCGCCTGGGCGGCCGCTCCTGGCAGATCCATGCGCCGCTGTTTGCAGACGATGCCGCCCAGCGGGCGATGCTCATGAACATGCGTTCGGTGGCCGATGTCTTCCAACGGGCTCGCGAGGCGACCGTCGCGGTGGTCGGCATCGGCTCGATCCTGAGTTCGGATTCGACCTACTATGACCTGCACCCCTCGCCGAGCGCGGACCGCAGCGCCATCGAGCATTCCGGTGCGAGCGCGGAACTGCTCGCCCATCTCCTGGATGGTGACGGGCAGGTATGCGACTACTCGCTCAACCGTTCCCTCGTTTCGCTGACGCTCGCGGAATTCTCCTCGATCCCGACGAAGATCGGCGTGGCGAGCGGCCTCAACAAGGCAAGCTCCATTCTGAGTGTGCTGCGCGGCAATCACCTGGACACACTCGTCACAGACGAGGCGACCGGCGCGCGCATCCTCGAATTGGCCTCCGAAGAAGGACTTTCCGCATGAGCGGCGAACAGTTGATCCGCGATATCGGGCGCTCCGGCGTCAAGGCCTCTGCCGTCGGCCTCGGCACCTGGGCCATCGGCGGCTGGATGTGGGGCGGCACCGACGAGGCGCAATCCATCGCCGCCATCCAGGCGTCGCTCGATGCGGGCGTGAGCCTCATCGACACCGCGCCGGCCTATGGGCTCGGCCGTTCCGAAGAGATTGTCGGCAAGGCCATTGCCGGCCGGCGTGACAAGGCGGTCATTGCGACGAAGTGTGGCCTGGTCTGGCATACGCAGAAGGGCAGGCACTTCTTTGATCAGGACGGAAAGCCGGTCCACCGCTATCTCGGCCGGGACGCAATCATCCATGAGGTCGAGCAGAGCCTGCGCCGGCTCGGCACCGATTACATCGATCTCTACATCACCCACTGGCAGGACCCGACAACACCCGTCGCGGAGACCGTCGCGGCACTGGAGGCACTGAAGAAGGCCGGCAAGATCCGCGCCATCGGCGCCAGCAACGTCAACCGCGCCGAACTGGAGCAATACATCGCGACCGGCGCGCTCGACGCGATCCAGGAGCGGTTCAGCATGATCGATCGCGAGATCGAGGCGGACCTGCTGCCGCTCACGGTTCCGAACGGTGTGGCAACGCTCAGCTATTCCTCGCTGGCGCTTGGCCTGCTCTCCGGCGCCATCGGCCCGGACCGCGTCTTTGCGGGTGACGACCAGCGCAAGGACAATCCGCGCTTTTCCGTCGCCAACCGGCAGAAAGCCAAGGATTTCGCGCAGGCGATCGGCGCCGTGGCCGAGCGGCATGATGCCAGCATCGCGCAGGTCGTGATTGCCTGGACACTGGCGCAGCCCGGCGTGACCTTTGCGCTGTGTGGGGCGAGAAACCCCACCCAGGCGCTCGACAATGCACGGGCCGGCACGCTCCGGCTCTCGCAGGAAGACCTCGCGGTCATCAACAATGCCATAGTGGCGAAACTGGCCAATATGGACGGATAACGGACTGCCATCATGAACCGGAACGAGATTTTGGACGGGCTTCGCCAAAGCCCGAAGGTGGACGTGTGCGTCCTCGGCGGCGGCATCAACGGGCTCAGCGTTTTCCGTGAGCTGGCGTTGCAAGGCGTCAATGTGCTGCTCGTCGAGAAGGCGGACTATTGCTCCGGCGCGAGTGCGGCGCTCTCGCGTATGGTTCATGGCGGGCTGCGCTATCTCGAAAACGGCGAATTCAGCCTCGTCAAGGAATCGCTCATGGAGCGCGACAGGCTGCTGCGCAATGCGCCGCATTACGTCGCGCCGCTGCCGACGACCGTGCCGATCTTCGATACCTTCTCGGGGCTTGCCAACGGCCTCGTGCGCTTTCTGGGCCTGACGCGCCGCCCCAGCCGGCGTGGCGCCATTGCCATCAAGACCGGTCTCGGCATCTACGATTTCCTGACGCGCAAGCGTGCGCTGATGCCCAAGCATCAGTTTCGCAGCCGCAAGGCGACGATTGCCAAGTGGCCGTCGCTCAATCCGTCGATCCGCAATTCGGCGACCTATTACGACGCTTGGGTCAGCCATCCCGAACGCATCGGCATCGAGCTTTTGCAGGATGCGTTGTCTGCCGGGCCGAACGCCAGAGCACTCAACTATGCGACAACTGAGCAGGCCGGCGAGGGGACCTACCTGCTGCGCGACGGCGTGACCGGCGACACACTGCCGATCGTGCCGCGGCTGATCATCAATGCCACCGGCGGCTGGATCGATATTGCCAACCGCACGCTGTTTGCCGATGCCGATACGCCGGCGCCGCTGATGGGTGGCACAAAGGGCTCGCATCTCATCGTCGACAATCCGGCGCTGCGCGACATGCTCGATGGCCACATGGTCTATTACGAGAATGAGGACGGGCGCATCTGCATCCTGTTTCCCTATCTCGGCAAGGTGCTGGTCGGCTCGACGGATATCCGTGTCGACGATCCCGGCACGGTGCGGTGCGAGGCGGATGAGCGGGACTATATCCTGCAATCGCTCGCCTTCGTGCTGCCCGGTGTCACCATCCGGCCTGAGGAGATCGTCTTCCAGTTTGCCGGCGTGCGCCCCCTGCCTGCCAGCAAGGACAGTTTCACCGGCCGCATCCCGCGCGATCATTTCTGTACGGTGCTGGAGGGCAAGGATGGTGGCCCGCCGGTGCTGTGCATGATCGGCGGCAAGTGGACGACCTTCCGCTCCTTCGGGGAGCTCGCCGCCGACATGGCGCTCGCCCGGCTGGGGCATGCGCGCCGCGTTGCCACGGGTGAGCGCGCCATTGGCGGCGGGCGCGGCTTCCCCGGGGATCGCGGCAGCTGGATCAGCCGTGTTTCGGCATCGACAGGCGTCCCCGTCTCGCGCGTCGAAACGCTTTTCGCGCGCTACGGCACGGAAGCCGAGGATGTCGCCCGCTTCATCGCGGCCGAAGCCGACCGGCCGCTGCCGCACGAAGGATACAGCGTGCGGGAAGTCCTCTACCTCGTCAGGGGCGAGGCCGTCGAACATCTCGACGACCTGCTTTTGCGCCGCACGACGCTCGCCATCTCCGGCGAAGTGTCGCTTGCAATGGTCGATGCGACGCTGGACGTGCTGGCCGGCGAAAAGGGCTGGAGCGCTGAGCGCACCGCGGCGGAGCGTGACCGCTTTCTCACCCTCATGCGCGAGCGCCATGGCGTCGCGGAGGAAACCCTGTCCGCAAGGAACGAACAAAGGAGTAAACGATGAGAGACAACCGCAAGGTCAGGATGAACCGGCTGTTCGGCAACGGCCGTTGCCTGGACGTCGCTATCGATCACGGCGTGTGCAACGAACCGTCCTTTCTGGACGGGCTGGAGAACATGCCAGTCGTCGTAAAGGCGCTCGTCGATGCGAAGCCTGACGCCATTCAGATGAATTACGGCCAGGCGGACCTATTGCAGGCTTTGCCGGGCAAGGACAAGCCGGCGCTCGTCATGCGCGTCGATATGGGCAATCCGTATAACCGCATCCGCCACCGCGATATGTGGGCCGTGCTCCAGAACGAGGCGGAGCCGTTGATCGGCGCGCTCGAGATGGATGCCGCCTGCGTGGTGGTCAACCTTTTCATGCTGCCGGACGAGCCCGATCTTTTCCGCCAATGCGTGCAGAACATTGCGCGTGTGCGTGCCGACTGCGAGAAATACGGCATGCCGCTGATGATCGAGCCTTTGGTCATGCAGCCCGTCACGGAGCGTGGCGGCTACATGGTGGATGGCGATGCAGACAAGATCGTCACGCTGACCCGCCTTGCCAGGGAAATGGGCGCGGATATCATCAAGGCCGATCCCACAAGCAATGCCGAGGATTTCCACCGCGTCGTCGAGGCGGCGCGCTGCCCGGTGCTGGTGCGCGGCGGCGGCAAGGAAGACCTCTCGGCCGTCTTTGCGAAATCTGCCGCCTTGATGCGGCAGGGCGCAATGGGCATGGTCTACGGGCGCAACATCTACCAGCATGCCAATCCGAGCGCCGTCGTGCGCGGCCTGATGGCGATCATCCATGCGGATGCGAGCGGCGAGGAGGCCTATTCGCTCTATCAGCAGGGCTGATGTGAAGCATGCACCGGGGACGCCAGCGCGTTCCCGGCGCCGCGAAAGAAAGCGAACCTTGGGAGGGGTTCAGGATGCCGAAATATCTGTTGGGGCTCGACGCGGGCAATACCATCATCAAGGCGGTGATCTTCGATCTCGAAGGGCGCGAACTCTCCCATGCGGGGCAGGAGGGCAAGAGCCGCATGCCGCGGCCCGGCCATGTCGAGCGCGATCTCGGCGAATTCTGGGAGAATGCGAAGCGCGTGATCGCCACCTGCCTGGAGAAGGCGGGCATCGTTGCGAGCGACATCGCGGCCATCGGCTGTGCGGGCCACGGCAACGGGCTCTATGCGCTCGACCGCGATGGCGAGCCGCTCATCGGCATCCAGTCGATCGATACGCGCGCCACCGGCCTTGTCGAGGAATGGGCGTCACAAGGCGTCGGCGACCGGACCTATCCGATCGGGCGCCAGCGTCCCTGGCCTGCCCAGACACCCACCCTTCTTGCCTGGCTGAAGCGCTCGGAGCCCGCGCTTTTCCAGCGCATCGGCACGGTGTTCTTCGCCAAGGATTTCGTCGTCAACCGCCTCACGGGAAAGCGGATCAGCGAGATGTCGGACATGTCCGGCGCCGGCCTGCTCGATCTTGCCGCCCGCCGCTATGACAGGACGCTGATGGAGGCCTATGGCCTCGCCGACTGCATGGACCTCCTGCCGCCGCTGATCGAAAGCGCCGACATCGCCGGGACGGTCACGCAGGCCGTTGCGCTGGAAACGGGTCTTGCGGTGGGCACGCCCGTCGTCGGCGGGCTCTTCGACGTCGTCGCCTCGGCGCTCGGTTCCGGCGTCTCGCGCACCGGCAGCGCCTCGGTCATTGCCGGCACATGGAGCATCAATCAGGTCGTGATCGACGGGCCGGATCTGGACGGTCCCGTCTTCATGTCGTCGACCTTCGACGGCACGCGCTACATGGCCATGGAAAACAGCGCGACCTCGGCGGCCAATCTGGAGTGGCTGGTGCGGGAGTTCTTCGAAGGCGCGCATGACGAAAGCGTCTCGCCCTTCGATGCCTGCTGTGCGCTTGCCGCCGCCGTCACACCGGCCGCCGACGATCCGCTCTACCATCCCTATCTCTACGGCGCCCAGCAGGACGGCCATGCGCGGGCGGGTTTCTACGGTATGGCGGGCTGGCACACAAAGGGCCATCTGATCCGGGCGCTGCTGGAAGGCGTCGCCTTCGGCCACCGCCAGCACATCGAGACCATCCGCAAGGCCGGAGCGCGCTTCGAGGAGGCGGTGCTGTCCGGCGGCGGGTCGCGCAGCATGCTCTGGCCGCAAATCTTCGCGGATGTGCTCAGCGTACCGGTGTCCGTCGCGGTGTCGCGCGAGACCGGTGCGCTCGGTGCGGCGATTGCCGCCGGCACGGGTGTCGGTCTCTTTGCCGATTTTACCGAGGGCGCGAATGCGATGGTGCGCAGTGAACGGCACTACCGGCCGAATGCCGCGATGGCAGCACACTACAGCCGCCGCTATGCGCTCTATGCGGATATCGCGGCTGCGATGACGCCGCTCTGGCGGCGCCTTTCAATGACCGACAATGCCGCGTCCGGTGTCGCGGCATGATGAGGGGGATTTAAGCCACCTTGCGCAGCACGGTCGCGCTTGCCGTGGCGGGGATCGCCATCTGCCGCAGCACGTCGATCGCCATGGCGTGGGCGTTTTCCTGCGCCTTGTCGAGATTGCTGACGCGTCGCGGATCCATCGAATAGAGCGTGCCGCCGCAGCCGAAGATATCGCGGAAGGCCGCGCGCTCGCCGATGACTGTCGGAAGCAGGTGCACGCGGCGCGCCGCCAGCAGGTCCTTCACCGCGTTCATCGCGCGCGTCGTCACCATGGCGTTGACGCGGGTCAGCACGACGGAATGGCGGATGCGGATGTTCGCCTTGTCTTCCAGATACTGCAGAAGCTCGATGACATTGGCGCCGCCCTGGGCATCCATGGCCGAGCCCTGAACGGGGATCAGCACGTAATCAGCATGGCCGACGGCCTTGGCAAGCAGGGAGCTGCGCGAGCCGGGCAGGTCGATCAGCACGAAATCGGCACACGCTTTCTCTTCGGCGAGCTGGCGGTCGATGGAGTTCATCGTGACATAGGGAACGACGTTCAGGCGTTTGCCCAGCAGGCCCTCGGAGGTCTCGTACCAGCGGGTGATCCAGTGCTGCGGATCGGCGTCGAGCACGGAGACGCGGTAGCCCATGCGGGCAAGTTCGGTGGCGAGCAGCAGGACGGCGGTGGTCTTGCCGGCGCCGCCCTTGGTGTTGGCGAATGTGATGACGGGCATGAGGTCCCCCGGAATGGTTCTCGAGCCGATCATTGCTCGCCTGGGGCACCTTGCATGGTGCGTCGTCATCCTCGCCAACTATGGTTAATCGTTGGTGTATTTTTCTCAATGCCGCCGGTCGGCAGCGAGAATTTCACGCGCGATCTGGTCGAGCGACACGATCTTGTCGACACCGCCATGCGCGATCGCTTCCTTCGGCATGCCGAATACGACGGAGGAGGCTTCGTCCTGTGCCACGGTATAGGCGCCGGCCTGGTGCATCTCGGCCATGCCGCGTGCGCCGTCGTCCCCCATGCCCGTCATGATGACGCCCATGGCATTGGCGCCGGCCGCGCGCGCGGCGGAGCGGAACAGCACGTCGACGGACGGGCGGTGGCGGGAAACAAGCGGCCCCTCGCGCACGGCCACATGGTAGCGCGCGCCCTGACGCTCCAGCATCATGTGCCGGTCGCCGGGGGCGATCAGCACATGGCCGCGCAGCACGGGATCGCCGTGAACCGCTTCCTTGACCTCGACCTCGCACAGCGAGTTGAGGCGCTTGGCAAAGGCGGCGGTGAATTTTTCCGGCATGTGCTGGACGATGACCATACCCGGCGAATTGGCCGGAAGCTGTTCCAGCATGACGCGCAACGCCTCCGTACCGCCGGTGGAGGCGCCGATGCATGCTACCATCTCGGTGGTCTTTGCCATGGCGCGGCCGGAGGGCGGCGGCAGAACGGCATCGGCGGTCAGTTTCGTGGTCACGTTGGCGGTGGCGCTGGCGGCAGCCATCGCGCGGCGAACGGCCCCGAGACGGGCGACGGCCGCACCTTTCACCGCCTGGCGGATACGCGCGCCGGATTCCGCGAGGTGGTCGGCAGCGCCGATCTTCGGTTTGAGGATGATATCGACGGCGCCGGCTTCCAGCGCCTGCATCAGCGTCTCGGAGCCTTCTTCCGTCAGCGAGGAGCACATCACCACCGGGATGGGCCGCTGCGACATGATCTTGCGCAGGAAGGTAATGCCGTCCATGCGCGGCATTTCCACGTCGAGCGTGATGACGTCGGGCATTTCCTCCTGGATCTTCTTGGCCGCCATGAACGGATCGGAGGCGGCCCCCATGACCTCGATTTCCGGATCCTGCTCCAGCACATGGGTCAGCGCCTGGCGCACGCTGGCGGAGTCGTCGATGATGAGAACGCGGATCTTCTTGGTCGGAATGGGCATCAGATCTTCTTGAAAACCGTGTTGGCGACCTGGCGCACCGGCAGGGAAATGCCGGTGACCGTTTCGGAATGCCCGACATACAGGAAGCCGCCGGGCAGCAGGCAGTCGCACAGGCGCGTCAGCACCTTGGCCTGGGTCGGCTTGTCGAAGTAGATCAGCACGTTACGGCAGAAGATCATGTGCATGGGTTCGCCCACCTTGTAGGCGCTGTCCATGAGGTTCATGCGCGCGAAGCCGACCGTCGCGCGCAGGCGCGGATGGACACGGACCTCGCCGCGCGCGGCATCCTTCGAAACCATCACGTATTTGCGACGCATTTCGGGGGACACGGGCTGGATCATGTCGCGCGGATAGACGCCGCGCCGCGCGGCCTGCAACACGTCGGTCGACAGGTCGGTGGCGAGGATGCGATAATCCATCCCGGACGTCTTCTCGATAAACTCTTGCATGACCATGGCCATCGTATAGGGCTCGGCGCCGATGGAGCAGGCCGCGCTCCACAGTCGGAAGCGCTTGTGGCCGGCGGCCGCCATTTCCGGCAGGCCCGTGCTTTCCATGAACTCGAAATGCTTGGGCTCGCGAAAGAAGTCCGTCTTGTTCGTCGTGACGGCGTCGATCAGGAAGATGGCTTCCTTCTCGATGCCGCCATGCTTGAAGAGGTAGTCGCAATAGCTGTTGAAGTCCGGGATGCCGGTGGCCCTCAGGCGCCGCCGAAGACGGCCCTCGAGCATCGTCAGTTTGGTGATCGGCATCTTGATGCCGCTGTAGTCGTAGATGAAGCGGGACAGGGCGTCGAAGTTCCGGCTGTTCAATCCGTCCGGGCCCGTCTGCGCTTGCGTTTGTAGTGCTGCTGCTGCCGCCACGCGGTCCTCCTGAAGCTTATGCCGTGGCCGCAAGGCGGTTTGCCGTGCCCATCATCGCCACTTCGGAACTGGAGAAGAGGCGTGCGAGATCGACGATGACGACGAAGGCGCCGTTCCGGCGCACGACGCCGGAAATGTAATCGGAAGGCCAGCGCACGCCGATATCGGGCGCGCCCTCGATCTCGTCGTTGCGGAACGGCACCACTTCGTAGACCCGGTCCGCGACGAGGCCGAGCGTCAGGATCTTCCCGTCGATCGGCACGTCGAGCACGAGTGCCCGCGTGTTGTGCGTCTTCTGCGTCTTCGTCATGCCAAGACGAAGACGCAGGTCGATGACCGGCACGCCCTGGCCGCGCACGTCCCTCAGCCCGAGCAGGTAGTCGGGGCCGTGCGGTATCCGGAAGGCATCCTCATGATCGAGGATTTCCCGGACGACCGAAACGGGCACCGCGAAGACCTCGTTGTCGAGAGAGAAGGTGACGTATTGGGATTCGGAGGACGGACCGGTCATGATCAAGCGCTTTCTCTGAAGTCGGCGTCGTCGGCGTCGGGGCCGCCCATCGACATGTCGAGGGCAAAGCCGCGGGCACGAGCCTGCTGGGCATTGACGCTGTTGTCTGCCTTGCGGGCCGCTGTAGCGGCCGGCTTGGCGGGCTGGTGGCGAGCGGCGACGGGAGCGGGGCGGCGCTGCATGGAGGCCTGGGCGCCTGATGACATCTCGACCCGGAAGAAGGCGATCGATGTCTGAAGTTCCTCGGCCTGGGCGGCGAGTTCTTCCGACGTGCCGGACATCTCTTCAGATGCGCCGGCATTCTGCTGCGTCACCTTGTCGAGCTGCTGGATCGCCTCATTGATCTGCGAGGCGCCGATATCCTGTTCGCGGCAGGCGGCCGAGATTTCGGAGATCAGTTCGGCCGTCTTGCGGATATCCGGCACCAGGCGGGTCAGCATCTCGCCGGCTTCGGTCGCGACGGAAACCGTCTGGCCGGAGAGCGTGCTGATTTCGGCAGCGGCAGCCTGGCTGCGTTCGGCAAGCTTGCGCACTTCCGAAGCGACGACCGCAAAGCCCTTGCCATGTTCGCCGGCGCGAGCGGCTTCCACCGCGGCGTTGAGGGCGAGCAGGTCGGTCTGGCGGGCGATTTCCTGCACGATGGAGATCTTTTCCGCGATGGTACGCATCGCACCGACGGCACGACCCACGGCCTCACCGGAGGCTTCTGCATCCTTGGCGGACTGGCGTGCGATCTTCTCTGTCTGTGCGGCGTTGTCGGCGTTCTGCTTGATGTTGGCGGCCATTTCTTCCATCGAGGCGGAGGCCTCTTCGGCAGACGATGCCTGCTCGGTTGCGCCCTGCGAGAGGGTTTCGGAGCTTGCCGAGAGTTCCTGGCTGCCGGACGAGACGTTGCTTGCGGCCGAAAGCGCATCGGCGACGACGCCGCGCAGGCGCTCCACCATGCTTTCCAGCGAAAGGCCGAGCGTATCCTTGTCGGAAAGCGGCTTCGGCGTGACCGTCAGGTCGCCATTGGCGATCTGGTCGGCGATGGTGGCGGTGTTGCGCAGGTTGCCGGTCATCACATTGATGGTGTCGACAAGGTCCTTGATTTCATCGTTTGTCTTGACATCGATATTCTGGTCGAGGTCGCCGATCGCGACAGCTTCCGCAGCTGCCTTGATCTTGCGAAGGCCAACATTGATGCCGATGGCGATCCAGATGGCAGCGCCAACCGCGAGAAGCAGAGCGACGCCGGAAATGGCCATGATCAGGTTGCGCGTCGTGGCATACTGCGCATCGGTTGCACGATCCGCCGCCGTCATCATCTCCTTGTTGGCTTCGATGCGAGCCTTGATGGTCTCTTCCATCTCATCCATGACGCGACGGCTGTCCGTCGTAACGAGGCGAATGGCTTCAGACGCATTGCCTGCCGCTATCAGGGAGCGGACCTGATCATCGAGGCGGACAACCTGCTTCTGCTTTTCCCCGACATCCTTCCACTGCTGCAGCGCAGCCGGATCCGAGGCCAGGCCCATAAGTGTGTTGAGTGTGTCGTCGAAGCCCTGGCGGTTGCGATCTCCGGCCTCGATGTAGGACGCGGCATCACGCGGGTTTGTCGATGTCGCGAGGTTCATCTGCGAGCGTACGAGACGCAATTGATAGTTCGCAAGATTCTGCGCGGCTTCAAGCCGGGCCGCCGGGCCTGCGATCATGTCGCTGATCGCCGTGTTGAGCGCAGAAAGGCTGATTATGGCGTAAACCGACGTGCCGGCGAGCATGACAATGATGATGCCGAACGCGATCGCGAGTTTAAGTTTGATGGTGAAACGCATCTCAAGAGGTCTCCTTGATCACAGATGCCGTATTGTGGCGAGACACCGACGCGGTGTCCGTTATGCGTGAAGACCGATACACTCACCCTTCCGCGGGCCGCCGAAGCGACCCTTGAGCCGGCGCGTACACACGCCGGTTTTCTTCCGCCGCGCATCCGTGGTGGGTGCGCGGCGGTCATGTTCAATCACGCGCTTTCGCGGAAATCGTCATCGTCCGCGTCGGGACCACCCATCGACATGTCGAGGGCAAAGCCGCGGGCGCGGGCCTGCTGGGCGTTGATGCTGTGGTCCGCCTTGCGGATCGGCTTGGCGGCCGGCTGGCGGGCGGCGACAGGCGCTGGACGACGTTGCGCGGCGGCCTGGGCGCTGGATGAAAGATCGACCCGGAAGAAGGCGATGGAGGCCTGCAGTTCCTCGGCCTGTGCGGCGAGTTCTTCCGACGTGCCGGACATCTCCTCGGATGCGCCGGCATTCTGCTGCGTCACCTTGTCGAGCTGCTGGATCGCTTCATTGATCTGCGAGGCGCCGATATCCTGTTCGCGGCAGGCGGCCGAGATTTCGGAGATCAGTTCGGCCGTCTTGCGGATGTCAGGCACCAGGCGGGTCAGCATGTCGCCGGCTTCCGTTGCCACGGATACGGTCTCACCGGAAAGCGTGCTGATTTCGGCGGCGGCAGCCTGACTGCGTTCGGCGAGCTTGCGCACTTCAGAAGCAACCACGGCGAAACCCCTGCCATGTTCGCCGGCACGGGCGGCTTCCACCGCGGCGTTGAGGGCGAGCAGGTCGGTTTGGCGGGCGATTTCCTGTACGATGGAGATCTTTTCCGCGATGGTGCGCATGGCGCCGACGGCACGGCCCACGGCCTCGCCGGAGGCTTCGGCATCCTTGGCCGACTGACGCGCGATCTTCTCGGTCTGTGCGGCGTTGTCGGCGTTCTGCTTGATGTTGGCGGCCATCTCTTCCATCGAGGCGGACGCCTCTTCGGCAGACGATGCCTGTTCGGTCGCGCCCTGGGACAATGTCTCCGAACTCGACGACAGTTCCTGGCTGCCCGACGACACGTTGTTGGCGGCCGAAAGCGCATCGGCGACGACGCCGCGCAGGCGCTCCACCATGCTTTCCAGCGAAAGGCCGAGCGTATCCTTGTCGGAAAGCGGCTTCGGCGTGACCGTCAGGTCGCCATTGGCGATCTGGTCGGCGATGGTGGCGGTGTTGCGCAGGTTGACGACCATGCCCAGCATGGCGTGACCCAGCGTATCCTTGTCGGAAAGCGGCTTCGGCGTGACCGAGAGGTCGCCCTTGCCGATCTGGTCGGCAATATTAGCCGTTTCGCGCAGGTTGCCGGTCATGACGTTGATGGTCGAGACAAGGTCCTTGATCTCGTCATTCGTCTTGACGGAGATCGTCTGGTCGAGGTCGCCGATTGCGACGGATTCAGCGGCTTCACGGATCTTGCGCAGGCCGGAATTGATCCCAATGGCGATCCAGAACGCCGCACCTATGGCAAGAACGAAGGCGATCGCCGTTAGGGCTGCGAGGGTGTAGAACGCGCTTGCATAGCGGGCATCGGCGGTGGCGTCGGAATCCTTGATCGCCACCTCGGTCAGTGCGGCCAGGTCCTCGGTCATCTTGTCGAGCTTCTCACTGGCGACGGTGCCTTCCGTCTGGTTGAGCTCGATCGCCATGTCACGCTGTCCCGACGCGACGAGCGCGACCATTCGTTCGTTGATCGCGAGGTAGTCGTCCCAGAAGTCGTTTATTTCCTTCCACTTCGCCTTGAATTCATCCGTGGCGGTTTCCTGGCCATGCTTCAGCGCCGTCTCGAAAGCCTCGCGCTCCGCGGCCATTGTCGATTTCGCCTTGTTGGCGCGCTCGAGCGTCGAGGCCAGGAGAAGGTCCGCTTCGGCGAGGCCAAGGCCGTCGAAGGCGCCGGCGAGCTCGTCGGCATAATCGTCCTGCTGGATTGGACCTTCAAGAAGGCTGTCACGGAGCGCGTTCATCTCGCTCATGCTCCGGACGCCGATACCAGCGGAAACACAAAGCAGAATGATCAGAAAGCCGAAGACGAGGGCGAGCTTGAATTTGATGGTCAGGCGCATCTAGTAGGTCTCCTTGATCACAGATGCCCTGTTCCGGCGGCATACCGAAACGTGGCGTTCTTTATGCGTGAAGACCGATACATTCACCCTTCCGCGGACCGTCGAAGCGGCCCTTGAGCCGGCGCGTACACACGCCGGTTTTTCCGCCGCGCAGGTTCTGCGCGGCGGATTGTTCAATCACGCGCTCTGGCGGAAATCGTCATCGTCGGCGTCGGGGCCGCCCATCGACATGTCGAGGGCAAAGCCGCCGCTGCGGGTCGTCTTGGCCGTGGCCGGCGCCGCACGATAGGCCGGGGTCGCGGCCGGGCGCTTGGCGACCGGAGCCGCCATGCGGGCTGCCGTTGCCCGCAGCTTGTCGGCATGGTTCTGCTCGCTGCGTGCGGCGTTGTCGACCCGGAAGAACGCGATGGAGGCCTGGAGTTCCTCCGCCTGTGCGGCGAGTTCTTCCGACGTGCCTGACATCTCCTCGGATGCGCCGGCATTCTGCTGCGTCACCTTGTCGAGCTGCTGGATCGCCTCATTGATCTGCGAAGCGCCGATATCCTGTTCGCGGCAGGCGGCCGAGATTTCCGAAACCAGTTCGGCGGTCTTGCGGATATCAGGCACCAGGCGGTTCAGCATCTCGCCGGCTTCGGTCGCGACGGAAACCGTCTGGCCGGAAAGCGTGCTGATTTCGGCGGCCGCAGCCTGGCTGCGTTCGGCGAGCTTGCGCACTTCCGAGGCGACGACCGCAAAGCCCTTGCCATGTTCGCCGGCGCGGGCGGCTTCCACCGCGGCGTTGAGGGCGAGCAGGTCGGTCTGGCGGGCGATTTCCTGTACGATGGAGATCTTTTCGGCGATGGTGCGCATGGCGCCGACGGCGCGGCCCACGGCCTCGCCGGAGACTTCGGCGTCCTTGGCCGACTGACGCGCGATCTTCTCGGTCTGCGCGGCGTTGTCGGCGTTCTGCTTGATGTTGGCGGCCATCTCCTCCATCGAGGCGGATGCCTCTTCGGCAGAGGACGCCTGTTCGGTCGCACCCTGCGACAGCGTTTCCGAGCTCGACGACAGTTCCTGGCTGCCCGACGACACGTTTTCGGACGCGGAGAGCGCATCGGCCACGACGCCGCGCAGGCGCTCGATCATGGTGTTGACATAGCCGAGCAGGTCGCCGATCTCGTCCTTGGTGGTGATATCGGCAAAGCGGGTGAGATCGCCTTCGGATACGGAACGAACCGCCTCGTTCGCCTTGCGCAGGCCGCGTGCAATGGAAACCACGATCCATGACGCGGCGCCGGCGGCGATCAGTGTCGAGATGGCGAGAAGAGCGATCAGCAGCGAACGGCTGGCTTCGTAGGTCTCGACCGCGGCCTGGAGATCTTCCTTCTGGCGTTCACCGTTGAAGGAGACGAGCTCGTTCAGCGAGGCGACAGCGTCTTCGCGCGCGGCGCGCATCTCGTGGTTGGCAAGCCGGCTGGCTTCGAAGTTGCTACGCTCAAGTGCCAGCGCGTTGCCGCGGTCCGCGGCATCCTTGACGGCCGCGAAGCTCTTCTGCACCTCGACGGCCAGCTGGCGGGCGTTGCCCTGCAAGCCTGCGACGAGCATCGAGATGTTCGTTTCGATATCGGAACCGGCCTTGGCATAGTCTGCCGCCCAGTTCGTCTGGCGCTCCGGATCGCTGCTCGCGAGCAGGATATTGCGGTGCTGGCGGAAGAAGTCGCTGATGTCGGCGCGCAACTCCGAGACGCGGCTGAAGTTTTCGATCGCACCCGGCTCACCGCGATTGGCAGCCTCCTGGAGTGTCTTCGACAAGCGGATGATGTTTTCTTCAGCAGCGGATATGGCCGCGCTGCCGTCTGTCGTGGAGATCCGCAGCGCCTCTACATCGGTGTTCTTGCGCGTCAGCGCCTGCATCTTCAGGTTCTGCGCCCAATAGAGCTCCCACTTCTTGGCGAAATCGTCGAGGATGGCGCGGCCCGCGTCCGTCGTCAGCTTCGAGCGGACGTCTGCCAGCGTTGCGGCGATCTCACCGTTTCTTGCCTCAAGGGTCCGGGCAATTGCCGCCATCTCCTCGGGATCCTCGCTGAGGATCATCTGGCGGGTCTGGGACGCGACGTCGGTGGTCAGGGTCTCGGTCTGGCTGAGGCCGAGCGTGGCGGCCGCGCGGCCGTTGACGACCCGTTCCATGCGGTCGTTAAGTTCCCCCAGGTCCTGCACCGCGACATACATGCTGACGCCTGACAGCAGGATGACGGTCGTGAAGGTGGCTATAAGCTTTGTCTTAATCGCAATACGCATCGTTCAAATCCTTTAGTTGGTCCCGGCTGCAACGCCGACACGGTCTCTCTGCGGGGCAAAAATCGCCTGCAGGTTCGGGACGATGATGAATTCTCCGTCACGTTTGACGAGGCAGCTGATGTAGTCCGCCCGCCAGCGCATGCCGACGCTCGGCGGCGGTTCGCTCGCGACCTTGGGCAGCGTGGTGACTTCGTTGACCTTGTCCGTGCGGATGCCGATCAACGTCGTCTCGTCGTCGAGCAACAGCTCGATGACGATGATGCGGCTGTCGATCGTCGCCTCGACTGCCTCCATCCCGAAGGCAAGGCGGATATCCGACAGGGGGATGACCTTGCCGCGGAAGTTGATCACGCTGGAGACGAAGGGCTTGCTGCCGGGAACGTGGGTCTCCGGCAGGAGATCGAGGATTTCCTGCACGACGGTCGCTTCGATGGCGAAGGTCTCGCCGTTGAGATTGAACGTCAGGACCGAAAGGTCCTCGTCGGCGCCCCAGATTGCATCATGGTCGAGTTTTCGTGCTGCTTCGCTCATCCTGCCGCCCGCAATTGCGCCTCCTGCTGCTGTCCGACCGCGACCAGATGGGTGACGTCGAGGATCAGCGCCACGCTGCCATCGCCGAGGATGGTCGCGCCGGAGAAGGTGACGACGTCATGGTGCAGTTTCGACATGGATTTGATGACTGTCTGATGGTCGCCGATGATCTGATCGACGACGAGGCCGACGCGCTCCGAGCCCGTCGAGATGACGACGACCTTCTGGTGCGGATCGGGTTGCGTTCCCGTGCGGAAGAGTTCGCGCAGGCGCAGGAAGGGCACGAGGCTGTCGCGCAGCGAGATGAAGCTGCGGCCGCGCGAGCGGACATCGTCCTCCAGCGAGATTTCCAGGCATTCCTCGACCGCCGAGAGCGGGATGACGTAGCAGCCGTTGCCGACGCGCACGAGCAGGCCCTCGATGATGGCGAGCGTCAGCGGGATGCGCAGCGACACTTCGGAACCTTCGCCGGGCCGGCTGGCAATGTCGATCGTGCCGCGCAGCGCTTCCACCGTCTTCTTCACGACATCCATCCCGACGCCGCGCCCAGACAGGTTCGTAACCTGCTGAGCGGTCGAGAAGCCGGGTTGGAAGATCAGCTGGAGAAGATCCTGGTCGGCAAGCGTTGCGCCCGGCTGGATGAGCCCGGAGGCCTCCGCCTTGGCCCGGACGCGATCGCGGTTGATACCGCGGCCGTCGTCCTTGATCGTGATGATGACCTCGCCACCCGTCTGGTGCGCCGAGAGCGCGACGCGGCCCTTGGCGGGCTTGCCGGCTGCCACGCGCTCATCGGGCTGTTCGAGGCCATGGTCGATCGAGTTGCGTACGAGATGCACGAGCGGATCGGCCAGCCGGTCGATGACCGTCTTGTCGACTTCGGTGCTTTCGCCTTCGGTGATGAGCTCGATCTCCTTGCCCGTCTCGCGCGACAGGTCGTGCACCAGGCGGCGGAAGCGGCTGAAGAGGCTGGCGACCGGCATCATGCGCAGCACCATCATCGTGTCACGCAGTTCGCCGGACAGCCGTTCGATTTCCTCCGAAACCGAGCGCAGGCCAAGATCGGCGGCGGTGCCCGCGAGCTGGGTCAGGCGCGACTGCGCGATGACCAGCTCGCCGACGCGGTCCATCATCTCGTCAAGGCGTTCGGCCGGGACGCGGACATTCTCGGCGGTCTTGTTCTGCCTGGGATCATTGGCCGCCTGCGGGGGCTCGCGCTCGGTGAAGACGGGCGTCAACGGTGCGGCCGGCTCGACTTTGGCGGCCGCTGCAGCGACAGGGCGCTCGGCGGCGATTTCCGTGATATCAAGCTCCATCTCGTCCATGACGAAGATGAAGACGTCCTCGATCTCGCTGCGTGGACGTTCAGTCTTGAGCGTCACGAGCCAGTGGAGATGGATGTCGCGCGGATCAAGCGCATCGAGCGAGGGCACTTTGGCAGTGTCGGCGACTATGGTGCATTCGCCCAGATCACGCATCTCGTCGAGCAGGCCGAGCGGGTTGGTGCCGTTGGCCATGGCGTTGGTCGGCAGGCTGAAGCGGATGCGCCATTCGCGCATGCCACCGGCATCGTCGCCGGCAGCCGCAACCGCCTCGACATGTTGCGGGGCCGAAGCGGGTATGCCGGCACCGTTGACGGCGCGGTGGAGGCCTTCGAGCAAGGCTGCGCTGACGGCGTCGTGATCGCCGTTCGGTGTTTCGAGCAGGGCGCGCATATGGTCCTGCGCGGAGAGAACCGCCGAGACGAGTTCCTGCGTTGCCGGGACATCGCCTTTGCGCACCCGGTCGAAAGCGGTCTCGCAATGGTGCGTGAAGGCGGCGAGCTGGTCGAAGCCGAACATCGCGCCGGAGCCCTTCAGCGTGTGCAAACCACGAAAGACCGCGTCGATCTGATCGCGGTCGTCAAGGCGGCGGGTGAGGTCGAGAAGGCCGGACTCGATCTGCTCCAGCAGTTCGGCAGCTTCTGTCCGGAAGACTGAGATCGGGTCCGGGTTGCTCATCTGCCGAGGACCTTTCGGGCGATCTTGACGAGGCTTTCGGGATCGAAGGGCTTGGTGAGCCATCCGGTGGCGCCGGCCGCCTTGGCCTGTGCCTTCAGCTCGCCGTCGGACTCCGTCGTGAGAAAGACGACCGGAACGCCGGTATGCGCGGGCAGCTTGCGCAGCTCGCGGATCATGGTGAGGCCGTCCATGTTGGGCATGTTCAGGTCGGTGACGACGAGGTCGTATTCCCCGCCCTTCAGCTTGTTCAGGCCGTCAAGGCCGTCGACGGCCTCTGTGACGGTGTAGCCCGCATTGCCAAGCGCAATGCGTGTCGTCAGCCGGATGCTGGCTGAGTCGTCGACGGTCAAAATCTTTGCGGTCATAAAGTCTGCTCCTGATGTAACCAGAATTGGGCGGCGTCGGGTGTCAGCTCATCGAGAAAGCCGCCGCGCCGGAGAGCCTCGCGCAACTCGCCTGCCGCCGGTCGCGCAAGTAGAACACGTCCTGTCTTCTCTGCGGCGTGGCTGCGTGCTGCGACGACAAGCTGCACGAAGCTGAGATCGACCTGCGCATCATCGGCGATATCAAGTACAATATCGGCATTATTGTCGATGGCGCCCAGAAATTTCTCGTGAGCTTCAAGTATATTTTTGATCGTTAGCGTTTTTGGTAAGGTTAACGACGTGTGATCGGGCGCAGGCGACGACATGGAGGCCTCGATATAAGGTTTTTGCGTAGATTATTTGCCTGTGCAAATTCCCAGCTCATGCTTAACGAACTGTGAATTTGGAGAGGCGAAATCCACCAGTTGGGGGGAATGTAAAAAGAAAATCATTATTCAATGGATCTAGAATATACGATCAAATATTTGAATAATATGGGAAATCACGTAAATTAGATATAGTTAATACTATTTATGAACCACTAATTCTAGGGATGCGTGCAAGCGGCGCATAATGCGTGTCGGAGGCCCAAAAGGGCGTTTTCGCCTCTATGAGGGAATCCGAATTTACTGGCCGTTACATTGTTTGCCTTAGCGTCGGCTCTGGGATTCTTGAAGATGGGGTATGGCGTGTCAGGAACAGCGGGCGCATTGCGGCTTGAGCAGCAGACGAATGAAGCCGAACTCGTATCGCGGCTCGAAGGCGCGCGTTCTCGTATCGAGCAACGCTTTCTCGATGGCGGCGTCGTGCTGCTCGGCGTGCTCGACGTGCTCAACCGGCTCGTGGCGTCGCTGGAAAACCTCTCCGGTTCGCTGGGGGGCGATGAGACGGAAGCCACCACGGCGCGCCTCCTGGCGACGATCGACCAGCTGACGGCCTTGCCCGGCATCGAGGAGACGCGCCAGCAGCGGCTTGCCGGTGTGGCGCTCACCGAAAAATCCCTCGGCACCCACATCGCCGCCATGCAGGAGACGTTGCGCTACCTGCGCACCTTCGCCACCACAGCCAAGATCACCGGCGCCGCGATCCCCGATTTTGCCGGCTTTGCGGAAGAAATCCTCGAACGCATTCAGTTCGGCACGCGAGAGGTCAACGCCCTCGGCAGCAAGATCAGCACGCTCGGCACCGTCATTTCCAGCGCCTCGGCCGGTGGCGGAGATGCGCTGGAGCGCTTCCGCAGCAGCGTGCCCGATATCGCCGGCAACCTTTCGCGCAACGCCGCGGATCTCGGCACGCAGCGCCGGCATCTTTCACAGCTGGCCGGCAAGGTCGGCGCATTGGCTCGCGGCGTGCAGGGCAAAGTGGCAACCACGCTTTCGGCCATGCAGATCGGCGACATCACGCGCCAACGCATCGAACACTGCCAGTCGGCCCTGACGATGCTCGAAGCGGAGCTGACGACGGGGGGCTTCGACAAGGAGGCATCGGCGCGCCTGACGCAGTTCATCCGCCATCTCGTCCACGCCCAGTTGGCGGAAATCGCGCGTGATTTCGAGCGCGAATGCCGCACCGTCGTCCAGACGATCCGCAGTTTCGGCGCCGATGTCGATAGTCTCATGACGCTCTATCGGGAGATGGATGCGGGCGACGGCGCGTCCGCCGACCGCGCGATGCGCACGCTGGAGGCGGATATCGCCGCTGCGCGTGCGGTGGTGCGCGACATCGAGCAAGTGGCCGACAAGGCCAACACCCTTGGCGAAAGCACGGTCGCCACGGTGCGCGAACTTCTCAACGGCGTGAAGACCATCCAGCTGGTGCGCACCGACATCCAGTATATGGCACTCAACACCAATCTGCGCTGCAGCAAGCTCGGCGAGGAAGGCCGCGCGATCAATGTCGTCACGGCGGAGCTGCGCAGTTTCTCCAGCCAGCTCGACGAGACGGCGGAGCGCATCCTCACGGCGCTGCAATCGCTTGAAGAGGATGCCGGCAAGCTTGGCGCCGTCGGCGCTGCGGCCGGTGACTCGCTCGATGCGCGGCTTGAAGACGTCCTCGGCCATCTGCGCCAGACCGGTGACCGCATGGAAGAGGATATGACGGCCCTGCGCGCCTGCGCGGTCGATGTCACCGCAACGGCCGGACGCATGGTGGAGGGCCTCGATTTCAATGCCGAACTCGGCGATGTCCTCGCGGATTGCACGGCGCGGGCGGGCGATCTCAGCGGGCCCGAGCTGCCGGATACGACCGGCCTCGAAGCCGTGCTGGCCGATCTCGGTGCGCGGATTGCCAAGACCTATACGATGGTGTCCGAGCGGGATGTGCACGCCCGCATCTTCGGCGTGGCCGCCGAGCCGACGGCCGCACCCGCTGCCGCCGGCAGCGACGAGGATCTCTTCGAGGACGCCCTGTTCTAAGCCACGAGACGCCGGCTCGCTTCGGCGTTCGGATGGTGCGGCGATGACGATCGCTCAGCCGTCCGTTTTCTGCGTGAAGTCGCGGCGCACGATGCCGTGGCGCTGGAGCTTGTCGTAGAAAGTCTTGCGTGGAATGCCGAGTGCGGCGATCGTCTCCTGCACGTCGCCGCCGTGGGCGGACAGCGTATCGCGAATGATTTGCGCCTCCACCCTCTCCAGCCGTTCGGGAAGTGTGCCACCGTCACCACCGGCAGGCGCGGTCGTTGTTTGCGGCGCGGCGGGCGGCATCATGCCCAGCACGGCGCGTTCTGCGAAATGGGAAAGTTCGCGCACGTTGCCGGGCCAATCGTGCTCGGCCAGATGTTTGAGGATGGCGGCGGACAGCGGCGGGGCTTCACGCTGGAAGCGCCGCGCCGCGCGCTCTGCAAAATAGCTGAACAGCAGTGGAATATCCTCGTGCCGCTCGCGCAGCGGCGGGATCGTCAGCGACACCACGTTGAGGCGATAATAGAGATCCTCGCGGAAGGTCTTGCGCTGTTCGGGGTCGGCGAGATCGACCTTGGCGGCCGCAACGATGCGGATATCGACGGGACGCACCTCGTTGGTGCCGAGCGGGGTTACTTCACGCATCTCGAGAACGCGCAGCATCTGGATCTGCGTCGAAAGCGGCATGCTTTCCAGTTCGTCGAGAAAGAGCGTGCCGCCGCTGGAATGTTCGATGCGGCCGACGCGCTTCTTCTGCGCGCCGGTGAAGGCGCCGGGCTCGTGGCCGAACAGTTCGCTCTCGATGACCTGTTCGGGCAGGGCGCCACAGTTGAGCGCGACGAAATTGCCCTTCGAGCGCCGGCTCCAGCCATGCAGCAGGCGCGCCACCACCTCCTTGCCGCTGCCCGTCTCGCCCGTCACGAGCACGTCGACATCGGTATCGGCGATCTGGCGCAGCGTCTGGCGCAGACGGTCCATCGCCATGGTCTGGCCGATCAGCGGAAAATCATCCTCTGCCTGCCGGGCAGCGTGCTTCAGGCGGCGGTTCTCCATGACCAGGTTGCGCTTTTCGGCGGCGCGATGCACGCACTGGATCAGGCGTTCGGCCGGGAAAGGCTTGGCGATGAAGTCGTAGACGCCGTCCTGGATGGCCTTCACCGCCGTCGGGATGTCGCCGTGGCCGGTGACGAGGATCACCGGTATTTCGGCATCGATTGCGCGGATCCGCTCGAAAAGTTGCAGCCCGTCCATGCCCGGCATGCGGATATCGGAGACGACGACGCCGGCAAAGCCGCTGTCTATAGAGCCGAGGGCATCGGTCGCGCGGGCAAGCGGCGTCACGTCGAAGCCGGCCAGTTCCAGCGTCTGCGCGGTCGCGTGCAGCAACTGCCCGTCGTCGTCGATAAGGAGAACGGGTGTGCTCATGGCGCAGCCTTTCTGAGATGCACGCGGAATCTGGCACCACGCGTGTCCGTTTCCACCTCCAGCCGGCCGCCGTAATCGGAAACGATGTCCTTGACGATGACGAGACCGAGCCCCAGGCCTGCCTCCTTGGACGTGTTGAAGGGCTCGAACAGGGAGGCGAGGATCGTGTCTGAAAGGCCGGGACCGTTGTCTGCAACCGTCAGGGCGATTTCCGTCCCGTTTTCCTCGACGGTAACATCCACCCGGCCGTCCGCCTTTTCCGCAACCGCTTCCAGTGCGTTCTGGAAGAGGTTGATAAACACCTGTTCCAACCGAAGCCGGTTGCCCATGACCTCCAGGCCGGCCGGGAAGGGGGCGATGATCAGGCGATCGAGACGGCCGGTGAAGCGGCTGCGCAGCAGCAGGACGGCGCCGTCCAGAGCTGCGCGCAGGTTGACCGGCTCCTCGCCCGAGCGGCCCTTGCGCGCCAACGCCTTCAGGTCTTCCGTGATCGTCGCGATGCGGTCCGTCAGGCCGGCGATATGATCGAGATTTTCCGCCACTGGCTCCGTGCGGCCGCGCCCGAGGAAGACCTTGGCGTTGTCGGCATAGGCGCGGATGGTGGCGAGCGGCTGGTTGATCTCATGCGCCACGCCGGCGGCCACCTGGCCAAGGATGGCAAGCCGGTTGGCCTGCACCAGATCCTGCTGCACGGCCTGCAATTGCGTCTCGGTTCGATGGTGATCGACGATTTCGGCCTCCAGGCGGTCACGGGCGAGACTGAGGTCACGCGTGCGCTCCACCACCCGGCGCTCGAGCTCCTCGCGTGCCGCCTGGTCGCGTACCGCGCCCGCAAGCGCGGTCTGGCGGCGGCGCAGCCATATCGCGGCGGCAATGGTGGCCGCGCCGATGAGGAGCAGGGCCAGCAACTGTGCCTGACGCCGTCCGGCCGCAACCGCCTCCGTCACCGGTACGAGATACTCGAACCGCCAGGGCGTTGTGGCCACGGGTACTGAAATGCGCAGATAGTTCTCGCTTCCGCCGCCCGGTTCGACGACGCGAATGATGTTGTCGTCGGCCGTGGGCATGAAGGGCAGCGGCAAAAGCGGGGCCTCGCCGAACTGAAGGCTCTCGCGGATGGCCGCGAGGTTTTCGGCGGGCAGCGGCTGCGTGGTCATGAAGCGCCAGGACGGGATGCTGGTGATCAGCACCACATGGCCGGGATCGACCACATAGGAGGGGCGCTGCGTTTCATGCCAGTCCTGTTCGAGCTGGTCGAATTCCATTTTGACGACCACGACGCCGAGCGGCGCGGACGGCGGGCCGATCCGGTGCGAGATATAGAGACCCGGCCGCTTGCTGACGGATCCGAGCGCGAAATGCTCCGCCGTGCCGTCCTGCATCGCGCGGAAGAAATAGGGGCGGAACGAATAGTCGTTGCCGACGAAACTCGTCGGTTCGCGCCAGTTGCTGGCCGATATCGTCATGCCGGCCGCATCCATCACATAGATCACCGCGGCACTGGTGCCGGCCACCAGTTCCTCCAGCTTGCGATCAAGCGTGGCGCGCGGCGCAGGATCGGTGGCGGTCAGGGCATCGGCGAGATCGCGGTCGCGCGAAAGAAGGAAGGGCAGGGCGCGTGGGCGCTCCAGCACGGCGCGCAGCAGCGCGACCTTCAGATTGGCATCGGTGCGGCCCTGCTCCTCCAGACCGGCCAGCGCGGAGGCGCGGCCGTAAAGACCGGCGGCATGGAGCGCACCGATTAATGCAAACAGCAGCACGACTGCAAAGGCGAGCCATTGCCGCCGCGCGATGCGCGAAAGCTCTGTCTGGTCGGGGCTCGCCGCAGATGTTTCCATCGGCCATTTCGAGCACAAATCCGCACAGAGCTCAATGAAATTCGTGCGGATTATCGCACATTGCTGAGCGATCGGTTGCTGATGCCACAAGATTATATTTTGATTTCAATGATTTAAATCCAAGTTCGTGATCTGGCACAGCCCTTGCTGAAGAAATGTCATGTTCAGCAAACCACCCCGGGAAGAGCCGGTTTTCCGGTTGGGGTGTCACAGGAGGAAATCATGCAGATCTCGGCTGTCGATACGCATCCGCGCACACCTCTCCCATTTTATCGTCACCTGTATTTCCAGGTGATCGTCGCCATCGTCGCCGGCATGCTCGTCGGCCACTTCTATCCGGATTTCGGCGCCAGCCTGAAGCCGCTCGGCGATGCCTTCATCCGTCTCGTCAAGATGATCATCGCACCGGTGATCTTCCTGACGGTCGCCACCGGTATCGCGGGCATGTCGGACCTCAAAAAGGTCGGGCGCGTTGCCGGCAAGGCGATGATCTACTTCCTCACCTTTTCCACTCTGGCGCTCGCCGTAGGGATGCTCGTCGCGAATGTCGTGCAGCCGGGTGCGGGCATGAATATCGATCCGGCCACGCTCGACGCCAATGCGGTGGCGACCTACGCCACCAAGGCGCATGAATCGACCATCACCGGCTTCCTGATGAACATCATCCCGCAGACCATCGTCGGCGCCTTCGCCGAAGGGGATATCCTGCAGGTTCTGTTCTTCTCGGTGCTGTTCGGCGTCGCGCTCGGCATGGTAGGCGACCAGGGCAAGCCGGTCGTCGACTTCCTCCAGTCGCTGACCAGCCCGATCTTCCGTCTGGTCGCCATCCTGATGAAGGCTGCGCCCATCGGCGCCTTCGGGGCCATGGCCTTCACCATCGGCAAATACGGCATCGGCTCGGTGGCCAATCTCGCCTTCCTGATCGCCACCTTCTACATCACGTCGTTCCTCTTCGTCTTCGTCGTGCTGGGTGCGGTCGCGCGCTACAACGGCTTGTCCATCATCGCGCTCATCCGCTACATCAAGGAAGAGCTGCTGCTCGTGCTGGGCACGTCGTCCTCCGAGGCGGCGCTTCCCGGCCTGATGCAGAAGATGGAAAAGGCCGGCTGCAAGCGCTCGGTCGTCGGCCTCGTCATCCCGACGGGCTACTCCTTCAACCTCGACGGCACCAATATCTACATGACGCTGGCGGCTCTGTTCATCGCGCAGGCGGTGGGTATCCAGCTGTCCTTCGCCGATCAGGTCCTGCTTCTGCTCGTCGCCATGCTGAGCTCCAAGGGTGCTGCCGGCATCACCGGCGCCGGCTTCATCACGCTCGCCGCGACACTGTCGGTCGTTCCCTCCGTGCCGGTCGCCGGCATGGCGCTGATCCTCGGCATCGACCGCTTCATGTCGGAATGCCGCGCGCTCACCAACTTCGTCGGCAACGCGGTCGCGACCATCGTCGTGGCCCGTTGGGAAAACGAGCTTGACGTGGAGCGTCTCAACGAAGCGCTGAACGGCAATGCCCTCCCGCTGCCCGAAGAGGTTCCGGTGCTCCAGCCGGCCGAATAAGCCGCACACCATCGTATGGTCCCGCCAAGGCGGGGCCGTAGCGCCCGGGTCTTGCGCCCGGGCGTTCTGCTTTCAGGCGTTTGCCTTGCGTTTCAGTCGCGCGCTGGCAGGAGGGTCGCGAGCGGCAGCACCGTTTCCTCCTTCACCGTCTTGGTGACGATGTAGGTGAAATAGCGGTCGATGCCGAGTTCGCGGTCCAGCAGGCCGTCGACCAGCCGCTGATAGGCGTCGATATCGGGGGCCATGATACGCAGGATATAATCCACGCCGCCGCCGACGGACCAGCAGGCCACGATTTCCGGCGTGGCGGCGACGGCGCGCTCGAAGCGTTCGAAATCCGCCTGCCGGTGATTTGCCAGCGTCACTTCCATCATGACGCTCGCCACCGGCGCGACACGCCGCACCGCCACGCGCGCGTGATAGCCGGTGACGATGCCGGCCTTCTCAAGCTTGCGCAGCCGCAGCCAGCAGGGCGTGGGAGACAGGCCCGCCTTCTCCGCCAACGCCAGCTTGGTGATGCGCCCGTTCTCCTGGATGGCTTCCAGGATGCGCAGGTCGATGGCGTCGAGTTTCATGCGGGGCGCTCTCCGGGCAGCGTCAGATCGGTGGCGACCTGCTATATCCGAATTGCAGCGGCCGGCCTATCTCTCCCGTACCGCGTCGTACAAGCTCTCCACCATATCCGGTCCGCCCGGGCTCAAGATCGGGCTCAGGATATGGCGGCGGGCACGGGCATGTCGGCTGGGGTGATCCAGACGCGCCCGTCGAAGGCGAGTTCGCCGTCCGCGAGCTTGCGGCTGGCAATGGCCTCGATGAGGCCGAGCTTGGTGGTGACGTCGCCGATCGTGCCGTCATCGACGATGCAGACCGCCTGGCACTTGCGCTCGTCGCGCATGACGAGGAACGTGTGCTGGCCGTCCTGCCTCATCTTGCCCGGCATCGTCATCAGTGTCATTCGGCGTCTCCTTCCGTTCGGATATCGAGCCCCAGGTCGGCGAGGGTCCGGCAGTTTGGTTAACAAATGGTTAACGTGGCCGTCTTCACGCCCGGCGGAGCCGGCAGCGGCGTTGTAATGCGCCCGCCGTTGTTTCGTTCCAGAGCTTACGGGCCAGAGCTTACGGGCCAGAGCTTACGGGCCAGAGCTTACGGGCCAGAGCTTACGGGCATTGCCTGTCCGCCCGCGAGGCATGCGGTTTGCGTCGGGGCCGTGAACGGAAAAGAACGTTCCGAAAAGAAGTCTATAAAAGAGATGGAATTTGTGTTTGCCGCATTGGGGCAGCATGGACCGACGCAGCATCAGCCACGCTCGAGCCAAACAGCGGCGGCGACGCATGAACAGAACGGCAATAGGGGCAGGACAGCCGTCAGGCGTCTGAGGTCGGCGGGCTGTGACCGCACTCGCGGTTTCACGGCAGGACCAGACGGTCGCACCGGCATGGCCGGCACGACACAGGGTAGGGTCAGGTGTTCTCGGACCGGCGTACGAGTTGGCCCTGTTCCGCCTTGTAGAAATATTGGCTCGCGACCAGCCATCCCTTGAGCGGGCGCAAAGGCGGGATACAGGTGAGCAGCATGAAGGGGCCGGTCACAAAGAGCTGCGTCAACAGCGACGCATTGTAATTCACCTCCAGCCACACGGCGAGGGCCGCGCTCGGGATACAGGCAAAGATCATGACGAAGAAGGCGGGGCCATCGGCGGGATCGGCGAAGGCGTAATCAAGCCCACAGGCCTCGCAGCGCGGCGCCATCTTGAGGAAACCCTTGAACAGGTGACCCTGGCCGCAGCGCGGACACCGGCCGCGAATGCCCGTCTGGAGGGGCGGAAGTGCGGGATAGGTCTCACTCATGACACATGCCTTTCGGAACCGTTCAATCCTGTCATTAAATGCAGTCATATAGATGTGCGCATCCTGTCAATCTGTCGATTAGACATGATGACGCAGGTCGTCAGAAGAAGGAGCCGGCCATTTCCGGCGGCCCTTCCAGCGCATGCGCCATGAATTCCAGCGCGGATTGCAGCTGCGCGCGCGGGATGGGCCCGCCGAGGCAGACGCGCACGGCTTCGGGCGGCGTGCCGTCCACGGTGAAGGCGTCGCTTGCGACCACGCCCAAGCCGCAGCTGCGCATATGGGCGCTGAAGATGGAACGGGTCCAGCCATGTGGCAGCGGCAGCCATATGTTGAAGCTGACGGCGTCAGCGCCGTAGCTTCCCGCAGGCAGCAGCCCGGCAACGATTTCCTGCCGCGCGGCGGCTTCCGCGCGCAGGAAGGCGAGGATCGCATCCGCCGTGCCGTCGCCGATCCAGCGGGTGGCAAGCGCCGTTGTCAGCGGCGAGGCCATGACGTTGCCGCTGCGCATGGCGCCCGCGAAGGACCAGAGGGAACGGCTGTCATCGGGTGCCGCAACGTAGGCAACGCGCAGTCCAGCGCCGATGCATTTTGAAAGCCCGCCGATATACCAGGTCAGCTCGGGAGCAAGCGAGGCCAGCGCCGCCGGGCCCCCCGTCGGCAGGAAGCCATAGGCGTCGTCCTCGATTACGGGCACCCGGTAATGCCGCGCGATGTCCACGATCGCCTGCCGCCGGGCCTGCGACATGGTCAACGTCAGCGGGTTTTGCAGGGTCGGATTGAGATACAGCGCTCTCGGTTGCTCGCGTTTGCAGGCCTCGGCGAAGGCATCGGGCAGGATGCCATCCGCGTCCATCGGCAGGCCGCAGATCCTGAGCCGCAGTTGCGCGGCGATAGAGCGCAGGCCCGGATAGGTGATGTTTTCCGAAAGCACCGTCTCGCCCGGCTTCGCGAGTATTGAAAGGATAGCCAGCAGGGCCGGGTGCGCGCCCGGCGTGACGAAGATGCGCTCGGCCGGCGCACGCACGTCGCGGCGTACAAGCCAGGACGCGGCCGCCTCCTTGTCCATCGCGGCGCCGCCGAAACCCTGGTAGCGCAGGAGCGGCAGAAGATCGGCCGAAACGGTGGCAAGGCCTTCGCGCATGCGCGCGATGAGCGCCGGGTCGTCCGGCTCGGGCGGCATGTTCATGGAGAGGTCGATAACCGCCGCGCGGCGGCCGTCGGGAGGCGTCGCGACCGGCGGGTTCGCCCTCGGGCTCTCGGTGCCGGTGACGAAAGTGCCGCGGCCGACATGGGACTGGACGAGCCCGCGCTTTTGCGCCTCCACATAGCCGCGCGCCACGGTGGTGACGTCGATGGCGAGCCGGCGGGCGAGATCACGATGGGTCGGCAGCTTGTCACCGGGCGAAAGCTGGCCGCTTTTCAGGTCCAGTTCGATCAGGTCGGCGATTGCCATGTAGAGGGGATTGCTGCTTCGACCGAGATCGGGATGCCAGGTCTTCACGTCACAGGTTCCAGTCAAACGGGTATTGACTGTATATTGCCTGTATTCCCTCCTGTCATCAGGAGAATGCGCCGTGGCGGCTTTCTTCTATCGTCAAGGAGCAAGGGCCGCCGGATGACGGCCCTCGCGCTGTCACGTCAGCCGAGCACGGCCTTCACCGCGTCGGCGGTCGCCTTCACGACGATATCGGCCTCGTCCTTCGTCAGGCAAAGCGGGGGCGCAAAGCCCAGGATATCGCCCTGCGGCATGGCGCGGCCGATGACGCCGCGCTCGAGAAGCGCGGCCGAGACCTGCGGTCCGATCTTCCTTGCAGGATCGAAGAAGACGCGGTCGTCGCGGTCCTCGACGAATTCGACTGCCGCCATCAGGCCATCGCCGCGCACGTCGCCGACATGCTTGTGGTCGCTCACGGCCTTGGCGAGTTCGCTGCGGAAATAGGCGCCGACGGTTCCGGCGTTCTCCACGAGGCCGAGTTCATCGACCAGTTCGAGATTGGCGACGCCGGCCGCAGCGCAAATCGGATGCGACGAGTAGGTCCAGCCGTGGCCGATCGGGCCGAGCTCGTCGGAACCCTTGACGAGGACCTCCCAGACCTTGTCCGAAACGATGGTGCCGGAGAGCGGCGCATAGGCGGAGGTGAGGCCCTTGGCGATGGTGATCAGCGCCGGCTTCATGCCGTAATGATCCGAGCCGAACATCGTGCCGAGACGACCGAAGCCCGTCACGACCTCGTCGGCGACCAGGAGGATGTCGTACTTGTCGAGCACGGCCTGGATCTTCTGCCAGTAGCCCTTCGGCGGCGGGACGATGCCGCCCGTGCCGAGGATCGGCTCACCGATGAAGGCCGCCACCGTGTCCGGCCCCTCGGCCAGTATCATTTCTTCCAGCTTGTCGGCGCAGTACTGCGCGAACTGCTCTTCGTCCATCGAGCGGTCCGGCCGGCGATAGAAATAGGGGGCCTCCGTGTGCAGAACGGGTGCGCGCGGCAGGTCGAAGGCATTGTGGAAGACGCTGAGGCCGGTCAGCGAGCCGGTCATGACGCCGGAGCCGTGATAGCCGCGCCAGCGGGAAATGATCTTCTTCTTCTCGGGGCGGCCCAGAATGTTGTTGTAGTACCAGATGAGCTTGATGTTGGTTTCATTGGCGTCCGAGCCGGACAGGCCGAAATAGACGCGGCTCATGCCCTCGGGCGCGCGGTCGATGATCATCTTGGCAAGCGTGATCGACGCTTCCGTGCCGTGGCCGACATAGGCGTGGTAATAGGCGAGGTTCTTGGCCTGCTCGGCGATCGCGTCGGCGATCTTCTGGCGACCGTAGCCAACGTTCACGCAGTAGAGACCGGCAAAGGCATCGAGGCTGGTCTTGCCGCTGGTATCGGTGATGTAGACGCCTTCGCCGCCGCCGATGACGCGGGTCGGCGTTTCGCCGCGCGCATGCATGCCCATATGGGTGGAGGGGTGGAAGAAGTGATCGCGGTCCCAGGCGTTCAGTTCATTGCGTTGGTCGAGCATGGTATTTCCTTTCGAAGTCGTTGTTTCAAACGTTACACTCTTCCTCCGTCATCCTCGGGCGTGACCCGAGGATCCACAACCCGGGCGGTGCATAGATCCTCGGGTCAAGCCCGAGGATGACGATGGAGAGGTTGGTGTCCGGCGCGGTCAGGCAGCCGTGTCGATGCAGAGATATTTCAGTTCGGTGAAGGCCTCCATGCCGTGGCGCGAGCCTTCGCGGCCGAGGCCGGACTGTTTCCAGCCGCCGAAAGGGATCGGGCCGCCGGTAATCTTCACGCGGTTGACCGCCACCATGCCGTATTCCAGCGCGCGGGCAAGCCGCATCTGGCGGGCGCCGTTTTCGGTCACGACATAGGCGACGAGGCCATATTCGGTGTCGTTGGCGCGCGCCACCACCTCCGCCTCGCTGTCGAAGACGCTGATGCCGGCGACCGGGCCGAAGGTTTCTTCGCGCATGATCAGCGCGTCGTCCGTCACACCAGCCAGGAGTGTCGGCGTGTAGAACAGCGGGCCGGCCGGGTGGCGGCTGCCGCCTGTCAGCAGCGTCGCGCCGCGTGCGAGAGCGTCGGCCACCTGTTCCTCCACCTTGGCGACGGCGCGTTCGTGCATCAGCGGGCCGATCTCGACACCGTCCTCCAGCCCGCCGCCGACCTTAAGCGCCTCGATGCGGGCCTTGAAGGCGGCGGTGAAGGCGGCAAGCACAGGGCGCTCGACGTAGATGCGGTTGGCGGCGAGGCAATCCTGCCCGGAGGTCGCGAATTTCGCGTTGATCGCGATATCGGCGGCCTTGTCGATATCGGCATCGGCGAAGATGACCAGCGGCGCGTGGCCGCCGAGTTCCATGACGAGCCGCTTCATGGTGGGGGCGCACTGGCCGGCGATCAGCTTGCCGATTTCCGTCGAGCCGGTGAAGCTGAGAGCACGCACGCGGGCATCGGCATTCATCCGCCCGACGATGGTCGCGGCGTCGCCCGTCACGACATTGAAGACGCCGGCGGGAAGGCCGGCCCGCTCGCCGAGTTCGGCAAGCGCGAGCGCGGAGAGCGGGGTTTCACTGGATGGGTGGGCGACGACGGTGCAGCCGGCGGCGAGCGCTGCCGCGGCCTTGCGCGTCACCATGGCGGACGGGAAATTCCACGGCGTGACGATGCCGGCGACGCCGAGCGCCTCGCGGCGCACGATCATCTCTGCGCCGGGAAGGTGGCTGGTGACGCTTTCGGCGTTGAGGCGCTTTCCTTCCTCGGCATACCACTCGATGAAGGACGCCGCATAGTCGATCTCACCGCGGGATTCGGCCAGCGGCTTGCCCTGTTCGAGCGTCATCAGCAGCGCGAGGTCCTCGCGGGCCTCCAGCATCAGGTCGTGCCATTTGCGCAGAATTTTCGCACGCTCCTGCGGCAGCCGGTCCCGCCATGCCGGGAAGGCGCTGCTTGCGGCGGCAATCGCCTGATCCGCCTGCGCGCTGTCGAGCGCCGCGACCCAGCCGAGCGTTGTGCCCGAGCCGGGGTCCGTCACCGCAAAGCTTGCGCCATCACGCCCCGCCACCCAGCGGCCATCGACATAGGCGAGGCTGCGCAACAAATGTGGATCGGCAAGCCGGGCAAGGGCTTCGTGAAAAGCGGGACGGGCGAATGTGGCGGTCATGAAGGCCTCCTCTGATGTGCCGAAAGTCTGCCAGAGGATGGCGGTCAAATTGTCTATTGGGTGGGCTGGCAGCAGAGACTTGGGCCAAATGCGTCTCGGCGTGTAGACAATCTCTCTACGCGATGGTGTCGCCTAGCGTGCCTCTTCGAGGATCATCGCGGCGCCCTTTTCCGCCACCATCATGGTCGGCGCGTTGATGTTGCCGGCGGTGATGTTGGGAAAGATCGACGCGTCGACCACGCGCAGGCCCGCCACGCCATGCACCCGTAGCCTGCTGTCGACGACCGCCGTGCCGGCATCCGGGCCCATCGCGCAGGTGCCGCACGGATGGTAGATCGAGCCGGCATTGTCGCGGAAATAGGCCAGCAGCGCCGCGTCACCATCAACTGCGGGTCCGGGAGACACTTCCTCCGATGTCACGGCGGCGAGCGCGGCCTGTGCCGCGATCCGCCGCACCAGCCGGCTGCCCTGCAACACGTCCGCGATGTCCCTGTCGGTGGAGAGGTAGTTGGGCCGGATCGCCGGCGCGACATGCGGCTCGGCAGAGGTGATCGTCACACTGCCGCGGCTTTGCGGCCGGCAGGCATTGAAGCAGATCAGGTAGCCGGGATAGGGCTCGGGCTTCAGCCCTGCCTTCGGCTCGGCTGGAGTGCGGTAGGAGAGAGGGTTGAAATAGAGCTGAATGTTCGGCGCTGCCTCGTCCGGCGCGCCGCGAAAGAAACCGCCCGCCTGGTTGACGCTCATCGCAAACGGACCCTTGCGGGTCAGAAGATATTGCAGCCCGAGCCGCGCCTGGCCGAACAGGCTGGCGAATGCGCCGTTCAGCGTCGGGATCGTCGCGCGGTAATAGTAGCTGGCGCACAGATGGTCCTGAAGGTTTTGGCCTACGGCGGGCAGATGCCGGCGCACGGCAATGCCGAGATCCTTCAGCCGGTCGCCGTCGCCAAGGCCGGAAAGCTGCATGATCTGCGGGCTGCCGATGGCGCCGGCTGCCAGCACCACCTCGCGGCGTGCGGTAAAGCGGCGCTTCGCGCCGTTTTGGACGACCTCGATGCCGCTGACGCGGCCGTCTTGCGCAAAGGTCAGCCGCTCGACCAGCGCGTCCCGTTCGATCGCCAGATTGGCGCGGTGTAGTGCCGGGAGCAGATATTCCGCGCTGGAATGGGAGCGCCGGCCCTTGTTCGTGTTGATATCGTAGACGCCGGCGCCCTCGATGTCCGCTCCGTTGAAATCCGCGTTCATGGGCAGGCCGAGCGCGCGGCAGCTCTCGAGAAAGGCGTCGCTGATCGGATGCGTCATGCCGCGCATCGGCGTGACATGGATCGGTCCGTCGGCGCCATGCCACTCGGATGCTCCGCCGGCATGGCTTTCGAGTTGACGAAAATAGGGCAGGACGTCGTCATGCCCCCAGCCGGGATTTCCCGCGCGGGCCCAATCGTCGAAATCCGCTTTCGCCCCGCGCACGAAGATCATGGCGTTGATCGAGCCCGACCCACCCTGCACCTTGCCGCGCGGCACGTAGACCCGCCGGCCGTTCAGTGCACCTTCCGGCTCGCTGTGGTACATCCAGTTCACGCGCGGATCGTAGTAGCTGCGCGCATAGCCGACGGGGATCTGGAACCAGAAGGAACGGTCACTGCCACCGGCCTCGACCACGAGCACGGAATGCCGGCCGTCCTGGCTGAGCCGGCTCGCCAGGATGCATCCCGCAGATCCGGCACCGACGACGATATAGTCGTATTGCATGGCCGCGCCCTCAGCCCCGCGCCGGGGCAAGCGCCTTCACGTCGGCAGGCTCGCTTGCCATCTGCAGGTGAAGGCGCGCGCCGGTATAGGGCGAGTGGCGCTCCACCACGTCGAGATCGAGTTCGACGCCAAGGCCGGGCTCGCGCGACGGAATGATGTAGCCGTCCTCCACGGAGAGCTTCGTCTTCAGGATCTCGGCGTGGAAGCCCGAGAAATCCACGATGGCCTCGTGGATAAGGAAGTTCGGGGTCGCTGCCGAAAGCTGGATGCTGGCCGCCGCGCCGACGGGGCCGTTGTAGAGGTGGGGCGCGATCTGCGCGTATTGCGCCTCTGCCATGCCCGCGATTTTCTTGGCTTCCAGCAGGCCGCCGACACGCGCCACGTTCATCTGAAGGATCGAGGCGGCCTTCTCCTCAAGAACGCGCTGGAACTCGTATTTCGTCGTCAGCCGCTCGCCGGTCGAGATCGGGATGGAGGTCGCCCGCGCGACCTCTGCCATCGCGGCCTCCTGGCCGGGCGGCACCGGCTCCTCGAACCAGAGCGGATCGTATTTCTCCAGGCGCCGCGCGAGGCGGATCGCCGAGGAGGGCACCATCTGGCCATGTGTGCCGAACAGGATATCGGCGTGCGAGCCGATGGCGTCGCGGATCTTGCGGCAGAACGCCTCGCAGCGGTCCATCACGGCGAGCGAGAGCTGATGGCCGGAGTAATCCGTATAGGGGCCGGCCGGATCGAACTTGACGGCGGTGAAGCCCATCTCGACCATCTTCACCGCATAGTCGGCGGCAAGGTCCGGGTCGTTGTAATCATATTCGCCGGCCGCATTCACGGGATAGAGATAGGTATAGGCGCGCAACTTCTCATGCACCGTGCCGCCGAGCAGATCGCAGACCGGCCGGCCGGCGGCCTTGCCGATAATATCCCAGCAGGCGATCTCCAATCCGGAGATGATGCCCATCATGGTGGGGTCGGGGCGCTGGGTGAAGCCGCTGGAATAGGCCGCTCGCCAGAAGCGCTCGATCCGGTGCGGATCATGGCCCAGCAGGTAACGCTCGAAGACGTCGTCGATCAGCGCCGTCATCGCGGCCGGATGAAAGGCGGTGGCGTAGATTTCGCCCACGCCCTCGATGCCGCATTCGGTGCGCAGCCGCACGAAGATCCAGTACATGCCGCCGATATGCGGCGGCGGCACCGCGACGATATGGGTCGTGAGAGAGGCGATCTTCATGGGTTCCCCCGTCTTCGTGAAATCGATGGGCGCGCTCAGTGCTTGAACACGACGAGCCGCGTTTGTGTGAATTCCAGCATGCCGTGCTTGCCGTCGTCGCCGCCAAGGCCGGATTTCTTCCAGCCGGCATGGAAGCCCTGATAGGGATCGGCGGGCAGGCGGTTGATGTAGAGTTCGCCGGCCTCGACAGCCGCTGCGGCGCGCATGGCCTTGCGATAGCTCTCGGTGAAGAGCACGGCACTGAGGCCATATTGATGGTCGTTCGCCAGCGCCAGCGCCTCCTCGAAGGTAGCATAGCGCAGCATGGCGAGAACCGGGCCGAACACCTCCTCGCGCACGATTTCCATATCCTGCTGGCAGTCGGAAAGCAGCGTGGGCGGATAGAAGAAACCCGCGCCTTCGGGCAGGAAACCACCAACTTCGACGCGCGCGCCCGCTGCTCGCGCGCGCTCCACCATGGCATGGACGCGCTGTCGAGCGGCGTCACTGACGAGCGGGCCCATGCGCGCGGCATCCTCCGCACGGTCGCCGAAGGTCCGTGCGGCGAAGGCCTCCTTCAGCCTCGCGAGCAGACGGTCATGCACTGCCTCGTGCACATAGAGCCGTTCCGGACTGGTGCAGACCTGGCCGCTATGGTTCGTCTTGGCTGCGACGATCATCGCCGCCACAGCGTCGATATCGGCGTCGTGCTCGACGATGACAGGCGTCTTGCCGCCCAGTTCCAGCGAGGGCTTGGCGATGTTTTCCTTGCAGTAATCGAGGACGGCCTGCCCCGCGGCCACGCTGCCGGTCAGTGTGATCATGCCCACGGCCGGATGGGTGCAGAGCGCACGGGCGGTGTCGTGGTTCATGGCGAGAATGCTGACGAGCCCCTCCGGCAGGCCCGCCGCCTGCACCGCCTCCGCAAAGACCAGGGCGGAGAGGGGCGTGTTGTTGCTCGGCCGCACGAGGACCGCATTGCCGGCGATCAGCGCGGGCGCGATCTTCCGCACCAGCGTATAGATCGGATAGTTGAACGGGATGAGGCAGGCGACGACCCCGATGGGCTCGCGTCGCAGCATGAGCGTCTCGTCTGGATTGTCGCTCTCGATGACCTCGCCCTCGATGCGCCGCGCCCATTCGGCGTGGTAGCGCAGCAGTTCGACGCCGTAGGTCGCTTCGCCGGTCGCATCGTCAAGGCTCTTGCCGGATTCGGCGGCGAGCACCGCGCCGATCTCGCCGGCCCGGGCGGTCAGCGCATCGGCCAGCCGGCGTAAGGCGTCGCCGCGGGCGATGGCGGGCAGGACGCGCCATGCGGGCTGCACCCGCCGCGCGGCGGTGGCAGCGGAAAGCGCCTCCGCCTCGCTTGTGGCCGGCAGGGTGGCGATGACCTCGCCCGTCGCGGGATTGCGCACGGGAATCTCTTCGGACGAGGCGGCCCGCTCGAAGCGGCCGGCAATGAAGTTGCGGAATTCGCGCATATGTCCCATCTCGGCTGGCGCCCTCTTCGCTGGAGGATGGCCGGGAGAGGATGAGCGAGCGGCGCACGACGCCTCTCCCCGCGCCAGTCCGCCGGGCAAGTGTCGCGGGGGCGGTAGAAATGCGCAAACGAGGAATTTTCGGGTGAGGTATTCCGCCGGGGAATGCTCGAGGCCTCAGCCGGCCCGCCCGGCTTGCGCGAAGAGCCAGGTCCGGAATGCGGCGAGTGCGGGTGAGACCACGGCACGGGGACGGGTGACGAGCCAGTAGGATTCATGGCCGTCGACGGCGATATCGAAGAGCTGGCGCAGCGTGCCGGCAGCCAGATCGGCGGCCACCATGCAGCGGTCGGCGATGGTGACGCCGAGGCCCGCGCGCGCCGCCTCGATTGCGAGGTCGAGCACGTCGAATTCAAGGCCGTGGCTGGTGTCGAGTTCGGGAAAGCCGGCTGCGTCGAGCCAGTGCCGCCAGGTGAGATAGCGCTGGTCGGGGGCAGCCAGCACATGCAGGAAGGTGAATTGCGCAAGGTCGGCGGGTGAGGCAAGCGGCCTGCCGTCGACAAGGCCGGGGGCTGCGACGGCGATATGTTCCTCGCTGATCAGCAGGCTGGCATCGAGCGTGGGCCACTCGCCGTCGCCGAAGCGGATGGCACAATCAAGAAGACCGCGCTCCGCAAGGCTGTCTGCGGCCTCGGTTCCGATGCTGAGATCGATGTCGGGCAGGGTGCGCCTGAGATCGGCAAGCCGCGGCATCAGCCAGCGCCGGGCGAATGTCGCGGGAACGTTGATGCGCAGCCGGTTGCGGTTCTGCTTGTCGGCAATGCCACGCAGCGAGGTCTCGATATCGTGGAATGCCTGCTGCACGGTTTCGAGCAAGGCGGCGCCGGCCGGCGTCAGCTCAAGGCGATGATGGTGCCGGATGATCAGCGGCTCGCGGATATCGTCTTCCAGGCTCTTGATCTGCTTGCTGACGGCGCTCTGCGTCAGGTTCAGCCGCTCGGCGGCCCGCGTGAAGCTGCGGGTCTGGCCAACCACTTCGAAAACCTTCATGGCCGACAGGCCGGGAAGTTTGCGCATCGTCCTCTCATGCGACATTGGAACTCGCCGGCATCATACGCCAAGTCGGCGCACGGCATAGCGAAATGGGCGGCTGGCGGCCGGGTTAGGGCGCTTTCCACATGATGACGCGGTCGCGCCCGGCTTCCTTCGCCATGTAGAGCGCCTTGTCGGCCCGTGAAATGGCGGCTTCCAGGCTCGCCTCGGGATCGCAGATGACAACGCCGATGCTGACGGTGATGGTCAAGCTGTCGTCGTCGATGCAGAAGGGTGTGGCACCAACAACACGATGCAGCTTTTCCGCCGCGGCGGCGATGGATGCAAGATCCGGACGCCGCATCAATACGGCGAATTCCTCGCCGCCCATGCGGCCAAAACAATCCTGCGGTTCCAGCGCATCGAGGCAGCGCCGGGTAAAGTCCACCAACACGCGGTCGCCCGCGCTGTGGCCGTAGCGGTCATTGATCGACTTGAAGTGGTCGATGTCGAGCATGAGGAAGGCGAAAGCGGCGCTGCGGTCGCGGCTCTCGGCGTGCAGGCGTATAGCCTCGTCCATCAGACGGCGGCGGTTCATCGCGCCCGTCAGCGAGTCGGTTTCGGCAAGTATCTTCAGCTCGCGCGCGGCCGCGCGCTCCTGCGTCACGTCGATATAGAGATTGATGTTGAAGTTGCCGATCGTGCGGTGGCGGAACTGGATGGTCCGCGTCCGGCCGCTCGCCGTGGCGACCTCGAGGTCGAAGGGGGTCATCTCGCGCTGCTCGGCGCGGGCCTCTGCAATAGAATCATACCACTGTTTGCGGGCATAGACGCGGTATTCGGGATCGGGATAGGCAACACGCCACCAATCCTCGATGTCGGAAATGTCGTCCTGCGAGAAGCCGAACAGTTCGTTGAAGGTGGAGTTGGCGAACTGGATCTGGTCGTCGGCGCCCGCGATCTCGAAGCCGAAGGGCAGCCAGTTGAGCAAGGACAGCATATTGTCCTGCCAACCCGCGAGCGCGACGGAGCCCTGTGGCGGTGCATCCATGAAGGTGAACAGGCGAAGGACCTCGTCCTCGACCGCGATCTTCGTGACCTGCACCATGAGCGAACGCTCCTGGCCCTGCACCCGTGCCGGGATGATGAACGGCTCGCCGGGCGTTCCCACGGGCGCAACGTTCCAGATCTGGCCGAGCATCATGGTGGCTTCCGGCCCGACAAGTTCTTCCATTTGACAGTGGTTGAAGGCTTCGAGGCCGCGGCCAAAGAGGATGGCAGCGTTGCGGTTGGCCTGACGAACGGTCAGTTGTTGCATCTCGACGAGCACCAGGGGCGCGCCGATGCAGTTCATCCAGAAATCGACATCCTGGCGGGAACGGCCATGCGCAGGAATGCCCACGGCTTCCGTCTCCTGTGAGAGCGCGTTTTTCACTGCGATTTCGGGCATTCTCATGCGCTCGCTTCTCGCCTCGGACAGCGGTTTCATTCCGAGTGAGGTGCAAATATGCGCGAGCCGAATTAATGCAGAATTAATAGGGCCGGCGCGATCACGCGAGAGGGAGCGCCCAGGCGACGACGATGAGACGAGGCAGAGCGGCAGCCGCTTTACCTTACGGTTCCGTCAGGCCGTCGAAAACTTCCAGGAGGGCATCGACGATGGCCTGGCCGAGCGCGTTCGCTGACGTGGCAATCTCTTCGTCGCCGTGATCCCGGGTGGCGACCGCGAGGTTGCCGCCCTGTTCGGCGACAATCGCCTTTGCTCGCTCGATAGCCCAAATGGCAAAATCGCCGCGGTTGGCGATCGTCATCGTCTCGGTCGTCTCATCCATGGCGCTCACTTCTGATAAGCATAGCACGGCGGCTCGTTGCTCTCTCGATGAATTGAGCCATATCGCTTGGCGGGGACGAGGGAAACCATTTTCAGCAGTTTACCGACCGTCTCGCCGCTCAGGAGCAAGCATGATGCAGTTTGGATGAACGTCTCCAGCCCGGCGAAAAATCGCCGGGCCTTCCGTTGAAACGTCATGCTGGACGAAAACCGTCCGCCCGAACTACCAGCTCGTGCTCGCCTTCAGCATGAAGGTGCGCCCCGCGCCGTAGCCGCACGAGCCGAGCCCCTGGCAACTCGCCACATAATCCTTGTCGAACAGGTTGGCGACGTTGAGCGCGACGGCCCAGTTGTCCTTCTGGTAGCGAATGGCCGCGTCCACCAGCGTCGCCGACGGCACCTTGAGCGTATTCGCCCGGTCCGCCCAGGATTGGCCGACATGCCGCACGCCGGCGGCCACGCTCACGCCGTCCAGCGTCTCGTTCTGGAAGGCATAGTCCAGCCATAGCGACGCGGTCACGTCCGGAACCTGGATCGGTGTATTGCCGGCCGGCGTGCCGTCGAATGCACCGCCGGTCGCCTTGGTCACTTCCATGTCGATATAGGTGAACGCGCCGATGAGCTTCAGGCCCTCCGTCACGTTCGCCTGGACCGAGGTCTCGAAGCCCCGCGCATCCACCTCGCCAATGGCGAAGTTGCGGGAAACGCCGTTTTCCATGAGCGCGGTCGGCACGTTCTGCCGGGTGATGTCGAAGTAGGCGGCCGAGATCAGGCCGTCCATGAAGTCAGGCTGGTATTTTACGCCCAGCTCCAGCTGCTTGCCCGTTTCGGGCGGCAGCAGCCCGTTGACCGGGTCTGTCGCCGTGGTCGGGTTGAAGGAGGTGGTGTAGCTGACATAGGGCGTCAGGCCGTTTGAAAACTCATAGGCGAGCCCGGCGCGCCAGGTGAACTCGCGGTCGTCGCTGCTCATCGACGTGTCGTTGTTGCGGTTGTCGATGTCGGTGGAAACGAGGTCGTAGCGACCGTTCAGCGTGACGATCCAGCCGCCGCCGAACTTGATCTGGTCCTGCGCATAGAGACCAAGCTGGTTGCGGGTGAGGTCTTCGTTCAGATAGGGCGCAAAGAGCGGTGAGGGGGCCGCGCCATAGACCGGATTGAGCAGATCGATGCCCGGAGCATTGCCGGACGCCTGTACCTGATCAATTCCATAACGGCGATAGTCCAATCCGAACAAGAGGTTATGTTCGATTTCGCCGGTCTGCACAGCGCCTTCAAGCTGGTTGTCCACGGTAAACAACCCGACATCCGTATCGTGGGCGAAGCGGAAACGGTTCAGCGTCGTACCCGTAATGCCGTTGGCATAAAGCGCATCTTCCTCAAGCGAAACACGGGCGTAGCGCAGGTTCTGGCGCACCGTCCAGTCATTGTCGAACCGGTGTTCGAACGCGTAGCCGATCATCGCCTGCTGGCGATCGTAGGTGTCGAAGTCCTCCTCCCCATAGAAGAAGTCACGGGGGATACGGATACCCCCGGGCGCGTCGATGACCGTCCCGACATAGGGCAGGAAGCCGGTGCTGGTATGCGTCAGGTCGATATGCTGATACGAGCTCAGGATGGTGAGGCTCGTATCTTCGTCCGGCTGCCAGGTAAGGCTTGGCGCAATCGTGCCGCGGAAATCCTTCGCCTTGTCCGTTTCCCAACCGCCGCCGGAAACCTTGCCGGTCACACGATAGCGGGCCGCGTCGTCCGCGCCGAGCTGATCGCTGAAGTCGAGCCCAAGATAGCCGTTGCCGAAGCTGTTGACGCCGGTCTCGACATAGCGCAGCGGCTCATCCGTCGGCCGCTTGCTGATCAGATCGACGAAACCGCCGGGATTGCCGCTGCCATAGAGCACGGAGCTCGGCCCTTTCACCACATCCATGCGCTCCAGGAAGAACGGATCGATCAGGAAGGTACCGAAGCCGGATTGATAGAGCGACAGCCCGTCCAGGAAAATGCCGGACTGTTCCGCCTGGAAGCCGCGAATGAAGAGCCAGTCCGTATCCGCATCCGTGCCATAGGTCGATGCGTTCACGCCGGCAACATAACGCAGCGCCTCGTCAACCTTCTGTGGGCTTTGCGCATCGATCTGCTCGCGGCCGACGACCGTGACCGACTGCGGAATTTCATTGATCTTCGTGGCTGCCTTGCTGCCCGCACGGGTGGTTTTTGCGACAAGACCCTTGACCGGCTCGATACCGGTATCGGCATTCTCCGCACCTTGCTCGACGCGCACTTCCTCAAGCTGGGTCGCACGCTCCTGGGCGAACGCGCCTGCCGACGCGATCATGGCGCAGACGGCGGTCCCGCAGGCGAGGGCCAGTCTGATTTTCTTCTGGTTTTTCAACGTGATCATCCCCTACACATCCCACGCAGTTCAGGCTCGGCCCTGATCGGCCGAGCGAATGGCAATAAGATGAGTAATTAACTCAGTTTTAATATTCGGGATTGTCACATTCCGCGAAAATTGAACGTTCTTGGGCTATTTTCAGCCGAGGTCGCGGGCACGGATGGCACGCCTTCAGGCACCATTGGACTTGCGCCAATTGGCGGGCGTGGTGCCGAAGTTCTTGCGGAAGACCCGGGTGAAATGCGCCTGGTCAGCGAAGCCCGTCTCGACCGCGATGTCGATCAACGAAAAATTTCCACGTCGAATCAATGCCTTGGCGCGGCGCAGCCGCGCATTGACCTGCCATTGATGCGGCGCCATGCCGGTGGAGGCCTTGAAGGCGTGGCTGAAATGCGATTGGGAAAGCCCCACGAGCCCGGCCAGTTCCTCAAGCCTGATATTGCGCAAGCAGTTTTCTTCAATGAAGTCGGTCGCGCGACGCAGTTGCCACCCGGCGAGCTTGCTTCTTTTGCGGCCCTGCACCTTGGCCAGTTTCATGACATCGATCAGCAGGGCGAGCGAAAGGCCGTCGCCGTAGAGGTCGTGCAGGGGGAGGGGGTTGCAGCATTCCGCGGCGATCAGGTGCGCCAGGGATAGAAGCCGGTTGTCGGAGAAAAACAGTTGCGGCGTCGCCAGGCGCTCGGCGTCCAGATCGTCGGCCAGCCTCCGGCGGATCGTCTCGACATCGAAATGCAGGTCGAGATGGCGCATGAAGCGGTGGTCGGCAAGCTCGGCCCAGAGTTCGAAATCCGCCGGGATATAGGCAATCGGCTGCAAGCCCCAATCCGCGACCGTCTCCTTACCGCCGGATGACAGGCGCATTCGGGAGGATCCGGGGCCCCGCTTGTCGAGCAGCACGAAAAGGCGAGGATCGCGCCCGACATAGTAGCCGCCGGCATGCGGTGCACATTCCACATTCCAGACGTCGGCCACGATGCCATTCCAATGCCGCCGGCTGAGATCGCCCACAACGGAAAAGCCTTCGATCCTGTTTTGCATGCGCGGCTGGAAGGTCATCTTGCCGTCCGGTTATACCTTCTTGTCTCCCTCAAGTTTTCTACAGGCAAATGGCGTCGCGCGCAACATGACCCAATTCGAGGGGACCGGGTGGGAAGGGAAATCGCTTGTCGTTAGCCTCCGCACCGCGCCAAGAACTGTCACGAGGCCGGTCATTGCGTTAGCGTATACTTACGTTTCGAGCGTATACCGTGACTGTCAGTTCCACGCAGCGGTGCAACGCAGCATCCCGGAAAATGACGACTCCGTTACCAATCACGCCATTCCGCCGTGATATCCTCATCATCACGCAGGCTGAAGCCCGACGCCCTCACCACCGCATCGATCAGGGCACCAAGCTCGTCGCGTTCCAGTGTCTCGATCATCCCGCTTCGACTGTTGATCTCGTTGGTCGCAAGAACGGCTCCCTTGACAGCCGCCCGGATGGTCGGGGCATCCCGTTCAATCGTTGCGGCCTTCACCGTGTCGATGAAGACATTCAGCGTTTTTTCGGCCTTGGCGATATCGGCCTCGTTGAAGAGATCGTCTCCCTGGGCCATCGACTCGCGCCAACGCGGCGTCGGGATCCGCCCCCGCAATGCTTCGACTTTATCGGCATTGCCGGGCACGATCTTCTGCCTGGGCAAGGACGCCTTCCGGCGCTTCGCATTGCGCATGGTGCGGTCTGCCGGCGCCAGGTAAACCGCGATCAGCCGCAAGTCCGCATCATATTTTGCGATCACGACCAAGTCACCGACCGCATGGGAATGATCGAAGCGCGCGGCTGAATAGTCCGGCAGCGTGCCGCTCTTGTCTTCCCGGAATGGGCGCGTCCCGAGCTTCTCGGCCACAACGTCGCTGCTGTCTCCGAATGTCAGGCCGAAGGGCAGTGCCGACCGATAGGCGCGTTGCACCGGCCTTATCGCGTCGGGCCCGGTAAAAGACAGCCGGGAAACGATCCCTTCCTCATCGTCCGGCAGGTGTCTCGACCGTATGTCTTCGAATTCGGCATTGTATGCGCCGAGGCTTTCCACCTGCAGGCCGAAACCGCTGTCGAAACCACCGAAGAATCCGATCTCCGCATTGGCATGAAAATCGACAGGGTCCAGATTTTCGTGATCGGCCAGGTAGGATTTCACGACCGGGTCGGCGATGCTGCGGCCAAGTATATCGGAATGATTCATCCTCTGCCTTTGTCTACCCTATCCCCAGCCGCTACTGCCTTGAGATATCCGTGACCAGTCACGCCAACACATCGCGGCGCTTCTTCGCGGCGGACTGCTCGTCATCGTCGAACCAGCCGAGATACGTGCCGTCATTGTCCCAATCGATGATCCGGCCGTTCTTGACGATAACGCTTATGCTGTTTTCGGCCCCGGTATAAACCTTGATTTCCGCGAAGCGGCCAGCAAACTCATCAAAGATATGCACTTCGCGGACCGTGCTTTTCTCATAGGCGTCGTCCGGGGTCGTTATGGCGAATTCACGGAGATGTGCTTCCAGCGGCGTTTCGTCACCTTCAGGTTCGACCCCGTAGTCCGCTACCTGGAACGCAAAGTTTGCCTCGTCCCAGAGCATCTCCTTGACGCGTTGAAGTTCGCTCGGCGGCAGGGCAAGGACGTCGTTTATGGTTGCTGCCATTTTTTCGGTGACGACCGGTCGCGCCCCAGGCGCGGGAAACAGCACAAACGGCAAGCTTTCTGCAAACAGCGGAACGGCCAGATTGAGGTTTCCAAGGTCGTTGGCATCCCATTCGGTCAGATCGGCAATTTCGACGACATTCATTGTTCTCTCCCGGTAATGCTTCAAGGAAGCATAGGGCGGCTCAGCGGCCTGGCTATGTTGCGATTGCCGCTTTGCCGCCGAACACACGGCTCCCGGGTAACGGCTCACGCACGCCATAAATTCGGGCGTTCCGACTGCCTGACAACGTCAGGGCATGGCTCATCCCGTTCCGCGTGAGGGGGAGGGATGTTACTCCGGCAACCGGCTGTCGCCGAGATCGATGTTGAGGAAACGCGCCATCGCGTCGGTGACGATGGCATGGTCGATGCGCTCCGGCACGCCGGAGACGGTGACCGCGCCGACGCAACCGAGATCCGCGACGAAAAGCGGAACGCTGCCGCCATGCACGGAAAAATCCGCATAGGCGAGATTGCGCGCTTCCACCTGGTCACGGCCCGAAAGCGCGAAGCGTCGGCCGACGAGATAGGAAGCGCTCCACAGACGCAACACGGTGTTGCGCTTGCGCCGGATCCATTCTCCGTTGTCCGTGGTGGTGCCGGGCAGGGCACAATGAAACAGGGGCCGGTCCCGCAGCGATATATCGATCGCGACGCCGGCGCCGCGCGCCATGGCCACCTCGCGAATGCGGTTGCCGAGCGCCCAGGCATCATCGGGACTGAACCGGCTGAAACGCAGCAGGCGTTCCTGTTCTTCAAGCCGGCGGATATCGTCCGCAATCGCTTCCGTCATAGCCATCCTCCCAGTGCTTTTCCCGACCGTTCCTAGCCGGCCTTCTTGGGAAAGGGAAGGGCAGGAGGGTGGGGCTCACCCTCGATGACGGCAATCGGATCAGTCCTGTTCGCTTTCATGCTGGCGCAGAAGCTCGCGCTGCACTTCATCCTGGAAGGCCAGCACCGCGGATCGTGCCTGGCTTTCGCTCGAACCGAATTTCAGAAGCTCGTCGGCAAGTTCGCGGCAGACCTTCAACCAGTAGCGGCGTGCGTCCTCGCCATGCAGCCCGCCCAGTTCGCCTGCGCATTGACGGACATGCGCGGTGCGACGCGCAGCCGGAAACGGCACGACCGGGCCGGCTTCGATAGCGGTGGAACGGCGGCGCGGCTGGGCCGAGGCAGGTGACGGCATTGATTCGGATTTCCCTATTGCTCCGCCCATCATTAGGAAGCCCGTGGTTAACACGCGGTTTCCAATCGCAAATCCGCTGTGCCGCCATCATACGATCCGCCCGTAATCTTTGCCGTTCGGGCTTTCCTGCCGCGCGAGAAGACCGGCTCCCACGCGTGCTGCCGGATGTCTCAGCCGCCCTGCCACGCCTTCACGGCGTCGATCGGCCAGACGAGCATCAGGATGTTCAACGCCAGTCCGTCGCGGATGAGCCATGTCGTCGTCGCCTCGAAGACGATGATGATCGCCACGCTCGCCCAGACCGGCAGGCGCGCTGCGAGGAAGAAGCCCACCACCATGGCCAGGATGTCGGCGCTCGAATTGATGACGCTGTCGCCGAAGTAATCCAGCGCGATCGTCGCCTCGCGATAACGGTTGATCACCATGTCGGTGTTTTCGACGATCTCCCAGGCGCATTCGAGAATGAGCGCGAGCGTCAGGCGGACATTGATGCTAGCCTTGCGCAGGATGAGGGTGAACAAACCGAAGAACAGGATGCCGTGAATGATGTGGCTTGGCGTGTACCAGTCGGTGAGGTGCTGCGAGTTCTCCGAGGAGACCACGACCCCGTGCCACAATTTGACATATCCGCACTTGCAGATGAGCGGCTGGCCCATCGTATAAAGGATCGTGGCCGTCGCGGCGACGAAGGCTGCGACGATCAGCAGGGCGTTTCGGACCGTAGGGTTCAAGCGGAATGTCCTTGAAAAGCGGTGCGCCGGGGAGGGCGCAGGAAGGTTCATGCGACCGGTAGATGACACGATCGCAGGGCAGGAAACAAGACTGGGAGAGAGAGACTTATGAAACTGGCGACACTGAAAAGTTCCACCCGTGACGGCCGCCTGGTGGTCGTCTCGCGTGACCTGACGCGCTGCTCGGAGGTTGGGCATATCGCCCGCACGCTGCAGGATGCGCTCGACGACTGGGAACACGCCGCACCGCGCCTGGCGCGGGTCGCCGAGGGCTTGGAAACCGGCTCGCAACCCACCATGCGCTTTCACGAGCACGATGCCGCCTCGCCGCTGCCCCGCGCCTATCAATGGGCCGACGGCTCCGCCTATCTCTATCATGTCGAACTCATGTACAAGGCGCGCAACGCCGAGCTGCCCGAGGGCGCGCATAGCGATCCCCGGCTCTACCAGGGCGGCTCGGACACGTTCCTCGGTCCCCGTGACCCCATCGTCGTACAGGACGAGACCTGGGGTATCGACATGGAGGGCGAAGTCGCCGTCATCGTCGATGACGTGCCGATGGGCATAAGCGTGGAGGAGGCAGGGGCCGCCATCCGGCTGATCATGCTCGCCAATGATGTGTCGCTACGCGGCCTCATGCCGTCGGAACTCGCCAAGGGGCTGGGCTTCTTCCAGTCGAAGCCATCCTCTGCCTTCTCGCCCGTCGCCGTCACGCCGGATGAGCTCGGCACGGCCTGGGATGGCCGCAAACTCCATCTGCCGCTTCTGGTCTCCCTCAATGGCAGCCCCTTCGGCAAGGCCAATGCGGGCATCGACATGGTGTTCGACTTCGCGCAGCTCGTTGCCCATGCCGCAAGGACCCGCCCGCTCGTCGCCGGCTCCATCATCGGCTCAGGCACCGTGTCCAACAGGTTCGACGGCGGTCCGGGCAAGCCGATCGCGGAAGGCGGTGCCGGCTATTCCTGCCTTTCGGAGCTGCGCACCATCGAGACCATCACCACCGGCGCGGCGAAGACGCCGTTCCTCAAGTTCGGCGACGTCGTGCGCATCGAGATGAAGGACGAGACCGGCCACTCCATCTTCGGCGCGATCGAGCAGACGGTGACGCGCTACGAAAGGGGCTGAGCGGCCACACGCCGGTCTTTCAGAGGCGGCAAGGGCATGGTATATACTTCTACGAAAGAAAGGATATACCATGCCGCTCTACGTCAAGGACCGCGAAGTCGATCGCTTGGCCGAGCGCGTCTCCGCACTGCGCAAGGTCAGCAAGACGGAGGCGGTGCGGCAGGCATTGGCGCATGAGCTGCAACGGCTGGAGCAGGAGCCCTCTTTGGTCGACAAGGCGCTTGAGATGACCCGCGTGCTGAACCGGAAGTATCCGCCTGTCGGTCCCGCCGCCGACAAGGCCTTCATCGATAGCCTGTACGAGGACTGATGTTCGTCGACGCCTCCGCCATCGTCGCGATGATGACGAACGAGGATGACGCGCGATCGCTCGGTCAACGGCTCGTGGCGACCGACCGCCGTTTGACGTCACCGATGGCGATCTGGGAGGCCGCCGTCGCCTATGCGCGGGTGACGGGCCTTGAGCCAAAGGCGGCGCTGGGCGAAGTGGAGGCCTATCTCCGCCTGCTGCAAATCGAAACGCTCGCCGTCGATGCCGCCATCACAGCGGCGGACGTCGAGGCGTTCCAACGGTTCGGCAAGGGCCGCCATCCGGCGGCGCTGAACTTCGGCGACTGCTTCGCCTATGCCTGCGCCCGTCAGCACGGCATTCCCTTGCTCTATAAAGGCGACGATTTCGCCCGCACCGACATCGATACGGCATGAAGGTCGCCCGCATCATGCGGGCGACCTTCATTCATCAGGCGAGTTCGCCGATGCAGACATATTTCATTTCCAGGTAGTCTTCGGCGCCATGGGCCGAGCCTTCGCGGCCGAGGCCGGATTGCTTGATGCCGCCGAAGGGCGCGGCTTCAGAGGAAATGAGGCCCGTATTGACGCCCACCATACCGTATTCCAGCGCCTCGGCCACCTTCCAGACCTTCTTCAGGTCGCCGGCATAGAAATAGGCGGCGAGACCGAACTCGGTGTCGTTCGCCTGTTCGATGACGTCCTCGACCGTGTCGAAACGGAAGAGCGGCGCGAGCGGGCCGAACGTCTCCTCCCGCGCGACCGTCATGCCGCGGGCGACGCCCTTCAGCACGGTCGGCTCGAAGAAGGTGCCCTTGCCGGCCACACGCTTGCCGCCGGAAACCACCGTCGCGCCCTTGGAAACGGCATCGGCGATATGGGCCTCGACCTTCTCGATCGCGGCTTCCTCGATCAGCGGACCGACCGTCGTGCCCTTGGCGAAACCGTCACCGACGGAAAGTTCGGCCACCTTCCTGGCCAGCTTCTCGGCAAAGGCGTCATAGACGTTCGACTGTACATAGAGCCGGTTGGCGCAGACGCAGGTCTGTCCGGCATTGCGGTACTTGGAGGCCATGGCGCCTTCCACGGCAGCGTCGAGATCCGCATCGTCGAAAACGATGAAGGGCGCGTTGCCGCCGAGTTCCAGGCTCATCTTCTTGATCTGGTCCGCACACTGGCGCATCAGGATGCGCCCGACTTCCGTCGAGCCCGTGAAGGAGATCTTGCGCACCTTCGGATTGTAGCACAGTTCCTTGCCGATTGCCGGACCGTCCGTGCCGAGCACGATGTTGAACACACCGGCGGGAATGCCGGCTCGCTCGGCAAGCACGGCGAGCGCAATGGCCGAAAGCGGCGTCAGCTCGGCAGGCTTGGAAACCACCGTGCAGCCCACGGCGAGCGCCGGCGCCACCTTGCGGGCGATCATCGCGGTCGGGAAGTTCCACGGCGTGATCGTGCCGACCACGCCGACCGGCTGCTTGATGACCATCATGCGCTTGTCCGCACTGGCGGCAGGGATCGTCTCGCCGTTGATGCGCTTTGCCTCTTCCGCATACCATTCCACATAGGAGGCGGCATAGAGGATCTCGCCCTTGGCCTCGGCCAGCGGCTTGCCCATTTCGGCAGTCAGGATGGCGGCAAGCTCGTCGGCATGGGCGATCATCAGATCGAACCACTTGCGCAGGAGAATGCTGCGCTCCTTTGCCGGCCGCGCCGCCCAGGCGGGCTGGACCCGGTAGGCCGCGTCGATTGCGGCCTTCGTCTCGGCCGCACCCATTTCCGGCAGGGTCGCCAGTGTCTCGCCGGTCGCGGGATTGAGCACGTCGAAGGTTCCGGCCGCGCTGTCGCTGATCCACTTGCCGTCCACATAGCCGGCATCGCGCAGCAGGTCGCCCGACGTGAAGTGCCGGGTCAGAGCATCATAGAAAGCCATTGTCGTTCCTTTTGGGTCGCAAAGCGCCTTCACCCGGAGCCTCTGCTCCGGGTGTCGCTTGCTTGGTCATGTGTCGTCTGTCTCGTACCGCTCAGCCGCGGGCTTCGATCATCGCCGCTTCGAGGATGTCCAGGCCTTCGGCAAAGACGTCGTCCTGGATGGTGATCGGCGCGAGGAAGCGGATGACGTTGCCGTGCACGCCGCAGGTCAGCAGGATCAGGCCCTTTTCGAGCGCTTTCAGGCGAACCTTGTTGGCGAATTCGGCGCTCGGCTGCTTCGTCGCGACGTCGTTGAACTCGACGGCGTTCATGAAGCCCGGGCCGCGGATGTCGACGATCTCGGGAACCTTGTCGCGCAGCGATGCGAGGCGCTGCTTGAGGCGTGCACCGAGGTTTTCCGCGCGGTTGCACAGGTCCTCGTCCTTGATGACGTCGAGAACGGCATGAGCTGCCGCAACGCCGATCGGGCTGCCGGCATAGGTGCCGCCCAGGCCGCCCGGACCGGGTGCGTCCATGATGTCGGCGCGGCCGGTGACGGCCGCGATCGGGAAGCCGCCGCCAAGGCCCTTGGCCATGGTCACGAGGTCGGCCGTCACGCCGAAATGCTCCATGGCGAACAGCTTGCCGGTACGGGCAAAGCCGGTCTGCACTTCATCGGCGATCAGCAGGATGCCGTACTTGTCGCAGATTTCGCGGATAGCCTTCATGAAGTTGACCGGAACCGGATAAAAGCCGCCTTCGCCCTGCACCGGCTCGATGATGATCGCGGCGACGCGGTTCGGGTCCACATCGGCGGCAAAGAGCTTCTTCAGCACATCCAGCGACTGCTCGACGGTCGTGCCGTGCATCTCGACCGGGAACGGTGCATGGTAGATGTCGGCCGGCATGGCGCCGAAGCCGACCTTGTAGGGAACGACCTTGCCGGTCAGCGCCATGCCCATGAAGGTGCGGCCGTGGAAGGCGCCGGAAAATGCGATGACGGCCTGGCGGCCGGTGGCGGCGCGGGCGATCTTCACGGCGTTCTCGACGGCTTCGGCACCGGTGGTGACGAAGATCGTCTTCTTCTCGAAATCGCCGGGGGTGATGGCGTTCAGGCGCTCGGCGAGTTCCACATAGTTTTCATAGGGCACGACCTGGTGGCAGGTATGCGTGAAGCGGTCGAGCTGCTTCTTGACGGCCTCGATGACGCGCGGATGGCGATGGCCGGTGTTGACGACGGCGATGCCGGCGGCGAAATCGATATATCGATTGCCTTCCTTGTCCCAGATCTCCGCATTTTCCGCGCGGTCGGCGTAGATCTGCGTGGTCATGCCCACGCCGCGCGAAATAGCGGCGTTCTTGCGGTCGGTCAGCGGGGAGGCGGTCATGGCGCTATCCTGAATCTGGAGGCTTCGATCAATAACTTGCATTTTTTCTGCAAGCTTCGAGTGGAATTCCTACATTTTTTCTGCAAGAATGCAACTGGCATTCTACGCGGGAAATGCGACCGATTTTCAGGCCGCGCGCCCGCGTGGGTGTGTATAAGCGAAACGAACACAGAATCAGGGATTGGCGCGATGGGTTCCCCGGAACCGGTGCACTATAAGGTGACGGAGGCGGCACGCCTTGCAGGCGTCTCGGCCTCCACGCTGAGGCTATGGGAGACGCAGGGTCTCGTCGTGCCCGGCCGCTCGGACACCGGCCACCGGCAGTACAGCGCCGACGATGTCAACCGCCTCAAGCGCATTGCCTGGTATCGCACCGAGCGCGGCCTCAACCCGGCCGCGATCCGCGAGGCGCTGGAGGCGGAAGAGCCTGCCGCGGAAACGCAGGCGTCGGACGGCGATGCGCCGCAGGGCATCGGCCGCAAGTTCCGCAGCCTGCGCCATGCCGAGGGCAAGACGCTGGAGCAGGTGGCCGGCGATATCGGCATCGCGACCTCCGTTCTCTCCACCTTCGAACGCACCTCGCAGGGCGTGACCTTCCGCGTGCTGCACGATCTCGCCGACTATTACGGCACGACCGTCTCGAAGCTTTCCGGCGAGGAGGAGACCGACAACCGTGCGGTGGTGCGCTCGGGCGAATGGAAGCTGTGGCCGGAGACATCGCCGGGCGTGACCGTGCAGGTGCTGGCCGACGGCCGGAACATGATGGATTGCCACCGTTTCGTGCTGGCGCCCGGCGCCACCTCTGATGGCGCCTACCAGCACGACGGCGAGGAATTCGTCCATGTCCTGGCGGGGCGCGTCGAGATCGTGCTCGACGGCCACGAATTCCACGACCTTGGGCCCGGCGACAGCCTCTATTTCGAGAGCACCCGCCACCATTCCTGGCACAACAGCCATGACGGCGAGACGGTGCTGATCTGGATTAACACCCCGCCGACCTTCTGACGCTACTCGGCCGCGACGATGTGGAAGGCGCGCGGTTCGGCCTCCCTGGCGGTGCCGCCCATCAGATAGATGAGACAGCTCGTGCGCAGCAGCGACGCGAAGTTCGACACCGTGCCGTTGCGCTCCAGCGCCTCGTCATAGAGCGTCGAGAGAAAGCGGGACGTCGACATACCCTGACCGCTGGCGATCTCGTCGATCAGCACCCAGAAGGCCGCCTCGAGCTGAATGCTCGTCGAATGTCCGCCGATGCGCACCGACCGGTTGACGGGCCGGTAGCGTTGCGGATCCTGGCCCGCGAAAACCTCACACATTGGCATATCCTCCAGTCTTGTTTTTATGCCCTCGATTATGCGGCGACGCTTGTATTTGGTCAAATCATCCCGGCGTGTGCGAACCGATAAAAATTCCTTCTCCATATACTCCAGAAATGAAAATCCATGTGCGGTAACGGGCTGCTACCCGCAGCCCCGATTCCGGACGCACACTTCCCCCTACAAGCGAACTGCAAGCGGGGGAAACCAGGCGTGGCGAAGACGATACATTCCATGATCCGTGTTCTGGACGAAGACCGGTCCGTGGATTTCTACAACAGGGCCTTCGGCCTCGAAATCGCCGAGCGGCTGGATTTCGAGACCTTCACGCTCGTCTATATGAGCAATGCCGAAAGCGAATTCGAACTCGAACTGACGATCAACAAGGGCCGCACCGAACCTTACAATCTCGGCGATGGCTACGGCCATCTCGCCGTCTCGGTGTCCGATCTCGACAGCGAGCGTGCCCGCGTCTCCGCGCTCGGCTTCACCACCGGCAAGATCGTCGAATTCAACCGGGATGGCGGCCTGCTTGCCCGCTTCTTCTTCGTCACCGATCCGGATGGCTACAAGATCGAGGTTCTGCAGCGGCACGGCCGCTACAAGTAAAGAGGCCGGCGGCCCGGGGGAGGCCGCCCGCCATGAATGCAACGGGAGGAACGTGACATGACGACCATCTACGAGCAGCGCCCCGGCATTTCCCGGCGCGAGCTTCTGAAGCGCGGCACGGTCGGTGCCGCACTCATCATCGCCGGCAACGCCGTCATCAGCCCCGACCGCGCGTGGGGCATGGAAACGACGGCGCTGAAGCCGGAGACCATGGCGACGCTGATCAAGCTCGCCCGTGACATTTACCCGCACGACGCGATTTCCGATCGCTTCTACGCCATCGCCGTCAAGGGTCACGAGACGAAGGCCGGCACGGATGCCGCGCACAAGACGCTGATCGAGGACGGCATTGCCGATCTCGACAAGCGCGCCGGCGCCAACGGCTATCGCGGCCTTGGCTGGGAAGACGACCGCGTCGCGATCCTGCGCGACATCGAGACGACACCGTTCTTCCAGGCGGTGCGCGGCGATCTCGTCGTCTCCTTCTATAACCAGAAGGAACTCTGGCCGCATTTCGGCTACGAGGGCGAATCCTACTCGAAGGGCGGGTATATCGCCCGCGGTTTCGACGACATCGAATGGCTTTGACGACGGTCTGACGGCCAGCGCCGGAGGAGGCGCGGCCGCATGGCGCAAAGCCGACCGTCCCGTTTCAGGAGGAAACCATGGCAGCTCCTTACGATCTCAACGACGACAGCGTGGTCGTCATCATCGGTTCCGGCGCCGGCGGCGGTACGCTGGGCAACGAACTGGCGCAGAAGGGCATCGACGTCGTCGTGCTCGAATCCGGCGCGCGGCACGAACACGAGGACTTCATCAACGACGAGTGGGACAGTTTTGCCCAGCTCGCCTGGCTCGATCACCGCACGACGGGCGGCGGCTGGCGTGTGGCCAAGGACTTCCCGAACCTGCCGGCCTGGATCGTCAAGGCGGTCGGCGGCACCACCACCCACTGGGCCGGCGCCTCGCTGCGCTTTCAGGAGCATGAGTTCAGGACGCTCAGCCATTACGGCAAGATCGACGGCGCCAACCTGCTCGACTGGCCGATCACGCTCGCCGAGCTGGAGCCCTATTACGCCAAGGCCGAAGACAAGATGGGCGTGACCCGGACCAACGGCATCGAAGGCCTGCCGGGCAACAACAACTTCAAGATCCTCAAGGCCGGCGCCGACAAGCTCGGCTACAAGGAATGTCACACCGGCAACATGGCCATCAACTCCGCCGATCGCGACGACCGCATGAGCTGTCAGCAGACGGGCTTCTGTTTCCAGGGCTGCAAATGGGGCGCCAAATGGTCGACGCTCTATACGGAAATCCCCAAGGGGGAGGCCACCGGCAAGCTGGAAGTGCGTCCGCAGTCGCATGTCGTCAAGATCGAGCATGATGCCAGCGGCAAGGTCAATGCCGTGGTCTATGCCGACAAGGACGGCAAGCTGCACAGCCAGAAGGCCCGCATCGTCGCCGTCGCCGGCAACTCCATCGAAAGCCCGCGCCTGCTGCTCAACTCGGCCTCGGCCAAGTTCCCCGACGGCCTTGCCAACTCTTCCGGCCAGGTGGGAAAGAACTACATGCGCCACACGACGGGCTCGGTCTATGCCGTGTTCGAGAAGCCCGTGCACATGTATCGCGGCACCACCATGGCCGGCATTATCAGGGACGAGGCGAAGCACGATCCGTCGCGCGGCTTCGTCGGCGGTTACGAGCTGGAAACGCTCTCCCTCGGCGTGCCCTTCATGGCGGCCTTCCTCGATCCCGGCGGCTGGGGCCGCTCCTTCGCCTCGGCGATGGACAGCTACGCCAACATGGCGGGCCTGTGGATCGTCGGCGAGGACATGCCGCAGGAACAGAATGCCGTGAAGCTGCACGGCGAACTTAAGGACCAGTACGGCATGCCGATCCCGGATGTCTGGTTCACCGATCACGCCAACGACGTCGCGATGCGCAACCATGCCTACCAGCAGGGGCAGGCGCTCTACGAAGCCGTCGGCGCGACGCGCAGCTTCCCCACGCCGCCCTATCCATCCACGCACAATCTCGGCACCAACCGCATGAGCGAGAAGGCGAGCGACGGTGTGGTCAACAAGTGGGGCCAGACCCACGACATCAAGAACCTGTTCGTGTCGGACGGCAGCCAGTTCACGACGGGCGGCGCGGAAAACCCGACGCTCACCATCGTGTCGCTTGCGATCCGCCAGGCGGATTACATCGCCAAGGAAATGGCCGCCGGTTCGATCTGATATCTCCTGGCGATCCTCCCCGGTCGCCTTCGGGCGGCCGGTGATCGCGTGCGGCCGGCAGGCCGCGCCAACTCCGGCCGGCTCACGCCGGCCGCCTTTTCGATGGAACGACGCATGAAGACGCTTGCCGCCCTGATCCTCCTGACGCTTTCCTCGACCGCCCTGGCAGCCGAAGGCTCCGCCGAGGCGGGAAAGGTCGTGTTCAAGAAATGCACCGCCTGTCACAATGCCGAGAAGGCGACGAATAAGGTCGGCCCGCATCTGGACGGCGTCGTCGGCCGGCCCGCGGCGGCGCTTGCCGACTACACGAACTATTCCGATGCCATGAAGGAAGAAGGGGCCAGGGGCCTGACATGGGACGAGGCGACGCTCGCCACCTATCTCGCCGGCCCGAAAAAGATGATCCCCAAGACGCGCATGGCCTTTTCCGGCCTCAAGTCCGAGCAGGACATCGCCGACGTCATCGCCTATCTGAAATCGGTCAAGGCGCAGTAAGCCCGCTCAGCCGCCACGCCGCTTCAGCTGCAATTCGCGGAAGAAGATGAAGAGGCCGGAGGCCACGATAAAGCCTGCGCCGATGAGCATGGCCGGGCGCGGCGCATCGCCGAAGAACAGCCATCCGAACAGAACCGCCCAGATCAGCAGCGTGTATTGTAGCGGCACCACGGTCGCGGCATCGCCCAGCTTCAGCGAGCGGTTGACCAGCATATGCGCCGCCATCGCCACGATGCCGAGCAGGCTGAGCAGGCCGAAATCGACGGCGCTGACCGGCGCCCAGCCGCCGGGATCGGAAAGACACCAGACGCCCGCGAAGAGCGCCGCACCGGTCACCTGCCAAAACACAAGCGTCGTGTCGGGTGTGGCGCGCAACGACCGGCTGAACACCATGGCGAGCCCGAAAGCGAGGCTGCCCGCAAGCGCGATCAGGGCCGGCAGCGTGAAGCTTTCCCTGGAGGGCGACAGCGCGATGATGACGCCGGCAAAGCCGACGAGAATGGCCGACCAGCGCCGCCAGCCGACATGCTCGCCCAGCATCAGCGGCGAGAGGGCGGCGACATAGATCGGTGCCGCAAGCCAGTAGGTCATCGCGTCGGCCAGTGGCATATAGGCCACCGCGAAATAGAACGCCGATGCCTCGAATGCGAAGAGCGCGGAGCGCAGCAGGTGCAGTTTCGGCTGCTCGACCTCGATCAGCCGGCGCCACCCGACCCGCCAGAAGAACGGTGCCAGCACGACCATGGCGGCCAGACTGCGGATCAGCATCAGCTGCCCGACCGAATAGGTCGAGACCAGCCACTTGCCGAGCACGTCGTTCAGCGAAAACATCACCATGCCGAGCAGCATCAACAGCACGCCGAGGCGGGCGGAGCCGGTGGCGGGCGTGGCGGCGGCGGTGTCTGTCATGTCGGCAACTCTGATGGCGGTTGACGCGCTGTGACACATTCGCCGTCCCCGATCCAGCGACTATTTTTGATGGCTCCATAAGCCCCTCCATCACCACCTGGCGGTTGATCCCCGTCGCCGGCAATGAAACAGTGCGGCCGTTGCGGAGGAGCTTCATGATGACGGACACGAAGACGACGAAACGCCGGCTGCGCTCGCAGGACTGGTTCGACAACCGCGACCACGTCGACATGGCCGCCATCTATCTCGAACGCTTCATGAATTACGGTATCACGCCGGAGGAGCTGCGCTCGGGCAAGCCGGTGATCGGGATTGCCCAGAGCGGCAGCGATCTCACGCCCTGCAATCGCCACCATGTCGATCTCGCCAAGCGCGTGCGCGACGGTATCCGCGATGCCGGCGGCATTCCCATCGAGTTCCCCACCCATCCGATCTTTGAAAACTGCAAGCGGCCGACCGCGGCGCTTGACCGCAACCTCGCCTATCTCGGGCTGGTCGAAATCCTCTACGGCTATCCGCTCGATGGGGTCGTGCTGACGACCGGCTGCGACAAGACCACGCCGTCGGCCCTGATGGCCGCCTCGACGGTCGACATTCCCGCCATCGTCCTGTCGGGCGGGCCGATGCTCGATGGCTGGCACGACGGCGATCTTGTCGGCTCGGGCACCGTCATCTGGCGCTCACGCCGCAAGCTTGCCGCCGGCGCCATCGACGAAGAGGAATTTCTGCAGGCCGCGATGGATTCCGCACCCTCCATCGGCCATTGCAACACGATGGGAACGGCCTCCACCATGAACGCGCTGGCCGAGGCGCTCGGCATGTCGCTCACCGGCTGCGCCGCCATTCCGGCCGCCTATCGCGAGCGCGGGCAGATCGCCTATCGCACCGGCCGGCGCGCCGTCGAGTTGGTGCTGGAGGATATCCGCCCCTCCCATATCCTCACGCGGCAGGCCTTCCTCAATGCCATCCGTGTCAATTCCGCCATCGGCGGCTCCACCAATGCGCAGCCGCATCTGATGGCCATGGCCAAACATGCCGGTGTCGCGCTGGAGCCCGACGACTGGCAGTGCTACGGCTACGATATCCCGCTGCTGGCGGACGTGCAGCCGGCCGGCCGCTTCCTCGGCGAGCGGTTCCACCGTGCAGGCGGCGTCCCCGCCATCATGCGCGAACTGCTGGGGGCGGGAAAACTCGATGGCAGCTGTCCCACCGTCACGGGCCGCACCATGGCGCAAAACCTGGAGGGACGCGCCGGAAGCGATCGCGAGGTGATCCGGTCCTATGATGCGCCGTTGAAGGAACGCGCCGGTTTCCTTGTCCTCAAGGGCAATCTCTTCGATTTCGCCATCATGAAGACCTCGGTTATCTCCGAGGAGTTCCGGCAGCGGTATCTGAGCGAGCCCGGCCGCGAAGGCATATTCGAGGGCAGGGCGGCGGTCTTCGACGGCTCGGAGGATTACCACGCGCGCATCAACGACCCGGCGCTCGGCATCGACGAGCGCACGATCCTCGTCATCCGCGGCGCCGGACCGCTTGGCTGGCCGGGTTCGGCGGAGGTCGTCAACATGCAGCCGCCGGACCATCTGCTCAGGCGCGGCGTCACCAGCCTGCCCACCATCGGCGACGGCCGCCAGTCCGGCACCGCCGACAGTCCGTCCATCCTCAATGCCTCGCCGGAAAGCGCGGCCGGTGGCGGACTTGCCTGGCTGCGCACCGGCGACATCATCCGCATCGACCTCGAACACGGCCGCTGCGACATGCTGGTGGCAGAGGAAGAGATCGAAAAGCGCAAGGCCGATGGCATCCCCGCCGTTCCGGCAGACGCCACGCCGTGGCAGCGCCTCTATCGCCGCACCGTTACGCAGCTCTCGGATGGTGCGGTGATCGACGGAGCGGCAGATTTCCGCAGGATCGCCAAAACCCCGCCGCGCCACAACCACTGATGCGGTTCAGCCGCGGCGCGCGATGAGGATGCCGAAGAGCACGATCGCGCCACCGATGGCCTGCATCAGCCCGACAGGCTCGCCCAGCAGCAGCCAGGCGAGGAGTGCGGCGACGACCGGCTGGAGAAGCAGCGTCAGCGAGGAGAACGCCGTCGGAAGATAGGCGAGCGCGTAGGTGACGAGGCCCTGCCCGCCGACATGGCTGATGAGCGCGAGACCGAGCAGCATGCCCCAGCCGACGAGCGTCGCCGGCACCAGGTCGGCTTCCAGGAAGAAGGCGACCGGCAGCATGCAGGTCATTGCGGCGAATGTCGTCCACACCATGATGCGCGACGTGGAGAACCGCGCCCGCAAATGGCCGATCGACAGCATGTAACCGGCGTAGAACATCGCCGCGACGACGGCCGTCGCATCGCCCGCCATCTGCCCGCCGCCCAGCGCCGCCGGCCCGCCCTTCAGCACGACGACGCCGATCAGCGCCAGCGCCAGCCCGGCAAGAAAGACGGGCGTGATGGTCGTGCGGAAAAGCAGCCAGGAGCCGAGCGTGACGAAGACGGGTGCCAGGTTGGCAAAGAGCGTCGCATTGGCAACCGAGGTCATGTGCAGCGAGAGATGCCAGGACCCAAGGTCTGCGGCCAGGAAGATGCCGGGCAGGAACAGGAAGAGGCGGTCGCGAAGACCGGACGGCCGCTCGTCGGCGTGCGGGAGCGCGCGCGAGACGATGAAGAACGGCACGAGCGCGAGCGCGACGCGCCAGAACGCCGTCGCCATCGGCCCGACTTCGGAAAACCGCACGAAGATCGGCGAGCCGCCGATGGCGATGCCGCCAACGAGGAGAGCGATGAGCGCGAGGCGCGCATGCGACGGGGATGCAACGGGGGACAAGGCGGACGTCCAGGGAGCGGCGATGCCGTGCGCGCTATCAGAGCGCAGCGGCTTCAGCCAGAGGCACGCCGCGTATTCTCCGGAGAACTTCGGCGAGCGGCGGCAAAGCGACGGGCTTTGGCCGACGGCCGGTCATCGGGCGAAGACGCGGAACGAGGAGGCCGGGCCACCCGCAATAGCGGGCGGCCCGGCCCCTGGGTATTACGCCGCCTCGGGGCGATGCACGGTCTTGATCTCCAGGAAGTCCTCCAGGCCGAACATGCCGCCCTCGCGGCCGTTGCCGGACTGCTTGTAGCCGCCGAAGGGGCTGCCATAGCGGTGCGGACCGCCGTTGATATGCACCATGCCGGCGCGCAGGCGGGCGGAAACACGTTCCGCGCGGTCCGGGTCGCCGGTCTGCACATAGGCCGCAAGTCCGTAAGCCGTGTCGTTGGCGATCGCGATCGCCTCCTCCTCGGTGTCGAAGGGAATGATCGACAGGACCGGACCGAACACCTCCTCACGCGCGATGCGCATGGTGTTGTTCACGTCGGCGAAGATCGTCGGCTTCACGAAATAGCCGGTCTCGTAACCATCGGGCTTGCCGGGACCGCCGACCAGAAGCCGCGCGCCCTCGGCAACGCCCGCCTCGATCAGCGCCTGCACCCGGCCGAACTGGATGTGCGAGACGAGCGGGCCGATATGCTCGCCTTCCTCTTCGGGATTGCCGACCCTGGCTTCTTTGCCGGTGCGTTCGGCGATCTCCACCACCTTGTCATAGACCGAGCGCTCCACCAGCATGCGCGTCGGCGCATCGCAGGACTGGCCGGAATTGTTGAAGCATTCGCGCACGCTGCCGGCCACGCGGTCCTCGAGATCGGCATCGGCGAACACGATGTTCGGCGACTTGCCGCCGAGTTCGAGCGTCACGCGCTTGACCGTATCGGCCGCATCCTTGCTGACGGCGATGCCGGCGCGGGTGGAGCCGGTAAACGACATCATGTCGATGTCCTTGTGGCGCGACAGGGCCGCACCGCATTCCGGGCCGTCGCCGTTGACGAGGTTGAATGTCCCCGCCGGGAAGCCGGCCTCATGCACCATCTCCGCATAGAGCATGGCGTTGAGCGGCGTGAATTCCGACGGCTTCAGCACGCAGGTCGAGCCCGTCGCCAGTGCCGGAACCACCTTCAGCGCGATCTGGTTGATCGGCCAGTTCCACGGCGTGATCAGGCCGCAGACCCCGATGGGCTCGCGGCGCACGATGTCGCCGTTCGGCAGCACTTCGCGGTTCTTCAGCCGCTTCAGCGCATCGATGAAGCCCTGGAGGTGGCCGACCCCGACATCCGCCTGCTGTTCGGTGCTCATGGTGATGGGCGCGCCGAGTTCCTGCGTGATGGTGCGCGCCATCTCGTCATAGCGGCGCTTGTAGATTTCGAGGAGCTTTTCCAACAGCGCCAGCCGCTCTTCCGTGCTGGTCTGGCTGTAGGTCGCGAACGCCTTCTTGGCGGCCGCCACGGCGCGGTCGATATCGGCGGCCGTGCCCATCGAGATGACCGCGATAGGCTTTTCCGTCGCCGGGTTGATCACCGAAAGATCGTTCGGCGTCAACGGATCGACCCACTGGCCGTCGATATAGAACTTGCGCCTGTCGAGCATGCTTTTCTCCCGTCATTCCCGTTTTATCGCGCCGACCCTGCATGAGCCGGTCCGTCTTTCCGGCAGCGAATGTCCTTCGGCGCGGCGAAAAGCGCAAGCCCCCGAAAGTGCCAAGGGTGGAAAGGCGGCTAGCAGCAGGACGTCTCGGCATTGCCGGTGGCGAGCTGCTGCAGGATCGGACAATCGGGCCGCGCGTCACCGTGGCAGTTCGCCGAAAGATGCTCCAGCGTACCCACCATGTCCTCCAGCAGCCGCATCTTGGCGCGCATCTCCGCGATATGTTCGCTTGCGATGCGCTTGACCTCGGAGGAGGCGCGGGCGCGGTCCTGCCACAGCGCAAGCAGGTCACGGATCTGCGCGATGGAGAAGCCCAGATCGCGAGAGCGGCGGATGAAGGACAGCGTCGAAAGGTCGTTTGGACCATAGACGCGATATCCCGCGCCGGTGCGCCCGGCCGCCTTGATGAGGCCGATCTGCTCGTAATGGCGGATCATCTTGGCGGTCACGCCCGTGGCCTCCGCCGCTTCGCCGATATTCATGCCTTGTCTCCCTTGAAGGACGGCCTGTAGCGCTTCAGCCTCAGCGCATTCGTCACCACGAAGACGCTGGAGAGCGCCATGGCTCCTGCGGCAAGAGCCGGTGAAAGCTGGATGCCGAAGGAGGGATAGAGCAGCCCCGCGGCGACCGGCACGAGCGCCACATTGTAGCCGAAGGCCCAGAACAGGTTCTGCCTGATATTGCGCATCGTCGCGCGCGAGAGGCCGATGCCCGTCGCAACACCCCGCATGTCGCCGGCCATCAGCACCACGTCGGCGCTTTCGATGGCCACATCGGTGCCGGTGCCGATGGCGATGCCGGTATCGGCCGCCGCCAGCGCCGGCGCGTCGTTGATGCCGTCGCCGACGAAGGCGACCTTCTTCGCGCCGCCCGCCGACAGTTCGCGCACGGCGGCAACCTTGCCATCGGGCAGCACCTCCGCCATCACCCGGTCGATGCCGAGCGAGGCGGCGACGGCCTGTGCCGTGCCCCTGTTGTCGCCGGTGATCATCGCGACCTCGATGCCGAGCGCCTTGAGCGCGGCAATCGCCTCGCGCGTCGTCGGCTTGACGGGGTCGGTCACGGCAAAGAGCGCGGCAAGCCTGCCGTCGATGGCGGCATAGAGCGGCGAGGCGCCCTCGGCCGCAAGTCGCGCCGCCTCGTCCGCAAAGGCCCGGACGTCGAGGCCAAGCCCCGCCATGAAGCCAGTGGAACCGACGTCCACCCTGCGACCGGCCACCTCGGCGGCGATGCCCTGGCCCGATGTCGCCACGAAGCCGGACGCCGCGGGCACCGCCACGCCTTCCGCAACGGCCGCGCCATGGATGGCGGCCGCGATCGGATGTTCGGAATGCATCTCGGCAGCAGCGACGAGGGCAAGCACCTCATCACGGCCGAAGCCCTCTGCCGGCACGATGCGCGTCAGCGTCGGGCGGCCGAGCGTCAGCGTGCCTGTCTTGTCGACGGCGACGATATCGGTGCCTTCGAGCGTCTGGAGCGCTGTGCCCTGCCGGAACAGCACGCCGAGTTCCGCCGCGCGGCCGGTGCCCGTGATGATCGAGGTCGGCGTCGCGAGCCCCATGGCGCAGGGGCAGGCGATGATGAGCACGGCCACGGCATTCACCAGCGCATGGGCGAGAACCGGGCTCGGCCCGAAGATCAGCCACAGGCCGAAGGTGAGGAGCGCCACGGCGATGACGGCCGGCACGAACCATTGCGTCACGCGGTCGACCAGCGCCTGGATCGGCAGCTTCGCCGCCTGCGCGTCCTCCACCATGCGGATGATCTGCGAGAGCACCGTATCGGCGCCGACACGCGTGGCGCGGAAGGTCAGCGAGCCCGTCGTGTTGACGGTGCCGCCCGTCACCGTGTCGCCGGGCTTGCGGGCGACCGGCATCGGTTCGCCGGTGATCATGGATTCGTCGATATAGCTTTCGCCCTCGATCACCTCGCCGTCGACGGGCACCTTCTCGCCCGGCCGCACCAGAACGACATCGCCGGCCACGACGCTTTCCAGGGAAACGTCCTCGGTCCTTCCGCCGCGGATCACGCGGGCGGAGCGGGCGTTCAGGCCGGCGAGATGGCGGATCGCCTCGCCGGTGCGGCCCTTGGCGCGCGCCTCTAGGAAGCGGCCGGCCAGGATGAGCGTCACAATGACGGCTGCCGCCTCGAAATAGACATTGGCGGTACCGCCGGGCAGAAGAGCCGGTGCGAAGGTCGCCACGGTGGAGAATATCCAGGCCGCGAGCGTACCGATCACCACCAGCGCGTTCATGTCGGGCGCGAGCCGGACGAGGCTCGGTATGCCCTTCAGGAAGAAGCGCCGGCCGGGGCCGACGAGCACCAGCGTCGCCAGCACGAACTGGATGACCCGGCTCGCCTGCATGCCGATGGTTTCGTGGATATAATGGCCGAATGCGGGCACGGCGTGCGCCCCCATCTCCATCACGAAAAGCGGTGCCGTCAGCACGGCCGCGATGATGAGATCACGCTTGAGCGCACTTGCCTCCGCCGCGCGGCGGTCATCCTCCGCGGGCGTGTCGGCGGCAACGCGCACCGCCTTGTAGCCCGTACGCTCGATGGCGGCGGCAAGGTCGTCGAAAGTCGCCGCACCCCTGGCAAGGCGCACACGCGCCCGCTCCTGCGCAAGGTTCGCCGTGGCATCCAGCACGCCGGGCACGGCCTTGAGCGCCCTTTCGACGCGGCCGATGCACGAGGCGCAGGTCATGCCCTCGACGGGAAATTCCAGCACGTCCTCATCGACGCCGTAACCCGCGCCGCGCACGGCTGCGGCAACGGCGGCAATGTCGGGCGCGCCGTCGAAGGTCACGTCTGCCTTCTCCGTCGCCAGATTGACGGCGGCGCCGGAAACACCCGGCACCGTCTCTATGGCCTTCTCCACCCGGCGCACGCAGGACGCGCAGGTCATGTCGGAAATGGAAAGCTTGATGGTCTGCCGGTCGCCCGGTCCCGTGGTGGTGAGCATGGTGCACCTTTCATCCTTTTGGATAGATCGTGCACCTTCCCATCATGTCAAGGTCAAGCCCCGTTTCGCCGATTATGCATCGGCGGGCGAATATCCCTCGGCTTCGATGACCGATGCGACCGCCGCCCGGTCGCCGGCGTTTTCGACGCTGACACGTTTGGACGCAAGGTCGATCTCGACCTTCGCTTCAGGATAGGCGGCAACCACCGCACCGGTGATCGCCTTGACGCAGTGGCCGCAGGTCATGTCGGGAACGGTGAAGGTGAGGCTGTTTTCGGCAGGCATGGCAAACTCCTTGATGTTGGATCGAGGCTAGCGCCTTCCCGCGTGGGAAGGTCAAGCCCCGTCCATCGAAAAGCCGGCAAGGCGCGCGCCGAGCTTGCCGATCGTCTCGACATCCGCATTGGCGAAGGCGAAACGCAGATAGCCTTCCTGCCCCGGCCCGAAATAGCTGCCCGGCAGGCAAAGAATGCCGGCCTCCTTGGCCAGGCGCTCCGCCACCGCCGCCGATGGCGTGCCGGCGAAGGGATGCCCGATGAAGGCGAAATAGGCCCCGACCGCACCGACGCGCCAGTCCGGCGCCGCTGCCATGGTCGTGCGAAGCGCTTCCACCCGGCGCGCGATCTCGCGGCGGTTTTCCGCGCGCCATTCTGCCAGAAGTGGAATGGCCGTCGCCACGGCGGCCTGCGCCGAGCGGGGCGGGCAGATCTGCAGGTTGTCCATGATCTTGGCCACCTGCGTCACCACCGCGTTGCCAGCCGTCATCGCGCCAAGGCGATGACCGGGAATGCAGAAGGACTTGGAGAAGCTGTAGAGGCCGATCAGCGTATCCTCCCAGCCCGCGCGCCCGAACAGGTCGTGCGGCCGGCCGGCGCCGGCGGGCAGGAAGTCGCGATAGGTCTCGTCGAGGATCAGCCAGATACCGCGCGCGACGCAAAGATCGTAGATCGCGCCCAGCATATCCGGCGGATAGACCGCGCCGGTCGGGTTGTTCGGCGAGACGAGGGCGATGGCGCGCACGTCGGGGGTGACGCCGGCGGCCAGCGCCGCGAGGTCGGGCAGGAAGCCGTTTTTCGGGTCGCAGGCGGCAAACCGGGTCTTGATGCCCAGCATGGCCAGCGTCGTTTCCTGGTTGAAATAATAGGGATCGGTCATCAGCACCGCGTCGCCCGCGCCCGCCACCGCCATGGCGGCGCAGATGAAGGCCTGGTTGCAGCCGGCGGTGATATGGACGTTGCCGGCGGCAAGCGCCACGCCGTAGCTTTCGGAGAGATGGTCTGCATAGGCCTTGCGCAGCACCGTCTCGCCCTCGATCGGGCCATAGCCGGTATAGGCGCGCGAGGCGGCGTATTCGCCCAGCAGCCTCAGCATGTCCGGATGCGGCGGATAACCCGGCACGGCCTGCGAGAAATCGATCATCGCGCCGCCACGCCCGTCATAGGCGTCTGCCCAGGCGAAGACGGAAGGGATCGGCGGGGCGGCGAGGGTTTCGACGAGAGGATTGAAGCGAGGCATGGTCGGTCCGTTGATATCAGGCGCGGGTCTTGCGCGGAGGGCTTGTTGGTATCAGGCGCTTGGCCGGTGTCGTGGTGGCGCGGTAGGCATCGGCGCTACGGCCGCCGCGCCCGCGCAGATGCAGGCGGGCGGAGGCCTGCGGCTCGGGCAGGGTTTCTTCCAGCGCGGCAAAGAGCCAGTCGATGAACACCTTGACGATGGGCGACTGGCGCAGCGCCTGCCGGCAGGCGACATAGAAGGCATCGTTGGCCGGCACCGAAAGGTCGAAGGGCACGACAAGCTCGCCGCGGGCGATCAGGTTGCTCGCCGTGATGTTGTCGCCCAGCGCGATGCCCTGTCCGTAGAGCGCCGCTTCCGTCGAAAGACGTGCATCGCTCATGAAATGCTGGCGGTCACGCGGCATGTCGATGGCGTCGGCGGCGGCCAGCCATGTGTTCCATTCGCGCCCGTCATCGCCGTGAAACAGCGCGTGATCGGCCAGATCGCGAACGGAGCGCAGCGGGCGGCTGTTGAGGAGCGTGGGGCTGGCGACCGGGAAAAGCCGCAGGTTCGACCACAGCCGCGTCCAGCAGTCCGGCCAGTTGCCATCGCCATAGAGCAGGCTCACATCCGTATCGAGCGAACGCAGGTGCTCGGGGTCGTTGGAGGCGATCAGCGTCACCTTCACGCCGGGAAACTGGTCCGTGAACGTGTTCAGCCGCGGCAGAAGCCAGAGCGACAGCAGTGCGGGCACGCAGCTGATGGTGATGTCGCCGCGCGTTTCGGGCTGTTTCATCAGCGCGGTAGCCGCGGCGATCTCGCTGAAGGCGTTGGTGACGGCCGGCAGAAGCAGCGCGCCCTGCGGCGTCAGCTTCAGGCGCTTGCCATTGCGTTCGAAGAGCGTGGTCCCGAGCGATTCCTCCAGCGCGCGGATCTGGTGGCTCACCGCGCCATGCGTCACGTTCAGTTCCCGCGCGGCCGCGGAGACGGCGCCACGGCGGGCGGTGGCCTCGAAGGCGCGCAGCGGGTTGAGTGGCGGAAGGCGCGAAGCCATGGCAAACCTGTATGTGAGTTTTTCTCACGAATACCGCTACAACAATGTCAATTGATTTTCCATATGGATTGCCGCGATAATGCTGTCAACGAGGGCAAAGCCCCGGGGAACGTTATCAGGCTATCGCATACCGGCCCCGGACCGCCCGCATCTCAACAGGTGAGGCAGGATCATGAGCGACACGAAGCTCGAAGAGCTCAGGGCGAAATACGGCGAGAGCCATGGCGGCGACATCTTCGACCCGGCTTTCCGCAAGGTAGCGGACAAGATTTTCAACAAGAGCGGCACGCGTCTTGCGCCCTATGCCGGCGTCCCCACCTTCCTCTCCGCCCCCTATATGCCCGTCGATGCCGAAGCGCCCGATTTCGGCAATCTCCAGGTGGCCATAACAGGCGTGCCGATGGATCTCGGCGTCACCAACCGTCCGGGCTCGCGCTTCGGGCCCCGCGCCATGCGCGCCATCGAGCGCATCGGCCCCTACAACCACGTGCTGGATTGCGCGCCGGTGCAGGAGCTGCGCGTGGCCGATATCGGCGACGTGCCGTTCCAGAGCCGCTACCGGCTCGAGCTCAGCCACGACGATATCGAGAAGCGCTTCAACCAGATCGTCGATGCCGGCGTCATTCCGCTCGCCGTCGGCGGCGACCACTCGATCACGCATCCGATCATGAAGGCCGTCGGCAAGAGAGAGCCGGTCGGCATGATCCATATCGACGCCCATTGCGACACCGGCGGCCTCTTCGACCAGACGAAGTTCCACCACGGCGGCCCGTTCCGCAACGCCGTGCTCGACGGCGTGCTCGATCCGAGGCGCACCATCCAGATCGGCATCCGTGGCTCCTCGGAATATCTGTGGGAGTTCTCCTACGATTCCGGCATGACCGTCATCCACGCGGAAGAGGTCACCGGCCTCGGCATCCCCGCCATCATCGAGAAGGCGAAGGCGATCGTCGGCGATGGCCCGACCTACCTTTCCTTTGACATCGACAGCCTGGATCCGAGCTTCGCGCCCGGCACCGGCACGCCCGAGATCGGCGGGCTGACGACGCGCGAGGTCCTGGAACTCATCCGCGGCCTCAAGGGCATCAATCTCGTCGGCGGGGACGTCGTGGAGGTCGCCCCGCAATACGACGCGACGACCAACAGCGCCCATGCCGGCGCGCAGGTGCTGTTCGAAATTCTGAGCCTGATGGTATTCAGCCCTTCCGTGGCGGCGAAAGCCTGACATACAATAGCAACAACGGGAACATGCCGGCGGGTCCAGACCGGTCGGCCTAACAGGAGAAAAACGACCATGCGTGATATCCTCAAGACCACTGTCAGCCGCCGCGCGGTGCTGGGCGCCGGCGTCGCCGGTGCCTCTCTGCTGGCCATGCCGGCCATCCTGCGCGCGCAGGACAAGTCGCTGAAGGTCGGCGTCTACGGCGGCTACTTCAAGGATTCCTTCGACAAGAACATCTTTGCGGATTTCACCAAGGAAACCGGCATCGCCGTCGAATCCGTCGCCGAGCCGACCGGTGAGGCATGGCTGGTCCAGCTGGAACAGGCCGCCAAGGCCGGCCAGGCCCCGGCCGACGTCTCGATGATGTCGCAGGTCGCCATGCTCAAGGGCCAGTCCACCGAGCTGTGGGCGCCGCTCGATGTGGCGAAGATCCCGAACGCGTCCAACCTCATCGACCATTTCGTCAACAAGTACCCGGATGGCCGCATCGCCGGCATCGGCGCCGTCGCCTGGTACATCACGCTCGTCACCAACACGGATGTCTACAAGGAAGCGCCGACCTCGTGGAACGCGCTGTGGGATCCGGCGAATGCCGACAAGCTCGGCCTGCTGGCGCTCGTCTCCAACTCGTTCCTGCTGGAAGTGACCGCCAAGACCCATTTCGGCGGCACCAACGCGCTCGACACCGAGGACGGCCTCCTCAAGGCCTTCGAGAAGCTCGCCGAGGTCAAGCCGAACGTGCGCCTGTGGTATCGCGACGAAGCCCAGTTCGAACAGTCCCTGAAGTCGGGCGAAATCCCGATGGGCCAGTACTATCATGACGTGACGGGCCTTGCCGCGGCCGATGGCCAGCCGGTGCGCTCGACCTTCCCCAAGGAAGGCGGCATCATGGATTCGGGCTGCTGGGCGCTGTCGCGCGCCTCCGCCAAGGTCGAGGAAGCCCACACCTTCATCAACTATATGAGCCAGCCGAAGATCCAGGCGCTCTTGTCGCGCAAGGTCGGCACCGCGCCGACCGTCAAGCGCGATCTGCTCGACCTGACGGCGGAAGAGTTTGCCGCCGTGTCGTCGGACATCGAGCCGATCATTCCGCGCTACGACCTCTACCAGACCAAGTCCGACTGGCTGAACCAGAAGTGGACGGAAATGATCGCCGGCTGATAGCCCGATCCATCGAAACCTTGCCCGGCCGCCAGCGTGAAGCCTATGCTGGCGGCCGCGTGCCTTGAACCGAACGCGCCGAGCGGAGAACCAATGTCCGGACTGACCCTCCAGAACGTCACCAAAGAATTCGGCACGTTTACCGCCGTCAGGAACGTCGAACTCACGGTGCCGCACGGCACCTTCGTCTGCCTGCTCGGCCCGTCCGGCTGCGGCAAGACCACGCTGATGCGCATGGTCGCGGGGCTGGATCTTCCCACCAGCGGCTCCATCCGCCTGGATGACCGCGACATCACCAATGTGCCCACCCACAAGCGCGACCTCGGCATGGTCTTCCAGTCGCTGGCGCTCTTTCCCCATCTGACCGTCGGCGAGAACATCGCCTATTCGCTGCGCATCCGCGGCGTCGGCAAGGCCGAGCAGAAGAAGCGCGTCGACGAGCTTCTCGCCATGATCCACCTGACCGGCTACGCCGACCGCCCGGTGGCCAAGCTGTCCGGCGGCCAGCGCCAGCGCGTGGCGATCGCCCGCGCGCTCGCCATCTCGCCCAAACTCTTCCTGCTCGACGAACCGCTCTCCGCCCTCGACGCCAAGCTGCGCGAGGCCATGCAGGTCGAGCTGCGCCAGCTCCAGCAGCGCCTCGGCATCACCACCATCGTCGTCACACATGATCAGCGCGAGGCCATGACCATGGCCGACACCGTGGTCGTGATGAACGGCGGCGAGATCCGCCAGGCCGCGCCTCCGGTCGAGATCTACCGCCGCCCGGCCGATACCTTCGTCGCCGATTTCATCGGCATGACGAACCTCATCGATTTCAAGGCCGATGGCGCCGGCACGCAGGTTCTCGGCGCCTCCGTTCCCGGCCTCGTCATACCGAACGGCCTGCCATCCGGCATCATCTCGGTGCGCCCGGAGGATGTGCATCTCACCGCACCGGGCAATGCGCCGATCACGGGCACCGTCACCTTCGTGCGCGATCTCGGCGGCACGATCGAGACCTTCGTGGAGGCCGCCGGCAAGCAGATCGTCGCCGTGTCCATGCCCAATGCCCGCCCCGACGTCGCCGTCGGGCAGAGCGTCGGCATTGCGCTCAACCCCGATGATTGCGTGGTGCTCAAGGTATGAGACGCGAGACGCCGCAGAAACTCACCGATTACAGCCCGCTGGTCTTCCCGGCCGGCATGCTCATCGTCTTCTTCGTCGTGCCCTTCGCGACGATGATCGCGGTCTCCTTCTTCAAGCGCAATCCATCCGGCTTCTATACGCCGGATTTCGTCTTCGACAATTACGCCCGCTTCCTCAGCCTGTTCTTCGGCAAGGTGCTCGGCTTCTCGCTGATGCTCGCCATTGCGGTGGCCATCTGCTGCATCGTGCTCGCCGTGCCCTTCACCTACCTGCTGTCGCGCGCCAGGCGCCGCACGCAGGTGCTCTGGCTCGTCGCACTTCTGTCGATCCTGTCGCTCTCGGAAGTCATCATCGGCTTTGCCTGGTCGACCCTGTTTTCGCGCACCGCCGGCATAACCAATCTCCTCGTCATGCTCGGCATCATGGATCAGTCGGTGGCGCTCAATCCGAGCTTCGGTGCGGTGCTCACGGCCATGACCTATCAGGCGCTGCCTTATACCGTCCTCGTGCTCTATCCCGCGCTCGTGCGGCTCGACCCGACACTGACGGAAGCGGCGCGCACGCTCGGGGCATCACCGATCCGCGCCTTCTTCACCGTCGTCGTTCCGGCGCTGCGCAACACCATCGTCGCCACGCTGATCATGGTCTACATCTTCGCGCTCGGCTGCTATCTGCTGCCGCAGATCCTTGGCCGGCCGCAGCACTGGACGCTCTCGGTGCTGATCACCGACCAGGCGATCTACCAGTCGAACATGCCGTTCGCCGCCGCCATGGCCGTGTTCCTCGTCCTCGTCACGCTCGGTCTCGTCGGGCTCACCGTCTATGCCGGGCGCAAGGGAGAAACCGCATGACCGTGTTTCTCCAGCGCCTCTATTTCGGCCTGATCGGCCTCTTCCTCGCCCTGCCGATCATCGTGGTCGCCGGGGTCTCGGTCAACGAGAAGCAGGACCTGGCCTTCCCGCCAAAGGGCTTCTCGCTTGGCTGGTACGCAGAGATCTTCACCAATGTCGAATGGCGCAACGCGCTTTTCGCGTCGATCACGCTCGCCGCGCTGTCGGCGGCCGTGGCGCTTCTCATCGCGCTGCCGCTCGCCTGGTTCCTGTGGCGGCGCCATGCGCCCTGGGCCAATATCTTCCAGCTGCTCGGCATCGCACCCTTCACGCTGCCGCCGGTCATCACGGCGCTTGGCCTGCTCACCTTCTGGGCGGCGACGGGCTTCTATGGCCAGCCGGCGACGGCCGTCATCAGCCACGCCATCTTCTTCGTGACGCTGCCGCTGGTGACGCTATCGCTCGGCTTTTCCTCCATCGACCGTTCGCTGGTGGAGGCCGCCGCGACCATGGGTGCGGACGACCGCACGGTCTTCCGCACCGTCGTGCTGCCGTTGATCCTGCCCTATCTCGTCTCCGGTTATGCCTTCGCCTTCGTGCTGTCGCTCAACGAATACATCGTCGCCTACATGACCGTCGGCTTCACCATGGAAACGCTGCCGATCAAGATCTTCAACGCCCTGCGCTACGGTTACACGCCCACCATGGCCTCGGTCACGATCCTGTTCGTCGCCATCGCAGCCACGATATTCGGCCTCGTCGCGCGCTTCGGCGACCTGCCCAAGCTGCTCGGCGCCATGTCGTCGCGCGACCAGGAGTAAGAGCATGCGCATCGCCGCCCTACAGATGAAAGCCGTCGCCGGCGATGTCGAAGCGAACATGGCCCGCATCGCGGCTGCGGCCGCCGATGCCGCGACGGGCGGCGCGAGCCTGCTCGTCGTGCCCGAACTTGCCGTCACCGGCTATGGCGCGGGCGAGGCGGCCTTCGCGGACCTCGCCTCTCCGGCATCCGGCGACACCGTCGCCCGCCTCAGCGCCATCGCGCGTGAGAACGGCATCGCCATTATCGCCGGTTTTGCCGAGCGCGAGGGCACGGCGGTCTATAACAGCGCCGTCTTCACCGATGGCATCGGCACCAATGCCGTCTACCGCAAGTCCCATCTCTACGGCGAATACGAGCGCGCCGCCTTCAAGCCTGCGACACCGGCCTCCGTCCTTGTCGAGCTTGGCGGGCTGAGGCTCGGCATGCTGATCTGCTACGATGTGGAATTCCCCGAGAATGTCCGCCGCCTCGCCCGTGCCGGCGCCGATCTCGTCGTCGTCCCGACCGCCCTGCCGGAGGGCGCCTCTGGCACCTTCATCGCCAATCACATGATCCAGGTGCGGGCCTTCGAGAACCAGGTCTTCGTCGCCTATGTCGATCATTGCGACAGCGACGGCCTTTTCGCCTATGCTGGCCTCTCGCGCATCGCCGCCCCGGATGGCGCGCTGCTCGCCGAAGGCCCGGCGCAAGGCGAGGCTCTGCTTTTCGCTGACATCCGGCCGGCCGACTACGAGGCCTCACGCGCCGAAAACACCTACCTGGCCGATCTGGACCGTCCCGCCTGAGCACTGAGCGGCGGGTTCGAGAGGGCTGCTACCGGGGACAATCCTCGAAGGGCCCTTTGATTTTCAAGCAAAATCCCGCGCCGATTTCCCCGCGCAGTCAGGTCGCGCCTACAATCGCTCCATCCCGCCCTCGGATACACCGCAAGGCGTTGCGGCGAGGCGAGGTCGGCGCGGGGCGTGAAGGAAGGACGCAGGACTTCAAGCACCGGGTCTGCGGAAAATGGTCTCCCTCCGGCAAGGGACGGGCGAGGGGCGTCGGACCGCCTTTTCGACCACGCCTTCGCCGGGCGTGCCTGTGTGGCACACAAGTGGACGGATGCGCCGCGGGGCGTCCGGGGGACGTGTCCCTGTCGCGCGGCGCAGTGGAAGACGATGCCGACCGGCAGTCATGGCTGCGGCATCGTAAGTCTGAGGGCGCGCATGACCCCGTCTGCGGAGGGGCGCGCCACCGTTCCCACGCACCCCGTCATCGCAGAGAGACCGAAGTCGCAGGCAAAAACCGCCGAACGAGGCGCCGGAAGGTGTCATCAAAATATATTTTAGTCGAGGCAGCTTCCGGCGCCCCGTCCGAACGCTTTTTGAAACCACGGGCGAAACCGCCGCGTGGATACAGTCGTTGCCGCTGTAGGCGGCCCTTCATCAGGCCTGATAGGTGATCCGCCCGTCGCAGATCGTCGTGACCGGACGCACCGTCGCGAGCGCCGTGACGTCCGTCGCCTCGATATCGGCCGAAAGCACGACGACATCGGCGAGGTAGCCCTTCTTCAGCATGCCCTTGCGGTCTTCCATGAACTCGACCCAGGCGCCGGTCCTGGTATAGGCGGCGAGCGTCTCGTGCAGCGAGAGACGTTCGTCCTTCAAACCGTCCTTCCAGACCTTGCGTGACATCGCGCACTCGATGGAATGCATCGGATCGAGCGGCGAGACCGGCCAGTCGGTGGCAAACACGATCGGCGCGCCGGCATCGACCAGCGTGCGCCAGGCGAAGGCGTATCGCCAGCGCTCCTCCCCGATATAGGAGAGGTAGGGTTCGAGCGGCAGGCCGGCGCTGCCCGGCGGATGTGTCGGCTGCATGGAAGCGACCGTGCCCAGTTCCTTGAAGCGCGGGATGTCGTCGGGGTGAACCACCTCGATATGCTCGATGCGGTTGCGGCTGTCGCGCTTACCGTTCGCCTTGATCGCGGCCTCGTATCCGTTCAGCACCATGCGCACTGCGCCATCGCCGATGGCATGGACCGCGACCGGCAGGCCGAGCTTGTCGGCGGCGATCGCGATGGAATCGAACTGCTCCTGCGTAAAAAGCGGCTCGCCCTTCCAGCCGGGCTGGTGGGCATAGTCGTCGACGAAAACAGCCGTACCGGATTCCGTCACGCCGTCCATGAACAGCTTGACGAAATCCGAACGCAGCCGGTCCGTATCGAAGCGCGCCCGCCAGGCGGCGGCCTTCGTCTCGAGGTCGGACAGCGGCATGAAGTTCTTCATGTGGAAGGGCATGCGCACCCGCACCGGCAGGCCCAAGGTCTTCTCGATCTCCTCGAGCATTTCCAGCTGGTAGAGGCTGCCGTCCATGTTCTGCAGCGAGGTGATGCCGAGTGAGGCGACGTAGGCGAGACCCTCCTTGAGGATCGCGATATCGCCGGCGCGCTCCTCGTCCGTCACATGCTCCGGGTCACCGCCGGTGCCGACGCCGAGCATTTCGCGGCCGCCCGTTTCGCCGAGCGCCGAGACCGGACGGATGGCGTTGCTTTCGCGCAGTTCGCCGGTGGCGAGCCCGTCATCGCCCATCACGATCTCGTTGCCGATACCGACATCGCGGCCTTCCAGGATGCCGCCGCCCTTCAGCGCCAGCGTGTTCGCCCAGGCGGTGTGATGGTCGGGCGCGAAGATCAGCACGGCGCGGTCCGGCAGGATGCGGTCGAGATGGTGCCGCGTCACGCGCTCGTCGTCGGACAGGACCGTGTAGTCGGCATGCTGGGCGATCAGCAGCGCCCTGTCGGGATATTCGGCGGCATAATCCCGCAAGGCCTTTGCCAGCGCATCGAAGCCCTTCACGCCGGCGAGCGAGAGTTCGCGCAGCTCGGCCGACCCGCCGAAGATGTGCATATGCGCCTCGTTGAAGCCCGGCAGCACCGTCCCGCCCTTGGCGTCGATGACATGCGTGTCGGGACCGGAGAAGGCATCGATCTCGGCTTCCGAGCCGACGGCGAGAATGCGGTTGCCGGCAAGCGCCACGGCACTTGCACGCGGATTGGCGTCGTCCATCGTCAGCACCCGCGCATTGCGGATGATAAAGCTCGCCTCGGCCTGCATGGAATGCTCCTTGAAGGGTCAGATTGCCCGGCGGCAAAGCGCGCGGAAGAAGGTGAAGACGTCCTGGTTCTCCTCGTCGCCCAGCGGTTCGGGCTGGGAGGAGAGCTTGACGATGACGGTCTCGGTGCTCGGATCGACATAGAGCCACTGGCCGTGAATGCCGATCGCGCAGAATGCGCCGTCGGCCTCGCCGGACTGATACCACTGGCTGCGGTAGCGGCCGTTCGGCAGGTCGACATTGCGGCCCTGTTGCCAGGCCTCGCGGTCGCCATTGTCCTGCATGTCGCGGATCCAGCCTTCCGGAATGACCTGACGGCCGTTGCGCACACCGTGATTGCGCAGCAGTTCGCCAAGCCGCGCCAGATCGCGCGCCGTGATGGAAACGCCGCCAGCGGTGCGCGGCGTGCCGATGGCATCCACCGTGACCTCGGCATTGTTCCGGGCACCCATGGGCTTCCACAGCAGATCGGAGGTCAGGTCTGCAAAGCGCGCGCCCGTCGCCCGTTCGATGATGACGCCGAGCAGATCGGCATTGGGCGAGGCGTAGTAGAACGGTCCGCCATGCGGCCGTTCAGCCTTCTGAAGCGTCAGCAGGAAGGAGGCCAGCGTTTCCGGCTCCACATCCGGCATCGGCGGGTTCCACAGCATGGCGCGGCGATAGCGTGCAAACGCGCCGTATGGGTCGAGATAGGCTTCCTCGAAGTCGAGGCTCACGCGCATGTCCAGCACGTCGCGATAGGTGCAGTCGCCATAAACGCTGCCCTTTGCCTCGGGCAGGTAGTCCGTGACGGGGCGGTCGGGTTCGATGATGCCCTCGGCTTCAAGGATGCCGGAGACGACGGCCGTCAGCGACTTCGAAATCGAGAAGACGAGGTGCGGCGCGTTGGGATCGGCATGCGGGGCGTAATATTCAGCGACGATCTCGCCCCGGCGCATCAGGACGAACGCGTCGGTATGGGCAAAATCGAGGAAGGCGCGTGCGGTGGCCGCCCCGGCAAGGCCCGTCTCCATCGCCGCATCGAGGAAGGCATCGCTCGAAAGGGGCTGCTCCGCGCTGACCAGCTCGGCGGCGATCACGGCCGTCGGCACGAAATCGCGCACGTTCTGGAATGTCCAGCGGCTGTAGGGAGCGGTGCGCCAATTTGCGAGCGTAACGTCGGCACGGGCAAAGCCGTGCGTTTCCTTGAAGGTCTTGATCATGAGAATGCCGCCGGTCTGCGGGAAGGCGTCAAGCCCTCCCGCATATGGCTGTCCTTGTTACATGCGACGCGTTACTTCTGCAGTTCGGTCCAGATCCGGGTGTAGAGCTGCTGCGTCTCCGGCTCGCAGCTCAGCAGGAACTCGCCGGCCTTCTCGTATTCCGGCGGAACGACCAGTTCCGGCGCGGTCTTCATCTCCTCCGGCAGGAACTTGTCCGACCCCTTGATGCCGTTGGCATATTTCGCGAAGGCCGAAATCATCGCGGCGTTTTCCGGGTCCATGATGAAGTTCATGAACAGCTTCGCGTTTTCCGGGTTCTTCGCGTCCTTGAGGAGTGCTGCGCTGTCCATGAAGTAGGGGAAGCCCTCCTTCGGATAGCCCATCTTGACATCAGGGTTCTTCAGGCGCGAGCGCATGATGGCGCCGTTCCAGTAGTAGACGCCGGCATAGTCGCCGGAAGGCAGCTTCTCGGTGACGCTGTAATCCATGGCGAGCCACTTGGTCTTGGCTTCCACCAGCTTGTCGCGGACCTTGCGCAGCACTTCCTTGTCGGTGGTGCACCAGTCGCCGCCGAAATACTTGATCGTGGCGAAGAGCACGTCGTTCATTTCCGGCGCGACGTTGATCTTGCCGACCAGTTCCGGCGGCGGATCGAGGAAGATGGCGGACGTGTTGATATCGCCCTTATAGACCGCGGTGTTGACGCCGATGCCGGTCAGGCCCCACTGCCACGGAACGGTGTAATGACGACCCGGATCCCAGGGAACGTCCACCCAGCGCGGATCGACGTTCTTGAAGTTCTCCATCTGGTCCGGGCGGGCCTCCTCGATGAGGCCTTCCTTGACCCAGATCTGGACGTAGTTGGCCGAGGGGACGACTATGTCGAAGCCGTGGCCACCGGCGCGGACCTTGGCAAGCGCCGTATCGTTCGAATCGTAGTCGGTCACGGTGACCTTGACGTCGAACTCTTTCTCGAACTTCTTGATCAGTTCGGGGCTCGTATAGTCACCCCAGTTGTAGATGTTGAGTTCGCCTGCGGCCGATGCGCTGTTGGCGAAGGCCAGGGCGGCGACCGCAGCCATTGCCGTCGTGGTGATCCATTTCGATTTCATGTCTGTTCCTCTCTGTCGTTGGTCTGTCGGATTTGGCTATTGTTTTTTCCGGTTGATGAAGAAAAAGATCACGACCAGCACGGTCGAAAGCGCGAGGAACACGGTGGCGATCGCGTTGATCTCGGGCGTGGTTTCACGGCGAAGCTGTCCCAGCATGTAGGTGGGCAGCGTATCCTGCCCGCCCGATTTGACAAACTCGGTAATCACCACGTCGTCCAGCGAAATGACGAAGGCCAGCATGAAGCCGGCGATGACGGCCGGACGCAGGAGCGGCAGCGTCACATGACGGAAGGTCTGCCAGCGCGAGGCGTAGAGATCCGCCGCCGCGCGTTCCAGCGTGAGGTCCATGCTTTCCAGCCGGGCGCGGATCGGCAGATAGGCAAAGGGAATGCAGAAGGCGGTATGCGCGAGGACGAGGTATCCGAGGCCGGAATAGCCGGTCCAGACCTTGATGCGCGAGAACACGATCAGCAGCGCAACGGCGGTGACGATTTCCGGCACCATCAGCGGCTGGTTGATCATCGCGTATTTCAGTGTCTGCCCGCGATAGGGCGCGGTGCGGGTCGTGGCGAGCGCCGCCATCAGCGCCGCGATCGTCGCGAGGCCTGCCGCCCAGAGCGCGATGATGAGCGAGCGGATCGCCGCGTCCTGCACGGCGGAGTTCTGCCATGCCGCCACGAACCAGCGCCCCGAAAAGCCGCCCCATTGCGACAGCGATTCCGCGTCGTTGAAGGAATAGACGACCAGCGCGCCGATCGGCAGGTAAAGCGCGAAGAAGGTGAAAAGCGTGATGAAGCCGAAGCCAGGCTGCGACTTGATGTCGAAACGCGATCTAAACATGTCCGGACCCTCCGCGCGAGGCGTTGCGGACATAGACGATGAGAGCGACCATCACGATGATCATCAGCGTGATCGACATAGCCGCACCGAGCGGCCAGTTGCGGCCGGCGCCGAACTGCATCTCGATCAGGTTGCCGAGCATCATGTTCTTGCCGCCGCCGAGAACGCGCGGGATGACATAGGCGCCGAGCGAGGGGATGAAGACCAGGATCGAGCCTGCGATAATGCCGGGCTTCACCAGCGGGATGACGATCTTGCGCAGCACCTGGAAACGTGTCGCGTAAAGATCGTATCCTGCCTCGACCAGCCGGAAATCCAGCTTCTCGATGGAGGCATAGAGCGGCAGCACCATGAGCGGCAGATAGACATAGGTCATGCCGAGCAGGTTGGCGGTGTCGGTATAGATGATCTGCAGCGGGCTCTTGATGATGCCGAGCCATATCAGCGCATTGTTGAGAAGGCCTTCGTTGCGGATGACCTGCTGCATGGCGAAGGTGCGGATGAGGAGGTTCGTCCAGAACGGGATGGTGACGAGGAATACCCAGATTTCGCGGGTGTGCGGCGGCCTTGTCGCGATGAAATAGGCGGTCGGGAAGCCGAGGATCAGGGTGAGGATGGTGGTGAAGAACGATAGCTGGATGGAGCGCCAGATGATCGAAATATGCGCATCGGCCAGTCCGAGCGTATCGTCGAAGATATCCCGCTGGAAGAAGACGGAGGTCCAGCCATCGAGCGAGAATTCCCAGGGCTTCACATCCCCGTAATCGCCCTTAACCATGAAGGAGTAGAGCAGCATCACGAAGAGCGGCCCGATCGCCGCCACGAAGATGATGACGAGGGCCGGCGCACTGAGGAGCCAGCGGGAGCGGATATCCTGTTTCCTGGCCTCGATCGCGACCTGTTCTGCGCCGTTCATCGTCAGTCCCTCAGAATCTGAGCGACGTCGTCGCTGAAGTCGATGCCGACGGTATCGCCTTTGGAAAAGCCGCAATGGCCACTGCGCGCATTCTGCTGGCGCACCATGAAAGCGGTGCCGTCGTCCAGTCGCACGTGAACATGCGTATCGGTGCCGAGATAGACGATATCATGCACGACGCCCCGCAGCGCCGAGGTGCCGGTCGGCGCGCCCGCGCGGGCATGTTCGGGCCGAACCACGACGGTGACGGAGCCGTTCGGCGTCACATCCGCGGGGAAGCTTGCGGAGATTTCGGCGCCGGAGGAAAGCCGCACCCGCGCCCGGCTATCCGCCACGGAGACGACGTCGGCCGAAAGGAAATTGGTCTCGCCGATGAAGTCGGCGACGAAACGCTCGGCCGGGCGGTCGTAGATATCCCAGGGCGAGCCGACCTGACGAACCGTTCCCGCCGACATGACCGCGATGCGGTCCGACATGGTGAGCGCTTCTTCCTGGTCGTGGGTGACGAAGACGAAGGTGATGCCGGTTTCGAGCTGAAGACGCTTCAGCTCGATCTGCATCGACTTGCGAAGCTTGAGATCGAGCGCCGACAGCGGCTCGTCGAGCAGAAGGACCTTCGGCCGCGGGGCCAGTGCCCGGGCAAGGGCGACACGCTGCTGCTGGCCGCCGGAAAGCTGCGTGACCGGATTGTGGCCACGGCCGTCGAGATGAACGAGCTTCAGCATGTCGTTGACGACGGAGGTTATCTCCGCCTTCGGCCGCCCCAGCATCTTGAGGCCGAAACCGATATTCTCGGCGACCGTGAGGTGCGGGAAGAGAGCGTAGTTCTGAAAGACCGTGTTGACCGGGCGCTGGTTGGGCAGAAGCCCCGAAATATCCGACCCGTCGAGCAGGACCTGCCCTTCGGTCGGCATTTCGAAACCGGCGATCATGCGCAGGAGCGTGGTCTTTCCGCATCCCGACGGGCCGAGGAGCGTGAAGAATTCATTGGGGCGGATATCCAGCGTGACATTGTCCACGGCCTGGAAGTTTCCGAACCATTTCTTGATACCGTGCAGGCCAATGGCACCGCCATGCGCCGCAGTCGTTCGCGATTCAGTCATCGGTTCCCCGTTCGTCGACCGACACCCGAGACTTCCTCTGTCCGGATCGCCGGCTTACCATTGTCTGACCGTCGATCACGGCTCTTATGTGATATGCTTATCTTGCTTATGATCACAACAAATCATAATTTGATCAAATCTGTAAAGGGTCATTTTCGGCTTCGCAACATTATCAGTTCTGCGTGCAATCTACCGAGAATTCAGCCCTAAGTCGGCCTTTGGCGCAGATTGGCGGACCCGCACAGGGAGGGTATGAGCATGCTGGTTTCCGAGCGGCGGGAAGAAAGCGAATCCGCCAAGCAGTGGGTGTATCGTGTCTTGCGGCACAGCATCATGACAGGCGGTTTCGAACCGGGGGAACCGGTGACGATCAACGGCCTCGCCGACATGCTTGGCGTCAGCGCCATGCCGGTACGCGAAGCGCTGCACCGGCTCGTCTCCGAAGGTGCGCTGGAACTGCTCGACAACCGCCGCGTCCGGGTACCGGACCTCGATTCCGCCGGTTTCGATGAGGTGCTGGAGGCGCGCACCGCGCTGGAGACGCGCGCCGCCGAACGCGCGATGCCCTTTATAGACCCGCCTGCGCTCGCCCGTATGCGGGCCTTCGACCGACAGGCGGACGAGGCATTGGCCGCGGGCGATTTCCGCCGGCTGGTGGAAGCCAACTTCGCCTTCCATCGCGCCCTGTACGAGGCGCGCCCGGGCACGGTGATTCTGCCGCTGATCGAATCCCTCTGGCTGCGTCTTGGCCCCTTCATGCGGCGGGCCGGCGAAAACCTTTCCCAAACCTACCAGGTCGATCGCCACGCCGAAGCGCTGTTGGCCATAACAAGACAGGACGCCGAGGCGCTGAAGGCCGCCATAACCGCCGACATACGTGACGGTGCGGGCCATCTCGGCCGCGGGCATTTCGAACGTGTGGCGATCACCGGCAGGGCAGATTAGGCGAGCAAGCCACACCGCTCTTGCATTGCATGGCGAAGCACCGGTAAGTCAGCGGCGCTGCCATCGGGAGGAAACGCCTTGGACGACGACAATGTAGTGAAGTTCGAACGACGCAAGCCGCAGCCGGAAAAGAAACCCGCCGCCGCGCAACGGCTCCAGGCCGGGCACATCTGGCTCGCCGTGCTGGCCGTGATCCTGCTGGCGTGGGCCTACTATCAGTTCATCGCGCCGCAGACGCTCTGACCGCTACGGCAAGCCGGCGCTACGCTCGCGGGCTGATCTTCCACAACCGGCGCGCATTGTCCGAGAGCACCCCGGCCTTTTCCGGCAGGCTGACGCCCGACAGGAGCGCATGCGTGGCGCCGATCCAGGTGGAGAGGCCGCCGCCGAGTGTGCAGACCGGCCAGTCGCTGCCCCAGACCATGCGGTCGAAACCGAAGCAGCGCACGACGTGGGCGAAATAGGGTTTCAGGTCCTCCAGCGTCCAGTTTTCCGCGCCATAGGCCGGAATCCCCGACAGCTTGACCGTGACGTTGTGGCGCCGGGCGATCTCCGACAATGGGCCCTTCCAGAGATCGTACCCGCCGCCGGCGATGTCAGGCACGCCGCAATGATCCAGCACGAAGGAGACATCCGGCGCGAGGTCGACAAGGGCGATCGCCCGTTCGATCTGGTGCGGCTTGACGCAGAGATCGAAGGTAAGCCCGCTGCCGGAAAGCCTTGCGATGTTTTCGCGGAACAAGGCCCCTTCCGACACGTCGTCCGGCACGACATGCAGCACGCGGCGAAAGCCGCGCACGAAGGGGTTGGCGCGCACGCGCTCGAGATAGGCGGGATAGTCGGGCAGCTCCGGCCGGCAACTGGCGATGGCGCCGACGAGCAGGCTGTCCGCAGCGGAGGCGAGCGCCTCGATGACCTCCGTCTCCCGCGCGATGTCCGTCTCGGCGACATCCACTTCCATATGCAGCGAGGCCGCGATGCCGAGACGCCGGGCCTCCCTGGCGTAAAGATCGTGGGTAAAATCGGCGTTGAGAGGCGGCACGTCGGCAAGCCAGGGATAGGTCAGGCGGTCCCGGTAGACGAGATGCAGGTGGGTATCGATGATCATGATGCGTGCCTCCTCCGCACGGCCACACTGCCACAGAGGAATTGATCATTCAAATACGAATTAACCCGGGGATGCGCTGGTCGCTGGAGGTCGGGCGGATGCGATATGCCGTGGGCGCAGGGCGTCAAAAAGTCGAGATCGGGGACGGCGGGGCGGGGAGGCTGTCGCTCCCCGCCCGTCTTGGTCATTCGCCGTAAGGCAGCCAGATCGTCTTCACCTGGCTGGCGCGGCGCAGATACTCCTGGCCGTGGCCGAAGCGCGGGTCCAGCCAGTCGCGCAGACGGCCGAGATCGGACCAGACCGGCTTGAGATTGCCGGCCGACGCAACTTCCACCATGCGCGAGCCGTCCTCACTTCCGCAGTACCAGAGTGCTGCCACGTCGTCGTGCTCGGCAAGCGTCTTTGCCAGCACATCGCGCTCGCCGGTCAGCAGGTTGACGACGCCAGCGGGAATGTCCGACGTTTCGAAGACCTGGTAGAGGCGGGCGGCGATGAGCGGATGCGCCTGCGAGGCGACGGCCACGACGCGGTTGCCCATGGTGATCGCCGGCAGGATCAAGGAGAGGAGGGCGAGAAGCGGCGCCTCGTCGGGCGCCACGACGCCGATCGTGCCAAAGGGCTCGTTGACGGTCATCGTGACATGCTGCGACTTCGTCGCGGTCACGGCGCCGTCGAACTTGTCGGCCTGCGCGGCATACCAGAAGCACCGGCGGATCGCCGCCTCGAACTCCTCTTCCGGTTTCGCGACGGTGCCCGTTGCAGCGAGGGCCGCCACGAATTCATCACGGCGCTGCTCGAGGTTTTCGGCGAGGAAATAGAGCACCTGCGCGCGGTTATGCGCGGTCACGCCACCCCAGGCGGTCGCCTTGTTTGCCGCTTCGACGGCGTTGCGCACATCCTTGCGGTTGGCGAGACCGGCCTCGCCGATGGCCGCACCTCCCTTGCCATAGACCGTGTAGCTCTGGCCGCCATCCGGCCGCGCCTGCTTGCCGCCGATATAGAGCTTTGCCGTCACGTCGATTGCCGTGCGGTCGGCCTTGCCCGTGGCAGGGGCCACATCGATGGGGGCGGCCGAGGCGGCGCGGACCTTGCCCTGCTTGTCCCAACCGGTGGTGAGATATTCGAGCATGCCGGCGCGGCCACCCTCACGGCCATAGCCGCTTTCGCGATAACCGCCGAAGGGGGCGGCTGCGTCGAACATGTTGGTGGCGTTGATCCACACGACGCCCGCCTTGACGCGGGCGGCGAGCTCGATGGCGCGGTTGACGTTCTCCGACCAGAGAGAGGCGGCCAGGCCGTAGCGGGTGTCGTTGGCGAGCGCGACGGCCTCGTCCAGCGTGCGGAAGGTGAGCGTCGTTGCCACAGGGCCGAAGATCTCGACCTGCGACACGCTGTTGGCGGGATGGCTGTCGGTGAAGAAGCCCGGCGTGCAGAAGGCGCCTTTTTCCGGCAAGGCCACGGGAGCGAGATTGAGCGTCGCCCCTTCCTCTTCACCGGCTTTCAGAAGGGTCTTGATGCGCGAAAGCTGCTTCATGGAGACGACGGCGCCCATATCCATCGTCTTGTCGAGCGGATCGCCGACGCGGAGCGTCGCCATGCGGGCTTTCAGCTTGTCGAAAAAGCGCGGCGCGACGCCTTCCTGGACGAGGAGCCGGGAGCCCGCGCAGCAGACCTCGCCCTGGTTGAACCAGATCGCATCCACGACGCCTTCGACCGCGGCATCGAGATCGGCATCCTCCAGCACGATGAAGGGCGACTTGCCGCCGAGTTCCAGGCTGAGCTTCTTGCCCGAGCCGGCGATCTGGCGGCGGATGAGGCGGCCGACATCCGTCGAGCCGGTGAAGGCGACCTTGTCGACATCGGGATGGCCGGCAATGGCGGCTCCCGTCTCGCCGTCGCCCTGCACGATGTTGACGACGCCGGCGGGCAGGCCGATCTCGACGAGAAGTTCGGCGAAGGCGTGCGCGGTCATCGGCGTGAGGTCGGCCGGTTTCAGCACGACCGTGTTGCCGGCCGCAAGCGCCGGCGCGACCTTCCAGGCGAGCATCAGCAGCGGGAAGTTCCACGGGATGATCTGGCCGCAGACGCCGACCGGCCTGTGTTGCGGGAACGCGTCGGCGACGAGTTCGGCCCAGCCGGCATGATGGTAGAAGTGGCGCGCGACGAGCGGGATATCGATATCGCGGGTCTCGCGGATCGTCTTGCCGTTGTCCATGGTCTCCAGCACGGAGAAGAAGCGCTCGCGCTTCTGGATGTGGCGCGCGATGGCATAGAGATATTTCGCGCGCTCATGGCCCGGCAGCGCCGACCATTCGGGGAACGCCGCGCGCGCAGCCGCGACCGCCGCATCGACATTATCAGCGGTGCCCTTGGCGACACGGCCGATGACGTCCTCCGTCGCGGGGTTGACGACATCGATGAGATCGCCGGCGGCGCTCGTGAACCTGCCGTCGATGAAGTGGCCGATGCCGGCGGAGCGGGCGGAAAGCCAGGCCTTGACCTCTGCGTTGCTTTCGGGGGCGGGGCCGTATTCCATGGTCTGCATAATGTCCTTGATGGAAGGCATGGTCTAACCTCAGGCCAGCGCGTGGCGGTTGGCGGCCGAGTAGCGGCCTGTAATATGATGTTCGAGCTGGCGTTCGATGTCGCCGAGCATGGAGGACGCGCCGATGCGGAAGAGATCGGGCATCATGAAGCGCGTGCCGAGTTCCTCCTTCATGAGGATCAGCCAGTTCATCGCATCCTTGGCGGTCTTCAACCCGCCGGCCGGCTTGAAGCCGACCATCTGGCCCGTGCGGTCCTTATAGTCACGCAGCGCCCGGACCATGGTGAGCGACACCGGCAGCGTGGCATTGACGTCTTCCTTGCCGGTCGAGGTCTTGATGAAATCCGAGCCAGCCTGCATCGCGACCATCGAGGCCTTGTAGACGTTGGAAAGCGTCTTGAGGTCGCCGGTCGCGAGGATCGCCTTCATATGGGCGTCGCCGCAGGCTTCCCGCATCTGGCGCATCTCGTCATAGAGTGCCGACCAGTTGCCGCGCAGCACATGCTCGCGGGTGATGACGATGTCGATTTCCTTGGCGCCCTGCTCGACGGCGTAGCGGATTTCGCCGAGCCTGAGCGGCAGGGGCGTGAGGCCGGCGGGAAAGCCCGTCGCGACGGAGGCGACCGGGATGCCGCTGCCTTCGAGCGCCTTCACGGCATGGCCGACCATCGTCGGGTAGACGCAGACCGCGCCGACCGTCAGGCGCTCGATGCCGAGCGCTTCGAGAAGATCGGCGCGCACCGGTGCCTTCGCCTTGGCGCAGAGACGCTGGACGCGGCCTTCGGTGTCGTCGCCCGCCAGCGTCGTGAGGTCGATGCAGGTGATTGCGCGCAGCAGCCACGCCGCCTGCCACTCCTTCTTGACCGAGCGCCGGGTGGGCAGGGTCGCGGCACGACGCTGCGCGGCCGACAGGTTGACCGAATGCGTCTCGAACCAGTCGAGCGTCAGCGGCGTGCCCTCGGGCCGGGGGAAGTGATCTGTCATGGTGGTTTCCAGCGATTTTTCTTGCGGTTTCATGCCCGGCCTCTGCGGATGTCGATGAAGCGGTTGAGAAGGATGGCCGCGACGATGATCAGGCCCGTCACGGTCATCTGGTAGAAGGAACCGAGCCCGAGCAGGTTGAAGATATTGCGCAGCACTTGCAGCAGCATGACGGCAAAAAAAGTGCCAAGCACGCCGCCGCGTCCGCCAAAAAGCGATGTGCCACCAAGCACCACCGCTGCGATGGCGTCAAGTTCAAGCCCCTGTGCGGCGGTCGGCTGGCCGATGCGCAGGCGCGATGTGAGGAGAATGCCGGCGAGCGCGCTCATGACGCCGGACACCGTGAAGACGAGAACGAGAATGCGGGTGGTGGGCAAACCCGAAAGTCTTGCCGCCTCCGCATTGCCGCCCGTTGCATAGACGGATTCGCCGAACACCGTGAGGCGCAGCAACGCGCCGGCGGCAATGCACAGCACAACGAAGATGAGGCCCATCGAACTGACCTGGAGGCCGGGCAGCACCGGGACCATGGTCGAGGAAATCGCGCCGAAGGATGGCGGCAGGCCGGAGACGGGCACGCCATCCGTCAGCAGGTAGGTGATGCCGCGGAACGACACGAGGCCGGCAAGCGAGACGATGAAGCTCGGCACTTCGGCCAGCGCGGTGATGAGGCCGATGACGGCGCCCGCAAGCGCGCCGGTCAGGATGGTGATGGCCAGTGCGGGCACGATCGGCATGCCGCCGGCAAGCAAGACGGCGACGAGCATGCCGCACAGCGCCACGACCGACCCGACGGAAAGATCGATATTGCCCGTCAGGATGACGAAGGTCATGCCGACCGCCACGACGCCGACCACGGCCGCCTGCTGAAACAGGTTGGCAATGTTGGTCGACGTCAGGAAGTTCGGCGACAGGATCGCGGCGATCGCGACGACGACGAGGAAGATCGCGATGAAATTGTACTCGATCAGAAGATCGGCGACGCGACGCCCGGAAGTGCGTGCCGGCGCAACGCCCGTCACAGTATCAGTCATGATGGTGGTCTCCGAGAATCTGATGTTTCAGGATCGTGTCCTGATCGGTGGTGGCGGGATCGAAGCGGGCGATGTTGCGCCCCTCATGGAACACCCAGATCGTGTCGCAGGCGGCATAGAGCTCCTCCAGCTCGGACGAGGCGACGATGACGGCCGCCCCATCGGCGGCCAGTTCGTCGACCAGACGGTAGAGATCGGCCTTGGCGCCGATATCGAGGCCGCGTGAGGGTTCGTCGAGCAGGAGCAGCCTGGCGCCCTTGATGATCCACTTGGCCAGCACGACCTTCTGCTGGTTGCCGCCCGAAAGCTGGATGACCTTCTGCTCGGGCGAGCCGTATTTGGTGGAAAGCTGCCTGAGCACCGGCACCGTCTTCGCCTTGAGCTGACCGTGCCGTGCGAGGAACTGCCCCTGCATGGCGGGCAGGGTGGCGTTGCGATAGATCGGCGCGTCGAGGATGAGCCCTTCCGTCTTGCGGCTCTCCGGCACGAGACCGAGGCCGGCGGCGATGGCATCGCGCGGCGTCTTCGCCTTGTAGGGTTTACCGTAGAGCGACATGCGCGCCTCGTGCGGGTCGGCCCCGAACAGCGCCTTGAGGAAGGACGTGCGGCCGGAGCCATTCAGCCCGGTGAGGCCGGCGATCTCGCCGCGCCGCAGTTCGAAATCGCGGATATCGAGGCCGTTCGCCGCCGTCAGACGATCGACCTTCAGCACGACCTCGCCGGTGACCGGCGGCCGCTCGCGGCGCTCGACGAAGCCGCGATCGCGCCCAAGGATGGCTTCCACCAGCGCACTGTCGGGCGTGCCCTCGACATCGAAGGTCTCGATGGTGCGCCCGCCGCGCAGCACGGTCACGCGGTCGCCGATCTCGCGAAGCTCACCCAGGCGGTGGCTGACATAAAGGATGGCGACGCCCTGCGCCGTCAGTTCGCGGATGACACGGAAGACGGATTTCAGTTCGGTCTCGTTGAGTGCCGCCGAAGGCTCGTCCATGATGATGACCTTCGCCTCGCGCGTCAGCGAACGGGCAATCGCGGTCAATTGCTGGTTGGCGATGGAAAGGCTGCCGACGCGGTCCTCCGGCGTGAAACTCGCGCCGACCCGGGCAAGGGCTTCGCGGGCCCGCGCCCGGCGGCTTCGTTTATCAATGAAGCCGAAGCGCGACGGCGGGTGACCGAGGAAGAGGTTTTCCGCCACCGTCAGCTGCGGCACGAGATCGAGTTCCTGATAGATCATCGATATACCGGCGCGAGCCGCTTCCGCCGGCGCGCGGAAATGCACCGGCGTGCCGTCCACCTGAATCTTGCCGGCCGATGGCGATAGCGCTCCGGCGATGAGCTTGAGGAAGGTGGACTTGCCGGCGCCATTCGCGCCGAGAAGGCAATGGACCTCGCCCTTGCGCACGGCGATATTGGCTTCTTCCAGCGCAATGATGCTGGGCGGGAAGCGTTTCGACAGGCCCTCGATGGTCAATACGTCCGGCGTCATACGCCCTCCTCCAGAATGCGGCGTGCCGTAACCTCGTCGGTCACGAGATCGGTGACGTAACCGGCGCGCAGGCAGGCCGCCGCGATGCGGTGCTTGTCCTCGCCCGCCGCGACACCGATCACCCGCTCCTTGGCCGCAAGCGCCTCCAGCTTCAGACCGATGGTGCGGTCGTCGAGCTGGGTGTCGGCGATGCGGCCGTTGCGATCGACGAAGCGGCCCATGATGTCGCCGACGGCCTCCAGATTGCGCAGCCGCGCGATATCCTCGTCGCCGAGGTAGCCGGAACCGAGCAGGACCGACTGGGATGTGAGGCCGCCGAGACCGAAGCAGAGCACCGGCGCCTCTTCGGCCAGCGCCAGAACGCGGCCGAGAATGGGATCCTGTTCAAGCGCCTGGCGGGTGGATTTCGAGCCGATGATCGCCGGCACGGGCAGCAGCGTCGCGCGCCCACCCGTCGACTGCGCGAATTCCTCCGCGACGGCGGAATTGCGGCTGCTGGTCGCCGTCAGCGCGGTCGATCCGTTGACGAGCACGACATGAAGCCCCGGGCACCAGTCCTTCGGAAGCGCGCGGGCGACTGCCGACATGGTGCGCCCCCAGCTGACGCCGATCAGCTTCGGCTTGGGGCTGAGGCTCGCCAGATGCGTGGCGGCGGCCTGGGCGACGCTGTCGATGACGAGGCTGGGGTCATCGATCTCGCCGGTCGGCACGACGATGGCCTCCTTGACTCCGAAGCTGCGCTGCAATTCGAGTTCGACCGTGGTCCTGCGGCCGGCGCGCGGCGTGATCTCGATTCGGACGATGCCCGCCTCCTTCGCCTCGGTCAAAAGCTTGCCGACCTGCCAGCGCGTGAGGCCGAGTTCGTTTGCGATTTCCGACTGGGTGCGGTCGAGGTCGTAATAGAGCTTGGCGACCTGGACGATCAGGTGATCGCGCTGATCGGAGGAGGGCAGGCGGACGGAATAGGGATTGCGTTCGGCCATGTCACGCCTCCCTCTGGCGGCTTGCCAGCTGGTGGAGCACCGGCCGCAGCCGTTCCGTCGCATCCTGATAGAGCGGCAGCATCTTCTGGAACCATTCAGCGCGCGCCGGATCGGGCAGCAGTTCCTTCGACGGCGCCACGCAAGCGGCGGCGGCGGCGCGAAGATCCGGGAATTCGCCGATGGCGGCAGCCGCAGCGGCCGCGGTTCCGACGAGCGAAAGATTGTCCTCGCGCGCGACCTGCACCGGCTGACCGATGGCATCGACCGTCGCCTGAAGCCAGGCGGCGTTCTTGACGATGCCGCCCGCCATCATGACGCGGTCCACGGAAACGCCGCGCGCCTTCAGCACCGACAGCACATTGGCCGAGCCGAGCGCGATGGAATCGATCGAGGCGGCATAGACGTCAGTTCGGGTATGGCCGAGCGTCAGGCCCATCAGCGCCCCGCGCAGGGCGGCGTCGCGATAGGGCGTACGGTTGCCCATCATGTAATCCAGCGCCAGCAGGCCTTCCGATCGCGACGGATTGGCCGCGACATCGGCGATCAGCGCGGCGTGGCCGGCGGCATCCAGCCCGAACATCTCGCCGGCAAGCCAGTTGAGCATCGAGCCGGCTGCCACCTGTCCGCATTCGACCAGCCAGCGGCCGTCGTTGAGCGCGTTGGGGTAGGGGCCCCAGAAGCCGGAAACGTCGGACTCTTCTGCAAGCTGCACCAGCTGGACGATGGACGTGCCGCCGATGAACAGCATGCCGCCGGGCTCGATGGTATCGGCACCGAGGATGCCGATATGGGCATCGATGCCGCCCTGGGCGACGACGGGCCGGTTTTCCAGTCCCAGTTCTGCCGCCATGGCGGCGCGCATCGGCGCGATCACGCCACCGACGGGCACGATGCGCTGCGGCAGGCGCTCAGTCAGGTCCGCGATACCGAAGGCCTCGTAGACCGCGGGCACGAACTGGCCGACGGCGCTGTCGTAGTTCCATTTGCAGGCGGCGTTCATTCGTGAGCCGACCCATTCGCCCGTCAGGTCGAAATTGACGTAATCGAGCGCCTCGCAGACGACCTCGGCGGCATCCCAGATGTCCCGGCGGTTGCGCTTCAGCCACATGGCCTTCGGCACCAGCCATTCGACGGCATCGGAGCCGCCGCAATAGCGCATGACGGGATGGTCAAGGCTCGCCGTCTCGCGCGCCTCGGCTTCAGCGCGGCAGTCCATCCAGAGCAGGGCGGGAGAGAGCGGCGTGCCGTCGCGCTGGCAGATCGCCACGGTGGAGGCGGTCGTGGCGGCGCAGACCGCATCGACGGTGCGCCGGCCCGCCTTTTCGAGCACGGCGCGGCCGGCCGTGCGCAGGGCCGCACGCCACTCGGCAGGGGATTGCTCCGCCCAGCCGGCGCGCGGATAGTGCGTCGCGTAGGCCGCCTCCGCCTGGGCCAGCATCTGGCGCCGGTCCGTGTCGTAGATGCCGGCGCGAAGGCCGCCCGTACCGAAGTCGAAGCTCAGGATATGAGCCATGACCGATGATCCTCCCTAAATTCTCCGTCGCCCGGCAGCGCCTCCAGTGCCGGGCACCCCTTCAGGGGTGGAACATGATCTTCGAGAAGAAGAATTCGCGGTCGGTGCGAAGCCGCTCGAAGATCCCAGGCAGTTCCTCCAGCTCCAGATCGTGTGTGATCATGAACTCCCACTTCAGCGCACCGGACGCAAGCTTGTCCAGCGTCACCGTCCACTGCTTGCCGGGATAGGGTGCGCCGAAGGAGTTCCACGAACCGTGCAGCGACACTTCCTGGCGCAGGAAGTGCTGGAATGCGGCATTGGTGAGGGGTATGTCGCCGACGGGAATGCCGATGAAGACCACATGACCGCCTGGCGCGGCGAGCCTGACGGCGGCGTTGACCGATGTCGGATGCCCCGCCGCTTCCACGATGATATCGGCAAGCAGCTCCTTCGGCAGGTCGCCCCCGACAAGGAAGGTGTGCGTCGCACCGGCCTGGCGGGCAAGCTCCAGCTTCTGCTCGGACACATCGATGGCGACGACATCGCGCGCGCCCATCAGCAACATCCACTGAATGGCGAAGAGGCCGATCGGGCCGCAGCCGATGACCGCGCCGCGATCGCCCATGCGCACGCCGCCGGCCTTCCAGATGGCGTGAAGGGCAATCGAGGCGGGATCGACCATGGCGGCGGCTCGCGGATCGCAGCCTTCGGGCGCCTTCAGGAGGTTTTCGACCGGCGCGCAGACCCATTCGGCATAGGCGCCGTCACGGCGCGAGCCGAAGTAATCGTAGTTGCGGCACCGCGAGAAATTTCCGGTTGCGCACTGGTCGCAGGTGCCACACGGCAGCATGGGCGGGACCGTGACGAGGTCGCCCCTGGAAAAGCCCGTTACCGAAGCGCCCAGTTCCTCGATATGTCCGGAAAATTCGTGGCCGCAGATGATGGGCATCTTGTGCGCGCCCTTGATGAGCATGCGCGGCAGGTCCGATCCACAAACACCGACGGCGGCCACGCGCAGCAGGACCTCGTTCGCCTTCGGAACGGGCTTGTCGACATTTTCGAGGCGGATGTCTCCGGGCGTGTAGAGGACGGCGGCGCGCATGAATGGGTTCCTTTAAAACGAAATGGCTTGCGCCGGCGGACAGCCGCCAGCGTTCGGAAAAGCGGGAGGAGCCGGAGCTCCCCCCGCCGCCCTGGGAGTTACTTGTCGAGAACCTGCGGACGGTATTCCGCAAACAGTTCCTTATGCGGGTATTCGCCGACCTTGTCGGGCGTCACGAGGGCCGTGCCGGCATCGACGAAAGCGGGGACCGTCTTGCCGGCAGCAGCTTCGCGTGCGACCTGGATGGTGACGTCGCCGAGATATTGCGGGTCGTTCAGCGCCGTGGCGATGTACTTGCCGTCGGCCATGGCCTCGAGAGCCTCGGACAGGCCGTCGACGCCGGCGATCAGCACGTCGTCGCGGCCGTTTTCCTTGAGAACCTGCAGGGCGCCGAGCGCCATGTCGTCGTTATGGGCGTAGACCACCTTGACGTCGGCATTGGCCTGAAGCAGGTCCTGCATGGCCGTCACGGCGTTGGCGCGGATATATTCCGCATAGGGGCCTTCGACGATCGTGTGGCCGGAGCCTTCAAGCGCGGCATGGAAGCCATCGCGACGGTCCATCATGACCGCGCCGCCGGCATCGCCCTGGATCTCGATGACCTTGGCGCCGGTGACGCCATCGGCCTTCAGCTTCGCGATAACGGCTTCGCCGACCAGCTTGCCCATCGCCTTGTTGTCGCGGCCGACATGGGCGGCGACCTTGCCGCCGGTGACGGGACGGTCGACGGTGATGACGGGAATGCCGGCAGCGGCGGCGGCCTCAAGCGACGGGGCGACGGCTTCCGGGTTGACGGGGTTGATGATGATCGCGCTCACACCCTGGGTGATCAGATCCTGGATATCGTTGTTCTGCTTGCTGACATCGCCATTGGCGTCGAGGAAGACGAGCGTATCGCCGGATGCCTTGGCGGCGGCCTCCGCACCGTTCTTCAGCTGGACATAGAAGGGCGACTGAAGCGTGACCTGGCTGAAACCGATCTTCAGGCCCTCGGCATGAGCGGCGGCAGGCGAAAGTGCCATGACGGCGAGAACCGAAACGGTGCCGGCGAGACCGGCAAGAAATGTACGACGCGTGTTCATTGGTTTCCTCCCTAAAGAACCGAAAATCGCCCTCTCTCCCAGAGAGCAACATAAGTGATATTATTTCACATATGTTGCTAGCATGGCATCATGGGCGCCGGAACCTTGTCAATCCCGTGGCGAGGCCTTGATGGAAAGAATATCCAACCGATTGAATTTGCTGCTTTTATCAGTGATTTTTCTTGGAAGATTCATCCCGCCTGCGCGACAGGGGCGTGCAAAATTCCGTTTGCGGGAATTTTCCGAGCGAAAATGCCGGCAACATTTGCAGCTTTGGGAAATTCAGGGAAAGAGACAGGGCGGCGCGGCTTCGCTTTCCGCCCGGATCGCGTCAGCTCGATGCGACCATATCCGCGATGCGGCCGCCGGCGATGCCGAGCGGGTTTCCCAGGTCCAGCACGACCGACATGTGGTTGAGGCCAGGCAGCGGGAGAAGCTGGGCAGCCTCGCCCTGCGCGTTCAATCGGGAATGCAGTGCCGATGCGGGCTCAAGGAAGGGCGTCGTTTCCTCCGCGCCAAAAGCGATCACACGCAGGGCGCAGGCATGCTGGGCGGCGGTCAACGGCGACCACGCCGCCGCCTCCGCGGGCGTCATCCGCGCTTCGTCGCGCAGGAAGCTGCCGGGAATTCCAGAGAGGTCATAGATGCCGCTGAGCAGGAAAAGTCCCTTCAGGGCGGGAAGTGGCGGCGCCTCTTTTTCGTCGACGCCCGTCGCGGCAAGGAACGAGGCGAGATGGGCGCCCGCCGAATGGCCGCTGACGGTGAGCCGCGCGGGATCGGCGCCAAAATCGCGTGCGTGCTCCTGAAGCCAGAGCACGGAACGCCGCACCTGGCCGACGAGCACATCGAGCCGCTCGCCGGGCATGAGATCATATTCGACAAGGGCCGCGACACCGCCGGCGGCCAGGACCGGTGCGGCAACGAAGCGATAGTTCTCCTTCTCGCCGGAGCGCCAGTACCCGCCGTGGACGAAGACGTGCATCGGCGCACCGGCCTTCGGGCGCTCCGGCAGGATGACATCAAGGACCTCGCGCGGCCGCGCGCCGTAACGCAGATCGGCCAGCACCTCCGCGCGAGCCGAAAACACCCGGCTGCGCTCCGCAAATTCGGCCGCGATCGCATCGAAATCAGGCACGAAATCGCGAATCCGGTAAAGGTCCTGTGACGTCATCCTCTTCGCTCTCCTGCGTCAGTACTCGACGGCGTAATACTTCGCCTCCATGAATTCCAGAATACCGGTAACGCCGCCTTCACGGCCCAGACCGCTCTGCTTCACGCCCCCGAAGGGTGCCGCCGGGTCCGACATCAGCCCCCTGTTGATGCCCAGCATGCCGCTTTCGAGGCGCTTGCCGACCTTGAGCGCCCGCTTCAGGTCTCCGGAATAGATATAGGCGGCCAGACCATACTCGGTGTCGTTGGCAAGGCGAACCGCCTCGTCGTCGGTGTCGAACTTGTAGACGGGCGCGACGGGGCCGAAGATTTCCTCGCGCGCAATCGCTGCGTCGACGGGCACGTTTTCCAGAACCGTCGGCGGATAGAAATAGCCGTTTTCGCCAAGCGGCTTGCCGCCCGTCGTAGCGCGGGCGCCTGCGGCCACAGCGTCGGAAACGAGGCGGTCGATCTTGCGCACGGCATTCGTCGTGATCATCGGACCGCATTGCGTCTCCGGATCATAGCCGGGACCGATCCTGAGCGCCGCCATGCGGGCCGTCAGGCCGGCGACGAAGGCGTCGTGGATGCCCGATTGCACATAGAAGCGGTTGGCGGCGGTGCAGGCTTCCCCGGCATTGCGCATCTTGGCGATCATCGCGCCATCGAGCGCGGCTTCAAGATCCGCGTCGTCGAAGACGAGAAACGGCGCGTTGCCGCCAAGCTCCATCGAGCAGCTGACGACCGACTTGGCGGCCTCAGCCAAAAGTGTGCGGCCAACGCCCGTGGAGCCGGTAAAGGAGAGTTTGCGCACGCGCGGATCGGCAAGCATGGCGTTCGTCACGCCGCTCGGATTGGTCGTGGTCAGCACGTTGACGACACCGGGCGGCACCCCTGCCTCCTCGCCGAGGCGCGCCATGGCATAGGCGGTGAGCGGTGTCTCGGAGGCGGGCTTGAGGATGACGGTGCAGCCGGCGGCAAGCGCCGGGCCGATCTTGCGCGTCGCCATGGCGGCGGGGAAGTTCCACGGCGTGATGAGGACCGCAATGCCGATCGGCTCGTGATCGACGAGGATATTGTGCGAGCCGGACGGCGTATGACGATATTCGCCCGGAATGCGCACGGCCTCCTCGGCATACCAGCGGAAAAACTCCGCTGCATAGGCCACTTCGCCGCGTGCATCGGGCAGCGCCTTGCCGTTTTCGAGCGAGATCAGTGTGGCCAGCTCCTCGGCGTGCTGCGTCATCAGCTGGAACCAGCGGCGCAGGATTTCGGCGCGCTGGCGGGCCGGGGTGGCGCGCCAGCCGGCGGCAGCCGCCTCGGCCGCGTCGACGGCGCGGCGGGCATCGTCGATGGACGCGTCGGCTACCTCGGCGAGGAGATTTCCGGTCGAGGGGTCGAGAACCTTTATCCCGCCGCCCTTGACCCAGCTGCCGCCGATATAGAGGCCCTGGGCGTGGAGTGCGGGATCGGCATAGCCGGAAACTTTGGCGTGGAACGTCATGGCTTGTCCTTTCAGATCAGATCAGGCTGGCGCGGTCGCCGCCATGCGCGGCGGCGACGAGGAAGCGCATTTCCTGCGGGTTCAGCGGGCGGGGATTGTTCTGGATGAGGCGCGCGATACCGGAACTCTGCTCGGCCACCCAGTCGATGCGGTCTTCGGCGAGGCCAAGATCGCGAAGCGTGACGGGAATGCCGATCCGTTCGAACAGCGCGGCAAGCGCGGGAATGACGTCCTCGGGGCCGTCGAGACCCGCGGCGTCGGCGATCTCAGAGAGTTCCGGCCCGATGGCCGGCTGGTTCCAGGTCATGACATAGGGCATGAGGCAGGCGACGCCGAGGCCGTGAGCGGTGTGCGTGAGCGCGCCGACGGGATACTGGATGGCATGGGCCGCAGCCGTGCCGGCCACGCCGAAGGCAAGCCCCGCAAGCGTCGCACCGAGCATGACCTTTTCGCGCGCGGCCTGATCGGCGCCGTCCTTGCAGGCCGCTTCAAGCCCCAGCCACAGGAGGCGGATGGCGCTCAGCGCAAAATGATCCGACAGCGCATTCTTGCCGACGAAGACCCGCTGCAGCGCAAGGCCGGGCACCGGATCGCGCCGGATCGCCGTGAAGGCCTCGATGGCGTGGGTCAGCGCATCCGCACCTGCAATCGCCGTCAAACCGGGCGGGCAGGAAAGGGTCAGTTCAGGGTCGCAGATCGATACGGTCGGAATGAGATGGGGGCTGGAAATGCCGACCTTCAGGCTGCGCTCGCTGTCCGACAGCACCGCAACCGGCGTCACCTCGGACCCCGTGCCGGCGGTGGTGGGGATGGCGATCAGCGGCAGCACCGGCCCGGGAACCGTGTGTTCGCCGTAGTAGTCCTGCGGGCGTCCGCCATGCGCTAGAAGAAGCGCCACGCATTTCGCCATGTCCAGGCAGGAGCCGCCGCCGATGCCGATGACGAGGTCAGGCCGGAATATCCGCGCATTCTCGGCGCTCGCGACGGCCTGTTCGACGGGAACGTCCGGCAGGGTGGAGCTGTCGATGAGCACGGCAAGGCCCGCGGCCTCCAACTGGCCGACCAGCGCACGGAAATCGGCGTCCGCCGCAAGGCGGGTATCCGTGACGACCAGCGCGCGGCGGCCGAGCCTGGCCGCGACGCTGCCGAGCGCGTGGCGCTGGCCGGCCCCGAAGAGCAGTTCGCGCGGCGCCCTCAATGTGCCGAATAGGTTCATTCCGTGTCTCCTCCAGTGAATTCAGGCGGCCTCAAGGGCCATAAGCTGTTCGAAAAGCGGCTGCGGCAGGGTGATGCCCTCGGCCATCGCGGCGGCCCGGCGGCTGCGCGCGCCATCGCCGGGAATGGCGACCGGTCTTGCAGGATCGAGCGGGCGGGAGAGCCGCAGGCTGTCGAGATAGGCGGTCAGCGCGGGGGCCGCGCCCTTGCCGGCGGCGGGGTCGATGAGGACGAGAAGGTCGCCCTTGTTGGCGGGATGATCGTCATCGAGCGTGCCGTGCACGTCAGGCGACAGGGCCGAACCGGCAAGCGCCGCCACAAGAAGCTCGATGGCGAGGCCAAGACCATAGCCCTTCGCATCGCCGAAGGGCGCGATGGCGCCGGTCTGCGCGGCGAGGGGATCCTCGGTCGGCTCCCCGTGCGCATCGACGGCCCAACCCGGCGGGATCGGCACGCCGCGCAGCGCATGGTTGCGGATCTTGCCCATGGAGACGACGCTGGTCGCGAGGTCCAACACGAACGGTCGCTCGCCTGCGGGAATACCGATCGCAACCGGGTTCGTGCCGAGCATCGCCTTTGTGCCGCCGAAGGGATGGACGAGGGCTTCGCTCGTGGACATCACGATCGCGATCAGCCCTTGGCGCGCGGCGGTCTCTGCATAATAGGCGAGCATGCCGATATGGTTGGCGTTGCGAATGGCCGCCACCGCTATCCCCGTTTCGGGCAGGCTCTTCCTCAGGCGCTGCATCGCATTCATCAGCACGACGGGACCAAGGCCGCGCTCGCCATCCGCATCGAGAAAGGCCTGCCGCGACCATTTGAAGGCCCCCTGCGCGCGCCCGTCGGCCAGTCCCTTCTCAAGGCGTGACAGCAGAAGGGGCAAGCGTTGCAGCCCGTGCGAGGGCAGGCCGCGCAACTCCGCCTCGACCAGAAGGTCGGCCTGAAGCGCTGCCGCCCGAGGCTCCACGCCCCGGCTTTCGAGCAGCGCCGTCGCCAGCCTGCGGAGTTGATCGGGCATCACCTGCATTTCATATCCTATATCGGATCATATACGATATTGTATTTGACATAGGATATCTTATTTGCAACAAAAGATCGCATGTCAATAAGCAGTCGGAGAGCAAACGTGGCAATTGCAGCGGAGCGGGAAGGCAAGGCGCCGGTTATTCGCCCCATCAGCGTCGTGGAAGGTGTTTACGACAGTATCTACCATCGCCTGATGTCGCTGGAGATCGCGCCGGGAGCACGCATTCCGATCGACGTGCTCTCCCGGGACCTCGGCGTATCACAGACGCCGATCCGTGAAGCGCTGAGCCGTCTGGAGCGCGAGGGGCTGGTCCGCAAGGAGCATCTCGTCGGCTATAGCGCTGCCCCGCAATGGACGCGCAAGCAGTTCGAGGACCTTTACGCCTTCCGCCTTCTGGTCGAGCCGGAGGCGGCGCGGCTTGCGGTCATCAACATGACGCCGGAGGCGCTGTCGCAGCTGGAGACCTCCGCCGCCGACATGGGCCATGGCGAGACGCCGGTCGACCGCAACACGCGCTATTCCCGTTTCGCCCGCGCCGACGCGCAATTCCACGACGCCATTCTCAAGATCGCCGGCAACGAGATCATCCGCAGTACGCTGTCGAACCAGCATGTCCACCTGCATATCTTCCGGCTGATGTTCCACACCCGCGTCACGCAGGAAGCGCTGGAGGAACACGAGAACCTGCTCGCCGCCTTCCGCTCCGGCGAACCGCAGGCGGCATACGATGCCATGCGCATTCATATCGAGCGTTCGCGCGACCGCCTGTTGTCGGCCTTCGAATGAACGCGGTCGTCACCCCACAGCTGGCCATGGCGCCCGCGGGCACGGCCGCCGCCCTCGGCGCCGAGGGGCTTGGCAAGACCTATGGTCAGATCACCGTGCTGTCGGATGTCACGCTCGACATCCGCCCCGGCGAGGTGCACGCGATCATCGGCGAGAACGGGGCCGGCAAGTCGACGCTGATGAAGCTCCTCTCCGGCCATGTGACGCCGACCGAGGGCGGCCTCTTCATGGACGGCAGGCCGGTCGCCTTCCGCAATGCGGTCGAAGCCGAAGATGCGGGCATCGTGCTGGTTCACCAGGAAATCCTGCTGGCGGCCGACCTGACGGTCGCCGAAAACCTCTTTCTCGGCCGGGAGGTCGGCCGCGGCCTGATGGTCGACGATCGGTCGATGAACCGGCGCACCGCCGAACTCCTGGCAAGGGTGGGCTCGACTGCTCGTCCGCGCGACCGCGTCTGCGACCTGCCGCTTGCCCAGCGCCAGCTCGTGCAGATCGCCCGCGCCCTGCTGGACGAGCGCAAGGTCGTGATCCTCGACGAGCCGACGGCCGTGCTGGCGAATGACGAAGTGGCGGCGCTGCTCGATATCGTACGCAGCCTGCGCGACCACGGCGTCGCCGTGCTCTACATCTCGCACCGCCTCGATGAGGTGCAGGCGCTGGCCGACCGCATCACCGTGCTGCGCGACGGGCGGATGATCGGCACCTGGCCGGCCGCCGGCCTTGGCCAGCGCGAGATGGCGGAGCTGATGGTCGGGCGCGAGCTGGACATGCTCTATCCGCACAAGCGGCCGGAAGCCATGGCCGAGCCGATCCTGACCGTGAGCGATCTCGCCGTCGATCACGGCTCCGAGACGGTATCCTTCGACGTGCGTCCGGGCGAGGTGCTCGGCATCGGCGGCATGATCGGGGCAGGACGCACGGAACTGATCGAAGGCCTGATGGGGCTTCGCCCTTCGCAGGCGGCGCGCGTGACCGTGAATGGCAAGGAGATCGCCGGCCGGTCGGTGCGCACGCTGATGGAAGCCGGGCTCGTCTACCTGACCGAGGACCGAAAGGGAAAGGGCCTTCTTCTGGAGGAGAAGCTCGGCCCCAACCTGACGCTCCAGGCGCTCGATTCCGTCAATCCGGGCGCCGTGCTCGACAAGCGGGCGGAGGTCGTGCGGCTGGAAAAGGCGGTGGCCGATTATGACATCCGGGTGCGCTCGCTGCGCCTGGAGGCCGGAAAGCTTTCCGGCGGCAACCAGCAGAAGCTGCTGCTGGCCAAGGTGATGATGGCAAACCCCTCGGTGGTCATCATCGACGAGCCGACGCGCGGCATCGATATCGGCAACAAGAGCCAGATCTACGACTTCATCGACGCGATGGTGCGCGCCGGCAAGGCCTGCATCGTCATCTCGTCGGAAATGCCCGAACTGGTCGGCCTCGCCGACCGGGTGCTGGTGATGCGGGCCGGACGGATCGTCGCCGAGCTTCGCGGCAATGAGATCAATGAGGAGAATGTCGTCTATGCGGCCACGACGGGTGGCGGCGCGGACGGCGGGGAGGAAGACCATGACCAACGCAGCGACCATAACAATCCCGCCGGCTGACGACGCCGCCCGCATCCGCTGGGCCGATCTGGCGCCGTTCATCGCCCTTGCGCTGATCGTGCTCTTCGGCGCGCTGGTGAATTCCAATTTCGTCTCGTCGGCCAACCTGATCAACGTCATCACGCGCAGCGCGTTCATCGCCATCATTGCTGTCGGGGCGACCTTCGTGATCTCCTCGGGCGGGCTGGACCTGTCGGTCGGCTCCATGATGGCCTTCGTTACCGGTATCATGATCATGGTGATGAACCATCTTGCGCCGAATTTCGGCGCCTGGGCCATCCCGATGGGGGCTGGGGTGGCCCTGGTCGTCGGCTCGCTGTGCGGGCTCTTCAACGGGCTGATCGTGACGGTCGGGCGCATCGAGCCCTTCATCGTGACGCTCGGCACCATGGGCATCTTCCGCGCCTTCATCACCTTCATGACGGACGGCGGCTCGCTGCCGATCGACCGCAGCCTGCGCGAGGCCTATCGCCCGGTCTATTTCGGCAGCCTTTTCGGCATTCCCTATCCGGTGCTCATCACCTTCGTCGTCGTGCTCGTCGGCGCCTTCCTGCTCTACAAGACGAAGTTCGGCCGGCGCCTCACATCGGCGGGCTCGAATGTCGAGGTCGCGCGCTTTTCCGGCGTCAACGTCGCTGCCGTGCGCACCATGGCCTATGTCATCCAGGGCGTCTGCGTGGCCGTCGCCGCCATCTGCTACGTGCCGCGACTTGGCGCCGCCACCCCCACGACGGGCCAGCTCTGGGAACTGCAGGTCATCACCGCAGTCGTCATCGGCGGCACGCTGCTGCGCGGCGGGCGTGGACGTATCGGCGGCACCGTCGCCGGCGCGCTGATCCTCGAGGTCATCGCCAATGTCATGGTGCTCTCGGACATGGTCTCAGAATATCTCGTCGCCGCCGTTCAGGGCGCGATCATCATCATCGCCATGCTGGCGCACCGCTTTACCGCCAACCGCTGATCCCGGCCCTCGGTCGAGACCGGCATTGACTTCAAAAGGAGGAGAAAATGAAGTCTATCATGCAGAAAGCAGCACTCTTGCTGTCAACGGCCGCCCTGGCCATCGCCCTGCCGCTCGCCAGCGCCCAGGCGGAGGAGAAGGTGACGATCGCCGTGTCCATTCCGGCCGCAACGCACGGCTGGACGGGCGGCGTGGTCTATCACGCCGAGCAGGCCGAAAAGGAGATCGAGGCCGCGTTCCCGAACATCGACGTCGTCCTGTCCACGGCGTCCTCGGCGACCGCGCAGGTTTCCGCGCTGGAGGACCTTTCGGCGAGCCGCAAGCTCGATGCGCTCGTCATCCTGCCCTTCACGTCGGAGGAACTGACGGGGCCGGTCGAGCAGATCAAGCAGCAGGGCACCTTCATCTCGGTCGTCGACCGCGGCCTGACGGACCCGGCGGTGCAGGATCTCTATGTTGCCGGCGACAATATCGCCGTTGGCGCCAACACCGCGCACTGGCTCGTCGACAAGCTGGGCGGCGAAGGCCAGATCGTCGTGCTGCGCGGCATTCCGACCGTCATCGACGACGAGCGCATCAAGGGCTTCTCGGATGTGATCGCCAAGTCCAACATCAAGATCCTCGACATCCAGTATGCCAACTGGAACCAGGACGAAGCCTTCAAGCTGATGCAGGACTATCTGGCGAAATATCCGAAGATCGACGCCGTCTGGGCCAATGACGACGACATGCTGCTCGGCGTGCTCGAGGCCGTCGACAATGCCGGCCGCAAGGACATCAAGTATGCGCTGGGCGGCAACGGCATGAAGCAGGTCATCGAGATGGTGAAGGAGAAGAACGAGCGCACGCCGATCTCCACGCCCTATCCGCCGTCGATGATCAAGTCGGCCATCTACATGACCGCTGCCCAGTTTGCAGGCCAGGCACCGGTGCGCGGCTCCTTCCTGCTTGGCGCGCCGCTCATCACCCCGGAAAATGCGGACCAGTTCTACTTCCCCGCATCCCCGTTCTGATCGCAGACCGTGCCCGGCTTCAGCCGGGCACACCACGACAACCATGAGACAAGGAGACAAGACATGAGCGGCAAGAAAATCCTCATGCTGACCGGCGAATTCACAGAGGAATACGAAATCTACGTCTACCAGCAGGGGATGGAGGCTGTCGGCCACACGGTACATGTCGTGTGCCCCGACAAGAAGGCCGGCGACCGCATCAAGACCTCGCTGCACGATTTCGAAGGCGACCAGACCTATACCGAAAAGCTCGGCCATTACGCCGACATCAACAAGACCTTTTCCGAAGTGCGCGTCGAGGACTATGACGCCGTCTACGCTGCCGGTGGCCGCGGCCCGGAATACATCCGCACCGACAAGCGCGTGCAGGACATGGTGCGCCATTTCCACGAGACCGGAAAGCCGATCTTCACCATCTGCCACGGCGTGCAGATCCTGATGGCCGTGCCCGGCGTGCTGAAGGGCAAGAAGGTCGCCGGCCTCGGCGCCTGCGAGCCGGAAGTGACGGCCGTCGGCGGCATCTATATCGACGTGAAGCCCACCGAGGCCTATGTCGACGGCAACATGGTCTCGGCCAAGGGCTGGACGGGCCTCGCCGCCTTCATGCGCGAGTGCCTGAACGTGCTCGGCACGAAGATCACGCACAGCTGATCGGCAGCGCTCCTGGCACGCCCCGGGTTCAACGCCCGGGGTTTTGCCGTTCGCAGCCCAAGCTTCCGCAAGGAAATTCTATGGATTTGCAGGACTATAGGAGGGACTTTCTTATCTTCCGCAGCCTTCGCGCGCATCATCGCAAGCATTCCGATTTGCGAAGGAGATTGCGCGATGCGCTCGATCGATATTCCGCTCGACACACTTATCCTGCCCGGCCTCAACGGTTCGCCCGAGGCCCACTGGCAGCGCCACTGGGTGCGTGACAATCCGCAAAGCCGTGTCGTCGAGCAATATGACTGGACCTGCCCGGAGCGGCAGAGTTGGCTCAGCCGCGTGGAAGAGGATATCGAGCGGGTGGGCCATGACGTCTGGCTGGTCGCCCACAGCCTCGGCTGCGTGCTGGCGGCGCATCTGGCACAAAGCCCCATCGCCTCGCGCATCCGCGGCGCGCTGCTCGTCGCGCCCTGCGACCTCGATACGACGGAAACGATGCATCCGTGTATCATCCGGTTCGGCGCGATGCCGACAGCGCGCCTGCCGTTTCCCTCGCTTGTCGTCGGCAGCCTGAACGATCCCTATATGCCGGTCGCCCGGCTCAAGAAGACGGCGGACAACTGGGGCAGCGATCTCATCGATATCGGCGAAGCCGGCCACATCAACATCGCGAGCGGATTTGGCCGCTGGGCCGCGGGCTACGACTTTCTCGAACTTCTGAAGGAACGCGCGGCCTTCGCCGCAACGAAAGACGGCCGCCTGTTTTCGGCGGCCGTGTCGAATACGGGGCTGATGCTCAACTGAGCATCAGCGATGCGCCGCCCACGGCACAAGCCGGCGCTCGATCAGCCGCGCGAGGAACTCCAGCAGGATCGCGATCAGGGCGATGACGACGATGCCGGCAATCACGATATCGGTGACGAGAAACTGTGCGGCCGACTGGATCATGAAGCCGATGCCGCTCGTCGCGGCGACGAGTTCCGCCGCAACCAGCGTCGTCCAGCCAGCCCCGAGCGCGATGCGCACGCCCGTCAGGATCGATGGCACGGCGCTTGGAAGGACGACCTCGGCCAGCACCTGCCGCCGGGTGGCGCCAAGCGAGCGCGCCGCGTTGACGTGATCCTTCGACACGGAGCGCACGCCGGCGGACGTCGAAAGAATGATCGACGGCAGCATGGAGAGCGCAATCACCGTGATCTTCGACGCCTCGCCGATGCCGACCCAGATGATGATGAGCGGAAGATAGGCGAGCGGCGGCAGCGGGCGCAGGAATTCCACGATGGGATCGAGAATGCCGCGTCCGACGCGGCTCGTGCCGATGGCGATGCCGGCCGGAATGCCGATCAGGATCGACGCGATCAGCGCGCCGAAGATCCGGTAGAGGCTGGCGCCGACATGTTCGGCGAGCGTCGCATCGACGAAGCCCGTTACCACGAGATTGTAAAGCGCCACGACGACCTGCCGGGGGGAGGGCAGGAACACGGGCGATACGAGCGCGTAGGAGGCTGCAACAGCCCACGCGCCGATGATTGCCGCGACCGTGACCGCGGAGATAAGGGCCACGGGAATGGGCCGGCCGGCGGGGGCCTTCTCGTCGGCTGCGGTGTCGGCCGCGGGGGCGAGCGTTTCGATATCGGTGGAGAATGTCATGCCGCGAGCTCCTCGTCGTCACCGGAATGGATCAGGCCGGTCAGCCCGGCATGCATGCGCTTGAAGATCGGCGAGGCCTTCACGGCTGCGACGGAGGCGCCTGCGCGCACCTCGGCATTGAAGCCGGCCTCGATCTCGGCGGTCAGGCGGCCCGGATTGGGAGAGAGAACGACGACGCGCGTGCCGAGCAGCAGCGCCTCCTCGATGCTGTGCGTGATCAAAAGCGCACCCGCGCCGCTTTCCGCCTTGATGCGCAGCAGGAATTCCTGCATGCGCGTGCGGGTCAGGGCATCGAGCGCGCCGAGCGGTTCGTCCAGCAGCAGGAAGCGCGGTTCGGCCGCGAGCGCGCGCGCGATGCCGACGCGCTGGCGCATGCCGCCCGACAGTTCCCAGATATTCCGGTCGCCGGCATCCGCGAGGCCGACACGGTCGAGCAGCGCCTGTGCACGCGCGCGCCGCTCGCCAAGCGGCACACCCTTGAGCTTGAGAGGAAAGGCGACATTGTCGCGCGCATCGAGCCACGGATAGAGCGCATCGTCCTGGAAGACGACCGCGCGGTCGGCGCCGGGCCCGCGCACCGGCGTGCCATCCACGGTGATCGTGCCGGTGCTCGGTGCCAGGAAGCCGGCGGCGAGGTTGAGCAGGCTTGTCTTGCCGGAGCCCGAGCGGCCGATGACGGCCACGAGTTCATCGGAGGCGACCTGCAGGTTGATGCCGTCGAGGACACGCTTTTCACCCGCGCCCTTGCGGCCCGGCTGCGGCGGATAACGAAGCGACACGTTGCGGAATGTCAGGATGCTCATGAGACCTCCGGAAGGGAAAGGGTTCAGCCGATGGCCCGGCGGCGCTTTCGCGCGACCGGGCCATCTCCGCCGCAGGATTGTCGCGCGTCAGTTGACAAGCTTTGCCGCATCCGTCACCCAGCGGGTGGAGACGTAGGGCGTGTAGTCGGAGAGTGCCGCCGGAATCTTGCCCTGTTCGAGCAGGAAGGCGGACGTATCCGAAACGGCCTTCACCGTGCCGCCGCCCAGGAGCGGTTCGCCGGCTTGCTCTTCGAGCGTCGGGAAGATGTAACCCTTGAGCAGGGCCGGCACCTCATCCTGCTTGGCGCCGGTGAGGCGGGCGATCTTTTCCGCTTCAGGCGACGTCGCGTTCCAGGCATCCGGGTTGGCGCGATAGGCCGCGGTCGCATCGCCCGTCACCTTGACGAAGGCCGTCACGACGTCGGGATGTTCCTCGGCGAATTTCTTGCTGACGATCCAGGCGTCGAAAGTCGGCCCGCCCCATTCGGCGACATCCGCCGAGGTCGCGAGCACCTTGCCGCTCTTCTTCAGCTGCGCCAGCACCGGATCCCAGACATAGGCACCCTCGATGTCGCCACGCTCCCAGGCGGCTGCGATTTCCGGCGGGCGCAGATTGAGGATCTCGACCGACTTCGGATCGACATTCCAATGCTTGAGCGCGGTCAGGAGGCTGTAATGGGCGGTGGAAACGAAGGGCGTCGCGATCTTCTTGCCGACGAGGTCTTCCGGCTTCTCGACCGACTTGACGGCCAGCGCCTCGGCTTCGCTGATCAGCCCGACGACGAAGATCGCCTCGATGGGCAGCTCGCGGCTTGCCGCCGCCGCGAGCGGCGACGAACCGACATAGCCGATATCGAGCGAGCCGGAAGCGATCGCCGCGATGACATCGGCGCCGCCATCGAACTTCTGCCAGTTGATCTTGGCGCCCGTCGCCTTCTCGTACGTGCCGTCGGCCTGCGGAACGCGCGACGGCTCGACGATCGGCTGGTAGCCGATATTCAGCGTCACATCGGCGGCGCGGGCGGTGCTGAACGACGCTGCCATTGCAACGGCGGCGGTGGCGGCCAGCAGGGTCCTGCGGGTAATGGTCATGGTCCTCTCCTCAAATTGCCGTCGCCCTGTCTTTGCGGGCCGGTTACTCAAGGCTACATAATCAATAATTTTAGTAGAGAAATTTTCGCCTCAATCTTGGTGGCTGTCCGCGATTGGTTTTGCGTTTTGCACGCGCACCGCGAAAACCGGGTCGAGCAATGCTATCGGCCGCGCAATGGCAGGCCTAGCGCCGTATCGGCAGGTAGAAATCGCCCGAGATGGTGCCGAATGGGCACGGATCGGACGAAAACGACCTAAGGGCTTGACAGAAGCAGCAATTTCCTTGCGGGCGATGCCGTAAATAAATTATACCGTTTTTATATGTTTTTCGCACTTCGGTGCCTAGAATGGGCCAGAATCACCCGTCAAAGGGGAGTCGGTCGATCTTCCCGAAGAAGACGAGGAAACGCGGCGTGCGCAAACGTGCGGCACGCAACGCATAGATGCTGATGGAAAGCAGGCAAGAATGCTGACGAAAAAGGGAAAATACGGTCTGAAGGCCCTAGTGGACCTCGCACGGCTTCAACCGGGCGAAACGGCTTTCGTCAGCGAAATCGCCCTGCGCAACAATATCCCGAAGAAGTTCCTAGACACGATCCTCCTGGAACTGCGCAATGCCGGCATGCTGCGCTCCAAGAAGGGCCCGGGCGGCGGTTATTCGCTCTCTCATCCCGCGTCCGAAATCCGCATCGGCCACGCGATCCGCGTGCTCGACGGCCCGCTGGCGCCCATCCGCTGTGCCAGCCGCACGGCCTATGAAGCCTGCGAGGACTGTGCCGATCCGGAGACCTGTCAGGTCCGCCGCGCCATGACGGATGTGCGCGATGCCATCGCCTCGATCCTCGACACGATGACGCTGGAACAGTTCGTCGCCGTGCCGGGTGCTGCGGCAATCATCGAGGACGAAGACGGACGCGAGAAACTGGTGGGCTGATCGCGCCCGCCGGATCTGCGCCTAAACGTCCCGCGCCCCGCTCCTGTGGGCATCGATCGTGATCCGTCCGCTTTCGGCCAGCGCTTCCATCGCCTGCGCGGTGAGGGGGATATCGGCCGGCGGCTCGCGGCCGGCTGATGCAGCGTCATGCGCCACCGCCTGCGCAGAAGCCAGCGCGGACGCGGATGCCTGGAACGCATTGATGCGATGTTGATCGGCAAGGCCGATCTGCGCCGCGTCGATCGCGCGCCCTGCATCCGCGATGATCGCTTCGGTAGCGGCAAGGCGGGCCGTGAACAGCCCGACCGCGAGAGGGTCCGCATCACCCGCATCCAGAAGCCTTTCCAGGACGCCCCGCGCGGCACCGAGCCGGCACGCCGCCTCCAGAAGCAGGCCGAGCGAGCGGGGAACGGCCACGGGCGCCGCATCTCCGGAGGCCTGAAGCAGGAAGTCCGGCTCCACCGCGACATCCTTCAACAGCACATGTTCGGCCGCCTGTGCGGCTCCCGGCGCGGGCTCGCAGGTATTCGCGACGAAATGCACGCCTTCGGCGCGAACGGGCAACAGGAGTTTCCCCGTCCGTCCGCCGGTCTGCACCGGCAGCAGCATCCAATCGGCGTGGCGAGCGCAGGGGGTGCAGAAGACCTCGCCACCAAAGCGCAAGGCAACTCCATTCGACAGGATCGGCAGGGCTTCGCCCGACCGCGCGGCGCCGCGAGCCACACGCGCGCCGGCGAGCGCGGCGGCGAACACGGTCTTGCGCTGGCCCTCCGTTCCGTGGCTGCGCAGAGATTCAAGCCCGACGAAATGGGCGGCCAGAATATCGGCGAGCGGGGCGGAGCGCACCGCAGCCTCGCAACAGATCGTCGCCAGCACCGTGTTGGAAACATCGATGCCACCATTGTCGGTGGGCACGGATATGCCGAAGAGGCCGGAGCGCGAAAGCAGTTCCAGCCGCAGCTCGGCCGTGCCGGGCTCGCCCGTAGTACCGCCGAAGACACCCGCGAGCGTGCGGATGATCGTTAAGGCCTCGTCCTCCGTACCGATAACGGCAGCAGTGCGCGAGGGATGGTCGAGCGTCGACGAAATCGTACCCATGTCGTCTGCTCCTTGCCGAAGGTGGTTTCAGGTCGCACAGGCTCAAGCGGGTAAAAAATCACATTCTATAGAAACTGTATAGATTCTTTTCGATGGTTTTCAGCGCCAATCCGATGCCGGCAGCGCCGGGTGATCATGCCGGCCTCCATCGTGCAACCAGCATTTTATCGGTCTCATATATACGGAACGCCGGCATGATTACGGATATCGGTTCCGCGATGGGAAGAAAACGGGGCAGGGCGCTCGCTGTTCCCGTCCCGTCAGATCCCGCCCATGCAGAGATACTTCATCTCGAGATAATCCTCCAGCCCGTGGCGGGAACCTTCTCGACCCATGCCGGATTGCTTGACGCCGCCGAAGGGGGCGGCTTCGGAGGACATGCGCCCGGTATTGATGCCAACCATGCCGTATTCCAGCGCTTCGGCGACGCGCCAGACGCGGCTGAGATTCGAAGCGTAGAAGTAGGCGGCGAGCCCGTAGATCGTATCGTTCGCCTCCCGCACGACAGCATCCGCATCCTCGAAACGGATGATTGGGGCAAGCGGCCCGAAGGTCTCCTCCTGGGCGACGCGCATGTCGCGCGTGACGTCCGTCAGGACCGTCGGCGCGTAGAAGGTGCCGGCACCCTCGTAGCGCCGGCCACCGCAATGAATGCTGCCGCCCTTGGCCACGGCGTCGGCGACATGGGCCTCGATCTTGGCGAGCGCGCGGTCGTCGATCAACGGACCGATGGAAACGGCCGGATCGAACCCGTCGCCGACCGCCAGCGTGCCGACGCGCTCGGTGAATTTCCGCGCGAATTCGTCATGGACGCCGGCCTGCACGTAGAGCCGATTGGCCGAAACGCAGGTCTGGCCGGCATTGCGGAACTTCGCCTGGATGGCGCCATCCACCGCAGCATCGACGTCCGCATCATCGAAAACGATGAAGGGTGCGTTGCCGCCGAGTTCCAGGCTGAGCTTCTTCACCTGGTCGGAACATTGCCGCATCAGCAGCCGACCCACCTCCGTCGAACCGGTGAAGCTGATCTTGCGCACCTTCGGGTGGCTGCAAAGCTCTCGACCGACGGCATCGCCTTCCGATGCGTAGATGAGGTTGACCACGCCTTCGGGGAACCCGGCCTTCTCGGCCAGCGCGAACATGGCGCCGGCGACGAGCGGCGTCTGCTCGGCAGGCTTCAGGACGACCGTGCAGCCCGCCGCAAGCGCCGGCGAAATCTTGCGTGCCACCATCGATGCCGGAAAATTCCAGGGCGTGATGGCGCCCACGACACCGATGGGCTGCTTGATGACCATCATGCGCCGGTCGCGGGAAGGGGCGGAGATCGTCTCGCCGTAGATGCGGTTCGCTTCTTCGGCATACCATTGCAGATAGGCGGCGGCGTGCGATACCTCGGACTTCGCCTCCGCGAGCGGCTTGCCCATCTCGGCCGTCAGGATGATGGCGAGGTCATCGGTGTGTTGCACGATGAGCTGGTGCCAACGCCAGAGGGTGTCGGAGCGCTCGCGCGCGGTCTGCGCCGCCCACTCGGTCTGCGCGACGGCGGCGCGTTCGATGGCCGCCCGCGTCTCTTCCGCGCCCATATCGGGAAGCGTGGCAAGGACCTCGCCGGTGGACGGGTTGAACACCTCGAACGTCGCCGCACCCGCGCCATCGGCAATAGCCCGGAACAAGGCCGGATTTTCCAGCCGGCGAACGAGATTCTGCGACAGACCCACCTGATTCCTCCCCGGACGAACGCGCATCGAGAGATGATCAGATACGAGCGGGCCCCGCCGTCCGCAACCCGTCATTCTGTCACGGAGGCAAGTTCTGTTATGGGAGGAGGGCTCTCATGTGCAATGCCTCTCGTAATCGGAGAGTTCACGATCATGAACCATGTCGCACTTGATCCCGCAGTAAATGTTAGAACTGTGGCCCGCCAGGCTCGCGGGCCATCTCGTTGACAGGAACTTTACCGCCGCATGTCGCACCCAGCGTATGGCGGCCTTCCTCGGTTTACGGCGGTCAGCCTTTCGGCTCGGGCCGGTTTAGCTCCAGGCGTGGCGCGGTGGATTGAGGTCGTTCAGGTAGTAATTACCGACGTGGAAGAACTTCCATCGCACGGGGTCGTGCAGGGTGTGCGCCCGCGCGTTGCGCCAGTGGCGGTCGAGATTGTGCTTGGCAAGGGTGGAGCGCGTTCCGGCCAACTCGAAGAGCTTGTTCGTGGCGAGGATGGCGATCTCGGTCGTGAGCACCTTGGCTTCCGCAGTCTTCACGGTCGCCTCGGCGATGGTGTCCTCCGTGGCGTTTGCCAGACCGGCATCGATGGCGTCGCCCGCGATATCGAGCAGCGCCTCGGCGGCATGCAGCCTGATCTTCAGATCGCCGATGGCGGCGATGGTGAAAGGGTCCTCGCCCGCGGTTTCCTTGCCGCTGTCGATCCACGGACGGCTCTGCGTCTTGATGAAGGCGATGGCGTCATCGATGGCACCGCGCGCAATGCCGGCATCGATGGCCGCCTGGATGATCTGCGAAACCGGGCCGGCCACTGTCGGCCGATCGAAGGCGAGGACAGGCAGCGCGCGGCTTTTCGGCACGCGCACATTCTCGATCCTGACCGAGCCGGATGCCGTCGTGCGCTGGCCGAAGCTCGACCAGTTGTTCGTGACGGTGATGCCGGGCGCCTCTCTGTCGACGAAGACGAGGTAGCTTTTTTCGTCATCGTCCAGGGCAACGACGGGAATGATATGGGAGAGCAGGGCGCCCGTCGTGTAGAACTTCTCGCCGTTCACGACGGCCTCGTCTCCATCGAACGCCACCCGCGTCTCGAAGGTGCCGACATTCTTGCTGTTCAGCTCCGAGAAGGCGTTACCGAAACGCAGGCCGGAGAGGACCCAGCCGAAGAACTCGCGCTTCTGCGCTTCCGTGCCGTCGAGCTCGATATGGCCATTGATGGAGAGGTGGTTCTGGGTGATCTGTGCGATGGAGGAGTCCGCCGCCGCGATGATGGCGATCACGCGGGCGAGGGTGCGGTAGGAAACGCCCGCCCCGCCATAGGCCTTGGGCACGTTGATGCCCCACAGGCCGCTCTGGGAATAGGCATCGATTTCGGCAAGGGGAAGCAGGCCTTCACGGTCGCGCAGTGCCGCGCCGGCGCTAAACTCCGCAGCCAGTCGCTGAGCAACCTCGATGGCTTCGGCATCGCTTGTGATGATATGGGCCGGCGTCTGTGGCCGCGGCCGCGGCGGGACCGGATCGCTGGAGTTGACGCGCGGATGAACGGTGTAGTCGATCGGCTGCTGTTCGATGATCCCCATGGCGGTGCTCCCTGTTGGCGGAAAGCGTAGCCTTTCAGGATTTCTATAAAATCAGTAGACAATCTATTTTACGAAAGGGTCTGCGGGAGAAAAATCCTTCGCCGGCGACGACGGCCGGCATGGAGACGATTGCGGCCTGGAGGATGTCGTTAAAAGCCGAGCCGGCTTCCGGGCCGGGGCGGGCGCCGTCGCTATCGTCCCCTTGGCGGTCCTGCATCGTCCTGCGTGCATGGTGCCGGGAACACCACATCGTAAAACGCCGCCGGTGCGGCGGCGTTTCGGATCCCGTCGGTCTCGGCGCGGCAGCAGATGTCAGCGCTGGCCGGCTTCGATGATGCCGCGCGTCAGGCTGCCGGTTGCCGGATAGAGCGGGATGAGGCAGGCCTGGAGGGCGTGATAGATATCGCTCTTGCCCGCAAACAGCGTGTAGCTCGGCGTGAGGTCTTCCGTGAGCTCTTCGTGCCAACCACCGCGCTCGTTGTCGAGGAAATGGCGGGAAATCGAGTCCCAGATCCGCCGATACCAGATTTCATGCTTATCATCGGGCAGATGTTCGCACAGAAACGCGGCGGCGCCCACGCCCTCGGCCATGGGCCACCAGAGCTTGTTGCGCTTGGCCGGGACGTCGTCCCAATCGAGCGTGTAGTAGAAGCCGCCCTTTTCCGTATCCCAGCCCAATGCGATGGAGTGGTCGAACAAGGCCTTCGCCGCCTCCGGCATCCAGGCATGCTTGCGGCCGCCGAGTGCGTAGAGCTGGAGCACGAGGCGGGTCCATTCCAGCCAGTGGCCCGGCGTGGTGCCGGAGGGGCGGAACATCTCGTTACCGCGGTAATCGCGATCCAGCATCCAGTTCTCGTCGAAATGTTCTCCCACGCGGAAACCGCTCTCGGCGGCACGGCGGCGGATGATGAGGTCGGCGATGCTCTCGGCCCGGTCGAGATAGAAGCGCTCGCCGGTCGCCTCGTATGCCGCCATGAGGGCCTCGGTGAGGTGCATATTCGAGTTCTGGCCGCGATAGCCGGCAACCGGCGTCCAATCGGCCTCGAATTCCTCCGCAATGGCGCCGTGACGGTCTTCCCAGAAATGCTTGTCCAGAACCTCGGTCACGTCGGCGATCATGCGGTCGGCATCGGGGTGGCCGGCAAGCTTGGCGCTCGAGGCGGCCAACAGCACGAAGGCATGGCCATAGCCCTGCTTGGTGGCATCCAGCAGGCCGGCATTGTCGAGCGACCAATGATAACCGCCGCGTTCGTGGTCGCGGTGCTTTTCCCAGAGGAATTTCATGCCGTGGTCGACGATATCGTCGGAGCCGGGTCGGCCGAGCAGGCTGCCGATCGCAAAGCAATGGACCATGCGGGCGGTGGAATGAATGCCGCGCACCGGGTTGCCGGCATTGAGCGGGCGACCGTCGACGTCGAGTTCGTGAAAGCCGCCGAGCGGATTGAAGGCCCGGTTCTGGAAGAAATCAAACAGGCGGTTTGCCTCCCGCCAGAGCCACTGACGGTGATAGTCGCGCTTGCGCCAGGCTGTGCCAAGGTGTCCCGTTGCGCCCATGATGCGTTCTCCTTTTTGGTCGGTCCGCAGTCGTGTCCGGTGCTGTCGGGGCGGGAGGAGCGCAGGGGAGGCGTCGTGGCGTGACATTCACGCACGGCCCGCAACACTCGCAATGACGGCTGCCTCCGACAGGTGGGGCGGGATTTATGGCCTAGAACGCCTTGCCCTGCAACCCGTCACCCACTGTGGCAAGTCATCGCTGGAAGAAGGGAGAAACGCGAATTTACGATTGCGGCCAAAATGAGAAAAAATACCCTACCAATCTTATAGGGATCCTATAGAAATAACTCCCGGAGCGGAATGAAGCGCTCCTCCTGGCCAACCTGCGATAAGCAGACGCTCGAGCAAAGGACGGTGGCAATGCGCGATATGAAACTCGACAGCCGTGCGACTTACGCAACCTTCGGCTCGCGCCGTGCCCGCCGGGCGGAGCGCCAGGCCCTCGTCAGCACCGTGCTCTTTGCCGGTGCCTTCATCTTCGTCAGCGCCGTGGTTTTCGGCTTCGTCGGCTGAAAAAGCCTTTCCGATTTTTAAACCCCCAATTTTTGAACAACGAATGAACCGTATATCGGACGTTACTATATAGTGACGGCCGCGGCAGGCATGGCTTTTCGACTGCGAACCCGACCCGGGCCCCGTGTCGAGCGGTCATTTCCGCTTCATCCGGACCAGTGGCCGAGAGCCGCTTTCCCGGCTCGTCGGCTGCGACGCAGCATCGACCTTTTGATCAACGACATGCGCGACCGGTCGCGCGCGGCAAGGCCATATCCGTGCTGTCCTAATCGGTCGCCGGTCCCAACGGCACAGGGTCTGGAACCGTGAGCAACCTGCTCGCTGGAGATCGCTGCAAAAATACCTATTCTGGCGCTGGTTCCGCTTTACATGGGGCAAACCAGGCTTTCTGGAGAGATTTGTACAAGATGAGCGTCGTTTGGAATGTGCTTCCACAAGAAGGTCTGGGGCCGCTGAAGTTTGGCATGTCGCGAGCCGAGGTCGCAAAATTCGAGCACATCATGGGTCCTCTCGACGAAACGCAGGAAGAGGCCTTATCCAATGGACGCGTGGCATTAAACGAGTTTCGTCATCGCGACGCGCCACTGTGCTCGTTTCAGGACGGGTTCCTGACCTATATTTCGATTGGCCAATCCGACATTATCGACGTCAGGTTTCATGATGTGTCCGTTTTCAAGGATGATCCGAAACACGTCTACTCGACACTGGGGCGGGCCGCTGGTGCGGTTTATTGGCACCATAACAGCGTGATTATGCCCTCTTTGGGCTTGGAACTGGCCGGTTTTGTCATTGAATACAGCCCCAAGGGCAAGCCGCCGATCTTCATGAGCAAGACGACAGGATTTACCTGGCCGCAATTGGTGCTGTTTCAGCGCGGCCATGGCCTGTTCCAGGAGAAGAACCTCATCGAGATATCAAACGAGGCGATGGACTGACCGGCTCTCCTCCATGGGCTCACAGATCGGGTTTACACGCGTCTTCGAAGCGTCTCAAAGGGAGCGCATCGCCATTGGTCATAGAGACGCTGGCTGCTATTTACGCCTGCCCAAGGGAGTTGAAGAGGAGTCTTCCAGTTTTGCTGTTAGTGGAAATCTTGCTTTTTTCAGCAGCGTTTTTGGCAGTCATTCTTCTGGCGGCTCACCAAATTGTCACGCAGGTCAGGGAGTACCGATTTTATAAGAGCAACGGCGGTGATTTTTCCGTCGACAGCGGCGTCGACAATCTGAAGCTTGATGAGCGTGTTCATATCAATGCTCTCGGCCTCACGAACTGGCAGCGCTTCTATCTCTTCCGTCCGTTTTACATCATATTGCTCATAGCCTTCGCCGGCATGATGATCTTCTCCTTGTTCTGACCGTCATGACAATAGCCTGCTGTTGTGCGTGGAGGCCGAGTTTGTTCATCGGCAGCCCGTTCAGCACCTTCTTATCCACCAGATGTCGCCGAAATCCTGATTTTTTGCACGTCGCAGTCGTTGCTTTTAGACGTCACAAACGTTTGCTGTTAAAGAGCTGAAACAGACCCTTACCAGGCAGGCAATGAGCGATACGAACCGCAGCGTTACCCTCACCTTGACCGCCGACGACTATGTCGCGGCCAACAAGCTGTTCATCCTGAAAAATGCAACGTCACTCCGGCCGCTCGTTTGCTGGCTGATATTCGTTGCGCTGCTGCTCGGCTCGTTCCTCGTACCGGCGCTGCGGCTTCGTGTTGAGCCTTACGCGGCATTCTTCTACATCTGTGTGGCGGTTGTGATCGCGATACCGTTCTACCAATATTTCTTCGCCGCTCCCGTGTTTGCCCGCAAGGCCTACGCAGCCCAGAAAACCCTTCAGCACCCGATGACGATTGCCTGGTCGGAAGATGGCTTCAAGAGCACCGCAGAGCAAGGCGAATGGAACATCCCCTGGGCCGACTACCTCAAATGGACCGAGAACAGCAAGGTGATCCTCCTCTTCCAGGGGCCGCGCCTGTTCAACATGCTGCCCAAGCGTGTCCTCACGCCAGCCCAGATCGACGACTTCAGGCAAATGCTGGCCGCCAACATCAAGCGCGCGTGAGAACAGCCTAGCGGGTTTGCAGAAGGTCTTGCTTTCAATCCCATATGAACCGGTAAAATGGGTCAAAACGATCGAGGCGAAAACAAAGAAACAGGAGTTGGCGCATCGGGAATGTGGTCACTGCGTGCGCGCGGTGTTTACATTGCTGAACTGGCTGTGTTTGCGCTTCCAGCGACGCTCCTTGCCGGCTATTTTGCCGTGCTGGTGGGGATGGATAGCGGTCGTTTCTTCCTGGAAAGCGCGTGGTCTGCGCTTTCGCACGGCGGGGTCGAAAATGTACAGCGCACCGTTGGTAGCGGAATGGGTATCGGCCTGGCGATTCTCAGCGTGTCGGCAATTTGTATATTTCTCAGGCTCTCGTTGGATTATATTCGCGGAAGGCAAGCAGTATTAGCGCAAGCGAGGCGGCGATACTGGTTTGGTCTGAGTTGTGCGGTGATTCCGCTGATGGTCGTTTGCTACGGGATTTTCGTGTCCATCGTTGCTGAATTGATGCGCGGTCTTTTTCCCATCTTATCCGTCAGTCTCACCATTATAATTCCAGCGGCTCATCTCGGTTTTGCCCTTCATGCGGGACGCCTACCTTAGTCCTGTAATCCATCGATTATCGCGCATTATGCACGTCTGACGGGGCGTGCGGTTTTGCGCGATTTAGCGCGGTATAACTGCGCATTCCATGAGTCGTTTCGCGACGGCCTGACCCGAGAGTTCAGTTGGCCGGGCAAATGCCTCATCGGGTCTGCCGGCGGTCGCTCACCAGAACCCGCCCCAGGGCGAGGACGACCGTAACGCAGACGATGAGTGCGGGGCCGGTGGGTGCCGCTGGCGCGAAGACGATCAGGGGCAGCAGCCCGAGGCCCGCGCAGAGCAGCACCTGCGACAAGGCCACGACGGTCAGGATCGGCTTCATGTCTGCCCGGCGATCGACCGGCAGCTGCCGGAAATAACCATAGACGAAAAGCGGTATGAGCACGCTCATGAACACGGTCTGCATCGCCGTGGCGAGCCATGGCGCAGCTTCGAGCGAGGCCGGTAGCAGGATGATGGGAGCGACCATCAGATATCCGGTGGCGATGCCCGCTAGAAACGGAGGCCAGAGGAGAACGCTCAAGGGCGTATCCTGCCGCATGCCGTCATTCCGACGGGTATCGAGCAGCAGCCGGTTCAGCGCCACGACGATGGCGACGGCTATGACGACGGCGCCGGCAAGCGCCCAGAGATGCCACGGCGGCATGATGCCGGATCGGACCGCTTCAATGGACATGACGATTTCCCGAGGCACGCGCGAAAACATGGGGATCGTCATGAGCAGCCAGATGCCGCTGCCGAGGCCCGGAAGCCGGATCGCATCGTTCAGCCACAGCAACAGGGCGGATACGCCGACAAAGGCTGCGATCCCCAGGACCATGGCGCCGAGCGTATCGGCCATGAGGCCCATGGCGACGAATGCCGTCAACACACCGTAGGCCTGCAGGGCGGTCAAAAGCAGCACGGCAATGCCGAAGAGCAGCCTTGGCCAGCCGGCATGGCCCAGCCGTTCCGCCAGGTCCGGCGCCACCAGTCTCACGAGTTCGACGAGCGCCAGCAGGCTGAACAGCGGAACGGTTCCCAAAGCGAACAGCGACAGCCGCTCCATGCCGCCGGACTGCGCCAGCTGGAAACTTGCCGAAATAAGATCGATGCCGGGAATGGGAAGACGCATGCAGGCCGCGATGATGATGAATGCCAGCACGGTCATGAGGATCGTGTATCGTCTATGGTCGCGGCTTGGAGTGGTCATCATCTGGGTTCGCTTCGCCTCGGTGTTCTGATGTCGATCGTGGTCGCAGTCATGACGTATGGCAAGGGGATCCGCCAGTCGCTCACACCGGCTCCTCCAACGGGAATTGTTGAACGCGGCCGCTGACGACCTGGAATTTGACGTCTCCGACATGCACGGCATAGTGCCCCAGCGTCCGCACGCGGGTGCGGTCCACCTCCGGGCACGCGACGAGGCCGGAATCGGTAAGGGCATAGACATGCCGCGCGTCGGCCGCGAAAATGCGGTTGAGGAAGGTCAGTGTGGCGGTATCGATGCCGGGGAGGGGCTTGCGATAACTGCCGCCGAAAAGCATGTGTCCCTCAGCATCGATCAGAAGCTGTTCGTGGACGCCACGCGCCGTTGCGGGATCGACCTTCCCGGGCCTGGTGACGGGTTTACCCCGGTAAAGCAGCGTCTCGCCCATACGGGCGAAGGTGCAGCCGAGCGCTTCGACAGCATCGGGATCATCGATGCCGCGTTTGCGCACGCCCTCGACGATCAGCCCCTTGGCATCGCGCGCATAGGCGCCGCCGAGCACCTCGAAACTCTTCAGATCCGCCTTGACGATAACAAGCGCCGGCATGGGCGCCGTGCTGTCGAAATAATAGGCCTGCCGGCGATCGCGAAACCAGGGGCCGGACACACGCTCGAAACTCGCGGGGTCGGCACCCCTGACCGGCGAGCATCCGTAACGCTCCATCCCCGGTTCGAAATAGCGCAGCCCGTGCCTGTCCTCGGCAAAGACATCGACGATGTGGCGAAGGCTGTCATGGTCGAAATGATCCAGCGAGACCCACGCGCCATCACGCGGACGTGCCGGCCGGACCAGGACACGGCCTCCTTCGCTGAAATAGGGCCCGCCCATGGGGACCGGCTCGGCGGCGTCCGAGACCCCACGCTCCCGCCGTGCCTTTTCGCGATGCCACCAGGTGCCGGTGAGCTCGGGATGCGACTCGAAATAGGAGCTCCAATGTTCGAATTCGGCTGACACCGATTTCGGCTCCCCACGCGAGAAGGGCCGGTCCTTGTCGTAGGCGCAATATTGGCCGGCCTCGGACGCGCAGGTGAAGCTTTGCCGGTCCGCCTCGGGGATCGGACGGTTTTCCCAGTAGATGCGGTTCCTGTCGGCGAAATACCGACCCTCGTCGCCTATCGCGTGGAAGCTCGGTGCGTCCGCGCCCTTGATTTCGACGCCATAGGCATAGACCTTGCGGCTGTCCTTCGCATAGTGGCTCTCATCGACATGGATGCCGGGTTTCTGGCCGCGCCCGTAATAATAGCTCACGATTTCGAACGTGCCGGGCTCCTCCGTCGGCAGGCGCAGGTTGGTGATGTAGAAGCCGGCGGCCTTGTCGGCGCCGTAGCGCTCGTTCAGCACGGTAAAGCTTTCCGGATCGGCGCCGCGCGCGACGAACCAGAAGATTTTCGTGGGCGTCTCGCCCTGGCCGTAGACGCGCTTGGCGTCACAGAACCAGCGGTCGCCAAGCTGGCGGAAGGTCAAAAGGTCGATGCCGGCGAGAGGCACCCCCTTTCGATCTGAGATCGGAGCACCGTCGACGCAGACATGGCTGCCATCGTGAACGTAGCGGATAACGGGAAAGCGCCGCTCGCAGATGTAGTGCGCGACCCAGTCGACATCCGAGAAGGGGCCGATGCGCGGGTTGGCCTCGACCGCCCGCCGCAGGGTGCCGAGTTGCCGGCGCATGCTGAACGGCTCGTGCACGGGAAGGTCGATGCCGTCATGTTCGGTCAGATGATCGAAGAGCGCGCGGTCCTGCTCGGGCTCAGGCAAGCCCTCGCGGGCATAGGCGCCGGCAACCCAACCCGTATTGGCGAAGTGAAGCTGCCCGTAACGATTGTTGCAGTGCTGCCAGCGGGCAGCGTCGATGCCGAGCCGGGAGAGGATTTCGCGTGCGGGGCGCCCCACGTCGGCAAAGAGCGATGCCGCGTACCAGTGCGCATAGGGGAGGGGGAAAAGCTCGCGCAGTTCCGGTCTGTTCGAAATCGTGCTGTCCTCCATCTGCGTGTTCGTAGGGCGCCCCAGCCCGTACCCGATTGTTCGACGTCCGCGCGGCCTGGAATATTCTTCGGAAATTCGGTTTGGCGCGCCGGACGCTACGGCGCGGCCATCATCCGGTCGGCCGCCCGCCGTGCCAGATCGAAGGCCGTCATGCCGGGCAGGCGGGCCATGAACGCGGCGCGACCATCGCCGGACACGGGCGGCGACCACCATGCAGCGGTGTAGAGCCTGTCGCCGCTCAGGGCGACGGTTGCGAAAACCTCTCCGGCCTCGCCTCCGGTTTTCGTGGCGATGTCAAAGTGGAAATGGTTCTTCGTGCCCTCGACGCCATCGGGCGGCGAAGCGCTGTCGCTCGACAGCAGTTTCGCGCTACCGAAATCCGGCGACTGCCTGGCGATGAAATCGCGCAGGAACGTTTCCCCATCGCGTGCGATGTCGAAGCCGGCGGGCGCATCGAAAGCACCCAGCCAGACGAGGCCGGCATCCTTGCCATCGCGCTTGCGCACCATGTTGAGCTCGGCTGGGATGCCGCCCTGGAAGTCGTTGATGGCGATGCTCCAGGCGGGCGACACCGGCAGGGCCACGGTGCGTGACCCGAGCTTAAGCGTTACATCGGTCATGCCGGCCCAATGGCTCACCGGCTTCCCGTCGGCAAAGGTCAGGCCATCGAGCGCCGTTCGTGCGAATGTCTCGATGTTCCCGCCGGTCGCGAAGGCGCTTTCCTCGTCCGTACCGGCGGGCGAGGCGATGAAATGAAAGACGAGGAGCTTGGTGCCGCGTGTCAGGCAGTGCGAATAAGCCACCTGCTCGAACCGGCCGTCTTTGACGCGCATGCTGCGCACGGATGCGCTCGACAGGTCGTCCCCGACGGATCGCGAGAAAACTTCGAGGCCAATCAATCCCGCCTCGTAGAGGCAGACCCGTAATGCCGCCGCCGGATATTCCAGATCCAGCGCCATGATGGTCACGTCCGCCGGCACAGTCGCCGAAGGTGCGATCTTGCCGACCACCGTCACGTTGCCGGCGGTACCCGCCTGGCGAGGCTGAATTTCCACGGTCTGGAAATCGGCGTTGGCGGGAACGAGGATTTCGCCCCGAAGGTCCGCGCTCCCGAAGTCGAAGGTCTGTTTCGTCCAGCCCGCCGGTACGGGCTGTTGCGCCCACGCGTGGCAGGATGCCGTAAGCCAGATCAGGAGGCCGACGACACCGTAGCGGAACGCGGGCCAAATGGCGTTCCCCGCAGTGTCCAGACGCCGGTTACGGCCGAGTTTTGTTTCCCGATGGCTCAGTCTGCCCGTCACGAATGCCCTCTGTCGCACTGCTGTTCAGTCCGACAAGATATAGGCGTGGGCTCGAGAGTTAAACCGCAAGCGTTCTATATCAGAACATCGTCAAGGACGGACGGCCTCCGCTGGCTTTAGCGGAAACGGACCGGTCGTTTCGTCAGGTTCATCTGGATCGCCAAGCGGTCCGCGAATGGCCCGATCAGGCGGACCAGTTTCCGGGCTTCCGCTTCGTGTATGCCCTGCTGTCTGCAGTAGAGCACGACGTCATACACCGTGACCTGCGCTACAGAGCGATTGCTGTCGACGTGTTGCATGGTGTTCCTCCCGGTGAAGCCCTCGAAATGCACGCGGCGGCGGGAAGTTCCGCGGGTAAAAGCTCCGTACGAAACCGTACGAATGCGATGCGGCGCCTGGGGGCGGGAGACCTCTGTCCGCTTTCGTACCGACCCTCCGCACCGGGTTGTTTCGCCGATTGTATGGCCATAGATGGACAGCCATTGACTTTGGGAGAGACCGAGGCCTTTGGCGGATATGCGGTCGATGGGACTGCATTGGATTTATTGATGGCAGCTGGTTGTGACGGCGGGTTTCGGAACAACCTTCTCCGGCGTTTACCGGAAGCGAGCCTGCAACGGATTTTGCCGCATCTCGAACGGGTGCGGCTTCCCCGATGGCATCAGCTGTCTTCACCCCAGCAGCCGATGAAACACGCCTACTTCTTCGAAAGCGGCATAGCATCGGTGGTTATCCGATCGCCTGATGGACGGTGCAGCGAAATCGGCATCATCGGCAGGGATGGCATGTATCCCGCCTCGGCCATTCTGGACGTGGATGCCGATCCGTTCTCGGTCCACATGCAGATCCAGGGCGAAGCGCACCGGATTGCCACGCCCGCGCTCAAGTCGATGATGGCCGAAGATCCGGAGATCCAGCGGCTGCTTGCCTGTTACGTCCAGGCGCTGACCGTCCAGCAGGCCTACACCTCGCTCTCCAACGCAGTGCACCAGATCGGCGAGCGTCTCGCCCGCTGGATCCTGATGTGCCATGACCGTGTGGACGGAACGGAGATCAGTCTGACGCACGAGTTCATGTCGATGGTGCTTGCGGTCAGGCGTCCCAGCATCACCACGGCGCTCCACGTGCTGGAGGGCAAGAAGCTCATCTATTCCGAACGGGGTGTCGTCAGCGTCCGCGACAGGGCGGGGCTGGTCGCCTTCGCGCGGGACGCCTATGGCGAATGCGAGCGGCAATATGAGCGCCTCATCGGGACAAGCATCGCTCGTCCCTTGGACTGATCGGAATACGCCTTCGCGTTTTGCCGGAAACCGTGCGGTCCCGCCGATCGCGAAGCGCGACCGCGTGCGCATTTCCGTGCGGTGATCCGTACGATAACGTACCGCAACCTCTTTGAAGCCGTCTCGTTCCCTTTGAAATGGAGGAACGAATGGACGCCTTGGTTATTGCCCCCATCGAGCAGACAGTTCATGCCCAGATCGAAGCCCAGTTGCCTGCCCTCAGGCGGTTTGCGCGGCAATTGTGTCGTGCAATCAGCGATCGCGAAGACCTCGTTCAGGAAACGGTGATGCGGGCCCTGCGGTCCTCCCATCAGTTTCGCCCGAATACAAATCTCCGATCGTGGTTGTTCACGATCATGCGCAACACCTTCAACACCGAATATCGGCGCCGCTGCCGGGAGCCCGCAGGCATGGATGCGGAGCTTTTCGAACGGATCAGCATCAGCGCGCCGCAGGAATGGGCGGTCTGCCGCAGCGAATTGCGGTCAGCGCTCAAGCGCATTCCTTTCAGCACTCGCCGCACATTGCTGCTGGTGGCGATGGGTGTCAGCTACATCGACACGGCAAGGCTTTGCGCCTGTGAAATCGGCACGGTCAAGAGCCGGGTCAACCGTGCGAGAAAGATGCTCGAGGACGATATCGGGCGCCCCGGGGTCATGTAGGCGTCCACCCGCGCCGGCGCTGAGCGGCCCGAACACTGTACGCTTTCGTACAGTGTTCCTGCTTTGTATTGGGTTGCAAGTTCTCTAAGCTTTCCTCTTGTTATTCAGGAGGTGAGCATGTGCAGCTACACACATTACGGCGCATTCGACCGTGAAGAACTGGGCGCGCTGCAGTCGGTCTTCGACGACCTGACTGCACAGCCATGGTTTGACGCCTCGGACGAAGCGCGAGAGAGCTTTGCCAGATATCTCTTCGATACCTTCGCCGACGCTACATTCGATCCCGCCAAGCATCGCTTTGTCGTAGAGTCGTCGGCTCGCATGTTTTACGCGAAAGAGACGTAGGCCGCGCGCTCAAGACTGGCCGGGCAGGGCATTCTTGTCAGCCGGGGCGGCAGGTTGGGCATCGTTGGTTTCCTTTCCCTCGACGGAAGGGGAGGGCGCCGTCGGTTGCCTGATGACGAAATAGCCGAGAATGCAGCCCACCACGACTAACAGGACCGCCAGAACGATAGGCCCGGTCCGTGCGCGGGTTTGGTCCGAACCGTCGTCGACCGGCGGCGTTGCGGCGGCGGTGTCCTTTCCATAGAGGCTTCTGACCTTCCGGTTTTGCTGCGCGCGGTCCGTTGGTGACAGGCGTCGCTGCTTCATAATACCGTAAACCAGCACAGCCCCCAGGAGCAGCGCACCGCCCGCAATCGCCAGAAACCAGAATTGTTCTTCCATCGCTTCCATAGCGTCCTCCTGTTTGGCTCGTGAAGGCGACGCAGGCCGCCTCCGGCCTTGTCGACCTCGCGGAATTAACGCCCCGCTGCCGGCGGGTTCTCGAACGGTTTGTCGGGTGGATCCGATGTGTCGTCGTCGCGACCGTGGTTCTCGTCGATCAGGCGTGCACTGCGTTGCCGGGTGAAGTACCGCGTTATCCACTGAATGCTGACCAGCAGGCGTTTTTCGAAATTCACCAGCAGATAGACGTGGACGAGGGCCCACAGGAACCAGGCCATGCGGCCCTTCAGGGTCCAGGACCCGAAATCGAAGATCGCGGCGTTGCGGCCGATGACGGCGGTGTTGCCACGGTTGTGAAACCGGAACGGTGCCGTGTGCGTGCGGCCGGTCAGTTTATGGCGCAGGCGATCCGCCACATACTCACCCTGCTGCTTGGCGACCTGCGCCAGTGCCGGAAGCGGCTTTCCATCCTCATCCGTCGCCAGGGCCGTGTCGCCGATGACCGCGATATCGGGATGCCCGGGCAGCGACAGATCCGGTTCCACGGGGATGCGGCTCTGCTGCCCGCCTTCCACGCCAAGCCAGCGCGCAGCGGGCGAGGCACGCACGCCCGCACCCCAGACGATGCAGCTTGTTTCGATGCGCTCGTCGCCCAGCGACAAGGAGTCGGCGTCAATTTTGGTCACGCTGCGGCCGGTCAGGACCCGAACGCCGATATCCGTCAGATAGGCATGCGCGTAGGCCGCGAGTTTCTCCGGGAAGGCGGCAAGGATGCGGGGCCCGGCTTCGATGAGAAGGACATCGACCTCGTTCTTGTTGATGGCCTTGAAGTCATGATGGATCATCTGGCGCGCCAGCTCGGAAATGGCGCCGGCCATCTCGACACCGGTGGGACCGCCGCCGATGATGGCGAAGGTGAGCAGGCGTTTGCGGATCGCGGGATCGATTGCGCGCTCCGCACGCTCGAAGGCGGACAGCAATCGGTGGCGGATGAGCCGTGCTTCATGAATGGTCTTGAGGCCCGGGGCGAATGGCTTCCACCCGTCGTTGCCGAAATAGTTGTATTCCGAGCCGGTCGCGATGACGAGGTCGTCATAGGGGAGCGAGGTGCCGTCCTTCAGCAGGACACGATGCCCAGTGCTGTCGATACCGACAACCTCGCCCAGCAGGACACGGATATTGTCATATCGCCCGAGCGTCCGACGCACGGGTTCTGCGATATCGGCCGGCGACAGGGCGGCAGTGGCCACCTGGTAGAGCAGGGGCTGGAAGAGATTGTGGTTGCGCCGGTCCACGACGGTGACGGTGATGCCCGACTTGCCGAGGCCCTTTGCACAGGCAAGGCCGGCAAAGCCCGCGCCAATGATCACGACCTGAGAATGCGTGTAAGGGTCATGGGTGGACATGGTCTCTTGCGCGCCTCTTTCATGACATGTGCCGCTGCACATCAGGACAATGGGCCAACCTCGGCTTTCAAGGATTGTTCCAACCTTGGCGGGGAACAATGGAGGTTGGCGGGGATTGGCAGTGTAGTGCCAACGAGGAAAAACGCCATGCCGCATCAGCACGCTATCGAGCCTCCCAAGGAGAGTTCAGACTATCCCGGGCGCAGCGCCGACTGCGTCGCCGCGCTGCGACCTGCCGTCGCGGACCTGGCGATAGCGGCGCCGGAAGATCTGACGACAACGATGACCACCGGGCCTGCGGGCGATTTCGCGGAGCTTGTTGCAAGAGCGGAGAGAGCAGGGTGGCGCGCCGACGAGGCGCAAGCCGCCATAAGGCAGCTGGCACGCGAGCAGGAAGGCGCCCGCGGGACATTGTTCGACTGACGGGAGCCGCTCTTTCTATCGTACCGCCTCAAGAGAAACGGCGGCATCCGGGATGCCGCCGTCTTTCGTGTCGGTGTTGCGGTGCCCGCTGCGGTGGCTATGTTTCATCCTGGGGAACGTGTTTCTTCACGGTCGAGGTATTGGCGGCTGAAACCGGGTCGGAGGCGGGGAAGGTGTCCTCCAGCCCTTTCTCAAGCTCGCCCTCCTGGGTGGGTCGCGCCTGGCGGGATTGCTCTTCCTTCAGGGATTGCACGGCGGGAGACTGTCCGTTGTGATCATCTTTGGCTTTCATCGCGTCTGTCACTCCATTGCGCTCTGGATCCTTGTTTGTTTCACCTACCGCGTCGCGCGCGGTATCCGGATCGTCCTCAGCAGGCAGGTAGCCGCGCGGTCTGGATGATTCCGGCCCTTCCCAGCGAGGGGACTGATCCGTGGTGCCTGGTGCACCGTCCTGCGGTTTGTTCATACCCATGTGAGATCTCCTTTCACGCTCTAAACCGTCTGGATCGCGGGATGTTCCGTTTCCAAAGGGACCGACAGGCGTGAAAAACAAGGCGGGCGCTGGTCTCTAAGCGGAGTATCGGGCGCACGGCGTCGCCTTGTGCGCGACCCGTCGACCTGCCGGGTCAACACCGTCCGGAACAAAGCACCGCAGCTGTCTGTTCGCATGGTTTGCAGGAGGAAATAAGAGTGCGATACTTCTTTAATATTCGCGACGGAGAGCGCACGGAAAAGGATCTCGAAGGATCGGAATTCGATACTTTGGAGCTTGCGATCGAGGACGCACGGTTGGCGGCGCGAGAGATCATGGCGGAGCATGTTCTGGCGGGATATGAGCCGGACGGGCAGTTTTTCGATATCGCCGATGAAGAGGGCCGGGTTCTTGTCAGCGTGCCGTTTCGCTCAGCGCTCAGATCGAAGTCGCAATGAGCGGTGTGCGCTGTTCGGCATGACCCGTTATAATCCGTCTGTATTCCATTTCAGGCATTCCGTATGAAGCACCGGCAAGGTTTTCCAGCCCTGCACGATCGCGGATCGTCACCAGGCGGCGACTGGATTGTATCAGTCGTTTTTCCTCAAGCAGATGCAGGGCGTCCGTTACGCTCGGCCGGCGCACGCCAAGCATAAGCGCGAAAAAATCGTGGGTGAGGGGAAGGTTGTCGCCGAGGCGATCCTGCGACATCAGCAGCCAGCGCGCGAGGCGCTGCTCCACATTGAACCTTCCATTGGCCAGGCTGGTGGCGGCGATCTGCATCATGAAGACATGCGCGAAACGCAGGAGAAACCACCTTAGCCGCGGTCGATCGTCCATCAGGTCCCTCAGGGCGTCGCTGCGGATACGCAAGGCCGTCCCGCCGACCTGCATGAAAGCATAATGCGGGCTGCTGTCGACGCCGAGAAGTGCTGGCACGCCGGACAATCCCTCGGCGCCGACGCAGCCCACCTCGACCTCCTTGCCGCGCAAGCCTGCGATTTCCGACGATAGGCCGTTTAGCAAAAAATAGACATGCTCGATGATCTCGTGGGCGTGGAACAGGAACTGCCCCTGGTCCAGATCCACGCGCTCAAGATGCGCCGATAACGCCGCCAAATCATCGGGGTCAATGCGCGCAAGCAGTCCATTGCTGTGATTGTCCGTGGCCAAGGCCGGCTCCTTCTCGCAGCAGCATCCAGTTTCAGGTCTTTGACGAGATGCTGCGTTGCCCCAACATCTCCTAACCGCCAAATGCCGTTACGGTTCCATTTCGGCGCCGTCTGATCCATCCCGCGAAACCTGATGCCATTTCAGGCGTTAAGCCGCGAGATATCACCGCGCCCGACGCTTGACGTTAGAGCGCCACGACAAGAAGGCCAGGCACATGCGTGATTCCCGTGACGACCGGACCGAAGAACTGAACGCCGTCATCGATACAAAGCTGACCGCTCTCGTTGTGGAACTCGAAGATGCCGGCTGGAACATGGAGGACATCGCTCTGGCGATCCAGCAGGTCTTGAGCCGCAATTGGCTCGATCAGATCGAGGCGATGAGACGCGCACGTGCGGCTGTGCTCGACAATTTCGTTTCGGATGGAAATGAAGGTTGAAGAGGAGAGGCGGATGCCGACCACCTATCAGATCGTCGCGCTCAGCGCGCTCGATCCCGACGGCACGGACACACGCGACGAGCCGAAACTGGTCTTTCCAGATGCGCTGAAAATGGCGCAGGGGCTGAAGGACCAGGGAAAGGCTTTCCGCGTCTTTGCGGACGGCGAGCCCTCGGGCGACCAGCTCCAAGCTCTGCGCGATCTTGGAGCCGTTGAGGTCCTTCCGACGATTTAGACCGGGAACAGCGGACGGGTCTGCGAGTTATCGCGTCATGAACCAGATGCCCCGCGTGTTCGCCGATGCCCCTTCCGATACCGACCTCCACGCGAAGTTGGTTTACATCGAAGGTTTGGAAACCGGTATCACGCGCAAACCAGGCGTCAAGGGATATCTCTATTACGGGCCCGACGGGCGGAGGATCACGGACCGCGCGGAAATCGCGCGCTTGAATGCTCTGGCGATTCCACCTGCCTATACCGACGTGGTGATTTCCACCAACCCGTATTCTCATTTGCAGGCGATCGGCAAGGATGCGCGCGGCCGCCGCCAGTATCGCTATCACGCCGACTGGCATGCCGAGCGCGGCCGCGCCAAATTCGAACGGCTCATCGACTTCGCGAACCGGCTGCCGGACCTGCGTGAGCGCGTGGAACACGACCTGCGTTCGCCCGGCCTGACTTTCGACAAGGCGCTGGCGACCGTCGTCTGGATGCTCGACAATCTCTATATCCGTGTCGGCAACGCGGCCTATGCCGAGGCGAACAAATCCTATGGCTTGACGACATTGCGCAGGCGGCATGTCAAGGTCGACGGCGGCAACCTCAAGTTCCGTTTCAAGGGAAAGTCGGGCAAGGAATGGAACCTCGTCCACAGCGATCGCCGGATTGCCAATGTGGTCCTCAAGCTGCAGGAGCTGCCGGGACAGCACCTTTTCAAATATGTGTGTGATGAGGGCGGCTGCCGGCCGATCTCCTCGCAGGACGTAAACGACTATATTCGCGAGATCGCCGGCGACGGTTTCAGCTCGAAGCAGTTTCGCACCTGGGGCGCAACGTGCATGGCCGTCCAGGCGCTTGCCACCGTCGATGTTCCGCCGACCAAGCGCGAACTCACCCGGCAGATCAACCAGGCGATCGACACGGTCGCGGCAAGATTGGTGAACACGCGTGCCGTCTGTCGCTCATCCTACATTCATCCGGCCGTTTTCGAGGATTTTCATGCCGGCAGGCTGGGCGAGGTATTGAAGATGAAGACAAGCGCAAAACGTCTTCTGGACTGGATGGACGAGGATGAAATCCAGGTGTTTCGCTGGTTGAAGAAGCGGTCGTCCATCATTGCGCAGGATAGTTGAGACGGCGCCTTGGCCTGAAGGGTGACGCCTTTGGCGCCCTGAGCATCATGAATCTCAGGCTACTTGCCCTTCTTTGGCTGCTTGCCGAAATCCTTTCGTAACTCCGCTTTCGCGTCTTCCAGTGTGTCGCGCCGGCTCTTCGAGAGCTGGCTGCCGGCGCGGTTGATATAGAACGTCAGCATGGACATGGCCGAGCGGAACGGGCTCGATTTGCGCCGGCCGCTTTCTTCGGCAGACTGCTTGAGCGAACTGGCGATCTTCTTGGCGCTCTTGTGTTTGAAGACGCCGTTTTCGAGGTCCATGGCGTCGCTGTTTTCCGTGACGTCCTGCGACCACTTCTTCTTTTTCTTTCCCATGGTCATGCACCTTCACCCGGATAGGGACGGGCCTTCAGCAGCGTCGCGGCGTGCACGGTGTTGCGTGCGACGAGCGAGAGCGTGGAGCGCACGGCCTCCGGGATTTCCTCAAGGTCGACGAAGTTCACGGATCCCATCGCTTCGCCGACCCAGTAGGTCACGGCATTTGCGGGAATGGTGAAGCCGACATCGTTGAGCGCTTGAAAAAGCTCCGCGGAGACATGATGCGCGCCGTCCTCGTTGCCGACGACGGCAACGGCGGCGACGCGACCGTAGGACACCATGCGCCCCTCGTCGTCCTTTTCCTCCAGAAATGCATCCATGCGTTCAAGCGCGCGCTTGCAGACGCTGGAGGGCTGCCCCATCCAGATCGGCGTGCCCATGATGAGGATGTCGGCGTCGAGGATCTTCTGACGGATGGCCGGCCACGCGTCGCCATCGCCTTCATCGGACGTGACGCCCGGCTTGATATCGTGATCGGCCAGTTGCAAGAACTGCGTGGTGACGCCGAACGGCTCCATGGCCGCGGCGAGAAGTTTCACCATGCGGTCGGTCGAGGACGGGTCCTCGGCCCTCTTCGTCTTCAAGGTGCAGTTGAGCGCAAGTGCTGTCAGTGCCATCTTCGCCTCTTGTGTTGGGCATCGCGTGTCGGGATTGATGACCAACCACGCTTTTCGCCGATTGTTCCTCAAAAGCCGCATCGTCGCCGCCGGTCTTCCCGGCGAGCGAAATGCGACGTGGAACAAGGGCGAACCCTGATCGGTTAGGCATGCAACGCCAATTGTGAGCGAGGAAACGACGATGACCGATCGCAAACACCCATCCCGCGAAGAGGATTTTCGCGACTACGAAGAGCGGGATATCCGCGACGGCTGGCCTTATTCGGATAATGACGACGGCCGAAAGGCCGGCGGCAACGCACCCTATGGCGCCGGAGGCGCGGAACTCGACCAGATCGACAACGAGCGTCTTGCTGTGACGTCGGACCCCGAGGAGCGCGCCGTCGCCGGCGCACCGACGCCATTCTCCGACGAGGAGGGTGGAACGATCAGCGACGATGATCTGGAGGCCCGCATCATGGAGGCGCTCGAGGACGATGGCCGCGTGGAACTGGACATGCTGCAGATCACCATTCGCGACGGTGTTGCCGAACTCGATGGCGCCGTCGACAGCGAAGATGACCGAAACCATCTCATCCGCTTCGTTCGAGGCGTGAAGGGGGTGCGCGATGTGGCGGCCGAAGGCCTCGCGACACGCGGCATCGACAGCCATATCGCTGCAGACTCGACGGAATAGGACGCCTGGTTGCGCTTGCGGTATGTCTTCCATGCTGAAGCGGTGGCCAACTCTCCTGATGACCGTTGACTGAACAGGACGCGTTTGATGCGAGGTGAGCCTCGCATCAAACGCGTCTATTGCATGAATAGGCGCTACTGACCCCGGAGATCCGGTACACGGAATTCATCGCGCGTCGCGACGATGTCGCTTGAGGCGTCGGATCGCAGAAACGGAAACTGCAGGCACGACATGTATCGCGCCTGCAGTCCAGGGACCGCTCCAGGCTATGCTCGAAGCAAGTCTCCAACATGGAGCGGGCGGATATGTTCCCGCAGCCTTCCATAAATTGGCGGACGATAAAGAGGCTGGAGCCGGCGGCAGGCTCGGATTGCCGGCGGCTGTCCAGCAGGGAACATCGCGGCGGACGCCGAGTTGGGTGATCGAACCCACTCATACGGAGACCGAGATGTCTGAGAACAACGTGCGTCGTCCTGTTCCGCCCCAGCCGGAACAGCAGCAGAACCCTCCCGGCCTGACGAACGCGATGAACCCGCCGCCCGACCATGGCGAAGACAGTTATGTCGGGTCCGGCCGCCTTGAAGGGAAGGTTGCGCTGATTACTGGTGGTGATTCCGGTATCGGCCGCGCGGTCGCCATCGCCTTTGCGCGAGAAGGTGCTGACATCGTCATTTCCTACCTCAATGAGGATCAGGACGCGAACGATACCGCGCGGCTCGTCGAGGCCGCCGGCCGCAAGGTCGTGGTTCTGCCGGGCGACATCACACGCGAGGAGCATTGCCAGCATCTCGTCCGCCAATGCCTTGAAAATTTTGGCCGGATCGACGTTCTCGTCAACAATGCCGCCTTCCAGCGCACCTATGGCGATATCGCCGATATCAGCACCGAGGAGTGGGACCAGACCTTCCGCACCAATATATACGCGCCGTTTTTTCTGGCGCGGGCTGCGATCCCGCACATGAAGCGGGGCAGCGCGATCATCAACACCACCTCGATCCAGTCCCGCCAGCCCTCGCCGCATCTGCTGGCCTATGCGTCGACGAAGGGCGCGATCTCGAATTTCACCGCCGGCCTCGCGGAGATGGTTGCCGACAAGGGCATTCGCGTGAACGCGGTCGCCCCGGGTCCCATCTGGACGCCGCTCATTCCCTCCACCATGCCGCCTGACAAGACGAAGGACTTCGGCAAGCAGGTGCTGCTCGGGCGCGCCGGGCAGCCGGCCGAACTCGCCGGCGCCTATGTCCTGCTCGCCTCGGATCTCGGCAGCTACATGACGGGGGCGGTGATCCCCGTCACGGGCGGCGAGATCATGATCTAAGGGAGGTTGAGATGACGGATATCCGCAAACACGGCTTTGAAAGCGATGCGCAATGGCGTGAATATCTCGAGGAGATCGACGAACGGGTGATACGACCTGCCCCAAGGCCGCGCGACACGCAGGCCGACCTCGACATCCTGGCAGCGATGCGTGCTGAAGTCGCCGATATGCGCCAGCGTGTCCGCGCCCGCCGTCGTCAGAACACGACGCGATGGTGGAATATTGCCGGCGCCGCTGTGCTGATTGCCCTGGCGGCAATTGCCAGCCGGTAAGTAAAAGCCCCGGCCTTGGCCGGGGCTTTTCCGTTCTTGCGGGAGATGTGCAGCGCTACAAACCCCTTTGCGGATCGGACGACAGAAAATCGGCTGTCAGCATGAGCTCGACCTGTGCGGAGAAGCGGCTTCCGAGCAGTTCGAGCGACGCATCGTGGGTCTCGTCGGTCCCGCTGCACACCGCATCCTTGAGAATTATGACGCGATAGCCGAGGTCGATGCCGCCAAGCACGGTCGCCAACACGCAGACATCCGTCTCCCCGCCGGTGACGACGAGCGTATCGACCGCCTCGTTCGTGAGCCCGGCATGCAGACGGCCATCCATCCACGGCGAGTAGACATGTTTGTCGAAGATCGTTGCGGGCGGCGAGAGGCGTGCCAGTTCGGGAACGAGGCCGAGCATTTCGCAAGGAAGGTGCTCAGCCGTCATCATCCACCATTTTTCATAATAGCCCCGCCACATGCCATGCGCATCCGATGGCCGGGCCGGCGGACAGAAACGCGTAAAAATCGTACGTTCGCTGTGACGTGACGCGACTTCCAGGACCTGCGGAGAAATGGCTTCCATCCAGGCAACCCGCCACGGCGTGTCTTCGGCAAACATTCGCTGCATGTCCACGCAGATGTGACGCCAGTTGCCGGCCATACCGCGTTTTCTCCCGATGTTCAGTGAGGCAGCGCCGGGCCCCGTTCGCGATGAAATGGTCTCCATGACCCCGTGTCGATCGCGTGCCTGTGGATTGTGCAATCTGTCAGGCTGCTAACCGGGTCCTTGAAAGAATGTTCCTGAAACCGGACCACGCATCTGATGCGGAACTCGCGTCCTTTCTCCCGGTTTGGGGCGTTCTATCCATACTTCCAGCTCGCGGCTGATCCGTTGACAAACGGGCTGCGTAAAAGACATTTTAAGTCGACATGCGGGGTTTTCATGACCGACCAACATACAGCCAGAGACGCGGACAAAGCGATTGAGAACCTGATCAGGCAAATCCGGCAAGAGCCGCTTCCGCGCAAGATGGTGGAACTGGCAAAAGCGCTGCAGGACGCCCTGGACAAGCGGGACGCCGGCTTGAAAAAATGACGCAGCCTCCGCGTGACGGCTTTGTGGCACTCCTCCTTAGGGGCTGATGCCAACGCGCGTCATGAGCCCCGCCCGACAGGGCTTAGACCTATACATCCCCCTTGATCGTCTGATCTCATAGCAAGCGCTTTTGTCGACCGCACGCGGCGGCTGACAACGCCCGCCCTATCACGGCTTTCACTGCTTATCCGTGGCGATACGAGGACCGTTCAGGCTTCCGCGGACCGTGGGCGGCGGGCGGAGCCATGCGGGAACATTTACCTGCCTCTTCGGTTCGTCAGGCTGCTTCGCTTTCGAAGCCGCGGTCTACGCGATCATTTTCAACATAGGAGAAGCCCATGGCTCCGAAGACACTCGAAGACCTGTTCACCGATGGCGTGAAGGACATCTACTACGCTGAACGCAAGATTATCGCAGCCCTGAAGAAGATGATCCGCGGCGCCCAGTCGGAAGACCTCAAAGCGGCCTTCGACACGCATCTCCAGGAAACCGAAGGCCAGGTCGAGCGCCTCGTCCAGGTCTTTGAACTGCTCGGAAAGCCCGCGCGCGGCAAGACCTGCCCGGCCATCGACGGGATCATCGAGGAAGGCCAGGAAATCCTCGAGGAGTTCAAGGGCTCCTCCGCCATCGACGCCGGACTGCTGGCCGCCGCACAGGCCGTCGAGCACTACGAGATTGCACGCTACGGCACGCTGAAATCCTGGGCGCTGCAGCTCGGCAAGAACGATGTGGCCAAGCTTCTGGATCAGACGCTGCAGGAAGAGACCAAGACCGACGAAACGCTGACGCAGCTTGCCGAGACGAAGGTCAATGTGAAGGGGCAAAGCAAAGCCGCGTAACGGCCTACAGGCCGGGGCGGCCGCCCCGGCCTTTTCTGCGCGGAAGACGAAGCGCTGCCGAATAATGGGAACAAATATGCATCGGTGAGGTTGGCAGGCGATCTCTTGGTAGCAACAAACGATGGAGAACGCCCTCATGAAAGCGCTGACCTGGCATGGCAAGAGTGACATCCGCTGCGAGAGCGTTCCCGATCCCAGGATCGAACATGGCCGTGATGCGATCATCAAGGTGACGGCCTGTGCGATCTGCGGCTCGGACCTGCATATCTTCGACGGCGTTATTCCCAGCATGGAGCATGGCGATATCGTCGGTCACGAGACGATGGGCGAGGTGGTCGAAGTCGGATCCGACAACAAGGCGCTGAAGGTCGGCGACCGCGTCGTGGTGCCATTCACGATCGCCTGCGGCGAATGCTTCTTCTGCAAACGCGGCTATTACTCCGGATGCGAGCGCTCCAATCCCAACCGGGAAAAGGCGGCAAAGCTCTGGGGAAATTCCCCCGCCGGGCTCTTCGGGTACTCACACCTGCTCGGCGGCTTCAGCGGCGGGCAGGCGGAATATATGCGCGTGCCCTACGCGGATGCCGGGCCGATCAAGGTGCCGGATGGCCTGAGCGACGAACAGGTATTGTTTCTCTCCGATATCTTTCCGACGGGCTACATGGCCGCGGAGTTCTGCGACATCAAGCCGGGCGATACGATCGCGATCTGGGGCTGCGGCCCGGTTGGGCAGATGGCGATCAGAAGCGCCTTCCTGCTGGGTGCGGAACGCGTGATCGCGATAGACACCGTGCCGGAACGCAAAGCGCTGGCGGAGGCGAGCGGTGCGCTGGTGCTCGATTTTCGCGACGAGGACATCTACGACCGTATCATGGAACTGACAGCCGGCCGCGGGGCCGATGCGTGCATCGACGCGGTCGGGACCGAGCCGGACACCATGTCGGGCGTCGATGCCATGGTCGACCGCGTAAAGGTCGCGACCTTCATGGGAACGGACAGGCCGCATGTGTTGCGTCAGGCGATCCATTGCTGCCGCAACTTCGGCACGGTCTCGATCGTCGGCGTCTACGGCGGTTTCGTCGACAAGATCCCGATGGGATCGGCGATCAATCGCGGCCTGACCTTCCGGATGGCCCAGACGCCGGTGCAGCGTTATCTGCCCTTGCTGTTGGAACGCATCGAGCGCGGCGAGATCGATCCGTCCTTCGTCATCACGCATCGGGCCGGCCTGGAAGATGGACCGGATCTCTACAAGACATTCCGGGACAAGAAGGACGGCTGCATCAAAGTCGTTCTCAAACCCTGACCAGGCGCGCGCTGACAGGCCGGATTTGACAAAACGCTGTCACGGCCGGTGCCGTGACAGCTGGAAGCGTGGAACGATCCGGCAGGATCCTGCCGGCACGCCACCGCCGTTCGGGATTTCAGCTTACCAGAACACGCTCTCCGGACTTCGCCGATCTTTTCACGGCATCGATCACCTTCAGCGTTTGCAGGCCCTCAAGGCCACTGACGAGCGGTTGTTCCTCACCCCTGATGACCTTGCAGAACTGCCTGATCTGCAGGACGAGCGGATCCTGCGGCTCGTATTCGACCCGTTCCTTCTCGAAGGGCTCCCACCAGCTGCGCTTGGCGGGATTGCGCCACACGTCAAGCGACGGGATGGCAAGGGAACCGTGCGTGCCGCCGATGACGTAGCAGGCCTCGTCCGCCTTCGGATAAACCGGGTTTTCCCCTGTCGTCATCTCCCAACTCCAAGGCGCTACGACGGCGTCGGAGACGGATGCGGTTGCGAGAACGCCGTTCTCGAATTCGATGAGGATCACGGCCGTCTCCTCGACCGCGTTTCCACGAACCGCATTGGATTCCCGTGCCTGCACGGCGGTGATATTGCCGAACAGATACCGAAGATTGTCGATGTCATGAATGAGGTTGAGGAAAACCGGTCCCGCACCTGCCTGGCGGCGCCAATCGATATCGAAATAGTCGTCCGGCTTGAAAAGCCAGAACATCGCATTGACGACGAGCACCCGTCCAAGCCGGCCGCTATCGATGATGTCCTTGGCTTTGCGCATCATGGGGTTGTGCCGGCGATGGTGGCCGGTGAGGATCGGCACCCCTTTCGCCTGCGCTGCCGCGATCATCCGCTCTCCGGACGCGATGTCGTCGGCGATCGGTTTTTCGATCAGGGCGGGAATGCCGGCCTCGATGGCTTCGAGACCGTTCTTCACATGGACCTGGTTGGGGGTCGCGACGATGATGCCGTCGGGCCGATCCACGGCGATCATGTCGGCAAAGCTGGCGAACCACTGCACGCCGGCTTCCCTGGCTATCGCCTCGCCGGCAGGCGTGGGATCCACCACGGCACTGAGCACCGCATCCGGTTCGCGCGCCACATGCTCGATGTGCCGCTTTCCGATGAGGCCGGCTCCGAGCACGGCCAGTTTCACAGGGGCAGTCATTGCGGGCTCATTTCTTCTCTGCGGACTTGATCAACGTCGCGACCCGGCGCAGGCCGAGCTGGTAGCCTTCGGTGCCGAGCCCGCAGATGACCCCATCGGCCCGATGGGAAACGAAAGAGTGATGCCGGAAGCTTTCGCGCTTGTGGACATTGGAGATGTGAATTTCGATGACCGGACCCTCGAACGTGTTCAAGGCATCGAGAATGGCGAGCGACGTATGGGTGAACGCAGCCGGATTGATGACGATACCGGCGCCATCCTCGCGCGCTTCATGGATCCAGTCGATGATCTCGTATTCGCGGTTGCTTTGATGGAAACGGATGTCGTGACCGAGTTCGGTTGCCAGCTTGCGGCAGTCGGCCTCGACGTCGGCAAGCGTTTCATGACCGTAGATATGGGGCTGGCGTTTGCCGAGCAGGTTGAGGTTGGGACCGTTCAGGACATAGATCAGGCTCACGAGGTTCTCCTCTCATTCTGAAAGCCGGCAGTTCAGTCAAGCGTGCTTTCCTGAACTGCGAGTGCGGGATCGGATTCATAAAGGTCGACGCGAAGGCCGAGACGGCCCTCGCTGAGAGCGGGTGCGGCGGCGACACGGGCAGCCTGCAACGTGGCCCGCACAAGCTGCTGCTTGGTTTCCAGCGAGCGGCCAGGCGCCATGCGAATGATGATCTGGATGAAATGGTTCTGCGGATGCTCATCCGCGACGCAGGAAAACGTCGCCTCGCGGGCGAACGTGCGGACGGCTTTCGGCTTTACGACACCGCCATCGCGAATGCAGCGGTGCACCGCCGTGGTCAAGGCTTCGATCGGCACGCGTTCACCGGCACCCCGGCTGTATTCGATCACAACGTGAGGCATCGATTCCAGCCTTTCAACGCGTGGTCAGGTCGTCGAAATGGCGCGACATGCGTTCCGTATCGGGGGTGATGCCCGTGAAAAGCTGGAACGCGGCCGCTGCCTGAAAGACGGTCATGCCACTCCCGGGCAGGGTGCGGCAGCCCTTGCCCTTCGCCAGAGCAAGGAGCTCGGTTTCCAGCGGCATGTAAACAATGTCGGCCACCCAGTGACGCTGCTCCAGCCATTGCGGTTCGATCGGCAGGCCGGGATGGCTCTTCATTCCGGTCGGCGTGGCGTGGATCAGCCCGTCTGCGGCACGCAGCGCGGCGCCGACATCGGTCGTCGCCTCCGCGCATACCCGGCCGAACCGGTCGTTCAGCTGGGAAGCCAGACGTTCGGCGCGATCGCTGTCCTGGTCGAAGATCGACTGGCGCTCTATTCCGAGCTTGATCGCCGCATGGGCCACTGCAACACCGGCGCCGCCTGCGCCGAGCAGAACGGCATGAGATTTGGCGACGTCCGGCAGGCCGCGCTCGAAATTCTTGTAGAAGCCATACCAGTCGGTGTTGTGACCGACCCGCTCGCCGTTCTGGAACACGACCGTGTTCACGGCGCCGAGCATTTCGGCGTCGTCGGACAGCCGTGTGAGATAAGGGATGACCGTCTGCTTGCAGGGATGGGTGATGTTGCTGCCGGCAAAGCCTCTTTGCTCCTCCTCATCGAGAAGAGCGGGAAGGGCAGATGCCGGCAGGCCGCGCTCCGTCAGGTCGAGCAGCTCGTAGTGATAGTCAAGGCCCTGATGCCGGCCTTCGGCCTCGTGAAGGGCCGGCGACTTCGACATCTGAATATCCGCGCCGATGAGGCCGACCAGGTAACGCCTGTCGCTCATGCTTCAAGTCCTTGTCTATGTTCAGTGATGCGCGAGAATTTCACCAAGGAAGGTCTTGGTGCGCTCGTGCTTCGGCGACGTGAAAAAGACGTCCGGTTCCGCTTCCTCGATAATCTCGCCGGAAGCCATGAAGATGACGCGGTCGGCAACCTGACGCGCAAAGCCCATCTCGTGGGTAACGCAGATCATCGTCATGCCGTCGCGCGCCAGTGAAATCATCGTGTCGAGGACTTCCTTCACCATTTCCGGGTCAAGCGCCGATGTCGGCTCGTCGAACAGCATGATTTTCGGCTCAAGGCAAAGCGCACGCGCAATAGCGACGCGCTGCTGCTGGCCGCCCGAGAGCTGCGCCGGATATTTGTCCGCCTGGTCGAGGATGCGGACGCGCTCGAGATACTTCCGCGCCAGCGCTTCGGCCTCGGCGCGACCCATTCCGCGCACCCGCATGGGCGCCAGCGCGCAATTCTGCAGGACGGTCATGTGGGGAAAGAGATTGAAACTCTGGAAGACCATGCCGACTTCCCGGCGGATCGCATCCACAGCCTTGCCGCTGCCGTCGAGCACCCGGCCTGCGACCGTTATTTGCCCGCTTTCGATGGTCTCCAGCACATTGATACAGCGGATCAACGTCGATTTTCCGGAGCCGGACGGCCCGCAAAGAACGATCTTCTCGCCTTTGCGGACCGTCAGATTGATGTCCTTCAAGGCATGAAAGGCGCCGTACCACTTTTCCACTTTTTCAAGTGAAATCAGCATCGATTGAGTGTTGTCGGAAGCTGTCACGACGCCCTCCTTGATAGGTCAGTTCACGGTGAAGGGGATGTTGGGAATGGATTCCGGGAATTGCGGAAGTTCGATCCCCATCCATTTCTTGGTGATGGCGGCCAGTTCGCCGTTCGCCTTGATCTTGTCGATGAAGGCGTTGACGGCGTCGTTCCAGTCCTTTTCGCCCAGTCGCGTTCCGACACCGTTATAGGTCGTCAGGAAATCGATCTTGCGCTCGTAGGTGCCGGCAGCCGCGGCCTCGAGCCGCTGGCCATAGAACTGGTTCCCGCCGACGGCCTTCACCTGGCCCGAAATCAGCGCCTGGATGGTGGCCGCATCATCGTCGAAGCGACGGACCGTTGCGGTTGAGCCGACGGCATCGGTGACGGCCTTGTCCTGCGAGCTCGACTTCGGCACGCCGATTTCCCAGCCCGCCACGTCCTCGACGGTCGCAACCTTGTCCGCCTTGGCGGCATAGAGTGCGATCGTGTTGGCGGCATACGGCTTGCTGTACTGGATCGACTTGGCGCGCTCTTCCGTCATCGCCATCGTGGCGAAGAGGATATCGACTTTGCCGGTCGTCAGGGCGGGGATACGGTTCGCCACGGCGAGCGGCTGGAACTGAACCTGGACTCCGATCTCCTTGGCAAAGAGCGTCGCCACGTCGGCATCGAAGCCGTCCTGGGTGCCGCTCGAGTTCACGAAGCCCCAGGGTGCGTTGTCGCCCTGGATTCCGACGACGATCGTGCCCTTGGCCTTCACCTCTTCAAGGCTGGCCGCGGATGCCGCGGTCGTGCCGCCCATGACCAAGGCCGTCGTTACGAGCACCACGCCCATGAATGTTCTGCGATTGTATTGCATGTCACTTCCTCCTCTTTGAATTGTCGTTTGCAGGGTCAGCGGGCGGCCTTGGCCATCCGTTTTTCGAGAGCCGTTCCGAAATGGGAGAGCGGCCAGCAAATGATGAAGTAGATCGCGCCGACGATGCCGAAGACGAGCAGCGGGCGGTACGTCTGGTTCGAGATGATCTGTCCGGCGCGGGCAAGTTCGATGAAGCCGACGATTGCCGCAAGCGACGTGCCCTTGATCAGCTGCACCAGGAAGCCGATGGTTGCCGGCATGGAAATCTTCAGGGCCTGCGGCAGGATGACGTCCTTCATGCGCGACACGTAATGAAGCCCGAGCGCGTTGGCGGCTTCCGTCTGTCCCTTCGGCACAGCCTGGATGGAACCGCGCCAGATTTCGCCGAGGAATGCACTGGCATGCAGCGTGAAGGCGATCGCGACGGCGAGCCAGGCGCTCACATTGATGCCGAGCAGGGCGACGCCGTAATAGACGACGAACAGTTGCATCAGCAGCGGTGTGCCCTGGAAGAGCCCGATATAGGCTGCGGCGGTGGCGCGCGCCGCGGGGCTCTTGGACACGCGCGTCAGCGCAATCAGGATGCCGAACACGCCACCACCGATGAAGCCGATGATCGCAAGCAGGGCTGTCCATTTCAGGCCGTGCAGGATGAACAGGAATTCGTTTGCTCCGATAGGTCCCATGGCCAAACCTCTATCGTGTCGGGTAGCTGAAGTAGCGGCGGGAAATGAGAGCGAAGATGCCCATCATCACGGTGGAAATGACGAGGTAGATCCCGGTCACGATGAAATAGACTTCGAAGCTTCTGAAGGTGTCGGACTCGATCCTCTGCGCCGCCGATGTCAGCTCATAGGCCGCGATCGACGTGCAGACGGAGGTTGTCAGCGTCAGCATGATGAACTGACTGGTCAGAGACGGATAGATCGCGCGCAGGGCCGGCTTCAGGACGATGAGCCGGAAGACGTCGGCCTTGTGAAGGCCCAGGGCGTAACCGGCCTCGACCTGGCCTTTGCTGATGCTTTCGACACCGCCGCGAATGATTTCGATCGCGTAGGCGCCGCCATTGATGCCAAGCGCGATGATGGCGGTCGTCGTCGGATTGAGGCGGATGCCCATCAGCGGCAAAGCGAAATAGATGTAGAAGATCTGCACGAGAAAGGGCGTGTTGCGCACGATCTCGACAAACGCGATGACGGGCGCACGCACGATCTTGTTCGGCGATGTCCGGCCGATGACGCCCACCACGCCGATCACCAGCGCGAGCGCCATGCCGGCGAAGGCGAGCCCGAACGTCCCGAGCGTAGCCCACAGCAATTCGGGGGCGCGCTCGAAGACCACGCCGAAGTCGAACTGGTAATTCATGAAAGGGTCTTCCTCCTCCGGGCGCAGCCTCCACCGCGCCAGATCCAGAATGTCTAAGTTTCTGCTCGTAGAATTTCGCGTGCTTTCAGATTGAGATTTCGCAGATGCGCCGATGCCGGTGTGTCACCCACCAGCGGCACTTCGACCGAAATCGCGGCCTTGCCGGAAAGCTTCGCAACCAGGTCTTTGAGCGCGAGTATTCCATCGCCCGGCGCCAACCGTCCGGCCCGCGCCTCGTTTATCATGCCTTCGGCGCCCTCCGGCGGCGGGCCGGCCACATCGCAAAGCTGAACGTGCCGCACGATATCGACATCGATCTCATCCACGCTTCCGCCGTTGCGAAAGAAGTGGATGGCATCCACCAGGGCGCCGGCATTGTCCTGCCCGCAGGCATGGACGAGTGCAGCACTGTCCTTGTAGCTGCCGACCGCGCGCCAGCCCATGTTTTCGATATCGACAGCCATGCCGTACCGCCCGGCGAGCTGGCAGAACGCATTGAAATTATCGACGAGCCGGCCGCGATCGGTATCGTCGCCGCAGGCCGACAACCGTCGGGCGCCGATATCCGCTGCGGCGGCAACGATATGTTCGACGGCGGACGCCTCAAAATCCGGGCCGATAATGAAGAACTCGATATCGAAAACCCTCATGCCTTCGCTGTCGAGCAGGGTGCGGAACTCCGATGCGGCCCGGCTGCCCTGCGGCAGTTCGTAGTAGGGGGCGCCTGCGAAAGCGGGATGGAGCCGAAGCCCGACGGCGCTGAACCCGGCCGCCGCCGCCTGTCGGACGAATTCGTGCGGCGGCAACTGGATCGCGGAGAAATGCGCGACGCCGATCGGGTTTTCGTGCATCTGCCGGACGTCCGTCATCGTACCGCTCCGGTGCGGGCCAGGTGGGCCAGGAGATTGGTGCCCGTGCGATGGATATGCTGGCGCAGCTTGTCGGCGGCATAATCGCTGTCGCGGGCGACCGCGCCCTGTGCGATCTCGCTATGCTCCTGGTTCACATTCCGGTCGCCGGACGTCTGCTTGAGAAATGTCCGGCGGTAGCGGTCGTTGAGATTGAGCAGCGTCTTGCAGAAATGCAAAAGAAGGGGCTTGCCGCAGCCTGAAATCAGGGTGAGGTGGAAGTCCCGGTGGACCGCTTCCCAGTGCTCCAGCGTTTCCGGCCTGCTCGCATCGCGCTCGGCACGGGTCAGCTTGTGAAGCGCACGCATGACGTTGCCCTCCCACTCCACGTCGCCGACACGAATGGATTCCTTGAGCGCGAAAACCTCGAATTCCTCGCGAAGCACGGTGATCTCCTCGAGGTTCGCCAGCGAGACGGGAGAAACCCGATAGCCGCGATTGTCCTCGAACTCGACCAGGCCGTCCGAGATCAGGCGCGCCAATCCTTCGCGCAGCGGGCTCAGGCTGACATTGAACGCCTGCCGCTCCTTGTCGAGGTTGATCTTGCTGCCGGCTTCCAGGCTGCCGGAAATGATGGCTTCGCGCAGCCGGGACGCAAGCTGGCTGCCGATCGTGTTTTTCCCGTCGTCGGAAAAACTGCCGATCTCGGCTGGGCTTATTGCGCCGACCTGCTGCTTCATTCGATCCTCCCGAACGGAAATCGTCCGTCGTCGATGATGGATAGGATAAACGATTATTCTTGTCAACCGTCAGGAAAATTGTTGTGCGACTTCGGCGGGCGCCCGTGGAATAAGTTCCATAAATATAATTAAATCAGGTATTTGATGGATAGCCTTTATTCGTTCGTGGATTGAGAACGGCCATGTTGGCCTCCATCGCTTGACAAATAATCGATTATCGCTGTATCGGTCCGCTATCGGGAGGTGGCATATGGTCATTAAAACTGAAAGCGACGTAACGCCCGCCGTGGTGGCGGCGATGCAGCAGACGTCCGACCCAAGGACGCGCGAAATCCTCGTGGCCCTCGTGAAGCATCTTCATGCCTTCGTGCGCGAAGTGCGTCTGACGGAGGCGGAATTCCGCGACGCCACCGCCATCCTGAACGAAATCGGCCAGCTTCAGACCGACAGTCACAACGAGTTCGTGCTGATGTCGGGCTCGCTGGGCGTTTCCTCGCTCGTCTGCCTGCTCAACAATGGTGACAAGGGGCAGACAGAGACCTCCCAGTCGCTTCTTGGCCCGTTCTGGCGCCTGAATTCTCCAAGGGTCGAAAACGGCGGAACGATCATTCGTTCCGATACGCCCGGTACGCCGCTTTTCGTGCATGCCCGCGTCGTCGACCGGGAGGGCAAGCCGATCGTCGGCGCCGAAGTGGATGTGTGGCACGCATCGCCTGTCGGTCTTTACGAAAACCAGGATCCCGACCAGGCGGAGATGAATTTGCGTGGCAAGTTCCTGACCGATGCGGACGGGCGCTTCTGGTTCCGCACCGTGAAGATGGTGGGTTATCCCATTCCCGTCGATGGCGTCGTCGGTCGAATGCTCAAGGCGCAGGGCCGTCATCCGTATAGGCCGGCACACCTGCACGCCCTGATCTTCAGGCAGGGCTACAAGACGCTGATTTCGCAGGTCTTCGATCCCAGCGACCCGCATATCGCATCGGATGTGCAGTTCGGTGTGACCGCCGCGCTCACGGGGGACTTCGTCCGTCATGACGAACCGCATCCGACCGACCGCGACATCGCGGGCGAATGGTACTCGCTCGACTACACCTATGTCATGGAGCCGGGCGAGGCGGTCCTGCCGCGCCCGCCCATCAAGTAACGAACGCCCGGAGCCAGTTCATGATCACCGAAGAGCAACGTCAGGCGGCGGCAGACGCCATATTGAAGGCGGAGACCGAGCGAAAGCCGATCGTGCAGCCCAGCAAGACCTATCCCGATCTCGACCTTGAGGACGCCTATCGTATTCAGGCGCTTTGGGCACAGTCGCGTATTTCCCGTGGAGCCCGGATCGTCGGTCACAAGATCGGCCTCACCTCCCGTGCGATGCAGATGGCATCCAAGATGACGGAGCCGGACTACGGTGTCATTCTGGACGACGCGCTCTATAACGACGGCGCGCAGATCAAGGCGGATCTGTTCATCAAGCCGCGGCTTGAAGTCGAGCTGGCGTTCATCATGGGCGAGGATCTCTCGGGGCCGGGGACCCGGATCTACGACGTCATGCGTGCGACGGAGTTCGTCGTGCCCGCACTCGAGATCATCGACTATCGCACGGAAGTGCCGCGGGCGATAACCGATACGATCGCCGACAATGCGGCCTTCGGCGCCATCGTGGTCGGAGGACGCGTCATCCGCCCCATGGATATCGATATCCGCTGGGTCGGCGCGACGCTGTCGAAGAACGGCATTATCGAGGAGTCGGGTGTGTCGGCCGCGATCATGGGCCATCCCGCAGCCGGCATCGCCTGGCTCGTCAACAAGCTGCATGCCGTCGGCGGGGGCCTCAAGAAGGGGCAAATCGTGCTCGCCGGCTCGTTCACGCGCCCCGTCGATATCGCCGCGGGTGACGTTATCCAGGCCGACTACGGTCCGGTCGGATCTATCGGCGTTTCGTTTCTGTGAGGTGGCAGATGGATCTTCCCGTCAATAAATTCAAAGCGAAGCTGCAGGCAGGCCAAAGCCAGCTCGGCCTCTGGTGCGGACTTCCGGGAAGCTATGCGGCTGAAATCGTCGCACCGGCCGGGTTTGACTGGCTGCTGTTCGACACGGAGCATTCCCCGAGCGACGTGCTGACGGTCTTGCCGCAGTTGCAGGCCGTCGCCGCCTATGATGTCGCGCCCGTCGTGCGGCCAGCTGTCAATGATCCGGTCCTCATCAAGCGCTTTCTGGATATCGGGGTGCAGACGCTGCTCATTCCCTATGTCCAGAACGCAGCTGAAGCCAAGGCCGCCGTCGAGGCGACCCGCTACCCGCCCGAAGGCATCAGGGGCGTTTCGGCGCTGACGCGGGCCACGCGCTTCGGCAGGGTGAAGAATTATGCGCAGCAGGCAGCGCAGGAGCTCTGCGTTCTCGTCCAGGTCGAAACACGCGAAGCAATGGCGCATATCGAAGCCATCGCTTCGGTCGATGGCGTGGATGGCGTCTTCATCGGCCCGGCGGATCTTGCCGCGAGCTTCGGTTATCCCGGGCAGCCCGGCCACCCGGAAGTGGTGGAGGCCATTGAGAAGGCCATCGGGCTGCTCAAGAGGCTCGGAAAGCCGGCCGGAATCCTCACGCCGGATGAGAAGTTCGCAGCGCGGTGCATGGAGCTGGGAACGCTTTTCACGGCGGTCGGCGTCGATGTCGCCGTGCTGGCGCGCGGCGCGGAAGCCTTGGCGGGCAGGTTTGCGGGGCGGGCTTGATGGCGATCCCGGACAGCGTTCTCGCCGAACTGGCACCGATCGGCACGCTCCGGGCGGCGGTGAACGGCAGCAATGCCGCCCTTGTCCGTATCGATGAACGCACAGGGGTACCGAGCGGACCGAGCGTCGATCTGGCAAGCGCTTTGGCAGATGAAGTCGGCTGCCCGCTTTCCATCGTGAAATACCCGTCGGCGGCAGCAATTCTGGCGTCGGCGGAGCGGAACGAATGGGATATCGCCCTGATTGCGGCAGATCCATCGCGGACGGATCGCTTCGCGTTTTCCCCGCCCTATACGTTTGTAACGGCGACCTACCTGGTGCCCGAGATGTCCGATGCCAAATTCGTGGCGGACATGGATGTTTCAGGCCGTCGCATAGCGGCGGCTCGTGGCGCCGCCTACACCAAAGAGATCGAACGTCAGGTGAAACACGCGACGATCGTTTACGTCGAAACCCCATCGGCGGCGGTGGAGATGCTGAGAGCGGGCGCAAGCGATGCTGCTGCCGGGCTGAGGCAGTCCCTCGAACCCACGGCGCTCGGGGATCCCGCATTTCGCACACTGCCTGATGCGTTTTCCGAAATTCCCCAGACCGTCGCCGTCCTCAAGGACAACAAAGCCGCGGCGGCCTTCGTCGCAAAGTTCGTCGAGAGCTATTTGGGTAAGGGTTCGCTCCAATAAGAGCGACCGATGGCGGTTCGCGACCATCTCAGCGAAAGATTATAGCGCCGCGTGAGATGTTCGGGACGTGAGCGCCCGCGCGCAGGACACCGGTTCAGCCTTCGCGCTTTCGCCACCCACGCGGCAAATGCAGCCCGCCTCGAAACAAGCCACGGCGTGCTATCGTTTCGAACATCTCCTCGGGTCCTTCCGGATCGAAGATTTCGTTATCGGCGAGCCACTTCTCGAGATCCGAAACATCAGGCGTCTGGTAAGGGATCAGGGTGCGTACCGGCTGCGCTGTGCGCAGCGTTTCAATCGCAGCGATCAGGGATCCGGACCGCGCCGCTTCCTGCGCCACGGTGTGAACGGACACGCCGAGATGTTCGGCAAGCAGGTCGTTTCTGAACGCCGCAATCCGATGACTCTTCTCTTCGGAGCCGCCGGCTTCGAATGCGACATCACATTCCCGGTCGAAGCGCATGGACCGGTTGTTCATGTTCGAGGAACCGACACGCACAATCTCGTCGTCCACGATCATCAGCTTCGAATGTACGTAAATCGGCTGCTTGCGCACGGTTACCGGGTGATACATCCGGAACCGGTTGTGCGGATCGTGCCGTCTCAGCGATTCCCGTAAGCGTGCTCTGGCGGTGTCCATCGCGAGCGCGCCAAGCCAGTTGTCGGAGGCGATGGGATTGATGAGCACGACCTCCGGACCATCAGGCTCGGCCAGCCGGTGGGCGATTGCCTGGGCCACCGCCCGCGACGCGAAATACTGGCTTTCCGCGTAGATCAATGTGCGGGCGGCGGCGATCATGTCGAGATAGAGTTTCTCGATCTCGACGACCCGGCTCTCGTCGAGATGCAAGGGCTCCGTGCGGGCAACGGCCAGGTTCACCGAACCGAACGAGAAGCCTGCATTCGGCCTGTCGATAACGGTTTCTCGTGACGGAGCCTGAGGCATTTCTTCGCCGCCGGCGCGCCGCCATCGCATGCGACAAAGTTCTGCCAGGGCACGGGCCGCCTCGCCGGTGAACATGCTGGAGGCGTCGTGCCACGGTCCGTAAGGCGCGCCGCTCGGCCGGCGCCGTAGCCGATTGTCGTCAAGATGGTCGCGCGTATCCCAACGGTCCAGGGTGACATCGATTCCGCCGCAGAAGGCTATCTCGTCATCGACGACCAGCATCTTCTGATGGTGGGAACTCCCGACGGGATGTTTTCCGTCGAGTTTCACGGAAATGCTCGGATGCCATTTCCATCGCAGGAGGTAGGGCAGGTTGGACGGCCTCATCCAACTTGCGAGGAGTGCGGGGCTCCACAGGAGTATTCTGATCTCGAGATCGGGATTCTGGCGTGCCAGCCAGAGAATGAAGTCGCCGACCTTGCGCGGCGCGCCGTCATCGACATCCGGTCGACCGAGCGCCGTACCTGCGTCGAAGTCCCATCCTACAAGGAATATGGAATGCCGAGCGGTTCGCATGACATTGCGGATCGCACCGAAATAATCGTCGGCATCGACGATGATCGAAAAATCGTCTGCCCGCGCAATACTCCAGCAGTTGGATCCGGGCCGGAACATTGACCCGTCAGACATTCAGACCTCCCTTAACGCGCGCGTACAATACCTATAACCGAGACGTCTTCAATCAATCCTGCAAAGGTGGAAAGTTGAAAAATTCCCGGTCACTTATATCGCCCTAACGGCGTTTCGGAGCGTTTCTCCAGTCTGTGCGAATCTCTTACATGCCGGCGATCTACAGCCTCTTCGGCAGATCGTCGTTCTCATCCGGGTTCGGGTTCGGCAACTCGTCGGGCAGCACGTCAGGGTCCGGTTCCTGGATCGGCGGCTCGGGCAGATCGGGTGTCGGATCGGGAACGATGCCGGGCGGGTTCTTCGGGGTCGGGTCGACTGGTGCAATGGCCATGATGGTCTCCTTTGGAGGGAAAGGCCTGCCGGCGGCCGAATGTTGCGCCGGCCGTGGAGAGGCCACGATCGTAGCCTCCCCATCATCATCGACGCATCAAGCGGATACGCGGCCGCCGCCGGACCGCGAGCGGATCATCCACGGCTGCACACCGGGCGATTTCACCAGAATGCCCTTCTTGTCGCCGAATGCGCGGATGGCATCACGCCCGACTTTGACGGGTTTGAGGCCATCGAAGGCCATGTGGCAGGTCTTGAGCGTTGCGTCGTGAACGATATCACGATCATTTCGAGGCCACGCTTCGAGAAAGTCGATGGCGTCTTCCAGGCACGTTATTTCTTCGATCAGATCTCTGCCTTTCTTGAGATATACCGGCCGATCGAAAACCTTGGCATTCATTTCTACCTCACTGAAAACGTTGGTGATCAACAAGGATGGCGCTCGTGATGGCGCCGATTCAGAATCTATTTTCGGTCGTTTGCGGTTTCAAGATGGAGCTTGCGGCACGTGTTATTTTAGCGCGGGTACGGGCAAAAACGCCGGCGGTTAACCCGAAGGTTAACACGGTGACATCGGGTGCATTCTGGGCAATAGTCAAAGCGGTTGATTCGGGGCGCTCGCAATGAAACGATTGATTGCTTCACTCGCGGTGGCTCCGCTGGTTTTCTTGCCGGCGGCTGCTCAGGCGGGAGAGTTGCTGGACGAATTCAGAATCGGCGGAAGCGGGATTCTGGATAGCGATTCATCGGGAGACAAGGGGTTCGTCGGCTCCGCCGAAGTATTCCTCGCACCGTTCGAAAGCACGCATAGTGGCGTTGCGAAGGTTCTTCTGGAGCCGCGGGTCCAGCTCGGCGTCTCCGGCGGGTCTTCCGGTACCGATCAAGTTTACACCGGTCTGAACTGGCATCTGCCCCTTGGGGAAACGTTCTTCGCTGAAGCCGGCTTTGGCGGTACGGTTCACAACGGCAACCTTGATTCCGGCGAAGGCCCGCTTCTCGGTTGTCGCTTCCTTTTCCGCGAGCATGTCGCTTTCGGTATGAAGGTGACGGATACTGTGAGTGTCATGGCCACGGCGGACCACTCGTCGCACGCAAACCTCTGCGACGGGCCGAACGATGGCATCACCCATGCCGGTTTGGCGATCGGCGTAAAATTCTAGACAGCGTACGGTCGTCCAGCCGAACCAAGCCGCATTCGCGCCGGCTGCTTCAGGTACCGTAAGCGCCCTTGTTGGGATGTCTCGGCGCTTCGGCGTTGACGGCTTTCCGCCCCGGCTCAAGAGGGCGCTTGTCGGCAGAGCCGGAGACCCGCTCAGCCTCTCTCCTGCCTTTGTCCGGCTTCGGCTGCTTGTGCTCCGTCGCCGCCGGATGTGTGCCATCCGAAATGCTGCCTGGGTGAGGATCCTCCACCTGCGGTGTCGGCGCGACGGTCCGGCTGTCGTTGGATTTTGTCATATCCGGTCTCCCTTTTCAGGGAAATGCTGACAGGCTGCCGCCGGTTCCGTCGCACGGGCGGATCGTGCTGCTTCTCATCTGGGCGGGTTGGACGTGGGGCAGGGACCGGACGTTACCCGCTTCTGGCTGTCGATCGGTCCCTGATCTGCTGATATCCAAGCTTATCGGAGATTTCATTCGCGGCACTGAGTAGACTTTCGAGATACCCCGTCCGATTTCGCAGACCGTCCTCACGCGGGGTGACGAGGCACAGTGTGGCTATGCAGGCGCCGTCGGCCTGGCGTACCGGGACGGCAAAGCAGTGCGTAAAATTTTCGACCTCGCTGTTGAATGTGAAGAAACCGTCCCGGTCGGCCTGACGGACCTGCGAGATGAATTCAGACGGGTCCATGCGCCGGCCGTTGGGAAGAACGAAGTCTTCCGGCGGGATAAGGTCGATAATCTGCTGGTCGGTGAGATGGGAGACCAGCAGGCGGCCGGATGCCGTCCAGGCGATGGAGACGAGTTCGCCGACATTGGAGGAAATGCGGAACGGACGAACGCCCTCTCGCATCATGGCGACCGTATACTTCCGGCCTTCGAGAAGGCACATCTGCGCCGTCTCGCGGGTCTCCTCGGCAAGCCGCACCAGCATGCGGTCGCACTCGCGCATGAGATCGAACTGTTCGGCATAGGCCGTGCCGAGGAAGTAGAGGCGGCGGCCGAGAAAAACGCGTCCGTCGCCGCCCTGGTAATCCAGCATGCCGTGGCTGAGCAGCAGGTTGACGAGCTCATAAACCGATGAGCGCGGCGCACCGATCTCGGCAGCGATCTCGTTCGGGCGCATGGGCTGGCGTTTTACGCGCAGAAATTCGAGGATTTCGAAGGCGCGGTCCAGTCCCCGGGTGCGTCGCGATACGCTATCGCCTGCGGCCTCGGTCATGCTGTTCTCCAGTTTATCTTTGCTTGCGATCGGCGCGGTAGGCCACGCAATCGACTTCCACCTTGCAATCGACCATCATCCGCGACTGAACACAAGCGCGTGCCGGCGGGTTTGCGCCGAAGTACTCCGTATAGACGCCGTTGAAACTCCAGAAGTCCCGGGGATCGTCGAGCCAGACGCCGATGCGGACGACATCTTCGACGCCGTAGCCGGCTTCGTGCAGGATGGCGATCAGGTTTTCGATTGCCTTGCGCGTCTCGGCGACGATGCCGCCGCGGACGATCTCGCCCTTTTCCATGGGCACCTGGCCGGAAACATAGAGCCAGCCGTCGGCTTCGACGGCGCGTGCGAATGGAAGGGGTTGTCCGCCAGCGCCGGTTTCACCTGCGCCGTACCGTTTGATCGTCATGTCGTATCTCTCTTTTGTTTTAGTTGAAGCTGGAAGTCTTGAGGAATTCGGCCAACCGCTCGGTCCTGGGGTTGATGAACATGTCCTTCGGGTCGCCTTCCTCGCAGATGACGCCCTGGTTCATGAAGATCACGCGGTTGGAAACCTCATAGGCAAATCGCATTTCGTGGGTGACGAGCAACATGCTCATGCCATCGGCGGCGAGGCCCTTGATGACCTGCAGCACCTCGCCCACCAGTTCGGGGTCGAGCGCCGAGGTCACCTCGTCGAACAGCATCAACTGGGGTGCCATGGCAATCGCTCGTGCAATCGCCACGCGCTGCTGCTGGCCGCCGGAAAGCTGGCCCGGGTAATGTCCGCCACGCGTGCCGAGCCCGACGCGGTCGAGCCACGTTTCACCGACAGCGCGGGCCTCGTCGCGGCTCATTTTTTTGACCTTCACGAGGCCGAGCATGACGTTCTGAAGCGCGGTCATATGCGGGAAGAGGTTGAACTGCTGGAAGGCCATGCCGGTCATGGCACGCTGGCGGGCGATTTCCTTTTCGCTCTTGCGCCTGCGGACCGAGCCGGATTGCTCGTAGCCGATCTCCTCGCCTGCCAGACGGATGCTTCCTCCATGGAAATCCTCCAGCATGTTGATGCAGCGGAGCATCGTCGTCTTGCCGGAACCGGAGGAGCCGATGATCGAGATCACCTCGCCCTCCCGCATGGTGCAATCGACGCCCTTTAAGACTTCAAGCGAGCCATATTGCTTTCGCAGGCCCTGGATTTCGAGAAGTACCTTGCTCATGACATGCGGCCTCAGGACGGAACGGCGGTCTTGCGTTCGACATATTTGCCGAAGCGCTCGATGCTGTAGTTGATGACGAAATAGAGAAGCCCGGCGAAGAAATAGAACTGCAGGCTCATGAAGTTGCGGGAGATGATCTCCTGGGTGCGAAGCAGAAGTTCGGCGACACCGATGACCGACAGAAGCGTCGAGGCCTTCACCATCTCGGCAGCCGTGTTGACCCAGGCGGGCAGGAACTGGCGCAGTGCCTGGGGCCAGAGCACGTAAGCGAATGTCTGCACGAAGGTCAGACCGATCGCCTTGGCGGCCTCCGTCTGGCCTTGCGGGATGGCCTGCAGTCCGCCGCGGACGATCTCGCCCACATGCGAAGAGCAGAAGATGGCCAGCGCCAGGACGCCCGCCTGGAACGGGCCGAGCTCGATGCCGATGGTGGAAAGCACGTAATAGCTGGCCAGAACAAGCACGAGCACCGGCGTGCCGCGGATGAAATCGGTGTAGGCACGCACGACGAAGCGCAGAAGCTTGTTGCCGTAGACTAGCGACAGGCCGACGAAAACGCCGAGGATCGAACCTGCGACAATCGCCAGCAGCGAGATCGATACGGTGACGCCGAGCCCCTTCAGGATGACGACGCGGGCAAGCCAGACCTGCTCGAGAAAGGTGGAGAGTTCCGTCATGGCATCACCTCGGAACGGAAAGCCGGCGCTCTGCGACACGCATCAGCGCGGCAAGAACGGAGCAGGTGGCGACATAGAGCCCGGATGCGACGATCCAGGTCTCGATGACGCGGAAGGTCTCGACATTGATCTTGCGCGCCTCGAAGGTCAGCTCCGGTACGGCGATTGCCGCTGCGAGCGAGGTGTCCTTGAAGAGTGATATGATCGTCGACGACAGGGAGGGAAGCACGTTTCGAAACATTAGCGGCGCGATAATCGAGCTGCGGATCTGCATCGGCGTCAGCCCGATGGCGAGGCCGGCTTCCGTCAGTCCACGCGGGATCGAAAGCAGGCCGGCGCGAAACACCTCGGCGAGGTAAGCGCCGGAATAGAGGGCGAGCACGGCCACGAAGCTTTCGATCTTGCCGAGCCGGACGCCGAGCTGCGGAAGCGCGAAATAGGCAAACAGCACGAGAACCAGGATAGGCAGATTGCGGATAACGGTGACATAGGCGGCGGCCGGTGCCTTGGTCCAGGCACTCTTCGAGATCAGCGCGAAGGCGAGGAGCAGGCCGATAAGCGCGCCGATCAGTATCGATACGAAAGCCAGGCCGAGACTGAGCAGCAGACCTTCGAGAAGCTGGTCGAAGCTGCGCCAGACGGCGGCGAAATTGAGCGAATAGCCCATGGCGTCATCCTGCCATCATAGGGTTGGGAGGACGAAGGACAGCTGTCCTTCGTCCCAAGAATGTAAGCTTCAGCTTACTTGTATTCGCCTTACTTGTACTCGACCGGGAAGCCGATCTGGGGCGGTGTGAGTTCCTTGCCGAACCAGGTCTTGTAGGAATTGGCGTAGAAGTCGAATTCCACACCGGTCATCGCTTCGTGGAGTGCGGTGTTGACGAAGTTCAGCCAATCCTGGTCGCCGCGCTTGACGCCGCAGGCATAGGTCTGCGGGTTCCAGCCGTAGCCGGCATCCTTGTAGCGGCCCTGGTTCTGGGTCATGTACCAGGCGAGCGACGACTGGTCGGTGGCGGCGGCGTCGGCACGGCCGGATTCGAGTGCCTGATAGATCATGTCGACGGACTCGTATTGATCGACATTGGCTTCCGGCAGGGCGGCGTGCACCATGGCCTCTGCATAGACATTCTGCAGCACCGAGATCGTGACGGACGAGCCAGCGGCCTTAAGCGCATCATAGTCGGCATATTTGCCATCAGCCTTGAGCATCAGGCCAACGCCTTCCCGATAGTACGGAATGGTGAACGCGATCTGCTGGGCACGCTCGCCGGTCACCGTCATGAACTGGCATGTCAGGTCCACCTTGTCCGTGGTGATGTTGGGAATGCGTGCGTCCGACGACTGGTTCACATATTCGATCTTGTCGGGATCGCCGAACAGCGCCTTGGCGACGATGCGTCCCATGTCGACATCGAAACCCTGCAGCTTGTCGTCGGCACTCTTGAAATGCCACGGCGCATTGGTGCTGCCGGTTCCCAGAACGAGATGACCGCGTGCGAGCACTTCATCGAGCTTGCTTCCGTCAGCAAGCACGGGAGTGGCGAAGAATGTGGCTGCGGCCATCGCAATCATACCGGCGCGTGAGAAATTGTTCATCGTGTTCCCCTGATATCTGAGCGCTTCTTAAATCCAGTATATTGGACATATGTCTGCATTACCGGATTGACATATGAAGTCCCTTAGCCGATGGATTGTCAATAGTGGTTTACCGATAATTATGGAGACGCGGAGGAACCCCTCTCGCCCTCGAGCCCGCATGGAGGTCCTCGTGACATTTTCGCCTGCTGATATTGCCGAGATACAGACGCCGGCCGTGTTGATCGACCTCGATGTGGCCGTCGCCAACATCCGTCGGTTCCAGGAATATGCCGACAGCCACGCCCTGAACGTCCGTCCGCATATCAAGACCCACAAATTGCCTGCGATCGCGGATCTGCAGATAGCGGCGGGTGCGATCGGGATCACATGCCAGAAGGTTTCCGAAGCCGAGGCGATGGTTGCGGGTAGCCGCTCGATCGCTGACGTTCTCATCACCTACAACATCGTCGGCGCGGAGAAACTTCAGCGTCTCAAGGCGTTGGCGGCGCGGGTGAAGCTTTCGGTCGTGGCCGACAGCGTGGCGATCGTGGACGGCCTCTCGGCAGCGTTCCGCGAGGAAGCGCAACCGCTCACGGTGCTGGTGGAATGCGACACCGGTGCCAACCGGTGCGGTGTGCAGACCTCTGATGCGGCAACGTCTCTCGCGGCATATATCCACAAGATGCCGGGCCTGGTTTTTGGCGGCTTGATGACCTATCCGCCGGCTGGGGGCGAAGCGGCGGTCGAGGCGTTCATGCGCGTGGCCAAAGCGAACATCGAGGCCTTGGGAATAGAGGTTCCCGTCATCACGTCCGGCGGCAGCCCCTCCATGATGCACGCGGCCGACGCGCCAACGACAACGGAGTACCGGCCCGGTACCTATGTCTACAATGACCGGTCGCTCGTATCCCGCGGTGCCTGCAGATGGGAGGATTGCGCCCTCACGGTCTTGGCGACCGTTGTCTCCGTGCCCGCAGCGAACCGGGCGATCATCGACGCCGGATCGAAAGTCCTGACGTCCGATCTTCTCGGGCTGACGGGCTACGGGCATGTCCTGGGTCGCGACGATATCGCTATCGACCAGTTGTCCGAAGAACACGGACGCCTGATCAGCAGCGGGCCGATTGGCCTTTCCGTCGGAGACAAGATCCGTATCGTGCCAAATCACGCATGCGTTGTGACCAACATGGTCGATACCGTTTCCGTCATCGGCAACGGTTTGCTTCGGACCGAGGCCTGGCCGGTCACGGCACGCGGCATGGTGGTTTGATTCAAGCAATTCGGTGGCGGCCGGGGATGTAATCGACTCTTTTTATAGAAAATTTTGATCCCGCTGATGCCCGCCCTCCGGGCAATATCGTTCGCAGGCGCCGTTCGGCTATGAAAAGCTGTTCTGCGCTGCTGACGATCGGGAGTTAAAGTCGTTTTTTCGATCGTTTTTGATCGGAATAATTCCGCTTTTGTCGGTCGATATCCTGTGCAAGTGTTTGTGCAGACGATCTTTGATGAAAGAAATTCCATGCAGTTCTCCAAGGCAATCGAATATTCGAATGCCCCTCGAATGAGAGGGATGAGCCGCATGAACCCATGTCCGGCAGGGTTGGACATGAGGACGCGCTAGAAACGGCGATCGACGTCTGAAGCGATCGCGTAACCGCAAAGACGGTTCACCACATTCCCGTCACGTCATAGCGACCCGTTTCGATCGAAACGGGCGCCAAGGAGTCGAGCATGCTTATCACAAGACGCCAAGGACTGGGCCTTCTGGCCGGCGCCGCGGCAACGCTTTCCCTGCCATCGATCAGCCGCGCCCAGCAGGCGGCGAAAACGGTCATCGGCGTGCAGAACGGTCTGCCCTACCTCAACTTCATCGTCGCCGAAAAGCTCGGCCTGTTTGAGAAGCATGCTGGAGAACTCGGCGTGAAATCGGACTTCGAGATCACCCGTCTCGGCGGTCCCACTGCAATTACCGAAGCGATTCTCAGCGGCAACGTGCAGATCGCGGCCCTCGGCATCCAGCCCCTGTTGATCGGCTGGGAAAAGACGCTCAACAACTACAAGATGGGCGGCATCAGCGGTTACTGGAAGGGCTCCTACACGATCTATGCGAACGATCCGGCCATCAAGTCGATTGCCGATATTCGCCCGACCGACAAGATCGCCGTACCCGGCCCGACGAGCTCGCAGGCGGTGATCCTGCGTCGTGCGGTGGAGAAGATCTTCGGGCCCGGCAATGCAAACAAGTTCGACGAGCAGCTCGTCACGCTGCCCCATCCCGACGCGGTTGCCGCACTTTCGACCGGCAACACGGTTCAGGTCTATTTCGCGCTCTCGCCCTTTACCGAAATCCTTGCCAAGGCGCCTAACGTCCATGTCATCGGCAAGTCCCCCGACTACAATCCGCCTGGCCTCACCAACGGGGTGACGGCCGGCCTTTCGAACTTCGTTTCGGAAAATCCGGTCGTCATCAAGGCGTTCCTGGCGGCACTCGGCGAAGCCAACGCATTCATTCCGGCAAACATCGAGAAGACGGCGGAAATCTACTTCGCGGCGGAGCCGTCCAAGCTTGCCGACGACGAGAAGGTCGCGATCATCCGCAACAACGCGAATGAATACACGACCACGCCGAATGGCGTGATCGACACTGCCAATTTCATCGGCAAGCTTGGCCAGCTCAAGACCGTGCCGGCCAAGTGGCAGGACGTCTTCTTCGCACCGATCAACGAAGGCGAAGGAAGCTAAGCGCGGACAATGCGCTGAGCATTGTCGTCGCGGCCCCGCTCCGGCGGGGCCGTGGCGCAGGAAGGACAGCCCGCATGCAACAGACCAATGGCCGGAACACCAGTCCGAGCGAGCCGCTTCTCGCGGTCGATGGCGTGACGCTGCAATATGCGACGCGCCAGCAGATCGTGACGGCCACGCATCGTGTGTCGTTCGATATGTACGAGCATGACCGGTTCGTTCTTCTGGGCCCTTCGGGTTGCGGAAAGTCGACGCTGCTGAAGAGCATCGGCGGCTTCCTGTCGCCGGTCGAGGGCGAGATCCGGCTGAAGGGACAGCGTATCGCCCGGCCCGGACCGGACAGGATGATCGTCTTCCAGGAATTCGATCAGCTGCTGCCTTGGCAGACCGTGCTGCAGAACGTCGTTTTCCCCATGCGCACGGCCGGTCGCTTCGCGCGTGGCGAGTGGGAAGACCGCGCGCGCGCCGCAATCGCCAAGGTCGGACTCGGCAAGTTCGTCGATGCCTATCCGCATACGCTGTCCGGCGGCATGAAGCAACGTGTGGCGATCGCGAGGGCACTGGCGATGGAGCCGGCCGTCCTGTTGATGGACGAGCCGTTCGCGGCACTCGACGCCCTGACGCGCCGGCGCGTGCAGGAGGAGCTTCTCGATTTGTGGGCGGAGATCCGCTTCTCCATGATCTTCGTCACGCATTCGATCGAGGAGGCCATCCTGCTGGCAAGCCGGATCGTGGTGATGACCCCGCATCCAGGCCAGATCATCGCGGAACTCGATGCGACGCGCTTTGCCCACGATCAGTCGGGAAGCGACGAATTCGTCGCGTTCCACAAGCAGATCAACGGCATGCTGTTCGGTCAGCAGAAGGTGGCAAATGGCTGACGTTTCGACACAGGCGCAAAAGCAGGTGATAGAAGTCGCCTTCCGCCCGGACATTCATCGTCCATTGGCCGCGGCAAATGCCATCGGCGACGTGACGCAGAAGCTCGGCCTCTTCGAGCGCCTGAGCGAGAAGACGTGGCTGCGCCGCCTGGCCGTCATCCTCGTGCTCGTCATCGCCTGGGAACTTTACGCCCGTTACGCCAGCAACGAGCTGATGTTCCCTTCCTTCAGCAACACGGCGCTTGCGTGGTGGGAGGGCGTTCGCTCCGGCGTGCTCATCCGCGCCGTCTACGGCACGATGCAGGTGCTGCTTCTTGGATACGCGGTCGCGATCGGCATTTCCGCGCTCATCACGACGCTTGCCATCAGCACCCGCGTCGGCACCGATGTGTTGGCCACGATGACCGCGATGTTCAATCCGCTCCCGGCCATCGCTATCCTGCCGCTCGCCCTTCTGTGGTTCGGGCTGGGTGTCACGAGCCTCGTCTTCGTCATCGTGCATTCGGTGCTGTGGGCGGTGTCGCTCAACACGTTGACCGGCTTCCTCTCCGTCAGCCAGACGCAGCGCATGGTGGGGCGCAATTACGGGCTGAAGGGTGTCGGCTTCGTGCTGCGCATTCTCGTTCCCGCCGCCTTCCCCTCGATCCTGTCCGGGCTGAAGATCGGCTGGGCCTTCGCCTGGAGAACGCTGATTGCGGCAGAGCTGGTCTTCGGTGTCTCCGGAAGCTCCGCCGGCCTCGGCTGGTACATCTTCCAGAACCGGAATGCGCTGGAGACCGCGAATGTCTTCGCCGGCCTGCTGACGGTCATCATCATCGGTCTTCTCGTGGAGGGCGTGGTCTTCCGCAGCATTGAGGCCGTCACCGTGCATCGCTGGGGCATGCAGAACAGCTAGGGCGGCGCCCGGCTCAACTTCGTTGGCAGATAATCATGGTTACCATAAAGCAGGTTGAAGCGGCCCATTGGGTGGAAAAGCTCGGAAGCTTTCACGCGGCCGCCGAACGCCTCAACACCACGCAATCAACGATATCCAAGCGCATCCAGGAACTGGAGCAGTCGCTCGGCTTCGCCGTCTTCGACCGGTCTCACAAGATGTCCCAGCTCACGGTGCAGGGGCGCGGCCTGCTGGACGATTTTTCGGCCATGCTCAGCCTGCATCACAAGATCGAGCACTATGCCAGCAGTGACGAGGGTTATTCCGGCTACTTCCATCTTGGTGCAACGGAAATGGTGGCGCTCACGTGGCTGCCGAAGCTGATCGGCGCCATCACCGCACGTTTTCCCAACATCAATCTCAAGACCAGCATCAATATGACGCATGAGCTTCAGGCGAAGTTCAGCGAATACAAGCTGGATCTCGTATTGTGCCCGATGACACACAGCGAGGCGCTGGCCGGGCAGCCGTCCGTGCCCTTGCAGCCGCTGGAATCCGCCTGGATGTGCGGCTCGGGGTTTTCGCTCGGTCGCCAGGGCATCCTCTCGCCGCAGGACATTGCCGGCCTGCCGCTCCTGACCTTCAACGAAGGCTCGCTCCTGCATCAGACCGTTGTGAAGACGCTGGCCGAACACGGCCACACGGCGCGCCAGACCATCACCTGCAGCAGCATGATCGCACTGGCGGAGCTGGTGCGCGAGGGGCTGGGCATCGCCTATCTCCCGCGCGAGTACTTCCAGGCCTATGGCGGCCTCAGTGTGGTCCATACGAGCATGGCGATGCGCCCGCTGCAATATGCGGCGATCTACCGGGACGACCTGATCGCCTCGCAGATCGCGCGCCTGGCGCAGGACCATTGCAGATTTGCGAGGCCGGGCGCGTGACGAACCTAAAGCCACGGCAAAGCATCACCGCCGCGATCACGGATCGAGAAAATCGATCGGGTGCGGCCGATTTATTTCGCTTGATCGAGGGCGGCCTTGCCGGGCTTTTCGGCGGCAAAAGCCTGTCACGTGCAGGCCATGGAGGCGTGATTGTCTGATAACACCCAAACCGTTGCCGAACAGCTGAAGGCGTTCGAAGGACAGCTTCTCGGCCTCATTCCGGTCGATCGTATAAAGGCGGTGAATTTTCCGCGCCCGGCGCCCGATATCATCGAGCGCTACAAGCGGCTGCCCGACCTCACGTCCTCGATCGCCGACATCCTCGACCAGTTCGGCGTCGACAGTGCGATCCCGACGACGCTGCTGGCGCCGCTGGCGCCCGGCCAGCGCATGGTCGGCCCGGCTGTCACCGTCAAGCATGGGCCCGCACGCTTCAATGCCGGGCACAACGTTGCCAACAAGACCAGTCCGCAGCTCGGTGCCGTGGATGAAGTGACCCTCTCCAGAGCCGGTGACGTGATGGTGATCGACGGCAGCGCGGTTCCGACCGCCTCCAACATCGGCGGCATCATGGCCACGGCGGTTGCGGCGAAGGGCTTTGCCGGCGTGGTGGTCGATGGTTGTGTCCGCGATGTGGAAAACATGAAACGCATGGGGCTTCCGGTCTGGGCGCGCGGAGCGACCCCACGCACCGGCAAGCACCGCATGGAGCTGGTGGAATTCAACGGCAAGGTGGATGTCGCCGGCGTGCAGGTTCTGCCGGGCGATCTGGTGCTGGGGGATTCCGACGGCGTGATCATCGTGCCCTACGACCTGTGCAAAGAGGTGCTGTTGCGCGCGGAGCAGGTCGCAGAGAAGGAAAAGGTCCTGCTCGGCGCCATCGAATCCGGCGCCTCCGCCAAGGAAAGCGCCTCCATCATTTCGCCGGACAAGTGGTGAGCGGCATGGCCCAGCGCCCACGCCTCATGTTCGTCGGCTTCGGTGAAGCGGCCTCGCTTTTCGCCAAAGGCTTTGCGCAGCAAGGCGTGGAGCGGCTTGCTGCCTACAGTCCGTCGGTCCATGGCGGTCCGGGCGAAGCCCTGTTGCGCAATCGTGCGGCACAGGCGGGGACGACTTTGCTCTCCGGGCCTGAGCAGTTTTCGGACGCCGAATGGATCTTTGCGATGGTTCCGCCCGTCAGGGCGCGCGAGGCCGCCGCATCCGTCGGACCGCACCTGATATCGGGGACGTTCTACGTCGACTTTTCCTCCGCAGCGCCGGCCGACAAGCGCGCTGCCGCCGAGATCGTTTCGGCGGGCGGCGGACGGTATATCGATGCCGGCATCATCGGCTCCGTGCCCACCTCCGGCCACCGCGTCCCGGTCATCGCTTCCGGCGCGGATGCCGGCGTTTTCCGCGACACGTTCGCACCCCTTGGCATGGACATCACGCTGGTCGGTGATGCGGTCGGCGTGGCTGCGGGAACGAAGCTCGTCCGCAGCATTCTCGCCAAGGGGCTGGAAGCCCTTTATGTCGAGGCGCTGGTCGTGGCTGAACGCTCGGGCGTGACAGGGGAGGTGCTCAATACGTTCTGCGCCTTTCTCGATGCGCGCAGCGCGCGGGACACGGCGGCGATCCTCCTCAAATCCCATGTCGTGCACGCCGCGCGCCGGGCCGACGAGGTGTCGCTGGCCCGCGACCTCGTCCGGGAGGCGGGCGTCGAACCCATCATGACAGACGCCATCATTCGCGTGATGCGGCAGACGGCTGTGACATCCGCCGCCGATCGCGTCGGCCGGCGCCAGCCGGGCAGCCTCGAAGAGGCGCTGGCCGTTCTTGAAACCGAGTTGCCGGGCTCCGCCTCCGGCGCCGATCCATCCTGAAGATTGGAGACTTCCATGAGTTCGTCTCACGATAGAGAAAACGCGATCGCCCTCGCCAAGGAACTGCTCTCGTTCGGTTCCGCCGTGGTGTTCGATTCGCAGAACCGCACGGGCGCGCTGGCATCGGCGATCAAGCCGCTTCACCGCGACATGAAGATCGCCGGCCCCGCCTTCACCTGTGCCTGCGAGCCCGGTGACAACCTCACGCTTCATGCCGCGCTGAAGATGGCGGCCCCGGGCGACGTGCTGGTCTGCGATGCCATGGGGGCGACGGAGCAGGGCATGTTCGGCGGCGTTATGGCAAGCTGCGGCCTCGGGCGCGGTCTGGCCGGGCTCGTCACGGATGGCGGCGTGCGCGACAAGCTGACCATCATCGAGGTCGGTTTTCCGATCTTCGCCGGCAATGTCTGCATGAAGGGCACGGTCAAGGAGGTGCTCGGCCCGGTCAACGCGCCGATCACGCTCGGTGGCGTCCTCGTCCGGCCCGGCGATCTTGTCATCGGCGATGAGGACGGTGTCGTCGTCGTGCCGGCGGAGACGGCGGAAGCGGTGCTCGATGCCTGCCGCAAGCGCGCGCAGAAGGAAGCCCAGACGGTCTCCGCTCTTGCCGATGGCAGAACGCCCTGGGATGTCAACGATCTCGGCGGCTTCCTCCGCGCCAAGGGCGTCGCGGTCAATTTCTAAGACGACAACAGCACGGCCGATCGTTCGGCCGCAGGACCCTTAAGATGAAGATCAGCAATATCGAGACCTTCCTGTTTCATCCCGGCAGCGGCAAGAACCTGCTGTTCGTGCGCGTCGAGACGTCCGATGGCACCTATGGTTGGGGCGAGGCCTATGTCGGCGTGAAGAAGGAAGCGATCGTCGAGAAGTACGTCAACGCCATGGCGCCTTATCTCGTCGGCCGCAGCCCCTACACGATCCGCCACATGGCGCAGGTCATGTTCGACGATTTCGCCATCCGCCGCACGTCGGTCGATTTTCTCTGCGCCTGGAGCGCCATCGAGATCGCGCTCTGGGATATCGTCGGCAAGCTCTCCAACCAGCCGGTCTATAATCTGCTGGGGGGCCCGGTGCGCGAGAAGGTCCGCATCTATGCGAATGGCTGGTGGTATGGCGTCACCAATATCGAGCAGACCGTGGAGCGCGCGCTGCAGGTCAAGGACATGGGTTACACCGCGCTGAAGTGGGATCCGTTTCCCGGTCCGTGGCGCACCTTCATCTCCCGCGAAGAAGAGGACTATGCGGTCGACAATGTCCGCGCGGTGCGCGAAGCACTCGGGCCCGATATCGATCTCCTGATCGACGCGCATCGCCGCGTCGCGCCGCATCATGCCATCCGCGTGGCGCGCCGGCTCGAGGAATTCGGCATCTTCTGCTACGAGGAGCCCTGCCTTTCGGACAATATCGATCTCGTCGCCGAAGTGCGCCGCTCGATCGCCACGCCCGTCGTGACCGGCGAGACGCTCTATACGAAGGAGCAGTTCGCGCAGGTCTTCGAAAAGCGCGCGGCCGATATTCTCAATCCGGATATCTGCGCCGTAGGCGGTATTCTCCAGATGCTCGACATCGCCGCCATGGCGCAGCCGCACGCGATCGCGATCAGTCCGCACAACTATAACAGCCCCATCATCGGCCTCGCCGCGACGGTGCATCTGTCCGCGCTTATCCCGAATTTCCTCATCGCCGAATGCTTCATCAACCTGTCGGACGCCTGCGCGGAAATCGCCTCGCCCGGCCTGACGATCGAGGATGGCTGGGTCGACCTGCCGACCGGCCCGGGCCTTGGGGTGGACATCGATGTCGATGCCCTTCGCCGGCATCCCTACAAGGATTTCCCGCACAAGGACATGCGCCAGTACTGGGAAGAGTTCCCGCGCAAGAATTACGTCTGGGGCGTCGCGAACGTTACCCGTTGAGAACCGGAGACCGAAAATGACCGATTTTGCTTTGACGCCCGAACTGCTGGCCCGCTACGAAACCGTAACCGCGGCAACCGCGCATGAAGCCATGGGCCGCAAGGGCGCGCTCGACTCCGCGATCAAGCCGATCCGCAGCGGCATGCGCGTGCTGGGGCCGGCCTTCACCTGCGTCTGCCCGCCCGGCGACAACCTGACGCTTCATGCGGCATTGAAGCTTGCCAAGCCTGGCGACGTGCTCGTCTGCGCGGCCGCGGGCTTTACCGAACAGGGCCTGTTCGGCGACGTCATGGCGAGCGCCGCCAAGGGCAAGGGCCTTGCAGGCCTGATCGTCGATGGCGGCGTGCGTGACGCCAGCGACATTCACCGGATCGGCTTCCCGGTCTTCAGCCGCTCGATCTCGATCAAGGGTGCGGTCAAGGAAACGCTCGGGCCCTTGAACGAGCCGATCGTCGTCGGGGGCGAACTGGTTTCGCCGGGCGACCTCATCATCGGCGACGACGATGGTGTGGTGGTTATCCCGAAGGCGCTGATTGCCGAGACCGCAGACGCCTGCCTCGAGCGCGAGCAGAAGGAAATCCGATTCCGCGAAGCGCTTCTTCAGGGCAACACGACCTGGGAAATGCTCAACCTCAACGCCCTGATGGAAAAGAAGGGAAGCGCCTTCCGCCTGTAAGCGGTGGGGCTTGCGACGGCATGACCACTATCGATCAGACGATCAATGAGCTCGAAGCCCTTTTCGGAACCCGTGTTTCGCGCGCCGAAGCGGTGCGCAAGCACCATGGCGACGATCTCTCCTATATTCCGGCCATGCTGCCGGATGCGGTGTTCTTCGCGGAAAGCACGAAGGATGTCAGCCAGGCGCTTGCGATCTGCAATGCCAATCGCACGCCGGTCATACCCTTCGGCACGGGCACGTCGATCGAAGGGCAGACCCATGCCCTGAAGGGCGGCATCTCCATCGATGTCTCGGGCATGGCCGATATCCTCGCCGTGAACGAGGCGGACTTCGACGCCGTGGTGCAGCCGGGGGTTCGCCGCAAGCAGCTGAACGAGCATCTTCGCGCCACCGGCCTGAGCTTCCCTGTCGATCCGGGCGCGGATGCCTCGATCGGCGGCATGGCGGCGACCCGCGCCTCGGGTACGAACGCCGTGCGCTATGGAACGATGCGCGAGAATGTGCTGGCGCTGGAAGTGGTGTTGCCGGACGGCAAGGTCATCCGGACCGGAACCCGCGCCCGCAAGTCCTCGACCGGCTACGATCTGACCAAGCTGTTCGTCGGCTCGGAAGGCACGCTCGGCATCATCACGGAGGCGACCGTGCGGCTTCATCCGATCCCGGCGGCCATCTCGTCGGCCGTCTGCACGTTCGGTTCTCTTCAGGGGGCTGTGGACGCGGTCATCGCGACCATGCAGTCCGGCGTTCCGATGGCCCGCATAGAGTTTCTCGATGAGGTCGCCATCGAGGCGGCCAACAACTATTCCAAGCTCAGCCTGAAGATCGCGCCGACGCTGTTCCTCGAATTCCACGGGACGGAAGCGGGCATCAAGGAGCAGGCGGAAACGGTAGAGGCCATCGCCGCCGAATATGGGGCGGACGGCTTCGAATGGGCCTCGCGCCCGGAGGATCGCAATCGGCTCTGGCAGGCGCGGCACGATTCTAGCCACGCCACACGGGCGCTGCGTCCCGGCTCGGCGAACTTCGTGACGGATGCCTGCGTGCCGATCTCCGCGCTTGCGGACAACATTCTGGCCGCGCGCGCGGATGCCGATCAGTCGTTCCTGCGCACGAAGATCAACGGTCATGTCGGCGACGGCAATTTCCACGTCAACTATCTCGTCATGCCGGGTGCGGCGGACGAGATCCGCGAAGCCGAGCGGCTGGCGGCGCGCGTGGTGGAACGCGCGCTCGAAAGCGGGGGCACGGCCAGCGGCGAGCATGGCATCGGCATCGGCAAGCTGAAATTCATGCGCCGCGAACACGGGCCCGCGCTGGAAAGCATGGTCGCCCTCAAGCACGCCTTCGATCCCAACGACATCATGAATCCCGGCAAGCTCGGCTCGCTGCTCGACTAGCCGGATCTTCCATAAAACATCCTCATGAGAAGGAACTTGCAATGACACAGTCCCCGGAATTGACCCGGCGCAGTCTTCTCGCCGCAGGCCTTGGTGCCGGTGTTTCAATCGGGCTCGGCCTGCCGGCATTCGCCGCGCAAAGGGAAATCAATATCGGCATCAATACCGGCCTGCCGTTTCTTCCCTACGCCGTCGCCGAACAGCTCGACCTGTTCAATACGACCGCAAAGGATCTCGGCGTCACGGACGCGACATTCGCGATCCGCCGCATCAACGTCGCCACCGCACTGATCGACGCCATTCTTACGCAGAACGTCCAGTTCGGCACGCTTGGCAACCAGGCGCTCCTCAACACCTGGGCCAAGACGCGGGGCAACGTGAACTTCCGCGGTATCTCGGCTTACTGGAAGGGCAAGTTCTCGGTCTTTTCCAACACGGACAGGATCAAGAGTTTCGCGGATATCGGGCCGGACGACAAGATCGCCGTCCAGGGGCCGAAAAGCGCGCAGGCGCTTTACGTCAAGCTGGCTGCCATGCACTATTTCGGGCCGGATCAGGCACACCGCTTCGACAACCAGCTCGTTCTGTTACCGCACACCGAGGCCGTGACGGCGCTGACGCGGTCGGATGCCATCCAGGTCTATATGGGGATTTCCCCCTATTCGGAATTCGTTGCGAAATCGCCGCGGGTTCACCTTCTGGCGACCTCGCGCGACTTCGCCGATCCGGCGACCACCAATGCTTTTCTCGGCGCCATCGAGCGTGTTTACACGGCGCACCCCGATGTTCCAGCCGTGATCATCGAGACCCTGAACCGTGCCAACAAGATTATCCTCGAGGATCCCGAACAGGCGACCAAACTGTATTCCGCCGCGGAAAAGACGCCTCTGTCGTTTGACGAGTTGCGCGCTGTCATCGCGGCGAGCAATGATGACTATGCCACCGTGCCGAACGGCCTCATGAAGGTGGCGAATGTCATGCGCGAGCTTGGAGACCTGAAGGATGTTCCCGCGTCCTGGAAAGACTTCTTCACCGGCCCGATCACGCAAACCGAAGGCAGTTGATCTCGACTGAACAGGAGCAGAGCCTTATGTTGCCTACGCCCGAGCGGCAGACGATCGCGACCCATTGGGGTCTCTACCGGCCGAAGATGGTCGATGGCACGATCGCTCGCCTCGATCCCTTCGAGCTGGACAAGGATCCCGTGTCGCTTGCAGAGGGGCTGGTCGAGGCCCACTCCGCGCCGTCGCGCATCCTGAGGCCGGCGGTGCGGCAGTCGTTCCTCCAGGCGCGCGAGGCAGGACGCCGCGGTGCCGGCGACGGCGCGGGCAGGGGCTATGAGCCCTTCGTCGAGCTGCCCTGGGACGAGGCGCTCGACCTCGCGGCCGCCGAGCTGGATTACGTACGCCGTACCTTCGGCAACAAGGGCATCTATGGCGGCTCCTACGGCTGGAGTTCGGCCGGACGGTTCCACCACGCGCAGAGCCAGGTGCATCGTTTCCTCAACAGCATCGGGGGCTATACGCGCTCGGTGCAGAACTACAGCTTCGCCGCCGCGGACATGATCCTTCCGCATGTCATCGGGAGCCGGAAGGGCCTGATCGACGGCCACACGTCATGGGAACGCGTCGTCTCGCACGCGAAGATCGTCGTGATGTTCGGCGGCGCGCCGCTGCGCAATGCGCAGGTCGGCTCCGGTGGCGTGGCGTCCCATATCGTTCGCGAGGCGATGGAGCTTTCCGCCGCCAATGGCGTGCGGGTCGTCTCCGTCTCGCCGATCAGGGACGATACGGCGGGCGAGAACGTCGAGTGGCTGCCCATCCGCCCGGGCACCGACACGGCCATGCTGCTGGCGATGATGCAGGTTCTCATCGCCGAGGGACGCGCCGATCTCGACTTCCTGTCGCGCTATACGGTCGGCTACGATAAGCTCGCGGCTTATGTGACCGGTGCCGTGGACGGACTGCCGAAGACGCCGGAATGGGCCGCCGACATCTGCGGGGTACCCGGCGAGACCATCCGGGGTCTCGCTCTTGCCATGGCCGGTACGCGCAGCTTCCTCATGATGTCATGGTCCTTGCAACGGGCGGATTTCGGCGAGCAGCCCTATTGGGCAAGCGTCGCGCTCGCCGCGATGCTCGGGCAGATCGGTCTGCCGGGCGGCGGTTTCGGGTTCGGTTACGCCTGCGCCAACGGTATCGGCAATGCGATACCGGACGTCAAATGGCCCTCCCTGCCGCAAGGCACGAACGCGGTCTCCGACTACATCCCCGTTGCACGTATCGCCGATGCGCTCCTGCATCCCGGCGAGCGCTATGATTTCAACGGCGAGAGCCGGGTCTATCCGGACCTGAAGCTCATCTACTGGGCGGGCGGAAACCCCTTCCACCATCACCAGGACCTCAACCGGCTCCGCCGTGCCTGGCAGAAGCCCGAGACCGTCATCATCAACGACAGCTGGTGGAACCCGCTTGCGCGCCATGCGGACATCGTGTTTCCGGCGACGACGACGCTCGAGCGCGACGATATCGCCTGCTCGGCGCGCGATCTGTTCATCGCAGCCTCCCATGCAAGCCTCGTTCCGGCCGGCGAAGCGCGGGACGATCACGCGATCTTCGCGGGCCTGGCCGACCGGCTTGGCGCACGCGACGCGTTCACCGGTGGGCGGGATATCGAATCCTGGCTCCGGCACATGTATTCCAACGCCCGGCAGATGGCGGCCGGTATCGGTCATGAACTGCCGGAATTCGAGCGCTTCTGGTCGCAAGGCGTCGCCCTCCTGCCGCCGCCCCCGCCGGCGGAACAGACGGATCTGCTCGGCGCTTTCCGCGACGATCCGGAAAAGCATGCGCTGGACACCCCGTCCGGCAAGATCGAGCTCTACTCCGAGACGGTCGCCGGCTTCGGATATGACGATTGCCCGGGGCATCCGGCGTGGCTTGCGCCAAGGGAATGGCTGGGGGCGCCGCTGGCCGCCCGTTACCCGCTCCATCTTCTCTCCAACCAGCCTAAACGTCGGCTGCACAGCCAGTATGATGTCGCGGCCCATTCGCGAAGCGGCAAGGTGCATGACCGCGAGGTGATGCGCATGCATCCCGACGATGCGGCCGCACGCGGGCTTGCCGACGGCGACGTGGTGAAGGTCTTTAACGATCGCGGCGCCTGCCTGGCTGCCGTGGAGACAAGCGGCGATCTTCTGCCCGGCGTCGTCCAGCTCGCTACCGGCGCATGGTACGATCCGCTACCGGCCGCCGCCGACGATCCGCAGCCCTTGGAAATCCACGGCAATCCGAACGTCCTGACGGCCGATATCGGCACATCGCGCCTCGCGCAGGGGCCGAGTGCCCAATCCTGCCTCGTCCAGGTGGAGCGGTTCGATGCGCCGTTGCCGCCTGTCCAGGCCTTCACCCCTCCGCCCTTCGCGTCTCGGCTGCGCGGCACGAAGGCCTGACGAAACCTATCATTTTCCGGGAGCCATCATGGCCGCGCCTGCCACGCACGCCCTTTCTGCCGATCCTTTGGCCCTTGCTTTCGATGCATTCCAGCCGGCCACCGTTTCGGATGCGATGTTTTCGCTCGGCCTGAAGGACAGCGCGCTGGATCCGACTGTCCGGCTGGTGTCGGGACGGCGCATTCTCGGCCGCGCCCGCACTGTCGGCCGCACGCCGATCACAGCCAATGCAGGCCAGGCCGAATTGGCAAAGGACTATGCCTTCGCGATCCAGCAGGTCATCGACGGCTGCAGGCCGGGCACGGTAATGGTGATCGCGACACAGGGGATTGCGAGCCACGCCAACTGGGGCGGCAACATGGCCCACCGCGCCAGCCACCTCGGCGCCGTCGGCCTCGTGACGGACGGTGCCTTGCGTGATGTCGAGGAGATGGAAGGTTATGGCCTGACGGTCTTTGCCCAGGGCACCTCCGTACGCGCCGGACAACACCGCTTCGCCACCACGGTGGCCAACGGGCCTGTCATCTGCGGCGGCGTCAATGTGCGGCCCGACGACATCATTCTGGGTGACCGCGACGGCGTGCTCGTCATTCCGCCGGAACATGCCGGGGACATCGCCCGCAAGTCGGCCGAACTCCTCGGCATCGAAAAAGAGATGCAAGCGTTCATGGACAGCGGCGCCTCGCTCTACGATGCGGTTCAGAAATACAAGGTGCGCTGAGATGGTGCGCTCTGCTTTCGGTTGAACTGAATTCCGGCGCACGACGCCGCCGCTTTGACGAAGGGCCGCGCGGCGTCGTCAATGCCTAGGAGACCACCCAGCATTTTGTCAGCGCATGTCCACCCATGAGCTCGCCGTTCGGGTCGTCGATCCAGCCGCCGACGCGTGGGGTCGTCGCGTCAATGTAGTTGTTGAACATGGGGACGATCACGCCTCCCTGGTCGCGCAGGATCACGGCTGCCTGGCGGTACAGAGCCTTGCGCTTGTCGGTATCGAGTTCGGCACGTGCGCCGATGATCAGCTTGTCGAAGTCCTCCCGGAAGAACCTTGTGTCATTCCATTCCGCGCCGGAGAGATAGGCGAGAGAATACACTTGATCCTGCGTGGGGCGTCCGGTCCAGTAGGACATCGAGAACGGCTGCTTGTTCCACACATCCGACCAATAGCCGTCGCCCGGCTCGCGCTTGATCTCGAGCGTGATGCCACACTTGGCGGCGCTCTGCTGGAAGAGCTGGGCGGCGTCCACCGCACCGGGAAAGGCGACCTCCGACGTGCGCAAAAGGATGGACCCGCTGTGGCCGGACTTCTTGTAGTGCTCCGCGGCCTTTTCCGGATCGAACACCCGCTGTTCGATATCATCGTCGAACAGCGGGTAGCCTTTGATCATTGGCGTGTCATTGCCGACCGTGCCGTAGCCGCCGAGGATCTTCTCAACCATCTCCTCACGATCGACGGCGTATTTCAACGCCAGCCGCAAGTCGTTGTTGTCGAAGGGGGCGGTGTCGCAATGGGCAATCATCACGTAATGACCCTTGCCCGGCACGTTGCGGATCGTGACGCCCGGAACGCGCTTCACAAGCTCCACGACCTTGGGCTCGACCCGGTTGATCATATCGATCTGGCCGCCTTGCAGGGCGGCTGTGCGCGCGGTTGAATCGTTCATCACGATGATTTCGATGCTGTCGGCGTGGCCGCGCACATCGCTGCCCCAATAGCCTTCGTGCTTTTCGCCGACATGGCGCACGCCCGGCTCGTTGACGACGATCTTGTAGGGGCCGGTGCCGATCGCTGCAGTCGGGTCGTCATTGCCGCCATTTGGCTGGATCATCAGGTGGTAATCACCGACCACATAGGGCAGGTCGGCATTGGGCTCTTTCAGCGTAATAACGATGTTGCGCCCGTCGGCCTTCACCGTCTCGAACGCGGAGACAAAGGGCAGCGCTGCCGATTTGGAGTTTTTATCCGCGTGGCGCTCGAAAGTCGCGACGATGTCTTCGGGTGTCAGGACCTTGCCATTGTGGAAGGTGACGTCCTGGCGGATCTTGAACGTCCACGTCCTGGCATCGCGAGAGGCCTCATAGGCTTCCGCCAGGCGGTACTCGATCTCGCCGGCCGGCGAAATCTCGAGCAGCTGTTCGCCCCAACAGCGGCCGAGCGTATACGGCACCTGGCTTGCCCATGTCGCGGGGTCGAGGCTGTCGGTTGCCGCACCGCCGACCATCCCGGCCCGTAATACCCCGCCCTTTACGGGAGACTGGGCCGCAGCGGCGCGCGCGAGCATCGTGTTCGCAGCCGCCGCCGACAGGCCAAGCGCTGCGGCACGCCCGAGAAAATCCCGTCGGTTCAGCCGTCCGCCGAGAAGAAGCCGGCCGAGTTGATCGAGGTCCCTGGACATGCGCGCTTCCCTTCTTTGACAAGATCTCCATGGCCATCTTGCATGCCTGCGGAGCCTTTTGCCAAGTGGGTAGAACGACTTTTTGAGAGGCGGGCGCAAGCGGCCAGCCGGTCGGCCAGTTCTATCGGGAAGTCTGCGAAAACAGCGCGCCAAAGAGGTTGGTTCGCGCCTTCGCTCGGCGTGTCCGCTCGGCGGTCATTCTGCGCTTTCGCGCTTGCGTTCAGCACTGTCGAAGGCACACCGGGAGGCTTCGATGTCCTGCCAGGTGTCTCTGATCCAGCTTGTGAAGGCAGCCAGGGGTTCCAGCATCGACCTGCCACGCGCCGTCAACTCGTATTCCACCCGCGGCGGCACCTCGGGATGATAATGGCGCGCGACAAGGCCGTCCCGCTCGAGATTGCGAAGTGTCAACGTCAGCATCCTTTGTGAAATGTCCGGGATACCGCGTTTTATTGCGCCGAACCGCATTGGTGCATCGGGCGACAAGGCGAGCATGGACACGACGAGGATCGTCCATTTGTCTCCAAGACGCGCCAGCACGCTACCCGGCGCGCAGGGCGTGAGGACAGGCCCACGTGGGGTCTCGATAACGGGGCGGCCATTGATTTCACGCGACACGGATCATGTCCTCCAATGGTTATCCTGATGTAACCGACGCTCAAAAATGTGCCGTCTTGCGGCTAATTTCAATTGGTTCCAGATAATAACCGTCATTAATTACGGATAGTAACTATCATGGATAATTCAGCGGAGTTTCTGATCTTCGGTGCGACCGGGCAGCAAGGCGGGGCCGTCGCGCGCGCCCTGAAAGCGCGCGGCAAAAAGGTCAGGGCCTTCACACGCAATCCCAACAGCGCTCGATCAAAGGCCTTGATCGCCGAAGGTATTTCCCTGGCAGTCGGCGACCTGTTCGACGCTGCTTCCATCGATCGCGCGATGGTTGGGGTCTCGGGCGTGTTCAGCGTCCAGACCAGTTCACCGGGAGGTGAAGTCACCGATGACCAGGAGGTACTCCAGGGAAAGGCGATCGCGGACAGCGCAGTTCGACAGGGGGCCCGGCATATCGTTTATTCCTCGGGCGGCGCCGCGGGCAAGGGCAAAACGGGAATGGGTCACTTCGACAGCAAGTCTGAAATCGAAGCCTACGTGCAGGGCCTCCCGATCATGAGCACGATTACCCGTCCGGCGACCTTCATGGAGATGCTGCTGCTGCCCGGCATGGGACTGCCTCGAGGCGAGTTCACCTTCTTCATGAGACCGGACCAATCCATGCAGATGATTGCTCTCGCCGATTTAGGCCGCATCAATGCCGAAATCCTGATGGCTCCGGATCGTTACTCCGGTGAAGTTATCGAGTTGGCCGGTGCGTCTGTCACCGGCAAGGACTTGCAACATGCGTTCACAAAGGCAGCGGGTCGACCGATCATCTACAAGCGTTTTCCAGATGAATTGCTTGCGGCCAATCCTTTCCTTCGCCGTTTAGCCGAGCTTCTGGATAGCGGCCTGCTCGCCGGAGCGGCCGACCTGACAGCGCTCGCGCGCGAATTCGGCCATCTTGCGTCGCTCGAAGAATGGCTCGGTGGCCCCGGAAAAACGCTATTCGACGCGGCGCTCAATCATGACGGTGCCGAGGTGGCACTGCGTTAACGCCGTCCGGGGACGTTCTTTTCTCTACAACATGAAGAGGGGTGTGATTTCGCACCTCCCCAGAGGCGGCATAACCTCAAGTTTGGTGGGGCGGCAATTTTTTCGCCCTGCCCAGCATACGGCAGACTGCTACCATCTTCATAATAAAGACGGGAACACGGCCTCAAGCGGAAATCCGACGGCCAATCACAACCAGGCAGCTCAGGCGATAACCGGCCCGCAGAGGCGGCGCGCGGGGTGCTGATCTATTGGGGGTCACGATGATGTGGATGGCGCCATCCTTTGTCTGCCGGAAGACGATCGGCAGCGTGGCAGGGTACAGCCCGCGATGATGCCAGCCTCGACCGACGCCCTCATCCGCCTGAAAACCCTCAGCAAGCACTACGGCAGCCACACGGTTCTCGACGGCATCGATCTCGATGTGCGATCCGGCGAGGTGCTTGCCATCATCGGGCCGAGCGGCTCCGGAAAAAGCACCCTGCTGCGCTGTATAAACTATCTTGAGCCGCCGGATGGCGGGACCATCACGATCGGCTCGATGACGATCGACGCTGCTCGACCGGTTGCGCGGGCGGAACTCTCCGGCTTGCGTCGGCGGGTGGGCATGGTGTTTCAGTCCTTCAACCTCTTCCCCCACATGTCGGTTCTGCGCAATGTCAGCCTTGCGCAGGAACGGGTGCTTGGTCGCGGTCGTGCAGAGGCGGAGGAGCGATCCATGCAGCTCCTCAAGCGGGTAGGGCTTGCAGACAAGGCGACACAGTTCCCTGTCCGTTGTTCGGGTGGCCAGCAGCAGCGCATCGCCATTGCACGGTCTCTCGCCCTCGACCCCGAGATCATGCTTTTCGACGAGCCGACTTCGGCGCTTGATCCCGAACTTGGCCTGGAGGTTCTCGCCGTCATGCGGGAACTTGCCGAAACCGGTATGACGATGATCGTCGTCACGCATGAAATGGGGTTTGCCGAGAACGTTTCCGACACCGTCATGATCATGGCCGACGGGCATATCGTCGAGAAGGGACCATCCAAGGAAATCATGCGCAATCCGCAGCAGGAGCGGACCAAACGCTTCCTTCGTGCGGTACACGATCGATGAACGCGGCGGACCTTCTGCCGCTCCTGCGCGGCTTGACCTGGACGGTCGCACTCACGGCCGGTGCCTTTTTCATTGGCGCTGTGCTTGGTGTTCCGCTGCTTGCGGCGCGCCGCAGCCGCCTCTGGCTGCTCCGCTTCATCGCCATGTCCGTTATCCAGATCGTACGCGCCATCCCGCCGATCCTCTGGCTCTTCATCATCTTCTTTGGCCTTGGGATGGGCGTGATGCCGATCAGCCCGTTCAACGCCGCCCTGATGGGCCTCGGGCTGATCGCGGCGGCGAACCTGGCGGAAATCTATCGGGGCGCGGTCGCTTCCATCCATTTCGGTCAGTGGGAGGCCGCGGCGGCGCTCGATCTCGGCCGCTGGTCGACCTTCCGCGATATCGTCGCGCCCCAGGCCTTCCGCGTCGCGCTGCCATCGGCGGCGAGCTACCTGATAGGGCTGATGAAGGAGACCGCGGTCGCCTCGACCATCGGCGTGGCGGAACTTGCCTATCAGGGCAATCAGCTTTCCCAGATGACGTTCCGGGGCCTTGAAGTCTTTGCGCTGGTCGGTCTCTTCTACGTGCTCCTGAGCCTGCCGATCGCCTGGCTCTCGCGCGTCGCCGACGGTTATCTCCGGGCAAAGGTGGCACGCTGATGTTTCCGACCCGAGACGAAATCTCCGCCTGGCTACCCGACCTTCTCGGCGGTCTCTCCATCAGCCTCCAGGTAACGGCCTTCAGCTTGCTGATCGGCATTCCTTTCGGCCTTCTCCTCGCATTGGGGGTTCTCGCCAGGAGCCGCTGGCTGAAAGTTATCAGCCTTTTCCTCGTGGAGATCGGCCGTGGCGCGCCGGCGCTGGTGCTTCTGCAATTCATTTATTTCGGCCTGCCGGCGACGGGGTTGACGCTCGGCTCCTTCTCGGCCGCGATCATCGCCCTTGCCTGGAACACCGGCGCCTATACCAGCGAAATCATTCGCGCCAGCCTTCAGTCCGTCGCGCATGGCCAGCGGGAGGCGGCAGAAGCACTCGGCCTCAACCGGTTCGATGAGCTGCGCTACGTGCTTCTGCCTCAGGGGCTTCGGGTGGCACTTCCCGCGCTGCTCGGTTTCTCCATCCTGATCTTTCAGGGCACTTCGCTCTGCTTCACCATCGCGCTACCGGAACTGGTGAGCCGGGCCTACGAGATAGGGTCGACGACCTTCCGCTACTTCCCCGCGCTTCTCGCCGCGGGTGTGCTCTATGCCGCCATCTCCATTCCCGCCGCGCTTCTCGTCAGCCACGTCGAAAAGCGCGCCGGCCTCTACGCACAACGTTGAAACCAAGCTGAAAGGATACCTGCATGCCGAAGACAATCACCACCACGCAGTTCCTCCTTGCCGGCATTGCCGGTCTGGCCCTGACGGCCGGGGTTGCATCCGCCCAGGAGTGCACGCCGAAGCACCAGTTCACCACGATCGAGGCGGGCACGCTAACCGTCGCGGTCACCACCTATGTTCCGCATTCCTTCGTCGATGACAGCGGCAACATGAAAGGCATCGACGGTGATATCGCCGCAGAATTCGCCAAGCGCGAATGCCTGAAGGTCAAGGCTGTCGCGGTCGATCCGGCGGCGGCTATCCAGTATGTCCTTTCCGGTCAAGCCGATATCGCGACCGGAGACTGGTACCGCACGGCTGAACGCGCGAAAGTGATGAGCCTTTCGGCCCCGCTCTACACCGACCAGATGGGTATCTATTCCAAGGAAGGCTTCAAGACCGTTTCCGACCTCGAAGGCAAGCAGGTCGGTACGGTGCAAGGCTATCTCTGGGTCGGAGACCTGAAGGCGATGCTCGGCGGTTCGCTGAAGCTCTATCCGAACTCCGTCAACATGCAGCAGGACCTTTCGTCGGGCCGCATCGATGTCGCGGTGGACGGCTATTCGACCGGCGTCGTCGCGGAACAGAAGGGCGCGCTTGGCGACGTGAAGGTCAACGTCGCGGCTCCGGACCAGCGTGTGAAGGCCACCAAGGAAGCCGCTCAGGCAGCCTTCCCCTATTCGCTGAATGCCAAGGAATTCGGCGTCGCGCTCGATGCCGCGATTGCCGAAATGCATGCTGATGGCACGATCGTCACTATCCTCAAGTCCTACGGCCTTGATGGCACGGCGGCCGATACGGGTGCGCCGCGCCTCGTCGAGTAACGAAGAAACAGGCGGGGGAGGCAACTCTCCCGCATTTCCCTGACATGGAAATCGGAGGCAATAACGATGACTGTCTATACGGTCACGCGAAAGACGCAGTCGTGGTATGGTGAGCAGATCGGCATCTTGATCCTCGATGCCGCCTATCCCTGCATCCCCGGCAATGTCGGCAATGCGACGACCTATGATTATCCCGTGCGCTTCCAGGAGGTGAGGGGCGCCTCGATCGACCGCCTGTTGAACCAGCGCGATCCCGCCTTGAAGGATGTCTTCATCGAGGCCGCCGTCGAGTTGCAGAACCGGGGTGTCAAGGCAATCACGGGCGCTTGCGGCTTCATGGCCTATTTTCAGGAGGAAGTCGCCGCTGCGGTCGACGTCCCTGTCTTCCTTTCGAGCCTGATGCAGATTCCGTTCATGCATGCTCTGTGCGGTGGGCGGGTCGGCGTCATCACCGCGAACGCCACGCGATTGACGCCGCGCCACTTTGCCGCCTGCAACGTCGCCGATCACGTTCCCCTCGCCGTTGCCGGCATGGAGGGGCAGACGGAGTTTCGCGAGGCCATTCTGGAAGAGCGTGGAACGCTGGATTCCGCAGCCATCGAGCGGGAGGTGACGGAGGTGGCCCGGCGCCTCGTTGCGGACAATCCCGATGTGCGCTCCATTCTGCTTGAATGCAGCGATCTGCCCCCCTATGCCCACGCCGTGCAAGCGGCGACCGGTCGGCCGGTCTTCGATTTCATCACCATGATCAATTACGTGCAGCAAAGCATCGCGCGCCGCGCATATACGGGCGCCATGTAGCAAGCGAGCTTGAGGCGGATGCAGAACCGGTTATGCGGCTCGATCTCGGCTATGCGTCTACGCCGCGCCGTCAGCGTCCTGCTCGATCAGCCAATCACGGAAAAGTTCAGCCCCGCGCTTTGGTGGGCGTTGCGCCGGCATGATGATGTGGACCGCTTGTCCGGACCGATACGATTCCCGAAGGGGAAGGACCAGCCGTCCGGCTTGTACATGGTCATGGATGAGGTGTTTCCAGCCAAGTGCGATGCCTTGGCCAAGCACAGCCGCTTCGATGGAGCCGAGTGCATCGGTGAAGACGAAATCCTGTTTCAGCCGGGCAACCGGGACGGCATGGCGCTCCAGCCATTCGCGCCAGCCAAGACGGGTGCGGTGCCTTTCCTCGAAATTGAGCAGCGTATGCCGAAGGAGATCCGCCGGCTCGTGGATCGGCCCGTGCTCCCGTAGATAGTCGGGGCTGCACACCGGCATGACGTCTTCCGTCACAAAACGCCAGGAGTGAATGCCCGGCCATTTGCCGTTGCCGAGGCGTGCGGAAAGATCGATATCCTCTTCCACCAGGTCCTGGTCGTCGCGACTGCTTTCCTCGATGCGCAGCGATACATCGGGGTGCTTGGCCTTGAAGTCCTTCAATCGCGGGAGAAGCCACAGCTGCACGAAGGACGCAGAGAAGGAAACGCGCACCACATCATTCGAGTGCTTCTTCTGCAGCGACGAGATTACCATGTGCAGATGGTCGAACGCCTCTTGCGTTTCCTTGTAAAGCCGTTGTCCCTCCGCCGTCAGTTCCAGCCGGGTGTGATCGCGACGAAAGAGCTTCAGTCCCGTAGCCTCTTCCAGCAGGCGGATCGTCTTGCTGACCGCAGGCTGGCTGACATTCAACTCCTGCGCGGCGGCGGTGAAGCTGCGCCGTCGGGCTGCGGCCTCGAAGCAGAAGAGGTAGTTGGCGGACGGAACGAGCGAGCGGAGCCTGTGCATAATCTGAGGTTATGCCCCTCAAGAATTTTTAGCAAGATTACAGGCCTGGAGGCGGTTTGTAGGCTGGTGAAAATTCATTCGAGGGACTCTCCATGCAAACTCATGCTCGCGCCGTCGTCATCGGTGGTGGCTGCGTCGGCGCCGCCATCCTCTACGGTCTTGCCAAACGTGGCTGGACGGATGTCGCGCTTCTCGAGCGCACGCAACTCACCGCCGGTTCGACCTGGCACGCCGCCGGCCTCATTCCCTCCTATGCGCGCAGCATCAATATCGGACGGATGATCGCCAAGACCATCGAGATCTATGAGGGCCTGGAGGCGGAAACCGGCCAGCATGTCGGCTGGCACAAATGCGGCCAGTTGCGCATCGCAAACACGCGCGACCGTCTGGACGAGTACAAGAGCTACATGAGCGTTGCCGCCGTGCAGGGCATTCGTGCCGAACTGGTGACGCCGCAAGAAGCGCGCGAGCTTTGGCCGCTCTTGGAAAACAACAAGGACATGCTGGCGGCGCTTTACCATCCCGATGACGGGCACATCGCGCCCGCCGACGTCACGCAGGCCATGGCCAAGGGTGCGCGCGACCGTGGCGCGAAGATCTATCTCAATACCGAGGTGAGGGGTTTTGAGCGGCTTGCCGGCGGTGAATGGAAAATCATCACCAACAACGGCGAGATCATCTGCGAGCACATTATCTCCGCGACCGGCAACTATGCCCGTCAGACCGGTGCCCTGCTCGGCCTCGACATCCCGGCAATCCCCATCCTGCATCAATACTGGATTACCGATGCCGTGCCGGAGATCATCGAGCGCAAGCGCCAGGGGCTGCCGGAAATGCCGATCCTGCGAGATGAAGGTTTCGAGGGCTATCTGCGGGAAGAGGGCGACGGACTGATGTTCGGTCCGTACGAAAAGACGGAGCACCTGAAGCTTTTTGCCGAAAACGGCGTGCCTGAGTGGTTCGGTGCGGATCTTGTAGAGGAGGATTTCGACGCGGTGGCCTGGAACTGGGAGGCCGCGATGGAAATGGTGCCGGCGCTCGGTCGCGTCGGCATCAAGGCGAATGTCCGTGGCCCCTTCCAGATGACCGCGGACGAGCTGCCGCTGGTCGGACCCGCCTGGGGGCTCGATAATGTCTGGATCGCCGAAGGTGTGCCCGGCGGTATCCTCTGGGGCGGTGCGATTGGCTACTATCTTTCCGAACGCATTGTCGAGGGCGCAAACAGTCTCGACACGTCCGATCTCGATCCGCGTCGCTTCGGCACCTATGCCAACAAGGAATGGACGCGTCAAAAGGTGCGCGAAAGCTGGGGCACCCATGCCGAGCTGCACTATCCGGGCCAGGATATGCCCGCTGCCCGTCCGCAGAAAACCGCGCCCTCCTATGATATCCTGTCGCAGCGCGGCGCCGTCTGGGGTGTGCTGAACGGTTGGGAAGTGCCCAACTGGTTTGCGCCCGATGGTGTGGAAGCCAAAGACCAGTACAGCTGGCGCTGGACGCAGAAGGGCCATTACGTGGCCGAAGAGGTGCGGGCGGTGCGTGAGGCGGTCGGCCTCGTCGAGATGACGCCGATGACGAAGTTCGAAGTCTCCGGCCCCGGTGCCGAAGCCTGGCTCGACGGTATCCTTGCCAACGGCCTGCCGAAAGCCGGCCGTGTCAATCTCAGCCACCACCTTACGAAGAACGGTGGCGTGCAGGCCGAATACGTCGTGGCGCGCCTTGAGGACGGCAGCTTCTATCTCATCTCCACACCACGCGCCGAACGCTGGAACTTCGACGATCTCTCGAAGCTCCTGCCGAAGGATGGCAGCGTTCAGCTTCGCAATGTCACCAATGAGCGCGGCTGCTTCACCGTCGTCGGTCCCAAGGCGCGCGAGGTGTTGCAAGGACTGACGGAGATGGACCTCTCCAATGACGCGTTTCCATGGTTCGGCGTCAGGTCCGATACGGTCGGCCTTGCGACGGACGTGCGCATGCTGCGCGTCAACTATGAGGGCGAATTGGGGTGGGAACTCTACCATCCACTGCCCTACCAGCGTCAGCTGTTGCAGGCGATCCTTGCCGCGGGGGCGCCACACGGCCTGCGCCTCGTCGGCTACCACGCGCTGGAATCGCTGCGCCTCGAAAAGTCCTACCGCGCCATGTATCGCGACATGAACCCGGAGCTGACGGCCTGGGAAAGCGGCCTCGACCGCTTTATCCGGCTCGACAAGGGCGACTTCATCGGCAAGGCGGCGCTGGTGCGCCAGCGAGAGGAAGGTGTCAAGCAGCGTTCGGTGACCATCGCGATCGACACGGATGGAGCAAGCTCGCTCATTCACGAGGGTGTCTATCATGACGGCAAGCTCGTCGGGCGCATCACCTCCGGCAGCTACGCCTACACGCTGGGCCACGACATCGCTTTCGCGCTGCTCCCGGTTGCGCTCGGCACGCCTGGAACGGAGCTGCAAGTGCCTATCCTCGGTGAGTGGCGCAAGGCACGAGTGATCGCAGAATCGCCCTACGATCCGGAAGCGTTGCGCGGCCGCATGTAACGAACCCGAGAGGAGTTGCCCTCGTTGACTACAACGTGAAGGTTCGCGTTAAGGCGTTCGATCTATGCGGGCAACGCCATTCAGGCGATGTAGTCGATCGATGCCAGGAGGTGGTACGACGTCCTTCGCCACAGCCGACGAGGGTGGCAATGCGCCGGTCGAGACCATCGCTGCCGCGGCAAACCCGGGCGTCTCCACCCATGTCAAGGATGCGCTGCCCTCGTCGGTGACCTCTTCGAAGTCCTGCCGGAATTGCAGAAGGCCGTGTAAGCCCAAGCGGGCTGATCTCGCCTTTGAAAGAAACAGATGGTGGAAGCGCACGGCGACTGTGAGGCGCGCGCGGCATCGCCGCCGCGATCACCCATCTCAGATACTGTCGTTCGATCCCGTCTTCATCGGTCTTCGCTCGATCGCCCAGTACCGGCGACTGCAGACACGCAGCTTGGAACAAAATTCCAGAGACCGTCGCCATAAAGATAATTTCCTCCTTTGTGCATAGAAATTATCGACTATTCTCCTGCGTATATCGGGCGTCGTTTGGAGATTGTGATGCGAAATCGGTTGTTGGGAACCTTCCGGGCACTGGCGGGGACGGCTGTCGCCGTTTCGCTCATGGCGACGGCCGTATTCGCAGACACACTGAAGGTGGGCGTAACACCCGGATCGCTTGCCGATTCCGTAGAGGTGGCGGCGGCCGAAGCCCGCGAACAAGGCATCGATGTCAAGGTCATCGAGTTCACCGACTGGGCGACGCCGAATGTGGCGCTCGATGCCGGCGACCTCGACGTGAACTACTTCCAGCACCAGGCCTTTCTCAACAACGCAGTCTCGGAGACCGGTTTCAAGCTGAAGTCCGTGGCTGTCGGGCTCCTGCCGAATCTTGGTCTCTATTCCTCCAAGTACAAGTCGTTCGACGAGGTGCCGCAAGGTGCGCGTGTCGGCGTGGCGAACGATCCCGTCAACCAGGGTCGCGGCCTGCTGCTCATCGAGCGTGCCGGCCTCATCAAGCTGCGCGAGGGCGTCGGCGCGCGCCCCACGATCGACGATATTGTCGAGAACAAGCGAGAGCTGCAGTTCGTCGAGATCGAGGGGCCGCAGCTCGTCCGCGCGCTTGACGACGTCGATCTCGCGCAGGGCTATCCGGCCCATTATGTCAATGCGGGGCTTGCGGACATCGCCGGCCAGGCGCTGCTCTATTCCGGGATCGACGACACCGATTACGCGATCCGGTTCGTCACGCGTGAAAACAATGCGGACTCCGCGCTCGTGCGCCGCTTCGTCGAAATCTACCAGAATTCCGATGCCGTGAAGGCGCAGATCCACAAGTCGTTCGCCGAAAACGACAAGCTTTACAGCCTGCCCTGGACGCAGGGGCAGCCGGTCAACTGACCGCAACCACAACAGTACTTTAAAAGGGATAATGATATGAAATTGCGCATGATAGGCCTTCTGGCAGCCACGGCGATATCGCTTGCAACGGCGGCACAGGCCGAAACGGTCAAGATCGGCGTCGTGCCGGGGGCTTATGCCGACTCGATCGCCGCCCTGGTGCCGGAGGCGAAGGGGGCGGGCATCGACATCGAAGCTGTCGAGTTCACCGACTGGACTACGCCGAACGTGGCGCTGGACGCCGGCGACATCGATCTCAACTACTTTCAGCACCGGCCTTTTCTCGACAACGCCATTGCCGACAGGGGTTACAAGCTAACGGACATCGGCGTCGGCATATTGGCGAATATCGGTCTCTATTCGCTCAAGCACAAGAGCTTCGACGAGATACCCGACGGCGGCAAGGTCGCGATTGCCAACGATCCGGTCAATCAGGGCCGCGGTCTCCTGCTTCTGGAGCGGGCCGGGCTCATCAAGCTGAAGGAAGGCGTCGGCTTTACCGGAACGCTTGACGACATCACCGAGAATCCGCGCAATCTCGAATTCACGGAGGTCGAAGGGCCGCAGCTCGCCCGCGTCACCGCCGACGTCGACCTCGCGCTCGGCTATCCGCACTTCATCGCGGCATCCGGTCTTTTCGATCCCGGCTCGGGTCTCATCTATTCCGGCATCGACGACCGGCGTTTCTCCATCATCTTCACCGTCAAGGAAGACCGCAAGGACGAGCCCGCCCTCAAGAAGGTGGTCGAACTCTATCAGAATTCACCGGCCGTGAAGAAGACGATCGCCGAGGCCTACCACGGTAACGACAAGCTCTACACATTGTCATGGCAGCACTGATGCTCGGAACGGTGGCGGCGCCTCTGCCAGTCGATGCGGTCGCGAACACGGTGCAGGCTCGGGCGAGGGCGATCTCGCCGGCCGGACCCGGGGCCGTGCGTTTCGAGAGCCTCGGTAAGACCTACCACTCGGCGGCCGGCGCCGTACGCGCGCTGGAGGAGATCGACCTCGAAATCCCGACGGGCCGCATCTATGGCATCATCGGTCGAAGCGGCGCGGGCAAATCCAGCCTGCTTCGCACGATCAACCGGCTCGAGGAACCGACATCAGGCCGTGTCATCGTGGACGGGCAGGACATCGGCCGCTTCGACGAGAACGCGCTCGTGCAGTTGCGCCGACGCGTCGGAATGATCTTCCAGCATTTCAACCTGCTGTCGGCGAAAACCGTTCGGGAAAACGTGGCGCTGCCTCTGGTCGTGGCCGGCCTGCCGCGTCGCCAGATAGACCAGCGTGTGGACGAGGTGCTGGCGCTTGTCGGCCTTGAAGGCAAGCACGACGTTTATCCGTCGCGTCTTTCCGGCGGGCAGAAGCAGCGTGTCGGCATCGCTCGCGCCCTGGTGCACAAACCGGAAATCCTGCTCTGCGACGAGGCGACTTCCGCGTTGGATCCCGAGACGACCCTGTCGATCCTCAGGCTTCTCAGGGACATCAACCGCAGCCTCGGATTGACCATCATCCTCATCACGCACGAGATGAGCGTCATCCGCGAGGTTTGCGAGAACGTCCTCGTCCTGGAGCAGGGGCGTATTGCGGAGGAGGGACCTGTCTGGCAGGTTTTCGGCGATCCGAAGCATGACGCCACGCGTGCGCTTTTGCGGCCGCTTAGCCGCGATCTTCCGGAAGATCTTGCCGCACGCCTCGCGCCGCGCCCCGTCGCCGGCGGAGGAACCATCATCGAGTTGCACTATACCGGCGCGCAAGGCGGCGATCCCGACCTCGCCCGGCTTGCCGCCACGCTCGGCACGTCGCTCCGGCTCCTGCACGGCACGATCGATCGCATCCAGGGACACGCGCAGGGCACGCTTCTCGTTGCCGCGCGTGGAATTTCCGAACAAGACCTCGACGCCCTGAAAGGGCATGTCGGCAGCGCAAGGGTGGTCGGCTATGTCGCCAGCGATGTATAACCGCCTGTGGGCCGCCTTCCTCGATACGGTGCAGATGGTGGGCGCTTCGGCGTTGATTGCACTGCTTGTCGGCATACCGATCGCCGTTTTCCTCGTCGTTTCATCTCCGGGCGGGTTTTATGAAGCGCCGCGGCTCAACCGCGCCGTGGCAGCCGTCGTCAACGGGTTCAGGGCGACGCCCTTCATCGTGCTGCTCGTCGCGCTCCTGCCGTTCACGCGCTTCCTCACGGGCACGACGATCGGGGTGTGGGCCGCGATCGTGCCGCTTTCGATCAGCGCGACGCCATTCTTCGCCCGCATTGCCGAAGTCAGTCTTCGCGAGGTCGACAAGGGGCTGATCGAGGCGGCGCAGGCGATGGGCTGCCGCAAGTGGCACATCGTCCGTCATGTGCTGCTGCCCGAGGCGCTGCCCGGCATCGTCGGCGGCTTCACCATCACGGTCGTCACCATGATAGGGGCCTCCGCAATGGCGGGTGCCGTGGGTGCCGGAGGGCTCGGCGACATGGCCATCCGCTACGGCTACCAGCGCTTCGACACGGCAGTCATGGTGGCGGTGATCATCGTGCTCGTCGCCATGGTGACGATCGTCCAGTTCGCCGGTGACTATACCGTGCGCCGTCTGCGCGATCGCTAAAAAACGGAACGGAACGACAATGAGCAAGAGCAACACCAACGATGCCGGTCGGCGTCCGGCGCCGGCCGTTTCCGCCGCACGGATCGACAATGACGCGCAGGCGATCGCCGCGGCGACTGCGCTTGCCGATAAGCTTCGGCCGCAAGCGCTGCTGCGCGACCGCGAGCGCATCCTGCCCTGGGATGAGATCGAGGCCTACAGCGAGACCGGTTTTGGCGCCATCACGGTGCCGAAGGCATATGACGGCCCCGAACTTTCTTTCGTGACGCTGGTGCGGGTGTTCGAGATTCTTTGTGCCGCCGATCCTTCGGCCGGCCAGATCCCCCAGAACCATTTCGGTGTGCTTGCCCTGCTGCACGACCTCGGTTCGGAGGAACAGAAGCGGCGCTTCTATGCCGATATCCTGCGCGGCGAGCGCATCGGCAATGCCGGCCCCGAGCGCGGCAGGAATGCCATCAGCCACGTGACGACGCGCATTACCGCAACCGCCGGCGGGCTGCGGCTCACCGGCCGGCGCTTCTATTCCACGGGTGCGTTGTTCGCCCATTGGATCCCGACCCGGGCGATTGACGACGAGGGCCGCGCCGTGCAGGTCTGGGCGCGCTTCGACGCGCCGGGCGTGTCCGTCATCGACGACTGGTCGTCCTTCGGTCAGCGCACCACGGCCAGTGGTACGGTCGAGTTTGATAATGTGCCCGTGGAACCTGTGCAGGTGCTGCCGGTCTGGCAAGCAGCCGACAGGCCGGGACTCTGGGGACCGATCTCGCAATTGATACAGGCGGCGATCGATTCCGGAATCGCGCGCGCCGCGATCGACGATGCCATCGCCTTCGTGCGTGATCGGGCACGCCCCTGGATGGACTCCGGGCTGGAGCGTGCGGCCGACGACCCGACGATCCTCCATGAAATCGGCCGGCTGGAAACGGACTATCAGGCCGCGCAGGCACTGTTGCATCATGCCGCGAGCGTGCTGGACGAGCTGAGCGCCGTGCCGGTCACTGCCGAGACGAGCGCCAAGGCTTCGGTCGCGGTCGCGGAGGCGAAGATTTTGACCACGGAAATCGCGCTGGATGCCAGCGAGACGCTTTTCGATCTCGCCGGGTCGAGTTCGACGCGCGCCGCGCACGGTCTCGATCGGCACTGGCGCAATGCCCGGGTCCATACGCTGCACGATCCGGTTCGGTGGAAGTACCACCTTCTCGGCAACTATTACCTCAACGGCGCCCACCCCGCCCGCCACCAGTGGAATTGAGAGGAGGGCGACGGACATGACTTCATCGGCTTCACGACCGGTTCAGCAGGCATTGCCCGCCGAGACCGCACCGAACATCATTCGCGATGACGCGCATGCGCTGGAGGTGGCGCATATCCTGGCTGCCGATTTCGCGCGGGAGGCCGCGCTGCGGGACGCCGAGCGGCGGCTTCCCTGGGACGAGCTGGAACGCTACACGGCGAGCGGGCTTTGGGGGGCGACGGTGCCCAAGGCTTATGGCGGCGCGGGCATCTCGACGGTGACCCTCGCCAAGGCCATCGCCATTATCGCAGCCGCAGACGGTTCGCTGGCGCAAATTCCGCAGAACCATTTCTATGCGCTGGAGGTGCTGCGCGTCGGTGGATCGGAGGCGCAGAAGCGGTTCTTCTTCAACAGGGTGCTGGCCGGCGACAGGCTGGGCAACGCTCTTGCCGAAGTCGGCACGCGCGATTTCAAGCGCCGCACGCGGCTTGTGCGCGAGCCGGCCGGATGGTTCGTCGAAGGCGAAAAATTCTACTGCACCGGCGCCCTGTATGCCCATTGGATACCGACCCTGGTGGTTGCAGAGGAAGACGAAGCGGAGGTGTCCTATCTCGCCTTCGTTCCACGGGATGCGCCGGGCGTGACGATCATCGACGATTGGGACGGTTTCGGCCAGCGTGTCACGGGCAGCGGCTCGGTGAGGTTCGGCCGCGTGCGGGTGGAGCCGGAATGGGTCGTACCGTTCAAGGCATCGTTCGACCGGCCGACGACCATAGGTCCGCACGCGCAGATCATGCATGCGGCGATCGATCTCGGTATCGGCTTCGGCGCCTTCGAGGAGACGCTGCGCTTCGTGCGGGATCGGGCGCGGCCCTGGCTCGATTCAGGCGTCGACAAGGCTTCGGCCGATCCGCTGACGCTGCATCAGATCGGTGATGTCCGCCTGCGGCTCCGGGCTGCCGAGGCGCTCGTCGAGCGGGCCGGCCGCATTGTCGATGCGACACAGGCGGCGCCGGACGAGGACAGCGTGGCGAATGCGTCCATCGCTGTCGCGCAGGCGCGTATCCTGACGACGAAGGCCGGCCTGCTAGCTGCGGAAAAGCTGTTCGAGCTGTCCGGCACATCCGCCACCGCGAGCGAGGATAATCTCGACCGGTACTGGCGCAATGTGCGCACGCACACGCTGCACGATCCGGTCCGGTGGAAATACCAGGCGGTCGGCAATTTCCATCTCAACGGCAAACGCCCGCCGCGCCACGGCGCGATCTGACGGACCCCCATGAAAAAGCAGATTCTTCTCAACGCGTTCAACATGAACAGTGTCGGCCACATCAACCATGGTCTATGGACGCATCCGCGCGACCGCTCCGTCGACTACAAGAGGATCGATTACTGGACATCGCTCGCCAGGACACTGGAACGCGGGCTGTTCGACGGCATCTTCATTGCCGACATCATCGGCGTCTACGATGTTTACCAGGGCGGTGTCGACCTGACATTGAAGGAGTCCATCCAGCTTCCCGTCAACGATCCGCTGCTGCTCGTCTCCGCCATGGCGGCCGTTACGACGCATCTCGGCTTCGGCATCACCGTGAACGCCAATGCCGAACCGCCCTATACGTTCGCCCGGCGGATTTCGACGCTCGATCATCTGGCAGACGGTCGCATCGGCTGGAACATCGTGACCGGTTACCTCGACAGCGCGGCGCGCGCCGTCGGGCAGGACGCGCTGACGGCGCACGATAGCCGCTATGACCGCGCGGAGGATTATCTGGAAGTCCTCTACAAGCTCTGGGAGGGAAGCTGGCGCGACGACGCGGTACTGGGCGACAAGCAGGCGCGTGTCTATGCCGATCCCTCCAAGGTGACGCCGATCCGGCATGACGGGCCGTTCTACCGGGTCGAAGGCCACCACCTTGCGGAACCCTCGCGCCAGCGCACGCCGGTCCTCTACCAGGCTGGCACCTCCGGTCGCGGGCGCCGCTTCGCCGCGCGCCACGCCGAATGCATCTTCATCACGGCGACCGACAGGCAAGCCGCCCGGGCCACGGCGCGCGCCTTGCGCGCGGAAGCCGTCGAGGCTGGCCGTGCACCCGAGGACATCAAGATCTTCATCGGCATTTCCGTCATTCCGGGGCGCACCCCTCAGGAGGCGCAGGAAAAACATCGCGACTATCTTCGGCATGCCAGTCCGGAAGCGGGCCTTGCACATTTCGCGGCCAGCACAGGCATCGATTTTTCGCGCTATGGGCTTGATGAGCCGATCGAATACGGCACATCCAACGCCATACAGTCCGCGACCGAGCTCGCGAAGAAGAAGCAGTGGACCAAACGCCAGCTGCTGGAGGAGCTCGCGCTCGGCGGGCGGTATCCACTGCTCGTGGGGACGCCCGATATCATCGCCGACGAACTGGAAAGCTGGATAGACGAGGGCGAGATCGACGGTTTCAACCTCGCCCGCACCGTGACGCCGGAGTGCTATGAGGATTTCGTGGACCTCGTCGTCCCGGTCCTGCAGGAGCGCGGCCGGTACAAGACCGGCTACGGCGGCTCAAGCTTGCGCGACCGCCTTTTCCGGTCGGGTGACCGCCTGCCGCTCAATCATCCCGGGGCGACATACCGGATTTGAGTACCACCTAGTGCGTGGCGTTGCCCCGTCTCCGGGGCTTGGCAACGGACGCGCGCGCCGGCTGTCTCGGCAGGCGGTCGGTTACGTTCTTTCAGCGAATGCGTTGGTTGCCGATCACATCGTTCAGCCCCGCGAGGTCATCCAGACGCCAACCAGCGTCACGAGGAGGCCGGCGATCATCCCCAAGGTCAACGGCTCCGAGAACAACAGCCATGCCCATATCATCGTCACGGGTGGGCTGAGATAGATGGCGGCGCTTACCTTGGCGACGGGGAACAGCCGCAGACTGGTATAGTAGACGGCATAGGCAAGAAACGTCGCGATCAGTACCAGCCAGACCATTCCGATCGCAAAGTCCCGCGTCATCGGCGGAGCGAGACTGCCTTGCGCCGATGCGCACAGGCCGAAGAGGACCGAACCCACCAGCGTGTGGATGCAAAGGCTCTGGTAGACAGGCATCCGGCTCCTCTCGTGCCGTCTGTAGAGGACGGAGGCGGCGGCGAACACAAGCATCGAACCCACCGTCAGCCCGTAGGCCCATATGGGTGCCGTGCCCAAGCTGAGGCTGTCGAAGGATACGATGAGGACTCCGGCGACGGCAATCGCGGTCCCCTGCCATTGCCTCGCCGTCAGCCGTTCGCCCAGCACGGGCTGCGAGAGAGCTGCGATGGCAAGCGGAAGAAGATCGGCGATAAGGGCGACCAACCCGGTGGGCACCTTTTGCTCGATGGCCAGCGCGAAGCCCCCCAGATACAGGAAAACCGCCATGATGCCGAACAGCGCCTGATCTCTGACCGCGCGCATCGATATTCCGGGGCCCATGAACAAGGCAAAGGGCAGCAGTATCAATCCAGACAGCAATGTGCGCCAGAAAAGCAGAAGCATGACGCTTGCTTCCTGGTTCGCGTAGCGGATGCCGACGAAGCCGGAACTCCATCCGATGATGAGAAGTGCCGCAAGCAACGGCCACAATAGCGGATGGCGGCTGGTATCGACCGGTGCGGAAGTGGCTTCAGACATGGGGCCTCGGTTAAGCGGAACGCGACCACTGCTAGGCTGAAAGCGAGGGCAACGCACATGACAAATATCGATAGAGGGATGACAATCACGTAATCCATGTCATATCGCTTTCGGTTTATGGTAGGGTCACTCCGAGACCGAAGTGGACAGGACAATGAACGAGCTGAACAGTCGCCGACTGGAAATCGATGCGTTGCGGGCGCTCTCTGCAATCCGGCAGCACGGAGGCATAACAAAAGCAGCCGTCGCGCTGGGCCTGTCGCAGTCCGCCGTCAGCCATAAGATCAAGCGGCTTGAAGTCAGCCTCGACTGTGAGCTGCTTGGACGGAAAGCCGGTGCACCCATGTTCACGGCTGCAGGTGAGGATCTCCTGAACTATGCCGGACGCATCCTGATGATGCATGACGAGGCGCTCCTGAGCCTATCGAAGACGCCTCTAGCAGGCAGACTTCTGCTCGGCTTCACAGAAGACACCGCTTGCAGCGACCTTGCTCGAATTCTTGGCCGCTTCCGTCGGCTTCATCCAAACGTCACGGTGCGAACCAAAGTCCGCATGAGCCTTGTTCTTCGTGCCATGCTGGAGCGTGGCGAACTTGATGCTGCGATTGTTCAGGTCTTCGACCATGAAGTGCGACCGGCCGATGTCATCCTCTACAGAGAACGGCTTCACTGGGTGAAGCATCCGGAACTGGTCATCCGGCAGGATGAACCCATCCCGTTTCTATCGTTCGATGAGGATTGCTTCTACCGAAAATGGGCGTTCGACATGGGCCGGGACGGTCCCGTCCTTGAAACCGTATTCGAGTGTTCAAGTGCCGCCGGCATCGTGTCCGCGGTGAACGCGACAATGGGCGTCGCTTTGCTGAGTGACCGGTATATCCAGGGTGAGATGCAAATCATCACCGACCGGCTGCCTCCGCCACCGTCCCTGGCCTATGTTGTGCGGCGCGCACGCAAGTCGAGAAACCCGGCCCTCGATACCCTCATACGGGAAATCGAAAGGGATGTCGGTCGCCAAGGCGGCCTGGCTCTTGCAGGCTGACGGCAGGACACTCGAAATCATGGTCAGCCGGAATTCGCCCGCCACATCGATCGGCGCCGTCGATCGAGCGCTTCCGCGAGGGCGGAAGCGATCTCGTCGTCGCGAAAAGGCTTTTGTATGACTGCGATGGCACCGTCAAATCCATCCTGAAGCGAGCTGGCGTCGCCCGTCACGAAAATCACCTGTATGCCAAAGCGATCGACAAGCCGGCGGGCGAGCAACCGTCCGCTATTGCCGTCGGCAAGACCCAAATCGACGAGGGCGATGTCAGCGCGCGGTGCATAAGCGAGCGCCTGCTCGACGGTTGAGACGGGGCCGAGCCGCTCATGGCCTTGTTCTTCGACAATGGCTTCCAGAAGGGATGCTATGAGAAATTCGTCTTCGACGATCAAAACGCGCATTGGGGTGCCTCCATCCCGGGAGATCTAGGCGGGCAAGCGGATCGGTCAATGGCGTATCGACCATTTGCACGTCTCCGCGTGCGTCTGCGCGTGAACCCGGTTCGGTTGGCACGCAGATAACCAACCATGTCGGGGCGGTTCGGCCATTTCTTTCAAGCGCGCTTTTGGCGTAAGGCCGATGGCCGCTACCGGCATCCTACCGGGTTCGGGTTTTGGCTCGTGGCGTGCCGGTGCCGAGATCGATCGTCGCGTAATGCGCGCTCTTGTACTCGTACATCAACGCATCGGCGCGCTTGATGACGGATTCGATTGTCTCACCGTTCTCGCTGGTCGCAACGCCATAGGACATGCTGAGCGGTGCGGTGGAGTAGAACTGATTGTTGATCCTTAAAAGCTCCAGGATGGTCTCCACCATCGTAGCGGCGGATTTCGCGTCTGCGCCGGGCAGGAGAACGGCGAACTCGTCTCCGCCGATCCGGCAGGCGTGGTTTGGGGCATGCACCGCGCCATTGAGGATTTCACCGAAACGGCGCAGCAGACCGTCGCCCGCATCATGGCCCAACTGGTCATTGGTGACCTTGAGGCCATTGAGGTCGATCACGATGGCCGAGACCGGCCGTAGCGATTTCCGCTCGAGCCGGTTGATCTCGTCGGCGTAGAATGCGCGGTTGTAGAGCTTTGTCAGGACGTCGTGCTTGCCGAGATATTCGAGATAGGCTTCCGCCTTCTTGCGTGCGGTGATGTCTGCAAGCGCCACCTGAACCCGCGACCAATCGTGTTCATGTCCCGGAAACACGGAAAAATGCAGCAGGATGTGGCGCTCCGATCCGTCGAGCGCGTAATTGATCACCTCGCGGTGGTGGAAGAGATTGCCGTTCCAAAGCTCCATGAGCTGTTCGCGAAACGGCTTTTGCATATCGTCGCGAAAGATTTCACCAAGCCGCTGCAGAAGGTCGCGGAGGTCTTTTGCACCGAAGAGATTAAGCGTCGCCTGGTTGACGTCGATCACCCTGATCTCGCTCATGCACTGCTGCACGAACTCCGGATGCACGTCCATGAAGGTGCGGAAGTCGGTGATGCCGCGATCGCGGATGTCTTCAATCAACGTGCGAATGCGGCTGAAGTCCTCGATCCACAGCGAAACAGGGGAGTGCTCGAAGATGCCTTCCGCCTGCCGCCTCTGCTCTTCTTCCGCACGGCGGGCATCCTCGCGCTCGGTAATGTCTTCGGTCGTCAGAAGCAGCCTGCCGAGCGTACGTTCGTGACCGGGCAGCACGGCGCCGCGCAGCTGGATATCGAGCCGCCGGCCGGTGATCGTGTAATTGACGGTCGTGCTCGAAAAGGTCAGCTCGCCATCGAACAGCGCTGCCAGCTCGTTGATATGGGTATCCAGCATGTCGTCGCGGAAGATTGCGGCGATATTGGCCGTCAGGTGCTCAAGGTCCTTGGCCTCGAAAAGGTCCAGCGTCTTGGCGTTGACGCCGACAACCCGGATCCGCTTGGAGCAGGCAATGACCCGGTCCCGATCCTCTCGCAGGAAGGCCCTGATATCGGTGACACCCTCTGCGCGCCACGCGTCGAAAAGCGCCTTTACCCCGCTGAAATCTTCGATCCACATGGCGATCGGCGCGAGGTTGAAAATATCGGAATCGAAAGCAGCGGTCATCGGCATTGCCTAGAGAGAGTTAGAGCTGCCGTGGCAACCCTGTCCGGAAGACATTACCTTATGACGAAGAGGTAAACCGCTGCTTTCTGAATGCCTGATATGTGAGGAATGTTGCCCGGGAAGCCAGGTTCCCGGGCGCTCTGTTCCGCTCAGTCCATCTGGACCTTCGCGTCACGGACGACCGGCGTCCACTTGGCGATTTCGGCCTTCACATGGGCGCCCAGCTCCTCCGGCGTGGAGCCGACGATGGTGGCGCTGAATTCTTTCATGCGCTCGGCCACCGCAGGATCCTTCAGCGCCGTGTTCGCCGACTGATTGAGGCGGGCGATCACTTCAGTGGGCGTGCCCGCCGGTGCGAAAAGGGCGTTCCATGTATAGGTTTCATAACCGGGAATGCCCGATTCGGCGACCGTCGGGACATCGGGGAAGGATGTGGCCCGCTCCTTCGTCGTCACCGCCAGGGCGCGCAGCGTGCCGGCCTTGATGTGGCCGGACGAGGAGGGCAGGTTGTCGAACATGATCGGCACCTGATTGGCAATGACGTCGTTCAGCGCCGGTCCCGCACCCTTATAGGGAATATGGACCATCTCGACGCCCGCCATGCTCTTGAAGAGTTCTCCGGAGAGGTGCAGCGGCGTACCGTTCCCCGATGAGGCGTAGCTGTATTGATCCGGCGCGCCCTTCAGCAGCGCCAGCAATTCCTCGACATTCTTCGCCGGCAGCGCAGGGTTGACGACCAGCACGTTCGGTACGACGACGAGCAGCGAGATCGGAGCGAAATCCTTTTCCGCATCATAGGGCGTCGATTTGAGGATGAGCGGGTTGAGCGCATGGGTGGCCACCGTGCCCATCAGGATCGTGTAGCCGTCCGCATCGGCACGGGCGACATTGTCCGCGCCGAGATTGCCGCCAGCGCCGGCGACGTTCTGGACGATCACCTGCTGGCCGAGATCCTCCGACATCTTCTGCGCGATGATCCGCGCCACCACATCCGTCGAGCCACCGGCGGCGAAGGGAACGACAAGGGTGACCTGCCTTTCCGGGAAGCCGTCAGCCAAGGCGGGCGCATTCACAGCCAGCAGGGACAGCAGCGACAATCCGGCAGAGAGCGCCATGCGGCGCGTCAGTTTGGACATTTTCATTGCGTTTCTCCTCTCTTTCAAACCATGCAGGCGGGCGCCTCGCGCGCCCGCCCGCCACCTCGGGGCCCGCCCCTCCAGGCGGTATGAACCCTGTTCTCAATCCTCTTCCTGGAAAACCTCCTCGCGCTTGGCCTTGACCGAGGGAAGGAAGACGACAACGAGCACGGCGAGCGCAATCAAAAGCAGGATGGCGCTGATCGGCCTTGTGACGAAGGTGGTCGGGTCGCCGCGCGACAGGATCATCGCGCGCCGAAGGTTCTCCTCCAGCAACGGTCCCAGCACAAAACCGAGAAGCAACGGTGCCGGCTCGCAGCGCAGCTTGACCAAGAGGTAGCCGGCGAGCCCGAAGAAGGCGACGGCATAGAGGTCGTAGACGTTGGAATTGACGCTGTAGACGCCGATCGAGCAAAAGGCCATGATGATCGGAAAGAGCACGTAATACGGGATTGTCAGCAGCTTCACCCAGAGGCCGATGAGCGGCAGGTTGAGGACGACGAGCATCAGGTTGCCGATCCACATGGAGGCGATGATGCCCCAGAACAGCGCCGGCTGCTCGACGGCAACGTTCGGCCCGGGCACGATGCCCTGGATGATCATCGCTCCGACCATCAGCGCCATGACCGGATTGGCGGGAATGCCGAGCGTCAGAAGCGGAATGAACGAGGTCTGCGCACCGGCATTGTTGGCCGATTCCGGACCGGCAACGCCGGCAATCGCACCCTTGCCGAATTCCTGCGGCGTCGAAGACATGCGCTTTTCCACCGTGTAGGAGGCGAAGGCGGCAAGGATGGCGCCGCCGCCCGGCAGGATGCCGAGCGCTGATCCGATCGCCGTGCCGCGCAGGACGGGGGCGACCATGCGGCGAAAATCATCGCGTGTCGGCCAGAGACCGCTGACTTTCGCCATCAGGACCGATCGTGTCTTCTCGCCTTCCAGATTGCGCAGGATCTCCGCCACGCCGAAGACGCCGACGGCGACGGCGACGAAGTTCAACCCGTCCGCATATTCACGGATACCGAGGGTGAACCGCGGCGTGCCGGTATAGATATCCGTGCCGACGAGGCCGAGCAGCAGGCCGAGCGACACCATGGCGAGCGCCTTGACGATCGACCCGTGCGCCAGCGCGATCGAGGAGACGAGACCGACGATCATCAGGGAGAAGTACTCGGCCGCCCCGAATTGCAGGGCGAGCGCCGTCAGCGGAATGGCAAAGATCGCTACAAGGAAGGTGGAGACCGTACCGGCGAAAAACGATCCAAGCGCGGCGATCGACAATGCGGCGCCGGCCCGTCCCTTGCGCGCCATCTGGTAGCCGTCGATGGCCGTCACGGCGGACGAGGACTCACCGGGCATGTTGATGAGAATGGCGGTCGTCGAGCCTCCATACTGGGCGCCGTAATAGATGCCGGCGAGCATGATGAGCGACGAGACCGGCTCCAGCTGGAAGGTGATGGGCAGGAGCATGGCGATGGTCGCCGTGGCGCCGATGCCCGGCAGGACGCCGATCAGGGTGCCGAGCAGCACGCCGATGAGGCAGAAGAGCAGGTTTGCCGGAGAGGCGGCGGTCGCGAAACCGAGGGCGAGATTGCTGACGAGATCCATGGCCGCCTCCTAGAACCGGACCCAGGGGCCGAAACGTTCGAACGGCAAGCCCAGCGCATAACTGAAGACCACGACCGAAAAGACCGTGACGGCGGCGGCCAGGATGACGCCCATCAGCGGCCGCATCCGCGTCGAGGCGAAGGCGGCGATCAGCGCTGAGAAGAAGAGCGCCGGCGCAAAACCGAGGCCGCGTACGGTCAGCCCGAAGAAGATCGGTGCGGGAAGGATGAAGAGCATGCCGCGCAGCGCGATCGGCCCCAACGGGCCGCTATCGGTCCGCACCGACTGGATGAGAATGACGATGCCGAGCAGCATCAGGATCAGCGCCAGCACGAAGGGAAAATAACCCGGCCCCATGCGCAAGGCCGTGCCGAGCTCAAGTTCGAAGCTCTGATAGGCAAAGAAGGCCCCAAGGGCGATGAAGATCGCGCCACAAAGCGCATTGGTGGTATCAACCGCGAGCGATTTCATGGTGTTTCCTGTTCTCGACTGGAAGGCGGCCGATCCTGGCATACGAGCCGCGCGGCAGGGGAGCCACGCGGCACGTCCGGATCGGAAGGTGTCCTCAGTCGGCGTACTGGCCGGCGGCTTCGATAACGGTCTTCCAGCGGGCGATCTCGCTTTCGAGCTTCGCCTTCAGCGCCGCCGGCGTCGCGTCGCTTTCCGGCGAAGGCACCGTGCCCAGTTCAGCGAAACGGGCGATGACGTTCGGATCCTTGAGCGCCACCTGAAGCGACTTCGACAGGCGCTCGATGGCCTCTGGCGGCGTGCCCTTCGGTGCATAGACACCGTGCCAGATACCGACCTGGAAATCGGCAAGCCCGCCTTCGATGGCGGTCGGCACGTCGGGAAGCACGTCGAGGCGTGCGGGCGAGGTCACCGCATAGGCCTTGATGGTGCCGCCCTGGATCTGCTTCGTCGTGTTGGTGGTCTGGTCGCACATGATGTCGACCTGGCCACCGAGAAGATCGGTCATGGCCGGACCCGTACCCTTGTAGGGCACGGTCGTCAGCGGCGTCTCGACGGCGCTCATGAACATCATGCCGCAGAGATGTGACGCGGCGCCGATGCCGGCATTGGCGACGGTTACCGTATCCTTGTTCGCCTTCACATACTCGACGAGACTTTTGAGATCGGCCGGCTCGAAATCCTTGCGGGCGACGATGGTCATCGGCACGTCGGTGACGAGACCGACATATTCGAAAGCGTTCAGCGTGTCATAGGCAAGCTTGCGATAGAGCGTGGCGCTTGTCGCCATGCCGATGTGGTGCAGGAGAATGGTGTAACCGTCCGGATCTGCCTGTGCGACCCGGCCGGCACCCAGCGTGCCGCCCGCGCCCCCGACATTCTCGACAATGATCTGCTGGCCAAGATCCTTCGACATCGATTCCGCGACGAGGCGGCCTACCGTGTCGGTCGGGCCACCGGCCGAGAAGGGAATGACCATGGTGATGTTGCGTTCGGGGTAGGTCTGCGCCATCGCCGGCGCAAAGACCATCGAAACGGCTGCAGCGGCTGACATGGCCAGCACGGCGTTCATAAACTTCATCGAATCCTCCCGGATGGACTGTTCCCGCCGGTGTGGCTCCTCCCTCACCGGTCGTAATATCCCAATCTGTGAAGAGGAAGGCCCGGCGGGCAATCGCGCTTCGGCGGTCGCCGGGCATTTTCTGCCGCGGTGCGCCGCAGCATGGGTCGAAATGGAAACAAACGGGCATAGGCATGGGTGGATTTCCACCCAACACGCGTTTCGGCCTATGCCGCGTAGTCGTCGTCGGTGAAGGGCATCTTCTTGTCGAGGTCGTATTTCTGCATCTTCTCGTACAGGGTCTTGCGGGAGATGCCGAGCATCTCATAAACCGGCCGGATGCGCCCGGCATGCGCCGCAAGCGCACTGGCGATGACGCTGCGCTCATAGGCCGCCACCTTGTCGGCCAGTCGCTGCGGCTCGGACTGCGCCTCGTCGCGCTGGGGGTCGAGGCCGAGCACGAGCCGGTCGGCGGCATTGCGCAGTTCGCGGACATTGCCCGGCCAGTTGCGGCTCGCCACCTCAGCGATCACATCGGGCGGAACCTCCATGTCGGCCCGGCCGTAGCGTGCCGAGGCCTCGCGCACCAACTGGAGGAAAAGCAGCGGGATATCGGCGCGGCGCTGCGCAAGCGACGGTACATGCAGCGTGGCGACGTTGAGGCGATAGAGCAGATCGGCGCGGAACCGTCCGGCCGCGACCTCGGCCTCCAGGTCGACCTTGCTGGTGGCGATGAAGCGCACGTCGAGGGGAACGACCTCATTCGAGCCAAGCCGGCTGATCACCCGCTCCTGCAGCACCCGCAGAAACTTCGCCTGGAGGTCGAAGGGCATGGAGCCGATCTCGTCGAGAAGGATCGTGCCGCCGCGCGCATGCTCGAACTTGCCGTAACGCGGCCGGATGGCACCGGGAAAGGCGCCCGCCTCATGGCCGAAAAGCTCGCTTTCGATCAGGTTTTCGGGTAGCGCCGCGCAGTTGATGGCGATCAGCGGCCGGTCCGCCCGGGCGCTGATGTCATGCAGGGCCCGGGCGACGACCTCCTTGCCGACACCCGTTTCGCCGATCACCAGCGTATCCGCATCGGTGGCGCCGATGGCGCGCAGGCTGTAGCGCAAATCGACCATGACCTGTGTGCGGCCCGGCAGACGGGCCTCGATATCGTCCCGCTTGCCGGCGACCGCACGAAGACGACGATTTTCCAGAACGAGGCCGCGCCGATCCATCGCGCGGCGGATGATGCCGGCCAGATGCTGCGCCGTGAACGGCTTCTCGAGGAAGTCATAGACCCCTGCGCGCATGGCCGTCACCGCCAACTGGACATCCGCATGGCCGGTCAGCAGGATGACGGGTATTTCGGCGTCAAGCTCGCGCACCCGCTGCAGAAGCGTCATTCCATCCATGCCGGGCATGCGGATATCACTCACCACGACACCATCGAAACTGTAGCCGACGCGCTCCAGCACCGGCTCGGCACTGGCGAACGTATCGACCTCCATGCCGAAAAGCTCCAGAGCCTGGGCCGACGAACGACGCATCTCTTCCTCGTCATCGATCAGCAGGATCCGGCTCATTCGGCGGCCTCCTGCGCCGGCAATGCGCCGTCCAGCTCGATGCGGAACTCCGCGCCGCCGTCGGCCTTGTTGGATACGGACAGGCCGCCGCCGAAATCCTTGATGATGTTGTAAGATATGGAGAGGCCGAGCCCCAGGCCGCGGCCTACGCCCTTGGTGCTGAAGAAAGGATCGAAGATCCGTTCGGAAATCGCCGCGGGAACCCCCGGCCCATGATCCCGGATCGTCAGGATGACCTTGCCGTCCTGCGCCCGTCCGACAAGTTCGATGCGCCGGTCCTCCAGACCTTCGACGGCATCGGCGGCATTGGTGATGATGTTGACCAGCACCTGTTGCAACCGTACCGACCCGGCCTGGACCCACAGAGGCTGGGGACCGAGATCGATATCCAGCCGGGCATCGGCCGATTTGAGGCGCGCCGCGACGATCTCCAGGGTGTCGCCCACGACGGTTTCGATCGGGACGGGCCCGAGCTTCTCGTTGGGCTTTCGTGCGAAGTTGCGCAGGTGACGGCTGATTGCCGCCATCCGATCGACAAGCCGGGAAATGCGCTGGACATTGTCGCGCGCTTCCTCGACGCGGCCGCGGTCGATGAGCATCGCGGCGCTGTCGGCATAGGTCTTGGCCGCGGTGAGCGGCTGGTTGAACTCATGCGACAGCGCGGCCGACATCTGGCCGAGGCCGGCAAGCTTTCCCGCCTGGATGAGATCGCCCTGCGTCTTTCGCAGTTCCTGTTCCGTCAGCCGACGTTCGGCAATCTCCAGCTCGATCTGCCGGTTGACGAGGGCAAGATCGGCCGTCCGCTCCTCGACCCGCCGCTCCAGCTCGTTGCGCGCTTCGATCTGCATGCGCAGCCGTTCGGCGGCGCGCGTCCGACGCTGCAGGACGATTGCCAGACCGAGGCCCGCGAGGCAGAAGAACAGAACCACGGCGATCAGCATCGTCCGCGCCTGGCTGCGAACCGAGCTGGTGTCCATGAGCACACTGACAGTCCAGTCGGCCTGGGGCATGTATTGCGACAGGACCAGATACTCCCGCGCCGATCCGCCGTCCGCAATGGTCATCAGGTTATGAGAGCCAAGCTCTCCATGTTTGAACGGCAATGGCTTCAGCACGGCTTCCGCATACCGGCGCGACGCCTGCGTGCGTTCCAACCGGTCGGGCGACAAGGGCAGAAGGCTCGAATAGAGCCATTCCGGGCTGCCGGTCATGAAGATGATGCCTTCCGGATCGGACACCAGGATCTTGTATTCACCGCCGCGCCAGAAGGTTTCGATCGTGTCTATATCGACCTTGAAGACGATCACGCCACGGATTGCCTCGCCAACGTGGACGGGCGAGGCGAAGTAGTAGCCACGCTTCAGGGAGGTGGTTCCGAGCGCATAGAAACGCGACTGGCCACCTTTCGCGGCATCCTGGAAGTAGGGCCGGTAGCTGAAATTCTCGCCGATGAAGCTGGTCTCCGACTCGAAATTGCTTGCGGCCACAGTCGAGCCGTCCATCGTCATGACATAGATGTCCGAGGATTCCAGAAGCGCGTTGATCTCCTTGAGATAGAGGTTCGCCGCCTCCACCAGGGCCGCATTGTCGGGATCGCTGACGAGCTCTTTTATGTCGTCATGGTCGGCGATCAGCGCCGGCAGCGGCTCGTAGCGGCTGAGATGGCCGCTGAGCGCCGAGACCGTCAGCCGCAACGCCGATCCGGCCTGCAGCGACGCTTCGTCCAGATAGCTGCGCGTCGCCAGCCGGTCGCCATACACGACCACGACATAGGCGAGCACACACAGCCCAGACAACGCCATGATCACACGATAGGTCACGAAACGCAGGCTCCTCCCCACCTTTCCGGTCGCGGCATTCGGCCGTTGATCAAGTGTAGAGGGCTATCGGCAGCTTTCCAAGTCCCCCGATCGAGACGGCCCCTGATCGCTTTCTCCTTCGTGAACGGGCAAGGCTCACGGGTTTCGACGGGCGCCTTCCGCGGCGCGCCCGTTCCATGGGAACCATACAGGATGCAAAGGGTTCATGGGCAGGTAACCCAGGAGACCACGATGAGTACGATGACGATGAATGAGCTTTCCAAGGCGCTCAGCAAGATCGATTTCTGCATGTTCAACACGAACGGCGGCGAGGGAAAAATCAACAGCCGGCCGATGAGCAACAATGGCGACGTCGAGTATGATGGCGACTCCTGGTTCTTCTCCTACGAAGATACAAGAAAGGTCGGCGAAATCGGTCGCGACGCGCGGGTCGCGTTGACCTTCACCGCACCGCCCAGCCTTCTCGGAAAGCCGGGAATCTTTGTCGCCGTCGATGGCGACGCAAGCGTGATCCGCGACAAGGCGCAGTTCGAAGAGCACTGGGTGAAAGATCTTGATCGGTGGTTTCCCGATGGCATGGACACACCCGGTCTCGTTCTGATCAAGGTATCCGCAAGGACGATCGAATACTGGGACGGCGAGGAAAACGGCCGTATCCGTCCGCGCGAGGCGGATGCCGTGGCGGAAGGCGCTGTTTAACGGCGCGGGAGGACATTCCCGGATGTGAATCTTTGATCGGCGGTCACATCGACAGCCGATATCACATGCACTGCTCGTCGCGTTGCCACCACATCATCGCAAGTTGAATTGGGGGATGAACGACGCGATTCCAAAACACCGGCTTGATTGGTCATGCATATCCATGAAAGGTTCCGGCACCGGACCGTCATTATCTGGCATTTGTTGTTTTGGAGAGCATATGTTCAAATTCTTTCTTATCGCTGCCTCGCTTAGCCTTGTTGCTGTCTCCGCCTTTGCGCAGGATCCAGCCGGAGTCGAGGGCCTGTGGTCCGGCCAGGGAGAAGGGGATCTGACTGTCGATCTCACGCACGTGCAGGACGACATCTACAAGATTTCCATTGGAACGACCGTCCCCATGGACGGCGACGTTCCCGGTTGCGGCGGCGGTATTGCCGGCGAAGTGAAGCTCGACAAGACGGGCGGCAACTTCTTCGTCGAAAATGAATCCTACGATCCCGATTCAACGTCTCCAGGCCTCAGTGAACGCTACTGCGAAATCGGCTTGACGTTCACCGAGGGGCGGAAGCTCGTGCTGGAAGAGCGCAATGGCTGCATTGGCTATCACGGCGCGGCGTGCGGTTTCAGTGGGGAGCTGGTGCATGACGACGCGGGGCTTTGAAGCCTCGCCTAATTCAGCGAATAGCTTGCGGGTGAGCACCTAAGCGCACGACGGCCACATTCGCTTCGCGCGCTGCGGCGAGAAACGCCAGCCGAGCCTTGGACGGAGAGCATTTGCCTTCGATCGCCTTGGCGCAGAATGCGAGAGCGCGCTGAAATGCGCGTCCGTAGGTCACGGGCCATTTTTCGGCCAGCACGAACATGGCATTTCTGGCGTCCCTGATTTCGATTGCGCGGGGCATGCCCGGAAGCAGTATGGCGAGTGCACGGTCCCAAATCGTAGAAAGCATTGCATTTTCCCAGTCTAACCGGGCCGATAAATGCACATCGGGCGAAAGGGTTCCGTGGCTCGACGATGAAATCGCGCAGCACTTCATTCCAAGCAGCGCGAGGACGGGGATGTGCGGCTGAAGACCAGGCGTCATGGTCGTCGCGGCGAGATTGCCGACGCCGATACACAGAGCGAGCGAAAGCGTATCGGCTGGGAAGGCAGGCAGGTCAAGCGCGTGACCGCTGCTTCCCGGACTGGATCGTTACTGCTCCACCAGCTTGTGACTATCCAGGCGGGCACGGTCATTCGGCGATGCCGGTTACCGGTTTTGCCTTAGGATGGTCTCTGCGGCGATGTAGCCCCACGTCATGTTGGGACCGAGCGTCGTGCCGGCTCCGACAGCGCGCGTGCCGAACGGGTTTGCCATCGCGAGGCCTGCCGCATACAGGCCGGCAATGACCGAGCCATCTTCACGAAGAACCTGGCCGCGCTCGTTCGTCCTGGCGCCGCCCTTCGTGCCGAGGATGGAGCGGTTGAGCGACATGCCGACATAGGGCGGTTTGTCGATGGGTTTAAGGCGGTTCGCCGCGCCGTGCGCCTTGTACTCTTCCCAGCTGTTTTCTCCGCGGCGGAAGTCCGTATCGCGGCCCGTCTCGCACTGCGCGTTCCAGCGCGTGATCGTCGCCTCGAGGGCGTCTGGCGAAAGCCCGAGCTCACCGGCAAGTTCGCCCACGGTGTTCGCCGTCTTGACCCAGCCTTTTTCGTAAGCGGCATACCAACGAAAGGGCAGGGCGGCATTGAGGAAGCGGTGATCGCCGACGAGGAACGCCGGCAGGTTGACCGGCATTCCCTGGTCGTCGCGCGCATCCAGCGCCTCGCCGATATTGAAATCGCTTTCGCTGACGAAGCGCTTCGCATGGCGATTGACAACGATGGAATGGGGCTCCGCCTGAAATGTCATGGGCAGGCCGCTCGGGCGCCGCTCATATCGTGTCGGCAGGCACGGATAAATGTTTGCCTGATCCATGCTGAGCAGCGCTGCATCGGCCATGCGAGCCAGCATCTGCCCATCGCCTTCGTTGCTGCTTGGGCTGCCGATCCGGTCGATCGGGCCGGGGAAATACCGGTCCAGCATCTCCTTGTTCCACTCGAAGCCACCACTGGCGATGATCACGCCTTTGGTGGCGTCGATCTGGCGCGTTTCTCCCTTATGCTCCACCTCGACAGCCGTGACTCGGCTTTCCGCATCCTGGATGAGACGCACTGCACGCGTTTCCAGCCGGAATTCGACGCCGGCATCAAGGCATCCCTTGATCAAGCCGACCATCAGCGCCGTACCCTGTCCCCCCGCATTGGTCATCCAGCGGTAAAGGAGCTTGTGCCAGACCTTGAAGCCCGCCTTGACGGGGTGATGATAGATGTCGAGGTCGACGGCTTCCTTGTAGGTGAAGCTGTGCGGCAGGGTCGAACGGCGGAGTTTCGCGGCAAAGCGGCCGAGAAGGCGGCGACTCAAGGCCCTAGGCGTCACCATGCGGCCGAACATCTTGCCGCCCGGAGCCTCCGTGAAGGGATCGGGTTCGGCGACGAGCTGGAAATCGAGCGGCGTGTTCGTCGCAAGAAACTGCAGCATGTCGGGCGCCGCTTCCACGAAGGCAGCCCACCGGCCGCTATCGCTCTCCCTCTGCTGTGGTGGTTGCACGGCATGAAGGTAGGCAAGGGCCTCCTGCTTGCTGTCTGCAATGCCGGCGGCGGCTGCGAGATGGTTTGCCGGAATCCAGATCCCCGCACCGGACATGGCCGAGGTGCCGCCGAGGCGGTTGGATTTCTCGATAACCAGCACCTTCAATCCGCCAATAGCGGCGCGCAAGCCTGCCGCGCATGCCGCGGATCCGGATCCGATCACCACAACGTCGAACTCGTTCATTACCGTCTCCAATCGTATGCATGCACTATAGAGAGAAGAATCTTTATCTGTCTACTATTGTGTAGACACTTTCCGCACGCTAGGTTGCACCTACGGTTTGCTCTGGAGGGTGGCGGCCCTTCGGACTGACGCCGTGCAAAGGCCGCGCCGCTTGACGGGTGACGTATATCCGAGACGGACGGACGGCCCACCGCAGCAGGCCCATTCTGAAATTGTCTTTGCCGACTGGATCATATCATGACCAAAGACGACATATCCGGCCTTCAGGATCCGCGCCTTGCACCGGGAGCGGACCTTCTGGCCCAAGGGCGGGCGATGGCGCGGGACTGGCGCCTGGGAACGAGCCGCTTCATGCGCGAAACGGGTGTGGCCTCCGAAGCCGCGTGGAAGCGGCAGGCTGCTGCAAACCGCCGGATCATGCAGCACGCCCACATTGGCTTTCGCGATGTCAACCGCACGATCGAGGGTATCCGCGCGGTCCACGGCTCCTGCGCGGATGCCGGCGTGACGGTCGATCGTTTCGGCATCACGCTCGACTGGTCGATGGGATATCCTGAGGCCTGGCGGGCGAGGGCTTCGCGCGGAACCGGCATCGTCCTGACGGGCCCGGACGATTTCGCTCGCATCATCGAGGCGGCACCGGCGGCCGCCCACTTCGGCGATTTCATGCTCGGCCTTCCCGGCGCACTGGAAAACACACGCGCCGCCATCGCAGCCGGCGCCACGGCTGTCGGTAATCTCGGCCAATATTTCACCTTCCGTCTGCCCTATTGGGACGACGACGTTGCCACCACCGAGGCCACGGTTACGGCGCTCGGGCTGATCGCCGCGCAGGACGCCGAAATTCTCGTGCATTCCAACCTCGATGACGGGTTTGCGGGGCTCTTCATCGATATGGCATGTGCACTGGGCATGGTGCTCATCGAAAAGCATATCGTGGAAGATCTCATCGGTGCACGTCTGGCCCATTGTTATGGTCACCACTTCAGCGACCCGCTGTCGCGTACGGCCTTCCATGCCGCGCTGGTTCAGGTCAGCGATACGCCGGGCACGATGATCTTCGGCAACACCGTTGCCTATCAGTCGACCCCCGCAGGCAACTATGCGAGCCTCGCGAGCTATCTGCTGGCCGACATTCTGGCGCTCGGCCGGTGGCCGACGGGGCATGCGATCAATCCGGTTCCGGTGACGGAAAACCAGCGCATCCCCGATATCGAGGAAATTATCGACGCGCAGACCTTCGCGCGCCGGCTGACCCTGCAGGCGCCGTTCTACGATCCGGTCTTCGACTGGGGGCAGGTGGAAAAGATGGCTGCTGTGCTTGTCGAGGGCGGGCGTCGTTTTGCCAGGTCCAGTCTGGAGGGGCTTGCCGCGCGCGGCGTGGCGGTCGACGATCCGGCCGCCCTCCTTCTGGCGATCCGCCGCATGGGGCCGAAGCGTATGGAAGCCCTCTTCGGTCCGGGTGCTCCAGGCGCGCGGGCGCGCACGCCTCTCATTCACGCCGAGTGGGCGCGCGAACTCAACCACAAGGCCGAAGAATGGGTCGCCGCGCGCAGCAAGGACATTGGTGCAACGTCTGTTTCCGTCTGCATCGGCACCACCGACGTCCATGAGCACGGCAAGTATCTCGTCGAAAAGGCCTTCGAAGGGCTGGGCGTCGAAACCATCGATGCAGGTGTCGCGGTCGATCCCGAGGCACTGGTGGCGCGTGCCATCGAAGCCGGAGCCGACATGGTCGCGGTCAGCACCTATAACGGTGTCGCGTTGTCCTATGCAAAGGCGGTAAAAGCAGCAATGAAAGCGCGGGGCGTCGACCTTCCGGTTCTTGTCGGCGGCAGATTGAATGAGGTGCCGAAGGATACGAACTCCGGCCTTCCGGTTGACGTCTCCAGCGACATCGCCGCCATTGGCTGCATTCCCTGTCACGATCTGGATGGAATGCTGGTCGCGCTCAGGGCCCATTCGCAGACTGCTTAGACGAAATCCGGGATTGCCAATCCCTGCACTTAAAAGTGTCTACACATTTGTATTGAGTTGAGATACGAGTGACGGACATATCGCACTTGCGGAACAAAGGAACGGAAATGCATCTCACATTCACGGCTGAAGGTCGGAGCTGGCCAATTCGCCTCAGCGGAAATGCGATCCGCACGCGCGCCGCACTGCTTGCGAGCCTGCCGCTACGCCTTCAGCTTCATACGCCGAAGATTGCCGGCAGCCACATTTACTGGCATGCGCCCTTCGTCAAGGATGTGGAAGGCGCCACCCACGTGCTCGATGCGCAGGCCGGCGCCTTTATCTACTGGCCGGTCCGCCAGTTCCTGGAAATCACCTTCGCCCCTCTGCAAGCGGAGAATGCGCAGATCACCGTGCTCGGGCAGCTCGATGCACCGGTGGACGGCATCGCGGAGCTTGCCGCGACCCTGAAGAACGAGCAGGGCCATCGGATCATCGAGGGAACCCTAGCCTTGGCCGAAGGGGAGGCGACCGGAGCGGCAGCTTTGCCGCAGTTGCCGGACGATCTCGTATCGCGCCGCAAGGCGTTGTGGCATGCGATGCCCGAAGATATCGCGCGCCTCACGGTATCCCGTGCGATCATGCACCCTGCCGGCCCGGTCTTTGCGGCGGAAGCCGAGGCCCGTGTCCTGCATGAACTGCTCTGGTGGATTCGAGCCGGCCAGCCTCGATATGATGACGCCGTGCTGCGGCAGACCATGGCGATCACGCTCGACAAGACGGCGACACGCTTGCGCGACTTCTGTCACATGGACGAGACGCCGGCCCTGCTCTTCGCTCTGCGTGACGCGACGCAGACGGATGTGCCGCTGGCGGCCCTCGTTGACGAGGCAATCCTTGTCGCAGGCCGCATCGGCGCTTGGCTCGACCTGCTGATTCCGTGGAACGACCTCAACGAAGCCTTCCGCACCGCTCTCGATTGAGAGCGGTTACTTTCGCCATCAAGCCGGCACGCGGCCGGACAGCCGCTGAAGAACGGCGTCGCAGGCGGCCTGCCATGCCTGCGGCTGGCCTCCCCTTGTCAAGACATCAAGACCCAGCTCGGTGATGCCGCCGGGCGTCACCAGTTCCCCGATCAACGTTTCCATGGGCTTGTCGGTCTCCGCGATCAGCCGGCCGGCCGCGACGAAGGTCAGGGCGGCCAGTTTGCGCATGGCCACCGCATCGCCACCCCGCGCGGTCGCCCAGTCGGCTGATTGCCGGATGAGATCCTGCGCCCAGCCATAGACGGCAGCGTTGACGGTGGCCACTTCGAACTCCTCTTCGCTTCCGAGCGGGATGACCGGTCCGAGCCTCTCCAACACCGCGATAGCCGGCCCGGTTGCGGGAAAGCACACGGTCGGGCTTGCATTGATCGCGGCCGATGTCAGCGGCATGGCGCGCGTCACGCGGGCGGGACCTGCTTCAAGACGGGAAATCGGCACGCCGGCGCAAAACGACACGAGCGTCTGGCCGGGGCGCCAGGGCAGGCCGGCAGCCGCGGCGTGCGCATCGACAGGGCGCACGGAAAGCAGCACAATGTCCGCGCGATTCACGAGATCGTCGTTGTCGGCGGCGAGGGGAATGCCCCAGCGCGCGGAAAGCGCACGTGCCTGCCCGCGCGGGGACAGGAGAATGTCGGCGGGATCAACACCCGCGCCTATGAGCCCGGATATGATTGAAGCTGCGAGGTGACCAACGCCAATGATGCCGATAATCACCGTTCGCCTCCAAAGTGATGACGGCGGCTTGCCATCGACGCGAAGTTGAGAAAAAGATATTGTACAAAACTGTAGACACTATCATTGCAAGCGACAAGACGCAGGAAGCGCCATGACGGAAAGAATCGATATGGAAGCGGCAGACACGGCGATGGTTGAATCCGAGCAGGACAGCCGTCGATCGGCCGACAGCAGCGAACGCGCATACAACACGATCCGCCAGCTTCTAGTCGAATTCAAGCTCAAGCCCGATGCGCGGCTGAACGAGGTCCAGCTTTCCCGCAGCCTCGGCGTTTCCCGCACGCCGATCCGGGAAGCGCTCAACCGGCTTGCCTCGGAAGGCTTCGTATCACTGACGCCGAACCGCGGGTTCTTCGTGCGCAGCCTGTCCACGGAAGGCCTGATCGACCTCTACGAGTTGCGCTCCATTATCGAGTGCGCGGCGTTCCGTCTGATGTGCGAACGGGCCGTTGATGCGGATATCGGCCGTTTGACGGCCTATTGGGCCAGCATCGTCGACGGCTACCAGAGCAATCCGCCGGATGAGATTCTTGCGAAGGATGAGGGTTTTCACCTGCTGATTGCCGAGCTTTCGGGCAATCCCGAACTGGTGAACCAGCTTGCTGCGATCAATGCACGGATCCGTTTCATCCGACGAATCCAGATCGAGCGCACACATGATCCCCGTCAGGTGTCGTCTCATTCCGAGATCGTCGCAGCCGCCGTTCGGCGGGATGCGGAACGTGGAATGAAATTGCTGCGCGATCATATCGAAATGTCCGTTTCGGCAACGCAGGACGCCCTGAAGGACGCCCTGCTGAAGGTCTACACCACGCCGGATCCTGCCGCGCCGGCACGGGGGCGCCGGAGGGCAAAAGGCGGTTGATGCAAAAATTGAACGCAATAGTGTCGACACTTTATTGACGCGGCAGCAAATGTCTGCTTCCTTATGTGCATGGCAAGAGACCGGAATGGCCGGCCGACACTCGCGTAGCGTCCATCACAGGGGAACTTACATGAAAATCGCTGCCTCACTTTGCCTCGGCGTCTCGCTGTTCGCCACGCCGGGCTTCGCCGAAGAAATCTCCGTCGGTCTAGCTGCTCCCTTGTCGGGTCCGCAGGCCTATTTCGGCAACACCTGGCACAACGGCTTCAAGCTGTACTGGGACAAGCTGAACGCCGAAGGTGGCGTCAACGGCGTGACGATCAAGTACAACCAGCAGGACGACAAGGCTGACCCGCGTGAAGGCACGCTCGTTGCGCAGAAGTTCTGCGATGACGACAGCGTCGTCATCGGGCTCGTGAACTTCAACTCCGGTGTCGCCCAGTCCACGCTTCCGATCTATGAGGATTGCGAACTGCCGACCATGACGTTCGGCTCCAACCCGGATCTGACCAAGCAGGGCTACAAGTTCATGGTACGCCCGGTCGCAAACGATCTGGCAAATGCACTGCTGCCTGCTGAATATGCTCTGCAGAAGCTCAATGCCAAGACCGCCGTCATTGTCAGCGACAAGCAGGTGTTCGGCCAGGGCATTTCCGAAATTTTCGGAAAGAACTTCACGGCCGGCGGCGGTCAGGTGCTCGACACGCTCGCTGTTGCACCGACAGACGTGGACTTCACGTCCGTGCTCGCACAGATCAAGGCGAAATCGCCTGACGTCATCTATGTCGGCGCGGTCATGCCGCAGATCGCGCTTTTCGCCAAGCAGATGCATGAGCAGGGTGTAAAAGCGTCGCTCATGGTGCCCGATGGCGGTTATACCCCCGATTTCATTGCGCAGGCAGGCGAAGCAAACGTTCAGGGCACGATGGTCGCCATTCAGGTTCCGCCGATGGACGCCTCCCCGGCCATCGCCGAATTCGCCAAGCTATACAAGGAAAAATATGGTGAGGAGGCCGGCCCGTACTCGATTTACGGCTATGTCCACGGCCAGATCCTCGAGGCTGTGCTGAAGTCGACCAAGGGCCTGTCGCGTGAGGAAATCAACGATGCGCTGCATGCGGTCAAAGTTCAGACCGCCGTGGGTGAACTCGAATTCGACGATATAGGCGAGCTGAAGGTCGCGCCCTCCTACCTCTACAAGGTGGAAGGCAAGGACTTCAAACTGGCTGGCTCCAAATAATGGTTTCGGGCCGGCCTTCCAGGCCGGTCCGTCCTTCGCCGTACGGCCGGTGATCTCGTGCCGCCGCCGCGCACCTATTCCCGTTCGCCGCCATTGCCGCGAACTCTTCCGGGCAGGATATCCATGCTGGGAACCTTCATTCAACAAACGGTCAACGCTCTGACCATCGGCTCCATCTACGCACTCATCGCGCTCGGCTACACGATGGTCTATGGCGTGCTGCGGATGATCAATTTCGCACATGGCGAGATGTTCATGCTCGGTGCTTATGCAGCCTTTCTCGTGCTGACGGTATTCGTCGGCGACATCGGAGCGGTTGGCGCCTTTGGCCTCACACTGGCATTCTTCGGCGCCGTGATAGCCGTCGGCTTTTTCGGTGTGGGCATCGAGCGGTTGGCTTACAAGCCATTGCGCAATTCCACGCGCCTTGCGCCGATGCTGTCGTCGCTTGGCGTCTCGCTGACGCTTGTCACCGGCGTTCAGATCCTGGCCGGCCCGCAACCCGTGGCGTTTCCGAGCTTCTTCCCGGCGACACGCTACGACTTCATGGGCGGCACGGTCACCTCGGTCCAGATCGGCATTCTGGTCGCCGCTTTCGTGCTGATGTTCGCGCTCTATACGCTGGTGAACCGCAGCCGCATGGGCATCATCGTGCGCGCCGTTTCCGAGAGCCGTCCGACGGCGCAACTGCTCGGCATCAATGTCAACCTGGCCATCTCGGCAGTGTTCTTCTCCGGTCCACTGCTCGGTGCCGCCGGGGGCATTCTCTATGCCAGCTACTACGGTATCATGTCGCCGACCATGGGCGCCGTGATCGGCTTGAAGGCCTTCACGGCTGCCATTCTCGGCGGCATCGGCTCCATCCCCGGTGCGATGCTGGGCGCGTATATCCTCGCCTTCGTCGAAGTCGGCGGGACTGCGCTCCTGCCGCTCATCACGAATGGTGTGCTCGGCACGGAGTATCGCGACGTGTTGTCCTTCGCCATTCTCATTCTCGTGCTTCTCGTGAAGCCCGCCGGCATTCTCGGTGAGCCCGTTTCCGAGGAAAGCATGGTCTACAAGAGGGAGTTCTGATGTCCATCGCCAGCACTTCCCCATCCGTAAAGCCCCAGGCCTCGCGGCTCGTGGCCTTTCTGGTGCTTGCCGCTATCGTCGCGCTGGCGGCCGCAACGCCGTTCCTGCCGAACTACCATATCCGTGTCGTCAACAGCCTGCTCATCTACATCCTGCTGGGCATAGGCCTCAACATCGTCATCGGCTATACGGGGCTTCTCGATCTCGGCTTCGTGGCCTTTTATGCGGTCGGCGCTTACACCTACGCGCTGCTGGCAAGCCCGCAGCTCGATCTGCACCTGCCGTTCCTTCTCATTGTCGGCATCGCGGCCGTGCTGGGTATGATCACGGGCATCCTTCTCGGCATCCCTGTCCTGAAGCTGAGGGGCGATTACCTCGCCATCGTCACACTCGGCTTCGGTGAAATCATCCGTATCGTCATCAACAACGTCGACTGGCTGACCGGTGGGCCGAAGGGCATCGCCCGGCTCGACAAGGCATCCATTCTCGGCGTCGAAATTGCGCGGCCGGTGGAAATCTATTGGCTGCTCCTCGTCACCGTGTTTTTGGTCGGCCTTTTCGTCTGGCGCCTCGAACGCTCGATCCTCGGCAAGGCGTGGGCGGCGATCCGCGAGGATCAGGATGCCGCGCGCGGCATCGGCATCAATACCACCAATGCCAAGCTTGCGGCTTTCGCGACATCCGCCACGATCGGCGCTATTGCCGGAACGATCTTCGCGGCCTCGCAGCGTTTCGTCAGCCCGGAAAGCTTCACCCTGCAGGAATCGGTTTTGATCGTTCTGATGATCGTCATCGGCGGCATCGGCAACATCCTCGGCATTGTCGCAGGAGCGGCCATACTCATCCTCTTGCCGGAAGTGCTGCGCGAATTCGCAGAGTGGCGCATTCTTTTCCTCGGTATCCTGATGGTCGTGCTGATCATCGTGCGTCCGGCAGGCATCGTGCCGCGGACCTTCGGCCCGGAAAAACTCATTCGGGGGCTTTTCGGCAAATGACGCTCGTCTTCAACAACCTGCGCAAGCAATATGGCGCCAATGTCGCGATCAACGATGTCTCGACGGACTTCGCGCCCGGCCTCATCTATGGCGTGATCGGCCCGAACGGTGCCGGCAAGTCGACGCTTATCAACATGACGGCCGGTTCCTACACCGTTTCAGCCGGCTCCATCTCGCTGGACGGACGTCGCCTCGATGGGATGAAGAAACACCAGATCGCCAATTCCGGCATCGCGCGGACCTATCAGAATATCCGGCTTTTCGACCAGATGACGGTGCTTGAAAACCTGGAAGTCTGCGCTTACCCGGCCGAGGTGCACAACGTCTGGCGGGAGGTGCTCTGGCCGCCCTATGGCCGGGCGCGAGCGGCGGCTCGCCGCGAAAGCGCGATGGAGATCCTGCGCTTCTTCGGGCTCGAGGGCTATGCGGATGCGGAAGCCGGCAGCCTCCCCTATGGCCGCCAGCGCATGCTGGAAATCGCCCGCGCGCTGGCAATGAACCCGCGGGTTCTGCTGCTCGACGAACCCGCCGCAGGCCTCAACCATCATGAAACGGCTGAATTGACGGCGAAGCTTGCCGAGCTGCGCTCGCCCGAACGGATCATGCTGGTCGTCGAGCACGACATGGACCTGGTGATGACGCTCTGTGACCGCATCGTCGTCATGCACCACGGCAAACTTCTCTTCCAAGGCACGCCCGCCGAAGTTCAGGCGAGCAGTGACGTTCAACTTGCCTATCTGGGGACCGACAATGACATCGATGACATCAGAGCCGCTGCTCAGGATCGCCGGGCTCAGCTCGGGATACGGGCGCGTCGGCGTTCTTGAAGACGTCGATCTCGAGGTCGACGCCCGCGAGATCGTCGTCATCCTCGGCCCGAACGGTGCCGGCAAGACCACGCTGCTCAACTCCATTTCGGGCGTGGCACGCCCGACCGCCGGATCGATCCATTTCGAAGGACGCGATATCACTGGCGCCCGGCCGGAGCAGGTCGTGCGCCTTGGTCTGACGCATTGCCCCGAAGGCCGGCAGATATTTCAACGCCTGACCGTCGAGGAAAATCTCGTTGCCGCACATATCGGCCGTGCCGGCAAGAGCTTCGAGACGCTGCGTTCGGAGGTCTTCGAGCTTTTCCCGGTTCTCAAGGAACGCCGCAACGGCATGGCGAGCCGCATGTCCGGCGGACAGCAGCAGATGCTGGCGATCGGGCGCGCGCTGATGGCCGAGCCGAAGCTCCTGATGCTGGACGAGCCGTCGCTTGGCCTTGCCCCGAAGATCGTGCACCAGATCTTCCGCATCATTCTCGATCTGTCGAAAACCGGCATGTCTATCCTGCTCGTGGAGCAGAATGTCCAGCTTGCGCTGGAATGCGGCGACTATGGCTACCTCCTGAACACCGGCCGGGTGAAGCTGCACGGACCGGCACAGGAGATGGCGGAGCATTCTGCGCTCGGAGAGCACTATCTCGGTGGAGCGACCGAGGACACCATTCATGTTTGAGGTCGACTGGAGGACTCCGCACCTGTGGCGGAAGACGACAGCGGCCCGCAAGACTTCTCCAGCGCTCATCGGCGATATCGAAACCGATGTGCTCGTCGTCGGTGGCGGGTTTACCGGCCTGGCCTCGGCACTCGGGGCTCGTGACAGCGGCACCGATGTCGTGCTGCTCGAAGGCAACGAGATCGGCTCCGCCGCTTCCGGGCGCAACAATGGGCTCGTCATTTCGCACCATTCGAAGGCCTCGCCGTCGGAGTTCGACAAGGCGTTCGGCAGGACGCACGGTGATCGCTTCAACGCGCTCGTCGCGAGCGCGGCGGATGTCGCCTTCGGCTTGATGCAGCGCTTCGGCATCGATGCGCATCAGGTTCAGGAGGGCTGGATACAATCCGCCCACACGGAGGCGACCTGTGCCCGCGCGCGGCAGTTCCACGATGAGTGGAAGGCTTTTGGAGCGCATGTCTCGTGGCTCGATCGCGATGAGGTGACACACCGCGTCGGCAGCCCTTATCGCGCCGGCTGGATGGTCCATAATTCGGGGCATATCAACCCCTTCGCCATGACGGTGGGGCTGGCCGATGCCGTCGAGCGGGAAGGCGTGCACATATTCGAAAATACACGGGCTGTGCGCATCGAAAAGGCGGAACGCGGTTGGCGGGTCTATTCGACAAGGGGCAGCGTCACCGCGCGCGAGGTTATCCTCGCCACCAACGCGCTGACGGATGATCTGTGGCCGGGCCTGAAGCGCACGCTGATCCCGATGAAGGTCTTTCAGGCCGCAACCGAGCCGTTGTCCGATGGTATCAAGGCGCAGGTCCTCGTCGGCAATCCGGCCGTTTCCGATATGCACAACGACCTGCGCTATTTCCATTACGATTGCGATGGCAGGCTCGTCAGCGGTGCGACGCACACATTCTGGCATGACGAGGACCGGCGCGGTCGTGCCAAGGTGGCGCGCATGCTGGCGCGCACCTTCAAGGCGCTCGGCGGAGAGCCGCCTATTGCTGAGTACTGGAGCGGTACCTTTGCCGTGGTGCCGGATCTCAAGCCGCATCTCTATCGTCTGGCGCCCGGCCTCGTCTTTGGCGGGGTCTATTCCGGACGGGGTGTCGCGCTTTCCATGGCGCTTGGGCAGGAAATGGGACGGTGGGCGGCGGGTCGGCGGACGGATGCCGATATGCCGCTTCCGGTCACGGCGATGCAGCCGATTGCCTTTCATCCGGTCGCGGTGCAGGTCGCCAACCGCATGCATGCCTGGAACCGCCTCAAGGACAGGCGCGCCTGAGCGCGCCTGTGGAAGAGCTTAGGCCTTTTTGTCGAGATTGCGGAAATAACGGACTTCGATGGCCCGCAGGATGTCGCGGGGTTCATCGTCGTAGCTTTCTGAAAACTGCTCTTCACCACATTCGATGGTGATGGCCCAGCGGCCGCGATGCGGATTCAGCGCGCAATCGGGGAAATTCATGTGGTGATGCCAGGATTTTCCGGCGCTATCGATCTCCACGAGACGCTTGAGCAGCGGTGAGCCATCGAGAAGCGTATCCTCGGCACTGGAGGGATGACCGGCATCGAGAATGTCGTCGCCATGCAGCATCCTCACCAGTTGCTTGTCGACCTCCGGGAAACCATCGGACGGCGCGATGTAGGCCCTTTGCGTCGCGTCGTCCTCCACGACGGCAGCATAGCGGCCCTCGAACGGGTTGAACCGGCAGCCGGGAGACAGCACATGCGAGTGCCAGGGCTTGCCTTCGCCTTGCAGGCGCTGGGCGAGCGGCAGGCATTCATCGAGCGTAATGGTCGTGTAGTTGATGGTGCCGTGGTGAGCGGTGCCGTTGCACATGACAAGGCCTTTCTTAGAGGGAACAGGGATCAGCTTTTGGAGAAGCGGGTGCCACCGACGACCTGTCGGGTGGGCAGCATCTCGACGATGGAGAGGTCGACGGCCGACGGGGTTGCAAGCATATGCGAGATCGTCGCGGCGACGTCTTCGGGCAGGATGCACTCATAGCCGTCATAGAAGTCGGCATCCATGTCGAGCTGGTTGTGGATACCCGTGCGAACACGGCCGAGTCGGATCTCGCCGACACGCACCGGTGTTTCCTGCAACTCGAACCGCAGGTTGGCGGCGACCGACTGCATGGCCGCCTTGGTGGCGCTGTAGGCGCCCGGGCCCGCGCCGGGGACGTTGCCGCAGATGGAGCCGAGGAGAACGATGCTGCCGCGCTGCCGTTCAACCATTCCAGGGACGACTGCGCGCAGCACATTGAACAGGCCGGTGAGATTGACGGCGATCAACCCGGCAATCGTCTCCGCCGGTGTCTTGTGGATGGGCAGGTTCGGGCCGAGGATACCGGCGCCGTGAACAAGAACATCCGCGGTCAGCCCTGCAAGGGCCGCCTCGACGGAAACCGCGTCGCCGATGTCGACGGCGATACCCTCGCACCCATATCGTTCACAGAGATCATCGAGAGCCGCACGGCGGGTGCCGACGGCAATCACGCGAAAACCTTCGCTGGTCAGGCGCTTGGTGACTGCGTCGCCAATGCCTCCCGTCGCGCCCGTTACGATGGCCGTTCCCGTCATTCGCGTCCTCCCGGAAACACATGTTATTTGTTGTAACATTTAATGCGATGCGGCTTTTCGCGTCAAGGATGAGATCGGAAATCCGGCCTTCTGCGAGAAGATTGAGTGCTGGGAGAGGTGGTCGGCGCAACGCTTCAGCGACGACACCATGACGCCCGCGAGAGCACCTATCTCAGCGCGCCGCCTTGTGCCTGCGCTCGGTGCCTTGCTGGGCTTTGATCATATCGACCAGCGTATCTGCCGCGAAGTTGATGTCGACGACGACAGCGCTGGCAAGGCGCTCCGGATCGCGCGATTGAAGCGCACGCACCATCATCTGGTGATTGTTGATGCCCTGTTCGATCTGACCGAAGCGGGGATAGATGACGTTGAGATAGGAGCTGTTCATCATCCAGCGCTTTTCGATCATCCGTACCAGCTCATTCATCCCGCTCGCGCGATAGATCGCGAAGTGGAATTCCCAGTTCAACTCCATGACCCGGGCATAGTCCTTGCGCTCGTTTGCCTGGACCATCAGGTCGTTGATTTCGATGATATGGGCGATTTCCGCGTCGGTGATGCGCAACGCCGCTTCGCGCGCGGCCAGGCCTTCGAGCGCTGCACGGATCTTCGTGAGCTCGATGATCCGGTCCGTCGTCAGCGTCGGAACATAGACCGAGCCGTTCGAGCGCATTTCCAGAATGCCCTCGGCGGCGAGATTGTAGAGCGCTTCGCGCGCCGGCGTCAGGCTGACATCGAGCGCCGTGGCGACGGCGCGGATCGTGAGCTTCTGGCCCGGCTTGAAACGGCCGGCCATGATGGCGCTGCCGAGCTGGGTGCGCACCTGCTGTCCCAGCGTCTCGCTACGGCCGATCGGTGCTAGATCGATGCCGGCGAAGGAGGTGTCTTCGGTCTTCGTCTTGTTCATTGAGTCGCCGGCACCCGAGACGCCTCCAGCCCGATAACTGAGGCGTGTATTGTTATTTGCTGCACCACTTTACACGTGATTGATGGCGGACGGAAAGAGGCGGCGGCCGTCTCTCCCCGGTTCAGTGGCTGAGCACCTGGCTGAGGAACGTGCGTGTGCGCTCGTTCTTCGGGTTATCGAAAAGTTCGGCCGGCCGGCCCTGCTCGACGATCTCGCCCTTGTCCATGAAGATGACCCGGTCGGCCACTTGTCGTGCAAAGCCCATTTCGTGCGTGACGCAAAGCATGGTCATGCCGTCGTTGGCGAGTTCAACCATGACATCGAGCACTTCCTTGATCATCTCGGGGTCGAGGGCCGATGTGGGTTCGTCGAAGAGCAGGATCTTGGGTTTCATGCAAAGGGCACGCGCAATGGCCACGCGCTGCTGCTGGCCGCCGGAGAGCTGGCCGGGAAATTTCGATGCCTGCTCGGGAATGCGCACGCGTTCCAGATAGGTCATGGCGGTCGCCTCGGCTTCCTCGGCTGGTATCTTGCGGGCAAGCGTCGGTGCAAGGGTGCAGTTTTCCAGCACGGTCAGGTGCGGGAAGAGATTGAAGTGCTGAAAAACCATGCCGACGTCGCGCCGGATATGGTCGATATTGCCGATATCGTCGTTCAACTCCGTTCCCAGCACGTCGATGCGGCCTTGCTGGTGTTCTTCCAGGCGGTTGATGCAGCGGATCAGCGTCGATTTGCCCGAGCCCGAAGGTCCGCAGATGACGATCCGTTCGCCTGAGCCGACATCGAGGTTGATGTCCCGCAGGACCTGAAACCGGCCGTAGTACTTGTTCATGCCGGTGATGCGTATTGCGGCTTCACTCATGAGGGTTTCTTTCAATGCTGGCCGAAACGCATGCGCCGCTCGAGATAGGCGCCGTAGCGGGAAAGGCTGAAGACGAACACGAAGTAGACGAGCGCCACGAAGATGTAGACCTCGAAATAGGCGAAGGACCATTCGCCGGTGCCGTAGGCGGCATTGCCCGACGCGAGGATGTCGAAGAAGCCGATGATGACGATCAGCGACGTCTCCTTGAAGGTGATGACGAGCTGGTTGATCGTCGGCGGCAGGGCATTGCGGAAGGCCTGGGGCAGCATGATGCGACCGGTTCGCTGCCAGTAGCCCAGCCCGAGCGCCTTGGCCGCCTCTTCCTGGCCAACGGGGATGGACTGAATGCCGCTGCGTATGATCTCTGCCTGATAAGCGGCGAAGAAGAGAGCAAAACCGATGATGACCCGCCAGATCTTGTCGCCTTGAAGCCAATCCGGCAGGACGAAGGGAAAGATGAGGGCGGCGGTAAACAGGATGGTGACAAGGGGCAGGGAGCGGACACCGTCGATCAGGGCACCGGTCATTCTGGAAACGAGCGGCATTTCGGAACGGCGCAGTAGCGCCATGGCAACGGCCATGGGCATGCCGATCAGGACGCCGGCGGCATAGAGAAACACCGTAAGCGTCAGCCCGCCCCAATCGGCGGGCATGACGGTCCGCATGCCGAAAAGGCCGCCGCGCATCAGCACGTAGAAGATGACGAAGCCGGCGCACCATAGGATGGAAAGCCGCAGCGGTTTCCAGAACCATGGCAGGCAAGACAGCACGATCGTCACGACCATGACAATGCAGGCCAGCATGGAGCGCCACTGCTCGTCATAGGGAAACAGGCCGAAGATGATGATCCGCCACCGTTGTTGGATCACGGCCCAGCAGGCGCCCGCGATGTCGCGGCAGACGGTGGAGGTGCCATCCGGGGAAGACCATACCGCCTTCAACACCGCCCAATCGAGCGCATGATAGGCGAGGTAGAGGAGAGCTGCCATGCCCAGGAGCGAGATCAACGCGTTGGCGGGGGTGCGGAAATAGCGGCGGCGAAGGCGCGTTGCGAGCCCGTCGGGCCGAAAGCCGACGTCAAGCGTTTGCCGGTGTGTGTTCATGTCGGAAACGGCGGTCATGGCGCTCTCCTCAGGTTCTCAACTGCGTGCCCTTGAGGGCAATCGCCTTGTTGACGCGATTGAGGACGAAGGAGAGCGTGTTGTTCATGATCAGGAAGCCGGCCATCAGGATGGCGATCAGCTCTAGCGTCTGGCCGCTCTGGTTGATGGAAACCGAAATAACCGAGAAGAAGTCGGCAAAACCGACGACGATGCCGAGCGTGGTCGCCTTGAAGAGCCAGACATACTGGTTAATCAGGGTCGGTAGCACGGCGCGGATGGCGAGCGGCAGGTGGACGCGGGAAAAGACGTGCCACGAAGACAGACCAAGCGCGCGGGCCGCTTCGACCTGGCCCTTGCCGACGGACTGGAAGCCGGCGCGAATGACCTCCGCGATATAGGCGCCGCCATAGATGGCGGTGGCGATCGCCAGGGCTGACAATTCCGGCGGAATGGTGATGCCGCCACGGAAATTCAGGCCGCGCAATTCCGGGACGGAAAAAATGTCCGAGCCGGGCTCGCGCGCATAAGCGAGAATGCCGACCATGGCAGCAAGCGTCAGGCCGGCGATGACAAACTGGAGCGTTCCGCGGTTCTTCACGCGCCGGAAGCGGCGCGACATGGAAAACCAGGCAAGCACGGACAGGCCGAGCAACAATGCCAGCGCGACGGCGGCAAACCACTGGCCACCGACGTTGAGGCTTGGCACGAACATGCCGCGGGCCGACAGGAAGACGGCGTCAAAGAGCGAATAGGCCTGTTTCGTCGGCGGCAGATGGGTCAGCGCCGCATACCAGAACAAAGCCTGGAGGATGAGCGGGACATTGCGGAACGTCTCGATATAGAGGGTGCCGATATCGTTGAGCACGCCATTGGAGGAAATCCGGAAGGAGGCGATGATCAGGCCCACGATGTTGGCCAGGATGATGCTGAGAATGCCGAGGAAGATGGTGTTCGCGATACCGACCCACAGCATCTGAAGGTAGCTTTCGAACGGATCGAACGGGACGAGCGAGAAGCCGATCCGGAAGCCGGTCGATTTGTAGAGGAAATCGAAACCGCTGGTCATGCCCTGTGCGGCCAGCTTCCTTGATGCCTCATGTACGGCCCCAAAGACGACGAGGGCGAGAATGACGATAAACGCCACCTGATAGGCGAGGCTGCGCGTTTTTCTGTTTCTGAACATCTGCATCGGAACAGCCCTCCGCTGTCGTCGGGGTCGCCGACGCGTCATGCGCCGGCGACCAGCTTTGGGAGAAGGATCAGTCGAGAACGAGCGGATAGAGGATGCCGCCGTTCTTCATCAGGGCATTTACACCGCGCTCGACTTTGTAGGGCGAGTCCTTGCCGATGTTCCGGTCCCAGATCTGGGCGTAGTTGCCGACGGTCTTGATGACGTTGTAGCCCCAGTCATCATTGAGCCCGAGCGGCGTGCCCATGCCGGGTGTCGCGCCCAGCAGCTTGCCGATGGCGGGCGTCGGCGGGTTGGCCTTCATCTCATCGACATTTTCGCTCGTCACGCCGGCCTGTTCGGCAAGCAGGAGCGCGGTCTGCACCCAGTTTGCGATGTCGACCCAGTTGTCGTCGCCCTGGCGCATGACGATGCCGACCGGCTCGGCCGAGAGGACGTCCGGGAGGATGACGAACTCGTCGGGGTTCTTGGCTTCCGTGGCGCGCAGGACGCCGAGCTGCAGATCCCATTCCATCATGGCGTCGCAACGGCCGGCAAGAAAGGCTGCGTTGGCTTCTTCGGTCTTCTCGAAGGGAACGACGTTCAGCTTGTAGCCGTTCTGGGCTTCGTGCTCGACGGCGTAGCGTTCCATGGTGGTGCCGCTCGGCAGGCAAAGCGTGCCGCCATCGAGATCCTTGGCCGAGGTGACGTTCAGGTCCTTGCGCACCATGTAGTGAATTGCGGCCATCATGTAGGGCTGTGCGAACTGGGCGCGGATTTCGGTGTCGCGGCTGAACGTCCAGCCGGACGATTTGATGACCATATCCAGTTCTCCCGACTGGAGCGACGGCCAGCGCTGTGCCCAGCTGGTCGGCTTGATATCGACGTGACCTTCCCACGTGCCGAAGATCGCGGTCGCAACGGCATGGCACAGATCGATGTCGAAGCCCTTCCAGTTGCCTTTGTCGTCCACTTCGGCAAGGCCCATGTAGGAGCCGTTGTGGCCGGTGCAGGCGAGCGCACCGCGCTCCTTCACCTTCTTCAGGGTGTCGCCGAACTCTGCATGGGCCGGTGCGACCGAAAGCAGAACCGTACCCGCGAGCGCGGCGACAAGTGTCGACTTGATAGACATGGATTCCCCTTTTTTTGCTGCTTGCCGACAAGCCGGACCACCCGGCCGTCAAAAGTTATTTGTTATATAATGATCGAGGCTTCAAATTTGTCCAGATGATTCACGCGCTGATCCGAGAAATCTGTCAAGTACATGTTTTCGCGTTAAATATTGGAAAATCCGCGCGATCTTGAGGCGAATTTTCAGGATCACATCAAAAAACAAATTGCGCGGCTTTTCCGTTATGATACGTGTTATAACAAATTAGGCCACGAGGACGATGATGATCAACGCGCCATCCACGGACGAACTGAAGGACATCCACCATAAGATGGTGGTGACGCGTGAACTTGAGGAAGTGCTTGGCACCTATGCCAAGGAAGGCAAGACGCGAGGCCCCATTCATCGCTGCGACGGACAGGAGGCCGTGGGCGTTGCAGCCTGTGCGGCCCTGCGTGCAGATGATTACGTCTGCACCACCCACCGCGGCCATCATGTCTATGTCGGCAAGGGCCTGACGACGCGCGGTATCGTCGCCGAGATCTTCGGCCGCGAGACCGGTTACTGCAAGGGCCGGGGCGGGCATATGCTGCTCGGCGACGTGAAGACCGGCATGCTCGGCGGCAACGCCATCGTCGGCGCCGGTATTCCGGCCGCGACGGGCATGGCGCTGTCCATGCAAATCCTCAAGCAGGACCGTGTCTCCATGGTGGTGTTCGGAGACGGCGCAGCCCAGACCGGCATCTGCCACGAGGCGATGAACATGGCGGGGCTTTGGAAACTGCCGGTCATTTTCGTGCTTGAGAACAACCAGTACGGCTTGACGGTACGCCAGGAGGTGCAGTCGCCGGTGGAGGATCTCAGTATCCGGGCTGCCGGTTATGCCATGCCCGGTGAAATCGTCGACGGCAATGATGCCGAAGCGGTCTACCGCGCCGTTGCCGCCGCTGCCGAACGTGCTCGCCGCGGTGATGGTCCCACCCTTATCGAAGCCAAGACCTACCGCGTGAAGGGCTTCTCCACATCCGACATGGGCGGTTACCAGTCCGAGGAGGAAATGGCGCCTTGGCTCGACCGTGACCCGATCAAGCTTTCGGCGGAGAAGCTTTCCGCATTGGTGGGCGCCGATACGGTTGCCGCCATCGAGGCGGCCGCCCGCGCGGAAGTCGCGCAAGCATTCGAGGTCGCGCTCTCCGACCCGTTCCCGACCTTTGAAATCCATGCCCCCTCGGCCGCCTATTCGGAGACCAAGTGATGACCGTGATGCGTTATGCCGAAGCGTTGAACGCCGCCCTCAGGGAGGAGATGCAGCGCGATCCGAGCGTGTTCTTGTTCGGCGAGGACATCGGACGATATGGCGGCGTCTTCAAGGTCTCCAAGGGCTTGCGGGACGAGTTCGGCGATGCGCGCGTCCGCGACACGCCGATTTCCGAACAGGCGCTGACGGCGATGGCCGTCACGGCGGCGATGTCGGGCACGCGCCCGGTTCTCGAGATCATGTATGCCGATTTCCTGCCGCTGTCGCTCGATGCGCTCATCAACCAGGCCTCGGTCTTCACCTATCTCTGGGAAGGGCAGGTGGATATTCCCTTCGTGCTGCGCACACAGGGCGGCGGCGGCGTGGGCACAGGCGCGCAGCACGCCAAGAGCCTCGATGCGATGGTCTGCCATATTCCCGGCATCAAGGTCGTCGCGCCGGCTACGCCCGCAGATGCGAAAGGCCTGTTGAAATCGGCCATCCGTGACCGCCAGCCCGTCGTCTTCCTCGAACACAAGCTGCTCTACAACACACGCGGCGAGGTACCGGACGGCGACGAAGTGCTCGTGCCGATCGGCAAGGCGAAAACCGTCGTCGAGGGCAAGCATGTCTCGATCTTCGCGTCTTCCAAGATGGTGATTGAGGCTGAGAACGCGGCCAAACTGCTCGCCAAGGATGGCATCGAAGCCGAAGTGATCGATCTGCGCACGCTGCGTCCGCTCGATCTCGATGCGATCCGCGGATCCATCGCCAAAACCAACCACGCCGTTGTGGTCAATGAGGGCTGGACTTTCTGCGGCTATGCCTCGGAGCTTTCCGCGACGATCATGGAGCATTGTTTCGATGATCTCGATGCGCCGGTCGCGCGCGTCGCGATGCCGGACATGGCTATCCCCTATTCCGAGCCGCTGGAAATGGCTGTTCTGCCGAATGCGGTGAAGATCGCCGCTGCGGCGAAAAAGGCCCTCGCGTAAGGCCGGGAGACAGATATGGCAACGCCGATAACCGCAGGCGCCGTCGCCGGCGAATATATGGAAACGCTCGTGATTGTGGAGTGGCGTGTCGGAATCGGCGATGCGGTCGCCGAGGGCGATGTGCTCCTCACCATCGAAACCGCCAAAGCGGCGGTCGATATCGAGGCCCCCTCTGCCGGTGTGGTCAGCGCCATCTTCGCGGAGGCGGACAGCGAGGTTCCGGCTGCGGCCGTGCTGTGCCTGATCGGCAAGGATATAGCGGATGTCGACTATGACGGCGGAGAAGCGCCTGTAACCGGTTCCAGCTCGTCATCCACGCCGGCGACGGCGGTCATGGCGGCGGAACGTGCCGCGGAGGCGCCGCGTGCGGCGGTGTCCTCCGCGCGCATTGTTGCAAGCCCAGCGGCGCGTCGCGCCGCCAGTGCTACCGGCGTTGATCTGCGCGCCGTCAGAGCGTCCAGCCCGTCCGGCCGTATCAAATTGCGGGACGTTGCCGGGGCGGCGCAAAGTGCGCAGGCGTTTGCCGCGCCGGTGACGGTCGGCTTGCCTGCCGATGAAAATGGGCCGCTTGAGGTACATCGCAGCGGCGCCACAGACGGCGCGCCCGTTTTCATGATCCATGGTTTCGCGAGCGACTCGCGGTCCTGGTATCCGCTCGATCGTCAATTGTCTAAGGACCATCCGGTTTACCGTCTCGATCTGCCGAACCATGGTGCTTCGCCGAAGCGGCAGATCGGAAGCTTCGCCAATCTGGTGCGGGAGGTCCGCGACGCCTTCGATACTCTCGGTCTCGACGGCGCGCATGTGATCGGCCATTCGCTGGGTGGCGCGCTTGCGCTTGCGCTTGCCGATACGCGCCCCCGCAAGCTGGCCTCTCTAACGCTCCTTGCGCCCGGCGGTCTCGGCCCCAAGGTCAACGGTGACTTCATCTCAGGTATTGCACGCGCCTCGCGGCCCGAAAGCCTCTCAGCATGGCTGAAGGTAATGGTGCATGACCAAAAGCTCATCGATCCCGCCTTCGTCAATGCCGCTTTTACTGCCCGCGCGAGCGCGGACCTTCGTGCCGCGCAATCCCACATGGGCGAGACGCTGTTTTCCGATGGCACCCAGAGCTTCGATCTCGTGGCGGCTTTCCATCGCCTGGAATGCCCGACCCGGATCATCTGGGGTCGCAAGGACCGGGTTCTCGACTGGCGCGATGCCTTGCAGGCACCTGGTCATGTTGGCCTGCATCTTCTTCCCGACGTCGGCCACGTGCCGCATCTCGAGGCGCCGGATATTTCCCTTGGCATCATCAGCGCCTTGATCAAGAGCATTTGAGGAGCGGCCCATGTCACACACGCTTCTCCTCATCGGCTGCGGCAACATGGGTTTCGCCATGTTGCGCGGCTGGCTTCGCGAAGACCCGACGCTCACCGTCCATGTGGTCGAACCCGCCGATGCGCTTCGTGACCGAGCAGCCGGGGTGGGTTCGCTCGCCGTCCCGCAAGTGGCGGATCTCCCGCAAGGCCTCGCCCCCAAGGTGGTGTTCGTCGCCGTCAAGCCGAACCTAGTGGAAACGGTCCTGGCGGGCTGCGGCGACTTTGCCGCGCGCGGCGCGACCTTCGTCTCCGTCGCAGCCGGCGTAACCACCGCAGCAATGGCACATCGTCTTCCCGGCGGTGCCTCCATCGTCCGCTGCATGCCGAACACGCCTGCAGCGATCGGCGAGGGCATGATGGTTCTCTATGCTCGTGTTGACGTTTCCGATGCCGCGAAAACGCTCGTGGCCTCGCTGTTGGCAACCTCGGGCATGGTCGCGTGGATCGATGATGAAGCGCAGATGGACGCCGTCACTGCGATTTCCGGTTCCGGGCCTGCCTATGTCTTCCATTTCATCGAGGCCTTGACGGATGCGGGCATCGCCCTCGGCCTTCCGGCGGAGACCGCAGCATTGCTGGCAAAGCAGACGGTGCGCGGCGCAGGCCGGCTTGCCATGGAAGCGGATGTCGATCCGGCCACGCTGCGCCGGCAGGTCACCAGCCCGGGCGGCACGACGGCCGCTGCCCTGAATGTTTTCATGAGCGATGAGCGTACCGAAAAACTCGTGGCGGAAGCGGCGCGCGCGGCTCGCGACCGCAGCATCGAACTTGGAAAATCCAACTGACAGCAAATCCGGAAGGACATGGACATGATCAGCCTCATAACAGGCGGCGCGCAGGGCATCGGGTTCTCCACGGCGGAACATTTCGTCCGCAGGGGCGATAAGGTCTGCATTCTGGATCGCGCCGGCGTTGCCGAAGCGCGTGAGAAGCTCGGGGCCGATGTATTGGCCATCGAAGGCGACGTCACGAACCCGGCGGATGTCGATGCAGCTGTTGCGCGCACGGTCGAAACCTTCGGCGGGCTCGACACCCTCGTGACGGCCGCCGGTATCGTCGCCGTCGAGCCGGCGCTGGATGTGGTGGCAGACGCTTTCATGCGCATGATGTCCGTCAACGTGCTGGGCAGCTTTCTGCCGGCCCAGAGTGCTGCCCGCTACATGAGCGAGAACGGCGGTGGCAGCATTGTCTTCATCGGTTCCGTCTACGGCTCCGTCGGTGCGCCCAAGCGCACGGCGTACTGCGCCTCGAAGGGCGCGGTTCACAACATGATGCAGTCGCTGGCGACCGAATGGGGCCCGCTCGGCATCCGCGTCAATGCGCTGGCACCGACGGGTGTGCGAACCCCGATGGTGCAGGACCTTATCGACAAGGGCATCTACAACATGGTCGGCGTCCGCAACCGCACGCCGCTCGGTCGCATCGCCGAACCGCAGGAAGTCGCGGCTGCGGCTGCGTTCCTCTCTTCGCCGGAGGCCTCGATGGTGCATGGCATCGTGCTTCCCGTCGACGGCGGTTGGATCGCAAACGGCTATACCTGGTGACATTTCCCGATCGAACCATTTCGGTTCAGGCATGAAAGGCTGAAGACAATGACGAAGCGCATCAACATCTCCTCCGGCTCCTCCTTCGAAAAGACCTATGGCTACTCCCGTTGCGTGAAGGTGGGCGATACGGTCTACGTCTCGGGCACCGTCGGCATCAATTTCCAGACGGGCGAATGCAGCGCGGATCCGGTCGAACAGCTCCGGCAGGTCATCCGCAACATCGAGCCCTGGCTGGAAAAGGCCGGCGCCTCGCTGAAGGATGTGGTCCAGATCACGACCTATGTGACCTCGGCCGAGGTGTTCGCAGCCATTGGCCCGACGCTGAAGGACATTTTCGGTGACATCCTGCCGACCAATGCGGCGCTTGTCGTGCAGTTCCCGGTGCCGAACGTCAAGGTCGAGATTTCCGCAACGGCTGTCGTCGGCTGCGGCGCGTGACCGATCGGCCGCCGGCCTGAACCGGCGGCCTTCACCCCTGAGCCGTCTCAAAGGCGCCCCGGCATGCTTCGCCATCTCCTTCGTCCCGATAACCGGCATGCCCTGACCATGGGCATCGTTCTCGTCATCGTCGGCTATTTTCTCTTCGCGCTGAACGATGTCGTGGCAAAGATGCTGGTCGCAAGTTTCGGCGTGGCGCAGGTCCTGACCATCCGCGCCATCGGCGCGTTCATGGTGCTCGTGCCGCTGGTGCGTCAGCAGCGGGAGACGCCTTTTCACAATGTGCATCGCCCGACCTTGCAGACAGTGCGGGCGCTGCTCATCACCCTCGACACATCGCTGTTCTATGCGGCCGTCATCTACTTGCCGCTTGCCGACGTCATGACCTTCTACATGGCCGGGCCGATCTACATGACGGTCGCCTCGCATTTCCTTCTGGGAGAGCGCGCCGGCTGGCGGCGCTGGACTGCGGTTCTCATCGGCTTCGTCGGGGTCGTCATCGCGCTCGATCCATCTGCTTCGGCATTCTCCGCCCCGGCCTGGTTCGCATTGACCGGTGGTCTTGCCTATGCGCTGACCCTGGTGCTCAACCGGTCTTTGGCGCAAACCGGCGACGCGACGCTCGGTATCTACCAGGGGCTCGCCACATTCGTGCTCGCGGGGATTGCCTCCATTTTCGACTGGCGATCCTTCACCCTCGCAGAGGGCGCCTCGATGCTGCTTCTCGGTGTGATCGGCGCTCTTGCCCATCTCGTCGTCACGCGCTCGCTGAAATTGGCCCCCGTCTCCATTCTGGCGCCGTTCCAGTACACGTTGCTCTTGTGGGGCATGGTGTTCGGCTTCATGTTCTTCGACGATGTTCCGGGTACGAACATGCTCATCGGATCCGCGATCATCGTCGTCGCCGGTCTTTTCATCTCGCATCGCAAGGCCCAGAAGATCGAGCCCGTGCCCGAGACCGACCTGCCGGCACACCTGCCATGACGATGCTCTATCCAAACCACCGGCAGCGGTGCGACGCGGCCAAAACCATTCCCGAATTTCCACTCCGACAACCCATCGAAGGTCAGTGATCATGTCCATGGCAAGCCCGATCGATCCCACCATGCAAGGCGTCGTCTGGACGAAGACGCTGCAGGAAACCGTCCGTGACTATCCCCGTCTTTCCGGCGAGGAGGCAGCCGACCTTGTCGTTATCGGCGCGGGATATTCCGGTCTCAACACCGCGATCCACGCTGCAAGGAACGGGCTTCGTGTCGTCGTCCTGGAGGCCGGGCGCGTCGGAAACGGCGCTGCGGGTCGCAACGGTGGTTACAATGTGCCACAGTTTCCGGGCGGCATTACCCCGTCGGTCGTCGAGGCGTCCGTCGGCCGGCGCAAGGGCCTCGCGCTCGCCGATCTCGTTCTGCACGGCGCCGACGCCGTCTTCCGGCAGATCGAGGCCTTCCAGATCAAATGCTCGGCGGTCCAGAACGGCTGGATGCAGCCGGCCCATTCCGACGCCTCGATGCAGAGGGTGCGAAAGGTCCATGACGAATGGAAGGCGCTGGGCGCCAAGGTGACATGGCATTCTGCCGCCGATGTGGCCGATCTCCTGGGTGCACAGGGCTATCTCGGAGGCTGGTCCAATGCGGAAGGCGGCACCGTCAACCCCTATAGCCTTTCGGTCGGTCTGGCGCGGGCCGCCGAGCAAAGCGGCGTGCGCATATTCGAAAACAGCGCCGTCGACAGTTTCGAGGAAACCGCGCAGGGCGTCGTCGTCCGCTGTGGTGCAAGTCGTGTGTCTGCGCGCTCGGCCGTCTTTGCCACCAATGCCTATACGGGAGACTTCCTGCCGGCCGTACAGAAATCCGTCATTCCCGTTTATCTCTACCATGTCGCCACGAAGCCGCTGAGCGAGGCGCTGCGCCAGAAAATCCTAAAGACGCAGCTGTGCTTTACGGATCTGCGCAAATCCGGCGGTTTCGGACGCCTGGATTCGGATGGTCGCCTGATTTCCGGCGGGGCCGTCTTCGATTTCGGAAACAAGGTCGCCTATGGCGAAAACCATGCCCGCGGCCGCATGAGGATGCTCTTCCCGCAACTGACCGACGACGACATTCAGCTCGAAAGCTACTGGGAAGGCTATTGTGCCGTGACGGACAGCTATTTGCCGCACATCCTCCGGCTGGGTCGAAATGTCTTCTCAGTCGGCGGCTTCTCCACCCGAGGCGTCAACCTGGCGCAAAACCTCGGCCGTCTCATGGGCGAGTTCATCGCGGGTAAGCGCGAACTCGACGACGTGCCGGTCAATGTCTACGACCAGCGCAACGACGTCGCGCTGTGGTCTGTCAAAACCAGGGCCGCGCGATACGTCTTTCCGTATTACCGCCTGAAGGATCGCTTGGGTATGACGTGATCGAAGGTGCGATCCATCTTCGCCGTGGCTCCGGCGTGGCGGTCTTCGTTCAGGGAACGTCAGCATTGCCGATTCCGACAGAATATCTGGTTCTCACCACCCAGCCGTGCCGCCGGCAACGGAATTGAGTTGCTGCGGTAAGACCGGAGCTGATCGGCAAAGCGGCGACGGATGACAGGCACGGTGACACCAAGGCTAAGGCACAGCCAAGGCCTCGGCGCTGAGAATGCCGGGTTGCACATCGATTATCCCGGACTGAGCGCTAACGAGCACGCCGAATATTGCGTAGGGCGGCTCGCTATGACATGGCCTTGGGATGATGCATTCAGCGGTGATTTGATCGGGAGTGTGCGGCAGCGCGCCGTTACTGGCGCGCGCCACCTCGCATCTGGTCGACGTAGTATTGTTGATAAAGGTCGCGGTACTTCTCGGCGGTGCCCGCGTCACTGTAGCGGGGCAGGGTGTCCATGTCCGTCTTGTTGAGAATGACGCCGATGGTTTTCGCGTCGATGCGGCTTTCTGCGGCGAGGAGATCCTTGACGAGGTTTGCCGGTGTGCGGCCCCATTCGACGACAAAGAGGAAACCGTCGGCCAGCGGCTCGAAAGCCTTGGCGTCGATCACCGGGGCAAGCGGGGGAAGGTCCACGACGACATAGTCGAAGGCCTGGCGTGCTTCTTCGACGAGCTGCTGCATGGCCGGCGAGGAGATGAGGTCGTTGACATGGGGCGCGCAGGCGCCGCCGGGCTGGATGGCGATCGGCAGCATGGAGAGCTGGGAGTGTCGGTCGGTCTTGACCGCCTGGCCCCATGCGATGGTTCCCAGGAGCGCTTCGACGAGACCCGCCTGCGGTGCCGGCTTCATGATCGCACCCAGGCTCGGCCTGCGCATGTCTGCGTCGATCAGCAGGGTTCTTCTGCCGCTCGCGGCAAGAAGTGCCGCGAAATTGATCGCGACGGTGGACTTGCCCTCGCCCGGCAGGGCCGAGGTCACGCCGATCACCCGATTCTTGCCGCTTGGGAGCGTCATGTCGCTGGCGAGCTTGGCGTTGCGCAAGGTTTCGGCAAAGACCGAGCGCGGCGCATCGAGGACGACGCGTGTCATGCGCTCAAGCGGCACCGCATCCTCGCCGCTTTCCCCGGCAGCGTTGTCCGGCCCGGGGTCGGGCTTCACCGCCTTGGCGCCGATCGTAACGGGCCTGCCTTTCCTTACGCCGCCGATGAGTGGCAGGTAGCCGAGCGGCTTCAATCCAAGGATGGCGCGCACGTCGCTTTCGAGCCGGAAGGCGCGTTCGCGCATCTCCTGCACGAAGGTCAGGGCGCCGCCGGCCATCAGGCCGAGCACGGCGGCAAGGCCGAGCACCATCGTCTTGTTGGGGCTGGAGGCGGATGTCGGCACGCCGGCATCCGAGATCACCCGCGCCTTGGGGATGGGAAAGGACTGTTTCTGCGAGGCCTGCTCATAACGGGCGAGATAGGATTCCGAAAGCGCCTTCAGCGCCGTCGCCTTCTGCTCCAGCTCACGCAGGCGCACGGAGGAACGGTTCGCCTCGGCATTGCTGCCGGCGACCTTCTGGATGCTCTCGCGCAGGGAAACCTCGCGCGAGCGGGCGACTTCGTATTCGTTGCGGAAGCTCGCCGTCAGTTGCTGGAGTTCGCGGTAGATCTGTCCGGCGAGGTTTTCTCTCTCGGCTTGCAGCGCGGCGACCTGCGGATGGTCCGCGCCGAAATTCTGCGTGATGTCCTGCGCGCGCTTGACGACGGAATTGTAGCGTTCGCGCAGGTCCTGCAATACGGAGCCGCCGGCTTGCTGGGTCGGGATTGAGGCATTGTCGATGGCCTTGTCCGGCCCCTGATCGACGATGGCCCGGAACTGCGCGTACCGGGCGGACGCGCTCGCCGCATCGGCCTGGGCGAGAATGAGCTGGCTGTTGAGGTCGGCGAGCTGCTGCTCGGACATCAGCTCACCGCGGGCGGTGGTCAGACCGTTTTCGCTGCGGTAGCGCTCGACTTCCAGCGCAGCCTCCTGCGCGCGGTTCTGGATATCGGCAAGCCGCTCCTGCAACCAGGTCGACGCCTGTTCGGTTGCTGTGAAATTGGCGCTGAGCTGGTCTTCGAAAAAGGCCTCGGCGTAGCGCCGGGTCACGGCGGCCGCGAGCTGTGGGTCGGTCGAGCGGAAGGACACGGCCAGCACGGCGCTGCGTGAGACGCGCTCCACCGTCAACGACTGTTGCAGGATGCTGGCCGCCTTGTCGCGGCGTCCCTTCGCCAGCGCCTCCTGCGAGGCTTGCTGGCCGGACGAACCGAGCGAGGTGAGCGATTTCGCCCAGCCTTTGACGGTCGCGACGGGCGACTGCGGCGGGTTGAGAACGGTTTCGTTGTCGGCCAGCTTCAGATCATCGACCACGCGCAGCGCCAGCCGGCCGGATTTCAGGATCTCGACGGCGCTTGCGATACGCATGTCGACCTGTTGGCTGCTTTGTGGCGACGGCTCGCTCTCCTCGGCGTAACGCGACAAATCCTCGTCGAGCAGGATTTGCGTCATCGACGTGTAGACGGGTGTCGCGAACACCAGATAGGCGACGGCGAGCGCAATGGCGACCGCGACCGAAAGGGCAATCAGCCGCGCCCTGCGGACGAGGATCGTCATCAGGCGGTTGAGATCGATGAAGGAATCGGACGGGTCCGGTTCCCGGTGAAGGATGCGGCTGTGTGTTACCGTGCGTTGATGCATGGGGCTCCGTTCTGCCTTTCGGCGCGATGGATGTTTTCCTCCCCGATATGCCTCCGGGCTTGGTTGGCCCGGAGGCAAGAGATTATGCCGCGCGAATCCGGCCCTCATGCGACGACATCATGTCGCGCAGGGATTCATAGACCGCGCCTCCGATATCCGGGCGGGCGAGCGCGAAAGCGACATTGGCCTCGATGAAGCCGTGCTTGGACCCGCAATCGTAGGTCCGCCCCTCATAGGGATGGGCGTGGAAGGGCTGGCTTCTGGAAAGCTCCAGCATGCTGTCGGTCAGCTGGATTTCATTGCCTGCACCGCGCTGCTGGCGGGCGAGATGGCCGAAGACCTCCGGCTGGAGAATGTAGCGGCCATTGAGGAAGAGATTGGAGGGCGCTTCGCCGGCTTTCGGCTTTTCCACCATATGGGTTACGGCAAAGCCGTGGCGCACGGGCGCACCCTTGCCGACGATGCCGTATTGCGAGGCGTCCTCCGGTGCGCATTGTTCGACGCCGACGACGTTGCCGCCGACTTCGCCATAAAGCTCCATCAGGCCAGCCAGGCAGCCGCGCGGCCCGAAGGAGATCATGTCGGGCAGGAGCAGTGCGAACGGCTCGTCGCCGATGAGGTCGCGCGCGCACCAGACGGCATGGCCGAGGCCGAGCGGCGCCTGCTGGCGGGTGAAACTCACCGAGCCGGCGGCGGGCAGCAGGCGGCCGAGCTCGCTGACCTTGTCGTTCTTGCCGGATCTTTCGAGCGAAGAGATGAGCTCCGGCGTGTCGTCAAAATGATCCTCGATGACCTGCTTGTTGCGGCTGGTGACGAAAACGACATGTTCGATGCCGGCCTCGCGGGCCTCGTCGAGGGCATATTGAACGACGGGGCGGTCGACGATGGTCAGCATTTCCTTGGGCATCGCCTTCGTGGCGGGCAGGAAGCGGGTTCCGTTGCCGGCGACGGGAATGACGGCCTTGCGGACGGTCTTGTTTCGCACCATGGCATTATCCTTTGTTCTTGAGCGCGAGATCCTGCGCTTTCGAGGAAGAAGAGGCCGCGCGGGACGCGGCCGTCTTGCGGTGGATCGGCGGCGCGGTCAGGCGGCGCCAACGAGCGGCGATGGGCATGGCGAGGTGCCGCATCGCGAGGGGATCACCAAGCGCCACCTTGGCGGCAGCGCCGAGCGAACGGTTCTTGAGGTGGTGGACGAGCGCGAGGAAGGCGCGCGTTTCCCTGAGGTTGCGCGTACGACGGCGCTGTGCGGCAGCGGCTTCGCCCGAGAGCGGGAAGCGGGCAAGCAGCCGACTGTCTCCGGCCAGCATGGCGTCGACATGGTCGAGATGCAGCACGCGCGAAATCGAGCCTTCACGGATATGATAGAGATAACCCGCCTCCGGAACAACCGTGCAGAGGCCGCCCGAGGCGAGCATGGCGGCGAGCAGAAGATAGTCCTCGCCGATGCGCAGGGCCTCGTCGTAAGTGAGCCGGTTTTCCAGCAGGAAGGCGCGTCGGAAGACCGGTTTCATATAGCCGAAATTGTGCGTGCTGCGAAAAATCCGGTTGGAATCGATGAATGCCGGCAGCGTCAGTGCGGGCATGTCGGCCAGGAGATCTTGCGGGAACATCTGCTCCGTTCGGCCATCTTGATGCAGCACGTCCAGATTATCAACGGCTGCCACGGCATCCGCTCCTTCCGCAGCGGCGATCATGCGGGCAAGACGGCTTGGCCGCATCGTGTCGTCGGCATCGAGAACCGCGATCCAGCGGCCGCGCGCGGCGGCGAAGCCGGCATTGCGCGCTGCACCGGGTCCACCGTTGCAGCCGAGCGATACAAGCTTCACGGCCGGCTCGCCGAGCGCCGCAACGATCTGACGCGTCGCGTCGGTCGAGCAATCGTCGGCGACGATCACCTCCACCGATACGCCATCCTGCGCCAGGGCGCTGGTTATGGCGCGCTGGATGGTGTCGGCCGCGTTGTAGGCGGCGATCACCACACTGACATCGGGGGCGGTCATCGCGCCGCCTCCAGTTTTCCGTAGGGCTCGATGGCGCGTGCGCCGAACAGGCCACCGATTGCGCCCGCATGAAGAAGGCCGCGCAGGAGAAAGCGGTTGCGGCGTACCGGAGAGAAGGCGAAGGCGCTCGCGCCGGCCAGGCAGACGGCGCCCTTCGCGGCAGCAAGCACCGCTGCACCGACGCGTGCTGCACCTTCATGGCGTGCAGCGAGCAGCTGGCCATGGGTCTGCCCCATCCGCAGCCTCCGCTGCGCCAGCCAGGAAAAACGGGCGCGTTCGGCGGGAACGACTTCCTTCACCCAGGCCTCCTCAGCGAAGGCGATGCGCCCGCCATCGGCATGCACCGCGCTGAAGAAGGCGGTGTCCTCGCCGCCGCTCCGCCCCAGTGCAAGATCGAAACGCCGGCCGGCGATCGCCGGTGCGGTGCGGCGCATCAGGACGTTGCAGGTATACCCCGTGCGGATTTCGCCGTTTACCCAGACCGGGCGCGTGGCGTGGAAATCGCCTGCACGCATCCAGTCCGGCGCGCCTTGCCCGTAGAGTGCGCGCACCGGGCCCAGCACCACGTCGGCGCGGTGCTTCTCCGCCGCGGCAAGCAATGCGTCCAGCCAGAGCGGTTCCACGGTCTCGTCGTCGTCGACGAAGGCGATGAAGTCGGCATCGCTGTGCTCAAGGCAGGCGTTGCGGGCGATGGAGATGTTTCCAGCGGGGCAATGCACATAGACGATGCCGGCCGGCAGCATCGGCATCGCAGCTTCGACGCGGTTGCGGGCGCTCGGCTCCACATCGTTGTCGGCGACGATGATGCGGAGGCGTATGCCTGCGGGTACGACCAGCCGGGAGAGCGAGGTGAGCGTTTCCGTCAGCGCTGCGCGCCGGAAGGTGCAGATGGCGATATCGATGTGGAGGGGCGCTGTCATGCCAGGGCCCTCCGCTGGCGCGGATCCAGCATTTCGCGCCAGAAGCCGGCCGACCAGGCGAAGTGCATGATCATGGCGGAAACGGCGGCGAGCGGGCCGTACGGATTGCGTTGGCCGAGCGCCATCCACGCACCGTAGCCCATGCATGCGGCGGCCCATAGCACGAAGGGTACGGCGGCAATCCAGGTGATCGCGGCGAGGAACGCGCCGACCGCGACCGGCGCCACCATCAGCGGCAGCATCTGCCTTATGCTTGGCCGCGAGCGGTGTTTCAAGAAATTGCGCGCCCGGCCGCGGCCGTAGCCGAAATACTGCTTGAAGAGCGGCAGGGCACTTGCCCGCGGATAATAGACCATGCTCGTGCGTGCGGTCATCCACACGCGGTAACCGGCCTGATGGAGCCGATAGTCGTATTCGGCATCCTCATTGGCGGTGAACGCCTCGTCGTAGCCGCCGATGGCGCGGAAGGCCGCTATGCGCATCAGCGCATGATGACCATGGTCCGTCCAGTGACTTTCGGCGCCGACCCGGTGCTTGGCCCCGCCATTGCCCAGCACGGAGTTCTGCGCGACGGCCGTCGCCTTCTGGAACGTGCCGAACCCGATAGTCTGCATGGCGACCACGACCGAATCCGCGCCGGTTTCCAGCGCCTCCTCCACGAGCACGCGGCAATAGTCGTCAGGATAGGTGCCGTGGGCGTCGATGCGGATGAGGTAATCATGTTCGGTGCCGAAGGTCGCGACGGCGAGGTTGATCGCAGCACTCTGGATGCGCTTCGGATTGTCGAGCACATGCATGTTCGGCACCTCTGCCGTAAGGCGGCGGGCGATGTCGCGTGTACCGTCGGTGCTGCCGCCGTCGACCACGACGAGGGTGGCGGTGAGATCGGCAAGGTCCGGTTGGAGATGGCGGACCAGACGCTCGAGATAAGCCGCCTCGTTGAGGCAGGGGATGACGATCAGGCAGCGCACCGAGGCGACAGCATCAGCGTTCATGGCAATCCACCTTGTTGGCGATGAGGGACGGGAGGGGTTGCAGGGGCGCCGCCTGTCCGGACGGCTGGCGCAACGCGCCAAGGCGCTGGACGAAAGCCGTGCAGTCGGCGCGATCCAGGATCCAGGGCCGTGTGCCAAGCGCGACGAGACGCGCGTTCAGCGCCTGGAAATCATCATCGCCGAAGGCCGCGAAGCGCTGGGTGAGCGTCTCCAGGCGACCATCGGCAAGGGCGATGCCGACACCGTGCCGGGCGGCGAGGCGGGCCGTTTCGGTCCCCTCCAGAACGATGGGCAGGGCGCCGTGCCGACCCCCTTCATAAATGCGGTTGGGCAGCAGCCACTGCGAGTTCTGGCCTTCCTCGAAGAAGTCGATGGCCCAGGTGAAATCCACCTCGGCATAGATGGCCGACAGGTCCTCCGGGTTGCGGTAAGGGCCTTCAAAGCGGATGAAGGGTTCTCGTTTGACGATGCCATCGAAATCGTCGAATTCGCGGTAGGCCGGCCGGCCGCGCAACACCACCTCGAAACGTCCTTCCATGCGTCGCGTAAACGCACAAAGCAGGTCGAGCGACTTGCGGCAGCGGATCGCGCCGAACCAGCCGATGCGCCAGGGTGCGCCGGTCGGGCGTACGCGCGCTGGTAGACCGGCGTCGCTGCCGTCCAGTTCCAGCACCCGGTTCTCCAGCAGATGGATAGGCGCGCGGATGCCCGAAAGGGGTTTGAAATAGTGTTCTATGAAGGCTGGCGAACTGGTGACGACAAGTCCTGCCTTGCGCCCGAAATGGCGCTCGGCCCCACGCAGGACGCGGCCGGCCGGACCTGACTTCAGCATCAGGCGGTGCACGTCGAGGCATTCATAGGCGATGGGGACCGTGCCGAAGTGCGTCGAGGCGCGGCGGGCGAGCGCCAGCATTTCAAGGTTGCGCGCAAGGATAACGTCCGGCTTCGCCAATCCTGCGAGCTTTCGGGGCAGCCGCGCTACCGCACCGGCTACCGCGACGAGCCGCTGGGCGAAGCGCGCGTCTGCGGTCGTGCCGAGTTCCAGCGGTGTGACGCCTTCGATGTCGGCGAGACGGTTTTCGCCGCGGCGGAAACCGGCAAGCATCACCTCCGCGCCGCCCGCCTGCAGCATCAGCACCCGCCGGCGCACGGCGGGGTCTGAAAGGTCGTGGACGAGGTAGAGGATCCGTAGCATCGGCGTCATCCGATCAATTCACCAGGCAGGCGACGGAACCGTCGAACTGGCAAGGCTCGCCCTCGGCGGTGAAGGCGAGGCGCTCCACTTCCAGCCGCGCCGGGCCGGAAAAGGCAAAACGACCCATCCAGTCGGAGAGCGTGTCGGTGCCCCAAAGCGACAGGAAGATTTTCTGTGCATGGTTGGGCAACTTCTTCGGGTCTGTCACCTCGTGCGCCAAAGCGCCGTTCACGTAGTAGCGCAGGCTTTGCTTCTGCCAGACGAAGGCATAGTCGTTGAACCCATTGTCGGCGCCGCCGGGAACAGGCACGAGTTTCTCGTTTCCGCCCTTGCCGGCGATGTACTGGTTGAGCTGGACGCTGTTGGTATCCTTGCCGAGAACCTCGAAGTCGATCTCGTCATGCGGTTTCTTGTCGGTCGGTCCGATATAGGTGAAAAAAGCCGAATTGAGGCCCGAGCCGGTCGCCGTCTTCATGCGCACCTCGTAGGTGCCGTAGCCGTAGCGCTTGCGGGTCTGCACCTCGCCGCAGGAATACTGACGTTCGCCGGCGGGCTTCGCGTCGAAGGAAAGCCGGAGTTTTCCGCCTTCCACGTGCACCTGGTCCTTCGACCACGTGCAGTTCTGGTGTGCGCCGTTGTTCCAGCCGTCCGAGACATACCACCGGGCGGTATCGAGCCGATCGAACTCCTCGACGAAGGACGTGCCGTTCGCTCCGTCCTGCGCGGCGGCGGGAACCGTGGTGCACAGCATGCTGAGAAGGGCGGATGCCCCAAGGGCCTGTGTCAGAGAAACGGTCATGATCACCTCCGTTGGGCGATGGAACCCTCGGGCTTCATCTGCGGGTGTGGGCGGCCGGCCACGGGCCGTTTGCGGTCGCCCATGCGGCGGCCGGTGAGGATGGCGTGCAGTGGGGATACGAAGCGCTGTGCCAGCGCATGGGTCGAAACGAGGATGACGAGGGCCAGAAGCGGGCTTGCGACATAGAACAGCGGGTAATCCGCGCTGCCGAACCGGTTCCAGACCATCCAGAAGAGGATGAGCAGCGGATAGTGGCCGCAGAATATCCAGAAGCTCAGTCCGCCGAGCCGCGCCAGGCTCTGACCTGTGGCGGTGCGGACAAGCAGCGCCGAAAGCGCCCAAGCGCCGAAGATGCCGGCGATGGCGGTAACGGCACGCAGCATGTCGAGCCAGGCGGGAAATTCCGGACCGTAGGCATAAAGCGCGAAGGAGAGCAGCACCGCCATCGCGAGCACGGCCAGCACGACGGGCAAAGCGAAACGATCCATGCGCCTGATATCGACGCGATGAAGCGCCATCGCCACGCCGAAGCTGAACCCGAACAGAATGGATTTCTTGAGGAAAATGCCATTGGGAACCGGCAGCACGGCATAGGCCAGCATGAGCACGAGCACCGTGCGCGGATAACGCAGCACCGCAAGCGCGATCAACGGCGATAGGATCAGGCAGAGAAGGAGATCCCGCAGGAAGTAGAGCGGAATATTGATCGGCCAGCTCTCGACGGCGAGCGCAAGGTTCATCATCTCCCGCGGCGTGGCATTGGGTACGTCGGGTAGGTAGCCGAAGCCGATGCCGCGCAGCTGGGCTAGGTAGACGAGCGCGAGAAAGGTGATGTTCCAAAGCAGGAACGGCAGAAGAATCGTGGAGGCCTTGGTACGCAGTGTCTTGCGATAATCGAAGGCCTCGAAGCCGCGATGGAAAAGCAGGTAGCCGGATATGGCACTGAGGCAGGGCACGCCGATACGAAACAGGCTGTCGCCCAGGAAGACGCGCATCCAATCGAAACCGCTGACCGCGCCCGCATAAGCGCTCGTTGCCGGATCGTGGGGAACATGCACGAAGATGATCCCCGATATCAGCACGATCCGCATCATGTTGATGCGTGCGGAGACTGTCGCGTCGATTTGCACGGTTGCGTCACCCCTCTGGTGCGCCGTTCCCATCGGGCGGCCTTTGAACAAGGTCAGACCGAAGCCTGTAAAGAGGAGTTTGCACGATCGGGCAGCAGAAAATGTGGCAGCGCAGCAAATTTTCCGGCAAGTTCGGTTGCATCGCAGCATCGGAAGCGAAATTGCATTCCGTCAAAGATGCACGCTCACATATGCGTGAGAGAAGCGTGATGTCTCTTTTGACAATACTTTGAAGATTATTCGAATGTACTGATTTAAGCGCAATTTCTGGGTGTAGGTGAACCGGATTTTTTTCAGTCTTCTACGGTGATTCAGGGCGGAGCCGTGCGAATTGCGGCGAATCTTCCCTGAATTGGGGCAGTCTCAAGGCAGGCTCGCGGCCGATGCGGCACGCGGACGGCGCACCAGATCCAGCAGCTTCCGCAGCAGCGGCCGCTCGGTAAGAGCGGTGAGAACAGCGTAGATCACGCCGCCGAACAGGATGCCGATGCCGACCTGTAGCGCGGGGTGGAACTGCGCGGCGAGATAGTGCTCGAGCGCGTAACGCACCGCAAGCGCCATCAGTGCGGCGGTGAGCATCGGACGGATGGATTGGTAGAAGCCGGAGAGGAAAGGCGTTTCGTCGACCCGGAACACGACCCAGGAATAGCCGACGAGCACCGCCGCGTTGACGAGGCAAAGCGCGACCATCGCCTCGATGAGCGTGCCATTGTAAGCGCCATAGGCGACGGCGGCTGTCGTTGCCGCCGCGCGGCCCACCGCCCACCAGAACAGCGCACTCCCGTGGCCCGAACCCTTCAGGTAGGGAATGAAGGTGCTGCAGGGTGTCAGCAGTCCCTTGGAAAGGGCCAGTAGCCCGAGCACGGGCCAGGCGGCGGCCCATTGCGCACCGAACAGCAGCAGCATGGCCGGCTCGGCGACCGCCCAAAGGCCGAACATCATCGGCGCGAGCAGCAGGGTCGTGACCTGTGTGCTCAGCATCAGCGCCTGTGAGCGGCGTTGGCGGTCGTGCATCATTGCGCTGAAGGCGGGAAAGAGGACGCCCATCACGCCCGACAGAACAACCTGATTGGGGATGCTGGAAAAGCGGTTGGCGGCGGAATAGGCGCCGGCATCGCCAAGGCCGAGGAAGCGCGATATCACCACCATCGGGGACTGGAACGTGACGAAATTTGCAAGTTCCGAGCCCATCAGGCCGAGGCTGAACCGGGTCAGCCGCACGACGCTTGAGAGGCGGAACTGCAGACGCGGCAGATAGCGCGAAACGAAGAAGAGGCCGGCGAGCCGAATCACTCCGGCAACGAAAAGCTGCGCAACGAGCGCGAAGACGCCGAAACCGGAGAGCGCAAGGATCACCGCGGCGACGGCCGCAATCGATTCGGAAATCATGCTCCACAGCGCATCCCGGCTGAACTGCATGCGGCGGGCGACCAGCGCATAGGCGACGTCGCCGGCAAGCTGCAAGGGAATGAGCAGACACATGAGCTGCAACAGCCAGGCCGCATCCGCCGCGCCGAACCAGTCCGCCAGGGGCTCGGCGAAGACATAGAGCCCCGCCGCCATCAGGAAGGCGAAGCCGAGATTGGCCCAGAAAACCGAATGAATCGTCTCGGATTCTTCCTTTGCCTCAAGGATGAGCGCCGAGGCCAGACCTGCCCCGCCGATCATCGCCAGGAACTGCACGACGGCCAGCGCGACGGCCACCGCACCGAATTCTTCCGGCGTCAGCAGTCGGGCAAGAATGGGCACAGTGACAAATTTAAGCCCGAATGTGCTTGTCTTGGATAAGACGCTCCAGCCGACATTTCGCGTTACCGACTTCGCGTTCACGGACTGGGACATGGCGGAAACCTGCTTCAAAAAGGAGCGTCGACGAAGACAAAAGCCTGCGCCGGAAACGGCCACGCCCCGGTGGGAGGAGACCAGACGAACCTCTTTCTAGAGAAACCACAGGGACGAAAAGATGGCGAAGCTGACAGTAATCATTCCCTTCTATCAGAAGGAGCCGGGCATTCTGAGGCGTGCGCTCACGTCTGTTTTTGCTCAAGAATTCAACGACTTCGATGTCATCGTGGTCGACGATGAATCGCCTTTTCCACCCGATGGCGACCTGATCGCCTTTTCGGAGGAGCAACAGGCGCGCGTGCGCGTCGTGCGCCAGGAAAATGCCGGTCCGGGTGGCGCGCGCAATACCGGGCTCGACAGCGTTTCAGCGGCGACCGACTTCGTCGCCTTCCTCGATTCGGACGATATCTGGACGCCGGACCACCTCGCTCTCGCCCATGCGGCGATGACCGAATTTTCCGCCGATTGCTACTTCGCCTCCATCACGGGAGGCGATGCGTTCTACTACCATTTCGGTATCGAGGACCTCGCACGAACCGAGGCGGTGGTGTGCCTTGCCGATGATCCGCTCCTCATCGAAATTCCCGATCTCACCCAGGTCATGCTGAAGAACTGGAGCTTCCTGCATCTCTCCTCGATGGTGATAGGCCGGCCGGTTTTCGAGCGTATCCGTTTTGACGCGGCGCTGCGGCTGGCGGCGGAGGACGTGCTGTTCTTCTGCGATTGCGTGCTTGCCGCCCGACGGGTGGTGCTGAGCGGTGCGGCGGGTGCGGTTCGCGGGGAGGGGGTCAACATCTTCCACGGGATCGACAACGACTCACCCCAGTTCCTGCGCCAACAGTTCAACACCTGGGTCGCGCTCGACCGGTTGGAGGCGCGCTTTGCCGAGCGACCGGCCGAGGTGGCGTCGCTGCGATCCTACAAGCAGACCGCCCGCCGGCAGGCGCTGTGGAGCCAGGCGCGGCGCGTCAAGCACCGCAAGCTGCCGCAATTCGACATGCTGGCCCGCTGGGCGATGCGCGATCCGCGCATCCTCGCAAGCGCGGTAGGACTTGCCGTCGGCAAGTTCTCCCGCTGACGCATACAAGGAGAGACCCATGAAGCCCTATTACTGGGAATCGCAGCACGGCAATTTCGGTGACGACCTCAATCTCTGGCTATGGGATTTCCTGCTGCCGGGGTTCCGCGAGGTGCATGCCGATGTGCTGCTCGTTGGTGTGGGCACGGTGCTGAACGATGCCCTCCTACCGCAGGACGGCCGCAAGCTCGTGCTCGGCAGCGGCTTCGGGTACGGCACCCTGCCTGATATGAGCGACCGGGATTTGTGGGACGTGCGCTGCGTGCGCGGCCCGCTGACGGCCGCAAGGGTGGGCCTGCCGGCGGAACTGGGCATCATCGATCCCGCCGTGCTGGTCGCGGACATGCCGGAGTTCGCAAACCGGCCGAAGTGCATCAAATGCGCTTTCGTTCCCCACTGGGAATCGGCGGTGGCGGGGCTCTGGCCGGTCGTCTGCGCGATGGCGGGCCTGCACTATATCGACCCGCGCGGCGAGGCGAAGGACGTGATCGGCGAGATCGCCGGATGCGAACTGATCGTCGCCGAATCCATGCACGGCGCCATTCTTGCGGATGCTTTCCGTGTGCCGTGGGTGGCGGTCAGCACATCGGCCAACATCAACGGCTTCAAATGGCGGGACTGGGCCGGGACGGTCGGCGTCGATCCGACCGCGCGGCGCATTCCCATCTCGACACGCGCCGAGGCCATCAGCAAGGGCGCCCGTTTCTGGGGCATCGACTACGATGGTGCGAACCATGCAGCCGAGGAAAGCGCGGTCGCCGTTACGGCGGCAGTGCCCCGCTCAGGTCTTCGTCTTGCCGCCAAACAGGTTCTCGCCGCGCCCTCCACCTTGGCTCTCTGGCAGGCAAGCCGTGCTGAACCCCAACTCAGCGCGGACGCGCGTCTTCTGGAGCGCAAGGAGCGTCTATACGCCGTGCTGGAAGGCGTGCGCCGCGATTATCTCTGATATCCTACCGCGTGGCGGAGGCGGGTAGCAGGTAGCGCAACCCGTCTTGCGGCGCCGAAGGCTCCGTCCCCATCCGGCGCTGCGCGGCTTGCAACTTGTCGCGCAGGATATCGCCGGCAATGGCCGGCATGGCCGAGGGGTTTTCGACCGCATAAGCAAGGGCCGCGCGCGCGCCGCCCTCCCGCTTGCGGTCGAGGAAATGCCGCAAGGCGTGGCGCCGGCCGATCTGGCGGCAATGGCGACGCATCGCGTGCTCCGCCTCGGATGGCACATTGCCCGCCGAAAGAATCGAGCGCTCCGCCTGATAGAGCGATTCGAGATCCTTCGTCCGATGCTGGCCGCTCAGGGAATCGGCACGCACGACCGCGCCGTAGCCGCAGCTTTCGATGACGGTGTAGCGGGCGCCCGCGAGCAGCGCTCGCACATAGAGTTCGTAGTCCTCGCCAAGGCGCATGTCCTCACGGTAGCGGAGATCGTTCGCATCGAGGAACGCGCGGCGCATGACCGGCTTCAGGAAACCGAGTTCGCCGCGCGGGGCGCCGCGCCGGGAAATGTTGCCAAGAACGAAATCGGCAAGGCCGAGCCGACGCGGGCGCGGCGCGAAATCGTCCGGTTGCCGGGTGAGTTCGGCCTCCGGCATGAAGGCGATGTTATCGGCGATGAAATCCCAGTCCGGGCAGGCGAGCATGCGCTTGAAGCGACCGGGAAAGAAGAAATCATCCGCGTCGAGAATACTGATCAAAGGTGCGCGGGATACGGCGATGGCGTGGTTGCGCGCGGCCGATGGCCCCCGGTTGGTGCGGAATCGGATGATGTCGAGCCGCCGGCTCGTATCGTCTGCTGCGGCCGCTGCTGAGAGCGTGCGGTCGTCCGACCCGTCGTCAACCACCACGACTTCGTCGACCTCCGGCTGCGCGAGCGCGGAGCGCACCGCCCGGCCGATCGTTTTTTCCGCATTCTTCGCGGCGATAATGACACAGACCTTTTCTTGCTGGATCACGGCATACCTCTCGTTCGTACTGAACCGACGGCGCAGACATGTCCGCGCTGCAATGCAGCATGAAAGGGAAAGGGGGCACAAAAACGGCCCAGCAGGATCAGTTTAGGATCAGTTTGGGGTCAGGGCTTGGAGTGGCCCGGCTCGTTCATCGAAACGGGGACCGTGGGCTTTGCCTTTTCGAGGTCCGTCGCAGGGCGTCCCGATCCGGCCTTCTCCTTGCGAGCCTTGCCGACGCGCCAGGCGAGGTAGAGCACGGCGCCAAAGTAGCCAAGCTGGATGAGAACCGCGCAGATCAGGGTCTGGACCGCCGTTGTCGCGGCGGAGCCCGTGCTGGCATAGGTAACGGCGGCAAAGGCGACGAGCACGAGGGTCATGCTCACAAAGAAGCGTGGCGCATAGGCCATGCTGTCCCGCCATTTCGTATCCGGCGCTGGTTTCATCGGTGGATCGCCTTCTCCTCTGAGGCTGGCTTGAACTATAGGCGGTGGCGGCACTGCATGCAACTAGCAGGATTAACGAGGGCGAGCATGGCGGGTTCCGAGTCGTAGCCGACCGATCTTGCGGTTCGGTTAAGGCGGTTGTGGTCGACCCAAGAATCGCGTCTGCCACTTTGCTGCCCAGATTTCGGCACCTTTTCCATCCCAGGCGGCCGAAAATACCCCGAAAAAGCGAATACGTGCTTTCGCGTTGCAGCCGTTGGGTTGCGTTGCAGCATAGCCGTGATCACCTTTTGTTACAATATGAGGTGTCGCTTATGGAAAAAGTGTGCGCCGCAAAATAATATTGCAGCGCAAAATTATTAGCAGCCGCCAGGTTAAGGCGGGCCTATGTACCATCATATGCCGAGCCTACAGCGTATAAATATGTAAAATCGTGCGCGGCAAGCCGATCACGGAAAGTGATTTTGGCGCGGGAATAGGAATATCGCACGCTGATCAGTGACGTGGTTCGACAAAATCCCATATTTGATACTTTTCATATACTGCCGAAGCAAAAATTTTAGGACATAATGGTTTTCTTAAATGCCGGGTGCCGGCAATCAATTCGTCACATCACATTTCAAAAAACAAACTGTGACCATACACTGCGTATTGGATGTCTGAACGCGTCCGAGGGACCCGACCATCGCAATTCCAATGGAGCCATCTCTATGAAGTCCGCGAGCCGATCGGCCAGTTCGCCGTTATTCAATTCTGTGACAGCCGGTGCTCCGCCGGTGGGGGGAATATCGAAACGGAGCTTTGACATCCTCGTGGCACTTGCCGCGCTCATCCTGCTCAGCCCCATCTTCCTGCTGATCATGGCGCTTGTGAAATACACCGACGGCGGCAGCATCTTCTATGGCCACCGCCGCATCGGCTACAATGGAACGACCTTCCGTTGCCTGAAATTCCGAACCATGGCGGAGAACGGCGATGCCCTTCTTCAGCAATATTTCGAAGAAAACCCTGAAGCGCTGGAGGAATGGCGCGCCACGCGCAAGCTGCAGGACGATCCGCGCGTCACCGTGCTCGGAACGGTGCTTCGCAAGCTCAGCCTCGACGAACTCCCTCAGCTCATCAACATCCTCAAGGGGGAGATGAGCATCGTCGGCCCCCGTCCGGTGGTCGAAGACGAACTGGAGCTCTACGAGGCATCCGCCGTCTATTATCTGCGCAGCCGCCCGGGCCTCACCGGCCTCTGGCAGGTCAGCGGCCGCAATGATGTTTCCTACGCGGCGCGCATCGCCTTCGATACGCATTATGTGCGCAACTGGTCGCTCACGCGGGACCTCGTCATCGTCGTGCGCACCATCCCGGCCGTGTGCCTTTCGCGCGGCAGTTACTGATTTCTGCAAGAGGTTGCCATGAAAACGATCTCGACCGCAGCCACGGTTGCGCACGCCTTTTCCATGAGAATGCTCGGTGGCCTCACGCTCGCCGCGGTGCTTATGGCCGGATCCTCCGCCTCCGCGGAGGAATACCGGCTCGGCGTCATGGACAAGTTGCGCATCCGCGTGGCGGAATGGCAGACCGCAGAAGGCGCGATCCGTGACTGGAGCGCCGTCAGCGGTGATTACCGGATCGGTGCCGATGGTTCCCTTTCCCTGCCGTTCATCGGCCAATTGCCTGCCGACGGCCGCACCACAGCGGATCTTTCGGCCGATATCGGCAAGAAGATGCAGGTGCTCTTCGGCCTCAAGGACCTGCCGTCCGCCTCGGTGGAGATCGCCGAATACCGGCCGGTCTATCTGTCCGGCGACGTGCAGACACCCGGTGCCTACCCCTATGCGCCGGGGTTGACGGTCCTGAAGGCCATCAGCTTCGGTGGCGGGCTGCGCCGGGCGGATCCCGGCCAGCGCTTCGCTCGCGATTTCCTGCGCTCGGAAGGCGAGGCGGCTGTCTATGTCGCCGAGCGCAATCGTCTGCTCATCCGCCGCGCACGCATCGTGGCGGAGATGTCCGGCGCAACGGAAATCGAAATGCCCAAGGAGCTCGCGAAGTCCGAGGAGGCCAAGGCGATCATGGAAAGCGAGAAGGCGCTGATGGCCTCTCGGGAAAAGCGGCAGCGCTTGCAACTGACGGCGCTGGCTGATCTCAAGTCGCTGCTTGAGAATGAAATCGACTCGCTCGCCAAGAAGTCCGAAACCCAGACGCGCCAGCTCGAACTCGTTCAGGGCGACCTTTCCAAGGTCGATACGCTGGCGGAAAAGGGGCTCGCGATCAGCTCGCGGCGTCTTGCGCTGGAACAGCGCACCGCCGACCTCCAGGCCGCCCTGCTCGATATCGACACGGCCTCGCTGAAGGCCAAGCAGGACATAAACAAGGCCTCTCAGGACGAGACGAACCTGACGAATGACAGGGATGCCGAACTGGCGCAGGAGCTACAGAACACCGAGCAGGAACTAGATACGCTCGCTCTGAAGCTCGGCACCAGCCGTGACCTGATGTCGGAGGCGCTGATGCAATCGGCCGATGCCGCCACGCTGAAGGGTGGACTTTCCGCCGCCAATATCGGTTATTCGATCGTGCGCACGGTCGGGGACAAGACCGAGCAGATCCGCGCCACCGAAACGACGCCGGTCCTGCCCGGTGACATCGTGAAGGTGGAAGCCAGTCTCGCGACGCAGTGAGACTGACCATGCGGATCGCGAAGCACCGGCTCATCGGACCTGAAGGCAACGAGGCCTATGGCGCCTTCGCCGTCGCACTGTCGTTGTTCGTCTTCGCTTATTCCTTCCGCTTCGGCCAGGTCTCGATCCTTGCCTATTACGCCCTGTGGCTGCCGTTGGTCGCCGTCGATTACCGGCGGGTTCTCGGCAACTATGCCCATTATCTCTGGCTCTTCGCGTTTGCGCTTTTTGCCTGCCTGTCCGTGTTCTGGTCGCAGGCGCCGGGCGCGACGATGCGCACCGGGCTGCAGTATCTCTCGCACGTCGTTTGCGCGCTCATCGCGATGCGCGTAGTCGACACGCGCACGCTGGTGCGCGGCGGGTTGATCGGCACGGGGCTGGTGCTGTTCTACTCGCTCGCCTTTGGCGTCTATCATCTCGATCCGCTCGACGGGACCTACAGCTTCGTCGGTGCCTTCGCTTCCAAGAATCAGCTCGGGTTCTATGCCTCGCTCGCCGTGCTCTTCGCCTTCGCCGCGCTTTTTCTCGGCATGGAGCGGGGTGTCTGGAAGCTGGCCGCCGTGGGCTGCGTGCTCGTCGCGCTCTATTGCCTGAAGGCCTCGCAATCGGCCACATCGGTCCTCACGACCGTCGCCGTCGCCGGTCTGTGCGTCGCGCTGCGCGCATTGGAAATGCTCGCGCCGCGCCACCGCAAGATGCTGTTTTCGGCGCTCGCCGTGCTGACCGTGGGGCTCGGGCTCGCCGCCGTCTACGGCGGTGGCTTCGAGATGATCCTCGGCGTCTTCGGCAAGGATGCGACGCTTACCGGGCGCACCTATCTATGGCAGCAGGGCATCGCGGCGGCGAGTGCTGCGCCGCTTGTCGGCATCGGCTACCAGGCTTTCTGGGTGCAGGGTTTTGCAGAGGCCGAGCGGCTCTGGGCGGCGTTCTTCATCGCCGGGCGCAGCGGCTTCCATTTCCACAACACGTTTATCGCCGCGACGGTCGAGACAGGCCTGATCGGCTGCCTGCTGCTGTCCATCGTGCTCCTTGTCACGCTGACGGGTCACCTGCGCCGGCTGCTGTCAGCTGCGCGCGACCGCGAGGCGCTGGTGCTGTTCACCATCGCGGCATTGCTGGCGGTGCGCACCTTCGTGGAGATCGATATCCTCAACCCCTATCACGTCGGTTCCTTCCTGCTTTACTTTGCTGCCGGCAAGCTGACGGACGGGCGGCGAAGCCGCGCGCATCGCTTCGTGCCGGCAGGAAGACCGATCCGACCTCGCCTCGGAACGGTGGCCGCATGACGTCCCCGGCCATCCCCGAAGCGCGCCGGGAAACGCTCTACGGCGTTCAGTATCTGCGTGCCTTCGCGGCGCTCGCCGTCCTCGCCTTCCATGCGGCCGAGCGAAGCGGTTACGCCTTTGTCATCGGCGCGGCCGGCGTCGACGTCTTCTTCGTCATCAGCGGCTTCATCATGTGGGTGATCGTCGAACGGCGCCCCGTTTCGCCCGGACACTTCCTGCGGGAGCGTATCCGCCGTATCGTGCCCATCTACTGGCTGGCGACCGGGGTGATGGTGGCGGGAGCGCTCGCGGGTCTCTTTCCCAATCTGGTGCTGACGGCCAGCCATATCGTCGCGTCGCTGTTCTTTGTCCCGATGCGCTCGCCGAGCACCGGAGAGCTTTGGCCGGTGCTCGTCCAGGGCTGGACGCTCAATTACGAGATGTTCTTCTACGCCGTCTTTGCGTCGTGTCTGCTCTTGCCCGGCCGCGTGCGCCTCGCCGTCGTCGCGGCGATCTTTGTGTTCCTCGTCGCGCTCGGCTTTATGGTGGATAGCGACAACGCCCTCTTTGCTACCTATACGAGGCCGATCATTCTGGAATTCGTCGCTGGCATGATGATCGGCCGCCTTTGGCTTTCCAGGCATGTTCCACCCCGGTGGCTGGCGCTTGCCCTCATCGTCGCGTCATTCGCCGGCTTTGCGGCGATCGGCATTCTGAACCTGCCGTTTGACGAATGGACGTGCGGTCCGCTCGCTGCCGCCCTTGTCTATGGAACTGCCTTTCTGGAAAAACACGGCCGTGGCGTGCCGTTCGCGAAGGCTCCCGCCTTTCTGGGCTCCGCATCCTATTCGATCTATCTCTGGCACACCTTTGCGATCTCCGTCGCGGCCAAGGCCGGCGGCGCTGTCGGCCTCGCACCGCCGATCATCTTCGTCACATCGATGTGCGCCGGTTTGGCCGCAGGTCTCTGCGCCTATGTCGTCTGCGAGCAGCCACTCCTGCGCAGCCGGGGAAAGCTCCTGGCGCAGAGACGCCTTTTGCCCTCCCTGCGGCGGAACCTAACTCAAGGTCACGGGAGATGACGTGCTGCGGTTATCCATCCGACGTCTTGGGATATCTTTGTTTGGCGCTCAGGCCGATGATCGCACTCCGTCACCGAGGCTCGGTTCTCGACGCTTGTTCATCGTCTGCGCCCTTGAGAAGCAAGGTCAGGCGGTCGGCCGCGCCGCGGAGGTGGTCTTCCGCCGCCAGCCGCGCCTCCTGCGGGTCGGCTTTGGCGATGGCACGGTAGATCGCCGTATGTTCAGCCTGAACCTGTTTGAGGAGGGCATTGCGCAATGTGCTGGCGCGTGCCTTGCGGATGAAGTTGCGGACATGGGATTCGAGAAAATCCGACATTTCCCGGAAATGCGGATTGCCGCAGGCATCGACGATCTCCCGGTGAAACGCCAGGTCCTCCTCGATGCCGGCCTCGCCGTTGTCGAAAGCCGTCTGGATGGCGTTGAGCCGCCGTTCGATCTCGCGGAGCTGCGTTTCGGAACGCCGCTCTGCCGCAAGCGCCGTCGCCGCGGACTCGACGGCCATCAGCAGTTCGATGACGTTCTGCACATCGAGCGCATCGGTCAGATCGACGCCCGCTAGCCGGAAGGCAATTTCCTTGGTTTCGATGACGAAGGCGCCAAGCCCCTGACGCGTCGCGACCAGGCCATCTCGCTTCAGTGAGCCGATTGCCTCGCGGATGATCGGCCGGCTCACGCCGTATTTCTCCGAAAGAACACGCTCCGTCGGCAGCTTGTCTCCCTTCGCATAGGTTCCAGACGTGATGTCGGCACGGATGCGGCCGGCGACCGAATCCGCAAGCGACGGGCCGCGTGTTACCCTGTCATCTAGCACCATGCGCGCCCTCCGAGCGTTTTCGTTTCCCTGACTCTACCGTCCGGAGCGGTTTTAACAGGCTTTGCCGCCCGCAACTGCCCCATCGCATCTTTTTCCGCAAGAATAGCAGAAACCACTTGTCAGGCAACCATGTAATATGGTTCATTGGCCATAAGAGGAGGGCGGCCGCCGGTCGCCACGACGGGTTTCCGGTTGATCGAAGCGGGCAGGGTGCCGGAGGTGGTCCAGCGCCGCCGGCGAAGCGTGTCCAGCCGTCGTCCGGTGGAAAGTGCCGGGCCTCTGGGGACCAGATCCGAAGCGACAGGGAGGAAAACATGAGCTTCTTTGATCACACCGTACGGCTGCGAAGACTTGCCGAGGAGGCCACCGAATTTGCGCAGTTCAGTCGGCGCACCCTCTTGAAGGGCGCGGCCGGCGTTATCGGCGGCGCGGCCCTCGCCGGGTCTGCGACAGTCGCGAGCGCGGAAGAGATCACGCCACCAGCGCCTGGCAAGAAGGTGCGCATCGGTGTTCCGCTGACCTATGGGCCATTCAATCAACCCTGGCGGCGCGGCTGCTGGCAGATCGTCAAGGCCGTGCTCGACGCCGGAGGCGAAGTCGTGACCGTTCGCGGCGAGCCGACAAAGGCGAGCGAGCAGGCCGCTGCTCGCGCGCTCCTCGATCGCGGCATCGACGCGCTCGTCATGGGCATCTACTCTCAGGAATCCGAGACGGCCTATATCGCGGACGAAGCCCACAAGCGCGGCATCAAGACGGTCGGCTTTACCATACCCGTGAAGGATTCGCCCGCCGTCATGGACGATGTGTGGGGCACCGCCACGACGCTGGGCTACTTCGTGCAGAACTACTGCAAGCGTCAGGGCACTTTCGCCCAGACCGCAGAACAGCGCGGCTACTTCACGCCGTTCGACATGGAAGTCGACATGTTCGAGCTGATGTGCCGCTACGAGCCGCGCATGAAGGTCCTTCCTTTCATCGATGGCGGGCAAGGCACGACGGACGAAATCTCCGTGGGCCGCAAGAACATGCTGTCCCTGCTGCAGGCCAATCCCGAGCCCGGCTCGCTGGCCGGCTTCATCTCGTGGTGGTGGCCCTTCACGCTCGGAGCCGGGCAGGCACTCAAGCAGATGAACCGCGACGATGTTCCGCTGTTCAATCACTACCTGTCGACCCAGTTCCTAGAAGCCTGGGCCGCCAAGCAGGTTCCGGTGGTTTTCAGCTGCGACTCGCCGTTCCCCGAAATCGGCCGCAAGACCGGCGAGCTCGCCGTCAAACTCGCCCGGGGCGAGGATGTCCCGAACCTCGTTTACCGCATTCCGGTCATCACCAAGACGCCGGATCAGGCGGCAGAGGCCCTTGCCGAACTCAAGAGCATGGACGAGCAGGCGATCGCCCTGCTCAAGCAGTTCGGCGGCTAAGGGCCGGCCTGGCATGCGGCGGGCACCGTCTTCCCGCCCGCCGCATGCGTCTCCTATCGCATAACAAACGGGTAGGTCGTTGCGGCTTAGGCCGGCACTTGCCCTCTATCGATCAAGAACGACTGGAACGGAACAGTGACGCAAGCTGAGCAGGAAAGCCTCGCGCAGGCGAAGACGACGCGAAACGCCTTGGAAAAAACACAGGCCGCGGGACGAAAGGAGTCCGCTGCCATGCGCTTTCTGCGGCGCTGGGGAACCATCATCGTGCTCGTGCTGGCGGCGGTCGGCTTTTCCATCGCCTCGCCCTATTTCGCGACCGTATCGAACCTCAACAATATCCTGTTCTCCATGATCGTCAGTGCACTGGTATCGCTCGGCCTGACATGGGTCGTCATTTCCGGCAGCTTCGATCTGTCGATCGGCCTGACGGTGACCACGTCGTCGATCCTCGTCGCCTTCCTCATTCCAATCCTTGGGCCATGGGCCGCGATAGCCGTCGCGCTTGTTGCCGCCTGCCTGATCGGTGCGGTCAACGGCGTTCTCGTCACCTATGGCCGGCTGTCCGGCATCGTGGTGACATTGGGGGTGATGTTCGTTCTTTCGGGCATCAACATCTTCATCACCGGCGGCTATCAGGTGCCGGTAGGCTATGACGAGACGGCCTTCCTCTATTTGGGCCAGGGCAAGCTCGGCATTATCGGCGTTCCGGTTCTGATCCTGCTCGCGGTGTTCCTCGTTGCCTTGGTCGCCGCGACGCGCACGCGCATCGGCCACTATATCGCTGCTGTTGGCGACAATCCGATGGCGGCCTTCTACTCCGGCATCAACGTCTATCGCTGGGTCATCCTCGCTTTTGTGTTGTCTGCTCTCATGTCGGGCATTGCCGGGGTGATCGTGACATCCATTTCTTCGTCGGCGCAGCCTGTTGGTGGCGAAGGCTATCTGCTGGAGGCATTCGCTGCCGTGTTCCTCGGCGCGACTGTCCTCGGCAAGGGAAAGCCCCATCTGCTGGGCACGCTCGTCGGCGTCTTCTTCCTCTACATGGTGGATTCCGGCATGAACATGGTCGGCTTCCCGTTTGCCGCCCGCCACATCTTCCAGGGGCTGGTTCTCATCATCGCGGTCGGCGCAAACGCGCTTCTCAACCGCGAAGAAGTCCACCTCAAGTTCATCTGAGGTAAGGACCATGACTGACACAGCACTCGTCGAACTGAAAAATCTCGAAAAGGAATTTGCCGGCACCAAGGCGCTGAAGGGCGTGAGCCTCAGCTTCCTTGCCGGCGAGGTGCACGGTCTGCTCGGCGAAAACGGTGCCGGCAAGTCGACTTTGATCAAGATCCTCACGGGCGTTTATTCACCCAGCGCCGGCGAGATCCTCCTCGAAGGCGCGTCTGTGCGGGTCTCCAGCCCGCCCGAAGCGCACCTCCTGGGTCTTGGCGCCGTCTACCAGGACGCCGAACTCGTTTCCAGCTTCACCGTCGGGCAGAATATCCTGCTTGGCAACGAACCGGGTCGGTTTGGCGTCAGCGACCGGGCAATCCATGACGAGGCAACCGCGATCCTGGCCGACATGGGCATCGACCTTGATGCGCGCCGCATGGCCAGCACGCTTTCTGCCGCCGAGATGCAACTGGTTACGCTGGCGACGCTCTTTCATCGCCGATACAAGCTGATCGTGCTGGATGAGCCCACGGCCCGCCTTTCCGCGGCGGAATCGGAAGTGCTCTTCCGCATCATCGAGCGCTTCAAGAAGCAGGGCATCGCCATCGTCTACATCTCCCATCGCCTCAAGGAGGTGCAGGAAATCTGCGATCGGGCAACGATCCTGCGCGGCGGGATGGTCTCCGGGACGCTGAACCGCGGCGAAGTCACCGAGGACCGGGTGACCGAGCTGATGGTCGATCGCAATCGCTCGGAATTGTCGATCTATAATGATGGCAGCCGGGCTCGTCCGGAGGTTCTTCTGGAGGTCACGGAACTGGCGACGGCCAACCTGTCGCCTCTCTCCTTCACCATCCGAGTGGGCGAGGTTCTGGGCATTACGGGGCCGGTCGGCGGCGGCATGGAGGATGTAGCGCGCGCACTAGGCGGCGTCGTGCGCCATGCGGGCAAGGCCAGGCTGCGCGGCAAGGCCATCGACGTCAGGACACCCATTGCCGCGCGCCGTTCGGGCGTGGCCCTCATTCCCGAGGATCGGCGCAAGCAGGCGCTCTTCCCGGCGCTCTCCGTTGCCGACAACATCTGCCTTCCGGTACTGAACAGGCTTGAGCGGTTTTTGACCATACGTCCCGGCGCGATAAGGAAATATTCCGACGACGTGATGGGCCAGCTCGCGGTTCGCCCGCGCAACGCCGCCTTGCAGGTCCGTTTCTTTTCGGGCGGCAACCAACAGAAGGTGGTCATCGGCAAATGGATGAGTGCCGGTGCATCGCTCTACATCATCGTGGAACCGACGAACGGCGTGGATGTCGGTGCGATCAAAGAAATCTACGACATCATCCTGCAGCTTGCGCAGGATGGCGCGGCAGTATTGCTTGTGTCGTCATCGTTGCGTGAGACGTTGGTGCTTGCCGATCGCGTGATGGTCATTCACGACGGCAAGTGCGTCGCGGAAGCCCCGAAGACCCACTGGACCTACGATGAGCTTCTGGCCGTCACGCTGAGCGGCAAATCGAAAACCGCGGCTTAGCCGCAGCCTATTCACGACAGGAGGAGACCCCATGAGCACAGATATCCGGCTCTACATGTTCCAGACCGGCCAGATCCGACAGAAGGAAGTCGACATTAAGCTCGGCTACAGTCAGGATCCGTTCTTCACGCCGATACCGTGGTATCTGATCGTCCATCCCAAGGGCAACATCGTCATCGATGGCGGTACGGCCGTCGAGGCGGCCCACGATCCGGAAGGCTGGTGGGGCGAGACGACCAAGAAGTACTACCCGATCATGGATCCGGCTGAGGGCTGCGTGAACCAGCTCGCCAAGATCGGCATGAGGCCTGACGACATCAAATTCGTGCTTCACTCGCATCTGCATCTCGATCATTCCGGCGCCTGCGGCAATTTCCCAAAGGCGCGCCATCTGGTGCAGCGCCGCGAGATCGACTGGGCCTTCTCCGCGGACTGGTTCATGCAGGGCGGCTATATCAAGAAGGACCTGACAAAGGACGGCATCACCTGGGACGTGATGGAGGACGAAGACCAGTACGACGTGTTCGGCGACGGCAGCGTGCAGACGTTCATGTCTCCGGGGCATACGCCCGGTCACCAGTCGATCATGGTGCGGTTGCCGAACACTGGCCCGATCCTGCTGGCGATCGATGCGGCCTACACGATGGATCATTGGAACGAAAAATGCCTGCCGGGTGCACTCACCTCGGCGCGCGAGGCAGCGGCATCCGTGCGCAGGCTGCGGCGTATCGTCGAGAAGGAAAATGCGATCGTCGTGCCCGGCCACGATATGGAAACCTGGCAGGCCTTCAAGAAGGCTCCTGCTGAATACTACGACTGATCCTCGCAACCAGGATGCCGTCGGCGGGCAACCGCTGACGGCAGGCGCCACGCTCTACCCTCCATCCGACCCGAAACATAACCCATGATGGCTGCCGCTAGGTTTCCGTCCGAGAGCATCTGTTTTCAAATGCATGATATAATCCTCAATCAGATAGAGCAGCGGTGGAACGATGCCGCGGCGACCTGGGATAGCAAGGCGCTCTCGCGGATCTACACGGACGATGCCGTTTTTTTTGGTTTGCTCCCCCGGCTTTATGTCGGCCGCTTGGATGTCGAGGCGTATTTCCGCAGCTATGAGGGCGTTCTCCATGGCGTGACGCTTTCCCTCATCGACCAGCACATCCGCTCTCTGGGAGAGGGCCTGTTTATCGCGCAGGGTTTCGGCGATATCGTCAATCGCCATATGGACGGCACGATCGTGCATAACAGGGTTCGCACCTCCTTCGTTGTGACGGAGACGGAAAGCGCATGGCTGATAGCGCTGCATCACTTTTCGAACGTGAAGCCATCTGAAAGTGGGACGTCGTGATCCGGCGGTGCTTGAACTTTTTTCATCTCGTTGCCTTGTCGCTCTGACGCAGCTATCGGCGCAGGCTTTGAGCCGTCACGAACCGGCAGGCGGCTTCAGCCAGAATGTCTGCAACTGCATCACGATCAGCCCGAGAAAGATGAGGCCGAGACCGGCAAGGCGGGGCCATGAAACGGGTTGCTGCGGCAGGCCGACGAGGCCCCATCGATCGATGATGATCGATGCGAGCATCTGCCCGGCGATGACCGCCATGATGAAGCCGGCCGCGCCGAGTTTTGGCGCAAGCATGAGCGCGCCGGTGATGTAGACGACGCCGACAATGCCGCCGATCCATATCCAGCGCGGCGCGTGGGCGAGGTTCGACAGGGTCGGCAACTGCACCTTCGTCAAAAGCATGACGGGCAGGATGCAGGCCAGGCTGACGCAAAGGGATACGAGCGTGCCCCAAAGCGGATGACCAAGCGACCGTCCGAGAGCCGCGTTTGCTCCTGCCTGAAACGGAACGACCGCACCGGTCACGACGGCAGCGACGATGAGGAATATTGTATTGGTTTGCATGGCGAATAACCTCCGATGCCCACCACGTGCACTATTTGGTGTGCTGATGGAAATTCCGATTTAATATCTCCGCTATGCATGATGTGAATAATCTCCGAGGCGTCGACCTTAACCTTCTTGTGGTCCTTGATGCCCTTCTGGCCGAGCGGCACGTGTCACGGACAGCCACGCGGCTCAATATGAGCCAGCCGGCAGTCAGCCATGCGCTCGGGCGTCTGCGTCTTCTGTTCAACGATCCCCTGCTCGTACGCCGCGGTGGTCAGCTTGTCCCAAGTGCCAAGGCAATGGAGATCGCGCCGGTTCTGGGGCAAGCCCTGCGACAGATGAGGGAGGTCCTCGGTCCGAACGGCTTCGACCCCGCGCGTGAGAAACGAGGTTTCCGCCTTGCAATGTCGGACTATGGCTCCGCCGTTGTGCTCCCCGGTCTTTTGCGAAGGCTGCGTCGCGAGGCGCCAGGGATCGAGCTTGTGGTGACCCAGTCGAGCCGGGAAGCCATGCTTCGGCTGCTGCTGGACGGCGAGTGCGATCTCGCCCTGGGCGTCTTTCCTGATCTTCCCGAACGGCTGCAAGCCGGGCAGCTCGCCATCGAGCACTTCGTCTGCGTGGCGGACCGCAATTCGATGGCGGGCAAGGACCGCCTCGATATGGACGGCTATCTTGCAAGCCCCCACGTTCTCGTTGCGATGAACGACGGCACGAACACCGAAATCGACATGGCTTTACGCGCTCTGGGCCATACGCGACACGTCGTGGTCACGCTGCCCCATTGGGGCAACGCACCGCGGCTGATCCATGGAACGGATCTCGTCCTGACGGTCGCGCGCAATGCGCTCGCACTCCATGAAACCGATCCCTCCCTGGTTTTCTTCGAGCCGCCGTTTCCGATAGCGCCATTTCCGTTTGTGCAGGTCTGGCATGAGCGTCGCGCGAGCGATCCTGCTCACCTGTGGCTTCGCAACACCATTGCAGACGTCGTGACACATGCCCAAAGACTGACAAGCTAGGGCGCACTGTTCAACGGCGAGATTTTCCGAAGCGTATTGAGGTCGGGCGTGCGGACGATGCGATACCGTCCTTCGATGACGTTATACCCGGCGAATGAAAGCAGTCCGATCGCCGCCAGCACATAGAGAACGCTTCCAAATGGGAGTTGACGCAACCAGTCGAGCGCATCGGCCATGCCGCCTGCTTGTTGCGGATCGATCGTGAACGCCGCATAGCAGAAGAATACGCCTGCAACCGCGAAAAGCACACCGCGCGCGCTGAGCCCGTATACGCATACGATATTGATGAGCCTGTTCTCTTTTACGTTTGGCTCCAGGTATCGCTTGTATTTTCCCGTCACGCCCTTCCAGACGGTAACACCGCCTCCAATCACGAAACCGAGCCCGATCGATGCCGCCAGATAACGACCGAACGGTTGCGCCATTGCCCAACCGGCCAGGTCCTTTTCGCCTTCGGAGCTCCTTGCAGCCGCAAAACCAAGGGCATGGTCGAAGCTGTAATAGGCAAGACCGACGTAAACGACCGCGCTGCCAAGCAACATGATCCTGATCACGTAGCCTTTCAGGTTTTGCTCGTGATTGTCGGCATTCGCAATGGATTGCGCCAGACGCCAGACGACGAAGCCGGCAAGGCCCAGGCCGATCAGACCAAGCCATAATCGACCGAACGGCTGCGTGAGAAGAGAATCGAGCGCGGATTTCGTCGTTGCCGTTCCCGTGAACAACGCCAGGCCCGCCAGAAGAGCAAAGACGATGCCGCGAGCGACATAGCCAATCCGCGCAAGGACTTGAAAGCCGGTTCGTTGATGCATGAGCCACTCCCGTTGCTGGCATTGGAACGCGAAACAAGGCGTGTTGTTCTCTCGCAACGTTTAGAGAGGGGCGAAATTATCCACGGTCTTCCGCGTTCACGGAGAGCCGCAGTGTCGGGACATTGTCCTCTGGTTCGAAAGAACGCGGGTATTGGCTACGGTGCGTGCTTATCTCGAGACGAGACGCCGGCATCGCCGATCTCCGCTCTTGCCATGAGAATGGTCTCGATCTTCCCGGATGGAACGTCGTTGACGATCTTGAACGTGCCGACTTGATGGAGTTTGGCGAGGCCTGCCGGAATCGGGACATCGCTTGCGGCCAAAACGGCTTTGATGTCCTCGATCGTCTGCTCAAGCGAGGCGATCGTCGGTTCGTTGTTCTCCAGCCGGGTCAGGAGATAGCGATAACAGGACTTGCTCATTTTCAGGAACTCCAGAAGGCCTGCGGCCAGATATGCAAAGCGGACGCCTCGCATCACGGTTGGCCGGTCACGTCGGCGGTCACGTATACCTTCGTGGAGGGCGGCGGAATGTCCGCGCCCAAGACGGCGAGATAGACGGAGATGCCGAGCATGCAGAAGGCGATAATTCCCACGGGAAGACCGACGCTGAACTCCTGGTCGGGCGATTTGTCGAATGAGCTTTTTGTCATGATCCGTGTCCTTTTCTGTCGAGGGAGGGGCATCGGAAAGCGCCCCTCCCTTTCAATCTCGCGTCGGCTCAAGCGGAAATGACGTAAACCACCTTCAGCGTGCCCGGCTCGACGATGATGATCCGCCCATCGACCAGCACGAAATATTCGTAACCGCGGTAGGCCGGCACGATCTCGATGATCCGAGGCGGCAGCGGACGAAGCTCGACCGTCCTTGGAACAACGACGCCGACATTGACGTCGATATCGAGTTTGACCGGCTCCGCCTTGGTTTCCACGATGACGTTGCGGATCTCCGTACGCTGCTCGGTCGTAATATCGATGCTCGCCGTGGTCTCGTTCGACGGCTCGCTTGTCGAAGCCTCGTTGGAAGACTTGGACGAGGGCACGTCAGCTTCGGCGTTCTTTTCCGTCGTTGTCGTGGTCGATGCGGCGCCGTTAGCGTCAAGCTTTGGAGACTTTGCCTCTCCTGCTTCCACCGAGCTGTCCGTCGAGCCGGCCGTCTCGGCACTCTTGCCGCCGTTCTCGACCTCTGACGAGCCTTGCGCGGCAGCCTCGGCGCCTCCGTTGCGTTCCTCCGCCTGAGTGGTCGCGCCGGTTCTCGTATCCGCCTGTCCCGACGCCCCATCCTGGGGCAGGATGACGTTTGCGCCGCCCTGTGACGAACCGGCGTCACCGGCCGGCTGTTGCTGGGCAATGGCCGTTCCACCCAGGAAGACGGTGGTGCTGCTCAGCAGGAGAGCGGCGATCGTATTCTTCGATACAGTTTTCATCAGGTTATTCCTCCGTTTGTTGTTCTGCGCGCCTTGATGCGCACCGAGCCGTCAACTGAAGAGACCGCCGGCTGTTCCTGGAGCGGGGCTTTTGCAGAGGGAGTATCGGACCAAAGGCCTGTGCCGGCTGGCCGATCGGGTACCTGCGTTCCGGCATCAGCCCCATTGAACTGCCGCAATGAACGTAAAATGCTCTTGCGCGTTTGCCCGACGAAAGCGCAGGATGTGCATGATGAAGGTCTACAAACCAGCAACAGCAGTTTTTACGATCGGCATAGCCCTGGCGGTTGCTGCGGCGCCCGTTCGTGTGGAATGGACAGCAAGCACGCCGTCCCTCACGCTTGCCACCGTGGATGCAAAGAACGGCAACGGCGGCGGAAACGGTGGCGGAAATGGCGGTGGCCGCGGCGGTAAGGGCGGATCCGAGAGCAACGGCAGATCCGACAGCAAAGGAGGGCCCGGTAGCCGAGGCGGGCCCGATAGCAAGGGCGGCAAAGGAAAAAATGCGTCCGGTGGCAAGGCAAAGGGGCGCGCTGCTTCCGTGGCCAAGAAGGAAGTCACACGCAACTCCGTCGCGGTTCGCTATCGCAACGGCTATCTCGAGCAGGTGGTCAAAGGCCGGTTCATCATGAAGGATTCGAAAGGCCGCACGATCGTCAACCGAAAGGCGACAACGCAGGATCGCATGCGCCTTTGGTTGAAGACCATCATACCCTAGCCGGCGGAAGGCCGAGCCGCTTCGCCTGCATCCCGGAATGCCATAGCCGCCTCGGTCCGGTTGCTGACTTTGAGTTTGGCGAATATGCGCGTCAAATGGTGCTTGATCGTCTTTTCATGAAGGTCGAGATCGCGGGCAATCCGCTTGTTGCTCAGGCCTGCTGCCACAAGACGCAGCACATCACGCTCGCGCTCGGTAAGCTCATGAATCCCTGTCGCGCTTGACGGGTTTCCTGTTTGTGAAATGCCGGCAATCATTCGTGCGGACAGCGCGGGCGAAAGATACATCTCGCCGCCGTGGACGGCACGCACGATCTCGGAAAGCATTCGCGACCCTACACCTTTGAGCACGTAGCCTTTGGCACCCAGTTTCAAGGCCGTCGCAATGTCGGAATGCGATTCCGATACGGTCAGCATTATGATTTTCTGCGAGGGTTGCCGGTCCAGGATCGCTTCCACCGCATTCAGACCTCCGCCCGGCATCGAGATATCCAGCAGCATGACGTCGGGACTCGACTGCTGGGCGATCGCCTGGGCGTCCTCGCTACTGCCACCTTCGCCGACGATATCGTAACCGCCGATGTCCGTCAGGCAACTTGCCACCCCTTCGCGGAAGATGGGATGGTCGTCGACGACCGCAACGCGGATGGTGTTCATCTTCATGTCTCCATGTCATGCAGCGGCAAGCGCATCGTTACTATGGTGCCTGCAGCGGTCGTCGCCACGCCGAACGTTCCGCCCAGGCTTTCCACCCGGTCCCGCATACCGGCCAAACCAATACGGCTACTGGAACTCGGCTGTGAAATCCCTGGTCCCGCGTCGCCGACCCGGACCTCGATCACATCATCATGTCGCGCGATGTCGACCCATTGGCCCGCACCGGCCGCGTGTTTGTAACCGTTGTTGAGAGCTTCCTGAATAAAGCGGTAAATGCAGATCTTGGCTGCGACCGGTAGAACCGCCACTGTCGCGCTGTTGCGCAGTTCGACCGACTTGCCCGTGCGCGCGCCATAACTGTTGAGCAATTCCTCCAACATGTCCTCAAGACTGGCCGACTCGATGTGCGGCAGCACGAGACCGCTGCATATGGTGCGGATCTCGGTCATTGCCTCATCCAGACTGGTCTTGATCACGCTGACCTCTTTCTCGCGGCGTTCCGTGGAGGTGGCGGGATCGGACAACAGGCCGCTATCGATCCTGAGCGCGGCAAAGGCGACAAGTTGCGCCGGGCCATCGTGGAGGTCGGCGCCGAGATTGCGAAGGTAACTCTCGTTGAGGGCGGTCGTGGCGGCAGCCGCGCGTTGGATCCGGGATTTCAGCGCATCGTTTTGGCTGAGAAGCTGTGTGAGGTCCGCGACACGAGATTTAAGTTCGATACTTTGACGGTCGATGGTCCGGCTGCCGCGAAATACGATGGCTGACAGCGTGAGAAAGAACGCAAGTGTCACCGCCGCCACCGCGCTCCAGCTCCGCCAGCGAGCCACGGCCAGATCCACTTTCAACCCCTCTGCGACTTCGTAGAATTCCGTGACGGCGACGACTTCGCCGGACCAGGGCTGAAGCAGCGGGCTATAGATTTCGAGCAGCGGAAGGCCTGACTCCCGTTCTGCCTTGCTCTCGATATCATCGACTTCGTCGAATTCCGCGACGAGTTCTCCGCCGAGCGCCTTCTGCAAATCCGCGCTCGGGGTGAATTGTTCGCCGATCTGGAGCGGATCGCTCGAATAGAGGATCCGGCCGTCACGAGACCATAGCCGGAAGGCCTTGAGCCGTTCACCCAATGGACCCTGTGCCAGGGTTTCATCCAACGCGCGGCTGCTTGTCTCATCGAGAATTTCACTGCTTGCCATATCCGGGAGGAGGGGGGCGATGATGCTGTCGACGTAGAGAGCCGTCGAAGCGGCGGCGTTGCGCGTAACTGCCTGCTCGATGAGATTGGTAACGAACAGCCCCACAAGCGCCATCGCCACAAGGGAAAATGCACTGCCGACGATGAAGAATTGACGGGCGAGAGTTTGACGACCCCAGACCGAAGAGCGCGCGGGCGCCCGCGTCGGATCTATACACGCGGGATCTGATGCATTCACGCGCGTAAGCACCCTCGGTCTCCTCGCCTCCTTGCGAAATCGTGCAACAAGCTGAACTCGCAAACGAGCGTAGCGGCCTTTAGTTCCATCGATAAATCGCCTGCCCTTCCCGGGGGGAAGGGCAGGCGGAGCGTATCAGTTCAGAACCTGAACAACGGTGTACGTGCTGGGATCGACGATGACCCTCTGCTGGTTCACCACGGCGTAGGCGTAGGTCGGATCCTCGGGGATCGGCGTCAGGACTACGGTCCTCGGCAAGGGCTTGCCGACTTCTACCACTTCCTTGACGACGACCGTGTCGGCCGGAACCGGCTGCCGCTCGACATAGGTGACAACCTTTTGCGGCGGCGGATTGAGTGCAGTACCCGCGATGGCGCCGACAACACCACCTACGGCGGCGCCCACGGGGCCGCCAACGACGGCGCCGGTCACGGCACCACCAGCAGCGCCGGTCACGGCAGCTTCATTGTCATCGGCCATAGCCGGCGATGTAAAGAGAGCGGCCGCGATGGCAGCCGAGGCAAGAAGATTGAGTTTCATTGTTCCACTCCTTTGGGTTGGACACGAAAGAAATCTGCCTGAGCAGGCAAGGTTCCGGCGCTGGACCAATGCCAACCCGTGTAGGGACAAAGGTCTGATCTGCGCGTCGGTCAGGAACCAGTTTCATGAAGCGTCGTTTCGGTAGCGCTACCTAACCGGCTGAAGTTGCTGCCGGAGACTGACGTGGTGGCCTATTTCAAACGCAGCGAAGCGCTGCACATTATTTCGGAGAAGAGCCATGAATCGGATCATCTACATCGTCGGTTTGATCGTCATCGTCATCGCAATCCTGTCGTTCCTCGGCCTGCGCTAAGCCGACGAAAGCTTGCCGGACCCGGCCTTACATGGAGGGACAATCATGAAAACGATGGCAGCCATGATCGCCGGCGTTCTGCTTTCGGTCGTTACATTTGCAGCAGGTGCGTTCGGTGCTCTTCTATACCTCTCCGCGCCTGAATCGACTTCGGTTGCAACGACTGCGGGCGTATCGGATCTGTGGACGGCCAATCCTACGGTCGTTGCACGGAACAACCAGCAACTGGAGCGCGTCGATGGCCGTCCGATATCGGTCGTCTTGCATACCGGGCCGGAGAGTGCAGGGCCCGATGCCGAGACTGCGAAAGTCGCAGCGAGCGACATTGCGGACGATGTTCTGACGGGATCGATCGCAGCAGGCGAAGACCAGCACGGTGCAGCATTACCCCGCGAACACGTCGAATGGTGCATGGCGCGGTATAGTTCATACCGAGCCGAGGATGGCACCTATCAACCCTACAACGGCAAGCGGAGGCATTGCATTTCGCCGTACATGACGGTTGAAAGCAATGTGTCCGAACCGGAAGCCGGCGCGGCTGAAGAGGTTCTTTTAAGCGCCCATCGCGCGCTCGGGAACCGTGGCCTCAACGGCGAGCAAGTCACCGCGGATCTGGACGATCATATTTCCAGGTGCAGCAAACGCTACAGGTCTTACCGCCCTGAAGACAATACATACCAGCCGTTCGACGGAGGTCCCCGGCGCCAGTGTCGGTAATGTCCCGCCCTCTGCGCGGTTTATGACGTTCTTGGGTGCTGGCGATCGGGTTTACTCGGGAATGTTCAAGGCTTGGTTCTCGTGAAACGCTGTTCGAGGACTTCGTTGCCCCACTGGGTTCCAAGCTGTTCCTCCGCGAGAACGAAGCCACGCGATTCGTATAGATATCGAGCGGTGTTGAGGCCGGCGAAGGTCCAGAGATGCGTCTGCTTGAAGCCATGCGCGTCCACAAAGGCCAAAGCTGCATCCAGGAGGCGCTTCCCGGCCCCCATCCCGCGAAGGGCGGGATCGACGATAAACCACCGGAGATGGGCGATATCCGGCCCGATATCCTCGCCGTCAATGGCGACCGAACCAAGGATCCGGCCATCACGCATTGCCGCCCATATCTGGTTTGTCGGCCTGTCCAGGCGGCCGCAAAACTCGGCCAAGCCGCTCGCGACGACGCTTTCGAAAGGCTGACCAAAGCCGTATGCCTGAGAATAGTAGAGCGCATGCAGCCCGGTTATCTCAGCGATGAGGCCGGCCCGATACCCATCCCGCACGTGGATACCCTCGGATCGGGCAGTGTCGTCCGGGGGCGACAGTGCGCGGGCGTAAAGCCGCATGCCGTCGAGAACAACTTGATCTTGCCCCGGTTCCAGACGGTCCAGCGCTCCGGCAACCTGCTCGCGGGCGAAGGCGTGGATGGCAGCGAGGCGTTTTCGTCCAGCCGATGTCAGTGAAAGAAGTTTGGTTCGACAATCCTCTTTGCCGGCAACCCATTGCACGTCGCCGGATTCGACGAGCTTGCGCAGCATTCTGCTGACGCTGGATTTTTCAAGGTGAAGAATTGCGGTCAGGTCGCGCGCCGTTGCCGTTCCCTTCTCGATTTCGATGAGAGCGTGGACTGCAGAGGGCGGGAGCTCCGTGCCAGCAAAGTCTCCGCCCATGAAGCCAAGCTGCCGGACAAGTTGGCGGGATGCTGCCCTGAGTGCATCGATTGTCGACTGAGATACGCCCGTCACCATGCGCAGACCTTATAAAGTTGTATCGTGCAACTTTATGTCCGCGCTTGTTTCCGGCGTCAAGAGGAGGCGTGGTTCGCACGCCCTCTCATCCGCCGAAATCGTGCTCACTAAGGAAGTTGATTCAGCGATGGGCCCAAGCGGCCACGCCTACGCTGACTTGCGAGCGGCAATCTGGAGATTTCTCGGGCAGATCCCGTATCGCTTACGAAAAGCCCGGCTGAAATAGGCCGGGTCGTCGAAACCGAAATCGAATGCGACCTGTGTGACGGACATGCTCCCGTTGCCCAACATAAGGGCGTCTTTTGCACCCTCCAGGCGGCGCTCTGAGAGGTAGCGCGAGAACGTGGTGCCGGTCCGCTGAAAAAGCTTCTGAATAGCGCGTGGTGAAACACCCTGTTGTCGGGCGACATCGGTAACTGAAAATGTGCTGTCCGCGAGGTTTGCTGCAATCGCCGTCTTGATTGCCGTCAGTCGGTCCGGACTGCCGGTCCGCTTCGTGTCGGCGGCAAGTTCAGCCACGAGTACGGGCAGCAACTGGTAGAAGTGGCGCACCATCATATCGGCGTGCCTGTCATTCTGCCGCTGTTGCTGCAGCATGTAGCCCGCGTAGGTTATCAACAGTTGCAACGGCAGGCAGCTTGCGGAAATCTGCTGCATGAGAATGGCGGAAAGCTGCATATCCGACGCATTCACGACGTGGCTTGGAAGATAAGCGCAGTCAAAACGCCCCCCGAGCGGCAACTCGATGGTAAGCGGCGCGTCCGCCATCGCGAAGATGACATCGCCTTCAGGGGCCTCGACCCGGTGCCGGCGCTGCTCGACGACAAGCGGCCCCTCCATCGCGCGCATGATCACGAGGCCCGATTCCGTAAGCCCGGTCGTCCAGAAGCGCACGGCGGTCGCCGGCAGGTAAAGTGTCGTCAGGGAAAGACCGAGCCTGGCGAAGAACAGGCCGGACGCTTTTTCGAAAATGGCATCGGACTCGACGTCGATATCGCCGAGCATTTCCCGCAGGACGAGCCGCCAGAGACCCTTGGGATACTCTGCACCTCTCGTTGCGCCGAACTTGAGTGGGGTGATCTGCCGGTTGCGATGCACTTCAGAAAAATCCGATTCCGTTCGTTTCTGTCCAAGTCATGTTCGCGACAATCTGCGCAATCCAGCCGAGACGCTTATAAACATGACTAAATTAATCTTGTTTGGCAATCGGCCTTGATCTGGTGCTTGTCAACGTCTCGGGGATGAACTCATGCGTTTGGAACTTCGGTTTGGTGTCTCTTTGGTGGCCATGGTTGCGGCGCTGCCGGCCTATGCGCAGGACGCGCTCGATAGGACACAAGCGACCGCACAGACCACCAGCCAGGGCGCGACCATGCTCGAGGCCGTCACGGTGACAGGCAGCCGCGCACCGCAGCAGATCTCCGAAACGGCAAAGACGATCCATGTGGTCGAGGCCGAGGAAATCCAGAGCCGCGCGCGATCCGGTGAGAATCTGCAGCAGATCCTCGCCCACGAGATACCGAGCTTCGACGCTGCGAGCTACGGTTCGCGTACGTCATACGGCCAGAACCTGCGCGGGCGTGCCGCACTCGTGCTGATCGACGGCGTCTCGTTGAATTCTGCGCGTGGGGTCAGCCGACAGTTCGACTCGATCGACCCATTCAATATCGAACGCGTAGAGGTGCTCAGCGGCGCCACATCCATCTATGGCGGAAATGCCACCGGCGGCATCATCAACATCATCACGAAGAAGGGCAAGACTGCAGAGGAGGGACTGCATGCAGAGGTGACGGCGGGTGCGCAGAGCGGATTTGCCGGCAGCGGCGATCTGGACAAGAACGCGGCCGCCGCAGTGACGTACAAGAGCGAGGACTGGGACGCGCGTTTTGCAGTTTCGGGCCTTGGAACGGGTACATTCTATGACGGCCGCGGCAATTTGCTGATGCCCGATATCACGCAGACCTCGACCGCCGACAACCGGAGCCTCGATCTGATGGGTTCGATCGGATATCAGATCGACGCCAACAGGCGCCTTGAAGTGACGGGACAGTTTTTCGACAGCCGTCAGGACTCCGAATACGGCGTTTACTTCGGGCCGTTCCTGGCCGCGCTTTCGGATCCCAGCCTCTTTGAAGCGCGCAGCGGCTACAGTTCCGATTTCAATCCCCGCACACGCCGCACGATGCTGAACGCGACCTACACGGATGACGATTTCCTGGGGCAGAGCCTGATGCTGCAGGCCTTCCACCGGTCGGAGAAGGTGCAATTCCATCCCTTCCCATCGTCCACCTATTTTTATGGCAGCTCGCAAGACACGGACTATTATGGCATCAAGGCTGCGCTCGTGGCCGAGCCGACGGATGGTCTGCGCATTACCTATGGTGTCGATGCCGACCGGGATTCCTTCTCCTCCCGTCAGAACATCTTCGACCTGATGACGGCGTTGACCTCGGGAGCGATGGACTTCGACACGATCGGCGTGACGGGGTTGTATCCTGCCCTCGATGTCAGCACCGTCGCGGGATTTGTGGAGGCCTCCTATGAGGTCAACGACGCGCTCACGGTGAATGGCGGCGTCCGCTACCAATATGTCGACACGAAGGTCGGCGACTTCATCGGCGCCCAGCAGCAGATCGCCATTCTCCAGGGTACGGCCACCTCCGCCGACGCCATTCCGGGCGGTTCGGTGAGCTACGACGCGGTCCTGCTCAATGCCGGTGCGACCTACAGCATTACGAACACGCAACAGGTCTACGCGAATTTCAGCCAAGGCTTTGAACTGCCCGATCCCGCCAAATACTACGGCTTCGGTGCATATTCGCTGGCGGGCGGCCATTATACGCTGACCAACAGCGTGAATGTTGCGCAATCGGCTCTCGAGGCCATCAAGACGAACTCCTTCGAGCTCGGTTATCGGCTGGACGAGGGCGATTATCGTTTCGATACGGTCGCCTTCTACTCTTTGTCGGATCGATCCATCACGCTGAACCGCACGACGCTCGCCGTTGAAATGCAGGACCAGGAGCGACGCGTCTATGGTATCGAAGGCAAGGTCGGCGTCGATCTCGCATACGGCTTCGAAATCGGGGCGCTTGGCCAGTGGGTCCGTACGCAGGTAAAGAGCGACGCAGGCTGGAGCAACGACAGCGTCGGATCGGCAAGCGTCTCCAAGCTCGGCGGCCATATCGGCTGGCGCGGCGAGGCGCTCAGCCTGCGCCTGCAGGGCCAGCATGTCTTCGACCTGACCGACAAGGACGATTACAAGATCGATGGCTACACGCTCTTCGACCTCGTCGGCGCCTACCGCTTCGAGGATACCGCGACGACCGTGAACTTCGGCGTCCATAATCTGTTCGACAAGGAATATACGACGATCTGGGGCTCCCGCGCCAAGGCGCTCTACGGTGCTTTGGCCAACGAGGCGATCTTCGATTACAAGGGCCGCGGTCGCACCTTCGCCGTATCGCTGACCAAGGCGTTCTAAAGTGTCGGTTCAAGAGCAAACACATGCGCAGCGGGGTCGGCTCTACGCCGTCCTCGGCGGCCTTTATCTCGCGCAGGGTATTCCGACCTACCTGCTGATCGTAGCTCTGCCGCCGCTCATGCGGGATGCCGGCGCGTCCCGAACGGCCATAGGTCTTTTTTCACTCCTGATGTTGCCGCTGGTGCTGAAGTTCCTGGCGGCCCCTTTCGTCGACCGCATTTCGCCGCTGGCGCGATTGGGGCATCGGCGCGGCTGGGTCATTCCGACCCAGCTCCTGGTTAGCGCCCTGATCGCATCGATGGCGTTCTTCGATCCGTCCCGGGCAGGGCCGCTTTTCGCCATTGGATTGGCGATCACGGTTCTTTCGTCTCTGCAGGATATCGCGACGGACGGATACGCGGTGCGTCATCTCGACGGCGCGACGCGTTCGGTCGGCAACGCCATTCAGGCGGGTGCGGTTGCCCTGGGCGTTGTGCTGGGCGGAACGATGGCACTCGTCCTGTTCGGCAGGATCGGCTGGACGATGACGATCCTCATCGTGGCAGCGCTATCGCTCCTGCCGCTTGCCGCAGCGGTGTGGATGCGGGAGACGCGAGAGCACCAGCAGGTGCTTTCCGGCAAGCCCGCAGCGACCCTGCGCGCTTTCTTTATGCGTCCCAATGCCTGGATCATTCTTGGATTTGCCCTGACCTACCGCGCGAGCGAGGGCCTTGTTCGGGGCATGGAAGGGCCGTTCCTTGTCGATATCGGCCTGCCGGTTGAATGGATCGGCTATCTCAGCGGCGGCACGGCGGCGACGGCGGGATTGGTCGGCGCCGTCATCAGTGCATTTCTCATTCGCAAGGCCGGTCTCAAAGCCGCGCTTGTGACACTCGGCGTGCTCCGAACGGTTTGTTTCCTCGTGTTCACGCTTTGCGCGGCCCATGTCTTGCCCGGTCCGATCGTCGCCATGAGCGCCTCGGCCTTCCAGTCATTGATCCGCTACATGGAACTCGTTGCCATCTATTCGCTCTTCATGAAGTCGTCTTCCAACGAGCAGCCCGGCACCGATTTCACCATTCTCACCTGTGCCGAACTCATCGTTTATCTCGTCGGGGCCTCCATCGCCGGCTTCCTCGCAGATCGCCTGGGTTATGCCATCCTGTTCGGCATTGCGACTTTCGTCTCCTTCGCCGGCATAGGACTTGCCTATCGGCAATTGGCGAAGCTCGATCAGCGTGAATTGCCGCTTCGGCAGGGCGAAAAGGCATGACGCGAGCCATGCAGACAACGGCCGATGTGCAATTGGCCAACCCCGATCTCTTCCTGACGGTCTTCCTGGACCATCTCGAGACACATGCTCAAGTCGAGCGCCAAGCTGATGGCGCTGACATCACGAGCGAGTATGGGCATGTGCGCCTTCGGCGGTCTCTAGCGGGCTTGTCCATCGAGGCGACCGCGTCAACGGCATCGGAACTCGCCGTCATAAGAACCTTCATTGCAGATCACGTGTTCGAGTTCGCTGCGGACGCACAGGTCGAATGGTCGGGTGAGGGCGCAACAGACACCGTTCCGGCCAATTTCCAGGAGGTTTGCGTCGAACGCACGGAAGCGGTCACGCCAAGAATGCGACGCGTCGTCTTTCGGGCTGGCCGGCTGCCAGCATTCCTGAACACGAACCACCATCATGTCCGGTTGCTTTTCCCGCCAGACGGAAAGGTGCCGCGCTGGCCGCGCCAATCGGCAAGTGGCCGCCTGACCTGGCCGGCCGGGGACGACACGCTTTCCAGCCGCGTTTACACGATACGGTGGGTTGATGAGAGGACATCCACCTTTGCCATCGATTTCGTGCTGCATCACGAAACGACATCCGGCCCAGGCGTTGCCTTCGCACACCGAGCGATACCGGGTGAGATAGCCGGCCTCATAGGTCCGGGCGGCGGTGGAACACCTCCCGGGGAAAAGCTGCTTCTGATCGGAGACGAAACGGCGCTGCCTGCGATCGCCCGCATAGCGGAATCGCTTGCCGGACAAGCGGAAGTAAAAGCTGTCGTCGAGGTCAGCGATATCGCCGAAACAGCCTATCTCTGTCCCGGGCCAGGTCTGCATATAGAGTGGTTACTGCGCAACGGACGTCAGGCCGGAAATCCCGCAATGATCCTTGATGCGGTGGAGACGCAGCTCGACGATAAAGCAAGCGGACTCAGCGTCTGGGCGGGATGCGAGCATGGCGTCGCCGCCGAACTTCGAGCGCGCCTGTCGGCGAGACTGCCACGTCTCGGCAAGACGTCGATCACGGCCTATTGGAGGCGGCCCGCCAACGGCACGCGTCAATAGCACTACCCGTTGCAAACCACCCTCAGCCTTGCTCGCGCGGGAAGGTTTCGACCAAGGTTTGCAGTCCGGCGTGCGTCTGATGATCGGGTTCAACAAGAGGAAACGCCATGACGATCACAACGCGCTCCGGTTTTGCGGCCATCGCCCTGTGCCTTTCGGTCTCCGCGCCGGCCTATGCAGGCTGGGAAACGACGCGATGGGGCATGTCGCCCAAGGAGGCGATCGCGGTGCTTGACGGTGCTGTCGAACATGCGCCGGCCAGCAACGAAATCTATGAGCAGGCGGATAAAAAATACGCGCCGCTTGTCAAGCTTTCCCGCGAGATAGAGGGTGTGCCGGGTCAGGTATCACTGTTGTTCGACACCGATGAAACGCTGCGCTTCGTCATGTTCAATCCCGCCGACGTCGCGGCGTGTGATGCGCTGGGGGCGGCGTTGGCGGAACGCTACGGCGCCGCCGACGCCGTGGGCGCGGGTGCGATCAGCATCTCGGACTGGGTCGACGGCGCGGAGGTGATCAAGCTGACGAAGGTCGGATCGTCCGTCTGCAACCTGTCCTACTCGGCGAACTGAGGCCGATGGCTTACTGCGTCCCGATGTTGAGAATGCCGGCCTTGCGCGTGAAATAGGACGACAAGATCTGCGCGTAGGCCGGGTTTCTTTCGATGCCCGGCTCGGCGAGCACCACCTTGACGGTGGCGGCGCAGAGCCCGTCGATGCCTTCAGCGGTCCCTGCTGTGATCTTGCCCTGTGCATTGTCGCCGGCCATCGTCGTCCATCTTTGGGCGATCATGTCGGCGGCCCTCTGGGCAATGGCGCAATCGGCATAAGCCAGAGAGATACCGATGGCCGGCGTTTCAAGCTGGATGTCGGTGATGATGCCGCCAAGATAGGGTGGGATGCCGGCGCCGAGTTCGGCGGCCTGCGCTTCGATCTTCTTGCGTGTTTCGGCGATGTCCGCGGACGGTGAAAGGACAAGCGACGGATCGATGCCCGTAATGCCGAAGGCGGGCGATATGACGACCGCCTGCACCACCCGACCGTCCGACACCGATGAATGCAGCCCTGCCAGAGCGGTTCCGATGATCGGATTGTCGCCCGCGCCGGGCTGGGTTCCCGCAGTGCTGACCGCATAGGCGGGCATGTTTGCCTGCACCACCGTGTTCTCCTTCACAGCGGCAAACTGCGCGGCGCCGATCATCGTGCGCCAGGGGTCGGCCGGATCGCGCTTCTGCGGATCGAACTTCATCGGCTCGCCGTTGCCGAAGACGCCGGCGCCGGCCGTTTCGAACCCGCGCTCCTGCAGGGCGTCAATCATGTTATCGGCAGCGGCTGCGTCGGAAAGCCCCCAGATCGTGACCGTCGCAGGCGGCCGGCCAAAGCCCACGAAATATCGCAGTTTGTCGATCGTCACCCCCGCCTTGGTTTCCCACTCTTTCCTCTCGGTTTGCGCGAGGCTTTCGAGGGGCGTGAGATCCGTACCGCGCACGAGACGAGAAAAGATTCGCGCCGCCGCATCGCTCTGCTGCAGCGCGTTCATGGCGTCTATGCCGACAAAATAGGCTTGGTCTGCGACCGGTTGCGCCAACACACTTGCGGGCATGCGGGTAAGGCCTTGCTGGAGCGCGTCCAGATTCTCTGAAAAGGCCGAGGATGTGGTTGCCAGCAATAGGCAGGCGGTGATGAGGCTGCGTCGCATGATGTCTCCTGCTACTTGTATTCCTGTTTGACGACGGTCATGCGTCCCATTTTAGTCTCGTCCCTGTATTTTTTCTTGATGGGACGGTTTTTCGTCGTTCGACCAAGAGTATGCACCTCGCCGGCGTCCTATCTGCGAGAACGAAAGGACCAGGATCATGAAACGACTGCTGATGTCCATCCTCCTCGCCGCTGCAATGCTGTCGCCAGCGCAGGCTCAACAGGATCTGGCAAAGTTGAGCAACGCCCAGATCGAGGCGAAGGCGACAGAAGTCCATCCTGCCGCGCTCTATGTTTTGGCGTCGCGGCTTCTGGCAGAAGGAAAGGGACAGGAGGCCGCCAACTGGATGTATGCCGGACAGCTGCGTTATCGTTTCCTGATCGAGGCGGCCGGCAGTGCGGCGGGGAACGAAAACGTGCTTTTCAGCGCGCTTACCGAGCAGGTCGGACGGCCCGTCAACGAGTATATCGCCGGTAATGTGGACGAATGGCTTGCCGCGATGGATTGGGCGCTTGAATGGGATGCCGCCAACGCAAACGGCGTGACATCGAAGAGCGAACATGCGGAAGCGCTGGCGAAAGTGCGCGACGGCCTCGCACAGTTTCGTGCAGAGGTCGAGGCTGATCGGGAAAACATTCCCCGTAAACGAGAGGCGAACGGCCTCGTAAACCGGTGAGGTCTCGGTCATGCGCCATGTTCTTTCCATCGTCGCCCTGGTGTTGCTAGCCGCCGCACCGGTCCAGTCGACCGACGTCGCTTCACCGAACGAGCGCCTGTTCGTCGGCAAGACCAACATCGTCTGCGTCAGGCAGCCATGTCCATGGCGCGGCATAGCGCCGGCGGATCGTTTGCCGGATGGACCAGCAGGCCTTCTGTGGTCGCAGCAGAGCCTCCCCGAACTCAGGGCCGACACGTTGGATGCGCGACGGATCATGGCGGCCTGGGAGGGAAACAGCTGCGTGCTCGTTCATGGTCGCATGGCCGGAAACGTGCTCCATGTCGAGCAGGTCATTGGAGATTGCCGATGATGATACGGCGCGTCCTCGCATCGTTCGTGTCTCTGCTTCTGGCGGCTCCCGTGCTTGCCGACGACGTGTCCGAATTCTACGCGGCCTTCGGCAAGGCTGTCAGCGGCGCTGTACAGGCCGAAGCCTATATGAGCGCCTGCGACAGACATGATCCGGCCAGCGGGGCGTCTCGGCGCGATGCGATGGCCGGTTGGGCCCATCGGGTTGATCTTGCCGGCTACAAGAGGCTCCTCAGGGCGGCCGGCGAAAAGATCCCAGGCCTCCTCAAGTCTATCGAAGACCAGTCGGGCCCAGTACGAAAGCAAATCGACGCCGCCGTCGCAGCAGACGCTTCGATCTGCTCGGACTTCCGTAATCAGCTGCGTCAGGACGCTTACGATATCGCGCGCCCGGTCCGCCATGCCCTGCGTTACGCCAAGGATTTCGGCATAGCGGTGGCGGCTGAAACGGCCGATTCAGCGAGCGCCGAGGTCGAGGTGGTGCCGCTGGTCGTGCTTTCCGCCCGATTGGCCGGGAAGATGGATGAAATCGGCTCCAGCGCAGGCGCCCGTGACGACCGCGACCTGCGCAATGCGCGCGAGGAGCATGCGTTGGCATGGCTGAAGCAGCGGCCCGCAACGGCCCTTTACGGCCGCGTGACGGGCAAATCTGAGATGCGTGAATGGCGGGATGATCAGCAATCGAGGTTTTCGGCCCACTGCCTGTCCTTTTCCGACGATGCGCAGGAAGCCAATATGGAGCGCGAAATCGGCCAGCAGCGTATCCTGGTGGGGGAGGTGCGCTGGGTGCGTGACGAGGCGGAAGGCGGGGTGTTGGGACTGCGCGACTGCCGTCTCTTCGTTCACGATGCCGCAAAAACCGTGCTCGCGTCCATTGATGACGATAGCGCAGGACTGATGTTACGGCCCCTCGAATTCGAGGAAGCCTTTGCAGGCCCGGGCAAAGGCATTTCCGTGGGCGATATCGACCGCGTGCTTTACGACGCGGAATTCGAAAACCGGCTCGATGGCTTCGGCAATGGCTATACGTCGCGACAGGAAGACATCTATGTGTTGCTTCGCGACGGTACGGCTTATCGCCATGAGTGGAACTTCGCCTTCACCGATCTCGACACCGCTCGCTCGCGTGCGCGCGAGCCTGGTCGCTGGTTTACGTGGCGGAAAAGCTGGGGGAGTATAAAGCTGAAGGCCGAGGACGGTGAGGAAATCGATCTTTCGAAGGCGCGGCGTCTCATGTCTGTGCCGGAAGGCCAGAGGCTCGACCAGACCTACTATTTCCTCAATGTCGGCATGGGCGGTAGTCGAAGCGATCGCCAATACGCCTTCAAAGCCGACGGGCAGGTGGTCCACCGTCGTGGTGGCTTCGTTGCCGGCAATTTTGGTACGCATTACATTACGGTCGTCGGCAAGGACGATGTGACTACGTCCAAGTACGCCTTCGATGGCTATACGCTGCTGATCGATGGTCCGGACGGGCAGGAACGTCATCTGGCGGCGGTCTTCGAGGGGGATGATCCGGCTCGTCCAGAGGAAATCATCATCGATGGTCAGGTGCACTGGCTGAAAGAATGAGAACGGCGATGCGGCGACCAAGGTCGCACGATATCGACACGTCTTATCAACAAACACGTTACGTTCCTCGAAAGGAGTGCCGCCGTGCCATCGATGCTGAAACGTCTCGCCATCCTTCTGTCGATTGTCCTGGTCTGGGCGCCGGCTCTCGCGCAAAGCGAAATTGTCGAAAGACTGGGGGTGCCGGGACCGATCACCTTCGAGGGGCAGACCTTCGAGCTCGCCTGGTCGTCCGCGCCCGGCGGCGGCTATTACAAACAGGAATACGTGCCCGCCGGGCAATCGGTGGAGACCTATACCGAGATGTTCCTTGTCGAGGCGGTGACCAGCCCGCTGCGGCCGATCGATGCAGCGAACGGCCAAGTGAAGCTCGTGCAGCAGCGCAAGGGCACCGATCCCGTCGCCAATTTCGATATTCGTCAGAATGAGCAAAGTGGCGAAGTGGTGCTGGATTTCCTGCTGAGCGATCTCAAGGCCAATCCGATCGTCGTGGAATGGAATGTATATCGCTACGTTCCGCGACCGGGTGGTGAGGGTGTCGTGCTCTACGCTCTTAGCCGTCGCGGATACGGCGATGTTGGAGCCAAGGCTCTGCTCGGACAGCTTAAGTCCATCCGCTCATCCACCGTTCTCGCGCTCGTCAACGCGAAGCTTCCTTCCGTGTCCATAAAGGATTGATGAGAGGCGGCATGCGAACCACTTCGCTTCCGAACCCACGCGGACCCTCCGCATGCCCTCACGAAAAGCGCTTGAAGAGCAGCAGGCAGTCGTCCTTTCAAGGCGATTGGACGAGCCGGCGTTCCACCTCTGTCCGATCCGGTGCATCTGATACGACAGCCGAAAGTTCGAGATCCCGCTTGAACACGCCGTCGATTTTTCGATAGATGCGCCAGAAGCGGACATCATCGGATTGGAACCGAACGGCGATGGCGCTCATCTGCTTCATTTCGAAGGCGGTAACAACCTTTGCAAGCTCGCCCGGCAAGACGCCCTGCTCGTCGATGACCGGCGCGCCGACCACATCCGGCAGGTAAAGTTCCAGCAATGACGGTGTGGACCGCACGCCGATACGGATATTGTCCCCATCAACAATTGTGGCTGTAGCAGGTGTATCAGGGGATGTTCCGGGTGCCGGACGCATGCCCATGCGCTCGCCGTCCTTTTTCGCGGCATGATTATTCTCCGCCGTCTGCCTGCTGCGCGAGAAAATGGGAGGCGTGTCATCCCCGCCGCTGTCCGCGACCAGGGGACCAGTTTGCCGATCTCTACCCGGCATCAGCTCCGGCGCGAAGGCGATGGCAGCAATCACCACCAGCGCCGTTGCACCAGCGGGAACGAGCCAGAAACGCCAGTCCAGCATGCGATCAGCCCAGCTTCGGCGATGCGCTGTCCGGGATGCGGAGCGACCAATGAAGGCTTCACGGCTTTGGGCGATCGTCGCTTTCATGGCCTCCGCATCGGGTTCAGGGGCAACGATGTGCTGAAGCAGCTCGAATGGATCGGGTTTGGCCATCATAGCAGACCTCTTAGCGACTTTCGGGCGTTATGAATGTGCCAAGAAACGGTCACTTCCTTGCATCCCATGATAGCGGCGGCTTCGGATTGCGAGAGCTGTTCGCCGAACACCAACAGAACGGCATCGCGTTGTTTTTCCGGTAGTTCGCGTACGATGCGCCAGATATCATCGACACGCAGTCGGTCTTCCTGCTCTGGCCCCATCTCCTCGCGCGTCACCGTCGCCATGGCATCGATCTGCCGGCTTCGCCTTTGGTGACTGCGCTGGAGGTCGCGTACGGCGTTCAGCGTGATTGCGTAAAGCCAGCTCGTGAACTTTGAGCGTCCGTCAAAGCGGGAGATCGCGTCCGCGAGCCTCATGCACACCGATTGTGTCACATCTTCGGCGTCGCTTGTATGTCCCAGCCAGCGGAATGCCGTCTTGTAGATAAATCGATAGTGATCGGAAACAAGCTGCTCGAAGGCGCGCGCGTCGCCCCGCTTCACCCGTTGGATCAATCCTTCGGTTGTCTCAGGTGGAACCGCGACGTCGTTATCGATCAATCGCACGCCTGAACATCCTTCCCGCTACCCCGCATCAGCAACGTTCCGGCGGACAAATGATGACGGCAATGTGCGGCAAATGAGATAAAGAGTATTGAGATCGTCAGATTATGTCGTTTGAACTTCATATCGTTTTCGCCCGTTTCCTTCACCAAAGTGGAGCGGGCTGGCGTCTATTCAAGGATTTTGCGTCTTGTAGCGATCAAGGATGCCGGAAAGCGGGCTGTGCAGCAGGTTTCCGTTGAGGCGTGGCGGTGGCTCATAGCTGAAATTGAACGCGTAGTGGCCGTTCCGTTCGATGGTGAGGTCCACGATCGTCCACGTTCTCTCATCATTGCTCATGGCGTCGCGCAATTCCAGCAGTTTTGCTTTGGAGCCGGCGCCAAGGCGGAAGCTCAAGTCCTCTAGTTCACCTCCAGGAATACGCGCCAGCACGGCCGTTTGGGTACTCGATCGACGCCCTTCCTCGATCAGCACTTCGTGGTTGACTGCAATGTGAACCCATTCGCGAGCGCCCCATTCTCCGTCATGAAGGTCTGTGATGTCGCCTACAATGCTGTGAACCACGGCATCCTGGAGTTGGGCCAAGTCTGCGGGTGACGATTGCGTTTTGACGGACGATGATTTTCCAAACGTGCTGAGAAAGCGCCTGAACATGGAAAGTCCTCTTTTTCTCGCTCAGCGCTCGGCCGCGCCCGAAGGGAAAGTCGTTTCGCCCATAGGACGCCTACACGGCTTAAAACCTTGGTGATTTTTTTGAATGTGATCGACGGTCTCTACCTCCAGCGGGCGAGCAATGGACCTGATGAACCACACACCGGGTCGGTACGGGGCAGGGGCACAGACGCGATCGTCGAGAGTTGTTCGGCGGAGGCGGCAGATGTTTGGATATCAGCATGTTGGTTAGGTGGGTATGCGCCCACCACCTCGAAGTCGTCAGAGCAGCCGAGATTTTGGTGTCCGGTGCCCGCCGGAAGGACGAGGCAATCGCCCTTCGAGACATGCAAGTGCCGGCCTCCCGGCCCGCCGATCAGCAGGGTGGCGTTTCCCTTCGACACACCCAGGACCTCGTGGGCTCTCGTATGGTAATGCTGATAGTCGAAAACCCCGTTGGTCCAGACGCCGGTCCAGCCATTGGCCGCAAAAAGCGCTTCAAACGGCTTTTCACTTTCGACCGATCCGTAGAGAAGAACCGGGAGCCGCGGATTGTTGGGTACCCATTCACTCGGATCGAACAGGATCTCTTCGACGGTCATTTCGGGCTTCTCCGCAATTCAATGCCGGCTCACCGATGTCATCGTTCACCATTGTGCACCTTAGCGCACATGCGGATCACGGTCTCGATGCAATCGCGATGCTGCAAGAATATGGCTGTCGGGTGCAAGCAGGTCGTGTTTTTCTGCAAAGGCAGCGAACAGGCCGCGTGCCGTTTCCGCTTCGATCTCGCCTCGCAGCGCCGCGTTGCAAGCTTTGAGAGCGACCGAATGGGCGGTGTCCCTTGACGACGCCGGCCACTCGACGAGGTGCCGGTAAGCCTCCATTACCGAACGCACCTCGGCCGGAAAGCCGAGGCCGACAAGAATCGACAGGGGCTGCTCGAACATATCGGGTTTCATCCAGCTTCTCCTTCCTTGCCTTGGATGTGCATGGGCGCCGCCGCAACGGCGCCCTCCGACCGGCGTCTGCTCACGCGGCTTTTTGTGCCTCGATCTGCGCCGGGGCGGAAGACTGTTCAAGCGCCGGAGCGCTCTGAATGGCGATCTTCCGCGGCTTCATTTCCTCAGGGATTTCGCGAACCAGATCGATCGACAGGAGGCCATTGTTCAGATCCGCAGCTTTCACCCGGACATGATCGGCGAGCTCAAAGCGATGTTCGAAGGAGCGTGCGGGGATGCCTCGATGGAGGTAGCCTTCCGCAGACGCCTCCTGTCTCTTGCCCGTGACGGTCAGGAGATTGGATTGGAACGTGATGTCGAGGTCGTCGCGTGCGAAACCCGCGACCGCGATCGATATCCGGTAGCTGTCATCGCCGGTCTTGGCGATGTCGTAGGGCGGCCAGTCGCTGATCGAGCGGGCACGCTGTGCGTTTTCCAGAAGATTGAAGACCCGATCGAAGCCGATGCTCGAGCGGAACAGCGGTGCGTAATCGTAAGATGTTGCCATAGCCATATCCTCCTTGAAGCAACATGGGTACGGAGCGCCGAAAGACGACGCTTCCAGCAAACCAGCCCTATCCAGCGGCTGGCGGCAGTCGATTTGGTTGCAAGCAATCCGCGTTTCAAGAGTTTTTCGGAAAAAATTGCACCGGTTGCGGCAGTTGCTGCAAACCTGAAGGGTTCACCGCTTATTAAGGGTAATCTAACATAATGGCTCCATATTTTTGGGGACAGCACAATGGCATCAATTCAACACAAGATCACCGCCGCGAGCATTGCCATATTTCTCATCGCAGGGGGCGCTGCCGGCGTCGGAATCTGGTCGGCGTCTACGATGAATGCGGATGCCGTCGACATTGCCGGGTCGGGGCAGATCCTTCGCAATCACATGCAGGCCGACATGATGCATGACGCCCTTCGCGCCGATGTACTTGCCGCGCTGCATGCCTCCAATCCCGCGGCCGGTATCAAGTTCGACCAGGTGAAAGCCGATCTCGCGGAGCATATCGCCTCGTTCCGCAGCGTGATCGACGAGAACAAGGTGCTGGCGAAAGATCCCGTCACGCAGAAGGCGCTTGCAGATGTCGAGCCGCCGCTCCTCACCTACATCGACAGCGCCACCAAGATGGTGGCAGCGGCGGAGAAAAGCCCTGTCGATGCGATGACTGCGCTACCGGATTTCATGACGCAGTTCTCGGCGCTTGAAAGCGCGATGGAGCACGCCGGCGATCAAATCGAGACAGTCACCGCATCGATCTCCGACCAGAGCACCCAGACCGCGAACACCATCAACGACATGCTGAAAGCCATTCTCGGACTGACGCTGATCCTGTCCATCGCCCTTTTTGTCTTCTTCCGTCGGTCCGTGACGGCTCCTATTCTTCAGCTCTCGGCAGGCATGGTGAAAATTGCCGATGGTGATACGGATGTGAATTGCGCCGGGCTTGGTCGCAAGGACGAGATCGGGACGATGGCCGCCGCGGTCGAGGTGTTCCGCAAGGCGGCGATTGCCAAACGCCAACTCGAGATGGAGGCTGCGCAGGCTCGCGAGCAGGCGGAGAGCGACCGTATCGCGACGCAGCAGAAGGCGGAGGCCGACGCGGCTGAGCGGCTGCGCATCGCAACCTCCGGCCTCGCCGGTGGCCTCAAGCGCCTGGCATCAGGCGATCTTGCTTTCCAGCTCAACGAGCCGTTTTCGCCGGATTTCGAGAGCCTTCGCCACGATTTCAATGCGTCCCTGAGCCAGCTGGGCGGAACGCTGATGGCGATCTCCCAGGCAATCTCGGCCATCGACGGCGGCACGCAGGAAATCTCGTCCGGCGCCAACGATCTTGCTCACCGCACGGAACGTCAAGCGGCCTCACTCGAACAGACCGCGGCCGCACTCGATGAAATCACGGCGAACGTGAGCAATTCCAGCAAACGCACCGAGGAGGCCCGCGCGGCCGCAACGGAGGCTGACCATGGCGCTGTCCGATCGGTTGACGTGGTACGCCAGGCGGAGGAAGCGATGCAGCGGATCGAGAGCTCCTCGCAACAGATTTCAAACATTATCGGGGTCATCGATGAGATCGCCTTCCAGACCAACCTGCTTGCGCTGAACGCCGGCGTCGAAGCCGCGCGTGCCGGGGAAGCCGGCAAGGGGTTCGCCGTTGTCGCCCAGGAAGTCCGTGAACTCGCGCAGCGCTCTGCGACAGCCGCCAAGGAGATCAAGGCGCTGATCAACACGTCGTCTGCGGAAGTTGGAAGCGGCGTGCGCCTTGTGCGCGAGACGGGCGTCGCGCTCAACGAGATCGGAGAGCGCATTTCCGGTATCAACCAGCATATGAACGCCATTGCCACGGCGGCCAAGGAACAGTCGGTTGGCCTGGTGGAAGTCAACAAGGCCGTCAACACCATGGACCAGACGACCCAGCAGAATGCCGCCATGGTGGAACAATCCACCGCAGCGTCCATGAACCTTGCTGCCGAAGCCCGTAAACTGCGTGATTTGGTGGGGCAGTTCCGTTTCGATGATGCCGCCACGCCAGGCGCTTCGCGACTTCAGATGGCCTCGTAACAATCGCTCCAAGCGTGGCCGATGCCGGGCGAAGAATCGCCCGGCTGACGTCGTTGAAGGTGCCTTGGCGCCTGCAGCGCTCCAGGCCATTTTTGCGGCTATTCCAGGAATTCGCAGCCAGCTTCCTTCAGCGCCTTGTCGACCCAGTCGCGATTGACGGTGCCGGCCTTGGTTTCGGCCATCTGCTTGGCCTCGGCCTCGTGCTTTTTGATCGTTCCCTTGAGAACATCAGCCGCGTGCGCTTTCGGCACGCAGACCACGCCGTCGATATCGCCGAGAATCAGATCGCCCGGCTCGACAACCGTGCCGTTGATCGCGATCGGAAGACCGATTTCGCCCGGGCCTGTGCGATAGGGCCCCCGATGCGTCACGCCGACCGCGAAGGTGGGCAGATTGTGCTCCAGAAACGCCTCGGCATCGCGGATGGCGCCGTTGAGCACGAAGCCTGCGACACCGCGCCGGATCGCGTGCGCGAGCATCAGTTCGCCCATCAGCGAATTGGCCATATCAGCGGCGGCATCAACGATAATGACATCACCCCGCTGCGCCATGTCGATCGCCTTGTGCAGCATCAGGTTGTCGCCCGGGCGCGTGCGCACCGTCAAAGCCGGGCCGGCGAGCGTACCGGAACGGTGCATCGGCCGCATGCTCGTGCCGAGCCCGCAGATGCGCGACATGGAATCGCTGACATTGGCAACGGGCAGGTTGCCGAAGGCATCCACGAGCGAAGGCTCGATGCGGTCCCAGTTCAGTTTGATGCGGAATCCATAAGTCATTGCAAGCCTCAGGCAGACAGTTCGGTTGGAGTGGCGATCGAGCGCTGATCGGGCGGGTTGCCATCGAGAACGCTGATGATGTGCTGGGCGGCAATGACCGCCATCGCATCGGCAGACCCATAGGTCACGCCGCCGATATGCGGCGTCGCAATGAGCGTCTCCAATGTCCACAGCGGGCTGTCAGCGGGTGGTGGCTCCGTGGCAAAGCTGTCGAGGGCCGCACCTGCGATGGTGCCGCCGGCAAGGGCCTGCGCCAAGTCCGCTTCGTTGATGATCCCCCCGCGTGCGGTGTTCACAAGGACCGCCGATTTCTTCATCATTCCAAGTCGCCGCGCATCGATGAGATTGCGCGTCGTCGCCGTGAGCGGGCAATGGATACTCAGCACGTCGACTAACGGCAGCATGGCATCGATATCGCCGATGGATACGAAGCCATCGGCCTCGGCGGCTTCCGGTGCGAAGGGATCGTGGACCACGACCTCCATACCGAGCGCTTCGGCCATTCGCGCCGTCTCCCTGCCGATCCCGCCATAACCGATCAGGCCGATCGTGGCGCCGAGGACGTCCTTGCCCGTGAAGGTCGGCTTCGGCCATTCGCCGCGCTTCACAGCCCTGTCGAGCGGAAGCACTTCCTTGATCAGGCTCAGCGCCAGTGCGATCGTGTGCTCGGCGACGGCGCGAGAATTTGAGCCCATCGCCCGAAGCACGGGAATACCAAGCTTGGCCGCCGCCGCAATGTCGACATTGTCGACGCCGACGCCATGCTTGGCGATGACCTTGAGCTTTGGCGATGCGGCGATAACCTCCGCGTTGATGCGTCCCTGGCGCACCATCAGGCCGTCGATTTCCAGCTCGGCGGCGCGCTTCGCCACAACGTCGGACGGGTCGTAGGGCGGGGAAAAGAAAACGTCGATATCGTGTTGGTTCAGCAGCCTGATCGCCTTTTCGGCGATCTTGTTGTGGCTCACGAGAATGCGCCGGCCTCGCGTGCCATACTCGACGCCCTGTATGATATCATGGGTCATGTGGCGGCTCGTCCTTTCTCAGATCTGCGAAGTAGATTTTCGGCGCGCGTCACGATTGGCGCGTCGACGAACTGGCCGTCCAGCATGAAGGCGCCTCGCCCTGCCGCCGCTTCCTGCCGGCTGGCCGATACGACCTTGCGGGCCCATTCGACTTCCTCTGCGGTCGGCGCGAAGCACTCGTTGAGGATGGGCACGACCGACGGATGAATGCAGGTCGCACCATCAAATCCGAAGTCGCGCGCTTCCAGGGCGGCAGCCTGCAGGGCGGCTTTGTCGGCAAAATCCACGGTCGTTCTCAGCAATCCGAAGGAAAGCAGCCCCGCTTCCTTGGCCGCATAATGGATCATCAACTTGGGATAGCGCAGCACTTCAGGCGTCGGCTTTGCACCCATCGCCGTCGCAAGGTCTTCGCCGCCGGACGTGAGAGCGAACACGCGCGGGCCATGGGCGATCGTCCGGACGTCCAGCAGACCCGTCATGTCCTCGATGAGAGGAACGAAGCCGATCGGGCGCCGATCGCCTTCATGCCCGGAAAGGCTTTCCGCCAGATGAACGAGGCTCTCGACGCTGCTGACCTTCGGGATATAGAGCGCGTCGGCATTGGCTGTTACGGCTGCGATTGCATCGTCGAGCAGCCGGTCGGACTGGTTCACACGAACATAGACCTGGCAGCCGCCTTTCTTGATCTCCGGCACCCATTTCGCCAGACCGTCCCGGGCCTCGCTTTTGGCATTTTCCGGCACGGCATCTTCCAGGTCGATGATGACGACATCGGCGCCTCGCTGTCCGGCTTTTTCCAGGAAGCGCGGTGCGTTGCCGGGAACATAGAGCAGCGAGGAGATCACGCCTCATCCTCCAGATCCGCCGGCGTCATGCCGATTTCGGAAAGGATCGCCTCGGTCTGCTCACCGACATCAGGCGCCGGATGCCGAAAGACTCCGGGCGTCGCGGAAAAGCGCGGAAAGATGTTGTGTTGTGAAATGCTGCCAAGATCGGAATCCTCGACATCCACGATAATCTCCCGCTCGGCGAAATGCGGGTCGGTGCTGATATCGGCGATATCGTAGACAGGTCCGACGGTAGCGCCGGCGCCGCGCATTACGGCGAGGGCTTCGTCCCGGGTGCGGGTGACGAACCATGCCCCAAGGGCGGCGTCGACCAGTTCACGATGCCGGACCCGTTCCATGTTCGTGGAAAAACGTGGATCGTCCTTCATGTCGGGTCGGCCGATGATGTCGAAGATGCGCATTGCGATGACCTGGGTGGATCCCGACAGGGCCACATATTTCCCGTCGCTGCACAGATAGACGTTGCGCGGCGATACCGTGTTGGAGCCCGAGCCGGAGCGTTGCTTGACCTTGCCGGTGACTTGATAGATCGAGGCTTCCGGGCCAAGCGACGCAAAGATCGGCTCGAGAAGAGACAGGTCGATGACCTGGCCGGCAGCATCGCCGCGCTCGCGGGCAAACAGCGCCATCATCACGGCGTTTGCGCCGGTGAGGCCGGAGATCATGTCGGCCAGGGCAAGCGGCGGCAGTACGGGCTCGCGATCGGGAAAGCCGGTGCGCGACGCAAAACCGCTCATGGCTTCAACCAGCGTGCCGAACCCGGGCAGTTCCGCATAGGGGCCGTCCTGCCCGAAGCCGGATATCCGCGCGATGACAAGCCTCGGATTGAGTTCGAGCAGGCTTTCCGGCGAAAGCCCCATTTTCTCAAGCGTGCCCGGACGATAGTTCTCGATGAAGACGTCGGCTTTCGCCAATAGCTTCTTCAGGGCTTCCAGGGCCTTGGGCTGGCGCAGGTTGAGTACGATCGAGCGTTTGTTGCGGCCATAGGTCTTCCAGTGCAGCGAATAGCCGTTATCGCGCCATTCGCGCAGCGAGTCTCCCTGCGGCGGCTCGACCTTGATGACATCCGCACCGAAATCGCCAAGCTGCAGCGACAACATGTTGCCGGCGACGACGCGGCTCAGGTCAACGACACGGATCCCGTGCAGGGGGCCTATGCGGTCTGCCTGAAAGCGGACGGTTTTCTTGCTGTCTGCCATCGGGGACCTCAATTCGCGCCGGGCTTGTCGGGGAAGACCGCGCAATGTTCCTGCGGGATATGCACCAGGACCGAATCCTCCTTCAGTTCCACGGGGGTCTGGATGCGGAACTCGATTGAGCCGGAGCGCACGGCATACTGCCAGACCGACCCGAGGTAAGTCCGCTGATCGATCGAGACGCGCATCGTGTTCTGGCCGGCCGCGCTGGAAAGCTCGATCTTTTCCGGGCGGACGGCGACGACCACGGAGCCATCCCTTGCCGCGGCACCCGGCGGTGTGACGATCTCGCTGCCGTCAGCCAGACGGATGCGGGCTTTGTCCGTGCCGTTTTCAAGCATCGTGCCATCGAAAAAGTTCGACGAACCGATGAAGTCGGCGACGAAGCTGTCGGCGGGGCGCTCGTAGATCTCACGCGGCGTGCCGAGCTGGCGCATCCGGCCCATGCTCATGACGGCGATGCGATCGGAGACGGCCAGGGCTTCCGCCTGGTCATGCGTTACGTAGATGGTGGTCACGTTCAACCGCTCCTGCAACTCGCGCAGCCAGACGCGGGCGCGCTCGCGCAATTTCGCATCGAGGTTCGACAGGGGCTCGTCGAGCAGGAGAAGCGGCGGCCGGTAGACGAGCGCGCGGGCAAGCGCCACGCGCTGTTGCTGGCCACCGGACAGTTCGAACGGATATCGATCCGCATAAGGCAGCATCTCCACGAGACCCAAAGCTTCCTTGATGCGCTCGTCGCGCTCAGCACGGCCGATCTTTCGCAGCGTCAACGGGAAAGCCAGGTTTTCGGCAACCGTCTTGTGCGGCCACAGCGCATAAGACTGGAAGACGAGACCGATGTTGCGCCGTTCCGGAGGGACGGTGTTGCCTGGGTTGCCATCGAAAAGCACCCGCTCGCCGACGCGGATGGTGCCCGAGGTCGCGTGGTTGAGGCCGGCAACGGCAAACAGCGAGGTCGACTTGCCGCATCCCGACGGTCCGAGCAGCGTCAGGAATTCGCCGGATGCGACGTGGATGTTGAGGTTGTCGACGGCCGTGACCGCACCGTATTTGATGGTCAGGTTCTGGAGAACGAGATCAGCCATAGATTTTGGCTCCCATGACGCGGCGTGCAAGGATTACGAACGCGGCGGTAATGACGACTTGAATGGTTGCGAGTGCGGAGACCGGGCCGTTATCGCCCTGGGCGACCAGCTGCAGCATGGTGGTCCCGATGATTTCGGATCCAGGCTGATAGAGGAACGCTGCCGTCACATATTCCTTGAAGAAGTGGATGAAGAGCAGGGCGTAGCAACTGAACAATGCGGGTTTCAGGATCGGCACGATGATGCGCGTGACCGTCGTCCACCAGTCGGCTCCGGATATGCGGGCGCCACGGTCGAGCTCTTCGCCGACCTGGGCGAGCGCGGGCGCGATGGCGCCGAAGCCGACCGGGATGTACCGGATCATGAAGGCGAGGATCAGGACGAGGATCGTGCCGCGGATGACATCCGCTCCGGGAAGCCAGATGACCGCGTAGAAGAAGCCGAGGCCGGCGATGATGCCCGGGAGCGAGCGCGGGAAAAGCGCGATATATTCGAGTGCCCGGTTGTGACGAAAATCCGAACGGCGGGCAACGAGCGCGATCACCAGGATGAAGAAGGTGCCGATCGCCGCGCCGATCGTTGCCACGAGAACGGAGTTTACGATCGAGCGCACATAGTTGGCCGAACCCAGGACATGCTCGAAATTCGCCGTCGTCAGCACTTTCCAGAAGGGGATAAGGGGCGTGAGAAAGCTCACGGCCGAGCGCATGAAGATGCCTCCGAAGATCGAGATGATCGTGAGAAACGCGAAGGCGAAGACGAACAGGAAAGCGGGCCAGCGCCAAGCGCCGAGATCGAGCGTCGAGGGGCGGCTGGCCTTGCCGCGTACCGTGACGAAACGGCCTGCACCCTTCATCAGGAAGCCCTGGAGCCAGACGAGGAAGGCGACAACGAGGAGCAGGATCACCGCCGCAGCGCCGACGATGCCGTATTCAGGCCGGACCGCCGCGTTGATGCCCGCATTGTAGAGGAAGGTCGTGACCGTCTGGATGCCGGACGGTCCGCCGAAGAGCAGCGGGATCGCCAGCATCTCGATGCCGACGACGAAGTTGAGCACCGCAGAGTAGATGATCGCCGGGCGGATCATGGGAATGGTGACGGAAAACAGTGCCCGGAAGGGACCTGCGCCGGTGGATCGCGCCGCATCTTCGAGCAGCGGATCCGCCTTGGTGACGGCCGCCAGACACATGAGATAGGTGAGCGGCGCCTGGCTGAGGCCCGCGACGATCCCCATGCCGGTCACGGTGTAAAGGTTCCACGGCGCGCCGCCGAGATATGTCTTGGCAGCAAGCGTTATGAAGCCCGACGGGCCGTACATCGTGAACCAGCCGAAAGCGATGACGAGGTTCGAGACGAAGAGCGGCCAGATGAAGATCTCGCCGAGCCACTTGCGGCCCGGTAGATTGGTTCTGCCGACAAGCACGGCCATGACGGCGCCGAATACCTGGGCCACGATCATGGTCAGCGCGCCGAAATAGAGCGTGTTGAAGAACACGCCGGCCATGCCGGGTTCACTGAAAAGGCGCGTGAAGTTGCCGATCGTGACGACCGCGCTGTCGTCATAGAGCGGCTTGTCGAGGAAGGCCTGGAAGATGATGGGGGTGATCGGACCAAACACGAGGATCGTCGTCAGCGCCGCAACGCCCCAGTAGATCGCCTGTGATCGGTCTATCCCCCGTCCGGCCGCGCCGGGGTGGCTGAGATCCGTCATCGAATTTTCCTGTCAGGGTTGGTGGAAGGGCCGACCGGACGACGGCCCTTCGCGTCGGCTTATTTGCCGGCGAGCGCGGCGTTCCACTTCTCGACGAAGGGACCCGCTTCGGTGATCAGGCGCTGGTCGAAGCCGGCCGTGATGATATTGTCCTCGCCTACGATCTCGCCGATCTTCTGGAACGTGTAGCGAACCTGGTCTTCCGGAACGTCTTCGCGATACGGCACCAGACCGCCCTTTCCGACCTGGGTCTGGCCGTCCTGGCTAAGCGCGTAGTCAACGAACAGCTTGGCGGAGTTCGGGTTGGCCGCGCCCTTGGGGATGCCCATGCCGCGCAGCATCATGATCGTGCCGTCGTCGGGGAAGGCAAAACCGAGAATCTCGCCGCCCGGCTGCTCGAGGCGCGGGAAGATGGTGATGCCGGACACGGCGATACCCATCAGATATTCGCCGGTGGCGATCTTTTCGTTCATCGGGCCGCCGGAGGTTTCACCGCGGATCATCGGGCCGATCTTGCGCAGGCCGTCCCAGCCGGCATCACCCTTCTTGTTCATATAGGCCCACCAGGCTGTCAGGCCGAAGCTGTTGCGGGCCGCATCATAGGTCGTGATCTTGCCGTTGAAATTGCCGGGATCGGCCGTCGCGGCCTCTACCAGCGATGCAAAGCCCTTCGGGCGCTGATCTTCCGTCAGAAGGGCCGCATTGTACGTAATGACCAGCGGATCGGTGGAAAGCACGTTCACGCCCGGATAGGGGCGCGCGAATTCCGGCAGCTTATCGGCTTCCGGACTTTTGTAATCGTCCATCAGGCCGTCCTTGCCATACGCCGCCCAGCGGTCGTTGGCGCCCGATACGAGCACGTCGGCGGTGCGGGCGCTCGATCCCTTCTCGGCTTCCCAGCGCGAATGCACGGTGCCGGAGCCGAGATCGACGGTCTCGACCTTGATCCAGGGATACTTTGCGGTGAAACCCGCGATGATCGGCTGCCAATTGTTGTCAGCCATGTTGGAATAGATCATCAGGCCCTTTTCCGAGCGCGAACCCTCGATGATCTTGGCGTAGTCTTCCGGATATCCGGCCGGCACGTCCTGCGCCTGCGCGAAACCGGCGATGCCGGCAAACAGACCTGCAACGGCTGTCAGAGCCACGATTTTCATTCTTACCTCCCTTTGGATAAACGACGACTGCGGCGCGCCAGCTCCTCACTGATCGTCACCGCCGTTTCCCGGACCACTTCAGAAATGCGGTCGGAATTCTTGACGAACCGGACCTGAGGTCCGGAGATGTTGAGCGCGGCGATCGCCTTGCCGTTTGCGCCCATGATCGGCGCGGCGGCGCCCGCTGCGCCTTCGACGATCCCCATGGGATTGACGTAGAAGCCTGATTTGCGGGCGCTTTCGACGGCGTCCAGGAGCTTCGAACGCTCTGCCTCGGACAGTGAGGCGGACACGGCGTAAGCCTCGATTTCCGCGTCGCTTCCGGCTGCCAGCAGGACCACGCCGCTGGCGACTTTATGCGCGGGGCGTGTGGGACCGATATCGCGATCATAGAGAATTTCGCGTTTCGGCAGCACCTTGTTGAGATAGCGGATGGACGGGCCTTCCAGGACGGCGACAAAGCCTGTCTCGCCGCTCTGCTGGACTGCGTCCGCAAGATAGGGCGAAACGAGAGCGATGAGTGCACCGTAATTGCGGCCGTCCGGCGATATTTCGCCCGGCAGCCTGAGCAGTTGGTATTCGCCGCTGCCAAGACGATGAATGTAGCCGCGTTCGGTCAGCGACTGCAGCATCAGAAGCGCGCTCGACTTGGGCATGGCGAGAGCAGCCGCGATCTCGGAGAGGCTTGCGCCTTCCGGTGAGGCGGCAAACCACTCAATCATGTCCAAGACACGCTCCACTCCGCGTCCGCTCACGTCCATCCTCCGCTTTCGTTCAGTATATTGAACTCAATCAAAATAGTGAATTTGCGGCGTTACGTCAAATGATTTTGCTCCGATGTTCCGGCCTGCGCGGAAAACGGTCTCCAACGCGTGCGTGGTTTGCTTCGCAGATCAGTGGAGGATGGAGGCCGGGAAGCGCTCACGGGCTCTGCCGCGACGGCATTTCCGATTGGAGGAGAAGGGCAGTAAGGCCGACGGACTGAGCCAAGTGGCGTCGGCCAGACGAAAGCAAGGCGGCAGGATCTCGCCTCGCGTTAAGCGAGGCAAGGTCCTGCCGCCTTGTCAGGCTTTCCTCGCCTGCCGGAGTCGCACGACCGGGGCAAGGTTGGGAAATCGGTTTCTATATGTCGGGGCTACTTCGCTTCAGAAAGAATGCCGCGCACACTTTCTTCGTCGAGCTTGACCGGATTGCCGCCGGCGCAGGGATCGAGCAGGCTCATCTGCGCCACCTTGTCGAGGTTGATGTCTTTCAATCCCATGCCCGATAGTTTGTCCGGAATGGAGAGGTCGCCGCGCAGTGAAACGATCCAGTCTATGACACCGTCCGCGTCTTTGCGCGGGAGATCCAGAACGCGGGCCAGCAGTTCGAGTTTATCTGCAATCGCCGGGGCATTGAACGCGACGACATATGGCATCAGCACGGCGTTCAGCAGGCCGTGGTGTGCGTCGTGGAGAGCACCAAGCGGATGAGCGAGCGCATGGATGGCGCCCAGGCCCTTCTGCAGCGCGACACAGCCCATGCCGGAAGCGATCAGCATTTGACCACGTGCTTCCAGATTGCTGCCGTCGTGCGTGGCGATCGGCAGCCATTTGTGAATCAGCCGCAGCGCGTTGAGCGCAATGCCTTCCGCCATGGGATGGAAGGAGGGGGCGCTCAGCGCTTCAAGCGCGTGGGACAGGGCGTCCATGCCTGTTGCGGCCGTGATATGCGCAGGCAGGCCGACGGTGAGCTCCGGGTCCATGACGACGATTTCGGGCATCATGCGCGGATGAAAGACGATTACCTTTCGCCTGTCGTCCTCATGCGTGATCACCGAGGAGCGGCCGAGTTCCGAGCCTGTCCCGGCTGTTGTCGGAATGGCGATGACAGGCACGAGGCCGGCGGTGTTGGCGCGCTTCCAGTTGTCGCCGATATCTTCAAGATCCCACATGGGGATCGTCTGGCGGGCCATGAAGGCGATTGCCTTGGCCGCATCCAGCGCGCTGCCACCTCCGATCGCCACCACCAGATCATGGTCGCCGGCGCGAAAGGCCTCGACGCCGTCGGCGACATTGCCGCCGGTCGGATTGGGTTTGACGTTCCAGTAGAGCCCGGCCGCAAGACCTGCCGCTTTCAGCGCTTCAAGCGTGCGCTGTACGGGATAAAGATCCTTCAGACCGGCATCGGTGACGACAAGCGGGCGGCTTGCGCCGAGTTCGCGTACCATCTCGCCCAGGCCAGCGATGCCGCCGTTCCCGAAGCGCACGGCCGTGGGAAAACTCCAGTTGCTGGTGGCGATGGGTGTATCAACAGGCATGTTGGAACCTTGCTTTTTAGGATGTGGCGATGCTGGAAGCCTGCCGCTTCAGCGCGCGGCGGCGCAGCACTTCGGCGACGATGACCAGGAGAAGGGCCGGCACGAGATTGACGGTGGCGAGCGCAGGATAGATCGGCGACGAGCCGACTGCGATGCCGCTATAGACGAAGATCGGTAGCGTGCGCGCCGTTCCCGCAAGGGAATAGGAGACGTAGAAATTCCCCCACGAGAGCAGGAAGGAGAAGATGGCGGCAGAAAAGATGCCGGGCCAGAGCAGCGGAAACGTAATCTCGCGGAAGACTTCCCAACCGCTTGCGCCGGCATCCCGGGCAGCGTCCTCGAGCGTCTCGTCGAAGCCGTAGACCTGCACCGCCACGACAACCAGTGCGAAGGGTGTGATGTAGACGACGTGGCCGATGATAACGGTGACAAGGCCGGTCGAAAAACCCAGCCAGCTGCCGAGCACCGAGAACCACAACAGCATGACCACGCCGAGCAGCAGTTGCGGAAACAGGAGCGGCGCGAAGGTGAGCCCGCGGAATGCACCCTGCAGGCGGAAACGGTATCTGACCCATGCGACGGCCCCTGCCGTGCCGAGTACCGTCGCGAAGAGCGTTGAGATCGTTGCAACCGCGGCGGAGTTCAGGACGGCGGGCAGGAAGTCCGGCTTGTTGAACAGTTCGCCATACCATTGCAGGGAGAAACCTTCGATCGGCAGCGTCAGCACGCGGCTCGACGTGAAGGAAAACGCGACCAGCGTGGCGATCGGCGCGTAGAAGAACACGAGAAGCAGAACGACCGAGCCGACCAGTGTGGTATCGACGAGCGCGTTGCGCATGCGTTGCGACATCATGCGGGTCTCCTCCCGGTGGACGGGCGGCGAAGGGCGAATGCCGCACACGCGGCGAGCATCAGCGCGCCGATGGTAATCAGCACCATGGTCAGCGCCGCGCCGAGCGGCCAGTTCACACGGGTCTCGAAACTCTGGCGGATCAGTTCTGATGCGAGCGGAGACGTGCCGCCGCCCAGCACCTTGGGTTCGAGAAATGCGCCAAGGCTGAGCACGAAGACCAGCACCGCGCCGGAGTAAAGTCCCGGCCGCGACAGCGGCAGAGTAACCTCGAAGAAGGTCCGAATTCGCGACGCCCCGGCATCATAGGCCGCGAGCATCAGGTCGCGATCGATACGCACCAGCGACAGGTAGATCGTGAACATGGGATAAGCGACGAGATTGTAGACCATGCCGATCATGGTGCCGGTCGGCGTGAAGAGCAGGTTCAGCATTTCCGGCGGGAAGCCCAAATGCATCAGCAGCCAGTTCGCCACGCCATTCTTGTCGAGGATGAGGATCCAGCCGAAGGTCTTGAGCACCGCATCGGTCAGGAAGGCGAAGATGATCAGGATCTGGATCTGCGTCTTGAAGGTCTTCAGCCGCGTGGCAAGCGCATAGGCGGCCGGAAAGGCGATCAGCACGGTCAGAACGACACAGATCAGCGCCATCGCCACCGTGCGCAGCATGATCGTCCAGTAATGCGGCTTGGAGAAGACCTCGGTCCAGATCTTGAGGTCCCACGTCCAGACGAGCCGGTAATATTGCGTGGTCTGGAAGGTCAGGACCGCGGTCATCAGGAGTGGCACGAGAAAGAACGCGACCATGACCAGCGCGAGCGGCGCGACCGTGGCGACGAAAACCGGATCGTTCCAGGATTTGCGTTCGATCCTCATGCTCACTCCGAAAGAAGGAAGGCTTGGGTGGGGTCGAAGCCGATGCGCACCGCCTCGCCGACAGCGGCCGGCAGTACGATCGAGCCGGGAAGGTCCAGAATGACGGCGTTGTCGAGCCCGTGGACGCGGACACGGTACTGCGTCGACGCACCCTTGATGAAATATTCCTCCACGTGACCGTCCAGCACCCATTCGCCGGGAGCGGCATCCCCCTTGACGAAACGAATGGTCTCGGGGCGGACAAGAAGCGCCGTGCCTTTCGCGGACAGGGACGGTGAGACATGCTCGGACGCGATGGTCGTTTTCCCGGCGGCGACCAAGGGCGAAACGACCGCCATCCCGTCACCGGCGGCGCTTGCGGTCACGGGCAGGAAATTGGTCTCGCCGATGAAGCCCGCGACGAACATGTTGGCTGGACGGTAGTAGATGTCAGCGGGCGTTCCGACTTGAACGACGTGCCCTGAGCGCATCACGCAGATGCGGTCCGCCAGCATCATCGCCTCCTCAAGATCGTGCGTCACGAGCACGAAGCTGGTGCCGAGTTCGCGGTGCAGTTTCTTCAGTTCCGCCTGAAGGGATTTCTTGAGCTTGGCGTCGAGCGCACTCATGGGCTCGTCCAGCAACAGCACGCCGGGCTGGGACACCAGCGCACGGGCGAGCGCCACGCGCTGCTGCTCGCCGCCGGAAAGCTGTGCGGGATAGCGCTCGAGATAGTCCGGCTTCAGATGCATCAGGTCGAGCATCGCGCGAATGCGACCGTTCGCTTCCGTCTTGCCGACCTTCTGGAGCTTGAGGGGAAAACCGATGTTCTGCGCGACCGTCTTGTGCGGAAAGAGCGCGAGTTTCTGGAAAACCATACGCGTGGGGCGGCTTGCCGCCGGTACGCCGCGCATATCCTTGCCCTGAATTTGAAGATGCCCGCCTGTCGGCTCCTCGAAACCTGCAAGGATTTTCAGCAGCGTCGTCTTTCCGCAGCCCGACGGACCGACGAGCGCAACGAATTCGCCGGTGCCGATCTGCAGCGAAACGCCGTGAAGCGCACGCGCCGTTCCATAGTCCTTGACGATGCCGGATGCATCGATGATGGGGCTGGCCAAGCTCGATTTCCTTGATATCTGCAATGGGAACGGACAGGCCTGCCCTTCGGGCGGCCTGTCGTTGTTTTGCGCGACTAGCGAGCGGCGAGCTCTTCCTGCCAGATCGCCAGCATGTCGTCGATATTGGGCGCTACGGTGTGGAACTGGCTGTTGTCCCAGGCCGTCCACATGTAGTCCATCTGCAAGGCCTTTTTCTCCACTTCGGAGAACAGCGCCTCGGCCTTGCTGTTCGGCACGAGGTTGCAGGTCGCCTCGGTGATTGCGAGTTGCTTGGCGACATCGGGAGACACGATGTATTTCAGGAAGTCCGCCGCGATCTGCGAGTTCTTGCCGTTGTCGATCAGGCCGGTCGCTTCCATCCAGATGATGCCCTGCTTCAAGCCGTTCTTCGGCTCGGGCACGATGGACTGGATGAAGTCGTGGCCCTTCATGCGGAGCGCCGAGGTCGCATAGGTGCCGCCACCGATAAGGGCGCGGAAAGAGCCGTCGATCAGGCCCTTCTGCGCCACGGCGAGGTCGGCGACGATGGCGCGCGTGTTCTTGAAGGCGGCGCGCAGGACCTTGCGGACCTCTTCGAGCGCTGCATCGTCCAGCTCCTCGTAGGGGTTGATGCCGGCATAGAGCGCCAGCGGCATGATCGGCCAGTCACCCCAGTCGAGGAGGCAGATCTTATCCTTGTAGGCGCTGTCGAAGACAGGCGCGTAGCTCGACCATGTCTCCAGCTTGTCGAACTTGGTGTTGACGGTCGGGCCGACCCAGCCCCAGCGCGTCGGAAGGCCGGTCGACTTGCCTTCGAATGCGAGCGGTGCGAAGGGCGCGCGGAATTGCGGGTAAAATTCGGCGAACTGGTCGGCGAAATCGGCTTCGTCTATATAGCGGCAGAAGCCCGCCGGCCCCATGCGCTGGATCCAGGGACTGTCTGAGGACACGAGGTCGAAGTCACGCGATGCGCCGGCTGCGAGCTTGGCGAAACCGCCGGCCGAGTCGGTGATCAGGTCGATCGAGATCGAGGCGTCCTTCGATTTCTGAAACGGCTCCAGAATGCTGGGTGCGTTATAACCTTCCCAGCACATGTAGTTGAGGCTTTCGGCCGCTGCGGCATCACGCCGTGACGCCAGGAAGCCGCTGCCGGCTGCGGCCAGGCCGAGGCCGAGACCGCCCATGCCCTTGAGCACGGACCGGCGCTTCATGGCGCCGATGTTGGAGCTGGTATCTGCTGTTCCCTTTTTCATTTTTTCTTCCTCTCTTGATCATTCATTGGGGCGCGGCATCAGACCACGCCCAGATAGCGCCGGATCTCCCATTCGCTGACTTGTCGCTGATATTCCGCATGCTCCACCTCCCGGCTTTCCGCGAAGCTCTCGACGAAATCGCTGCCGAACAGCTCTCTTGCCTTGCTGCTCGCGCGCAAGCGGGTGGCTGCCTCGTGGAGATCGCGCGGAAAGACGGTTTCCGGCGCCGGTTTCGATGCATAGAAGTCCGCAGCGCTGCCCGGTGGCGGCTCGATGCCTTCGCGAATGCCGGCGAGGCCCGCGCCCAGCATCATCGACAGGGCCAGATAAGGATTGGTGTCTGCCGACGGCACGCGGAACTCGATGCGGGTGCTTTCGGGCTGGTCGTTGATGACACGCACGGCAGCAGTGCGGTTCTGCACCCCCCAATTGGCTGCCGTCGGTGCCCAGGCGCCCGGCACGAGGCGCTTGTAGGCGTTGATGGTGGAGGAGCACATGGCCAGAAGCTCCGGCATGAGCTTCAGGAGGCCGCCAAGGAAATGCCGCGCCGCCTTGCTGAGGCCGTCAGACGTTGATGTGTCGGAGAAGACCGGGCGGCCATCACGGTCGCGCAACGACAGATGAAGGTGGCCCGACTGACCGGACAGCTTGGGCGACAGCTTCGACATGAAGCTCACCGTTTTGCCATTGCGGGCGAAATACGCACGGGCAAAATTCTTGAAAAGCATCGCGTCGTCCGCCGCCTTGATACCCTTCGCATGATAGAGCGGCGCTTCGAAGCAGCCGGGACCGAGTTCCGTGTGGATGGCATCGAGCCTGACGCCCATGGTCTCCATCGTCGTTTCGAGGCCGGCCAGAAGATCGCCGTGAAGCGCGGACGTCTGAAGGGAATAGGTCCGGTTTCCCTGCGCGAAATGCGTGAGATCGCGATACTGCTTCGCTTTCATGCTCTCTGCGGTCTCGTCGAAAACGAAGAACTCGAATTCGAAGGCGGCATGCACATCAAAGCCGAGTTCGGCAGCCTTTTCGATCTGCTCCAGGCAGACATTGCGTGGCGAGCGACGGCCGAATTCGCCGTCGAAATCCGCGATGCACAGCGCCATGTTTTCGGCGAAGGGATATGTGCGGATCGTCGTCGCGTCGAGCTTGGCCGGCCGATCGATAAACGATCCATCGCGATAGGTGTTTTCGGCAATGTCCCAGAAATAGAGAACCTCGCAGAACGGATAGCCGTCTTTGGCAAGCTTCACCGCCTTTTCGGCGGAGACCAGCTTGTCGCGGAATTCACCTTCCGGGTCCACCATGCCGATATGGACCGACCGGGCACCGATCTCTTGCAGTTTCGTTTCGAAGGATTTGTTCGTATCCGGAGATTTCGGCATGACTTGTTCCCGTTGTTGCGGTTAGCCTAGGGCGTGATGTCGTTGCGTGAAAATATCCCCGGGGGGATAGAACGCGCCTGTCGGTTTCGACGTCGGCAAACGGGCAAGGGGCAGCGGTTGGATCAGGGGTTTGCAGCATGGAACAGCGCGCTTGCGGGCGCCATGAAGGCTGTCGGTACGGAAAGCTTTGGGCAAAGCCTAGCAGCGGCGCTTGCAACCATCATCGATTTCGACGTGCTGATGGTGTTCGCCTATCGCGGCGCGGAAAAGCCTGTCTGCTGCTACCACAACATCGATCCGAAGCGGGCGCGAACCATCATCGACGCCTATACCGCCGGTCCCTACCTGCTCGACCCCTTCTATGGCGCTGCCCTGGATACGAAGAAAACGTCGATCCTTCGGCTGAAGGACATGGCGCCGGATCATTTCTACAGCTCGGAATATTATCGCCAGCACTATGTCCTGACGGGCATCAGGGATGAGGTCGGTATTCTGTGCCGCACGCCGAACTGGACCGGAATTGTCATCAGCTTCACGCGTCCCGTCACCGCGCCAGCCTTCGGCCGACGGGATCTTTCCCTGATCCGCGGCGCTGAGCCCTTGCTTCGAACCATCTGCGAGAGACATTGGAGTGTCGTTGGCAGCAATACCGGTGCGGGCCCCGTGCCGGGACACGATCCCATCAATGATACTTTGAACCGGATGACGAACGGCGTGCTGACACCGCGCGAGATCGAGGTAACGTCATTGATCCTGCGCGGCCATTCCAACGCATCGATCGCCGCGACGCTTAAGATCACCTCAGGGACGGTGAAAATTCACCGGAAGAACATCCACCAGAAGCTGAACATCACGAGCCAGGCAGAGCTCTTCGGGCTTTTCATCCGAAAGCTGGCGAAACTCTGAAGTCTGACGGGTTTCCCTTGCGGAAATAGCGCGTTCACTCCGAACCGCTTGTTCCAGCCAAACAGCACCGTTGGTCTGGAGATGTTCATAAGAGCGGTTCCTGACACTGAAACTAATCAATTCAATCTCAGGAACCGGCTCCTTCAGCTTACATCAAACGCCGCCTGCGACCATCGTGTAAATCTTGCGGGTCTGCTCGTGAATGGTCCATTCCCCACGCCAGCCGAGCGGCAGGACGAACATTTCGCCGGGACCGATTTCCCGGGAGGTGCCGTTGCCATTGTGAAGCGTCACGCGGCCGGCGAGAATGTAACAGATTTCGGCATTCTGGCTGCGGTCCGCGGTGAAGCGACCCGGCGTGCATTCCCAGATACCCGTTTCCATCTGGCCGTTTGCACTGCTCCACAGCTCCAGCGTCGCCTCCATCTGGTCGCCGGCGATAGACGTGGGTTTTGGCGTGAATTCGCCGATCTCGCGGTCGTGAAGGTCGCCGAAATTCTCGAAATTGATCATTGAGTATGTCCTTGAAAGGCGTCAGTGGCCGGTAATAGCGTCCGCGATCGCGGCGAGCCTGGATGTTTGGGCAAGGCCGGCGAATTCGCGTTCGTCGGCAATTCGATAGAGCTGGTACATGGAATGCACGCCGAGCCAGCGGAATGGCTCTGGCTCCCATTTGCGCACCGTCCGGTTGACCCACGGCAGGCCGGTCAGCGCCGTTTCCCGGCCAAGGACGAGATCGGCGAGGGTGCGCCCGGCAAGGTTGGAGCTGGAGACGCCGAGGCCGACATAGCCGCCGGCCCAGCCGATCCCCGTCTGCCGGTCGAAGCCGGCCGTCGTGCACCAGTCGCGCGGCACGCCGAGCACGCCGCACCAGGCATGGTCGATCCTCAACGACTTCGTCTGCGGCAGCAGGCGCGTCAGGATGGCGTGCAGCGCTTCGATGGTTGCCTGTTGTGTCTGGCCGTTGACGTCGGTCTGCGAGCCGAAGCGGTAGGGCACGCCGCGTCCGCCCATGGTGATGCGGCCCTCGCGGGTGCGCTGGGCGTAGCAATAGGCATGCGCGGCATCGCCGAGCAGTTCATGCCCCTCCCAGCCGATCTGCTCCCACAGCGCGTCAGGCACGGGCTCGGTGACGATCTGCGCGCTGTTGAGCGGCAGCCAGGTGCGCTCTTCTCCCGGCAGGCCGGCGGTAAAACCTTCCGTGGCACGGATGATGACGGGTGCGTGCACCGTGCCGCGATCGGTCGTCACGCGGCCCTTCTCGAAAACGGTGACGGCCGTGCCTTCGAAAATCGGAACGCCAAGCCGCTCGACCACCGCGGCGAGCCCGCGCACGAGCTTCGCCGGCTGCACGCGCGCCATATCGCGAATGACGAAGCCGCCCTTCACGTTTGCGATGCGGATGCGTTTCGCGGCCTCTTCAGCCGACAGCATTTCGATCTGCTCGGGCGGCATCTCCCAGTCGAGATAGAACTGATACTCCTCCCGCGCGCGGTCGAGTTGCGGCTGGTTGGTGGCGACGGTCAGGTTGTCGGCGCGCAGGATATCGGCATCGATGCCTTCCGTTTCCGCCACCCGGATCACCTCGTCGACCGTACCCGCCATGGCACGCTGCATGTCGACAACGGCGCCACGGGTAGATGTCTTCAGGTATTTTTCGCGCGACCATCCGAACCCGCCGGAAAGCCAGCCGCCGTTGCGGCCGGATGCGCCGAAGCCGGCGAATTCGCGCTCCACGACGACGATGTCGAGCGAAGGATTGGCCTTCTTCAGATAGTAGGCGGTCCACAGGCCCGTATAGCCGGCGCCGATGATGCAGACATCGGCGGTGCGGTCGCCGGGCAGGGGAGAACGCTTCAGCGGCAAGCCGCCGATATCGGCATACCAGAAGGAGATGTTACCGTTGGTCTTGACGTCCATGGCAGAGCTTTCGGTTCAGGTCAGCGTCACGTCGGCGCTGGCATCGTCGGGGAGGAGGATAAGATCGGAGGGCAGGAAGGTAACGTCGACGGTGTCGCCGATCGCGAAATCCGCGGAGCCCAGCGGGCTGCGCACGACCGCGGTGGTGCCGTCGGCCAGCCGGATTTCATATTTCGAGCCGGAGCCGAGATAGATCGCTTCCACGACCGTACCTGCCAGACGGTTCTCGCCGGACACGATATCCGCGCCGGTGCGCTTCAGCGCCAAACGCTCGGGCCGCAGAAGGATGACCGGGCGCCCGTCACCGGCCAGATGGCCATGCGCGAGAACCTTCTGGCCACCGATGGTCATGACCGTGTCGCCGCCTGAAATCTCGGCGGTTCCGCGCAAAATTGTGGATTCGCCGATAAAGCGGCCGACGAAGAGCGTCGCCGGGCTGTCATAGAGTTCCCGCCCCGTGCCGATCTGCTCGATCCGGCCGCCATTGAACACGGCGATACGGTCGGACAGCACCAGGGCTTCCTCCTGGTCGTGCGTGACATATACAAAGGTGGTGCCGAGTTCACGATGGATGCGCTTGATCTCCAGTTGCAGCCACTCGCGCAGCTTCTTGTCGAGCGCACCAAGCGGTTCATCCATCAGCAAAAGCGGCGGATCGAAGACGAGTGCGCGGGCGAGCGCCACGCGCTGCTGCTGGCCACCCGAAAGTTCGCTCGGGTAGCGATGGGCGAAGTCGGCCATCTTCACCATGTCCAGGGCACGGTGGACGCGCTTGTCGCGTTCATCGCCCTTGATGCCGCGCAGCGTCAGCGGATAGGCGACGTTCTTGCCCACCGTCATGTGCGGGAAGAGGGCGTAGTGCTGAAAGACCACGCCGATGTTGCGCTTGTGGGAGGGCAGGCCGGTGACGCTCTTTCCGCCGATTTCGAGTACGCCTGAGGTGATGTCGGTAAAGCCTGCGATCAGGTTCAGCGTCGTCGTCTTGCCGGAGCCCGATGGACCGAGCAGGGTCATGAATTCGCCGGGACGGATATGCAGGTCGATGTCGTTGAGTGCCGTGAAGCGACCGTAGCGTTTGGAGGCCCTTCGAATTTCGATCGCGGCACCCGCGGAGCGTTGGGAAACAGGCATGGTCAGGTCCTTTCGCGGCGCATGCCCAAGAGGAGGCCGGCGATGATGATGAGCGACGTGGCGAGGAAGAGCAGCGTGCCGACGGCCGCGACCGTTGGGTCAGCGTCGCGCGTTATCGACGTGTAGATCTGCACCGGCAGCGTCTTGAGATAGGGGCTGGTGATGAACAGCGCGACGATGATCTCATCGAACGATGTGATGAAGGCGAAGAGCGCGCCTGATAGCACGCCCGGCAGGATCAGCGGCAGCGTCACCGTACGGAACACGGTCAGGCGGCCGGCGCCCAGGCTGGAGGCTGCCGTTTCCAGCCGGCGGTCGAAGACCTCGAGGCTCGCCTGCACGGCGATCAGCACGAAGGGAATGGCAAGCATGGTGTGTGCCAGCACGAAGCCGGTGACGGTGCCGACGAGGTGCGTATCGAGATAGACCGCATAAATGCCGATCGCTAGCACCACGCCGGGCACGACCATCGGCGTGATGAGCAATGCACGCAGCAGGCCGCCCGTGCGCGCGGCGGCGCGGCTGACACCGAAGGCCGCGAGCGTGCCGATTACGGTCGCCACGACGGCCACGATGATGGCCACGATCAGCGAGTTGGAGAAGCTCGTCGTCCAATCCGGGCTGCTGAAGAAATTTCCGTACCACTGCCAGCTGAAGCCGACGGGCGGGAAGGCGAGTGACTTGTTTGCGTTGAACGACATCGGAATGACGACCAGTGTCGGCGCAAGAAGCAGGATCGCCACGAGCAGGCAGAAGAGTCCGAGAAGAATGCGCGGGAAGGACGGCATGGTCACGCCTCCTTGCGCGAGGATGTGTGTTTCTGGCGCATCAACGGAGCGGCGATGGCGAGCAGCACGAAAGTGGCGACGAGGAGCACGACACCCATGGCGCCGCCGCGCCCCCAGTTGAGCAGGCTGAGCACCTGGTTCTGCACGAGCGACGATAACAGGATGCTGCGCGGGCCACCCAGCAGCGCCGGCGTGATGTAGAAGCCGAGCGAGAGGATGAAGACGATGATCGCGCCGGCGTAAACGCCGGGCAGAGAGAGCGGAACGTAAATCTGGAGGAATGCCTTCCAGGGCCGGGCACCCAGGCTCCGCGCCGCTTGCAGCAGACGTGTGTCTATGCCCTTCATCACGGAATAGATCGGCAGGATCATGAAGGGCAACAGGACCTGCGTCATGCCGATGACGACGCCCGGAAGCGTGCGGATGAGCTTTACGGGCGAGAGGCCGATGCCGCGCAGGATGGAGTTTATGACGCCGGAATCCTGCAGGAGGATGACCCATGCGAGCGTGCGCACCACGCCGCTGAGCCAGAAGGGCACCAGCACGCACAGGATGAGCGCCAGCCGCATGTTCCTGCCGACGATGGTCATGGCATAGGCGTAGGGATAGGCGCAGATGAGGCTGGCGAGCGTGACCCAGGCGGCGACGACGAAGGTCCTCTGCAAGACGGTGCGGTTGACGGCCGACTGGAAGAACCAGACGTAGTTGTCAATGCCGATCGCCGGATCGGAAAAGGAGCGCCAGACCACGATACCAAGTGGATAGGCAAGCGCGACGAGCAGCACCAGAACGGCAGGAGCGGTCAGCCACACCGCGCCCCGCGGGCGCAAACGCGGCAGGAACGGCGAGTGCGCGGCGTCGACGGCTGTACCGGCTCGCTGGCCGTCATCGGGCGTGGCTGTCATCATCATCTCCCGTTTGGAAAGCAAGCCCGGCGCGACCGGGCTTGCAAGGCAGGCGATCGGCTCAGTTGCCGGAAAGAAGCGCATTCCACTTCTCGGCGGCGAGATCGAAGTTCTTCACCCAGAACGGGATGTTCTGTTGATAACCCTGCGCGTTGCGTTCGGGCGTCGAGGTGAGGAAGGCAGCCGTCGCCTCGTCGACCTTCGGCTTCGCGTCCATGTTGATGGGCGTGTAGGAGGTTTTTTCCGTGAGCACGGCCTGCGCGTTCGCGCCGAGATAGGCGTTGATGAGCGCATAGGCCGCATCCGTATCCTTGACGCCCACCGGGATGGTCAGTTGGTCCATGACGACGAGCCAATCCTGCCAGACCGGCGTATAGGCCGCGCCGTTCTTGACGGCCGTCATCGCGCGGCCGGTCCACATCATGATCATGTCGGCTTCGCCGGATTCGGCAAGCTGCTGGCTCTCCGCGCCGGTTTTCCAGTAGATCGTGTCGGGGCCGAGATCGCGCAGTTTCTGGATGCCTTTTTCGATATCGTCTGGTGTCATCGCCTTCGGATCGCCGCCGGCCGCCATGAAAGCCTGCTCGATCAGGCCGCCGGTCGGATCGCCCGAGCCGTCGATGGCGCGAACGCCCGGGAACTTCTCGGTGTCGAAGAAGTCGGCCCAGCTCTTCGGCGGGTTATCCTTGTAGGCCTCGTTCTTGTACATGAGGACGACGCCGTAGTTCATCGCCGGAACCGAGCATTCGCCGACCTGGCCCTGGGGGATCTTCGAGACGTCGAGCTTGGAAAGATCAAGTTTCTGGAAGAGGGTGCCGCAATGGACATAGGGTGGCAGGTCGGCGGTATCGACCACGTCCCAGGTGACGTTCCCGGCATCGACCTGCGCCTTCAGCTTGGCGATTTCGGTCGGGCCGTCGTTCAACAGCGTCACGCCGGACTTGTCGACGAATTCCTTGAGGGCGGCGACCTGACCATCCTGATAGATGCCACCATAGGACACGAAGGTCAGGGTCTTGCCCTTCAGCGATCCTTCCTTGACCTCGCCTGCGACCGGCTTGTCCTGTGCGAATGCCGGCAACGCCAGGGCGCACGTCATCGTTAGGGCCAAGGCCCTCGAAATTTTTTTCATGTTGATACTCCCAGTAGCGCTCGCGTTACGTTGTTCCTGCCGGGGCTACGAGCCGGGCCGGGGCAGGTATTGGTCGAGTTCATCCGCGACGCTGGTGGGCGGCGCGATCATCCAGATGACTTCAGCGGTTTCCGTGCCGATATTGACGGTCTTGTGCGGAACCGAGCTTGGATATTCAATGCTGTCACCGGATGACAGCATATGGCGCTCCTCGCCGAGGGTGAGTTCCACCTCGCCGCGGATAACGAAGAAGAGTTCCTGCGAATCCCCGTGGCTATAGGGTTTGTCACCCGTCGAGCCACCCGGATCGAACTCGCCGATATAGACTTCCATGTCGCGGATCGGGCGCCGGGACAGCAGCATCTTGCGATACCCTTCCGCCGGCGGCAGCGCCGGACGTTCCGCCTTGCGCAGTACGCGGCCGACAGCCGGTGAGCCGTCGTCGAAAAGATCGGTCAGGCTGATGCCGAGCGCGCCGGCGATGCGCATCAGCGTGCTGATGTTGACGCCGCTCAGGCCCCGTTCGAGCTGGCTGAGAAAACTCGCCGTGGTGCCCGTCGCGTCGCCAAGGGCCCGAAGCGACATGCGCCGGGCGGTACGGAAGGCCTTCACCTTCTCGCCGATTCCCGACTGATTGTCCGCGGTTACCGAAATCTCGTTCACGGCCTCACCCTTCACTTAACGCCATATTAAGTGAAGGGTGAAGATTAGCAATATCGAAATGCGTGATTCTGATTTTTAATTTGGACGACCGTCGGCGGCTGGCAAACCGCGTCGATCACCGCACGAAATGGATGTGCGGCCTGGCATGATAGGGGGAGGGCGATACGTGCGCCTCCACGGAGAAGACGTCGCCGAGCAGCTCGCGGGTCAGCACGTCTTCAGGCGCCCCGGACGCAACGATCTTTCCCGCCTTCATGACAAGCAGCCGATCACAGAACATGGCGGCATGGTTCAGGTCATGCAGCGCGATGATGCTGGTCACCTCAAGCTGGGAAACGAGCCGCAAGAGGCTGATCTGGTGATGGACGTCCAGATGGTTCGTCGGCTCGTCCAGGATGAGCTCTTTCGGGGACTGGGCAAGCGCCCGGGCAAGGTGGGCGCGTTGCTTTTCCCCACCCGACAGGCTCTGCCAGGTGTCGTTCCGTTTCGCGGTCAGCTCCGTTCGATCAAGCGCATTGTTGACGGCAGCATCGTCATCGCTGGTCCACCCGGAGAACATCGATCGATGCGGGAAACGGCCAAGCTTGACGACATCCACGACCTTGAGATTGGCGTTGGTTGTTGCGTGTTGCTCGATAAAGGCCACGCGCTGTGCGATCGCGCGTCGGCGGATCCTGCCGATGTTTTGCCCGTCGAGCATGACTTGCCCCGAAAAAGGCCGCTTCAGTCCCGCCAGCAGCCGCAGCAGCGAGGTCTTGCCCGAGCCGTTCGGCCCCAGCAATCCCAGCATTTCACCGGGCTTGGTAATGAGCGAGACATCGTCGACGATCGTCTTCGCGCCGACCTTCCAGACCAGATTTTCCGCCCTGATGCTCATGATGCCCGCTGGAGCTTGTAGAGAATGATCGAGAAGAAGGGGACGCCCACCAGTGCGGTGACGACGCCGATCGGCAGCACCTGCTGGGGAATGAGCGTACGCGAGGCAATATCGGCCAAAACCATGAACACCGCACCCGTGACCGCGCAGGCAGGCAGGAGCCGCGCGTGAAGGGGACCCACCACGAAGCGGGCGGCATGCGGAACGACCAGCCCGACGAAGCCGATCGTTCCGACCATGCTGACGATGGTCGAAGTCATGATTGCCGTCAGCGCGAAGAGAATGATCCGCGTTCGACCAACGTCGATCCCGAGGGAGGAGGCAGCTTCGTCACCGAAGGCGAAGGCGTCAAGCACGCGAGCGTAAAAGAGGCAGACGATCAATCCCAATCCAACAACGATGGAGACCAGCCAGAATTCCGGCCAGCGAACGCCGCCGAAGCTGCCAAGCAGCCAGAACATCACGTCGCGGGCTTGCTGGGCATTACCTGAGGTGGTGACGATGTAAGACGTTGCCGCATTGAAGAGCTGCGATGTCGCAACGCCCGCCAGGATCGTTCTGTCCGCTCCGCCGCGTGCTCCGTTGGACAGAAGTGCCACAAACAGAAATGCGGCGAAGGCTCCGGCAAATGCGCCTGCCGAAAGCGAGAAGGCGCCCGCGCCAATGCCGAGGATGACGACCGCCACGGCGCCGGTCGAGGCACCGGCGGAGATGCCGAGCACGTAGGGCTCTGCCAAAGGATTGCGCAGCATCGCCTGCATGATCGCGCCGCACATCGCCAGACCCGCGCCGCAGAAGACCGCGACCAGCGCGCGGCTCAGCCGATACTCCCAGATCACGGTCTCGTGGATGGGGTTGAGCTGGACCATCGTCCAGCCCAGCCTGTTCGTGATGGCCGAATAGGTGGTCGACAACGGGATGGGCATGTCACCGATCCCCACGCTGATCCCGACGACCAGCCCTATGGCCACGAGCGAGCCCAGGATCATGCCCGCGACGACCGTGAGGTATCGAGGTTGTCGTCCCGACGAACTGCGGATGGTTTCGGTCGTCACTTCAGGCCAAGCGTTTTCAGCTGTTGGGCGATCTGTTCGGCGCCGTAGATCGTCCGTACGGTCGGGTTCATGGCCTGGCCGTCCATGACCACGATCGCCTTGTTCTTGACGGCGGGCATCTGGCTCGTGCCGGGATCCGTCGTCAGGAACTTGATCTTGGCCTCCGACTTGTCCAGGTCCCAGCGGTTACGATCGACCTGCGCGACCACGATGACATCGGGATTGCTGGCGATGATGCTCTCCCATCCGAGCGCAGGCGATTCGGCCTCGGAGGTGATGGCGTTCGTTCCGCCCAGCACATCGGCGATATAACCGGAGGCGCTGTTCTTGCCGCCGAGATAGGCGTCGGCGGACGGCGAAGGGCTGGAGAACCAGAAGACGTAGGACAGCTTCTTCCCGTCCTTCGGTGCATCGGCGCGCAGCGCGGCCTCACGCTTCTTCAGGTCGGCAATGAGCGCATCGCCCCGATCGCGCACGTCGAAAATCTGGGCGATCTCGTCGATCTCCCGGTAAAGCGTGTCCGGGTTCCAGAGCTTCGAGCGATCACCATAGCCGGACTTGTCCGTGCGGACGCCCTCAGCAACGCATGTGCTCGGCGAGATATAGCTCGGCACGCCGACCTTTTCAAAGTCCTCGCGCTTGGCGACCTTGCTTGACGGGCCAAGCAGGCTGGGCAGGGCGGCTGCCACGAAATCCGGCGTTTGCGCCAGAATGGCTTCGAAGGTCGGAAACTCGACCGTCAGAACTTTGACCTTCGCATTGGCTTCTGCGAGTTGCGGAAGAACCTTGTTCGGCCAGAAGGCGGTGCCGACCATCTTGTCTTCAAGGCCAAGGAGTAACATGATTTCCGCGCTGTTCTGGCCAAGTCCGACGGCGCGTTCCGGAGCCTTATCGAAGGTCACCGTCGCGCCGCAGTTCTCGATTGTCAGCGGATAGGTAGTAGAGGCTGCAGAACCCGGTGTCGCCAGCATGCCAATAACGCCGCAGATAGCCGCACTCACAAACACCGTGTTCATCGTCTCGCTCATCCTTGTTTCCGGTCGGGACCAAATATGAGCGCTCTGTAATCCTCAGCGCCGAGGAAAACAAGAGTGTTTCCCTCACCTTTCCCCTGCGCGTGGCACATGGGTTTGCCACCGCGATCACCTTTACGAAATACCCTCCTGCCACGCCTGATACACTGTCCTTATGCCGGGGCGGAAACCGAGGCTGCGGGCGAGGGACGTGTCGACATGCAGGTACCATGGATTTGCAAGAGGCTCGGCGCTTGATTTCATGGGGGACCCGACGATGCCCGCGAGTTCGTAGATGGAGGAGGGGGCTTCGTCCGCGATGTTTACGACGCGCTGGTCGAAAGCACCCCTGAGCGCCAGCGTGACCGCCTGTGCGATGTCGCGATGGTGGATCGTGCTCATGCGCTGTGCCGGATGCCAAGTGCCGACGTGATCGGGCAGGGATTCGAGATGTCCGTCCCCATCACCATAGACGAAGGGAAAGCGAAGGATCGACCAATTCAACCCGCTTTCACGCAGCTCCCGTTCTGCTGCAACCTTGCTTGCAGGGTAGGCGTGTTGTGGATCGACCGGATCGTCTTCCCGTCCCGGATGCGGGTTGTCCTTGTTGTAGACATGGCTGGTGCTCGACATAATGAAGCGCGCATCGGGAGCATGGGCCTTGACGGCGGCGATCAGGTTGCGCGTCCCATCGAGATTGCTTTTCCAGATGAGATCGGTGTCCTGCGTGCGGAAGACGGCCGCAAGATGCACGACGGCGGAAATCTTCGTGACGGCTTTCGCCAAGCTCGAAGGGTCGAGAATGTCGCCCGTAACGCCTGTTGCGCCCGCGGGGCAATCCTTGCCTGGCCGAAGCAGCACGCGGCAGGCAAAGCCGGCCTCGGCCAGCCGCGGGACAAGTCGTTCACCCACGAGCCCGGTGGCCCCGGTAATCAGTACGGTCATCTGCTCAATCCTTTCTCAACAGGGTCTGCAGTCGTTCTGTCGCCGATTTGAGGACACGTATGGTCGTGGCCAGATCAGCCTCGTTAATTCCGCCGAAAGCAGCGTCGTGAATGAAAAAAAGATCAGGGAGCCGTCGCCATAGCGCCTCTCCCGTCGCCGTCAATGTCAGCAGACGTTGTCGCTGATCGCCGCCATCCGCGGTCTGCGCAACCAGATCCTTGCGGACGAGCGTTGCGATGATTCCGCTCAAGGTGGCGCGTTCGAGTTCCAGAGCGCGACCGAGGTCGCGCTGGACGGACGGGCCGTTGTTGACGAGATACCAGAGGACATACCACTGCGTGGACCCCAGATCGAAGGGTCTTAGGCGCTCGTCCATGAGGGCCCGGCCGGCGAAATAGCACCGCTTGGTCCAGGCGCCCACGGAGAGATTTTTGGTGTCCGCCTGATCGTGCATTGAAACCTCATTCGTTCGCTACCTAACGATAATTGCAAGGTAGCGAACGAATGTCAAGGAGAGCGCGCCAGGTAAGACGACAGCGATTTCACGATGGGCGCTATCGCCACCGCTTCACATGGTCGACGAGCGCACGCAGTTTCGGAGCGAGATTGCGCCGGCTGGGGTAATAGAGAAAAAACCCGGCGAAGGATGGACAATAGTCCTGAAGGAGGGGAACCAACTGGCCGGATTCGACATAGGGCTTGAAGGTGTCCTCCATGCCAAAGGTGATGCCTCCGCCGGCACAGGCTGTGCGGATCATAAGCCACATGTCGTTGGTGGTGATCTGGGGATCGACTGCCACATCGAAATCGCGCCCATTCTGTCCGAACTCCCAGCGGTAGGGTGCGCTGTGCGGTGCCGGGCGCCAGCCGATACAGCGATGCGCTGAAAGCTCCGAAGGATGCGCGGGCATGCCGAAACGTTCGATGTAGGATGGCGCGGCGAAAGCGCCCTGGCGCTGATCGCCCGAGACGGGAACGGCAATCATGTCCTGATCGATGACTTCGCCCAGCCGTACCCCCGCGTCATAGCCTTCCGCGACGATGTCGAACTCCTCGTCCGTGACCGTCACGTCGATCTGAACGGCGGGACAGGCATCCGCGAAACGCGCCAGAAGCGGCCCGGAAATGAATTGTTCGGCGATGGACGACACGGCCAGCCGCAAGAGCCCGCTTGGTGCGCTGTTGCGGTCTACCGTCGCGTCGAGCGCCAGTCCGACTTCGGAAATCGCCGGCGCCACACGCTGGTACAGTTGTTCGCCGGCCTCTGTTAGGCTGACGCTGCGCGTCGTGCGACGCACGAGCGCCACGCCAAGCCGATCTTCGAGACGACGGATGGCCTGGCTGATGGCTGGCCGCGTGACGCCCAGATTCTCCGCGGCCACACGAAAGCTGCGCGCTTCCGCGATTGCCAGGAAAACAGAAATGCCGTTCAGATCGATCGCCATTGGTTAGGTAGATTTACCAGCGTGGTCATCATTGGGCAAGTTGTTTGATCTTATCGAGCCGCCTACCTTGGTTCTCGCAACCAGGAGAGAGCTGACATGGCGCTTGATGATTATAAACTTCTTGGACGGTCGGGCTTGCGCGTTTCACCGTTGAGCTTGGGAACGATGACCTTTGGTTCCGAGTGGGGCTGGGGTGCCGACGGCAACGAGGCGCGCCGCATTTTCGATCTATATGTCGACCGGGGCGGTAACTTCGTCGACACGGCGGTTAACTACACAGATGGCGGCGCCGAACGCCTGCTTGGAACCTTCATCGCCGACAAGCGCGAGCGGATCGTTCTTGCAACGAAATTTACCATGGCACGCGACCCGGGCAACCCGAATTCGGGCGGAAACCACCGCCTGAACATGGTTCGCTCCGTCGAGCAGAGCCTGAAGCAGCTCGGCACGGATCGCATCGACCTTCTTTATCTTCACGCATGGGACATGACGACCCGGCCGGACGAGGTGATGAGGGCACTCGATGACCTCGTTCGCTCCGGGAAAGTGCTCTATCTCGGCATATGCAACACACCTGCATGGCGCGTTGCACAGATGCAGACACTCGCCGACATCAGAGGCTGGTCTTCCTTCGTGGCGCTACAGATCGAGTACAGCCTCGTCGAGCGGACCGTCGAGCACGAGCTTCTGCCGGCGGCAGCGGCTCTGGGGCTCGGCGTCCTTCCATGGTCGCCGCTCGGCGGAGGCGTGCTCACAGGCAAGTACTCCCTTGCCGATGTCGAGGATTCGCAAGAGGCAGCCGTGTCTGCCACCCGTAAGGGGGTGATCGCGTCGTCCGGGCATCTGAACCGGCGTGCGATCGACATAGCGAACGAGGTTCGCACCGTCGCGGAAGAGGCCGATTCCACGCCGTCGCGCGTGGCGCTTGCCTGGACGCTGGCCAACCCGGCCGTTGTCTCCCCCATCATCGGCGCGCGCACGCTTGCCCAGGCCGAGGACAATCTCAAGGCTCTGGATCTGGCGCTGACGCCGGAGCAACTGGATCGACTGGACCGTATCAGCGCGCCGGTCCCCGTCTTTCCCGCTCGCTTCACGCAACGTCCCCTTGTCCAGCAACTGATCTTCGGCGGTGCGGCGGTCGAACGCCGTGACTGATCGTTGAAACGCGAGTCCCATCGACGGTGCATCCGGTTTCATTGCTCGTCGATAGGCCCCGCCAAGTCCCCAGCAACAGAAAGGATCGATACCATGACCATTTTTCCGACACGCCAGCGGGTGGCCGGCGCGAGCCATACGGCTCTGATCACAGTGGCATTGTTGTCGCTCGCCCTGCCGGGTCCAGCCATCGCCAACACCACGGCAACGCAGGTGCAAACTGCGGACAGCGCCGCGGTCGAGCAACGGAACAAGGCGATCGTCGAGGCCGCCTTCGAAAAATGGCGCGGAGGCACCTATGTCTTTGCGGAACTCCTCGCCCCCGACGTCGTCTGGACAATTCATGGCTCGGGCCCGGTGGCCGGCACCTATCGAAACCAGAAGGATTTCGTCGAACAGGCCTCTCTTCCCCTGACCAGCCGCCTTGCGACGCCGATCATGCCGCACGTGCACAACATCTTTGCCGACGGCGACACCGTCATCATCCGCTTCGATGGGACGGCGACGACGACGTCCGGCGCACCTTACCGCAACCAGTTCGTCTGGATTCTCAAGATGAAGGACGGCCTCGTGGTCAATGCGGAAGCCTTCCTGGACCTTGTTGCCTATCAGCAGGTCGTGGATAACAACGCCCCGCGTTCCCAATGACCGATGCTGCGGTTCGGCAGACCTGCGCGTCTGCCGGACCGGCACCGCGCGCGTATTCGCGCCCTCACCAGACCGCCAACAGCAACGCCTAAAGGAGCCAGACCATGCGACCGGCATTCGCAGCCCTCGTCACTGCCACCCTTTCGTTTCAATCCGTAGAAGCACAGGAAACAAATTTGCAGCCGAACCATCCCTACGCCGGCATGTGGGTCACCGACGACAACCGTGTCCGCCACGAACTTCTGCCGAACGGACGCTACGTCGAAGCGCGCGGCCAGCGCGAACGAGCCTATGAAGGCCGCTATGAAGTCGACGGAACGCATATCGAGTACTGGGACGATACGGGCTTTACCGCCGACGGCGATTTCGTCGATGCCAACACCTTGCACCATGGCGGCATGATCTTGCGTCGAAAGCCGGCGACACCCTGACATATCGAACGAGCCTTTGCTGCGCGATCAGGCCAGAGCGATCGCGGGGGAGGTTCTTCTCGATCTATCTGAGAGGGGCAGACGCCACGCGGGCGTCGCCCCATTATCGTGACCTGTCCACCTCCCGCAGGAGGTCGATGAAGGCTCGCAGCGGTGATGGTACATGCCGGCTGCGCGGGTAATAGAGCGCCAGGCCGGGCATGGGCGGGCACCAGTCATCCAGCACGGTCACCAACCGGCCCGATCCGACGAGCGGCCGCGCGAAGTGTTCCGGCACATAAGCAATTCCACGGCCGTCCGCCGCCGCCTGCACGAGAAGATCACTGTCATCGAGGGTGAGGTTACCAGGCACGTCGACAGAGATTTCGGCGCCGCGTCTGGAAAACTCCCAGCGATAGCGCTTGCCGCTCGGCAGACGTTGGCGGATGCAGCAATGCTGATGAAGATCATCGGGTGTTTGCAGTTTGGCCTTGCCGTCCAGATAAGACGGCGCTGCGACGGTGATGAAACGTACGTCGCCGCCGAATCTTACCGCGATCATGTCTTTCGGAACGGCTTCCAACAGGCGTATTCCGGCGTCGAAACCCTGTTCCACAATGTCGACAAGGCGGCCTTCCGACACGAGATCAAGCTCGACGTCGGGATAGAGATCGAGAAAGCGCGGAACGACGTCGGCGAGAAGGATGCGTGCGCCGCTCTTGTTCGCATTGATCCGTAGCGTGCCACTTGGCGTGCCGCGTTCCTCCGAAAGCGTATCGAGCGCCTGATCGAGATCCTGAAGAAGCGGATTGACGCGGCCAAGCAGGCGTGAGCCGGCTTGTGTCAGCGAAACGCTGCGCGTCGTCCTGTTGAAGAGCCGAACGCCGAGTTTCGCCTCAAGACCGATGATCGCGTGGCTGAGGGCGGAACGCGAAACACCCATGACGTCGGCCGCTTTACGAAAGCTCTGGTGATCGGCCACTGCCGAAAAGGCAGCCAAATCGCTTAGTCTGGGGCGCACCATTCGTGAATTTTCCTCACTATCTCATCTCAAATTGCCAATCTTATATCACCAATCCGGCGGATCTACATTTGCGAATGGAAGATAAGGAGATCACATGCCAAAGACATGGTTCATAACCGGCGCTTCTTCGGGACTCGGTTTCGAGATGACGCAGCGACTGCTTGCGCAGGGTCACACGGTCGTCGCAACCGTGCGCCGTCGCGGGGCGCTGACGCAACTCGAACAGACGTACCGCGGACGCCTGGACGTGGTTCAGCTCGATCTGGTCGAGCCGGAAAGCATAAGCCTCGCAATCGGAGATGCCTTCCAAAGGCACGGCCGGATAGAGGTCATTGTCAGCAATGCTGGCTACGGATCGTTCGGTGCGGCGGAAGAGCTGACGAACGACGAGATCGATCGACAGATCGCCACAAATCTCACGGGGTCCATTCATTTGATCCGCGCAGCACTGCCGCTTCTTCGAAAGCAAGGCGGCGGGCGCATCGTCCAGGTGTCGTCCGAAGGCGGGCAGATCGCCTATCCGGGCTTCAGCCTCTATCACGCGACCAAATGGGGCATCGAGGGCTTCATCGAAGCCGTGGCACAGGAGGTGGCGCCTTTCGGCATCGACTTCATCATCGCCGAGCCGGGACCGACGGGCACGAACTTCGGAGCCAATCTGGTCTGTGCGGATCCCATGGCTGCCTATGATGAAACGCCTGCGGGCGCCGTTCGCCGCGCAATCAGCGATGGCAGTTTCGAGATCAGGGGGGATGCGGCGCGCACCGTGGCCGCAATCCTGTCGGCTGCCGAAAGCGAGGAGCCACCACTGCGATTGGCGCTGGGCAGCACGGCCTACGCCTCCATCTCGCAGGCGCTTTCCATACGCCTGTCGGCACTCGAGGCGCAGCGGGATGTCGCGAATTCCGCCGATCGGCAGGATCTGTGAACCCCGCAGCGGCGGGACCCTATCATTCATAACAGCAGAGGAAACGACATGTTCATTCGACCGATCACATTGGCTGTCGCCGTCAGCATTTCGTCGGCTGCCTTCGCGCAGACTGCAACCGAAAATCAGGTCGCAGGCACCTGGCGCATGATATCGGCGACAATCGACCCCGGCGGGGAAAATATCGCCGCCTATGGAGAGAAACCCAACGGGCTTCTCGTCTTCACGCCTGACATGCATTTCGTGGAGGTCTTGACCGACGCCGAAATCCCGCCGTTTGCTTCCAACACGCGCGGCGAGGGAACGGATGATGAAAACCGCACGGCCATGTCACGCAGCATCGGGTTTTTCGGAACCTACACCGTCGATGAGAACGGAGAGTTCAGTGGAAACCGTGTCGAAGGGTCGACATTCCCGAACTGGGTCGGCAGCGTGCGGACGCGTGCTGATCTCACGCTTATCGTTGATGGCGATCGTATGACCGAGCAATTCCGACGGCCGGAAGGCACCGAAATCAGGATCGAATGGCAGCGGGTCAAATAAGGCATCGCCGACAAGCCGTTCCTGCCGCAATGCTGGCTGGAACGGCATCAGGTCTTGGCCTGCCAGTCATAGTTCCTCATGTAGTCGAGAAAGGCGCGCATGGCGGCGCTTGGAAGGCGTCGGCTGGGATAGTATAAGAACCAGTGCGGCAGGGTGGGGCTCCAGTCTAAGAGAAGCTCCACCAGCCGGCCGGTTTGGATATGCGGCTTGGCGTAGTCATCCAAGACATGGGCAATCCCTCTGCCTGCCAGCGCAGCTTGCAGTTCGTTATGTGCGGAGCTAACCGTCAATCGGCCCGTTGGCGTGACTTCAATCTCTTCGCCCGCCTCGTCGAACTGCCAGGTGACGAGCGTGCCGCCCGGGAACCGGCGTCTTATGCAGTCGTGATCCACAAGTTCGTGCGGTGTCTGCGGCTGTCCCCACCTTCCGATATAATCCGGTGAAGCGACGATGGCGTAGCGAAGCGCAGGGCCAAGCGGCAGCGCGATCATGTCTTGCGCCAGCTGCTTGCCGAACCTGACGCCGGCATCGAAACCCTGCTCCACGATATCGATGACGGCCGCATCGCTGATGATCTCGATCTTCACCTCCTGATAGGCGTCCATGAAATCGAACACCAGCGGACAGAGAAAATGATCGACGGCAGGCGCGGGCGCGTTGATCCTGAGCGTGCCGGATGGGCTGTCCCGCAGTTCATCGACCTCGGCGATGGCGAGCCTGATATCGCCCAATGCAGGTGCCAGGCGTTCAAGAAGGCGCTGGCCTGCCTCCGTGGGGAACACGCTCCTCGTCGTTCGATTGAGGAGCCGGATACCCAGAGCCTCTTCCAGGGCATTCATCGTTTGGCTCAAGGCCGATGAAGAGACCCCTCGCTCCAGCGCTGCCGCGCGGAAACCGCCGCAACGCACGATGGCCACGAAAACGTCGAAGCTGTCCAGACGAAGAGGGTTCATTGAGAAGCATTTCTAATCAAGCTGATAAACTTAATGCAGCTTATCAGATCAATTGTCCGATGTCATGGTTGGCGTAGAGTTCAACGCCGCGCTCCATCCGGTTCCTTTGCCGGTCATTTAGGCCCTGCGTAGCGAAGCCGGGCGTGGCCAATGCGAAAGGGAAGACCGATGAATGCCTTCACCCTCAACAGACGCGCTGTCATGCTGTCCGCCGTCGCAGGCGCATCAAGCATGCTCATACCCGGCCTGGCCGGTTCCGGCACAGCCCACGCCCAGGCCACGCCCGCCTTCGCAGGCAATGCCGGGCATTACCGCTTCCGCGTCGGGGACATCAGCGCGACAGTGTTGAGCGACGGCGTGATCGGTGGCCCGCCGCGTGTCTATGCGAGCGATGCGCCGGAAGCCGAGCTTCAGGAGGTCCTGCGGCAGGCCTTTCTTCCGGCCGATCACATGACACTCAACCTCAACACGCTGCTGATCGAAACCGGCGGCCGGCGCATTCTGATCGAAGCCGGAGCCGGCAAGACCATGGGCCCGAACGGTGGCCAGATCTTTGATAACCTCGCGGCTGTCGGCCTCGCGCCAGCGGACATCGACGCGATCGTTATCTCCCACACGCACCCTGACCACGTGGGTAACTTGAGAACCGCGGATGGCGGCAAGGCCTTTCCCCGCGCCACGGTCTTCGTCCCGAAGGCGGACTGGGACTTCTTCGTCCGTACCGATCCGGATCTCTCCTACATGCCGGTGCCGGAGGAGTTCCGCCTGCGCTTCGCCGCAAACATCAAGAACAGCCTCGCGCCGTTCATGAACGATGTGGAGCTTTACGAAGCCGGCGCCGAGATCGTGCCGGGCCTGACGACGATCGTCGCATCCGGCCACACGCCGGGCATGGCCACCTTCCTCGTCCATTCCGGAAACGACCAGTTGCTGCTGACGGCGGACCTGGCCTATCACCCCGTCGTCAACGTCGACAGGCCGTGGCTTCCAGGCCCGGACCGCGACAAGGAAACCGCTCTTGCCTCCCGCCGGCGCATCTTTGACAGGGCGGCCGCCGATCGTCTCCCGGTTCTCGGCTTCCATTTTCCCTTCCCCGGCCTCGGCCGGATGCTGAAAACCGACGGCGGTTACGCCTGGGTCCCCGCCAACTGGCAGTTTTGACGATTAAGGAAACAGGAGAACTCTCATGGACCAGTCAAAGATCAACAGGCGCGGTTTCCTCGGCACGATGGGCGCGGCGGCGACAGGACTGGCGCTTGCCAGCCACGCGGCGGCGCAAACCCAGGAAACGAATGCGGCGTCGCCAACCGCTGGATCAAACCCGGACGTCCTTACCCGCACCTTGCCGCGGACCGGCGAAAGGGTCACGGCGCTGGGTCTCGGCACCTTCCTCACCTTCGACCTGAAGCCCGGTGACCGGCGCGACGCCTTGCGTCAGGTCTTCGAGCGGTACGTCGCCGCGGGCGGCCGTGTGGTCGATACGTCGCCGCTTTACGGCTCCGCCGAGGTCAGCGTCGGCCAGTTCATGGGAGAGTTCGACGGTTCGGACGAGATCTTCCTCGCCAACAAGGTCTGGTCGACGGGAGAATATCTCGGCGACGAAAGCCACGCGATGGAAAGCTTCCGCCAATCGCGCATGCGCACATGGCGCGACACGATCAATCTCATGCAATGCCACAGCATTACCAATGCGCCGGTCGTCGTCCCGCTCATGAAAGCCTGGAAGAAAGAAGGCCTCATACGCCATGTCGGCGTGACCCACCACGAGTCGGCGGCGCAGGACCAGCTCCTGGCGATCGTCCAGCGTGATGATGTCGACTTCATCCAGACGAACTACTCGATCTTCAACCGCGACGCCGAACGTCGTCTTCTTCCCGCTGCGGCCGACAAGGGCGTCGGCGTTCTCATCAATCTGCCGCTCGAAAAGGCCCGCCTGATGAAGGTGGTCGAGGGCCATGAGCTTCCCGGTTTTGCAGCCGAGTTCGGAGCGACGAGCTGGGCGCAGTTCTTCCTGAAATGGGTCATGGCGCATCCTGCCGTCACGAGCGTGCTCTGCGGCACGTCCAACCCCGACCATATGAGCGACAATGTCCAGGCGCTGAAGGGCCCGCTTCCCGATGAGCGGATGCGTGCCCGCATGGTCGCGCATATGGAAACGATTCCCGGCTTTGGGTCCATCGGCACGATGCCGTGGTATCCCGGCAAGGAGAATATGTATGAAGGCCTTATCCGGGAGGCGCAGGCGAACGCCGCGCAACGCCTTCAGCCTTGACGGCGCGCCGATTAACCCGCCATCACACTGGGAGACCGGTCTTGTCCTCCACCAGACGCTCGCTTCTGACTGCCTTTCTGACGCTGCCTTTCATCGAGGCGGCAAGAACAAGGGCGTATGCGCAGGCCGCTCCCGAGCTGCCGCTTACCCCCGCATGTGACGATGGAGACGAACCGACCCTGGAGCGGGAAGCCGGTCCCTTCTTCAGGCCGAACTCGCCGCTCAATCGGGATCTCTATCCGGATGCACCCGGAGGCGAGCGAATAACCGTCGCCGGCTTCGTCTTCGACAATCGCTGCCGGCCTCTGGCCGGCAGCCTCGTCGAGATCTGGCAAGCCGATGAGAAAGGCGACTATGACAGCGTGGGGTTCCGCCTGCGCGGACACCAGTTCACCGACACGCAGGGGCGGTGGTGGTTCAACACCATCGTCCCCGCGCTTTATCCCGGCCGAACGCGCCATTTCCATTTCAAGGTCCAGCGTCCGGGTGGGCGCGTTCTCACCACCCAGCTCTATTTCCCCGGAGAGCCCAAAAATGCCGGAGACTGGTTGTTTGACGAGGCGCTGCTCCTCGACATCAGGCAGACCGGTGACGGAAGGTTCGGGCGGTTTGATTTCGTGACATGACGAAGAAACGCTGCCAGAAAGGACAGGGTTTAGTCGCGCGACGCGTTGGAAGCCGGACGCCGTAAAACACGGCGTCCGGACGATGCGGGGCCAAATCACGCGTTGAAGCCTGCATCCACACTGAGAACCGCACCCGTGATCAGATCTGCCCCTGGACCGGCCAGGAACGCGACGGCGCTGGCAACTTCGCGGGGCTCGCCAAAGCGGCCGAGCGATGTGAGGCTCCGTTGATAATCCGCGTTCTCCCCATTGGCGGGGTTCATGTCCGTATCCGTTGAACCGGGGAGGACGAGATTGACGGTGATGCCCTGAGGCCCAAGTTCGCGCGAAAGGCCTCGCGTAAACGACAAGAGCGCGGACTTCGACATCGCGTAAGCCGTCACACCCGGAAAGGGCACACGCTCCGCCAGAGACGAACCGATCGAGATGATCCGGCCGCCGGAGGACAGGTGCGGGATCGCCGCCTGTGCGAACAGGAACGGCGCGCGAACGTTGACGTCAAGCATGGCCTGCAGGTCGGCGAGTGCCAGATCCACAGTCATGCCGGCGGTCCCGACGCCCGCGCTATTGACGAGGATATCAAGCCCTCCAAGCGTGTCGACCGTCTGGCCGACGGCGCGACGGATGGCGTCCGCATCGGCGCTGTCGGCCTGGATGGCAAGCCCGTGCCGGCCCGTTTCCTCGATCGCCTGAACCACCGATGCAGCCCTGTCGGCCGAGCGCTGATAGGTGAACGCGACATCTGCGCCCTTCTCGGCGAGCGCAATTGCGATCGCGGCCCCTATGCCCCGGGAGCCGCCGTTTACCAGTGCGCGCTTTCCAAGCAATTCCATGATCGTTTCCTTTATGCAGTGATCGATGCATAAATCGTTAGCGGCATTGCAAATGGCCGTCAATCAATTTATACAGTGGTCGATGCAGAATAACGTTTCACCCTGTGCCGACCATTCAGAACCGACCCTGCGCCCGCGAGGCCGGCCGCGCGAATTCGATCGCGTTGCCGCACTCGCCGCCGCAACCAGACTGTTCTGGGTCAAGGGTTATGAGGCGACGTCGATCGTTGATCTCACGGAAGCGATGGGGATCGGGACCAAGAGCCTTTATGCGGCTTTCGGTTCGAAGGATGCGCTCTATGCGGAGGCGCTTAAATATTACTACACCACGTATGAAGGGCTGGTCTGGACCCGCTTCAGGGCTGCGTCGACCGCAAGAGAGGCGGCTCTGGCGTTTCTCCAGGATTCCGCGTTCGCCATGACTGGTGGAGACCGCGATCTGCCGCACGGCTGCATGGCGACGCTTGCAGCCGTGGGCAGCGAAGGACACGCCGAACTGGCCGAACTCATGCGCGCGACGCGCGCGGGCGGTTTCGATCTCCTCAAGGCGCGCTTCGACAGAGCGAAAAGCGACGGTGACCTCAAGGCCACGGCTGACACGGCCAAACTGGCGAGATTTGTGCAGACGGTCCAAAGCGGCATGGCCATCCGCGCCCGTGACGGCGCGGATCGCGCCGAGCTGCAAGCCGTGGCGGAAATTGCACTTTCCGGCTGGGACAACGTCACCGGCGGCATCGATCCCCGTTAGGGTGATGGCTGATCATGACGACAGCTGGATTCTAGGTTGTCCCGTTATCTGGCGTTTGCGGCACGCTTGTCCAAACGTGTTGGGGGCGCGGCTTTCGCCTGCTTATACGATAGACGGCCGCGGGCGGGATGTTCGCGAACGTCCGTCCAACAAACGTCGCCTTTAAGCCGAGCCGGTCGAGGAGCGGTCTCGGTATCGGGCATCGCGGGCCATATGTGAACTGATAAAGCGCGCCCTCCTGGCGAAGATGCGAGAAAGCACCTTCGAGAATCGCGATCACTTTCCGCATCGGCATTGATAGGAGAGGCAGACCGCTCAGGACAGCGCCGACCGATGCCGAGGGCAGCACCGTTACCTTGCGCAGGTGCGCAGCGTCCATCTGGATGGTTCTGGCTGCGGGAAAGCGCAGGCTGAGCTTGGCGGCGAATTCCATGCCGTATTCGACGAGAACAAGATCGGATTCCGCAACACCGCGATCGAGCAGCGCCTCTGTGAATACGCCTGTCCCCGGCCCGAGTTCAATGACGGTTCCTGTATCGGCCGAGATCTCGGAGGTCATCAGCGATGAGAGTGCCCGCCCGGAGGGTGTCACCGAGGCGACCTGCAGCGGCGCGGAGAGCCAGGCGCGAAAAAAGAGGACTGCGTCTGCCGCTTTGCCGGTCATCGGGCATTTCCCTCTCGACGAAGCTGCTTCGTGAGCCGAAACTGCAGACGGAATATCAGGGCGACGATCACCTCCACGGCAACGAGAAGCACCATGGTCTTGAGTGCGAATGCTGATGAGTTGATGCTGGGCAGTACGAGTCCGGCCAGATAGCCGGCGGCGATGAACAGCCCGTTCCACAACACGATGCCGGCCGCCAGGCCGAAGGCGAACCTCATGGCACTCGCTCCCAGGAGCCCCGCGGCCAATGGCGAAATCAGACGTATGGTCGGGATGAGTTGTGACGTCGTGATGATCAACCGTTCCCGGCCGCGCAGGGATGACACTATTCGGTCGATGCGTTCTCGTGAAAGGCCGACCCATTTGCCGACTGTGTAGAGAATCGCGGCGGACTTCGATTTTCCAAGCGCGCGGACAAGGAAATAGAGTGCGAAGGCGCCTAGAAAGCTGCCGACGGTCGTGCCGGCAACAGCGGTGTGGATGGACCAGGCATCATCATGGGATGCGATGCCGATGGTCACAAGGATGCCGTGGGACGGAAGTGCAGGAACGAAGCGCTCCGCAAGGCCGACCGTAAGAAGGCCAATGATCCCATACAGCGCTATCCAATCGACGAGATTTGCGAGCGGGTCCATCCCTTAGCCTTCCCGAGCGAGGGATTGCGTAACCGGTTCGACGGTTGTCGACGACACCCGCGGCTCTTCGAATGAAACGCCGGTCAGCCTCTCCGAGATTTCCCAGAGCCTTTGCGCGACATGGTTTTCCATTGCCTGCCTTGGTATCCGAGCTTCCGTTGGGTGGCCGCGTGTCTCCTGAAGCTTGTCGGGACCGTAGTAGCTGCCGCCACGTGCATCCGGTGATGTCGCTGCAAACAGGGTCGGCAGCGCCCCCTGGGACGCCGGCTGGAACAAAAACCACAACAGCGACCGCAGGAGGCCTTGAGCGCTGCGCCGGCCCGGTGCGTTGTGCAGAAGGTCGGTGCGGGATATCCCGGGATGGGCCGCAATGGACGAGATACCCCAACCGGCCTTCTCGCTGCGCCGCTGGAGTTCCAGAGCGAACATCAGGCACGCCAGCTTCGACTGGCTGTAGACCGGCATCGGTTTGTAATCGTGCTCTGCCTGCAGGTCGTCGAAGTTGATTGCGGCATCGGCCGTGCTTGCCGCGATGCTGGACAATGTCACGACCCGCGGCTCCCGGCCATTGATCAGAAGCGGCAGCAATCCGGCTGTCAGGGCGAAGTGGCCGAGATAGTTGGTGCCGAACTGCAATTCGAAGCCGTCGTCCGTCGTCTTGCGGATGGGAGGCGTCATGACGCCCGCATTGTTGATGAGCACATCCAGATGAGCGCGACTGCCTCTCAGTCTTGCGGCAAGTGCCTCGATCGACGCGAGGTTGCCGAGATCGACCTGCTCGAACGTTACCGCAGCACCAGGCACGTTTTCCTTGATACGGCGGATGGCGCTGGCGCCTTTCGCCGGATTGCGGCCTGCGAGGATCACGTCACCACCGGCGCCGGCCAATGCGATGGCGTCCTCGAAAGCCAAGCCACCCGTTCCGGTGACGAGGATCGTGCGGCCTGTCTGTGATGGCATGTCATCAAGCGTCCAGTATTTCGACATTGTCAGTTCCTTCTTTCGGGCGGGTGTGTCCGCCGCAGGGCCGGCGGGGAGGGGCCCTGCGGCGGACAAAGGTCGCTGTAGGGGGGGACGCGACCTCATGAATCCTGAATTGCGGAGCGAAAAGCCGGGCTTACTGAGCCGCGTCGACGATCTTGCCGAGCGGTGGCCTTGCCGGCACGTGACGGCTTCGCTGCATCCAGGCTGGATATTCGGGTGGGAGCCTACTGACCTTGTCGAGTTCGGCCATCTCGTCGGAATTCAACGCGACCTCCGTGGAGCCGATACTGTCGTCGAGCTGGTTGACGGTTTTCGCGCCGATGATCACGCTCGTGACACGGGACTGATGCAAGAGCCAGGCGAGCGCAATCCGCGCGGCGCTCACGCCCTTCCTCGCGCCAATACGCTCCATGGTCTCGATTATGTCATATGCCCGATCCATGGCGACCGGCGGAAAATCGAAGGTGCTGCGGCGGCTGCCTTCTTCGACTTGCCGGCCACGGCCGAACTTGCCGCTGAGCAGACCGCCGGCCAGCGGGCTCCACACCAGAAGCCCAAGCTTCTCGGCATCGAGGAATGGTACGATCTCGCGCTCGATATCGCGGCCGGCAAGCGTATAGTAATTCTGCGACGTTGCGATCTTCACGGCATTGAGGCGTTCGCTGTGGCCTACCGCCCTGGCCATCTGCCACGCCGACCAGTTCGAAACGCCGACATAGCGAACCAGGCCCTGCCTGACGAGACTGTCGAGCGCCTCAAGGCTCTCTTCGATCGGCGTCACGTCGTCAAAATTGTGAAGCTGGTATAGATCGATGTAATCGTGCTGGAGCCTCTTCAGGCTGGCTTTGATGCTGTCGAAGATATGAGCCCGTGAATTGCCCGCTTCGTTCGGTCCGGGGCCCATCGGACCGCAGACCTTGGTGGCGATGACCACGTCTTCCCGCCTGACGCCAAGGTTCTTGAGCGACTGGCCTATCATCTCCTCGGAGACGCCATTCGAATATATATCCGCAGTGTCGATGAAATTGATGCCGTGCTCGAGAGCACGCGCGATCAAAGCCTGGGCGTCGCCCTGCTGGACGTTGCCCATGTTGGACCAGAGGCCTTTGCCTCCGAACGTCATCGTGCCGAGGCAAAGCTCCGAGACGAATAGACCTGTATTGCCCAGGGTTTTGTATTTCATGGGAGGCTCCTGAACGCTGTTTTAAGTTTCAGTTGGGTGCTGGCGAAGGAAGATGCCGATGCGGCGACTTGCGATGAGCAGGGTGATGCCCGACAGGACGCTGGCGAGGGGCACGATCAAGAGCCCCAGTCCCAGACCGTTGGAAATGCCGGCTGCACTTGCGGCATCGCTGATAATGCCCACGAAGAGTGGTCCAAGCGCCGGACCGGCAAGGCCGCTCCCGATCATCACGAGGCTGGACGCCTGGGCCTGCCGGCCCGGCCCGGCGACGAGGTGCGCGGCGCCAAATCCCCAGGGCAGCATGAAGGAGAACGACAGCATTCCCGGGACGAACAATGCGATCGACATCCAGCCGGCCGGAGCAAACAGCGCCGCCGTCGTTGTCAGGCTGGCGAGCAGGAAGAGAACTGCCGGAGGGCCCAGCACCCTGCCGGAGCCCGAGCGAACCGCGTGATCGAACCAGCGCCCACCGCCCAGCGTGCCGATGATGCCCATCAGCCCCTGCAGCATGCCAAAGGACACGCCGACCTCGGTTGCGGTAAAGCCATAGGTCCGTATCAGGAAGGGTATGGAAAAGGCGTAGAAGGGCGCACCGGCAAAGCCGAGGAAAACCGTGCCCAGGAACAGCCAGCGAAAAGCCGGAGACGACAAGAGATCGAGGCTTGTCCGCAGGAAAGGTTCGCTGCGGGTGGTCGTAAGCGGCAAGCGCGGCGTCGGGCCTGCGACAAGCGCCGTCAACAGGCCGACCAGGATGCCGATGACGCCGGCGCCCATCAACACGACGCGCCAGCCGAAGATGTCCGCAATGGCGCCGCCCGCTGCAAAACCCACCATCGTTCCAAGCGGGATGCCCATTGCGAAAAGGCCGATCGCAAGGCCGCGTCGTTCCGGTTCGATCTTGCGCGCGATCAATGCGTGGCCCGCCGGAACCGCTCCCGCCTCTCCGAACGCGACACCGAAGCGGGTCAGCGCGAGAAAAGCGAAACTTGCTGCGAAGCCGCCGAGTGTGGTCATGACGCTCCAGAGCAGGATGCAGGACACCAGCACAAGTCGCGGTGATCCTCTATCCGCAGCGCGCGCAAGCGGTAATGAGAGAAGGGCATAACAGACTGCAAAGGCGAGACCGGTCAGCAGTCCCATCTGGGTATCCGTGAGAGATAAGTCGGCCTTGATCTTTTCCGAGAGGATGAAGGGAAGTATTCGATCGATCTGCGACAATGCATTGATCAGGAGGAGCACGGCGCAGATGGCGACGATCCGCCATCTGCTTGCGTATTCACGGCTTGATGCTTCAGAGAACACCCTTTTCGTGGAAGGATCTCTTGACCCTGCGGCGATTTCTGCCATCTTGAGACTACTCCTCGCTTGGTTGCACCCATAAGCTAGATGGAGTGTCCCATGACCAGAATGCCTGAACCCTCAAGAAACTTGCCTATTCCTGCAAAAGGCGTGACAATGCCGGCGCGGGGTCAGGTGTTTTCCTGGCCCATGAAGGGTCGGGAGCCAAACGTGAACAGGCCATTGCTGGATGCCGTAATGGCGTATATCGACGAGCAGGGAGGTGGCCAGGGGCTGTTTCCGACCGCGATCGAAGGCTTCAATATCGTGCGGTCCTTTCAGTCGATGATGCCGATGCGCAACATCTATCGGCCGTCGCTTTGCGTGGTGCTGGAAGGCGGCAAGGAACTGCATCTCGGAGATCAGCGTCTCAGCTATGGAACGATGGAGTGCCTTGTCGTCAGCGTCGGGGTTCCCGCGACAGGCCAGATCGTGGAGGCAAGCGAAGAGGCTCCATATGTCGGCGTCATGATCGATTTCGACGTCGCCACGTTGCGGGAGGTTCTCGAGCAACTGGACACGCCGCCGGCGCAGGTAGAAGAGTCGGGCCCCTGTGCCTTTGTCGCCAAAGTGGATCAACCGTTGGCAGACTGCATTCTTCGTCTGGTCCGAATGCTGGCGACACCGAAAGCAATCCCTGTCCTGGCGCCTTCGATCGTGCGCGAAATCTGCTTTTGGCTGTTGAGCGGCCCCCATGGCGGTGAGCTCTGCAAACTGGCCTTGCCGGAATCGAATATCGAGCGCGTCGTCAGGGCCGTATCGACGTTGCACACGAACTTTGCAGACACGCTTCGCGTCGAGCATCTGGCGGAAATTGCGCGGATGAGCCCGTCGTCCTTCCACCAGCACTTCAAGGCATTGACCTCGATGACGCCGCTCCAGTTTCAAAAGCAGCTGCGTCTGTTGGAGGCGCGCCGGCTCATGGTCACGCAGGCGGTCAATGTTGCCGAGGCCGCCTACAAGGTCGGCTACGAAAGCGCGTCGCAGTTCAGTCGGGAATATTCGAGGACCTTCGGCATTGCGCCCAAGCAGGATGCGTTGAACCAGCAGCGCCTCCGCACCGCCTATGCAAGCCGAACCGTCCGCTCAGCCTGACCCTATAACGATCGGATTTGCACAGAGCAGTAGGGCCAATCGACATCTATCGTAGCCATATGACTGCAGCGGTTCGGCCTCCTTCGCCCGCGAGCCGGACGCGCGGTCCGAGATGCTAAGATATGGACCTGGCAAGCGATCGCTGGTCGGCTTTTCCTGAAGATCTTTAGCTCCCTGATCGGAGATAGGATCTAAGTACAGCTCGTAAGGGACATGGAGCCCCGTGCGCCCTGAGTTTAGCGTTCGTCGCGGTCGTCATTGTCGTCGGTCTCGGCGCCTACTGGCTTTTAGAGCCAATCAGCTTCCATAGCGTCACCGGGATGGTCTTATGGTGATAGCAGCTTGCCGTGCGCTTATTCCTATCGCGAGCTTCGCGGGGACCTCTCGTGCGCGAGAAAATGGCCGTCGAATGCGAGCTGATGCGTCAAGCCGTCTGATGACACGAGCGAAAGGCTGGTCTCGTCACAAGCGATGGACTGGATTACGCCGCTTCCAAGAAGATCGCAGGCGCCGATGATGGTTCTGATCTCGGCTCCGCTGACATCTATGGACGTCGGGATCCCCGACTGAGAGAGGGTATTCGGGGCGATCGATGCCCGATGGCCGTATCCAAAAAATGTTGCAGCCTCTTCAATGCCAAGAACGCCTCTATGTCGGCCGGACCACGGCTCGTAGAAGCGACCGCCGTTCGAGTACCAAAGGACCGTACTTGGCAGCATATGAGGCGGTTTAAGGATCAGTGCCATGTCCATTTCCACCGGCCGCGCGGCGACAGCCCATCCAAGCAGATTTGCCGGCTGCTCGTGAAGCATGACGAGGTCGACATGCCCTTCATCCAGTGGATAGCGCAGGAGATTGGAAAACCCGCCATCGGCACGGGGAAACCTTCCAAGGTCCTTTGAAGCGGCGGGATACGCGAGGATCGAGCGTCCCCTGGCCGGTTCCGTTTCCAGTGGTTCGGCCATGGTTTCCGCGCGCATTTTGGGCGAAACGGATACGACCCCGCCGTTGGGCAGATCGATCATCGCGTGATAGGCGACCGGCATGCGGCCATCGCCGCCCTCAAAGCGATGGGACTGATAGAGAAAGGGGTGATGGTCGCGGACAGTCAACGTCTTCGTCAGTGTCGCTGACAGGATTTTTTCCGAGAGCGTGAACCGCACGCGCATGCCATCCGGCAGATGTTCGACATCCCGCACGGCCCATCGCGCATTCGCGGACCATCCATGGGCGGGCGCCGGCTCGACATCCGACAGGCCAAAAGGCGCGCAGAAGAAATCGATGGAAAGGCGTCTCAGGTGGTCAGGAATGTCCGTGGCCAGCGGCTCGCCGATCCAGGGTGCCCGGTGGAAGGGGGAAAAAAAGGCGTCCAGCCCGCGTGACTTCGAACTGCGATATATGCCCAACGGTCATATCGACCGTCACGTTGATGCCGATCGCCGAGAGGGTGAAACTGTCCTGAAGGGTTGTCATTTCCGAAATGCCTCAGCCGAAATGGGTCGTCAGGATGTCGACGATGAGGCCCTGTTCGTCGATGCCATAGACGAGGCGCCAGCGCTGGAGTGCGGTGCATGGGTGCGAGATTCCCAGTTCCAGAACATCACCGACGCGCAATGCCGCGCTTCCACGAACGAAGGCATGCTGGTCGTTCAGTTTTTCGACGACCGGCGCCGGGTCTGAAAGGTCGATTTGTTGGCCATCGCGAAAGGCTCTGCGGATAATCGGCACGCCCTGATCGTTGGGTGCATCACGCATCCCGAAGCCGCAGATCGTGAGGTCCGGTTCCGGCTGTGAAAGCACCTCTGTCCACAGCGAAAGGACGGGCTTGATCGATCGCGCCACCTGTCCGGTGATGCCTCGCGCCGCGACGGCTTCCAGCGCCCGCTTGTAAAGCCCGTCATCCGAAAAAAAGATGGCGCCCGAGCGCAGCACGAGGCGGGCATTGCCTTCGCGCGCGATTGGCCCGAGCCTGGAGACGACCTCGTCGAAATACATCGAGCCGCCGGCCGTGATCGTCATCGTCTTTTCCGAACCAACGACATCACGGATGGCACTGAACGCGTGGCTCACCAGTTGGAAGAGTTCATCAAATGCATGCCGATAATCGCTCCCGTCCACGGCCGCGGCTTCATAGGTCGCCACACCAGCGAGCTCTATCTGTCCTTCCGTCGCAAGGATCGCATCGCGAATCGCGATCGCCGTTTCCAGCGTCCGCGCTCCCGTACGCCCGAAGCCTAGCTCAACGAGCCCGGAGACTCTTGCGTTGCCGATATTCCTCATGGCGGCGTCCAACGCTGCCACGCCCTCGACCGAATCCAGGAAGATGAAGACTTCGGCCGCCGGAAATGCTTTCAAAGCGTTGATGAGATGGCGGGCTCCCGATGCGCCGCCGGGCGGGCTGGCATAGACAAGACGCGTGATGCCCGCCTCCAGCAGCGTCTGGAGCTGCTGTATATTGGCAACCGTCGCGCCCCAGGCGCCCTGTTCGATCAGCATCTTCGCAAAGGTCGGCATCATGGGTGTCTTCGCATGGGGCGCGAGGAGCACACCGGCCTCGTTGGCATAATCGAGAAAGCCGGTCGCGTTTGCGCGCAATGCCGGGGTATCGAGCGTAAGGACGGGCAGTGGCATGTCACCCCGGGCGGGCGACCAGTTCTTCGATTTGATGGATGCTGCAGACAGAACCTCGCCTGGCGGGATGCCGCGGAACCGCGCGTCGAAGACATTGGTGCTGTGCGTGGCGGCATCCGTCATTGTTCTGCGAGCTCCATGTTCTGCTACAGTTTTTGCGATATGCGTTTGCAGGTCTGCTTCACGGCTTTCAGAACCTGCGAGAGGTCGTCCGTGTCCGAGACGCGGTCGACATGGGGGACGATGATGCTGGCCACCGCATCGCCGTCAGCATTTGTGATCGCGCCGCAGATATCGGTAATTCCAAGGAAATCCGTACTTTTACCTAGGATGTGGCCCTGTTGCCGGATGTCGTCCAGAATGGCGTTCATCGAGCCGTCGTCGAACGGTTTTCCACCGTGGCTCCTGCAATCCTTCAGCATCAGCGCCCGCTTTTCCTGCGGCTGGAACGCCATGATGACCCTGCCGCTGGCGGCTTCGGAAGCGATGCGTCCGTATCCGAGGTGAAGGTTGAACGTGACGTCCGACGTGGTCGGAATGGAGCCGACGATCACCGTGCGACCCTTGTAGATCACCACGAGATGGGGCGCCTGGTTCACCTCTTCCGCCAGAACCCGCATCTCGGGTAGCGCGACCTCCAGGAGCGTGCGCGATTGCGGCGTGCGCAGGCCGAGGCCGAAGAGCTTGGGACTGAGGGTCAGCTCGTCCGTATCGCTGTCGCGCTGCACATACCCTCTCGCGATCAGAACGTGGATCATCCGGAATATCTCGTTCTTGCTCTTGCCAAGACGCTCCGCAAGTTCGCGCAGTGAAACGGCAGATTCCTTTTCCGCAAGGCTTTCAAGGATATCGAGCCCCTTTTCCAAGGCCGGGGCCGAATACGATTTGTCGCCGCCGGTGGTTTCCTCAGACATTATCACGTCTCCATTTTTTCGCAATTAGCGTTTCATATAAGAAATGAGCTTTACATATGAAACCAAATGTGGTGCCATTTGTCATCATCTCAAGCTTGGCGGCTTGGAGATGTCACATAAAAATCATCCGCCGCAATCGTTTGTCAGCCAGAGGGAACTATTATGGCAATCGCAAAATTCACCCAGGCATTCCTCGCCTCCGCGCTTGGTTTCGGTCTCTATGTTTCACCTGCGGCGGCGCAGGACAAGGCAACGATCGGTATCGTCGCGATCGACCTTCAGAGTTCATTTTTCGTTCGCATGCAGGAGGCCGGTGACAAGGCTGCCGCTGACTATGGTGTCTCGACCGCCTGGCAGAGTGCCGAGGGAAGCCCGGAAAAGCAGGTCTCGCTCATTGAGAACTTCATCAACCAGAAGGTCAGCGCGATCCTGATCGATCCGCTCGACAAGAACGCCCTTGTTCCGGTGATCAAGAAGGCGCAGGATGCCGGTATCAATGTCATCACGATGGGCAACAAGGTCGAAGGCGCCGGCAACTATGCGACGCTTTATCCCGACTACGGCAATATGGCGGAAGTCGCACGCGCCCTTGCTCATTCGATCGGCGGCAAGGGTGAAGTGACGCTCCTGATTGGCGCGCGCGGCAACTATGTCTCGGATACACGCGAAAAGGGCTTCACCGATACGCTTGCCAAGGAGTTCCCGGACGTCAAAGTCGTCGGGATCCAGCCTGCCGGCTGGGATCCGTCGAAGGCCGCGGACATCGCGCAGACCTGGCTGACCACCTACCCTGACCTCAAGGGTCTCTCCTGCATCTCCGACACGATGTGCCTCGGCGCCAACTCCGTTGCGGAAACGATGGGCAAAAGCCTGAAGATCGCCGGCTATGACGGCGACGCGGAAATGGCGCCCCTGATGGAGAGCGGTGCCATGTCGCTTGACGTTCTCACCGGTGCCTATCGCGTCGGCTACTGGAACGTTGCTGTCGCCGCACGTCTTGCCAACAAGGAAGAGCTTCCCAGGGATCTCTACATGCCGACCCACTTCATCGCGACGGACGCGTCGGCGGCGGAACTGGCGAAGGCCGGGCAGAAACTCGACTACATCACTCCGCAGAGGGCCCATGAGGTCAGTGTCGACTACTCCAGCGAATTCGGCCCGCAGCAGCCGACATCGGCCATGAGCGTCGAAAACTGACGCGAGGACAAAAACGTGACCAAGGTGCAAGAAAAGCGCGACTTTGGCCCGGGCAAGGTTGAACGACCGTCAACCTTCACGGAAATGCGCGACGAGCTTTTGCTCGTCGCGCTGATCGGCCTCGCTGTTGCCGGGTTCGCCCTTGCGCATCCGGCCTTCCTGTCGGTGGCAAACCTTCTCAACATCGGCCAGCAGAGTGCGATCGTGGCGATCGTCGCCTTCGGCATGACTGCCGTTATCATCGCACGCGGTATCGACATTTCGGTAGGTGGCATCATGGCTTCTGCGGGCATAGTCGCCGCCATGACTGTGGAGGCCACAGGCTCGGGCCTGCTTGGCATTCTTGCCGCCTGCCTCGCCGGCGCATTCTTCGGCGCAATTAATTCCGTTCTGATCGCCGTGATAGGCATCAGCCCGTTCATCGCAAGTCTCGGAACGATGGCGCTTGCGAAGGGTGCTGCGCTCAGCGTCTCTCAGGCGTCCAGCATCCTCGTAACGAATGACACCATGCTCTGGGCCGGTCAGGCGACCGTGCTCGGCATTCCAGCCGGTTTCCTTGTCGCGATCGTGCTTTGCATTGGCTGGAGCTTTCTGTTGAGCAGGACGGTGCTGGGGCGATCCATATATGCTGTCGGCGGCAACGCCGCGGCCGCGCGCGCGTCGCTCATCAACGTTCGCTGGACGCAGACTGCCACATACGTGCTGTGCGGCGTCTCCGCCGGTCTCGCGGCCGTGATCGGTATCGGGCGGCTCGGTTCCGCCCAGCCGCTCGCCGGCACTGGCCTGGAATTTGCCGCCATCACCGCCGCCGTGGTCGGCGGGGCAAGTCTCGCTGGTGGCAAGGGTTCCGTAACCGGAACGATGCTCGGTGCGATCGCAATCGGTACGATCAATGCCGGGCTGTCCTTCCTCCAGGTTTCCCAGCAGATCATCTACATGGTTTCAGGCCTCATGATCCTCGGTGCCGTTCTCGCCCGCGGTGACCTAGCCTGGAAGCGGCAGATTTTCGCCAAGGTCGAAGGAGCTTCCACTGCACGCTCGGACGCTGCCATCACAAGCGAACGCCGCCTGGATGTCTCCGGCGTTTCCAAATCCTTCGGCGGCGTGAAGGTGCTGCACAATATCTCCTTCGCGCTCAAAAGCGGCGAAGTGGTCGCGTTGATGGGCGAGAACGGCGCCGGCAAGTCGACCCTCATCAAATGCCTGTGCGGCGTGCACAAGACGGATGGCGGCGTTATCGCCTTTATCGGCGGCGAAGATGGTAAGAGCGATGCGCGCAAGGACGTTGCCGTCATCCATCAGCATTTCAGTCTCGTACCCGATCTCACAGTCGCTGAAAGTCTCTCGCTGGGACGAGAGCCCGTTTCCGGCTTCTGGCTTCGCAGATCGGTGATGCGGCGAAGGGCGGAGCAGGTGCTGGGCGAAGTAGGCCTCGACTGCGACGTGGATGCGCCGGTACGCAGCCTCACTGTCGGTCAGCGGCAGATGCTCGAAGTCGCAAAGGCCCTGATGGCATCAGCGTGGCTGGTCGTGATGGACGAGCCGACAAGTGCGCTCAGCAATCGCGAACGCGATCAGCTCTACGGGATCATCGCCACGCTGCGTGCGAAGGGTTGCGCTGTCCTGTACATCTCCCACAAGATGGAGGAGGTAAAGACGCTGGCTTCCCGTGCCATCGTCCTACGCGACGGCCATCTCGTCGGCTATGTTGCACTTTCCGAAACATCGGAGCGTCAACTGGTCCACATGATGGTGGGACGCGACCTGGAAAATGTCTTCCCATGGAGCCCCGCAGATCTTGGTGCGGACATGATACGGTTGCGCGCCATGGCGGGCGGTCTGGCGAAAGACGTGTCTCTGACCGTTCGGCGGGGTGAAGTCGTCGGTCTGGCGGGACTGATGGGAAGTGGCCGCTCGGATATCCTGCGCTGCATCGCAGGTATGGACCGTCACGTTTCGGGCGAGATATTGCTTGGCGGCGAGCCCTTGGTGCCCGGTCATCAGCGCATGTCTGCGGAGCGGGGCGTCGCCTTGATCCCGGAAGACCGTCATGTTGAAGGGATCGTCGGATGCCTCAGCATCGCGGATAATCTTGGTCTCCTCTGGATGCAGCGTCAGGCGCGGTTCGGCGTTGTTTCAAGACGCGGCGTGCGCGAAGTCGCGCAGTCAATGATCCGGCAGCTGGACATTCGGCCGCCGGCGCCGGGCAAGGCGGTCGCCAACCTCTCCGGCGGAAACCAGCAGAAAGTCGTCATCGGGAAATGGCTGGCCGTCAATCCGGCGATCGTCCTGCTGGACGAACCGACGAGCGGCGTCGATGTCGGCGCGAAGTCCGAAATCCACAAGGTCATCGGCGATTTGAAGGCCCGAGGCGCCGCGATCCTGCTGGTCTCGAGCGAACTGCCCGAGCTGCTTGGCGTGTCCGATCGCATCGTGGTCATTCGCAACGGCGTGAGCGTGGGTGAGCTGCCCCGGGGTGCCAGTGAAGAGTCTGTCATGGAGCTTGCTTTCGGCTCCGCTGAACCCGCAAGAGAGGACGCCCGGATATGAATGCGCCCGGTAAGCTTTTCAGCAATATAGGGCCACTTGCGCTCCTGGTGGTGACCGTTCTGGTCTGCGGCCTGATCGACCCGCGCATCCTGGCACCCGAGAACCTGATCAACGTGCTAGCACAGAGCGTGCCGGTGCTCATGCTGGCCCTTGGTGCGTTCATCGTGCTGGTGACTGCGGGGATCGACTTGTCGGCAGGTGTTGCCGTCACCCTCGGAAGCATCGTGGTCGCCAGCCTGCTGACGGCGGGTGTCGATCTGCCGGTTGCCCTGGGCGGCGGTCTTCTTTCCGTCCTGGCGATCGGGTTTGTGAACGGTGCCCTTGTCAGCATCCTGCGCATTCCGGCCTTTGTCTCGACCCTTGCGACAATGTCTTGCATTCAGGGGCTCAGCCTGCTGATGGCCAAGCGTGGGGTCTATGTGCTCAGCGATCCGACCTTGAAATTCCTCGGCATTACCCGTCTTGGGAACGTCCCGGTGCTCTTGATCTTCGCGGCGCTCGTCGTTCTGGTCGCCTATGTGCTGATGCACCATACGCGGTTCGGCCTTCGCGTCTATGCAACCGGATCCGATCCGGCGGCCGCCGCGCTTGCAAATGTCCCGACCGGCCGGATTTATCTCCTGACCTATGTGGTCGCTGCTGGCTTCACCTTCATGTCGGTCGTCACCCTGATTGCCCGGACGCCGATCGTCACGCCGAATCTCGGCGGGCAGTCGCTTCTCCTCGACGCCATCGCCGCCTGTGTTCTCGGGGGTACGAGCATTTTCGGTGGCCGTGGCGCTGTCATGGGTGTCGTTATGGGAACGCTGATCGTGGGTCTGTTTTCGAATGCCCTGCGCGTGGTCGGGATCGACCCGTCCAGCCTGGACTTGATGAAGGGAACACTCGTCATTGCGGCGCTTCTCTGTGACGCCGGCATGCTGTCGGTTCGTCGCAAAGTATTTAAGGAACATGCAAATTGAACGTGACACCCGCCATGCGCGACCATGATCTTCCCGGAAAGGAGCCGCTTCTCGGCGCCGCGATCGACATTCTGGCGAAGCTGGTGTCCTTCCCATCGGTAAGCTCCGAACCGAATGGGGAGGTCATCAAATTCATCAGCGACTTCCTTTCCGAAAACGGTGCGCGTGTCGAACGGCTGCACAGTCCGGATCAGCCGAAGGAAAACCTCTGGGCGACGTTCGGTGACGGTGACAGCGGAGGCCTCGTGCTCTCCGGGCATGTCGACGTCGTGCCGGTGGCAGGACAGAATTGGGCGCGACCGCCGTTTTCGCTGACTCGCGATACGACGCGCGTCTACGGCCGCGGAACGACCGACATGAAGGGCTTTCTCGCGTGTGTCATGGCTGCAAGCCAGCTTTTTCGCCAGGGAAAACTGCGCCGCCCTGTGCATATTGCCGTCACGTTCGATGAGGAGGTCGGTTGCCATGGTGCGCGGGAACTTGTCGACTTCCTGAAACGGACCGACATCCGGCCGGCGGCCATCATCGTGGGCGAACCGACATCCATGGCCGTCGTCGATCGTCACAAAGGATCTGTTGGCTTCACGACGGAAATCGTTGGCACGCCCGCCCATTCGTCGCAGGTTCATCTGGGGCAGAGTGCCATCAAGATCGCCAGCGAGCTTGTAAGTGAACTTGCCTCGATTGGCGAGCAGCTGACGCAGGGTGCCTCCGATGCCGCTTTTCCGTACCCCTATCCGTCCATCAACGTCGGTGCCATCAGGGGAGGGCAGGTCCGGAACATCGTCGCGGCAAGCTGCGTGTTCGATTGGGAGATCCGGCCGATCCTCCCGCAGCAACTTTTGGATATCCGGCGCGCCTTCGACCGGCATGTTGCGGAGAAGATGAAGCGATACGCTGATGCGGGCGGGCTGGTTCCGTCGATCACAACGACCGTTGCCTATGATACACCGCCGCTGGTCGGGGTCCCGGTATCGGATGCCGTGTCGCTGGCGATGAATTTTGCGGACCACAACCGTTCGTCTGCCGTATCCTACGGCACGGAAGCGGGCATTTATCAGGAAGCTGGCTTCAGCACAGTCGTGTGCGGACCAGGCGATATTCAGCAGGCACATGCCGCTGACGAGTGGATCGCGGTGGACCAGTTGGAGCAGTGCCTCAACTTCATGCGCCGCCTCGCACACTATGTAACCGAGCCCAGTCAATAGCGGTCGGGAGCCAACACATGCGAATAGCCGAACATGTTCATCTCGTCGCATCCGGAATACAGGGTTGCGCCCTGAGCGACGATCTGGACTGCAACTGCTACCTCTTCAATTCCGGCGCGGGTCTCGTGCTGTTCGATACGGGCGCTGGTCGCGACATCGCCCGGATACGCGCGGTCATGGAAGCAGACGGGCTGTCATTCGACGACATCACGCACGTCTTTCTGACGCACGGCCATGCGGACCATTCCGGTGGGGCAGCGGCGATACGTGCCTTGTGCGAAGCGCATATCGTCTGTGGCGACGGGACTGCCGATGCGCTTGCCATGGGCGAGGCTGGCATCAGCCTGGATGCCGCGCGCAGAGCCGGTGTCTATCCTGCAGACTACCGCTACACGCCCCCGGTTCCGGACCACATCGTCGATCCCGGTTCGATACTCGAAATCGGCAGGCTGCGTATCACCGCACTGCCAACACCGGGACACAGCGCCGATCACATGTCCTACCTGGTGAGGTTTGCGGATACCGGATTTCTTGCCTCGGGCGACGCGCTGTTTCATTCGGGTCGCATCATCTACCAAGCGACCCACGATTTCGACATCGCCCAATCCTGCGAGAGCATGCGGACCATCGCCGCGCAGCCATTCGACGGTCTGCTTCCCGGCCATGGCATGTTCACGGTTTCGGCCGGCCAGCGTCATGTACACGCCGCGCTCGACCTCATCGAGGCGATGAGCCCGCCGGCGCCGCTGCAGCTTGTGAAACTATAATCCGGAGATGCTGAAATGAAGAGGTTCAACGGCAAGGTCGTGGTCGTAACGGGCGGTGCAAGTGGTATTGGCGCCGCGACTGCTGAGGCATTTCTGAGCGAAGGCGCCCGTGTGGCCGTTCTCGACCGCGCGTTCGACGCGACCCTTCAGAGGGCGACCGATACACTCTGGGAGGTCGCCTGCGACGTCTCGCAGGAAGGTGATGTCGAAGCGGCATTCGACAACATAATGGAGCGTTGGGGTGCTGTCGACGTGGTCGTCCATGCGGCAGCCACGCTCGGGGCGAGTGCGCCGTTTCATAAAGTCTCGCTCGCGACTTGGCAAAAGTATGTCGACACCAACCTCACGGGGTCTTTTCTCGTGTCACGCGCGGCGGCCAACCGCATGATCGCATGTGGCATCGAGGGGCGGATCATTCTGGTCGGGTCCGTTAATTCTTTCGCCGCAGAACGTGAAGCGGCGCCTTATGCCGCGACCAAGGGCGGGATACGTCTTCTGGCGCGCGCGGCGGCTGTCGACGTGGCGCGGTTCGGCATCACCGTCAACATGGTGGCGCCAGGGCCGATCACCACACCCGCAACGGCTGCAAATTTCGAAAGCGATGAGACAAAAGGGATTTTCGCTCGAGTGCTGCCTGCAGGCGGTCCCGGGCAGCCGCAAGATGTCGCCGCTGCCATTCTTTTCCTGGCGACGAAAGAAAGCCGCTTCATCACCGGAACCGACCTTGTCGTGGACGGTGGCATGTTCGCGCAAATTCTAAATTGATCTGACAATGCCCCGCCAGAAGTGGAACAGGCGGCCACACCCGAGAGGATATCACAATGCATTATGACGTCATCGTCGTCGGCGCCGGGTCAGCCGGCGCTGTCCTCGCCGCTCGCCTCAGCGAGGACGCGGATCGCAGGGTTCTGTTGCTGGAAGCGGGACCGAACTATCGCAGCGCCGAGCAACCCGTAGAGATGCAGAGCGCCAATCCCTTCAACCTGATCCTGCCGAAGCACTTTCAGGACCGGTACATGTACACCGACCTCATGGCGCGGCGAACCAAGAAGCAGGAACACCGCATCTACTGGCGTGGCAAGGGGATAGGAGGGTCGTCCGCGGTAAACGCGCAGATTGCCATTCGTGGACCGCTGCATGCCTTCGATCGTTGGGCGGAAATGGGTTGCGAAGGCTGGTCGGGTCGCGACGTGCTGCCCTATTTCAAAAAGCTGGAAGACGATCCCATCGACGCCGACTATCACGGTCATGATGGCCCGATCCCGATCTACAGGGCTCCGCTCCAGAGCTGGGGCAATGTGGACAAGGCAATGCGTGACAGCGCGATGGCATTGGGGCATCCGTGGTGCGATGACTTGAACGCGCCAGATGCTGAGGGTGTCTGCACCTTCGCGATCAACAGCCGTGACGGCAAACGTGTCGCCGTTAGCGACGGTTATCTGGAGCCTGCGCGGGGCAGGCCCAATCTCACCATCATCGGCGAAGCGCTGGTCGATACGGTGCTGTTTTCTGGCCCGGCGGCGACGGGTGTCGTGGCGATTGTCGGCAATGAAAGACGTGAATTTTCGGCGCCGCTCGTCGTGCTTTCGGCGGGTGCCATTCACAGCCCTGCCATTCTCCAGCGGTCCGGGATCGGTCCGGCGGCTCTGCTTGCCCGGCACGGCATAGACGTTCGCGCCGATCTGCCGGTCGGAGAGAGCTTCTTTGATCACCCCTATTGCCGCATCGAACTGAAGCTGAAGCCGGAATACAAGGCGGTGGACGTCAATGCCCGCCACACGAATTGCTGCGTCAAGATGAGTTCCGGCGTTGCCGGCGGCACACCGCAGGATATCCTCTATAATGCGATGAACCACGGCGGTGTTGGCGTCGAGTCCGATCGCGCGCAGTTCGGCGAGTCCATGATCAATCTGATCCTGATGGAGGCGAAAAGCCGGGGCACCGTGCAGCTCTCCTCGCCACATGTGCTCGACCAGCCGATCATCGACGAGAACATGCTGGACCACCCGAACGATCTGGAGCGTATGCGTGTCGCCTATCGCCATCTCGGCGAGATCGGCAAACAGCAGCCGCTGCAAACCATCGCCCAGCGGATGCTGCTCGGGAATTCCGATCTGCCGCTGGACTGGCTGAACACCGCGACGGACGACGAGGTCGACGATTTCCTGCTCGAACAGTCCTCCGATGCCCAGCACGGGGCGGGTGGCTGCTGCATGGGTGCGGACGGTGACCCCGCAAGCGTTGTCGACGTGACCGGCAAGGTGCGCGGCGTACGCGGATTATTCGTTGCAGATGCTTCGGTCATGCCGCTCGATTGCCAGGCGAACACCAATCTTTCCATTATCATGATCGGCGAGAAGATCGCCGACGGCCTTCGTCGGAGAAACGAAAGATGAGCGCTGTCGATCGCTTGAAGGAACTGGGGCTCGAATTTCCGCAGGAGTTCAGCCCTGGCGGAAACTATATCCCGTTCCGCCAGTGTGGCGATGTCCTCTACTTTTCAGGGCAGGGGCCGAGAACCACCTCCGGTGACTGGATCACCGGGACGGTGGGAGAGGATGTCACGATCGACCAGGCCTATGAGCATGCCCGGGGTATCGGGCTTGCTCTTCTGGCCGCCGCCGACAAGGCGGCGGGCGGTCTGGAGCGGATCGAGGTCGTGAAGATCTTCGGGATGGTTCGGGCGAAGAGCGATTTCGTACGGCATGCAGATGTCATCAACGGGTGCTCGGACCTGCTCGTGCGCGTGCTCGGTGAGCGTGGCAAGCACGCCCGGTCGGCCGTCGGCATGGGCTCTCTTCCGAACGGGATGACCGTGGAGATCGAAGGCGTCATGCGCATTCTTCCGGAGGATAGCCATGGCCTGGCATGAAGAAGGTTGCTTCGTTGGCCGGGCGTGGTCGCCGGAAGCGGGAGGCCCGATCCTGGTGACCATCCGCGAGGGGCGCGTATTGGACGTCACGTCAAAAGAGCTCCCGACGGTTCGCGATCTTCTCCAGCGCGACGATCCCGCGGCTGTCCTGCGCGATCTTATGGGGCGGGACGTTGGCGCTCTCGAAGACTTTCTCGCCATCCGGCAGCCTGACCGTTCGCATGTTCATTTGCTCGCGCCTGTCGATCTCCAGGCGGTCAAGGCATGCGGCGTCACCTTTGCCCGTTCCATGATCGAGCGCGTCATCGAGGAACGCGCTGGGGGAGACCCCGCACGGGCTTTAAGCATTCGCGACAAGGTGGCCGGCATTATCGGGATGAGCCTGCGCGATCTCAAGGCGGGCTCGGAGGCTGCTCAGGCGGTCAAGGTTGCGCTGATCGAGGAAAACCTCTGGTCCCAATACCTGGAGGTTGGCATCGGTCCGGACGCTGAGGTCTTCACGAAGGCGCAGGTCTTGTCCTCGGTCGGGACGGGTGCCGATGTCGGTCTGCATCCGAGTTCCCGCTGGAACAATCCCGAACCGGAAATCGTGCTCGCGGTCGATAGCGGGGGCGTCGTCAAGGGCGCGACGATCGGCAATGACGTCAACCTGCGCGATATCGAAGGCCGTTCGGCTCTTCTGCTCGGCAAGGCGAAGGACAACAATGCGTCCTGCGCCATCGGCCCCTTCATCCGCCTTTTCGACCGCACCTATTCGATCGATGACGTGCGCAACGCCGAACTCGATCTGCACGTCACGGGACAGGACGGTTTTGTTATGCGCGGCAAGAGTTCCATGCGGGAGATCAGCCGCGATCCGCTGGACCTCGTTGCGCAGACATGTGGCCGGCACCATCAATATCCGGATGGCTTCGTGCTTTTCCTTGGAACGCTGTTCGCGCCTGTCCAGGATCGCGATACGCCGGGCCATGGCTTCACGCACAAGGCCGGCGACGTGGTAACGATTTCCAACGAAAAGCTCGGCTCACTCGTGAACCGGGTGATGCTTTCGACAGAATGCGCGCCTTGGACCTATGGCGCGTCACACCTGATGCGCAACCTCGCCGCGCGCGATCTTCTCTAGGAAGTCATCGATCACGCTTCACCACAAGCTGATTGCCAGTAAATCTTTGTCCACTGAGCCGCGCTCAGTTCATACCGCTTAATCGCCATTGGCTGCCTCCATGACCAAACGCGCTGCTCTACGAAGCAGCGATTAAGCGATTTGGGAATTCTGAACGTCGATTGGCCGTACGGTCCGGACTCCGCCAGCGCTTCCGCCGCCGGAAGAGCGTTAGGGCCTTGCCATAACCGATTTTATGTCGCTGACGTTATTGTTTCTCTTCGAGATCCTCGGCCATTTTCAAGTGGTGCTCCAAGGCGGGAACCGTCTTGGCAGCCCAGGCTTTCAAATCCGGGTTATCACCTTCCGAGCCGTAGCGCTTGAAAAGATCGACAGCGTCTTCATGCGCGTCTTCCTGTTCATCCTGGTAGGCTTCATCGAAGTCGTTTCCGGAAAGGCCTCTGAGTTCCTCCAGCGATTTCGTTTGGGCGTCGGACATGGCGGTCGCAGGCACGGCCTTCACTTTGCCGCCGTCGAGCAGGGCTTTTAATTCGCTTGTCGTCTTTTGGTGCGCGTCGATCATTTGCTGAGCGAAGGCCTTGGTGGCATCTCCGCCCTTCTGAAGCGCGAGTTTGCTCGATTCGATCTCGAACATGTCGCTCATCGAAGCCTCCTTCACGAAGTCCTCGGTCGTGGGCGGGATGCCCAGCGTGGAATTCACACCCGTGGTTTCTGCCGTCGACTGCGCGAAGGCGGCGGTGGAAATCGTAAGCAGAGTGAATGTCGCCAGAATTTTTTTCATCGGTGATCTCCTTTAAACCGTCCGAACCTGGACAAGCGTCGTTTGTTCCCGTGGGGTTTCGGCGGAACGAATTGCCGGCAGGCCGGTTGGATGCCGGCATTCCTTCGCTTCATTTCAGGTGAACAGAAGGCTGTATTGCGGGATCGCGCACCCGGACCGAACGAAACGCCGACAGCGACGGGTCGGGCCGACTTTATTGGCGCTCTTTTGTTCCCGTCTTTCGAAAAATTGTGACGCGGCCCACGCCGTTGTGGAACCTGAGCGTCTTGCGGGGGTTAGGCTGATGTCTAAACATGGAGGTGACAATGAAGAAGATGATCCTTATCGCCTGCATCGGCCTGTCGCTCGGTGCCTGCACTGCCACCGAACGCGGTGCCGGTGTCGGTGCTGCAACTGGAGCCGTCGTGGGCGGGGTCGCAACCGGTAACGTCCGTGGTGCGGCTGTGGGTGCAGCCGTCGGCGGTGTCGCAGGCGCGCTGATCGGCAACGTCCAGGATCAGCCCGGCCAGTGCTACTACCGCGACCGCTACGGCCGCCGCTATATCGATCGTTGCTGAGGCAAGCCAAATCCAACGACTGCCGGCCCGGCGAGGTATATTCGTCGGCCGGGCTGGCTGGTTTGGTGACTTGATCGTCAGCGATGAAATCGGAGGATTTCTTTTCTTTCAGCGAGGGGCTGTCAGCCCGGCAGCACGCCGTTTCTTCGCGATCACGCCGGTGCAACAGGGAACGTTCCGCCTTCATGGTGGTTAGGTACCTAAAAAGAAGGGCCGGCATGCGTACATTCCTCGCCGTGATTCTCGTGGTTCTGGTCATTGGAGCCATCGCCGCCATCGCCCTCATGAAGGGCGGAAGCGATAACGCGACGCAGCAACCATCGCCCCATGCCATTGATCAAGGAGAATGAAGTGATGGTGCAGGCGTGCTTCATCCGAACACCAATCATCGACTTCGACAGTGGACCTGCGAGCGGATGACATCCCGTCAAGTCAGTCTGCGAAGTTCCGCGTCATGGACGCCCGCCATTCTCGGGACCGCCTCTCCGAATTTATCAAAAGCCCAAGAAGTGCGACGACGAAATCATCTGAGAGGGTTGCCGCCCATTTCCTGCGCAAGTGCTTCGCGCGCCCGATTGAGGCGGCTTTTGACCGTTCCGACTGCACAATCCGTTACGCAAGCGGCTTCTTCATAACTGAAACCGAAGCCTGCCACCATGATGAGAATTTGCTGCTGGTCTTCGCTTAATCGGCAAAGGGCGGCCTTCACCTCGCTTTCGGCGATCGACCATTCTTGCCCGGCGGCCGTGACAAGCTGGAGAGACACGCAGTCCGTTGCGCCAGGACTTTCTCGGACGCGCTTGCGATATTGCGTGCAGTAGGTGTTGCGCATGATGGTGAAGAGCCAGGATTTGAGGCTCGTTCCGGCTCGAAAGCTCTCCAGGCTGCGCAAGGCGCGAACGAGTGTCTCCTGAACGAGATCGTCTCCGTCCGTTGGATTAACCGTGAACGTGCGCGCGAATGCACGCAGCGCAGGAATGAGGCTTGCAACCTGTTCCTTGATCGTATCAGGGTTGGCATCCGGCAGGCGTCGGGAGAGGGCCATTGGTTCGATCTTTGCTGGGGTTTAAAAACGAACAGCGCAACGCCGGAGCAGAGGTTGCGATCATGAGCGATCATTTCTTCTATTAAAATCATTGCAGCATCAGTCTTCACCGTCCGTGACCACATTCCGCGCAGATGTAGAATTGACCCTTGTTTCCATCATGTGCATTTCTGGATAGAGTTTTTCTGCAAAGGCGCGGATCTCGCCGGCCTCTCCCGTCTTGATGAAGTCCTGGTAAAGTCCGCCGACCGCGGCATACGCCCTGACCTGCGCCGACACGTAGGCGGCACCGAAATCGGATGCGGGTGCGTCTTTCAGTGCCGAAAGCTTTTGCTTCGACCCGGCCCTTGCCCCGCTCGAAACGGACGCGGAAGCCGCGGGTACGCCCATGACGAGCGAGCAGATCGAGACCGCTCGCAGTACACAGCGAGACGGGAAGCGTCCTGACGTTTCGGGTGATGAAGGCTCTGCAATGCGACCGATCTTCCAAGCCAACCATTCGCCTCAGTCTCGGTTTCCTGTCGTGGCGATCACTCTTGGACTGTGCGGGACGGCAATTTTCATTGCCGCCATCGCTGTCGGGCTACGCTTTTTCTGAGCACACGTCTGTAGTCAATCCCTTGCGCATTCAGTGAAGATAAAGACCCACCTCTTTCGCCGCCTCGAGGAACTCATGTCGCGCATCTTCCGCGTCTATCCGCCCCTCGACTGCGGCCTTACAGGCGATTCCGGCCCGCACAAATCGCGGTCCGGTGCGTCGTGGCCAGTGTTCTGCAAGGTGGATCAAGGCCTGGAAAGGCCCTTCGACACGACGGCTTCCGAAGCCGATTTGAATCTTGATAGGCTGGCTCCACGCTTTGATTGGCATTTCACGACCTCCTCGGTTTTCGTGCGCAAACCAATAAAAATCGGGAATGTTCCTCGACAAAAACGATAAATCCAAGCAAATTTCGCGTCCGCGCGAGGGGGAATTGCGCGATATTGGACCGAGATGGCCTCGTAGGCACTCCAAATCGGAAATCCACGGGGCACTGCCAGCAATCCAAGCTCGCGGCTGGTGAAATGGAACCGGGACGCGGTAGCTGCGCGTTAACGAACGTCGCAGCAAGTGCATGCGTTACAGGATTTCGCGCTTGTCCTTCCCCAGGCGCGATACATCTATTCTGGTGATGTTTGTTCTTCGGAGGAAAGATGGCAGCGGAACCCCATATCACCGATGATCCCCGGACCCGTCTGGCGCTTTTCGACTTTGCGTTCGAAAACGCTCCGATCGGGATCGCCCTGGTGGATCTTGAGGGGCGGATTATCCGCAGCAATGCTGCATTCGCCAAGCTGTTAGGTCTTCCTGTCGCAGAAATACTCGGGATGCACTTTAAGGAGTTCACCCATCCTGATGACATCGAGGCGGATCTCATTCTGTTCAAACAGGTGCTGCAGGGAAGGCGGGACGGCTATACGATCGAAAAGCGATACGTTCGGCCGTTCGGCGACATTGTTCACGTCCTCATTCATATCGCGGCCATGCGCGACGTCCACGGCAAGGTCGTGCGCTTCATATCGCAAATCGAAGACATCACCCGCCATAAGGAGCATGAGCGACAGCTTGCCGAGCGTGCGGCGCAACTTGAACTGGCGCTCGAAGCCATCCGTGGCGGCTTCTGGCAAATGGACATTCTCACCGGAAAATTCGAGACATCGGACCGGCTGGCTCAGTTTATCGGCGGTCCAACCGCTGCACGGCTTGATCTTGAGTGCTACGTCAACAGGGTGAATGTGAACGATGGCGCTCAGGCGGACCTCACGCCACTGATCGCGGGAGAACTCGATCAGAATGTCGCTGAATATCGTCTCGATACCATCCATGGCGAACGCTGGATGCGCTGCGACAGGAGGCTGCTGCGTGACAGCGAAGGCAGGCCGGTCAAGATCGTTGGAATGGCGATCGACTTCACGGAGGAGCGGCGAAGGATCGAGATGCTGGAGGAGACGGCGCGCACGGACGCGCTGACCGGGCTCTTGAATCGCCGTGGCCTTTCGATCGCATTCTCTACTCTACAGTCGGCTGACGGCTTCGTCGTTCTTGCGCTCGACCTGGATGGCTTCAAGAAGGTGAATGACGTTCATGGCCATGCCATGGGAGATATCGTCCTGCAAACCGCCGCAACCCGCCTCACCTCCGCTGTCAGAGAAAACGATCTCGTCGCGCGGATCGGTGGGGATGAGTTCGTCGTGGTTATCGCCGGAAGCCGCGCGACAGGGGAGGCCGCGGCCAAACGCATCATGGAGCGTATGAGGGAGCCTATCCCTATCGGCGGTAACATCGCCGACGTTCGCACGAGCATTGGCGGCACGTGGAGCTCTTCCAAGCGCGATATAAGCGAGCTGATCAACGAGGCGGACGCGTTGCTCTATGATGCGAAAGCGGCCGGTAAAGACGCCATGCGGTTCTAGAGCATTTCCAGCCGAAGCGAAGTCGCTTCGGCGTCGGATAATGCGGTAAAAACAGGAATCTATAGCATTTCCGGTGAACCGGAGTTCACCGGAAATGCTATAGTCCGCGTCGACTGCCGTGTCGGACAGACATAATTCTCCGGCTGAAATCGACTACGGCGAATGCGATGGCAAAGTCGACTGGCCGTGCGGGAGGGTCTCCATCAGGAGACGCAATGTGAGCAAGGGCCTGAAGTCCTCATCCTGCAACTCGACTGAAATGCTGTCGACCGGTTCTTTGGGCAGTCCGTCGAGGGCCATTTCCGCCAAGAGGGTTTTCGCTTGCTCCGTCGCGTCCGCGACGGATTCAAATTCGAAGGCCCTGTCCGGGAGGAGTACGCCTTCCTGGTCTTGAATCTTGAAATAGAACCTGGCCACCTAATCCTCCGTTATGCGGTTCGGCCCTCAACGATTAAAAAGGGGCAACGTTCCCGAGGGAAAATGGGCTTTCGCCTGCCACATCCGTGGCAGGCTCCGTCCCATCTTTGGGCTGTTTAGTGTTTTCCGCCCTTGCGTCCGGCTTCGGACGCTTTCTCGCGATCGTTCGCGAAATTGCCCTTGCCGCCGCGTTCACCGCCGCTCTGGTCGCGACTTCCGGCAGCCTGACGTTTTTGATCATCGTTCTTGTGGCTCTGCTGACCAGCCTTTACGTGCTGTTCATGAGTTCCGCCTTGGTTCGGCATTATGCTTCTCCTTGGGTTTAGAAAGGCAGGCGTTCATTCGCCTGCGCCAAGTCAACCACGATCTGCGTCCGTCGTTCCCTGATGAAATATTTCGTGATTGGCGGTAGCGATCGGGCCACGAGTCTAAGGGCGGCGACGCAGTTGCATATCGCGGCGATGGAACTTTTTCAGCGGAATCCGTTTCTCTTAAATCCGCCCACGACTGACAAGGACAGCAGTCGGTCACATCAAAGCGCAAGCTCTGGAAGAAAAAATGGATTTCACCTCGACGGTTTCCCTTAAGGTCAACGGCCAGCCCTACCAACTCACGCTGGACAATCGCACCACGCTGCTCGACGCCTTGCGCGAGCATTTGCACCTCACCGGAACGAAGAAGGGTTGCGATCATGGCCAGTGCGGCGCCTGTACGGTTATCGCCGATGGTCGCCGCATCAATTCTTGCCTGTCGCTGGCGCTGATGCACGAGGGCGACGAGATCACCACCATCGAAGGGCTGGGCCAGCCGGAAAACATGCATGCAATGCAGTCTGCCTTCGTTCGACATGATGGCTTTCAGTGCGGCTACTGTACGCCCGGGCAGATCTGTTCCTCCGTGGCGGTTCTTCAGGAAATCGCCGCCGGGATCCCCAGCCACGTCACCGAGGATTTGACGGGCGCGATCGCGCTTACGCCGGAAGAAGTTCGCGAGCGGATGAGCGGCAATATCTGTCGATGCGGTGCCTATTCCAACATTCTCGACGCCATATTTGAGGTTGCGGAGGGCACGCCATGAGAGCCTTTACCTATGAGCGGGCCACGTCCGTCCAGGAAGCGGCCAATCTGGTGGCCGCTTATCCAGATGCAAAGTTCATTGCCGGAGGTACCAATCTCCTGGACCTGATGAAGCTGGAAATCGAAAGGCCGGCGCGATTGATCGATGTCAACGGTCTGGGACTTGACCGGATCGAAGCCACACCTGAAGGCGGTTTGCGCATCGGCGCGCTGGTCCGCAACACCGACCTTGCGGCGCATGACACGGTTCGGCGCGATTACGGCTTGCTGTCCCGTGCGCTGCTGGCAGGGGCATCCGGACAATTGCGCAACCGAGCCACCACGGCGGGAAACCTGCTTCAGCGCACGCGTTGCCCGTATTTTTACGACACCAACCAGCCCTGTAACAAGCGCAACCCCGGCAGCGGCTGTGCCGCGATCGATGGTTTTAGCCGCCAGCATGCCGTAGTGGGCGTGAGCGACGCCTGTATCGCCACCCATCCGAGCGACATGGCAATCGCCATGCGCGCGCTCGACGCGACCATCGAAACCGTGAAGGGCGATGGCACCAGGCGCACGATACCCATCGCCGATTTTTACCGCCTGCCCGGCGAGACGCCACATATCGAAACCGTCCTCGAGCACGGCGAGATCATCACCGCGGTGGTTCTGCCGCCGCCGGTCGGCGGAAGGCATATCTACCGGAAGGTGCGTGACCGCGCCTCCTATGCCTTCGCGCTCGTTTCAATCGGCGCGGTGGTCCAGTCCGACGGCACGGGCCGCATCGCTGTCGGCGGCGTGGCGCACAAGCCATGGCGTTCGGAAGATGCCGAGGCGGAGCTTGCGAACGGTCCGGATCGTGCCGCTGCGGTCCTGATGGCCGATGCCCGTCCGACAGAACAGAACCGTTTCAAGGTCGATCTGGTCGAGCGCATGGTCGCTGCGATCTTCACGGAAGCGAGGGGGTAAGACATGCAGTTCGACAAGCCAGCGACCACAAATCCCATTGATCGGCTCAACGTTGTTGGACGACCTGTTCCGCGCGTCGACGGTGAGCTGAAGACGACCGGCAACGCCCGCTATGCCTATGAATGGCATGATCCACAGATGGATTATGCCTACGGCCACCCTGTCGGCGCCGCCATCGCCAAGGGCCGTATACGATCGATCGATACGGAGGCCGCAAAAAAGGCGCCGGGTGTGCTGGCTGTGGTGACGACACTCGACGTCGGCGAGCGCAAGAAGGGCGAGTACAACACCGCGACGGTGTTCGGCGGCGACAAGATCCAGCATTACCACCAGGCCGTGGCCGTCGTCGTGGCGCGCTCTTTCGAGGAGGCCCGCGCCGCAGGCGCTCTCGTCAAGGTCGAGTACGCGCCTGAGGACGGCGCCTACGATCTCGAAGAGGCAATGGATGGTGCGGTGAAACCTGACGATTCGGACGAGCCCGATACCGCCGTCGGTGATTTCGAGCGGGCCTTCACCGATGCGCCGGTGACGCTCGACGCCGTTTACAGGACGCCCGACCAGTCACATGCCATGATGGAACCGCACGCCTCCATCGCCGCCTGGAAATACGACGATCTCACGATCTGGACATCCAGCCAGATGATCGATTGGTGGCGCAGCGATCTCGCGACCACGTTGGGCATCGATAAGGAACGGGTTCATCTGATGTCGCCCTTCATTGGCGGCGGCTTCGGCGGCAAGCTCTTCCTGCGTGCGGATGCCGTTCTGGCGGCCTTCGCCGCCAAGGCGGCCGGACGACCCGTCAAAGTGGCGTTGCCGAGGCCGCTGGTGGCCAACAACACCACCCACCGTCCGGCGACTGTCCAGCGCATACGCATCGGCGCGGAACGTGATGGCCGGATTACGGCGATCGGCCATCAAAGCTGGTCCGGCGACCTTCCCGGCGGCCAGCCGGAGCTCGCCGTCAACCAGACGCGTCTCCTTTATGCCGGGGCAAACCGCAAGACGGCGATGCGGCTCGCCACACTCGACCTGCCGGAAGGCAATTCCATGCGCGCGCCGGGCGAAGCGCCGGGCATGATGGCGCTTGAAATCGCCATCGACGAAATGGCGGAAAAGCTGCAAATGGATCCCGTCGAGTTCCGTATTCTCAACGATACGCAGGTCGATCCCGAAAAGCCGGAGCGCCCCTTTTCGCATCGCAACCTGATCGGGTGTCTCCGGCTGGGTGCGGAGCGTTTTGGTTGGCAGAAGCGCGGCGCGCCCGCAACGCGGCGGGAGGACGGCGTCCTCGTCGGCGTCGGCGTCGCCGCTGCTTTCCGCAACAATCTTCTGATGCCTTCTGGTGCGCGCGTTCGCCTCGATGGCGACGGCATGATCACGGTTGAAACCGACATGACCGATATCGGCACGGGCAGTTACACGATCATCGCCCAGACGGCGGCGGAAATGATGGGGGTCGATATCGACCGGGTGACGGTGCGTCTTGGCGATTCGCGGTTTCCCGTTTCGTCCGGTTCCGGCGGTCAGTTCGGCGGAAACTCGTCGACATCGGGCGTCTACGCCGCCTGTGTGAAGTTGCGCGCGGCGGTCGCCGCCAGGCTCGGCTTCAACACGCAGGATGTTGTTTTCGAAGGTGGCCAGGTCCGCTCCGGCGACCGGGCGGTGCCGCTCTCCCAGGCAGCCGGTGCGGACGGGCTGATCGGCGAAGACACGATGACATGGGGGGATCTCGACAAAACCCACCAGCAATCCACCTTCGGCGCGCATTTTGTCGAAGTCGGGGTCGATATCGTTACCGGCGAGACGCGTATCCGCCGAATGCTGGCCGTCTGTGCGGCGGGCCGTATCCTCAACCCGCTCACCGCACGCAGCCAGGTCGTCGGGGCCATGACGATGGGCGCGGGGGCGGCCCTGTCCGAAGAACTGGTGGTCGATACGCGCCGCGGCTTCTTCGTCAATCACGATCTCGCCGGTTACGAGGTGCCTGTTCACGCGGATATCCCGCATCAGGACGTGATCTTCATGGATGAAACCGATCCGTTCTCATCGCCGATGAAAGCGAAGGGCGTGGGAGAACTGGGCCTTTGCGGTGTCGCAGCAGCCATCGCCAATGCGATCTACAATGCCACCGGTGTCCGGGTGAGGGACTATCCGATCACGCTCGACAAGCTGATCGGCGGGTTGCCCGAGGTCGCGTAGGGTGAGCATGATGAAAGACTGTCCGGGTTTGATATCGTCCTTGCCTTTCTGCGGGGCGCATCAAGCACGCCACGCTGGGACCGAGGGAGCGATTGCTTTATCACTCGAATATCAGTTTCTCCATCAACGCCTTGAGCTCCCTGGCGACATCGAAGCTGTTCTCCTGGTGTTGACGCCGGCAAAACAGTTCGCAGCTCCACCAGCCTTCGTAGCCCGTCGATTTTACCGCATCGACCCAGCTTTGGAGGTCGAGAACGCCCGCGCCGGTGGGCACATCCCGCAGCACTGCCTCGTTGGGTACACCGCCGCTATAGGCAAGGGAATCACAAAGATGCACGCCGTAGATCAGGTCCTTGTCGAGGCGAGCGACACGCTCCGGACTGTCGCCCGACGTATAAGCGTGCCAAAAGTCGATCACGAGGCGCACATTGTCCCGTTTGCACAGATCGAGAATCCGCATTTGCGCATCCAGGCTATTCAGAGGGGTCCAGGAAAGAGATTCGAGGTAGACTATAAGCCCATAGGTCGCCGCTATATCGGCGACCGCCCGGAGATTAGACGCCGTGCGTTCAAGTTGCTCCGTTTCCGGCAGGTCGATCAGGCCCCGGTACAGATCGGGGTAGCGTTTTTTGGCATCGGCTTCAAAAACCCTGATATCCAGCGGCCCGGTGATCGCTTCGATCCCCCTGGCGCCGGCGGCGCTGGCGAGCACACACAAGGCTTCCGCCTCCTGCAGCATTTGCTTTCGAGCCTCTCCCTGCCGTTCGAGATCGATCAGGAAGCCGATACCGGGAAGGAAGAGGCCGTCAAGCCGGGCTTTGAGCGCCTGTTCGTCGTGACCGGCGTCGAGATAGGCGGAGATCTTGGCGCCGGACGTCTCCAGTCCGTCGAAGCCAACGCTTTTGGCGATCTCGATGTCGATCGCCAGCGAATTCGGTTTCGACGCCATGGAATGAAAAACGAGTTGGTTGTGGGATCTGATCACGGTCGGGCTCCGATGGTCCGTTTACTGGCTGACGACAACCGGCCGCCGTTTCTGCGCGGCCTGAACGGCTTCTGCGACCTGAAGGGCGATCACATTGTCTTCGCCGAGCGAAAGCCAGATCCCGCCATTTTTTTGCGGAAGGGCCAGAAAAGCCTCCAGTGTCGACATGTGCTGGTCTCTGTCCCGCACGGGAATCAATTCGTTTCGGCCGTTCAGGCGCCGCACGAGGGTTCCTGACCCCTTTCCGCTGAGCGTCCCATGGGCAACGAGCGTCCCGCGATCGCCTGCAAGCATCACGACGCTTTCGAATTCCGCTGCCGTGAAACTCTCATACGCCTGCAGGATCGCGCCGCCGGACATCTCGATTGCATAGGCGCGTTGATCCGCGGCGATGAGCGCAGATGCGGCAACTGCTTCCTGCCCGGTCAGAAACCGGGCGAGATCGATGTCCTCCAAAGTGATGTCGAGCAGGGCCTGTTCGTGATCGACGACGTCGTCGATATGTCGGTTCGGTGGAGGGTGAAATGGCGCACCACGCGCGATCAGCAGGGATTGCAAGGTGCCGATTTCGCCCTCTTGCAGCAGGCGGCGCATCGTCTGGTGCGGCGACAGGGCACGAAGCGGCTGGTTGATCGCGAGGATCACGCCGGCCTTCGCGCAGGCATCGGTCAGCTCTGCGGCGACGCGGCTGCCGCCTGCGATCGGGCCGTCGCACAAGAGATGCTTGCCCTCCGCGGCGGCAGCCAGGATGTAATGTTTTCGTCGGCTCCTGGCCGCGCTGACATAGGCGAAGCCGACACGTTTATCGCGCAGGGCTTCGCGTGCGTCGATGGTGATGCCGGGTATTTCCATGTCCTGCGAAAAATGCGCGGCATATCTTTCGTTACGGCTGACGACCCAAAGCGGCTGGTGGCCTGCCGCGCGGATCGCCGCAACCATGTGCTCCGTTGCAATCGTGCCTGTGCCCATGACGGACCAGCCGGTGGCTTGCGTAGGGTGCACTAAAATCCTCCTCTTATCGCCTTGAGATTGATCCGGGACGTCTTGCGGCACAACTTCGCAGATGATTGATTCCTTTAGCGATATGACGTATTTTGAGCGTCATAATGCGTCACTTTGAGGGGCCGGAATGGATCATCTGGGTAGAGACGGTAATGCTTTCGCGGCAAATCTCAGGACACTCTGCGGGCAGCACGGCTCCGTCGCTGCGGTCTGCCGCAAGATCAATGTCAACCGGCAGCAATTCAACAAGTACCTCTCCGGCGCCCATGTCCCATCGGCAGCCAACCTTCGGATCATCGCAAACTATTTCGGGCTCAGCGTGCCGATGCTGTTTGCCGATCCCGACGAATTCCGCACCCTTGTGGAAGGCAATTTCTTCCACGCCATGGCGACGGCCCGTCAGATGCCCGAATTCACGCGTTTCGTTTCCGACATGATCGTGGAGAACAACAGGGCGGATCACGACGACATCGTCGGTGTCTACGATCGCTACCAGTTCTCCTCGATCTACAAGGGCTTCGTGTTGCGCTCTGCCTTCTGCATCTACCGCAACAACGAGTTCCTCCAGCACTATTACGTCGAGCGCTTCCCGAGCTTCGATAATCCGAAGAAGACGGAGTACGTCTTCAAATATTACGGTTTCTGCTTTCCCGTCGCCGACCGTTTGTTCACAGCCGACTTCGAGGGCATCCAGTCCAACGAGCTGACGTTCGGCGTCTATGCTCAGGTCAAGCGCAATGCCAAGCGGTTCATGTTCGGCATCTCCAGCGGCATCGCGGCGACCGTCTTTCGCCAGCCATATTCCACGAAGGTGGCCTTGCACTATCGCGGCCCGGGTCTGCTGGGTCGCGATCAGCTCAAGGACCTGACAGTTCTCGATCGCAACGACCCGGCCATTCCCCGCGAGGCCCTGCAATATCTCGGCGATGGCTCGGACATGATCCAGATGAGCTGACGTCCCGCCACCCTAGGGATGGAGTTCGACCGCAAGCCAGACGCTGTCGGTATCCGCATAATAGCGGTGCCAGGGATAGGTCCATTGATTTTCGCCTGTCACCCGGCAGAACGGGTCGTGCGAATAGCCGATCGGCATGACGACGTCCTCGTAGATCTCAGCGGCATCCCGTGTCTTGAACTTCTGCATGCGGCCCGAGCCATGGATCTGCGTATGGGTTTCCAGGAACGGGTGCTCGTTGTGGATGAAACAATCCGTATCGCCCGGCGACCACCAGAGATTGAGCTTCAATGTGAAGGTTTGCGGCGCCTCGGTGTTCGCACGTTCATTGGTAAAGACCCGCGGATCGAGTGTCACTGTGCCGATCGTATCCTGCGCCGAGATGTAAAGCGGCGTATCGCGCGGAAAGCTGCGGATACGATTTCCCAGCCAATCCCAGCCCCGGAACATGCAGCCGCCCAGATTGGTCGGGTTGACGACCTTGATGACGGCGGCTCGCTCGGCTGAAAGGATGCGCCCGCCCTTCAGCCAGGTGGATTTCCAGGCCGGGACGATGGCGGGGTGTTCATCGCCCGTCACCATGGGGGAGGGGCTGATATTGACGACGATCGCGTCGGCCACATCGTAGTCGACCACATTTTCCACAAGCGTCGCCGTGATGAACGCGTCCGCGAAAGCCAGGTCTCTGCTCAGGTTCTGCACTGCAATGCCTCTCGTCTCTTTCTGTGCCGTAAACAAGCCACACCGGATGGCGTCAAAGAAGTTCGCGGCGCAACTTATTTCTTCGCATCATGACGCGAAATCCGCTTCAGCTTGCGAAGAGTCAGCAGCCGCCCGCCTGCCGGCTGCTGGCGTTCTTCCGTGGCGGCATGACGCGACATCCGGTCGATATCAGCCAGTCGAATTATGCAAAGCTGCGCTCAATGTGCGTCACCTTGCGTCAGCGTTTCGATTGCTGCGAACTTGCGATGCGTCACGCTCCGCCGAAGAATGCGGCTCTCATCGGAAGACGCCCCGAGCTGCTGATCTTCCTGTAAGCACCTTAACGATATTTCAGAGGGTCGATCACATGAAACTGACAGGTGGCCAAGTCGTCGCGAAGGCTTTGAAGGAATACGGCGTCGAATATGTCGCGGGCGTGCCGGGCCATGGCATCTGGTCGCTGTTCGACGCGTTCCTGCAGGAGGGATCGGAAATACCCTTCATCCAGGTCATGCATGAGCAGAGCGCGGTTCACATGGCCGATGGCTACTATCGCGCTTCGGGCAAGCCGATGGCGTGCTCGACCTCTGTCGGCCCAGGTGCTGCAAACACCATAATCGGCCTTGCAACTGCCTATTGCGACTCGACCTCGCTCTTTTACGTTTCCGGTTCGCCCCAGACCTACATGCACGGCCACGGCACCATGCAGGAACTGGAGCGCCAGCAGGACAACGCCTTTCCGCGCATCACCGAACAGGTGACGAAGCGCGCCTGGCAAGCCAATTCGGTGCAGGTCCTCCCAAGCATTATGCACCGTGCCTTCAGCGAATTGCTGACAGGCCGACCGGGTCCGGTCCATGTCGAAGTCCCGATGGACGTGCAGGTCGAAGCGGCGGATGTGACCATCCATCCGCTTGGCAAGCGCCTGCCGGTCGGCGTCGCATATCCGGATCCCAAGGCCGTCGAAGCAGCGTTGAAGGTTCTTCTTTCCGCCGAACGCCCGGTTATCGTCGCCGGCGGCGGCGCGATCACGGCAAACGCCTCGGCCGAGCTGACGCGTCTTGCCGAAAAGCTCGGTGCGGCCGTCTCGATCACCTGGAACGGCAAGGGCGCGATTTCCGAAGACCATGCGCTGTTCATCGGCGCAGTCGGGCAGACGGGCACGACCTGCGGCAACAAGATCACCGCGTCCGCCGACGTGGTCGTTTCCGTCGGCTGCCGATTCACCGATTGGTCGGCGTCCTCCTATGCCAAGGGCGTCTCGTTCTCGATCCCCTCGGCCAAGCTCATTCACATCGACCTTGATCCGCGTGAGATCGGCAAGAACTACGAGACGGAAGTCGGCATCGTCGCAGATGCGAAGGCGACGCTGGAGGCGATCCTGTCGCTGATCTCGGACGCGGATGCGCAGAAAATGCAGGCACGTCGCGAACCGTTCCTCGCCGACGTACAGAAGGCCAAGGCCGAGTGGCGCACCCTGGTCGAGCCGCGCGAAAACAGCCGTGAGACGCCTTTCACCTCGCAGCGTCCGCTCGTGGCGTTGCGCAAGGTGCTCGACCGCGACGGTATCGTCGTCGTCGGCTCGGGCAACACCCAGGGTTCCGTCAAGCAGAGCTTCCCGGTCTACGAGCCGCGTACCCATATTACGTCCGGCTCCTATTCGCCGATGGGCTGGGCGGTTCCGGCGGCACTCGGCGCCAAGCTCGCCTGCCCGGACCGTCAGGTCGTTTCAATCGTGGGCGACGGCGATTTCATGATGTCGTTGCCGGAAATGGGAACGGCGGTCATGAACGGCATCAACGTCGTCTTCCTCGTCCTGAACAACCAGGGCTACATGTCGATCCGCGGCGGCATGCGCAAGTTCATGGGCCGTCACATCGCCTCCGAATTCAACCATCACGCGGGCAATGGCGCCCCCTATTCGGCGGATATCGCGGCCTCTGCCCGGGCGTTTGGTCTGCCGGCCTGGAAGGTCGAAAAGGACGAGGATCTCGAAAGTAGCCTGAAGGCGGCGCTCGAATGCGGCGGCCCCGCGCTTGTAGAGGTCATCGTCTCGCGAGACGCGGCCGGCCCCTTCGCAACCGGTTGGTGGGATTTCCCGTCGCCGGCCTACTACGAGAAGGAACAGGCGGCCTACGCAGAGATGCGCGCCCGCGAGCAGCACCTCTGATTGTTTGAGCGGGGAGGCGACAGCCTCCCTGCAACCCTCCCAAGACCATTGATGACGCGGCGCCACCGGTGGCCGCGAACGAAGAGACTTTGTCATGATTTGGCACATCAAAACGGCCACGGCCACCATCGAAGACGGCGGCACCGACAGCGCGGTCACCAAGGCAGTCGAAGCCCTTCTGGCAAAGGTCAGGGACGGTGGCGACAAGGCGGTTCGGGAGCTCTCCGTCCGGTTCGACAAGTTCGACCGGGACTCCTATCGCCTGACCAATCAGGAAATCACAGCCTGCATCGATGCGCTGACGATCCGCGAACGCGAAGACCTCGATTTCGCCCAGGAGCAGATCCGACGCTTCGCGGAGGCGCAAAAGGCGGCGCTGAAGGATATCGAAATCGAGACCCTGCCCGGCGTCGTGCTGGGGCACAAGAACGTGCCGATCCAGAATGTCGGCTGCTATGTTCCGGGCGGCAAATATCCGCTGCTCGCCTCCGCCCACATGACCGTGCTGACGGCGAGGGTTGCCGGCTGCGAACGCGTCATCACCTGCGCGCCGCCATTCCAGGGAAAGATCGCGGAGAAGATTGTCGCCGCGCAGGCGCTTGCCGGCGCCGACGAGATTTATTGCCTCGGCGGCGTGCAGGCGATTGCTGCCATGGCGTACGGCACCGAGACGATCGAGCCCGTCGATATGCTGGCCGGCCCCGGTAACGCCTATGTGGCGGAAGCCAAGCGTCTGCTTTTCGGCCGCGTCGGCATCGACCTTTTCGCCGGCCCGACGGAAACGCTTGTAATCGCTGATGACAGCGTTGATGGAGAGCTCGTGGCAACGGACCTGCTCGGTCAGGCCGAGCACGGCGTCAACTCTCCGGCGGTGCTCATCACCAATTCGGAAAAGCTGGCGCGCGACACGCTCGCGCAGATCGAGCGGCTGTTGAAAATCCTGCCGACAGCGGCCGTTGCCGGCAAGGCCTGGGAAGACTTCGGAGAGATCATCCTTTGCGACACGTTCGAAGAGATGCTGTCGGAAGCCGACCGCGTCGCCTCCGAGCATGTCCAGGTCATGACCCGCGATCCTGACTATTTCCTCGACAACATGCGCAACTACGGTGCGCTGTTCCTTGGCGCACGCACCAATGTCGCCTTCGGCGACAAGGTGATCGGCACCAATCACACGCTGCCGACCAACAAGGCGGCCCGCTACACCGGCGGCCTGTGGGTCGGAAAATTCCTGAAGACCTGCACCTACCAGAAGATCCTGACCGACGAGGCTTCCGCCATGATCGGAGCCTACGGCTCGCGGCTTTGCCTCATGGAAGGTTTCGCCGGCCATGCCGAGCAGGCCAACATTCGCGTCCGCCGCTATGGCGGCCGCAACGTGCCTTATGCGGCGGCGGTCGAACCGGCCGACGCATAGTCCATGCGGCAGGTGCCGGGAGTTCGCACCTGCCATCCACGTTCAACCACCAGAGCAAATACAGGGGAACATAATGAAACTGATTACGCTTCTTGCCGCCTCGATCTCGCTTCTTCCGGTCGCTGCAATGGCCGAGAGCAAGGGAACTGTGGAAGGCATCCATCACTGGGTTTCCGAAAGCGAAGTCAACGCGTTGAAAGTGATTACCGACAAGCTCGCTTCGAAGGGTTACACCTGGCAGGACAGCGCCGTCGGCGGCCTTTCCGGTGCGAACGCCTTGCAGGCGCTCAGGACGCGCCTTGCCGCGGGCAATCCGCCGACAACCATGCAGTTCCTCGGCTACGAAGGCCTGGACTGGGCGAAGGAAGGCGTCCTGCGCTCCCTCAACGATCTCTATGCCAAGAACGGCTGGGACAAGGCGTTGGCGCCGCAGCTGCTCGCCTTCGTCAAGAGCGACGACACCTTCATCTCGCTGCCGATCAACATGCATCGCCAGAACTGGGTCTGGGCCAACAAGGCCGTTTTCGACAAGGCGGGCATTGCCGAACCGAAGAGCTGGGACGAACTGATCGCCGCCGGTGACAAGCTCAAGGCAGCCGGCGTCGTGCCGCTGGCCATCGGCGACGAACCCTGGCAGATCCTCGAAGTCTTCGAAGCGATCGTGACCGATGTGAATGGCACGGAGTTCTACAAGAAGGCGGTAATCGATCTCGATGAAGCCGCTCTTTCCAGCGACCAGATGGTCGACGCCTTCGATAAGCTGCGCAAGGTGCGCGGTCTCGTCGACGACGGTTTCACCGGCCGCGACTGGGCGGTGGCGACGGGTATGGTCGCAAGCGGCAAGGCCGGCATGCAGATCATGGGCGACTGGGCCAAGGGTGAGTTCCTGGCCAAGGGCATGAAGCCCGGCGAAGATTTCCTGTGCTTCCCGACGCCGGCCGCAACCGCGAACTTCAAGTTCATCATCGACGCCTTCGGTGTGTTCAATAACGACGATCCGGCCGTCATCGCCGCGCAGGATGCCTGGGCGGAATCGATCATGGACCCGGAGGTCCAGAAGAACTTCAACAAGATCAAGGGCTCAATTCCGGCCCGGTCGGATGTCTCGGTCGAGGATTTCGACGCCTGCGCCAAGCGCAGCTTCGCCGATCGTGAAGCGGCGGTTGCCAGCGGCAACATGGTTGGCGGCCTGACGGAGGGCTTCGCAGCCCCTCCGCAGTTCTCCGGCGTGTTCAGCGACGTCGTGGGTAAGTTCTTCGTCACCGACATGTCCTCGAAGGACGCCGTCCAGGCTTTGGTCGACGGTATCAACAACGCGCGCTGATCGCTCGTTCCGAAATGCCCGCCGGACAATTCCGGCGGGCATTTCGGGCATGAATATTATGAAAACGGTGGGATGACTGTCATGCGCAGTACACTTTCGCTGAAGGATAGATTCTCGCGATGGCTGCCGCGGCTGGTCCTGTCGCCAAGCCTCGTCGCCATCATCGTCGGCGTCTATCTCTTCATTGCCTGGACAGGCTGGATTTCCCTGTCGTCGTCGAAAATGGTTCCGAAATACGACTTTGTCGGACTGGAGCAATATATTCGCCTGTGGTCGACGCCACGCTGGGAAACGGCGGTCGCCAATCTCTTCGTGTTCACCGTGCTGTTCCTGGCGATCACGATCGCGATCGGCCTTCTGATCGCCATCCTGCTCGATCAGCAGATCCGCGCCGAGGGGTTTTTGCGCGCCGTCTATCTCTACCCGATGGCGCTGTCCTTCATCGTGACGGGAACGGCCTGGAAGTGGATCCTCAACCCGGATCTCGGCATAGAGAAGGTCGTCAACGATCTCGGCTGGACCGGTTTCGTCTTCGACTGGATCACTCGGCCGGAATACGCCATCTACTGCGTCGTCATTGCCGCTGTCTGGCAATCGACCGGCTTTGCCATGGCCATCTTCCTTGCCGGCCTGCGCGGCATCGACACGTCGATCATCAAGGCCGCACAGATCGAAGGCGCGAGCCTGCCGCGCATCTATCTCAACATCATCGTGCCGATGCTGCGCCCGGCCTTCCTCAGCGTCATCGTCCTCTTGAGCTACATCTCGATCAAGAGCTTCGATCTTGTGCTGGCGCTGACCGGCGGCGGCCCCGGCAATGCGACGGAGATGCCGTCCACGTTCATGTTCTCCGCCACCTTCCGGCGCAACCAGATGGGTGTCGGGGCTGCAAGCGCCATGATGATGCTCATGACGGTCGCCGCCATCATCATTCCCTATCTCTATTCGGAGCTGAAGGAGGCGCGCAATGAGCACTGAGGCTCGCTCCGCGCGCCGCGCGCATCAGTTCGGCCGCCTTTTCATCTACGGATCGCTGATCGCGCTCGCCATCTTCTATCTGATGCCGCTCTGGGTGATGATCGTCACCTCGCTTAAGTCGCTCGACGAAATCTATTCAGGCTCCTTTATCGGCTTGCCGCAGGCGATCACTTTCGAGGCGTGGGAGAAGGCTTGGGGGCAGGCCTGTATCGGTACGGCCTGCGATGGCCTGCGCCCCTATTTCGTCAACTCGCTGCTGATGGTCATTCCGGCGGTTGCGCTGTCCACCGCGATCGGCGCGATCAACGGCTATATCCTGACGAAATGGCGCTTCCCCGGGGCGAACTTCGTCTTCGGCCTGATGCTGTTCGGCTGTTTCCTGCCGTTTCAGGCCGTCATCCTGCCGATGGCCCAGCTTCTGGGCAGCCTGCGTCTGTCGGGCACGATCCCCGGTCTCGTGCTGGTGCACACGGTTTACGGCGTCAGCTTCACCACGCTGTTCTTCCGCAACTACTTCATTACCATTCCCGATGAACTGACGCGGGCGGCGCAGATCGACGGGGCAGGGTTCTTCCGCATCTTCTTCTCCGTCATGCTGCCGACGGCCCTGCCCATCATCGTCGTGTCGTGCATCTGGCAGTTTACCCAGATCTGGAACGACTTCCTGTTCGGCGTGTCCTTCACGGCCGGCCAGTCCTCCCCGATCACCGTTGCGCTCAACAACATCGTCAACGTCACGATGGGCCGCAAGCAGTACAATGTCGACATGGCCGCCGCCATGATCGCCGCCATCCCAACCTTGGTCGTCTACATCGTCGCGGGCCGCTATTTCGTCCGCGGGCTGACGGCCGGCGCCGTGAAAGGCTGAGCCCATGTCCACTCTTGAAATCGATCGCGTCCGCAAGGCCTACGGCAATCTGGAGGTTCTGAAGGAGGTCTCTATCTCCATCGGAACCGGGGACTTTCTCGTGCTGCTCGGGCCTTCCGGCTGCGGCAAGTCCACGCTGCTCAATATGATCGCCGGACTGGAGACGGTCACCGGCGGCGAGATCCGTATCGCCGGCAGGACCGTCAACGACCTGTCGCCGAAAGATCGAGACATCGCCATGGTGTTCCAGTCCTACGCGCTCTACCCGACCATGACCGTGCGGCAGAACATCGAATTCGGCATGAAGATCCGCAAGGTCGCGCAGGCCGACCGCGACAAGGCCGTGAAAACAGCCTCCGATCTGCTGCAGATCACCCATCTGCTCGATCGCAAACCGTCGCAGCTCTCCGGCGGCCAGCGCCAGCGCGTCGCCATGGGGCGCGCCATCGTGCGCGAGCCGAAGCTCTTCCTGTTCGACGAACCCCTGTCGAACCTCGATGCCAAGCTGCGCGTCGACATGCGCACCGAAATCAAGCGCCTGCATGCGCGTCTCGGTACGACGATCGTCTATGTCACGCATGACCAGATCGAAGCGATGACGCTCGCCACCCGCGTCGCCGTGATGAAGGACGGCGTGGTGCAGCAGCTCGACGAGCCGCAGGCTGTCTATGACCGTCCGGCCAACGTCTATGTCGCGCGTTTCGTCGGCTCGCCCGCCATGAATATCGTGCCGGCCCTATTGGAAGCCGACGGCACGGCGGTGATCGAGATCGCGCGCCGGCCGGCGGCGCGCGTCGGCGGGATCGCGCTTTCGGCGGATGCCTTGCATCGCTATGCCGGAAAGAGGGTGCTGGTTGGCATCCGTCCGGAGAATTTCTCCATTGCTCCAACCGGCAGTACCGCTCCCTCGATGACCATCGATTTCGACGTCGTCGAGCCGACCGGGCCGGATACGCTGGCCGTCTTCCAGCTTGGCGGCGTGGAAGTGACCGCCCGTCTCCCGCCACGGCAGGCCCATGCGGGTCGCGAAGCCGCGCTGGCGGTCGATACCTCGAAGATCGTGCTGTTCGACAGTGAAACCGAAACGCGCATCGACTGAAAGACCTTTCATGACCGAGACGGCAGACATCGTCATCATCGGCTCCGGTATCGGCGGAGCCTCCTTGGCCTACAGCCTTGCGCCCTCGGGCCTCAGGATCGTCATTCTCGAACGGGGAGGGCACCTGACGGACAGTCCGGAGGCGCGCGACGATGTCGCCATCTTCCAGAAGGGCTTTTACCGGTCGTCCGAGGAGTGGCTGGGGACGGACGGTGAGAGCTTCCTGCCCGGCAACTACTACTATGTCGGCGGCAATTCGAAGTTCTTCGGTGCCGTCATGTACCGTTACCGCCGAGAGGATTTTTCCCCGCGCCGTCATATGGACGGTGCATCGCCGGGCTGGCCGCTCACCTATGATGATCTGTCGCCGTGGTATGATGCTGCCGAGGCGATCTTCAAGGTGCGCGGCTCCGCCTCCGGCGACCCGACGGAGCCGGCGCACGAAAAGCCTTACGATTATCCGCCGGTTCCCGACGAACCGGCCATGGCCGCGGTCCGCCGCAGGCTTGAAAAGGCGGGGGTTCATCCCGCGTCCCTGCCCCTGTCGATCGATATCGAGGCTTGGCTGAAGCGGGCCAAGACCGGCTGGGACGCCTTTCCGAACACCGGAATAGGCAAAATCGATGCGGAGGTCGGCCCGCTCGCCGGCGCGCTTGCGCATCCGAATGTCAGCCTCGTCACCGATGCCAGCGTCAGCCGCCTCGAGACCGATCCGAGCGGGCGTCGTGTCGTTGCCGCCGTCTATGTGAAGGACGGCGTCGAGCATCGTATTTCGGCGGATCGCTTTGCCGTGGCGGCCGGTGCCGTTCAGACCGCGGCGCTCCTTCTGCGCTCGGCCGGCAAGGCGCATCTGTCAGGCCTCGCCAATGGCTCCGACCAGCTCGGCCGTAATTTCATGAACCACAACACGACGGCGATGCTGACTATCGATCCCTTCGCCGCCAACAGCTGCGTTTATCAGAAGACCATTGCCTTCAATGATTTCTATAACGAAGACAACGAGTACGGCTTTCCTCTCGGGAATGTGCAGCTTCTTGGCCACATCACCGGCAACATCCTCAAGGCCAATCTGCCGATGCCGGCGCCGGCATGGTTTGCGCGGCTCATGGCGCGCTACGCCTATGGCTGGTTCCTGACGAGCGAGGATCTGCCCAATCCTGAAAGCCGGGTCATGGTTCGCGATGGGCGGATCGTCATGCACTGGATCCGATCGAACATGCGCGCGCATGAGGCGCTCATTCGCAAGACCCGAGCAGTGATGCGCAAAGCCGGCTTCCCGATCGTGCTGACGCATACCTTCGGCCGCAAGACGACGTCGCATCAATGCGGTACCGCGCGGATGGGGGACGATCCGGAGAGCTCGGTCGTCGATGTGAACTGCCGCAGCCACGATGTGGAGAACCTCTACATCACGGATGCCTCGGTGTTGCCCACGTCGGCTGCCGTCAACCCGGCGCTGACCATCGCTGCACTCGCCATCAGGGCCGGCGCTGCCATCACGGGTGCGAAATGATGACCATTCGGAACATGGGATCGATACGCGACGGTAGTTCTTCCCGCCGGTCGGGAGAACTCCATGCATTCGACTACATCGTCGTCGGCGGCGGTTCGACGGGCTGCGTCGTCGCTGCGCGGCTGTCGGAGGACCCGGATACGCGTGTTCTCCTGATCGAGGAGGGGCCGCGCGACCTCAGTCCCTATATCCACATTCCCGGCGCCTACTACAAAACGGCGCAGGGCGATCTGCTGAAGCGCATTCCCTGGGAGCCGATGCCCGAGCAGGAACGGACGGAGGCGCCGACCATGGTGCAGGCGCGTGTGCTGGGCGGCGGCAGCTCGGTCAACGCGATGATCTACATCCGTGGCGTGCCTGAAGACTACGAGCAGTGGGTGGAGCTTGGTGCGGAGGGATGGGGCTATCGGGATGTGCTGCCGTTCTTCAAGCGTGCCGAGGACAACAACCGCTTCTGCAACGAGGCGCATGGCGTCGGCGGGCCGCTCGGCGTTTCCGATATCGAGTACATCCACCCGCTGACCCGCGCGTGGTTGCAGGCCTGCCAGCAGGCGGGACTGCCATACAATCCGGATTTCAATTCGGGCGACCCGGCCGGTTGCGGCCTCTATCAGATCACGGCGAAGAACGGCCGGCGCAGTTCCGCTGCCGTCGCCTATCTCGGACCGGCCCGCAAACGGCGCAATCTGCGCATCGAGACGGGAACCACTGTCACCCGCCTTATCATCGAGAACGGACGGGCCGTCGGCGTCGAGTGCGTGAAGGGAAGGCGCAGCATCGTCTACCGCGCGGATCAGGAGGTCATCGTCTCGACCGGCGCGATCGCCACGCCGAAGCTTCTGATGCTGTCCGGTATCGGTCCTGCGGAGCAACTTCAAAAGCACGGCATCCAGGTCCACGCCGACCTGCCCGGCGTCGGTCAAAACCTGCAGGACCATATCGAGATTTCCCTCGTCTACCAACTGAACGGACCGCACAGCTACGACAAGTACAAGAAGCTGCACTGGAAGGCTGCTGCCGGCCTGAACTATGCGCTTTTCCGCAACGGACCTGCGGCATCCAACCTCATCGAGGGAGGGGCCTTCTGGTGGGGTGACAAAACACAGTCGACGCCGGACATCCAGTATTTCATGGTCGTTGGCGCCGGCATCGAGGAGGGGGTCGATGCGGTGCCGGGCGGCAATGGCTGCACGGTCAATCTCGGCCAGATCCGGCCGCGGTCGCGCGGTGAGGTGACGCTACTGAGCGCCGATCCGGCGGCGAACCCGCGCGTGGCGCCTCGCTATTTCTCCGAGGCTTACGATCTCGAAGCCATCACCGACGGAACGATGGCGGCGATCGATATCATGGAACAGCCCGCCATCGCGAAATTCGTGGCGGCACGCCACACGCCCGGGCCCTCGCTTCGTACCCGTGACGAAATCCGCGCATTCTGTCTCAAGGACGCGCATGCCGCCCTGCATCCGGCGGGAACCTGCCGGATAGGCCGCGACGACATGGCCGTGGTCGATACAAAGCTTCGTGTGCACGGCGTCGAGCGCCTTCGCATCGCCGATGCGTCCGTCATGCCGACGTTGAATTCCGGAAACCCCAATTCCGTCTGCATCATGATCGGCGAGCGCGCCGCGGATTTCTTGCGGAATTGAACAAAAATAGCGCTGCGTTTTATTGCGTAAATGCGCCTATTCGTGCATAAGCGAATCAACTTTGTGCACGAAGAGGCAAGAAAATGAATCCCAGCATCGTGGTTTTCGATATCGGCGGTGTGTTGATCGACTGGAACCCGGCCTATCTCTATCGCAAGCTCCTTTCGGATGACGTGGCGGTTTCGGCGTTCCTGAGCGATATCTGCACGGGCGCTTGGAACGAGCAATTCGACGCTGGCCGCCCCTTCGCCGACGGTATTGCCGAACTTTCGGCGCGCCATCCCGAACAGGCCGAGTTGATCGAGGCCTACTGGCTGCGTTGGCATGAAATGCTGGGCGGCGAGATCGCTGGAACCGCGGAGTTGCTCGGTCGCCTGAAGGCGGGTGGCGTTCCCGTGCATGCGATCTCGAACTGGTCGGCCGAAACTTTCCCGCGCGCCAGGAAGATTTTCCCGTTCCTGGATGCGTTCGAGGTTCTTGTCGTCTCGGGTATGGAAAAACTTGTCAAGCCGCATGCGCCGATCTTCGAGCGCTTTCTGAAGCGCGCAGGCGTTCGTGCGGAACAATGCCTGTTCATCGATGACAACGTTGCGAACATCGCCACGGCAGCGGCGCTGGGATTTCACACGGAGCATTTCCGAAGCGCAGAGGTGCTTGAAGCGCGTTTGATATCGCTTGGCCTTTTGGCGAGCGAAGCGGAGGCGATGGGGTGAACGCAGACAAAAAAGAACTGGCGGCGCTTTCTCCGGAGGAGCGGCAGGCTGTCATTCTCGAGAGGATCAATACCGCGGGGCGCGTGCTCGCCGCGCCATTGGCGCAGGAGTTCGGTGTCTCCGAGGATTCGATCCGCCGCGATCTGCGCGACCTTTCGGATGCAGGCCTCGTGCAACGGTTCCACGGTGGCGCGGCACGGCTTGTCACGCCGGCACTTGATTTTCATCGCCGTGAAACGCTCCATTCCGAAGAGAAACAGGCGATTGGCGGCGCGGCCGCGGCCTCCATCCCCCAAGGCGCGACGCTCCTGGTGGATTCCAGCACGACCATCGTGCGTTTCGTGCGCGCCCTTTCGCCGACGCTTGACGTGCGCGTCATCACGACGGCCGTCGATGTAGCCGCCGCGGCGCTGGACCATCCATCCGCCGAGGTGATCATGCTCGGCGGGCGTCTCGGCCGGTTGACGCGTAGCGCCACAGGCGTCGCGGCGATCGATGCGATCCGCGCCCTGCGCGTCGACTACTGCATTCTCGGCACCTGCGGCGTTGCCGAGGACATGACATTGCGCGCCGACGATTATGAGGACGCGCTCCTGAAATCAGCGATGATCCGCGCAGCGAACAAGACCCTGCTTCTGGCCACTGCCGAAAAGCTCGGACAGACGGCGACCTATGAGGTGGCGCCGGTATCCATGATTTCAACGCTGTTCACCAGCAGCAAGAATACAGCGATCCTCAAGGCCATACGTGACGTTGGCATCGATGTGGAAGCGGTTTGACGGAGTATGAGACGATGACGGATTTTTTAGTCGATCAGGACGCAAGGGCGGTCATCCTCCCCGCTTTCGACACACTCGATTTTGCGGAGGTCATGCTTCCCTTTGTCGAGCGGGGCGGCTGCTCCGTGCTGATCGGGGAAAACCGGGCGGAATATGTCGCCCGCGCCATGTCACCGGACCGATTGGCGAGAGAAACGCCGAAGCGATTTCATGCCTGCATCGCTGCATTGAAAGCCGTGACGCCTCATCTTATCGTCGCTGTCGATCAGGAACTCGGCGGTATCCAGCGGTTACAGGGCTTGGTGCCGGCACTTCCCACCCTTGAGGAAGCGCAGGCCTTGGACGACGAGGCGTTGGCAGAGCATTGCCGGGTCACTGCGGCCGCGGCGCGCGAACTCGACGTTACAATGTTCCTTGCCCCCGTTGCCGATATCGTCGATGGCCAGAACCTCTGGCTGCGCGCCCGCACGATGGGTGTCGAGCCGCAAGATGTGGCACGGGTCGTGTCTGCCTTCGTGAAGGGTATCCAGTCGGCAGGCGTCACGGCGGTAACGAAGCACTTCCCCGGCTTCAACGATCTTGCTGAAGATCCGGCGCTCGTCGACGTTTCGCTGTTGTCGCCGCGCGAACGCATTCTCCAAAATGCACTCCCGTTCACCGCCGCCATTGAAGCCGGCACAAAGGCGATTATGACGGGGCCGGCGCCGGTGGCCGTGATTGACCCAGACAACGCCGCGAGCACGTCGCCGGCGGTCATGGCGATGCTGCGGAACGACTTCGGCTTCAAGGGGCTGGTCGTCAGCGATGATCTCGATGCACCCGCAACCCTGCGCGGCCGCACACTGCTGGAAACCGCGATTGCGTCCCTTAATGCCGGTGCTGACCTGCTGCTTGTCGGCGGTGGTCCGCATCTCGACACGCTATGTGAGGGCATAGCAGCTGCGACGCGGGCAGGGCGCATCATGCGGGAGCGTGTCGGTGATGCAGCAGCCCGCGTCAGGCAGAACGCGACCGGTGTGTGACATGACCTCCAATCAGGCTGTTCCATCGACATGGCGGTCTTCAAGCCGGCTGCAATGCACGCTCTTCTTTCTCGCCGCCGGCCTCGGCATCGGTGCCTGGGCGTCCAGCCTGCCGCTCCTGGCAGCGGGTGTCGGGCTCGACAAGGGGCAACTCGGGCTTGTCCTGCTGTGCTTCGCCCTTGGTGCGATCGTTCTCATGATGACGATTGGCCGCTACATCGATCGGGTGATCAGCAATGAAACACTCAGCCTTTGCGGCGGCGCGGTGTTCGGTGCGACTTTCCTCGCCATTCCGTTCATCGAAAATCCGGTTGCGCTCGGTGGAGCCGTTGTCGTCGCCGGTGCAGCTTTCGGCACACTCGACGTCGCCATGAATACGGGCGCCTCGCGGATCGAGCAGGAAACGGGAAGGCATCTGATGTCGTCCTTCCACGCGGTATTCAGCGTCGGCAACCTTGTCGGCGCGCTTCTCGTCGGCCAGCTGATCGGGTACGGCGGCGGCCTGCTCGCATGCCTGGGCATTGCCGGTCTGCTGGTTCTGTCGTTTTCCTTCGTCTCCCGCCTGATCGCAGGTCGGGTGGAGTATTCGGCGGTTTCTTTCGGGGTGGGCAGAAGCGAGCCTGCGGCCGGTCTCGGTGCCGCACAGCGAGCTTTGATCCTTCTGCTGGGCGCGATCGGGTTTCTGGCCATGCTTGCCGAGGGCGGCGTGATGGATTGGACAGCGATCTACATGATCGATGTGCTCGGCCGGCCAGAAAGCCATGGCGCCTATGCATTTGCGGCCTTTGCCGCGGCCATGGCCGTTGGTCGTTTCGCCGGCGATGGCCTCGCGCGCCGGCTGGGCCATGGGATCATCATCCGGGCAGGCGGGCTGATCTGTGCTTTCGCGATCGCCATCCTGCTGTTTGTCGACCATGCATTTCTGTCCTTCGCATCACTTGCCTTGTGCGGCTTCGGCGTTGCGAACATGGTGCCGGCGGTTTTCGCCAGTGCAGGACGTGTCGGCGGGAGGGCTGCCGGCCGGGCCATCTCCATCGTAACGACCATGGGCTACACTGGCCTGTTGCTCGGGCCCGCCGTGCTGGGCTTTCTTGCGCAGGCAACCACGCTCGTAGTGAGCTTCGTGGTGATCCTGATCGCTTTTCTGGTAATAGCCGGCATGACGGTGCCACTTGATCGTCGTCTCAAGCGCTCCCGAACGGAGCACTGAGTTCGGCGCTCATGGCAGGAGCGACCTGCCATGAGCACGCGCCCGCGCGGGAGGTGCAACGTTTCTCGACGGGCACGTTCATGATTCCTAGAAATTGGTCTTGAACCATTCGATCGTCGCGGGAAGCAGGACCTCGTCGACGGTCTTCGCCGTAGTTCCGGCGTTCCAGTCATGGTCGGAATCGACCGTGATGAGATCATCGGGACCTTCGTGATAATCGAGCAAAATCTGCCCGGCCGCCGGCTGCGGTGTCACGACCGTCTCCTTCAGCCCGACGATGACCCGCAAGGGACCGGGATAGCGACCAATCGCGCCCACCGGCGTCACTTTTGGAAGTTCGCTGAAAAAGGCGCCCTTGAGCTTCGTTTCGCCTCCCCACGACAGCTTCGCCGTCGTAACGGTTTCCGCCGGCCCGGACATTGCGTTCTTCACGGTATCAGCACCCATGATGGTGCTATAGGTCGCGACGGGATTGGTTACGGGTGCCCAGAGGACGACGGCGGATGCCTCCGGCCTCAGAGCGGCCAGATGCCCACCGACAAGACCGCCCTGGCTATAGCCGAGAATGCCGATCTTCGAAACGTCAACGGTCGGAAGGGCTTGCAGGTAATCGAATGCGAAAACAGCGTCCTTGATCTGTCCTGAGAACGTGGTGTCTTCCCAATTTCCGTCGCTCTCTCCCGATCCGTTGAAGTCGATGCGCAGGCTGGCGATACCGCTATCCGCAAGCCGTGCAGCGGTATAGGCGAAAAGTCCCGTTGTGCCTCCTGCGATGGGAAATTCGTTCTTCTGGCCGGTGAAGCCATGGAGCATGAGGACGACGGGCGGGTTCTTCTCATTGTCCGGTAGGTTCAGGATGCCGGCGAGCCCTCTTCCGCCACTTTCAATTCTCACCGCCGTTTCCGCAGCATGACCGGCGGTTGATACGAGGGCGAGAAGCAGCGTTGCCGCCACAGAGCAGACATTCATCACAGTTCACCTCTTGTTGTTGGCTTTGAGCAATCTTCGCAAAGTGTGCTTTCATGCCAATTTCGCGTTGATGAGAAAGGTGACGCGAACAGAAGCATGACCCGAGGATTGTTGTCGATCAGATGTCTGCCGTCTCGACGGGGCGCAGCCGCGACAATCATGTCGGTGTGGGATGACAAGTCCCCCACGGCCCCGACACGAGATGTATAACAGACTGGACTGAGGGATGCGTAATCATTATGGAGTAGGCCTGCGGCTGCGCTGATGTGCCGTCGAACATTTCCTTGGATATGTAGGGCTTCCAACTTTGAAAAAAACGCAACGTAGTTTTGCAGTCGAATACAAGGGTCGACGCAAGCCGGACCCCAAGTCCAACTCGATCTGGGGCGGCATTGATCTCAAATCTGTTGCCCGCGATGTTGAGGAAGAGGCGGTGCCATATGCTCCAGGCAATCAATCGGACGGCAGATCCGCCGGCGATGTGCTTGCCTCGAAAGCTGAGGCAGTTGAACCGTTCTTGACAGAACCGGTTCGGCAGCACACAACTGGAGCAACCAACGAGGAGACGACCATGGCTGACGAAAGCGAAACGACGACCACTGTAGATGCACCGGCTGTTGTTGATACGCCCACCGCGGCGAAGAAGCAGCGCCGACCGCGCGCCAAGAAGGTGGCTGCCGAAGCGGCTTCCGCCGGCACCGCATCGGAAACAGCGGTCGTTTCGAACGACACGGCTGGAAAGCAGAAGCGGGGACGCAAGGCGAAACCGGTCGAAGCTGTCGTTCCCGCAAAGCCCAAGCCCGTGAAGCGTGTTCCGAAGCCCGTGAAGAAGACGCCTGCCGTCTCCAAGGCGACCGACGATATCTCGGATCTGTTGCAGCTTGAGGAAGAAAACCAGAAGCTGCGCAAGCTGCTTGCTGAAAAGCTTCGCACCGAAAACGCCGACCTGCGCAAGCGGCTCAAGCTCGATTAATGCCGGCAGTCGGCCGATGATCGGCCGCGGGTTCATGTGTTGACGAGTGTTCTGATGACGTTTGACCGCGTCAGCGTGTGAACTCGCAGTCTGCAGGCGGATAACGCGGGGTCGATAAATGGCGTCTCCTTGGAACATCCTTGCCCGGCTTGTGTCGCCGCGACGCCAGCAACGGCAGGAAGATGACCCGGTCGAAAAGCCGAACGTTCCGGCGATTGCGGATTCGACAGAAAAGCCGGCGGCCGTCGATCAACCCGACGGCCCTTCCACCGCCCGCTCGCAGCCTGAAGATGCTGCCGGCGGCACCGTTTCTGACGGGACGGTGGAGAACGATAACGCCGATGTCCCGAAAGACGTCGGTAGTTCCTTTGCCGATGTTTCTCCAAACAAAACCCGAAAACCAAACAAAGCCAGAAACACTGCCAAACCCGCATCGGCTAAGCGAAAAGGCCGTGCCGGAAACGTGGAGCCGCCCGCTGCTGCCGCGCAGCCTCCGCAAGTTCCTCCTACCGTCTCCGAGCAGATGACCAGTCTGGACGAAGAGATCAGGACTTTCCGCGAGCAATTGGCGAGCAAGCTTCGCCTCCAGAACGCACAGCTGAGGACGATGCTGGAACGTTACGAACGTTAAGCTGCCCGCCTGGTCCGCCGGTTTGGCGTATATCGGAGAGATGCCGATCAAATCGCTTTCACCGTGGGATAGGAAGAGCGAACTTGTATCGAGCAAAGGCGCTCGGGGAGGGCGTGGCTTATTTTCTCGCAATTCTCCGTGACGAGGTCGAATGCGAATTCGTCCCTGCGCTTTGATCCCCCATTGGATCTCTTATGCGTTCATTGAAACTTCTAATTTTCTTCCGGCGGCGAAGGCTTCTACCTTTGGCCTTGTCGAACGGCCTGGTTGGCCGCGGGTGAAGGAGTTTTCGAATGGATATGCTTGCCACCGGCCTGCTGAACCAGCTTTTGCGCCTGCAAAAGATGCACCATGGCGAGAAGGCGCAGCCGACATTTTCTGCCGATGAGATGGAGCGACGACAGAATGCCATGCGCGGGATTCTTGAGGAGCTGAAGCTCGATGCAGCCGTCCTGACCTCGTATCACAATATCTGCTACTTCTCCGACTTCCTCTACTGCGCCTTTGGTCGTCGTTACGCCTTCGTTATCACATCCGAAAAGGCGACGTCGGTCACCGCCGGTATCGATGCCGGCCAACCTTATCGCCGCACCTTCGGTGACAACCTGACCTACACCGATTGGCAGCGCGACAATTTCTTTCATGCGCTGCAAACATTGCTTCCGGGCGCTGTACGTCTTGGCATCGAGTTTGACCAGGTTACGCTGGAGCTGCGGCGCTTGCTTGAGGAGGCGTTCCCCGACGTGGAGTTCGTCGATATAGCCGGACCGACCATGTGGTTGAGGACGATCAAGTCCGATGAGGAAATCGCCCTGATCAGGGAGGGAACAGCGACGGCGGACCTCGGCGGTGGCGCGGTGGTATCAGCCATTGGCGAAGGCGTACCGGAGTATGAGGTGGCCCTCGCCGGCACCCAGGCCATGGTCCGCCATATTGCCGCGCGCTTTCCTTCATCGGAACTAAAGGATACCTGGGTCTGGTTTCAGTCCGGTCCTAACACGGACGGCGCACACAACGCAGTGACATCGCGCCGGATGGAGAAGGGCGACATCCTGTCGCTCAACTGCTTCCCGATGATCGCGGGCTACTACACTGCATTGGAGCGGACACTCTTTCTCGATCATGCCAGTGACGAACATCTGCGGATATGGGAAGTCAACTGCGCCGTCCATCGTCGTGGTCTCGAACTGCTGAAGCCCGGCGCGCGCTGCGGCGATATCGCCACGGAGCTAAACGACATCTACCGCAGCCATGGGCTGCTCGGCTACCGCTCCTTCGGCTATGGCCACTCCTTCGGCGTGATGTCGCATTATTATGGGCGTGAGGCCGGCGTCGAATTGCGCGAGGATGTCAACACTGTGCTCCAGCCGGGTATGGTCGTATCCATGGAGCCGATGCTGTCTATCCCGGAGGGAATGCCTGGCGCCGGTGGCTATCGCGAGCACGATATCCTCGTGATGACGGAAAGTGGCAGCGAGAACATCACCGGCTTTCCCTTCGGGCCCGAGCATAATATCCTGCCGGCCTGATCTGTCCGCGGGCAATATGAAACGGGCCGTTCCCGCGGCTCGTTTCGATTTTATGTGAGTGCCGTCGCCGTGAGAAACATTCCAACCGATGTCCTTCGGACCTTCCTCGCGGTTATCGACTTGCGCAGCCATACGCGCGCCGCCGAACAGCTTGGCCGCACGCAGCCGGCGATCAGCTTGCAGATGAAAAAATTGCAGGAGCTGCTCGGCGTGCCGCTCTTTGCCAAGGATGCCGGTGCACAGCCGACCGAGGCAGGAGAACTTGTTGCAAGCTATGCTCGCCAGATGCTGACGCTGAACGACGAGATGGTGCTGCGTCTTTCCAGACGCGACCATCACGGCAAGATTCGCCTCGGTATTCCGAACGACTACGCCGACCACTTCCTGCCGAAACTTATGCCGCAACTTGCACGCAACGGCCACGACTTCCGCTTTGAAGTCGTCTGCGACCTCTCCCATGCTTTGCTGCAAGGCTTGCGAAAGGGACTATATGACATGGTCGTCGCGATGACGCCGGACGGACCTGCTGAAGGCGCTTTCATGACGTGGAGGGAGCCGCTCGTCTGGGTTGGCGAGACCAAGACCTCGGTTATCACCGACGCCAATGCGAATTTGCGCGTCGTCTGTTTTCCCGAAGGGTGTCTCTACCGGCGTGCGATGCTCACCGCTTTGCAACGCGATGGCCGCGGCTACGAGCTTGTTTACACGAGCCCCAGCCTATCGGGTTTGGAAGCCGCGATCGGATCTGGATACGGCAACACCGTCCTAGCTCGCCGTATCGTGCCTGCCAGGCTTGCAACGCTTGACGATGTAGCTAGCCTTCCACGGCTTGCCGATGTGGTCGTCGGCATCTATCTCGGCTCCGACCAAAAACGTTCACCCGTTGCTGAAAGCTTCGCCGCGCATTTTGCCGATGCGTTTGTTGCCGGCAATCGCGCGGCTTGATTGGTTGTCCTTCGTGCGCGTGAGATCTGGACGCTTCGCTTGTCGATCAATCCGCGCGTTTCAACCGTCCGCTCTCATGCGCACGCCGTCCGAATTGGAGTATCGCTCGAGCAATTGCTCGACTTTCGCGACACCAAAAAGGTCATCCAAGATGAGATACGCCGCCCCGAACAGGGCGCTGTCTTCTTGCGCCGTCGACAGCACAATCGAGAGGTTACGCGTCGCCAGCGGCAGGCAGCGCTGATAGACGAGCTCGCGAATGCCCGAGAGCAGCAAGTCTCCACCGCGCGCCAGCGTGCCGCCGATGACGATCAGGCTGGGATTGAGGATGCTGACGACATCGGAAACGACCTCGCCAATGGTTCGACCGGCCGCCCGCAGTAGCATGAGCGCCTCCGGTTTGCGCTGATCGACATGGTCGATGACATCGCGGGCGGTTTCCGCGTGAAAACCACGTGCGGACAGATCGCGCGCGATTGCCCAACCGGCAGCGCGCGCCTCTATGCAGCCGAATTTTCCGCAGCGGCAGAGCGGTGCATCGTCCGACAGGAACTGGATATGGCCGATATCGCCTGCAGCGCCCTGTGCGCCGCGAAAAAGCCGGCCACCGGCAATCATGCCACTTCCGATACCCGTGCCGATCTTGACGAAGACCATGTCGTCGATGGCCGGAAAACGGCGCTTGTGTTCGCAGATGGTCATCAGGTTCACGTCGTTCTCGACATAAACCGGCACGGCAAAACGGCGCTTCAGCCAGCCGATGATATCGAACTCATCCCACCCGGGCAGGACCGACGGGCCGACGACGCAGCCGCGCTTGAAATCGACCGGCGCGGGCAGGCTGAGTCCGATGCCGACAAAAAGGCCGTTCGTCTTCTGCGCATCTTTCGCCAATGCAGAAATCGCATCTCCGATTTGTGCCAGCGTTACATCCGGCCCGCTGCTAATCGAAAAGGGCAGCGTCGTCTCGGCAAGGATAGCCGGCTGCAAGTCCATGGCTGCAAGATGAATGTGCGTTTCGCCGATGTTGGCGACGATCAGGAACCCGCTTTCCGCGTTGATCGCGAGGACGCGCGTGGGACGTCCGCCGCTCGGCAGCGTGTCCTGCGTCTCGCATACGAGCCCGCTTGCTAAAAGCCCGTTCAACCGCTGCGTGACCGTGGCCCGCGACAGGCCCGACGCCTCAAGCAATTCGGCGCGTGATGTCGCCGCTCCCGAGGCGATCAGGGACAGCAGGCTTCCCGCCCCGTCGATCATCGTCGCGTCGATACTCTGGTTCGGTTTTTTCATGCAAAGCTCCCGTCATCCCCGCTCTAGCGGGAAAGGCCGGCGAAATAAAGCGAGGAATTTCTGTGCAACGGCCAATTATGTATAATAAAATACATAAGATTGCTATTTATGTATTATTTTGTATGTATCGGGTGATTGTGGGTGGAGAGATCGTTCGTGCGTACATATCTTATCGGGTTGGACTACGGTTCCGAGTCTGCGCGGGGCGTGCTGATCGATGCGGAAAGCGGGCAACAGGTGGCCCATCACGTCCATCCCTATCGGCACGGGATCATGACGACTGTGCTGCCTGAAGGAAGCAGTATCCCTTCCGGCTTCACGCTGCAGAATGCCAATGATTACACGGAGGCTGCAGCCAACATTCTCTCGCGGTTAGGACGCGGGCGCGCGATCCACGGCATCGGCCTCGGTTTTACCGCCAGTTCGCCGCTTCCCGCCAGCGCCGACGGCGTGCCGCTGTCACGACTGTACCCTGGCGATCCGCACGCCTATGTAAAGCTCTGGAAGCACAACGCGCAGGCCTACGCGGACAGCATCAATGCCCGACCGGCTCCTTTTCTCGACAATTTCGGGGGACGTGTCTCCGGCGAATGGCTGCTGGCGAAGGCCGCGCAGATTGCGGCGGAAGCGCCGGCGCTGTGGGCAGCGACGGACCGGTACATCGAAAGTGGCGACTGGCTTGTTTGGCAATTGACCGGGCAGGAGGCGCGAGGCCTGGGCTTTGCCGCCTTCAAGGCGCAGTTTTCGGTCGAAGCCGGTTATCCCGCGGGTATAGTGGAGGGCCTCCACGAGCGGCTTTCAGCCCCGCTGCCCGTCGGGTCGGCAGCGGGAACGTTATCGGCGGAATGGCGCGACGTGACGGGTATCAAGGGCGCTGCAGTCGTCGCCGTCGCGGTCATCGATTCGCATGTTTTGCTGCCGGCCATCGGTGCTGTCTCACCGCGCTGTTTTGTCGGCGCGCTGGGGACATCCGCCGCCTATCTTTATCTCGGCGACGCGTACAGGCCACTGCCTCCGGGCATCGAAGGTGTCGCCTTCGATGGCTCGATGCGCCAGCTCTGGTGCTACGAGGCAGGCCAGCCGAGTTTCGGCGACACGCTCGCGTGGTTCGTGCGGACGTTTCCGCGCGGCAGGGACACGCAGGCAAGCTTCCTTGCCTACAACGAAGAGGTGTCCGGGCTTGCGCCTGCGGCCGGCCGTCTTGTGGCGATCGACTGGCTGGGCGGCAACCGTGTCCCGTTCGCTGATGGCAACCTGACCGGCCTGCTTGCCGGCCTGACGCGCCACACAACGGCTGGTGAAATCTATCTCGCCCTGATGGAGGGCCTGTGCTTTGGCGCGCGGACGATCTTCGATCTTTTTCCGTCAGGTGGATTGCCGGTGGACCGCGTGTTGATGGCAAGCGGCCTGGCGCGCGCAAATCCTTTGTTGATTCAGATGATGGCAGACGTGCTCGATTGCCGCGTCGAAGTCCCCGACATCGAAAATGCCACGGCCGTTGGTGCTGCCATCCATGGCGCTGTGGCCAGCGGCGCTGTCGAGACGTATGCCGAAGGCGCCGCGCGTTTCGGTGCCCAACGTTTTACACATATCGAGCCGCAACCGATGAAGGCATCGCGCTATCGATCCGTTTATGAAATTTACCGAGGCCTGACATCGGGTGGAACCGTTCACTCGGCGATGCATGCGCTTCGTGATTTGTGACCAGGCACGATTTCGGCTGCCCGTTGATTTTGCATAAAAATATACAAAACATAAGTTTTTAGCATTTGACTTTATCCAAAAGAGATGCGCAAATTCCCTCGGCCTTTGAGGAGAGGTCGTGCCGGCCGTGAGAGCCAGAAGGCTCGGCGGCGTCATTAAATTTGGGAGGGTTTCATGTCGCTTCATAGCATTCGCACATCCGCGCGTTCGACGGCTTTCGGCGTGCTCGGCCTTGCGCTGGGCCTGACTTTTGCCGCTGGGTCCGCTTCAGCGGAAGACGTCATCGTCGGTCTCGTTACGAAAACCGAGGTTAATCCATTCTTCGTCAAGATGCGGCAGGCGGCCGACGCCCGCGCCAAGGAAAAGGGCGTCAAGCTGATCGCGCGCGCCGGCAAGTTCGACGGCGACAACGAAGGCCAGGTTGCGGCCATCGAGGACCTGATCAGCGCGGGCGCCAAGGGCATCCTGGTCACCCCGAACAATTCCTCCGGCATGCTCGATGTCATCAAGAAGGCACGCGAGGCCGGCGTGCTTGTCATCGCACTCGACACGGCAACGGACCCGGCGGATGCGGTCGATGCCACCTTCGCGACCGACAATTTCGAGGCCGGCGTGCAGCAGGGCACCTATGCCCGCAAGGCGCTCGGTGACAAGAAGGCCGTCGTCGCCATGCTTGACGGCACGCCCGGCGGCACCGTCGACACGTTTCGTCACGACGGTTACCTGAAGGGCTTCGGCATCGCGGAAGGCGATCCGTCGATTGCCGGCGCGGCGATCACAAACGGCGCGCAGGACAAGGGCCAGATCGGCATGGAGAACCTGCTCTCCAAGAACGGCGACATCAACGCCGTTTATACGATCAACGAACCTGCCGCCGCTGGCGCCTATGCAGCGCTCAAGTCGTTCGGCAAGGAAGGCGATGTCATGCTGACATCGATCGACGGCGGCTGCGCCGGTGTGCGCGACGTCAAGGACGGCAAGATCGCGGCGACCGTCATGCAGTTCCCCTACAAGATGGCCGCTATGGGTGTCGACGCGGTTGTTGAATATGCAGCCACCGGCAAAAAGCCGAGCGGTTTCGTCAATACCGGTTCCTTCCTGATCACGGACAAGCCGGTCGAGGGGCTGGAATCGAAGGATACCGCCTGGGGTCTCGAAAACTGCTGGGGTGACTGAACGCTTTCTCCCGGTGGGGCCATGTGAGGCTTATGCCGAGCGTGGCCCCGTTCGGAGATTGCTGCACCCGTGAGCGCGCCGCCGGCTGCCTCCAGCGGACGTTTCCCGGGTGGGCACGCCGCGCAAGATGACCATCAGCATGAGATCGCCATGACAACAGCCACCGTTTCTCCAGTTGAGACGCCGCGAAGCCTGAAATCGCGCATCCTTGGAGCGCCCTCGGCGGGACCGCTGCTGGTGTTGATCGGCTTCTGCCTGATCTTCGCGCTCAGCAATCCGCGCTTCCTGGCAACGCACAACCTGTCGATTATCCTGCAGCAGACCGTCATTATCGGCGTGCTTGCCATCGGCCAGACGCTTGTCATCCTGACGGCCGGCATCGATCTGGCAGTGGGCGCCATCTGCGTTCTCGGCACGATCGTTGCGGGCAAGCTGGTCAACCTCGGCTATGATCCCGTTCTATCGATGGGCTTTGCCATCCTGCTTTGCACGGCAGCCGGCCTTGCCGCTGGCGGCCTCGTCAGCGGACTCAGGCTGCCGCCTTTCATCGTCACGCTCGGCATGCTCGGCATTCTGACCGCCGCCTTGCGGCTGATCTCGGAAGGTGGCGCGTTTCCGGTGCGCGATCCCTTTCTCGCGTGGACGGGCAACACGATGAAGCTCGGCGGCTTCGTGCTGACCTATGGCGTGCTGATCATGTTCGCGCTCTACGCCATCGTCTGGTATCTGCTGAACCAGACGAAATGGGGCCGCCACGTCTATGCCATCGGCAACAATACCGAGGCAGCGCGCCTTGTCGGCATTCCGGTGCGGCGGCATCTGCTTTCGGTCTACCTGCTCGCCGGACTGATCTATGGCATTGCCGCCTGGCTCGCGCTCGGGCGCATTCCAAACGCCGATCCGAACGCGATGCAGAGCGCCAATCTCGATTCGATCACCGCCGTGGTGATCGGCGGCACCAGCCTTTTCGGTGGGCGCGGCGGCCTGATCGGCACCCTGATCGGTGCCCTGATCGTCGGTGTGCTGCGCAACGGCCTCACGCTCGCCGGCATCGATCCGCTCTGGCAGGACCTGGTCACGGGCATCCTCGTCATCATCGCTGTCGCACTCGATCAGATGTCCCGGAGGAAAAGCTGATGTCTGCCGAGACCACGCCCCTTCAGGCTACCGGTACAAAGCCCCATATCGTGCTCGAAGCACGCAACGTGGTGAAAACCTACGGCCATGTCACCGCACTCGACGGCGTCGACTTCGAACTGCGCGCCGGGGAAATCCTGGCCGTCGTCGGCGACAATGGCGCCGGCAAGAGCACGCTGATCAAGGCGCTGACAGGCGCGCTGCACCCGACCAGCGGGGAAATCCTGCTGGATGGTGTTCCCATCCATTTCAAGGGTCCGCTCGATGCGCGTCATGCCGGTATCGAGACGGTGTATCAGGATCTGGCCGTCGCCCCGGCGCTCGACATCGCCTCCAATCTCTTCCTTGGCCGTGAACTGCGTGCGCCCGGCCTGTTGGGAAGCCTTTTCCGTCGCCTTGATAAGAAACGGATGCGCGAGGAAGCCCGGCGCGCAATGAACGAGTTGAAGTTCCGCCTGCCGGCAATCGACAATCCTGTCGAGTCACTCTCTGGCGGCCAGCGACAAGGGGTGGCGGTTGCGCGTGCGGCGCTCTTTGCCCGCAAGCTGGTCATCATGGATGAGCCGACCGCCGCGCTCGGCGTGCGCGAAACCGGGCAGGTGCTGGAACTCATCCGCTCGATCCGCGATCGCGGCCTGCCGGTGGTGCTGATCAGCCACAACATGCCCAATGTCTTCGACATTGCCGATCGCATTCACATCATGCGGCTTGGCCGGCGTGCGGCAGTCGTGTCGCCGAAAACCCATACCATGAACGATGTCGTCGCCATCATGACCGGTGCTGCGACGGCCTAAGTCTTCCCGCCCGCCTTCGGGCCGGGCCGCAACGAAAGGAAATAGCCTCATGTACCGCCTCGATCAGAAGCTCGCGCGCATCCGCGCCGGCCAATACACGCGAAACGACTTCATCATCGCCGATGCCAAGGACGGTGATATGGGGCCGAGCATGACGTCGTGCGGCCCCAAGCGCGCCAAGGACGGTACTTGGTCGCGCCACTACACCCGGCCAGAATTCCTGGAAAACATCCGTGCCGTGGTCGAGCAGGACCTCGTTGATATCATGTTGACATCAGCCTCCAACATGGAGGCGCTGATCGATATGGGCGTCTACCGTAACAGCGCTGTGAAGCCTGCAATCCGCGCCAACGACACGACCGATGTGTGGGTCTGCCGCGGCGCGACCTATTCGAAACGGCCGTCGCGGCCTTTCCGGACGGCATCCCTTTCGCGCGTTGCCACCGGCACCATCGACGCGGCGCTGGGCGCTCCGATCACCGGCACGGACCTCGGGCTTTATTCCATCACGTTCAACAACGATCTCGACCATGACTACCAGGCGCTGGAGGCGTTCCATGCGTTCCGGGAGGACGCTGCGCGCAACAATTTCAAATACTTCCTCGAAGTCTTCAATCCGAATGTCGATTCCGGTATCGCGCCTGACGTGGTGCCGCACTATGTCAACGACGTCATGATGCGCTGCCTTGCCGGTGTGACGAAGGCGGACCGGCCGCAGTTCCTCAAAATCCCATTCAACGGGGCCAAGGCAATGGAGGAACTCGCCTCCTATGACCCGAGCGTCATCGTCGGCGTTCTGGGCGGCGGAGCGGGAACGACGCGGGATTGCTTCGAACTCCTGCACCAGGCCGAACGTTTCGGCGCGCGGGTGGCCTTGTTCGGCCGCAAGATCAACCTTGCCGAAAATCCGCTGGAGATGGTGCGTTTCATGCGCGAAGTCGCTTCGGGCACGATTACCCCGTCCGAGGCCGTAAAAGCCTACCATGCCAGCCTTTCGAAGGACGGGATCACGCCTATTCGAGCACTTGCCGAGGATAACGTCGTCACCGAAGCGGTTCTCAAGGCGGAACAGTCGAAATGACCAGCGGCCGGCGGGGTATTCTCACAGCCGGCACGTGGTGTGTCGATTATAATCGCACGGTCAGCCACTGGCCCGGCGAGGATGGCCTTGCCGAACTGTTCGAGGAAGAGCGTCACGGCGGAGGATCGGGCTGCAATCTCGCCGTCGACATCAAGCTGCTCGATCCTGCCATCCCCGTCGAGACGATCGCTCTTGTGGGAGACGATGACGACGGCCGCTTCCTCATGGCGACCGCCACGGCCGCCGGGATCGATACGCGGCAGATGAGGACGACGGGAGGTGCTGCTACGCAGTTCTGCGATGCCTTCGTGTCGCGCGCAACGCACAGGCGCACCCATATCTTCCATGCCGGAACAGGTGCACTGCTCACGCCCGAGCACTTCGACTTTTCCGAAACACGAATGCGCATTCTGCATCTCGGTCTGCCCGGCGTGCATCGAATTCTCGATTCACCCTGGCAGGACGAGCCGAATGGCTGGGTGGCCGTCCTGAAGAAAGCGCGCGCGGCGGGCCTGCTGACCAATATGGAACTGGCGAGCATCGAGCCGAACCTGATGGCCGCGCTTGTCGCGCCATGCCTGCCGCATCTCGATTATCTCATTGTCAATGACGTGGAGATCGGGGCGATTGCCGGGATCGAGACCGCTCTGGCCGGTACGCCGGACAGGGACGCCTGTATCCGGGCGGCGCAGGCGGTCACGCAGCGGGGCGCGATGAAGCTCGTTGCCGTGCATTGCCCGGGCTTCGCGATCGCCGTGACGCTTGACGGGGAGCATACGGTCCTGCCCTCCGTTGCCATTCCCGAGAGCGAGATCAAGGGCGCAAACGGCGCCGGCGATGCTTTTGCCGCCGGCATGATCTATGGCCTCCACGAGGAATGGACAATCTCACAATCACTGCAACTTGCTCATGCCGCCGCCGCGGCGTCCCTTCGCAGCATCTCCACGACCGGTGCGATCGTGCCATGGCGTGAGTGCCTGTCCCTCGCGAAAACGTGGGGCGTTCGCGCTCCCGGAGGTGACGGCCTGTTGCCTGCCGGCGCTCACTGAACGAAATGGGACAGCGCCGCCTTTGCCAGCATGGCCAACAGAGCGGTGGGCGCGCCGCTTGGCTCGCTCACCGCTCCGGCCGAGGTCAGATAGCCTGGCCGCCGGAAACCTCGATGCGCTGTGCGGTCACCCAGCGGTTGTCATCGGAGAGCAGGCTCGCGACCATCGGACCGATATCGTCGGGCAGGCCGACGCGACCGAGTGCCGTCAGCTGGGCGAACTGTGCGTTCAGATCCCTGTTATCGCGCACGACCCCACCGCCGAAATCGGTCTCGATGGCGCCCGGAGCGACGGCGTTTACGGCGATGCCGCGCGGGCCCAGTTCTTTCGCCATATACCGTGTGAGCGTTTCGACCGCGCCCTTGGCGGACGCGTAGGCCGAGAATCCTTCATAGGAGAAGCGTGTGAGCCCGGTCGAGAAATTGACGATCCTGCCGCCATCGGCGATCAGTGGCAAAAGCGCCTGGGTCAGGAAGAATACGCCCTTCACGTGCACGTTGAACAGCCCGTCGAACTGTGCCTCGGTCGTCTGCTGGAACGGAGCGAATTCGCCATGGCCTGCATTGTTGATCAGATGATCGAACGTTTCCCGGTTCCAGATTTCCCGCAGGCTGCCACGCAGCGCATCTGCAAAAGCCGGAAAGCTTGCTATGTCTGCAACATCGAGCTGGAGAGCGACGGCCTTGCGGCCCATGGCTTCTATTTCCGCGACGACCTCGCTTGCCTGGGTGGCGTTGCCACGATAGGCCACGATGACATCACCGCCGTGGCGGGCAATCGCGATGGCTGTGTTGCGGCCAAGGCCGCGATTGGCGCCGGTGATCAGTGCGATTTTACTCATGGAATGTTCCTTCCGTCGTTGGGGTGAGCCCAAGATGGCGCGGAGGGGCCTCGAAGAGTTGCCTGTTCCTCGCCGAGTTTTGCCTGTTTCTGCGAATTTCGATGATATGGCTTGCAAATGAGCTAATATCCTTGCCTGATACGGCAACGAAATTTTTATAAGACCTTCTCATGCACACTCTTCTCGACCTTGTTCGCCGTCATACCAATGGCCATTCCGACCGGTCCGGTTTTGCGCCCACGCCCTTTCGTGGTTTGGGTGCGGTTCGTGTGCTGCATCCGGGCGAATTGCAGGTCGCGGTGCAAAAGCCATTGATAGCGATCTGTCTTCAGGGCCGCAAACGCGTGACCATGGGCACGAAGAGCTTCGAATATGGCGCAGGCGAAGCCCTGGTCATCACGGCCGATGTGCCGACGATAAGCCAGATTCTCGATGCAAGCCCGTCAGCTCCGTATTATGCAGTCGCGCTCGAACTCGATGCCGCACTCCTACGCGCGCTGACCACCGAGGCCGATCTGCGTCCGGTCGATGCCGGCCCGATCCATGTCGAGCCGGCGGACGCCGACGTGATGGATGCGGCGCAGCGGTTGCTGCGACTGATGGAGAGGCCCTCCGCTCTGCCGGTGCTGGGTGACGCGTTGATACGCGAGATGCATTACTGGCTGCTGACAGGCCAGCATGGTGCCGCGATCCGTTCGCTTGGCAGGGCCGATACCCACGCCGATCGTATAGCACGGGCGGTGGCACTGATCCGCCAGGACTATGCAGGCACGCTGCGCGTTGGGGATCTCGCAGCAGAGGCGGGGATGAGCGAATCGTCCTTTCATCAGCATTTCCGCGCTGTCACCACGCTGTCGCCGCTTCAGTTCCAGAAGCAGCTGCGGCTGATCGAGGCGCGCCGGATAATGCTCATGGACCGTGCCGGCATCGCCCACGCCGCCCACTTCGTCGGCTATGAAAGCGTGCCGCAGTTCACGCGGGATTACGCGCGGCTGTTCGGCATGCCACCCGGCCGTGATATGCGTGAGGCGAGGCTGGGTGCATGACGCCGCGCAGAACGGGACGTCTCGGGGCCCGATTTCAGGCTGCACTGCTTGGGCTCGACGACGCCCGGAAAGTGCTGGGCGTCTGTCCGAACGCCTTGCGAAACTCGCGCGAAAAATGCGCCGTGTCGGCGAAGCCCGTGATGTTTGCGATCTCCATCACCGAGAGTGAGCCGCCCGATAGAAGGTAGCGCCCATAGTTTAGCCGCATGCTTCTGAACGCTTGTCCTATCGTCTGATTGAGATTTGCACGGAACAGGCGCTCAAGCTGGCGGTGGGAAATCGCGCAGTACCGTGCAATCGCAAGGCTGTTCGGCGGCTGGTCGAGTTGCTGCTCCATGAAATGCAACGCTTTGCGCACGCGGCTGTCGGTTCCATCGGGCGGCAACTGGAAGAAGTGCGCCTGCGGTACGCTTGCCGGTCGCATCGATGTGAGCATCATGTGGCGCATGACCTGCCGCGCGCGTTCCGATCCGCAGTGCCGCACGATGAGATAAAGCGCCAGATCGATGGCCGCGGTCGATCCGGCGCAGGTGATGACATCGCCTTCGTCGACAAAAATCCTGTCCATGGAGATCTGCGCCCGTGGAAACCGGCTCTTGAAGGCCTCAAGAACGTTCCAGTGGATGCAATATCTCCGGGCGTCGATCAGGCCTGCTCGGGCAAGCGCGAAACTTCCCGTGCAGACTCCAAGCAGGCCGATACCGAGATTGTGGGCCGACCGGATGAGGTGGAGCAGTTGAGGCGACGGGGTATCATCGTCGAAACTGTTGCCACCGCAAATCGCTACGTAATCATAACCGGTGGGATCGCGCGGGGCTGGCAGCGTTGTTACAGACAGACCGCAACTGGCGTGAACCTGGCCCCCCTTCAGCGAGTATACGCTCCAGCCGACACGGATCTGCCGGCTTTTGGCCGCGTCGTCCGCCGCCAGCCGAAGCGCGTCTATGAAGCCGGAAAAGGCCGCCAGCGTGAACTTGTCCTGCAAGACGAAGGCGATACGCAGCTCCAAGCTATTTTCCGGTGTTTTCGTCAAGGCTCGTCCGTCCAGCTTTGTCGATAATGTTCAACCATGTGGCCATATTATTCAATAGAGATCGTCTTCTTACTGCTATGGTCCTCCCCGGACAATGATCCCAAGCGCAAAACGCGCCACCCCAGAGACGGAGAACGAGATGTGGAATAAAGTATTGATGAGCACGGCGGCGGCACTTGTCGGTCTGTCGCATGCAGCCCATGCCCAGACGACGCCGCAATCGATTACGGTCGCCTACTACGGTGGCAACTGGGGTGAAGCATTCGACGCGTGTGTCGCCCAGCCTTTCACGAAAGCAACCGGAATCAAGGTCGTCGCCGAGATCGGCAATTCCACGACGACGCTTTCCAAGCTGCAGCAGCAGACTGGCGAAGCGGTCATCGACGTCGCCTATATGGATGGCGGGATCAGCGAGATCGCCGAGGCCGCTGGCGTTCTGGCGCCGATCGATCTGGAAAAGCTCTCCAATGCCGGCGCCCTTCAGCCGCAGGCGATCTACAAGAACGGTGACCACGCGTTCGCTGTCAGCGCGGGCTACTATTCGCTCGGCCTCATCTACAACACGTCCGAGGTCAGCGACGTGCCCCAGAGCTGGGAAGAGCTTTGGAACGAGAGCTATGCGGGCGCCGTTGCCATCCCTTCGCCCAACAATTCGGCCGGCGTCCCGTTCGTGATTTTCCTGGCCGGGGCTTTCGGCGACAAATCCGAAACCATGGATGCCACTTTCGCCAAACTGAAGGCGCTCGACACCGGTCTGCTCTATGATACGTCGGGCGCGGCATCGAACGCGTTTCAAAGCAACGAAGTCGTCATTGGCGCCCATTTCAACGTCGGCGCATGGGACCTCATCGACGCCGGCCTTCCGATCGGCTTCACCGTTCCCAAGGAGGGCGTGTGGGCAACGGACGCTCGCATGCATATCGTCAAGGGAACGAAAAATGCCGATGCTGCCGCACAATTTATCGACACCGCATTGACCGCCGAGGCGGCGAGCTGCCTTGCCGAAAAGCTCTATCTTGGTCCGGCTGTCACCGGCGTGACGCTTTCACCCGACGTGGAGAAAAAGCTGCCTTGGGGTGCCGGCGGATCGATCGAAAGTCTGCGCCTCTTCGACTGGTCGGACGTCAACACCAAGCGTCCCGCAGTCACCGACCGTTGGAACCGCGAAATCGCGAACTGAGCCAATGACCCTGCTTGCCATCCACGACGTCTCGAAGTCCTTCTCAAGCCACCGAGCGCTCGATCGCGTGTCGCTGGATGTCATGCAGGGCGAGTTCATTTCTCTGCTCGGTCCGTCCGGCTGCGGCAAGACGACACTTCTGCGCGTTATTGGCGGCTTCATGTCGGCCGACGGTGGGCGCATCATCATCGATGGGCAGGATGTGTCGTCGTTGCCGCCGGAGCGGCGGCCACTCAACACTGTTTTCCAGAACTATGCGCTGTTCCCGCACATGACGGTTCTGGAGAATGTCTCGTATGGCCCGCGGCGTGCCGGCGCTTCTCGCAAGGAAGCGGAAGTGCGGGCGCAAGAGGCGCTGGAAATGGTTGGCCTGGCCGCAATGGCACCGCGCAGCCCGCGTGCGATGTCGGGTGGTCAGCAGCAACGCGTTGCGCTCGCCCGCGCCATCGTCAACAAGCCCAAGCTCCTGCTGCTTGACGAGCCGCTGTCTGCACTGGACCTGCAGCTGCGCAAACGGATGCAGATCGAACTCAAACAGCTGCAGGTCCAGCTCGGCATCACATTCATCTTCGTGACACACGATCAGGATGAGGCGATGGCCATGTCCGACCGGATCGCAGTGATGTCTGCCGGCCGTATCGAACAGATCGACGAGCCCGAGACCATATACCGTCGGCCGCGCACCCGTTTCGTCGCCGATTTTATCGGCGAGGCGAACATCTTGCCAATGCAGAAAGACGGGCGTTCGCTCGCGCGCGACGCTGCTTTCGATGGCGTGTTGCGTCCGGAGAACCTTCGTGTCTTTACGCGCGCCGACGGCCTGCCGGACGGCTGGCTTTCGCTTCCGGCGACCGTTTCGGCGAGCACATATGTTGGCGGCACGTCCAACATCTATATGGTCTCCGGCGACCGGTCGTTGCATGCGCGCAGCTACGGCGTCCTGCCCGGCGACATCCGCGAAGGCGTCGAGATCATCGCGGGATTCGATCCGGCCGACATCCATATCCTGGAAGGGTAGGGCAGATGTTTACCTCCCGTCTCACCCTTCTCTGGTTGCTGGCGCTTCCGCTCTGCGTCTTCACCGCCTTTTTCCTCATACCTCTCGGCGTCGTCTTCGTCGCATCGCTGACGACGCAGGACGGGCAGTTCACGCTTTCCCAATACGGGCGCGTGCTCTTGGATGGTTACCACTGGCAGGTCATTGCCGTCACCTTCCGGCTGGCAATTCTCTCCACGATCATCTGCGTCGTGCTCGGTTATCCGCTGGCATGGTACCTCGTGCGCATCGTCAAATGGCGCAGCTGGCGCAGGGCATGCGTCATCATGCTGATCCTTCCGCTTTTCACGTCCAACATCGTTCGCTCGTTCGGCTGGATGGTCCTCCTCGGACGGACGGGACTGGTCAACGACGCCTTGCTGGGAGTTGGCCTGATCGAACGTCCCATTCGTTTCCTCGGAACGGAGACCGGCATCCTCATCGGCCTGGTCTACATCCTTCTGCCGTTTACGGTGCTGACGATCGGCAACGCGCTCGCCCGCGTCGAACCATCGCTCGAGCACGCCTCGCGCGATTTGGGGGCCGGACCCCTCCGCACCTTCTGCAGCATCACGTTTCCGCTGACGATGCATGGGGTCATGGCCGGGGGCATCATCGTCTTTTCGATGGCAATCAGCGCCTATGTGACGCCCGCGCTCCTTTCAGGTGGCAAGGTCACCGTGCTCGCCATGCTCGCCTTTCAGCAATACTCGACTGTCTTCGATTTCAACTATGGCGGCGCGCTTTCCATCACGCTGCTTACGTTCACCATGGCCCTTATCGGCATTTCGTCCTGGATGACGCGCATCGGCGTGCACGAAAAGAAGGGAAACTGAGATGATCATTCGTCTCATAGCGCTGACCACGCTGGCCTATCTCGTGCTGCCGTTGGTGGTGGTGATCGGCGTGTCGCTCACCGAGACCAAATTCCTCGCCTTTCCGCCTCAGGGGCTGACGCTCTCCTGGTATGCGGTGATCCTGGAGAACCCGACCTACATTCGCTCTTTCCTCACCAGTGCCGGTCTTGCCGCCCTGGCGACGATGGCGGCGATGCTTGTGGCTCTACCGGCCGCAATCGCGATGACCCGCTACACCTTTCCAGGCAAATCAGCGCTTTCCGCCGTCCTCCTGTCGCCGCTTGTCCTGCCGCATATCGTGATCGGCGCGGCCTTGCTGCAATTCGGTGCGTCGATCGGGCTGGTAAGGAACTTTCCGGCACTGCTGGTCGGGCACGTCATCATCGTGACCCCCTTCGTGTTGCGCACGCTTCTGCCGTTGTTTTCCCACGACCAGCTGTCACAGGAAGAAGCATCGCGTGATCTCGGCGCATCAGCGTGGTCCACCTTCTTTCTGGTCACGCTTCCGCAGATCAAGGCGGGACTGGTGTCGGGTGGAATATTCGCTTTCATCACGTCGTTCATCAATGTCGAGCTATCGATCTTCAATACGACGTCGACCCTGAACACGATCCCGGTTCAACTGTTCAACTACGTGCAGTACTCGGTCGATCCCTCCATCGCGGCGGTCTCGTCGCTGACCATCTTGGCAGCAGCCATAGCGATCATATTGATCGACTGGCTGATTGGCTTGGACTTCCTGTCCGGAAGTTAAACGTATTCACCCAAACATCGTCAGGAGAAGAAAAATGCGCGTTCAGGACGTGTATAACGTGATCTATACCCACACGGAAGGCGAGCCGCTGTGCATCATCTACAGTGGGATTCCCTATCCGGCCAATTCGAGCATCCTTGAGAAGCGTACTTTTCTTGAAGAGAACTACGACTGGCTGCGCAAGGCGCTGATGCGCGAGCCGCGCGGCCATGCGGATATGTTCGGCGTCTTTCTTACACCGCCGTCGTCGCCCGAATTCGATGCCGGGCTGATCTATATCGACGGCAAGGAATATTCGCATATGTGCGGGCATGGAACCATTGCAGTCGCAATGGCGATGGTCGCAAACGGCCTGGTGCGGCGCTCGCCGGACGGGCTTACCAAGATCCGCTTCGAGACGACGGCGGGCCTGGTCGTGGCCGAAGTCGCGCACGAAGGTGATCGCGTGCTCTGGACCCGTTTCGAGAACGTTCCGGCCTATGTTGCCGAGCAGGACATCGAATTCGAATTGCCGGGCTACGGCCCCCTCAAGGCCGATCTGGTCTGGGGCGGGAACTACTTCGGCATCATCGATCTTCGCAACACGACGTTGCGTATCGCGCCGGAGAACGGTTCCGAGCTCTCGCGCATGGGCCTGATCGCACGCGAAGCCATCCGCGAGAAGGTCAAGGTGCAGCACCCGACCGAAGCGCACATCAACAATCTGAACTTCGTGACCTTCTGGCACGAGCCGACGATCGAGGGCTGCCTCTACAAGAATGTCCACGTTTTCTCGGCAGGCCAGCTCGACCGTTCGCCCGGTGGGACCGGCACGTCGGCAATGATGGCGTATTTCGAAAAGCGTGGCGTGATCAGCCTCAACCAGACGATCACGTCTGAAGGCCTGCTGGGATCGGGCGTGTTCGAAGGCTGCCTGATCGGAGAGACAAAGCTCGGCGAAGTCCGCGCCGTGCGCCCCACCGTCAAGGGCACCGCCGGCATGCTGGGCACGGCCGCCTGGACCATAAACCGCGATGATCCGGTCGACGCGGGTTTTCTCGTGCTCTAATGTGAATAGGATGCCGGCGGCAAGTCCGCCGGCGTTCCGAAAACTGTGGTCACGCCAAATTTCGTGAGGGTCGAGTTTGTCATCACAAATGGAACGTCATGATGCGGCCTCGACGCTGCTGGTAAACACGGAAGAGGTGCTTCGCACGTTGCCCGATCCGGCCAAATTGGAGCACGTCCACACCGTCTACCTTGGGGCCAGGCTGCATGCGGAGGTTACGCGCGAGGAACTGTTCGACTGGATCGCACGGCTACCATCGATTCGGCGCATCTTCTTGTCGGATGACTGGATTGCCGACGAAAAAATGCCAGCTGTCGAAGCTGACTTTGCCGCGTCATTGCCCGATGTTGAGTTTCACTGGTCCTACGACGGGCTCGTTGGGGGCAAGCACGGTCGTTAAGGTCACATAACACGTCTTGCCAGCAATTCTGCGCGAACCGTCTGCGACTGCCCCGCGCACTTCAAGTTTCTGATCCTGCTTGCTGTTCGCACCACGGTTGCCCGCGTAGAGTGAAGTGGTTATTTGAGGAGGCGCGATATGGAGTGTGCCGCTCAATGCCAAATGAACCGGGATTTCTGGATGAGGACCTCGAGCGTGCGCGCGTCGCCTGGCTCTACTTCATAGGCGGGCAGACCCAGCAGGAAATCGCTCAGCGGATGAATATCACGCGGTTGAAGGTCAACAAGATCATCGGCCATGTTCGTGATTCCGGTGCGGTTCAGGTGAGCGTTTCGCTGCCCCTGACGGATTGCATCGAACTCGCTGAGGAAGTGTCCCATCGCTATGGTCTCGCCGACGCGGTCGTGGTGCCGGACCTCGACGACTACATCGAGCAGAAACGCGTCATCGGCGAGGCGGCCGGGACGCTTGCCAGCGAGCTCATCGAAGATCGCGACATGGGTGTCGGCATCGGGTCGGGACGAACCCTGAGTTTTGCTGTCCGTGCGCTTCGGGCGCGTCCGCGATCCGAAAGCTGGGTCGTGGGGCTGACCGGCGGTGTGACGAGTGGCTCGTCGACGAATACATTCGAGGTCGCGACGGCGTTTGCGCGCGCGCTCGGCATCGAATGTCATTATCTGACCGCGCCCATCTACTGCGCCAACCCGGAAAGCCGCGATGCCGTCCTGTTGAACGATGAACTCACCGACGTCCTCGCGCGAACGGAGATTGCGGATGTGGGCATCGTTTCGTGCGGGGCTTTGACGCAGGATACATCGCTCACCCAGATTCGAGTCGTGAAGGATAATCTCGATACCGTCCTGAAACGTGGCGCGGTGGGGGAGTTCATGGGCTGGTTTCTGGATGCTCAAGGTCGGCCCATCGATCACTTCCTGAACGAGTCGATCATTGCGCTCCCGCCGGAGAAGCTCAAGCTCAAGCCGATTTCCGTGCTGGTGTCGGGTGGTATCCGCAAGATCCCGATCATCCGCGCCATTCTGCGCGCCGGCTATGTCAATCGGCTCGTCACGAATGAGGGGGTCGCGCGGGCCCTTCTCCAAGGCCCGCGCTGATATCGATCAGCCGCGCGCCTTTTCGAGGGCGGCGGTCATGGCGCGCAGGGTGACGTAGGTCGATGCCGCGCCTGGGTCGATATGGCCGACGGAGCGTTCGCCGAGCTTGGCGGAGCGGCCCCGGCGCGATTCCAGCGCGGCGGTCGCCTTCATTCCGGCCTCGCTGCCATCTCTTGCCGCGACCAGCACGTCAAGCGACGAGCCGCCATTGGCCGCCGCCTTTGCGGCCGCCTCCACGGCCGGCACCCATGCATCGACCATGGTCTTGTCGCCGGGTTCGGCCCTTCCTCGGTCGCGAATGCCCTGGCAGGCGGCAATCAGCCATTCGGCCATGCCGGCGCCGTCGAGATTGAGACGGTTGCTGACGGCTGTGCCGGCGCGCAGAAACGCGGTGGCATAGAGCGGGCCGGAGGATGCGCCGACTGCGTCGAGAAATGCCTTGGCCATTCGCTTGCAGATGGATTCGATCGTTTCGTCGTCCTGGGCATCCTTGAGCGCCAGTTGGACCGCTCTCCAGCCGATTTCCATCGTCACGCCGTGGTCACCGTCGCCAATCACGCCGTCGAGTTCGGAGAGCCAGTTTTTCTCCGCGATGATCTGCTCGCCTACCGCATCCATCATCGCCTTGAAGATGGCGGGCGTCACGTCGCCTTCTGTCACGAGAACGCCGGGTTTTCCTTCAGAAGGGGCCGCGCTTTCGACCAGTTTGGCGCTCTGGCGGGTGCGCAATGCGACACCGCTCGTCTTTTCGAAGGTACCGACGACAAGGGCGGGGGTGCGGCACGGATGATCCAGCAGGGCCTGGAGCGTATCGTCGAGCTTTATCATCGTGACCGATGCGCCGGCCATCTCCAGCGATGTGGCGTACTCACCGACCCAGGAGGCGTGAATTTCGACGCCAAGCGCGTCCAGGCGCTGCTTGACGCGGCGGAAGATCACGTAGAGTTCGATCTGTGAGGTGGCGCCCAGCCCGTTGACCAGAACAGCGACGCGCTGACCGGCCTCGACCTGGAGTTCCCCGAGGATGGCGTCGACAAGTTCGTCCGTCACCTCGTCCGCCGTCGCGAGCTTCTGGCGGCGAATGCCGGGCTCGCCGTGAAGCCCCATGCCGATTTCCATCTCATCGTCGCCGATCGTGAAGTTCGGTTTGCCCGTCTGTGGCAGCGAGCACGGGCTGAGCGCCACACCCATCGAACGGGTTGCGTCGTTTGCTGCCTGCGCGAGCGCCTCGACGCGGGCCAGCGGCTCGCCCAGATCGGCGGCGGCGCCTGCGATCTTGAACACGAAGAAGTCGCCGGCGATGCCGCGCCGTTCGGATTTGCGTTCGATCGGCGCGGAGGCGACGTCATCGGCGACTGCCACATGACGCACCGCGATGCCGGCCTGCTCCAGCTCTTCCGCGGCCATGGTGAAGTTGAGGACGTCTCCGGTATAATTGCCGTAGAGCATCACCACGCCCACACCGCCATCCACCGCGCGGGCCGCTTCGACGATGTGCGACGGTGAGGGGGATGCGAAGACGTTGCCGACGGCGGCGGCATCGGCGAGGCCGCGTCCGACATAGCCCGCGAAAGCCGGTTCGTGGCCCGAACCTCCCCCCACGACGATGCCGACCTTGCCGTCGCGCGGACCATCGACCGCAACAACGGCGCGTCCGGTTTCACCCTCCACCCGCAGCATGTCGGGATGCGCGCCGACCATGCCCTCGATCATCTCGGCGATGATGTTTTCCGGTGCGTTGATCAGTTTCTTGGTTTTGACTTCCTGAATCATTCTCTTGTCTTTCGTCAGATCGATGCAGCCGATGCGTCAGGCGTCGCGACGCAGATAGCGGCGGGAAATGGCGTCGAAGGAAATGGCGAGTACGACGATCGCGCCAGAGACGATACCCTGCCAGTAGGGCGAGACGCCGAACAATACGATGATGTTCTCGATGATGGCGATAATACCTGCACCGAAGATGGCGCCGATCGGGCTGCCGACGCCGCCGGTCGTGGCAACGCCGCCAATGACGGAGGCCGCGATGGGCGCGAGCACCCATGTCTCGCCGATCGATGGCTGCGCCGTGCCGAGACGGGCGACCATGAGCACGCCGGCCAGGGCGGCGATCGCGCCGGCGACGACGAACACGAGGAGACGGACCTTGTCGACCTTGATGCCGAGCATGCGCGCGCCGGCCTGGTTGTTGCCGATCGCATACATGTAGCGGCCAAAGGGCGTCTTCAGCATCACGAAGGTGGCGACAGCGAGCGCCGCGAGCATGATGACGAAGGGGACGGGCATGCCAAGCACATCACCGCGGCCGAGATACTGGACGTCCTTCGGGATGCCCGTGATTGCCACGCCGCGCGTCAGCACCAGGTTCGCGCCCCCGAAGATGCCGGCCGTGCCGATGGTCAGTACCAGGGAATGCAGCCTGAGCATGGTTACGAGCAGGCCGTTCACGAGACCGAGCGTGGCGCCGAGCAGAACGGCCAGAAGCATCGCAGAATAGGGTTCAACACCCAGCCGCACCATGAGGATGCCGGAGATGACGCCGCACAGGCCGCCGATCACGCCGAGCGAGAGATCGAGTTCACCGAGAACCATCAGCATCGACTGTGCGATCGTGATGAGACCGACGAAGGCGAGGCCGCGCGCGATGACGGACAGGTTATAGGGCGTCAGGAAATAGGGGGAGATCAGCGCCGAAAGCGTGAAGATGACGGCCAGCGCGACGAAAACGCCGGCAAGCGGGCTGCGCGTCAGAAGTGCCAGGGGTTTAGTTTGCATCGGCTTTCGCCTCCGTGCCAAAGATGGCGCCTACGAGTGTTTCATTGTTCGTTTCGGCGGTGTCGAACGCGCCGGTGATGCGGCCATGGTGCATCGTGATGATGCGGCTTGCGCACTTCTTGAGTTCGTCCAGTTCCGACGAGACGAGGATGACGCCCACGCCCTCTTCCGCAAGGCCCTTCATGATCCGATAGATCTCGGTCTTCGTGCGGATGTCGATGCCCTTCGTCGGCTCGTCGAAGATCAGCACGCGGGGCCGCGTCGCCATCGCCCGGCCGATGATGGCCTTCTGCTGGTTTCCGCCGGAAAGCTGCGATATGCGCTTGCCCATGCCCGAAGTGCGGATACCGTATTCGTCGATGATCTTCTGCACGGCCTCACGCTCGCGTCCGCTGCTGATGCCGAGCGTACCTTTCGTCAGCGACAGGATGGAGATGCCGATGTTCTCGCGCAGCGACAGCAGCGGGAAGATGCCGTGATGCTTGCGCTCTTCCGAGAGATAGAGCATGCCGCCATCAACCGAGGCGGCCGTGTCGTTCAGTGCCCACGGCTTGCCTTCGACGGTGACCGTGCCCGCCTTGGCCTTGAGGAAGCCGAAGATCGTCTGCATGACCTCCGACCGGCCGGCGCCCACGAGCCCGGCAAACCCCAGGATTTCGCCACGGCGCAGTTCGAAGTCGATGTCCTGGAAGCGCGGCCCGGCAAGTCCGCGCACGGTCATGATCGTATCGCTGACCGGCACCTGCGGACGGAAGTGCTCCTCGAACGCGATGTCGCGGCCGGACATGGCGCGGATCAGGTCGGCTTCGGAAATGTCGGCAATCTTTCCGCTTTCGATTTTTTCGCCGTTGCGCAGGACCGTGTAGTCGTCACCGATCGAGAAGACCTCGTCCATCTTGTGGCTGATGAAGACGATGGCGTGATCGCGGTCGAGCAGGCCACGGATCACCCGGAAGACCCTGTCGACCTCGACGCGCGTCAGGGATGACGTGGGTTCGTCGAGGATCAGCACTTTCATGTCTGCGTTTGTGCAGGCGCGGGCAATCTGGAGAAGCTGCTGGTCCGAAACGGAGATGTTGGCCACGAGCTCGCGCGGATCGGCCTCGATGCCGAAGCGTTCGAGATAGCCGCGCGCTTCCTCGACCAGGGCGCCGCGGTTGACCAGGAGGCCGCCATGTCCTGTCCGGCTGAACGGCATGAACAGGTTCTCGGCAACGCTCATCTGCGCAAACAGATTGAGCTCCTGGGGAACGTAGGCGACATTCTTGTAAAGCGAGGGATCCTCGACGGGGTTGCGGCCGTCGATGAGGATATCGCCGCGGGAGGCCCGGTCGGTACCGGTCAGGATCTTCACGAGGGTGGATTTGCCCGCACCGTTCTCGCCCGCGAGAATATGCGTACGGCCGAGTTCGATCGAAAGATCGACCCCGTTCAACGCGGTCACACCGGGAAAATCCCGGCCGAGGCCGCGGGTTTCAAGATAAGCCATGGGGCACCTCAGCGCCTGTAAGAAATGGAGGAGGCGCGGGAATCCCGCGCCTCAGGCATCCGATCCTCCCGGATCAGCCGCCCACATTTTCTTTGGTCAGGAAGGCGTTGCCGGTGTCGAGATAGCCGGGCACCTTGGCGCCGGTCGCCTGCGCCCAAAGCAGCATGACGGACCAATAGCCCTGCAGCTCCGGCTGCGACGCAGACGAGCTGTCGGCGACGCCGTCACGGATCATGTCGAGCATTTCCGGCAGATTGTCGAGACCGACGAGCGTGACCTTGCCCTGCTTGCCGGCTTCGACGATAGCCTGGCCGATGCCGATCGGGCCGGCGGCGTCCGAAGCAACCCAGCCCTTGAGGTTCGGATTTGCCTGCATGATGGCTGCAGCCTGCTGCTGGGCCGTCTCGATGCTGTCATTGTCGATGCCTTCGGCGACGACCTTGATGCCCGGATGTTCGGCAAAGACTTGGCGGTGGCATTCGGCACGGATCGAGTGGTTCGGCGCCGTGGGAACACCCTGCATGATGGCGACTTCGCCTTCGCCGCCGAGAACCTCGACGAGGCGGCGGGCCGCGATCTTCGCCTGCTCGCAGAAATCCGAACCGATGTAAGGGATGGCCATGCCTTCCGGCGGAACGGAATCGAAGATGACCAGCGGAATCTTCTGGTTCTGCGCTTCTTCGAGCGAGGCGCGGTTGCCCGAGGGATCGAGCAGGTCGAGCGCCAGGCCATCAGGCTGGGTCGCAAGCGCGCTGTCGATGATCTGGTTCTGCTGAACCACGTCGGCGGCCTGCGGTGCGGAATAGATGACTTCGACGTTGGAGCCGGTCTGGGCCTTGATGGCCGCAGCGGCAGCTTGGGCGCCTTCGTTTACCTTGTCGAACCAGGGATGCACAACCTTCGGCACGACGACGAAGCGGTAGGCATCCTTCTTGGTGGTGCCTTCCGCGTCCTGTGCGGTCGCGGTGAAGGGCAGGGCAAGCGCGGTCGCGCAAGCCAACAGTATGGCGATTCTCTTCATGATGATCTCCCTTGGATCAGGCGAAATCTCCTCCCGCCTGAATGGTGCATGGCGGCCTCGAATCCGTAACCCTCAGCCTCCGCATTATCAGATACACATGTAAGTTTAAAAATACAAGAGTAAATTCTGGGCATCTGCCTGCGAGGACGGCAGGCTGGCAGTCCCGCCAGCGCGGCGCCCGATTAATAATCCAGGCCAATCAATCATTCCACTCTTCGTCATTGTTGCCATTCTGGCCGCATGCATAATTTGACCAGGTCAAAGGGCAGTTGGTCTCTGTGCCCGGCGATAGCGTCTGAGCGGCATGCGCGTTCATTGATGGCGCGCTGACCGAAGGCGCAGTGCGGCTGTCGTCCACCATCAGACCCGCCGATTTCCGAGTCCGGACTATCGCGCGGCATCATTCTCAAGCCTTCTGCTGATGGGCAGACGGCAAAATCACTGCGGGAAAGGTTCACTGTGGGTATTCTCGAAAAAATGCGGCTGGACGGAAAGGTCGCGTTCGTCACCGGTGGGGCCAGGGGCATCGGAAAATCCATTGCGACGGCCTTGTCGGAAGCGGGCGCGCAGGTCGCCATTGTCGACCTCGATCTGGACGAGGCGCAAAGAACATGCGCCGAGATATCGTCGGCGACCTCGAACAGGCTGATCGCGATCAGGACGGATATTACCAGCCCGCAGCAGGTGAACGAAATGATCGATCGCATCCTGTCGGAACTCGGCAGGCTCGATATCGCATTCTGCAATGCCGGCATCTCTAACGAAGTCGCCGTCGAGGACGACACATACGATGACTGGAAGAAGATCATCGAGGTCAATCTCAACGGCACGTTCCTGACCGCGCAAGCCGCCGGTCGTGTCATGCTGAAGCAGGGCAAGGGGTCGATCATCTGCACGGCGTCGATGTCCGCGCACATCGTCAATGTTCCGCAGCGGGAGGCGTCCTATGCGGCGTCCAAGGCCGGGGTCATTCAGATGTGCAAGGCAATGGCTGTGGAATGGGCAACGCGAAATGTCCGCGTCAACACGATCAGCCCCGGCTATATGGCGACGGAAATGACCCTCAACTCGCCGGCGCTCGTTCCGCTCATCGATCAATGGAACGAACTTTCGCCCATCAAGCGCATGGGCAATCCGGAGGAACTGCAATCGATCGCGGTTTATCTGGCGGGAGACACCAGCTCCTTCACGACAGGTTCCGACTTCATCGTGGATGGCGCCTACACCTGTTTTTGAGCGCGCTGCATGGGAAGCGATATCCCGAAGGAAATGAAATGATTTTATCGTGCACCAATATCATGGTTCCGGGAAAGACGCTGACCGAGAAGGCGCATCTTCTGCGGCGTTGGGGCTATAGCGGCGTGACCGTCTTCGCGGACCGCGCAGGCTGGAATGACGAGAAACTTGAGGAGCTGCTGACGCTCGAAAACAACACGGGTGTCGTTCCCTGCGAGTTCCTCTTCATGTCGCCCGCAGCCGGCAAGCTGATGAGCGAGAATGCCGATGAGCGGGCCGCGACGAAAGCGCTCTACATCGAAGCGGCGGAAGTCTGCGCCAGGATCGGTGCGATTACCGAAATCGAATATCTCCTGGGCCCCCAGGACCCTTTGCCCCTGTTTGACGTCTACAAGCAGATGACGCCGGAGCAGGAAGAGGGCTTCCTTGCCGCATACAGGGAGATTGCGCAAACCGTTGCCGGTACCGAAGCGGCCGTTCTGCTGGAAGGCATCAACCGCTACGAAAGCCCTTATATGAACAGTATCGTCGATTGCGCCCGCGTTGCCGCGAAGCTCGACATGAAAGAGGTCGGCGTCCTGCCTGACTTCTTCCACATGTCGATCGAGGAGGTCGATATCGCGGACGCCATCGATGCGGTTGCCGGCTCGATCCGGCATGTCCATCTGGGCGACAACAACCGGTGCACGCCGGGCAGGGGCAGTATTGATTGGGAGCGTGGCCTGAAGGCCCTCAAGGCGACGGGTTACGACAAGTTCATCAGCCTCGAATGCAGTACGATGGGGCAGCCTGATGTGACCTTGCCGGAAGCTGCCGACTACCTGAACAGAATTCTCGCCAGGATCTGACGGTCATGTTCAGGCCGTTCAAGCTGAAAGCGCCGTATTTCGAGATCGGCCCCAAGGTCTACATGTATGGCGATGAGGCGCTTGATCTGGCGATCAAGGCGGATGCGCTGTGCCGAAAGTTCGACGTCGATATTATTTTTACGGCGCAGTACACCGACATTTCGAGGATCGCGCACGCCACCACGCATTTGAAGGTCTTTGCCCAGCACATGGATGCCAATCCGGTTGGCCGGGGCGTTGGCGCGGTGTTGCCGGAAGCCCTCAAGCAGGCGGGTGCTGTCGGCGTTCTCTTAAACCACGCGGAAAAACCGCTGAGCCTTTCGGTTCTCAACGAGACAATCCGTCGCGCGGACGATGTCGGCCTTGCCACCCTCGTTTGCGCCGCCACGGTCGAGGAGAGCGCGGCGGTGGCGATGCTGCGGCCCAACATGGTGCTGGCGGAATCTCCGGCCCTTATCGGCGGCGGCAAGCGCGGCGAGGACGATGCACTGGAAGTCGCAAGGATAAATGCCGCCGTGCAGGCTGTCGGGAACGACATTCTCGTTCTGCACGGGGCCGGCATCAGCGACGAGCATGACGTCTACCAGATCATTCGTTCCGGTGCCGACGGCACGGGCTCGACGAGCGCCATCATGCGTGCCGCGGACCCGAAGGATATGCTTTCGCGCATGATCGAAGCCATGAGCCGAGCGTATCGCGAAAGAACCACAGATTAAAGGAGTTGGATGGATGCCCGTGTTTCATAAAACGATCCCGGTCAATTCGCCCCATGGCATCTATTTTGAGGACGTCACCGACAAGGTCGCTTCGATCGTCGCAGAGGCCGGCATGAAGGATGGCATCGTCGTCGTGTTCAGCCAGCACACCAGCTGCAGCGTGCTGATCCAAGAAGATTCGGAGGCGGAGACATATGCAAAGATCCCGCTCATCCTGCAGGACACGATCAATTGCCTGGAGAAGATCATCCCTGATTGCAAATATGAAGGGCAGTATCTTCACCCTGGCGCCTTCCACACCAAACAGGCCCTCGAACTTCGCGGCGAGCTCAATGCCTGGTGCCTGAACACCGATGGTCATATTCGATCTTCCCTGCTTGGCCGCTCGGAAAGTATCCCCTTGCTGGACGGGAAAATGACCCTGGGTGAGTTCGGCCGGATCTACTTCGCCGATCTGGATCAGACCCGACCGAGGGAGCGCACCGTCCGGGTGCAGATCGTCGGCGAATAGCCGAGCCACAGCCTGCTCTCGCGATGACGTCGGCAATGCGCCGCCGGCTGACAACGACGATACGGTGGAAGAAGGAGTTGTACCGCCGATGGGGATCATCACCCTCGATCTGGGAACAACAAACACAAAGGTCGCCTGTTACACGCGCGACCTGAGGCCGATTGCCATGGAAAGCAAGGCGGTGGCCTATATCCATGCGAACGGCTTTGTCGAATTCGATGCAAAGAAGTATTTCAACGAAATCATTGGCCTCATCCGATCCTGCGTCCAAAAATCAGCTGCTTTTCCAAACTGGCATCCGGATCAACTGGTCATTACCGGGCAGGCGGAATCGCTGGTTGTTACCGACGCGCATGGGGAGCCGCTGCGCAACGGTATTTCGTGGCTGGACATGCGCTCCCGAAGCGAATGCGACGAGCTGTCGGCAATATTCGACAAGGACACCTGCTATCGGATCACAGGTCAGCCGGAGATCATCCCCACCTGGCCTCTGACCAAGATCCTGTGGCTCAAGCACCATGAGCCGGGATGCTTCCAGAACGCTGCAAAATTTCTTCTGCTGAAAGACTATATCATCTTCCTCCTGACCGGTAGTTTCGTCGGCGAGCATTCGATCTATCCGTTCTCCCATTATTTTGACATCGTCTACAAAACCTATTGGGAAGCGCCGCTGGAACATTGCGGGGTCGATGTCTCCCGCTTACCCAAGCTCGTGGAGCCTTGTTCCGTGATCGGAGAAATCCTGCCCGATATCCGCGCAATGACGGGCCTGCCACCGGCCTGTCTCGTCAACGCCGGCACGCTGGATCACTTCGCTGCCATGATCGGTACCGGCAATACTGTGCAAGGTATCGTAAGCGAGTCGGCGGGAACAGTGTCCTCGATCGCGACCCTCGTCGAAAACCCGTTTTCGGCAGCCACGCATGTGCCGGTCTACTGCGGGCCTTTCAAAGGCAGCTACATCTATCTGCCGGTATGTGAATCCGGCGGCATCAGCCTTGAATGGTTCAAGAACGCATTTCTGCCGGAGACCTCCTTCGCGGACCTGGATGCGCGATGCAGCCAAAAGGCGATCGATCCCCGCCTGACGTTCCTGCCCTATCTGACAGGCGTGAACCCACCCGAGTTCGACCCCAATGCGACGGGCGTATTCTTCGGCGCGACCATTGCCCACGACGCCTATGATTTCGCCTTGGCCATCATGTGCGGCGTCGCCTGTCTTCTGCGGAAGAACATCGAGAACCTTCAGTCGTCGGGCATCGCCTTCGAGAAAATCATCTCGACAGGCGGCGGCGCCAAATCGGCCCTGTGGTCACAGATCAAGGCCGACATCTGCGGTCTGCCGGTCGCAGTCCCGGCCGAGGAAGAGGCTCCCAGTCTCGGTGCGGCCATCATCGGCGCGGTGTCGTGCGGGTACTATGCGACCTATGAGGCGGCGGCCGAGGACTGTGTCCGGATGAAGACGATTCACTATCCGGATCCGGCAAATTCCCAAGCCGAGCGGCAATATCGCCTGTTCTGCCGATTGTACGATTCACTCGGGCCGTTCTTCTCTGAATTTCCGTCAAATGGATGACGAAATCCGCCTGACGACGTCGATGAAGTCAGCCATGAGTGCCGTGGGAGAACCGCGGTGGCCAATTCCGATGATGCATTCGCGCATGTCGGTGATGTCGCGGAAGACGACACCCGGCCGGGCGTAGTAACGCGCCGTGCTGTCTGCCGTGATGCTGATGGCGCGGCCCATTGCGACGGCCTGCAGTTCCGACTCCACGGTTGCGACCTCGAGCACGACTTGCGCGGGATGTTGTGCATCCCGGTATTCTCCGGCCAGCCAATAGTCGCGCCATTGTCCGGGCGTCGGCGCGCCGATCAACGGCTCGTCCAGAATGTCCGCGAGAACAACGGTTTCCTTTGCCGCCAGCGGATGTCCTGTCGGCAGGCACACGACACACTTCTCGCGCGTTATTTCGACGATGTTGATGTCTTCGTCTCCAATCGGAGGGCGGATGATGCCGCAGTCGACCTCGCCTGAAATCAGGCCGGCGGTCGGATCCGAAAAGTCGTATTCCTTCAGCTTGAGGATTGCATCGGGCCGAACCCGCTCGAATTCCTTGACGATCGCCGGTATGAACTCCACCGCCGTCCCGATCATGAAGCCGACGCGCAGCTCGCTCTTGAGGGCCAGCTGGACCCGCCGCGCCTCCTCCTGGAACAGGTCCATGGACCGGCTGACGGCCAGCGCTTTTGTCAGCATCTGTTCGCCAAAAGGGGTGAGGCTGACCGCGCGCGTCGTGCGCGTGAACAATGGGAAACCGGCGTTCGTCTCGAGTTGAATGATGGTCTGGGAAAGGGCCGGCTGCGACACGTTGAGAAGCTCCGCCGCCCGACAGAAGCTCTTCTCCTGCGCAACGACGATGAACGACTTTATATGCCGCAATTGAATATTCATAAGCAGGGACGATAAATTTGCGAACCCTTCCTTGTCAATTGTCGTCATGCCGAACCGGCCATAAAAGCAGGTCGAGGTGGCATCGTGACGTTGGCGACAAGAGTCGACGAATTAATAATTTCGGTGAATTAATCAATTCGTCAATCGTCCTTGTTGCCAGCGGCTTTCTGGTTCTTAATTGCGTCGAGGATTGGCCTGGGGCGTGCTGGAAAAATGACGGTCTGTCAGGATATTGGAGGCTTTGTCTTGGCGCCCGCCATATGTCGCCGGTGCAACGGATTTCCGTGCCTATGACGTCATCGGAGCCATCGGCGCAGGTCAACGTTGCGGCGCCGCCATCCAAGTGGCAACGGCACATCATTCTTTAAATGCAAGCAACATGTCGAACCAGAACAACGAAGGGGAATTCCTACATGTTTGACACCAAGCTTACGCGCAGAAGCGTTCTTGTCGCCGGCGCCACTACAGCGCTCGCTATGCCTTTTGTGCGCCCGTCCTGGGCAGCCCCGGATACGGTTCGTGCGTTGATGTGGGAAGCCTATCTGCTTCCCGACCAGATCACGGCCTTCGAGGAGGCAAACAAGGTCAAGTTCGTCCCTTCCTTCTTCGACGGCAATTCGGAAGCCTACAACAAGCTTCGCGTCGGCGGTTCGAAGGAATTCGATCTCGTGCAGGCCGACGGATTTTGGCCGCAACTGTATTTCCGTGAGGGGCTGTTGCGGGCGGTGGATTATTCCAAGGTCCCGAACGCCTCCGGTTATCTGCCGGAATTTGAAGCCGAAGCGTTCAAGGTCCTTTCCGATCCCCAATCCGGCAAGAAGATCGGCTTCCCGTTCTGCTGGGGCGCGTACGGTATTACCTATGATGCCGGCAAGGTCCCGCCGGAACGAACCGAGACGCTCGAATGCATGTTCAGTTCCGACTACTCGGGCATGCTGTCGACCAGCGCGCGCTTCGAGGAGAACATCGCGCTTGCGGCACTCCTGGTTACGGATCGCCTCGGCAGCCGGGACAAGCCGCGTCCGGACGGAAAGCCGTTCAATCCGTATGTCCTGTCCGATGAAGAGCTTGCGGAGGTCGAGAAGCTTCTGATCCAGCAGAAGAGCCTGCTTCTCACCCGCTACCAGGACAATCCGACGCTGTTCCAGCTTCTGCAAAGCGGCGCAGTCGTCGCCGCGACCGAGTTCGCACAGGTCTTCCGGCAGTTGCTGACGGCCGAAGCGCAAGGCGCCGCGCCAGTCGATTTCCGGCATGCGCTGAAGATGAAGGAAGGCGGTCTCGGCTGGGTTGATACCTGGCTGGTGACCTCGGGCGTGCAGGACGGTGCGAAGTTCGATCTCTGCAACAGCTTCATCGATCTCATGATCTCGCCTGCGGTCATGAAGAAGATCGGCGAGGTGGCGGGATGCTCGACGACAGTCGATCTGCGTGCGATCTCGAATGAAACCGAGCGAAAACTGTTCCTGATGGATCGCTCGAACGAGATCGCCGACCTCTTCATGTTTGATCAGCCTTCCTCGCCCGAGAAGTGGGAACGCGTCTGGTCGAACGTTCAGGCCGCCTGAGCGATCGGTTCGTCCTCACGGGGGTAGGGCGGCTTCGGGGCACTCTGTTGCCCTGGCCGCCTGCAACGCAGGAAATCTCATGAGCAACGCAAGTTCCTACATCCGGATCGACAACGTGTCGCGGCGTTATGGCGCCTTCAAAGCACTGGACGATGTTAGTCTGGACATCTCCAAGGAAGAATTCATCGCCATCCTGGGGCCAAGCGGGTCGGGGAAGAGCACGTTGCTGCGCCTCATCGCCGGCCTCGATCGCCCGACGGAAGGCCGCATCCATTTCGAGGGAAAGGACGTCACCGAGCTCGCACCACACAAACGCGGGATCGGCATGGTGTTCCAAGAGTTCCTGCTCTTTCCGCACAGAACGGTGCGCGAAAATCTCGCCTTTCCCTTGAGAATGCGCAACGAGGCCAAGGCCGAGATCGAGGAACGGGTCGAATGGGTGGCCGGCATCCTGTCACTGAGCACGATGCTGGACCGCTATCCCAGCCAGCTTTCGGGCGGCCAGCAACAGCGTGTCGCCCTTGGCCGCGGCCTTGTGGCACGTCCAACGCTCCTGCTTCTCGATGAACCGCTTGCCAATCTCGATCGCGAGCTCCGGCAGGAAATGGAAATCGAAATCCGGCGGTACCAGAAACAGCTCGGCATTCCCTTCATCTATGTGACGCATAACCAGGAAGAAGCGCTCTCGATGAGCGATCGGATCGCCGTCATCAACAATGGGCGCCTCGAAGCCCTGGGTGAGCGGCAGGCGATCTACGATCACCCGCAGACACCGTTCGTCGCTCGTTTCGTCGGAAAATCGAGCAAATTCCAGGGTGTCGTCGAACCGGACGGTGCGACAGTGCGCCTGACCCGACACGATTACGAATTCGCGTTGCCGTCCGACAAGACATTCAAGCCGGGTGACGCGGTTGAAATTTTCGTCAAGAACGAGCGGTTTGACATTACGCTTACACAGGATGGCGGAGCGGGCATTCCATCCAAGGTGGTGGACGTCGTGCTGCGTGGACCCTTCCTCGAATATGTGCTCGAGACCGATCGCGGCGATACGGTGATCGCCGTCAAACCGAAGCGGAACGATCCGATCCCGCTTCAGGAGCGGGTGCTGCTGTCATGGAACCCGGCCGATTGTCACATCTTCAAAGACGGAGCTGACGATGCAAGACGCTAATCTCCAGCGCCGCCTCATCCTCAATATCCCGACGGCCTTCCTGCTGCTCTTCTTCGTCATGCCGCTGACCGCACTGGTGGTCCTGAGCTTCTGGAAAACCGAGAACTACAAGATCGTCCATGATTGGACATTGATGAACTACACCACGCTCGCGACGGAGGGGGCTTACATCACCTTCTTTGTCCGCTCGCTTGTCATGGCGGTCGGCGTGTCCGTCACGCTGGTGGCCCTGTCGTGGCCGATCGCCTATTTCATCGTTCGTTACGGTGGGCGCTACCGCATCATCTTCTCGCTTCTTCTCGTCATTCCCTTTCTGTCGGGCGAGGTTCTCCGCCTCATCGCGCTGCAGGGCATGCTTGGACCGGCCGGCCTGGTCAACGGCGCGCTGATCCGCATGGGGGCCGCGCCGCTCAGGATGATCATGTATTCCAATGCCGCGTCCTTCATCGCCTTTATTTATCTGTATCTGCCACTCGTTGTGACGACGGTGTACCTGTCGCTGATCAACTTCGACTTCAGGCTGGCGCATGCCGCCAGCGCCTGTGGCGCCAACCGGTTCCGAATCTTCACCGAGGTGGTCTGGCCGCTCAATCTTTCGGGCACGATCGTCGGCTTCATGCTCGCCTTCATTCCGACGCTCTCGGCGTCATTGGTACCGCGCTTCCTCGGCGGACCGAACGGCACGCTTTATGGCATGTCCATGGCGCAGCAATTCGGCGAGTCGGGCACATGGGCTCTTGGAGCCGCCATGGGCGTCGTCCTGTTCTTGTTCTCGGCGATCGCGCTCGCGATCCTGAGTTATGGCGTGGATCTTCGCCGCACTGGCTTTACGGGATTGGGGAGGCAGTAGCATGAGCCCGAGCTTTACAGATTCGCTCATCAAATGGACGCTGGCAGCCTTCCTCGTCCTGGTCTTCGCCTTCCTCTATATGCCGATCGTGCACATCTTGTTCGCATCGCTTTCGACACGGCCGAATTTTCCCTATCCGCCGGAATTCAACGTCGCGAGCTATGTCCGCCTCTCGACCAACACCGTCTACCAAAGCGCCTTCCTCAACAGTCTTCTTCTCGCCTCCTGCACGGCTGTACTGTCCACCGTGCTCGGCTTTCTCGCCACAGTCGGCGTCCTGCGGTTCGCTGGAAAGCGGGCGTTGATTTACGCCATATTCTTCGCCGCGCCGCTGTTCGTCTCCGAAATCCTCCTGGGGATATCGAGTATGGCGCTCTACTACATGCTGTTCGAACTTCAGGGGAACATGCTGACTGCGATCATCGCGAACGCCGTGCATTGTTTCAGCTTCTGCTTCCTGATCATGGCGGCGATGCTCTACAAGTACGACTGGCGCATGAATGAGGCGGCGATCGTCTGCGGTGCTTCGCCCTTGCGTTCCTTCTTCGAGGTCATGCTGCCGATCACGTGGCCGGGCATCATGGGAAGCCTGATCACCGCATTCGTGCTTTCCCTGAACGGTCTCGATGTGTCGTTCTATCTTTTGGGGGCGACGCCGACCATGCCGTCCGTCGCATGGGGTGCGCTCCGATATGGCGTCAAACCGGAACTCTATGCCCTCTCAAGCCTCATCAACATCATCGTGTTTGCCATGATCATCGGATTGCTTGTTGCGATCAGGCTGAAACGAAAGGCAGTTTAGCACAAGACATTGCGATGCGCGCTCAGCTGACACCATGAAAATGAAGCCATGTGTTGACTTTTGTCAGCCATGTTGACTAATGTCAGGGCTCCACTGATGGAGCCCCGATGCCAATCCGAGTCAACGACCAGATCATCCATAAGGCCGCCTGGCTATACTACACGCACGGCCTGCGGCAGGATGAGGTGGCGCAGCGGCTCGGGATTTCCCGCGCATCCATAGCCATGTATCTCCGCAAGGCACGCGAGATGGGCATCGTCACCATCTCGACATCTTCGGAGCTGTTCTCCGATGATGTCCTCGCGCGGGAGCTGGAGGATGCCACGGGCCTGAGCACGGCCTGGCTTGTGCCTGAGGACCGTCAGGCAATGGACCCCGCATCGGAGATGCCGGTCGTTGCGGCATCCGTCTTTCTGGAATTGCTCAGCAAGGGCGACAGGGTGGGTGTTGCCTGGGGCCGCACGGTCTATCATATCGCCGATGTCATGCCGTTTGCGGACCTACGCGGCGTCACCGTCGTGCAGCTCTGCGGCAATCTCGGCGCACCCTATTCCTATCGCCCGGACCAGTGCACGACGGAAATCGCCCGGCGCCTGAATGCCGAAGGCATCAATTTTTACGCACCGCTCGTCCTGTCTTCCGAACGTCTCGCCGAGGAGCTGCGAAGGGAGCCCGTCATCGAGGATCAGCTTGCGACGATCTCGGACTGCAATCTTGCGCTCTATTCCGTCGGCGGCATCGAGGATGACAGCCACCTCGTCAAATGCGGTGCGTTGTCTGCCGCCGACATGCATGCCTTGGGAGAGAACGGAGCAGCCGGCGTCATCGCTGGCCAACTCATCGATCATGACGGCCAGTGGCTGGACTGCAACCATAACCGCCGCTGCATTTCCGCCGACCTCGATTCCATCCGCTCGATCGAAAAGCGCATGCTTGTTGTGCAGGAAGACAACAAGTTCGAGCCGTTGATGGCAGCGCTGAAGGGAGGGTTTGCCTCGCATCTGGTCGTGACCACCTCGATGGCGCGTCGCATTCTGGAGCGCTGGTCCAAGGAAGGACGTGGCCGGAGGGGCTTGGCCGACAGCGGGTCGAGCGAGGTCTGAAGAAGGTTTGGAGGTCCGCCGGTGCCGGCTGGACCGGTTATCGGGAGGATGAACATGGAAAATCTATGGCGCGACGACGAAGCGGAAAAAGTCGTCGCCGGCTACGCATCCAAGGGCGTGAACCGCGACCTGGCACTGCGCACCTACACGACCCGGCTGCTGGGCGGTGAGCCGCGGCTGGTGCTGCACGGCGGCGGCAATACATCCGTGAAGACCGAAGTGACCGATCTCGTCGGCGACACCCATGCGGTGCTCTGTGTGAAGGGCAGCGGCTGGGACATGGGCGTAATCGAGCCGCCCGGCCTGCCCGCCGTGAAGATCGCCCCGCTTCTCAAAAGCCGCAAGCTCGACAGGTTGTCGGATGAGGACATGGTGACGTTGCTGCGTGCCAATCTCATCGATCCCGGTGCGCCAAATCCTTCCGTTGAAGCGCTGCTGCATGCATTCCTGCCGCACAAATTCGTCGATCACACCCACTCGACCGCCATCCTCGCCATCGCCGACCAGGCGAAGAGCCGCGAGATGAGCTTCGAACTCTTCGGCAAGAAGATGGGTTTCGTGCCCTATATCATGCCCGGTTTCGCGCTCGCCAAAGCCGCTGCCGAGGTGTTCGAGCAAGACCCGACGGTCGAGGGCCTGATCCTCGACAAACACGGTATCTTCACCTTCGGCGACACCGCCAAAGAAGCCTATGATCGGATGATCCATTACGTCACAGTCGCGGAGGATCACGTCAGGAAAAACGGCCGCAACCCCTTCAAGCCGGCCACCCTGCCCGCAAAGCTCGCAAGCCCCGCCGACATCGCCCCGATGTTGCGCGGCGCCGTCGCCGTCGACAAGGGCGAGGGCCGCTACGACCGTATGGTCAGCGTCTTTCGCGCGTCGCCGGCCATCCTCGATTTTGTCAACGCAGCGGAAGTCCAGGACATGGCGGCGCGCGGCGTCTCGACGCCCGACCTCTCCATCCGCATCAAGACCGGACCAATGGTGCTGCTGGCACCCCCCAGCGATGATCTCGCCGGCTACCGCGCTGTCATCGATCAGCACGTCGCCGCCTTCGCCGCCGACTACACCGAGTATTTCCGCAGCAACAACGCCCGCGACAACGTCAAGCGCATCATGCTCGATCCCATGCCGCGGCTGACGCTGGTGCCCGGCCTCGGCATGTTCGGCCACGGTCGGACGCTCAAGGATGCGACCATTGCCGTCGATGTCGGCGAGATGTGGATCGAAGCCGCGCGTGACGCAGAGTCCGTCGGCCGCTTCGAGCCGGTCAGCCGTCCCGATCTCTTCGATCTTGAGTATTGGTCGCTGGAACAGGCGAAGCTCGCCGGCGCCAAGCCAAAGCCGTTTACCGGTCAGGTGGCGGTCGTTACCGGTGGGGCGGGTGCCATCGGCGCCGCGGTGGTCAAGGCTTTCGCGGCCGAGGGCGCCCATGTCGTGGCCCTCGATCTCGACGGCGAGAAGGCGGCGGCCGTCGCCAAGGCGGCCGGCAACAACTCGATCGGCATCGCCTGCGATATCACCGACCCCGTCTCCGTCCGCATGGCGTTCGACAAAGCCGTTGCCACCTTCGGCGGTGTCGATATCGTTGTTTCCAATGCGGGTGCAGCCTGGGAAAGCCCGATCGCCACGATGGACGACGCGCTGCTGCGCAAGAGTTTCGAGTTGAACTTCTTCGCTCACCAGACGGTGGCGCAGAATGCCGTAAGGATCATGAAGGCGCAGAAGACCGGCGGCGTGCTGCTGTTCAATGCCTCCAAGCAGGCCGTCAATCCCGGTGCGAAATTCGGCGCCTATGGCCTGCCGAAGGCCGCAACGCTCTTCCTGTCGCGGCAATATGCGCTGGAGCACGGTGCCGACAATATTCGCGTCAACGCCGTCAACGCCGACCGCATCCGTTCCGGCCTGCTGAATGACGAGATGATCGCCAACCGCGCTGCTGCGCGTGGGCTTTCCGTGAAGGAATATATGGGCGGCAACCTGCTCGGCCTCGAGGTCACGGCGGAAGACGTGGCGCGCGCCTTCGTGCACCATGCGCTCGCCGAACGCACGACCGCCGATGTCACCACCGTCGATGGCGGCAATATCGCAGCGGCAATGCGGTGATGCTGACATGCGGGTTGGCCTACTGGCCGACCCGCTCTAGCGCAGAAGACGGCGCTCCAGAAACGACTGCATGTCTCGCCTTCCATCAACAACGCAATAGATCACCACATCCTTTCCCATGATGCGGTAGATCACACGCCACGGCTTGTGATGGATCTCGCGATATTCGCTAAGACCTATGGAGACGAGTTCTTTAGGGACATTTCCGCGCTCGGGGAATTCATTGAGGCACATGATCGCTGCTTCAATCTCACCGAGGATACGCTCTGCGGTGCCTGTTCCATCCCGCTGGGCAATGAAGTGATAGAGATCCTCAATGTCTCCTTCAGCGTCTTGCGAGAGAAGAACACGCCAGTTCATCAGTCCGCCGACAGACGCTTGCGGATTCCAGCAAAAGCCTCACCGGCAGGGCGTAGCTTACCGTCCTCGATCTGGCGTGTCGTCAGTGCCAGCACTTTCAGGAGCGCAAGTGTCTCCTGCGTCTCCTCGTATTGGCCAACATCCTGAAGGACAGCCTTGGCCTCGCCGTGAACGGTCAACACCACTGGCTGGCGGTTTTCGGAGAGCGCACGCACGACTTCCGGCGCATGCGCCTTGAGATAGCTGATCGGCCTGACCTGTTCGGAAAGCTTCATGAGAACTCCTTCGGGCCAAATATAGTCCTTTAAAAGCCCGAGCACAACAAAAAGGGCGGCCCGATGGGCCGCCCCTTTGTCATCCCAAATGCCGAAATCAGGGCTTCGGCATCCATGCCGGCATGGCGACGTCGGCATGGGCGAACTGCGGCAGCTTTGCGCCGAGCTCTTCCATGTTCTTGATATCCTGATCGTTCAGGTCTTTCTGGGTGATCAGGGTCGGCGGCACGATGACCTGCTTGCCCGGGTCTTCGCCGGCAAGCAGCATGGCGAGCGAGCGTACCGAGACCTGGCCGACCACGGCCGGGTTCGTGGCGGCCGTCGCGGCCCAGGCCGAGCCGGATTCGCGCATGGCCGCGATGTCGGAGGTCGAGATGTCGGCCGAGTAGATCTTGACGCTGGAAGAAAGGCCGGCCTCATCGACAGCGATCTTCACGCCCTTGGCGAATTCGTCATAGGGGGCGAACATCACGGTGATGTCGGGGTTGGCTGAAATCACCGACCGCGCCTGATTGGCGACCGAGTTGGCGATTGGATTGTCCATCGTGCCGAACTGGGCGGCCTCGTTGATGCCAGGATACTTCTTCTTGAACTCCTTCCAGGTCTCGTCGCGGCGGTCGAGCGGCGCGATGCCAGCGACATAGACGTAACCGGCTTTGAAGCTCTCGCCATTGTCGTTGATCGCCTGCTCCAGCGCGAGACGGGCGAGGTCACGATCGGACTGCTCGACCTGCGGTATCTTGTCGTTTTCGACATTGACGTCGAAGGCGACGACCTTGATGCCGGCATCGACCGCGCGCTGGGCGGCTTCCTTCATGGATTCCGTCAGGCCATGCTGGATGATGATACCCTGCACGCCGAGTGCGATGGCCTGATCGACCATGTCGGCCTGGAGTGCCGCGTCCTGGCGGCTGTCGAAAACCTGGAGCTGAACGCCGAGCGCCTTGGCCTGCGCTTCCACACCGGCGAGGTAGGACTGGAAGAAGTCGCCGGTCGAGAGATAACGTACGAGCGCGATCTTCACGTCGCCCGGCTTGTCGAACGGCTTGGGCATGTCCGCCGCAAAGGACGGCACGGCGAACGACGCTGCTGCCATCAGCCCGAGCGTCATCTTGCCCAGGGTTCTACGCGTAAAATTCATGGTCAGTCTCCTCCACTGGTGAACTTTGGTTATCCGCCAAGGCCTCCCGCCTCAGCGTTTGCCTCTTTTCGAGAGCGCAAAGGTAAAGATCAGGGCGATGACGAGCACGGCGCCCTTGATGAAATCCTGTGTGTAGTAGGGTGCGTTCATCATCGTCAGGCCCTGCAGCAGGATGCCGACGAAGAGGGCGCCTACGGCCGTGCCGAAGGCATTCGGCTTGGCGGATCCAAGCACGGCGAAACCGATCAGCGCGGCGGCGACGGCATCGAGCAGCAGGTTGTTGCCTGAGGCGATATCGCCGCGGCCGAGGCGGGCGGCGAGTAGGATGCCGCCGATCGAAGCGAAGACGCCGGAAATGATATAGGCCGAGATCTTGTAGGCATTGACCGGCGCGCCGGCGAGGCTCGCCGCCCGCTCGTTGGAGCCGACGGCATACATCATGCGGCCGAAGCGGGTGTATTCGAGGAAGAACCAGATGACGATGGCGAGCACGATCAGCACGACCACCGAAACCGGCACGAGATTGGGCAGGATGAGATCGAAACGGTGGCGGCCGAGCGCCAGGAAGGCCGGGCTGAAGGCGCCGGTCGCCGTCGAACCGTCCGGCAGTGTCATGCCTGTCGCGATCGAACGCCCTTCGGTCGGGATACGTTGCAGTCCGAGCAGCAGGAACATCATGCCGAGCGTCGCCAGCAGATCCGGCACGCGCATGTAGACGATGATGATGCCGTTGACGAGGCCGACGAGCACGCCGACGGCAAGGCAGACGAGCGTCGCCGTCAAGGCGTCGCCGCCCATCACGACCATCACATAGGACGATGCCATCATGGCCGTCGTGGCAACCGATCCGATCGACAGGTCGAAGCCGCCGACCACGAGTGTGGCGGTGACTCCGAGCGCCAGAATACCCGTGATCGACACGGATTGCAGGATGAACACCGCGCTTTGCGGCGAGGCGAAGCCGCCGGTGACGAGAGAGAAATACAACACCATGCCGGCGAGCAGCACGAGGAAGCCGTACTTGATCGCGGTTTCCCGGAAGTTGAAGGCAGCCGGCGGGACGGCGCCGGTGGAATTGCTCTGTTGGCTCGTCATCATGCACTGACCTGTTGATAGAATTGTCCGGCGATCTCGGAGAGCAGCCGCTCGACATCGATGTCGGCATTGCGATGCTCCCCCACGATGGTCTGTTCAGACATGACGAAGATGCGGTCGGCGACCTCGAAGGCTTCGTCGAGTTCCGTCAGGAAAAGAATGGTGGAGCGCCCGGCGGCAGAGGCGCGCAGCTTTTCGCCGATATCCCGGCGTGCGGCGATGTCGACACCCTGGAAAGGCTCGTCGAGGATCAAGAGACGCGACGGTTCGGACAGCCACCGGCCGACCATGACCTTCTGCTGGTTGCCGCCCGATAGCGTCTGCATTTCATCGCGCTCGCTGCGGCAGACGACGCCGAGCGCCGAGATCTGTTGGCGCGCCTTGGTCTTTTCCGCGCGCCGGCTGGCGATGCCGAAGGACGAGAGACGGCGCAGGAACGGCAGGCTGATATTCTCGTAGATATTGAAGTCCGGCACGATGCCGCTGATCGCGCGGTCCTTGGCGACAAGGAAGACGCCCTGGGCAATCGCCTGGCCTGTCGTCTTCGGCGCATAGCGTTTGCCGTCCAGCGTCATCTCGCCGGCTGCTGGCGCGCGGACGCCGAAAAGCGTTTCCGCAAGTGCCGTCTTGCCGACGCCGACAAGGCCGGTGACGGCGACGATCTCGCCGTCACCGAGATCGAAATCGAAGGGGCGTGTCTGCTCGGACAGTTTAAGGCCACGTACGCTGAAGACCGGACGGCCCGCCTCGCGCACCGCGACGGCACCGGCCGAGACCTTGCGGCCGAGCATGGCATTGACCGCGCCTTCGTAGTCGAGTTCCGGCCCCTCGAAGCGGCCGGTGATGCGGCCGTCACGCAATGCGAGGATGCTGTCGGAAAGGCGGCGGATATCCGACATGCGGTGCGAGATATAGAGAATGGCGACGCCGCGCGCCTTCAGGCGGTCGACGAGGTCGAACAGGCGGTCTGCTTCCGCGCTCGACAGCGACGAGGTCGGCTCGTCGAGGATCAGCACCTTCGGCTCATGCGCCATGGCGCGCGCGATCGCCACCATCTGGCGGTCGGCCAGCGTCAGGTCGTTGATGTTGGCGGCAAGGTCGATCGACAGGCCCATGCGGGAGGCGACGGCGGCGGCCTCGCGGCGCACCCGGCGCGGGTTGAAGAACAGCCGCGCGCCGCGCCCGTTCAGCCGGTCGAGCGTCAGGTTGGTCGCGACATCGAGATCGGCGACCACACCGTCATTGATATTCTGGTGCACGGTGACGACACCGGCGCGAATCGCCTCGGCCGGCGTTGCCGGTTCAAAGGCGGCACCGGCCAGCGTGATCGTGCCGGCGTCCTTTGTGTAGACGCCCGAAACGATGCGCACGAGCGTGGATTTGCCGGCGCCGTTGGCGCCCATCAAAACCGTCACTGCGCCTGCCTTGAGGTCGAGGTCCACACCCTGAAGCACCGGAACCGGGCCAAAGGATTTGCGCACGCCCTCAATGCGAAACACTGCCTGTTCGCTCATTCAATCCTCCCATTGACGCCACGTTAGGATAGGCTCTCATCAAATGTCAAGGCCGTTGACAATTGACAGAATGATGCCTTAGCTGTGGGCACAGACGGCATGGCGGCAGGCAATGGAGGCAGCCCCGTGCGCAGGAGGAGAACATCATGGACAGTCCCGTCTTCGAGGCGCTGAGCGCCGAGACATTGCCGGAAAGGCTTGGCGGCAACGCCGCCCTGAAAGAGAGGATCGGCAACGATTCGTCGCGCTGGACGATCAAGGAAGTCGGCGACGGCAACCTCAATCTGGTCTTCATCGTCACGGGAGAGACGGGCGCTGTCATCGTCAAGCAGGCGCTGCCCTATGTGCGCCTCGTCGGCGAGAGCTGGCCGCTGCCGCTGAAGCGCTCCTTCTTCGAATATCACGCGTTGAAGCGCCAGGGCGCACGCGACCCCGGCATGGTGCCGGAGATCCTGTTCTTCGACGAGGCGCAGGCCATCATCGTCATGGAGTTCCTGACGCCGCATGTCATCCTGCGCCGCGCGCTGATCGACGGGCGCGCCCTGCCGAAGATCGGCCGGGACCTCGGCCTGTTCGTCGCCCGCACGCTGTTCCGCGGCTCCGATCTTTCCATGGTCACACGCGAGAAGAAGGCGGATGTCGCGCTGTTTTCCGACAATGTCGAGCTCTGCGACATCACGGAAAACCTCGTCTTTTCCGATCCCTATTTCGAAGCTGAACTGAATCGCCACACAACGCCGCAGCTCGATCCGCTAGTCGCCGAACTGCGCGCCGACCGTGACCTCAAGGTCGAAGCACAGCGGCTGAAGCATCTGTTCGCCGCCAAGGCCGAGACGCTCTGCCATGGCGACCTGCACACCGGTTCCGTCATGGTGACCGACGACGAGACCCGCGTCATCGATCCGGAGTTCGCCTTCTACGGCCCGATCAGCTTCGACGTCGGCATGCTGATCGCCAATTTCTGGATGAGCTATTTTTCGCAGGCCGGCCACGAGGCATCCCCCGGTGCGCGCGACGGCATGCGCGCCTACCTGCTCGATACGATCGATACGCTGTGGGAGACGTTTCGCGCGGAATTTTCCCATCTCTGGCGCACCGAGCGCAAGGGCATCCTCTATCAGGCCAGCCTCTTCGAGGATCGCAACGACCAACTCGCCGCCGAACAGGCGCTTACCATCGTCATCGATGAGATCTGGTGCGAGATGCTGGGCTTTGCCGGCATCGAGATCCACCGCCGTATCCTCGGCCTTGCCCACAATGCCGATTTCGAAACCATCGCCGACCCCGACCGCCGCGCGTCCGGCGAAAGCAAGGCCCTGAAGCTCGGGCGTCACCTCGCCGTCAACCGGCAGCGCATCCACGGTCTTCGCGATATCCGCGAGACGGTGGAGCGGCTTGAAAAGGAGATCATCGCGTGAAAGTCGAAGAACGCCATTACCGTACGATCTGGCTTAACGAGGATGGCCGCTCCGTCGACATCATCGACCAGCGCTGGCTGCCGCATGAATTCCGTGTCGTCACGCTCCAGACGGTTGCCGATGTCGCCGTCGCCATCCGGGATATGTGGGTGCGCGGCGCGCCGCTGATCGGCGTCACCGCGGCCTATGGCGTCGCCATCGCCATGGCGCAGGATCCGTCCGATGCGCATCTCGATGCTGTCTGGGAAGAATTGAACGAGACCCGCCCGACTGCCATCAACCTTCGCTGGGCGCTCAATGCGATGCGTGATCATCTCGCCCCGCTGCCGGAAGACCAGCGCGCCGGTGCCGCCTATGTGCGCGCCGCCGAGATTGCCGAAGAGGATATCGAGCTCAACCGCGCCATTGGCGCCAACGGCCTCGATGTCATCCGCAAGATCGCGGCCAACAAGAAGCCGGGCGAGCCCGTGCGCATCCTTACCCATTGCAATGCCGGCTGGCTCGCAACGGTCGACTACGGCACGGCGACCGCGCCGATCTACATGGCCGTCGAGGCGGGCATCCCCGTCCACGTCTATGTTGATGAGACCCGCCCGCGCAACCAGGGCGCCTATCTCACCGCCTGGGAAATGAATGGACACGGCGTTCCGCACACGCTGATCGTCGACAATGCCGGCGGCCATCTGATGCAGCATGGCGATATCGACATGGTGATCGTCGGCACCGACCGCACCACGGCGAACGGCGACGTCTGCAACAAGATCGGCACCTATCTGAAAGCGCTCGCAGCACGCGACAACGACGTGCCCTTCTATGTCGCGCTGCCGTCACCCACCATCGACTGGACGGTGCATGACGGCGTCAAGGAAATCCCGATCGAGGAGCGCACCGCCGACGAGGTGAGTTTCGTGCAGGGCCGCGCCGCCGACGGCTCGATTGCCAGCGTGCGCATCTCGCCGGAAGGCAGCCCCGCCGCCAACCCCGCCTTCGACGTCACGCCCGCCCGCCTCATCACCGGCCTCATCACCGAGCGCGGCATCGCCACGCCGTCGCCCGAGGGCCTGAAGACACTCTTTCCCGAACGAGGCTGACACCCGGCAGACCCCGTCCATGGGATGTGGAAGAGGAGGCTCGGTGAAGCCAAGCCTCTCATCTGTCACGCCTTTGCCAGATGCTCGAAAAGGTCCTGGGTCATCGGCGTGATGTCGAGGTTTGCGGGTATGCAGACCGAAAGATACCGCTTCGCCCAGCTGTCTACGAGCGGCGTGATGGCAAGCGCATGCGAGCGCCTGCATCGTCGGGCGATCGTCTCGGGAACGACCGCCACGCCGATACCGGCGGCAGCCGCGGAACATATGGACTCGAATGTGCGCAGCCGGATCCGGTATCGGAGCTTCACCGCAAGCCTGTCGGCCTGAAGGTCGATGTGATCCTGCAACGCGCCGTTTTCCAATCCCATGAAATACTCGTCGGCCACCTTGTAGAACGGAACGTCCTTCTCCTGCGCAAGCCAATGCGACTGCGCCGACACCATGACAAGCCTGCTCACGGTGAAGGGCCTGAGCCGCAGCCCATCCGTGGCAGCGGCATCGGACAACACGCCGATGTCGGCGAAACCTGCTGCAACGCTTCGGGCGATTTCGTGACTTTGGCGCTCCTGCAGATCGATATCGACCTGCTGATGCATCGCGACCCAGGGAATGAGGCGTGCCGGCAGGACTTCCGCGATGGCGGCCGTGTTGGCATGCAGGCGGATCGTCGCTCGTATACCCTTTGCGTGGCGTGCCATGTCCCCGCGCATGACGGAGGCCCGATTGAGGATTTCGCGGGCGTGATGGGACAGTGCCTCGCCCGCCTCCGTCAGAGCCACGCCTCGGCGGCCCCGTTCCATGAGCTTGACTTGCCCCGTGATCTCCATTTCGCGCAGGCGATCACTCGCAGCAGCAAGCGAAAGCCCGACGGCAGATGCCCCGTGCGTAATGCTGCCGGCATCGGCGACGGCGAGGAACAGCCCAAGATCGGTGAAATCAAAGCGCATGTCTTGATGTTACAACCGAGCCAGGCTTCGGTCCAGCCGAAGGCTGGATACGGCAAAGGCGCATTGCCGGGGTTTCCTATTCGGGTATCGAAAAGAAATGATCGACCTGTCAAACTCTCTGCTGATCGCCGTTGCCGCCACGTTCTTTGTCGCCGGAATCGTCAAGGGCGTCACCGGCATGGGCCTTCCGACCGTGGCAATGGGCGTGCTCGGTGGTTTGTTCTCGCCGCTCGCGGCCGCCGCCCTGCTCATCGTCCCGTCTTTCGTGACAAATGTCTGGCAGCTGCTGGCAGGGCCGAGCGTCATGGTCATTGTACGACGTCTTTGGACCATGATGGCAGGCGTGATGCTGGGGACATTCGCCGGCTCCTCAATTCTGAAAAACGGGGAAACGGGCCTCAGCACCTTCATGCTCGGGTTCGCGCTTGCGGCCTATGCCGTCTACACCCTCTTCGCGCGTCCCTTTCAGGTCCGCCCGCAGGACGAACGTTGGCTCTCGCCTCTTGTCGGAGGCGTGACGGGCCTTATCGCCGGCGCGACGGGTGTGTTCGTCATTCCTGCCGTGCCCTATGTGCAAGCCCTTGGACTGCGAAGGGATGACCTCGTTCAGGCGCTCGGCCTTTCCTTTACGGTATCCACCATCGCGCTCGCCGCTGCGTTGGGATCACGCGGCGTCTTTGAGACGCATACGCTCCTGCTCTCATCGGCCGCCGTTGTCCCGGCACTGTTCGGCATGTGGGCGGGGCAGTCTGTCAGACGGCGCGTCAGTCCCGCAACGTTCAAGCGCTGCTTCCTGATCGCGCTTGCGCTTCTGGGGCTGGAAATGATGCTGCGGTACGTGCTTTAGCTTACGACATGCGTTGATCGCTTTCGTGTTCCAAAGCGGCTGAAAGCACCAAATGCCTGGTGCGGCCGGCAGTTTGCCAAACCACGTGGCCGTTGGAACCTCAATCGTCGCTTCCCTCCGCCAGCATTTTCAGACGTATCTGAAAACCCTCGGAAATGTGCAGGCGTGCGGCTCGTTCGGCGCGATCGCCATCACCTTGTGCGATTGCGTCCACGATTTCCTCGTGCTCGGCCTGCGCGGACTGTACGCGGTCGGCCCTCGTGTATGTCGAGCCGGGCAGGAGGCTCAGGTGGACACGCAGATTGCTGAGCGCCTCCACCATGAACTTGTTGTGCGAGGCCTGCACGATCTGCCTGTGCAGCAGCTTGTTGCGGGCAAGAAGCTTCTGGGGATCGGTAAGATCGCGGTCCTGCATGACCATTTCCCGCAGCAGATTGACTTCCGCGCGGGATGCGTGCTCTGCGGCCAGACGGGTTGCCATGCCCTCAAGCCCCTCACGAACGGCAAAAAGCTGGCGAATGTGATCGACGCTTGGGTGTGCGATGATCAACCCGCGTTGCGGGCCGTGCTCGGCCAGTCCCATCGTGTGCAAACGGTGAAGTGCCTCGCGCACCGGAGTCCGGCTGATGCCGAGGCGCTGTGCCAGATCGGTTTCGGTCAGCCGGCTTCCCGGACGCAGTTCGCCGCTCTCGATGAGATCGAGAATATGGTCAAGCGGGTTGCGGCGCGCTGCGTTGGGCTCCAACACTTGCTTCATGCGAATATCCATGCCTTTCAAGTGTGGCCTTCCGCCGATGGCGGGTGACCTCCTCGCCCCTATACAGACGTTTTTTCCGCCGCACTACAAATGTCGTCGAACATTAGCCGCAGATGCAAGCGGCTGTCACCGCAGACGATCAAGCCCTTGGCGTATCTCGCGAATGAGGTCGACCGGGTTTTCCAGCCCGACATGGATGCGGATCGTCTGTCCGCCGGGCTCCCAGGTCGTGGCGGTGCGGTAGACGGAGGGGTTGCTTGGCACCATCAGGCTTTCGAAGCCACCCCAGCTCGATCCCATGCCGAAGAGGGTGAACCCGTCGAACATGCGGGCCAGTGCCGTCCGATCGACAGCGCGTATGACGAAGCCGAACAGGCCCGAGGCCCCGGTGAAATGACGTTGCCACAGCATGTGGCCGGGATCTTCAGGCAGGGCCGGATGCATCACGCGTAGCACCTCGTCCTGCTCGCCCAGCCAGCGCGCAACTTCCAGTCCGTTGACGTGGTGTTGGGCCATGCGTACGCCGATCGTGCGCAGGCCGCGCAGGGCGAGAAAGGCATCGTCCGGTCCGACGCAGAGACCGAAGCGCAGATAGGCCTCGCGCAGGCGGTCATATTCCTGCTCCCGGCACGCAATCGTGCCGAGCATGAGGTCCGAATGTCCCGAAATATATTTCGTTCCGGCCTGCACGGATATGTCAACGCCCTGCGAGATCGGCTGACAGAAGTATCCGCCGCTCCATGTATTGTCGATGACGGTCACGATGCCGCGGCGCCGCGCGACTTCGCTGATGGCAGACACGTCCTGGACCTCGAAGGTCTGGGAGCCGGGCGATTCCATCCAGATCAGCTTTGTTTCGGGGCGTATGAGGGTTTCGATATCTGCACCGATGGTCGGGTCGTAATAGGTGGTTTCGATGCCGAACTTCTTCAGCGTGAATTCACAGAACTTTCGCGTGGGGCCGTAGGCGCTGTCGGTCACCAGGAAATGCGCGCCCGGCTCGGCGTAGCTCATCAGTATGATGCTGATCGCACTGACACCGGAGGGCGTAACGAGTGCCTTGTCCGCTCCCTCCAGGGCGCAGATCGCGTCTTCAAGAGCGTGCGTGGTGGGGGTTCCGCGGCGACCGTAACGCAATCGCGCGCTCTCTTTCGCATCGAGGGCCGCAAGGTTGGGAAACAGGATCGTGGAGGCGCGGTAGACCGGTGTGTTGACGGTACCGGAATGGTCTGCGGGCGATCGTCCGCAATGCGCCAGGCGGGTGTCCAGACCCAGATCGTCGTTCTTCATAAGCATTTCCCCGAGGGTAATCGATGTCTATTGCATACCGTTGGATACATATGTATACAGTAACCCATGGGGCGTCAATGACATGGCGAGGCCTAAAGCCCGCTGCCCTGGGGAACGATGAGGAGAAGACATGACAATGTTGAAGGCTGTTATACGCTCCGTCCTGGCGGGTGTCGTGGCTGGCGCTCTTGGCGTCCCGGCCGCGCAGGCGAATTCGGGCGATACGCTTGCCGCCGTCAAGGCGCGTGGAGAGGTCCTGTGCGGCGTCCACCCGGCGCGCCACGGCTTTGCCGCGCCCGACAGCCAGGGCAAGTGGAGCGGCTTCGAAGTCGACTTCTGCCATGCGGTCGCAGCCGCGATTTTCGGCGATGCGAACAAGGTGCGTTTCGTTGCCCTGTCCTCGCAGCAACGTTTCCCCGCCATCCAGTCGGGTGAAGTCGACGTCCTGGCGCGCAACGTGACGGCCACGCTCGGCCGCGATACGGCGCTGGGCCTCAATTTCTCTCCGCCGATCTTCTACACGGGAACCGGTTTCCTGGTGCGCAAGGATGACGGCATCACCAAGGTCGAAGACCTCGACGGTGCCGCAATCTGCATGGCGCCGGGCTCGACCACGGAGCGCAACGTGGCCCAGATCTTCGCCGCGCGCGGCATGAAGTACACGCCCGTCGTCATCGAAAACAACAAGCAACTGGTCGATGCCTATGTGACCGGCCGCTGCGATGCTCTGACCAAGGACAAGGCAGCGCTTCCGGGCGTGCGCGCGGTCGACACGGAAAATCCTGACGACCACGTTCTCCTGCCAGGCATCTACTCCAAGGAGCCGCTCGCCATGGCGGTGCGCCAGGGCGATGACCAGTGGTACGACCTGATCAAGTGGGTCGTCTACGCGACGTTCAATGCCGAGGAAATGGGCGTTAGGCAGGCCAATGTCGACGAAATGAAGTCCTCGACGGACCCTGATGTCCAGACGCTGCTTGGCGTCATCGGCGACAACGGCACCAAGCTCGGCGTTAGCAATACGTGGGCCTACGACATCGTCAAGCAGGTGGGCAACTACAAGGACATCTACATGCGCCACTTTGGCCCGGATAGCCCGGTGGCGCTGGATCGCGAGCAGAACGTGCTGTGGACCGAGGGCGGCCTGCTCTACGGTTTGCCGATGCAATAAGCCGGTCGAGCCGCGCCCCGAGGGGCGCGGACTCCACGCACGCAGATCCACTGGAGATATCATATGATCGATGCCACTCCGGCGCGCGGCGGGCGGCCCTCCGCCCGCAGGCCGAAAGACTTGCTCTACAGTGAGGGCTTCCGCGCCGCAGCCTACCAGATCGCGCTTGCGGCTGCCGTCATCTTCATCGGGCTGTTCCTCTATCATAACGTGGTCGAAAACCTACAGCGCCAGAACATCGCGACGGGTTTCGGCTTTTTGAAGGAAGTCTCTCAGTTCGAGATCGGCGAGGCGCTGATCAACTATTCCGCGCGTGACACCTATGCCCGCGCTTTGCTGGTCGGCCTTCTGAACACGCTCAGCGTCTCGGCAGCGGGCATCGTTCTTGCCACCATCATCGGCTTTTCGGTTGGAATTGCCCGTGTGTCGAATAACTGGCTGCTGCAGCGCATCGCAACGGGCTATGTCGAAATCGTTCGCAACGTCCCGGTCATTCTTCAGGTGATCTTTTGGGCGGCGGTCACCCGCAACCTGCCTGCGCCGCGTCAGGCCCTCGATCTGTGGGGATTGGGTTTCCTCAGCAACAGGGGCCTGACCTTTGCGACCCCGGTCGCCGACCCCGCGCATGGATGGATGTTGCTTGCCCTCGTTGCCGGTATCGTGCTGGCCGCTGTCGGCGATCGATGGGCGCGACGCCATCGCGAGGCGACCGGCAAGCACGTCGATATGCTGTGGCCGAGCGTTGCCGTCATTATCGGCCTGCCGCTCATCGTGTGGCTTGCCTTCGGTGCTCCGCACCTGATCAGCTTCCCCGAGCGCAAAGGCTTCAGTTTCGTCGGCGGTTACACGATCAGCCCCGAATTCGTGGCGCTGATGACGGGGATCTCGCTTTACGCTTCCGGCTTCATCGCCGAGATCGTCCGCGCCGGCATCGAGGCAACGCCCAGGGGGCAGGTCGAAGCCGCGCGATCCATCGCGCTTCGTCCGCGCTTCATCATGCGCTACGTCGTTCTGCCTCAGGCGCTGCGCGTGATCGTGCCGCCGCTGACGAGCCAGTATGTCAGCCTCATCAAGAACAGCTCCATTGCCGTCGTCGTCGGCTATCCCGACCTCGTGAACATCGGCAACACGGTGATGAACCAGACCGGCCAGGCGGTCGAGGCCATCGCCGTGATGATGACGATCTATCTCATCATCAGCGTCGTGACGTCGCTTCTCATGAACACCTACAACCGCCTCGTGGCGATCAAGGAGCGGTAGGATGAAGGCAGCTTCCTCGCAAACTCCGCTCGCAACCGCCGTCTATGATCCACTTGCCCGCATGTCGGCCGGCGACTGGCTGAAACGGAATCTGTTCAGCTCCGTCTGGCAGACCCTCCTGACCGTTATTACGGCCGCCGTGCTGCTGCGCTTCTTCTGGTTCGTTCTGGATTGGGGTGTGATCAACGCGGTCTGGTTTACATCCGATCCCGAGGTATGCCGTGCCGCCACGGGTGCCTGCTGGGCGGTCATCGTCGAAAAGCACCGGCCGATGCTGTTCGGGCTCTATCCCTATGATGAGCATTGGCGGCTGGTCCTGATGATGGCCATCTATCTCGGAACGGTCGTTTTCTCGCTGATGCCGCGCAACTGGAACTTGCGTCTTCTGGTTCCGCTATGGTGCGTGGCGGCCGTGTCCATCGGCGTGCTGATGTTCGGCGGTGTCCTCGGTCTCCGCTATGTACCGACATCGGAATGGGGCGGCCTGCCGCTCACCATGCTGCTGTTTACGGGCACCGTGTTGTTCGGCATGCCGGTTGCCGTGCTGCTTGCACTCGGCCGACGTGCGCCGCTCCCCGTCGCCAGGGGCGTTTCGGTCGTCTTTATCGAAGCGCTGCGCGGTGTTCCGCTCATCACCATCCTGTTCGTTGCCGTAAACGTCTTTCCGCTGTTCCTGCCGGCCGGAGTCCAGGTGGACAAGCTGTTGCGCATCACGATCGGCATTGCGATCTTCTTCGCCTGCTACCAGGCAGAGGTGATCCGTGGCGGTCTCCAGGCCATTCCGCGTGGTCAGTACGAGGCCGCGGCGTCGCTCAGCCTGACCTATTGGCAGACGACCACGCGCATCATCCTGCCTCAGGCGCTGCGCATCTGCCTGCCGGCCATTACGAACCACATCATTGCCGCCATGAAGAACACGTCCTTCGTGATCATCATCGGCCTGTTCGATATTCTCACCGCAACCACGGCTGTCATGCAGGATCCGCTTTGGCGCAAGTTCTACGTCGAGGCCTACCTGTTCGTCGCGGCTGTCTATCTCTTCTTCGGCTACGCGCTCTCGCTCTATGCGCGCAAGGTGGAGAAGTGGATCGCCAGCGGCCGCATCTGACAGCCGAAATCGGAGATATTCATGTCCCAGTCCACGTCCATGCAGGCGGCAGACGCCCCGATCATCAGCCTGCACAACGTTTCCAAATGGTATGGCCAGTTCCAGGTGCTGTGCGCCGTCGACCTCGATGTCCGCAAGGGCGAACGCGTCGTGGTCTGCGGACCGTCCGGTTCCGGCAAGTCCACGCTCATTCGCTGCATCAACCGCCTGGAAGTGCACCAGGAAGGCCGGATTTTCGTCAAAGGCCTGGAGATGACGGACAATGTGAAGAACATCGACGCCATCCGCCGCAACATCGGCATGGTGTTTCAGAACTTCAACCTGTTCCCGCATCTCACGGTTCTTGAGAACCTGACCCTCGGGCCGATGCTCACCCGCCAGATGAAGAAGGCCGACGCGGAAGACCTCGCCATGCATTTCTTGCGCAAGGTCCGCATTCCCGAGCAGGCGCGGAAGTATCCATTGCAGCTGTCCGGCGGGCAGCAGCAGCGCGTGGCCATCGCCCGCTCCCTTTGCATGGAGCCTGAGATCATGCTGTTCGACGAGCCGACCTCGGCGCTCGATCCCGAGATGATCAAGGAAGTGCTCGATACGATGATCGAGCTTGCGCAAAGCGGCATGACCATGATCGTCGTGACCCACGAGATGGGCTTTGCCCGTACCGTTGCGGACAATGTCGTCTTCATGGCCGACGGCCGGATGGTCGAAAGCGCGCCGCCCGAGGAATTCTTCGGCAATCCGCGCGAGGAGCGCACACGCACCTTCCTCGACCAGATCCTCAAACACTGACGCTTACGGCTCGCCCCGACGGCGGGCCACACTGAAAGACAGGAGATTTCCGTGACGTCTTTGACGCCTGAGCTTGCGGCGCGCGCCGCAGGCCTGAGCTTTGCTGACCTCAGCGCCGCGGCCCGCGACTGGGCTTGCCGCGCTTTCGCCGATACTGTCGCCTGCGGAATTGCCGGTGCCGACGAGGACGTCGTGCATCTTGCCGACGCCGTTCTGCCCGCCGCTGCCGGCCCGTCCGCGCTTCTCGGTCGGCAAGGGCGACTGCATCCGCTCGATGCCGCGCAGATCAACGGCATTGCCGCGCATGCACTCGATTTCGACGACTGCAATCTCGAAATGGACGGCCATCCGTCCGTCTCGATCGTTCCGGCGCTTCTGGCGCTGGGCGACCAGCTTGACTGCGATGGCGCCGATCTTCTGACGGCCTATGTTGCAGGCGTCGAGACTGAAATCCGCATCGCACGTTTGTCCAACCCTGCCCATGCCGATCGTGGCTGGCATCCGACCGTTACCTTCGGGGTGATCGGCGCGGCGGTCGCGGCAGGGCGGCTACTGAGGCTCACACCCGAACGCATGGCGACCGCCATCGGGATCGCGGCGTCCTGCGCGGCGGGTCTTCGGGCGAATTCGGGAACGATGACGAAGCCGTTGCATGCCGGCCAGGCCAACCGCAACGGCCTGCAAGCCGCGCTTTTGGCCGAGAAAGGCTTCACCGCTGGACCAGCCGTGCTGGAACACAAATTTGGTTTCATGGCGGCATTCAATGGTGGCGTCACGACCGATATCGCGCCCGCTCTGGATGGCTGGGGCAGGGACTTCGCGCTTCTGTCACCGGGTATTGCGATCAAGCAGTATCCCTGCTGCGCCTTCATCCACTGCGTTATCGACGCGGCCTGCGAGTTGCGTGGCACCGTCGCCGTCGGTGATATCGCGGAGGTCGAAGTTGCGCTGCATGCGCGCCGTCTGCGAAACATCGACCGGCCAAAGCCCCGTGACGGTCTGGATGCCAAGTTCTCGACCCAATATCTGACGGCGCGGGCTCTGATCGCCGGTACTGTCGGCTTCGCGGATTTCGAGGAGCCGCTGCTGTCCGACGGTGCGACATCGGCGCTTGCTGCACGCGTTCGGCTTGTCGCCCATGAGGAAGGGGACCTGTCGCTCGGCCACGTCACACTGCGTCTTGCCGATGGCCGCAGCCTGACGGCCAGCGCAAGCGTTGCCATGGGCCGGGGCCCGTCCAATCCGATGACCGAGGCCCAGTTCCGCGCGAAGTTTGATGATTGCGCCGGACGTGTCCTTTCGCCCGACATGTCGGAACGCCTCTACACGTCCCTCATCGCGCTGCCCGACCAGCCCTCGCTGCGCAGTCTCACAAGCCTGATGCAGCCTGTTTCCACCACCCAGCACCGTGCCGCCTCGCGCGCGGCCAACGAAAGGTGATTGCCGATGTCTCTCTCTCGCGAACTTGCCGCGCGCGTTGTCGCGCTTGACCCGAACGGCTTCGACCCGGACGCTGTGAAGTGGGCGCGCAATGCCATCGCCGACATGATCGGCTGCACCTTGCTGGGCGCGCCGACCGAGACAACGGACGCTGCCCGCATGCCGGAGCTCTACGGGGCGGGCGCGTGCCTCGTCCTTGGTCGCCGCGAGAGGCTCGGCATGCTCGATGCCGCCTTCGTGAATGGCACGGCCGGCCATGCGCTGGACTACGATGATACGTCGAAGTCCCTGTCGGGCCATCCGACCGTCATCATCGTGCCGGGCTTGCTGGCGCTTGCCGAGATGAGGGGCGTGAGCGGCAAGGCCTTCGTCGATGCCTACATTATCGGTGTCGAGGCGGCGACGCGCTTTGCACGGGGCGTCAATTTCCAGCACTACGAGAAGGGCTGGCACCCGACCGCGACGCTCGGCATCTTCGGGGCCGCTGTCGCCGCGTCCGTGCTGATGGGGCTTTCGCAGGACGAGATCGCCAATGCGATCTCGATCTCGGCCTCTCTCGCCTCCGGTCTGAAGGCCAATTTCGGCACATCGACCAAGCCGTTGCATGCCGGTATCGCCGCGCGAAATGGATTATTCGCCGCGCTGATGGCCTCCAAGGGTGTGACCGGCTCGCCGGTTGCGCTGGAGCACCCGCAAGGATTCCTGGAAGTGTTCAATGGCGCCGGCAACTATAATATCGACCGGATGCTTGCCGGATGGGCGCAGCCGCTCGACCTGCTCGCGCCCGGCATCTCGATCAAGAAATATCCCTGCGTCTATAGCGTTCATGGCGCGATCGACGCGGCGATCCAGCTTCATGACGGCCCGCTTGGTAACACCGCAGGGGTGACGGACGTGCTGGTGCGGATGCATCCCCGCCGCCTTCTGCCGCATGTGCGAAATCCCGCGACAAGCGCCCTCAATGCCAAGTTTTCACTGCCCTATGCGGTGGCGCGCGGTCTGGTGAACGGCGCGGTGCTGCTGGATCATTTCGAGGACGCAGCGCTTCATGATCCCGCCGTTACGCGTGTCATGGGCCTGATCCGCATGGAGCCTCATGACGACGACGCCAACGATTACGGCGCGGAGGTCGTGGTGACGCTGGAGGATGGCACGGTACTGCGCCAGACGGTGGCCGCTCCGCTCGGGCGCGGCCCGGAGGCCCCGCTTCCGCAGGACATGCTGGAGGCGAAGTTCATCGACTGCGCCCGCCGCAGCCTTTCCGATGACGGCGCAGCTGAAATCTTTGGCCAGTTGATGCGCCTCGACGACCTGCCGCGCATGGCGGACCTGACGGCCGCCATCGAAGCCGCCACGCTCTGAAGATATCCGAAGGAACCAGAGACATGAGTTTTGCACGCGAACTTTCCCGCCGGGCGCTTTCGATCCGCCTTGAAACTGTCCCCGAGGAAGCCGTTCACATCGGGCGCCGCGCCTTTGCCGATACGGTCGGTGTTGCGCTGGCCGGTGCCGATGCGCCCTATCTCGATGCGCTGGATGCGGTGCTTGAATGCGATGCGGCACCGGGCCAGGTAACGCTGTGGGGCAGACGCGGGCGTCGCGCTTCGATGCTGCATGCCGCGCTCGTCAACGGCACCGCGGCGCATGCGCTTGATTTTGACGATTGCTCGACCACGATGGGCGGGCATCCCTCGGCTCCCGTCGTGCCCGTCGTATTGGGATTGGCCGAGGCGCTCGACTTGCCCGCCGGCAAGGCGCTCGAAGCCTGGATCACCGGTGTCGAGGTCGAAACCCGTCTGGCGCGGGGTCTGCTTCCGCATCATTACGAGAAGGGCTGGCACCCGACCGCGACGCTCGGGGTCTTCGGTGCTGCCGCCGCCGCCAGCCGCATGTTCGACTTCGATGAGGAGCAGATGGCAACCGCTCTTGCCGTCGCGGTTTCGATGGCCTCAGGCCTGAAATCGAATTTCGGCACGCCTGTGAAGCCGCTGCATGTCGGCCAGGCCGCACACAACGGCATCATGGCCGCCCTTGTCACACGTCGCGGGATGACCGCGAACCTCGAGGCCTTCGAGCACAATTACGGATTCTTCAACCTGTTCAACGGCCCGGGCACCTATGACGCCGACGCCATCCTGGAGGGTTGGGACGGCCAACTGGAAGTGTTGCAGCCCGGCATTGCGATCAAACAGCATCCTTGCTGCGGAAGCGCCCATTCGGCCATCGACGCCGCTTTGCGCATCGTCGCGCGGGAAGGCCTCCTCGCGGCCGACGCCATTGAGACGATCGAGACCCGCACGCACGAACGTCGCCTTGCGCATACCAACCGGCCCGAGCCACGCTCGGGGCTGGATGCGAAGTTCAGTGTCCAGTTCCTGACCGCCAAGGCGCTGACGGCAGGCCGGATTCGCCTCGGTGATTTCGAGGATGCGCATTTCCTGACATCGGACGTCGCGTCGCTGCTGCCGCGTATAACCGCCCGCGCGCATCGGGATGCCGATGCCTATCGTGGCGACGTGCGCGTGGTGATGAAGGACGGCCGTGTCTTCGAGGACGGCGCATCCACCAACTTCGGCCGCGGCCCGGCCAATCCGATGTCGGATGACGAGCTTTGCGACAAGTTCGTCGATTGCGCCGCAGCGAGCCTCGGCGATAAGGATGCGGGAGACGTCTATCGCGCCTTCCTCGCGCTCGACGCCGACACACCCATCGGGCCGCTCATGGCCCGGCTTTCCGGTAAGGGAGACGCATAATGCTGACTGTTTACGGGCGCCCGAACTCTTCCAACAGCGCCAAGGTGTTCTGGCTGCTGGACGAACTCGGCCTGGATTACGATCTCGTCCTCACGGGGCGCGGCTTCGGCGCCACGGACACGCCGGAATTCCGGGCGATGAATCCGTTCGGAAAGGTGCCGGTACTGCGCGACGACGAGGCGGTCGTCTGGGAATCCAACGCGGTACTCCGGTATCTGGCAGGCCGATACGGGCCGACGGAACTGTGGCCCCAGGATCATGCACAACGCAGCATGGTGGACCGGTGGATGGACTGGGCCTCGCTTTCCTTGACGCCGCCGCTGACGCGACTGCGCAAGGCCCGTTCGGCCGGGCGGTCCGGTGATGGAGACCTGCCGGCTGTGCTCGCGGCGGTCACGGCCATGGACGAGTTGCTGGCGGGTTCGCGCTTTCTTGCCGGCGACGCCTTGTCGCTCGCCGATATCGTTGCGGCGCCCTCCGTCTACCGTTGGTTCCGGCTGCCCGAGGCGGGTGAGGGGTACGCCAACCTGGCGGCCTACGCCGAACGGCTCGCCGAAGGGCCAGGCTACCGTCGCCATATCCGCGACGCGTTGAGCTGATCCGCCTGCATTGAAGGCCTTTGTCGCAGCATTCCATCGGGCAGGACACGCGCATGCCCCATAGGAGGACTTTGCATTGTCGCAACGCGCCATACCGCTTCTTCTCTTCCGTGGCAGGACCTCCGCAGGGCCGTGTTTCCGCATGGACGTCCTGCCGCTGAACCACCATAGGCTGGCGGACGTGGGAATCGCAGCCGGAATCATGCGCAAGGCGCGACTGCTCGCGCTCGGTGCGGTGATGGTGCCGCGTGACGTCTGACCATAGGGAAAGGTGGGTGCAGGGAGATGATTGACATGGTGACCAGCTTCCTTCGCTCCGTGCTGTCATGGCGTATCGCGTTGACGCTTGCCCTCGCGGCAGCCGGCGGCTGGCTCTTTTATCGGCTCCATCTGCCTTTGCCGTGGATGTTGGGTGGAATGACCGTGACAATGCTTGCCGCATTGTCGGGTGCGCCTCTTGCCCGGACGCGGCCAATCCGTCCGCCCTTCGCGGCCATTCTCGGCGTCATGCTCGGATCGGCTTTCCAGCCGTCTGCCTTCACGGAGATCGGCACATTGCTGATGCTCGTCGGGGCGATCACGTCGACCACCATTCTATGCGGATTTGCCGGTTATCAGTACCTGCGCCGCGTCGCGGGTTTCGATCGCATCACAGCCTATTTCGCGGGGATGCCGGCCGGTTTGCAGGAGATGGCCTTGCAGGGCGGGCTTGCAGGCGGTGACGAGCGGCGGATTGCGCTGATACACGGCACGCGCATTTTCCTTCTGGTCATGGTGGTGCCGCTCGCCTTTGCGGCGCTGTTTCACGTCGATTCGCAATCGAGCCGGATTTTCCAGCACGGCGCATCCGATCTTGCCGTTGCAGACTGGCTCTGGCTTGTCGGCGCCGGCGCGGTCGGGTGGTGGATTGCACGATGGTTCGGTATTCCGAATGCGCCCGTCATCGGGCCGTTGCTTCTAAGCGCTGCCATCCATCTCGGCGGGGCCTCCACCGCCGCACCGCCGCCCGGCAGCATCGTGCTTGCCCAGCTTATCCTCGGGTCGTCCCTCGGCTCCAACTTCATCGGCACGAACTGGTCGCTGCTGTGGCACTCGCTGCGCCATGGCCTTTGCCTCCTTCCGATCCTGGTCAGCATATGCCTGGGCGCGGCCATGCTCATCGCGCCGCTCGCCGGTCTCGATCGCAGCGTCCTCTTCCTTTCACTGGCGCCGGGCGGCACCACCGAGATGTCGCTTATCGCCCTCGCGCTGCATGCCAATGTGGCGCTCGTCACCTCCAGCCAATTGGTGCGGATCCTCCTGGTCAATGTCGGCGCCGTCTGGCTCTTCCGCAGACGAGGCAAGGCGCTTTTGGCGCAGAGCTGACAGGCTCTGCTCGCGTCCCTTCAAAAGAAAATGGGCGGCACAAGGCCGCCCATAGACTGGATGTTCCGGTAATTTCGCTCAGGCCGGGCGTTCTTCGCCGGCCTTGGGGCGCCAGGTGATCAGGCGCTTTTCGGCGACGTCGAGAAGCAAGTCGATGATCAGGACGAACACCGCGAGGATGATAATCCCGGCGAAGACGCCAACCGCATCGAAGTTGCCTTCCGCACGGGCGATCAGGTAGCCGAGGCCGGCGGAAGCGCCGAGATACTCGCCGATGATCGCGCCGACGACCGCAAAGCCCACGGAGGTGCGCAGCGACGACAGGATCCAGCTGGCTGCCGCCGGGAAGTAGACATGGCGGAGCAGATCGGAGCGCCGTGCGCCGAGAATGCGCGTGTTGGACAGCACGACCGGGTTGACTTCGCGTACGCCCTGCATGGCGTTGAAGAACGTCACGAAGAACACGAGCGTCACGGCCAGCGCGACCTTCGACCAAAGGCCGAGGCCGAGCCAGAGCACGAAGATCGGTGCGAGCACGACGCGTGGAATGGCGTTGATGGCCTTGATGAACGGATCGAGGATGCGGGCCGTGAAGGGGCTCAGGCCAAGCCAGACACCTGCGGCGACGCCGAGGCCAGTACCGATCAGGTAGCCGAGCACGGTTTCGCTGAGCGTGATGCCGACATGCTTGTAGAAGCCGGGATCGATGACCCAGGTGATAACCTGCTGGACGATGTCGAGGGGAGCTGGGAAGAAGAAGCGGTCGATGACGCCGGTCGTCACGCCGAGCTGCCAGCCACCAAGGATCACGGCCAGAAGCGTGATCTGGATGAGACGTACGTTAACGGCTTGCATAGGACTTCTCCACTTCGCCCCTGAGCGACGCCCAGATGTCGCGGTAAAGGGTCATGAACTTCGGGTCGAGCTTGATTTCGGAGACGTTTCTCGGACGTTCGAGATCCACGCCGAAGCTTTCGATGACGCGGCTGCGCGGACCTGCCGCCAGCACGACGACGCGGTCGCCGAGCGCAATGGCTTCCTCGAGGTCATGGGTGATCATGACGACAGCGCGGCGGTCTTCCTGCCACAGGCGCAGCAGTTCGTTCTGCATCAGGTGGCGCGTATGGATGTCGAGCGCGGAGAAGGGCTCGTCCATGAGGATGACCTTGGGTTCGGTAATCAGCGCCTGCGCCATCTGGACACGTTTGCGCTGGCCGCCCGAAAGCTGGTGCGGGAAGCGGCCTTCGAAGCCCTTCAGGCCGACCTTCTCCAGCCATGCCATGACCTTGACGCGGCGCTCTTCGACGGGCACGCCGCGAAACATCAAGCCGAGCTCGACGTTCTGGAACGCCGTCTTCCAGGGCAGGAGGGCATCCTGCTGGAAGAGATAGCCGATGTTGTTCTGAACGCTCTTGACCTGTGCGCCGTCGATGGAAACTTGGCCTTTCGCCGGCTTAAGAAGGCCCGCGATGGCGTTGAGGATGGTGGACTTGCCGCACCCGGTCGGCCCGACGATCGACAGGAACTCGCCGTTTCCAACGGTGAGGTTGACGTTCTCGACTGCGACGAACGACCCGAACGCCATCGTGACGTCGTCGATCGTGACCATCGGGGGCAGACCGGGCTGCGGCACAGCCTCGATTTTAGCTGCTGCAATAGACATGATGGTTTTCCTTAGTTCTTGGCGGGCTGGCCTGCAGCCTCGACGAACTTGTTCGTGTAGGTCGCGTCCAGATCGATGGTGGCGTTGCCGACGCTTTCGTTGAAGCTCTTCAGCACGGCCAGCGGGGTTTCCAGATCGGCCGGAACGAACTTGCCGTCCTCGGAGAAGATCGCCTTGGCGTTCTCGACGGCCTTGATATACGTCTGCTTGTCGCCGGACACGAAGTCCTCCGGCAGCTTGGCGACGATTTCCTCGGCCGAATGATCCTTCATCCAGTGCAGCGCCTTGAGCGTCGCATTGGTTACCTTCTGAATGACCTGCGGGTTGGCCTCCATATAGTCCTGGTTCGCATAGAGCACGGACGTCGGATAGATGCCGCCGTAGACGGCTTTTGCGCCCTCGTCGCTGCGGGCGTCGATCAGGATCTTGCCGAGACCGCGCTCGACGACGATCGTCGCGGCCGGGTCGTAGTTGACCAGAAGGTCGATCTTGCCCTGCTGGAGTGCGGCGACCGCGGCAGCACCCGAACCGACGCCGATGATCGAGATGTCATCGTCGGTCAGGCCGTGCTGCTTGAGATAGTAGCGGATGAAGAAGTCGGACGACGAACCCGGCGCGGTGATGCCGACATTCTTGCCCTTGATCGTTTCCGGCTTGGCCGGGTCGAAATCCGTGTCGTTCTTGCCGGCGAGCACGAGGCCGGAATTGCGTGCGAGCTGGATGAAGCCGATGACGTGCTTGCCCTGCGCCTGCATCTGGATCGTGTGGTCGTAAAAACCGACGGCGACGTCGGTCGAGCCGGCAACCAGCGCCTGAAGCACCTTCGAACCGCCCTGGGCGAAGTTCTCGATCGTCACGTCGAGACCTTCTTCCTTGTAGAAGCCGAGGCTTTCGGCAACCGGGAAGGGCAGGTTGTTCAGGTTATAGGAGCCGACGCTCATACGAACGGAATCGGCGTGGGCGGCAGTGGTCAGGGCGAGCACAGCGGCAGTCGCCAGAAGTAGTTTGCGCATGAATTTCCTCCGTTAATGCTCCGGTCCTCACCAGAGCGCGTTAAGCAGCGTGATCCACACGCTCTTTGGGCTTTGCGAAGGCATAACCTTCGAAAAGTCGTCTTGCGGTCCTCACCAGGCCCGCGACAGTGGCCCCGTTTCGTATCTCCAGTTGGACGTCGATGCGTCCGCCGGGGTGTTCGATACGAATCAGGGCCGGCAGTTCCGTAGCGCCGGCAATCGACGAAGCGACGGTACCCATGCTGGCCACTGCCGTTGCGATGCCGACAGCGCCGGTGGTCGCGAGAGCAGGATGGCAATCATTCGGCATGAAATAGCGGACGGACAGCGTGCCGCCTTTTCGCGGCGCCGAAAGGATGACCGGTTTCGGGATCACCATATCCGATACGTCGCCCATGCCCATCAAGCGCCCGGCCTCCGTACGGATGGATGCCAGCTTCGCGATCAATTCACTGTTGGCCGACAGGGAGGCGGCATCTTCGTAACCGGTGACACCAACGTCTTCCGCGCGCATCAGAACCATCGGAATGGCGCAATCGATCGACGTCACGGGTATGCCCTGGATGATATCCGAAGGATTTCCCGTGGGAAACAGTTTGCCCGTCTTGGCGCCGGCCGCGTCAAGAAAGGTGAGGGCGATCGGCGCCGCCAGCCCCGGAACGCCGTCGATCGACGCGTCGCCGAGATAGATCACCTCGCCGTTGCGGGTCGGCACCTTGGCCTCGATGATCTTCTTGGTGTTGACGTTGTGAATGCGCACGAGCGTGCTCGTTCCGGTGGCCTGGACAAGCCCGGCTTCGATTGCGAAGGGCCCGACGGCTGCAAGCATGTTGCCGCAGTTCGGCGAATAGTCGACCATCTGCCTGTCGGTTCGCACCTGAGCGAAGAGATAATCGACATCCGCCCCATCCACGCTGGCGGGACCGATGATGGCGACCTTCGACGTTACAGGATTTCCGCCGCCGATCCCGTCGATCTGGAGAGGGTGACCGGAGCCCATGATGGACAGGAGTACGGCATCGCGCTGTTCTCTGTCGGCAGGCAGATCGGAAGCAAGAAAGAACGGACCGCGCGACGTGCCTCCGCGCATCAGGACGCATGGAATGCGTATCAGATCGTTCATTTCCTCACCTCAATATTGCGTAACCCGGATTAATCGGGTGTCTTGTTGCAATATGCGAAATGTGGGATAGCTGTGAAATGCAATGTTTGAAGGGATTGATGCGCCATGAGCATAAATTGCGAGATTTTTGATCTGCGTGCTTTTCAGGCGGTCGTCGATCTCGAAAGCTTTCACCGCGCTGCCGAGGCCCTTCATATTTCGCAGCCCGCATTGACGCGGCGCATCCAGAAACTGGAACAATCCATTGGCGCGCCGCTGCTCGATCGCACCACCCGGCACGTTGCGCCGACGGCGACCGGACAGGAACTGCTGCCGCTTGTGCGCCGCATGCTGGAGGAGTTCGACGGGTCGCTTTTCGCTCTCAAGGAGGGCGGCTCCCAGCGCCGCGGGCTCATCACGATGGCGTGTGTACCCACCGCCGCGTTTTATTTTTTGCCAACGGTCATCAAGACATTCGGCAACGATTACCCGCACATAAGGCTGCGCATCCGCGATCTCACCGCCAATGAAGGTCTGCAGGCCGTCGCGCGCGGAGAAGTCGAGTTCGGCATCAACTTGATGGGAAATTCGGATCCGGACCTGTCGTTCGAGCCGCTCATCGACGACCCGTTCGTGCTGGCGATGCGCAAGGACCATCCGCTTGCCGAATTCGATCAGGTCCATTGGCGCCAGCTCGACGGCTATCCCCTGGTGGTGGTCGACCGCTCCAGCGGCAACAGGGCGCTTCTGGATGGCGCGCTTGCCAAACACAATCTTCGCCTCAACTGGTTCTACGAGGTGACGCATCTGAACACGTCGCTCGGCCTGGTCGAAGCCGGGCTCGGCATCTCCGTCCTGCCGCGGCTTGCCACGCCCCAGGAGGAGCACCCCTATCTGGTGACCCGCCCGATCATCGACCCCGTCGTCACCAGAACCATCGGCATTGTCCGCCGCCGCAGCGCACCGCTTTCGCCTGCGGCTGAAAAATTCATCGAGGTCCTGCTAAACGTCTGGAAACGATGATTTTTTTGCGTATCGCGGAGGCGATATATAGTCTGGGCTCACGTGCGAGCCCAGCTTTCTGAAAGACCACCAAACTCCTGTTGACGGCGCTGTTTTCCGTATTCGGAACGCCCCTCTTATCGTCCATCGATAAGCGGTGGTTTGAGTGTCGACTCGTGTATTCAAAGCCATCTGACGGCCAGCACGATAATTCCGGGCGAGGAAATTGCCTGAGGGCACGAGGGTCATTCCCGGGGCACTCTGCGTACCCGCCAACAGCTTCAAAATTATCGATGTTGACAAATTGAAAAATTTACTTCGATATATGTTTATCGATATATAAATATCGCATAGCGATAGCAGGCCAGTATGTATGATCCTCTCGTTCACCCTTTTCCAGATCAGCAGCAGTCCAATCCGGACTCGTACTGGCTGAAGGTCAGCAGAAGCGAACCCGAGGATGATGGTGTCGTCGCAGAAGATTTGGATGCGGATGTCGCCATCATCGGTGGCGGCTACACGGGCCTGTCGGCGGCATTGGCTTTGGGGCGTGATTACGGGATCAAGGCCACTGTTCTCGAGGCACGGTCTTCTGCATGGGGATGCAGCGGACGGAATGGCAGCTTTGCCCGCATTTCCGGTGGGCGTGTGCCGTGGTCGACGTTGGTGAAGACATATGGTGCGGAGGTTGCCCGGGCCTATTTCGGGGAACTCCGGCAGGGCCTCGATACCGTTCGCTCTTTAATCGCGGATGGCGGCATCGACTGCGACAAGCAGCCGGACGGCGTCTATAAGGTCGCGACGTTTGCCAGCCATGCGGCTGCGCTGAAACGGGAAGAGGAACTTTACAACACGGTCCTCGGCTATTCCGCACGCTATGTCGATGCCGCGGACGTGCGTGGCATTCACGAGGGGCCGGAAAGTCATGGTGCTCTCTATCTGCCCGACGGGTTCTCCCTTGATCCCCTGAAATTTGCGCAGGGGGTTCATCGCATGGCGCGCAGCCATGGTGCACGCGTTCACACGAATTCTCCTGTCGTCGGCTGGACGACGCAGGATAATATGCACCATCTTTCCACACCCGGCGGAACCGTTCGCGCCAGACGGGTCATCGTTGCGACCAATGGCTACACGTCATCGCACCTGCATTCGAGACTGGCAGCCCGCGTACTGCCCGTTCATTCCCAGATCATCGTCACGGCGCCGATGACCCAAGCACAAGTCGATGCCAGCCTGCCTTCCGGCAGCTGCATGTTCGATACCCGTGGCCTGCTCTTCTACTATCGCCGTCTCCCCGACAATCGCATGCTGTTCGGCGGACGCAGCGCGATTTCGGGTGCGGACGCGGCGGCGCCCCGTCACCGGCAATATCTCTACGAGGCGATGACGCGCAAGTTTCCGGCGCTTGCCGGGATAGCGGTAGAGAACTGGTGGGGTGGGTGGGTCGCGGTCACCCGTAATTCCCTGCCGTTCTGCTATCAGGTCCCTGGTCTCGGCGATGTCTTCACCGCCGGTGGTTATGCGGGCAGCGGCGTCTCCTTCTCCATTCACCTTGGTACGAAGCTGGCGATGATGGCGGCCGGCAAGCCGTTCGAGACGGGTGCGACATTCCTGACCCGGGAACCGGAGCGCTATCCGTTCGCGTCGTTCATCCGGCTTGGCCAGTGGATGGCCTATCGCTGGCTGCATGCCAAGGACGCGCGTGAAGCGCGCCGGGCAGGTTGAGCATGATCGGCGGCTTTACAGAGCAGCGTCGCGCGAATTCGGTTCGGTCCAACGCGGACGGACAAACCACCCATCGCCATCGCATCGTGACAGCGGGGAGGGGAGTGCTATGACTGCAGGTCTCTCCAACCTGACGCGATTGGCTACCATGACTGAAGCTGAAGATTCACCCCTCTACGTCACCGCCCTTGCCAAAGGCCTTTCCGTTCTGACAGCCTTCGGTCCGTCACGGCCGGCGATGAACCTCCTGGAACTCGCGGATGCCACCGGCCTGAACAAGAGCACCATTCAGCGTTCCGTGTTCACGCTGGAAGCGCTCGGCTACCTCGCGCGTGACGGCGGCTCCAAGCGATACCGGCTGACGGTCAAGTCGCTGGAAATGGGGACCGGCTACCTCCAGACCGCGGAATTGGTGGAGAGGGCCAACCCCTTCATCCAGCAGCTGAACCGCCAGACGGGCGAGAGCTGTAACCTGCTGGAGCCATGGGAAACGGACATGGTGTATGTAGCCCGGTTCACAAGCCACAAGGAAATGCCGATCCATGTTCCGATCGGTCAACGTCTTCCAATGTACTGCACGGCGGCAGGCCGAGCCTATCTCTCGGCGCTGCCGAAAGAGGCGGCGAGCGCATACATAGAGCGGTCAAAAAGGACAGCGTTCACCGCTCACACCGTGACGGATCCCGGCGCTCTGATGGCGTTGCTGCAGCGCGCCCATACCGACGGTTTTTCCCTCATTACCGAAGAGATTTACGTCGGCGACATCGCTGTCGGCGCCTGCATCGTCAACGCGGATGGCCAGCCGCTTGCCGCGATCAACATCTCCGTGCCGTTCAGCCGGTGGCGGCCGGAACAGGTCCTGTCGGATCTCGCCCCCCAGCTCGTGAATACGGCGCGGGCCATTTCGAGTGCCGCGAAGGGGCTGAAGCCCGCCGGCACAATCAAGCAACAAACGTAGTTTCGTAAGGAGACCGAATGTCCATCCAACGCTTTGAACCGAACGGCAAGCGCCTGAGCCATGTGCTCGTTCACAACGGTATCGCCTATGTTACCGGGCAGGTGCCGGCCGATCGCAATCAGGATGTCGCCGGCCAGACCGAACAGGTTCTGGCGCGCATTGACGAGCTTCTCGCCAAGGCCGGAACCGACAAGTCCAAGATCCTCTTCGCACAGGTCTGGCTGAAGCACGTCGTCACGGATTTCGCGGCGATGAACAAGGCCTGGGAAGACTGGATTCCGGAAACCGCGCTGCCGGCTCGTGCAACCGTCGAAGCCAATCTCGCGGCGGAGAACATTCTCGTCGAGATCGCAGTCCATGCGGCTGTGTAACATTCAAGCGCATTCACAATCGAAGAATTCCAAGCAAAGGATGGGGAACTGAACATGCGTACTATTCTTGCAATGACTGCCATGGCGACGCTTCTCGCCGGTACGATCGCCAACGCTGCTGATACGACACTGACGATCTCGAGCTATGGCGGCGTCTACCAGGAGGCCCAGTCGAAATCCTATTTCCAGCCCTTTATGGCTGAGAATCCGGGTATCAAGATCGTCGAAGACAGCTCGTCGAGCAACGCCAAGCTCAAGGCAATGGTGGAAACCGGCAACGTCACGCTGGACCTCGTCGTAACCGATGACAGTTTCGGCCTCGACAGCGATGCGCAGTGGCTGGAGCCCATCGATTATTCTGTAGTCGACAAGTCCAAGTTTATTGAAGGTGCTGCCGGCACGTATCGCGTGGCGGCCGATATCGAAGGGACCGTGCTTGCCTATAATGCCGAAGAATTCGGCGGCGAGGCGCCGAAGGGTTTTGCGGACTTCTTCAATACCGAGAAGTTTCCCGGCTCGCGCGCGGTTTGGAAATATGCGGCGTCGGGCATTTTTGAAGCCGCTCTTATTGCCGATGGCGTGAAGCCTGAGGATCTTTATCCGATCGATGTCGAGCGTGCGCTCAAGAAGCTCGATACGATCAAGGAGGATCTCGTCTGGTGGGAAAGCGGTTCGCAGTCCGAACAGCTTCTTTCCAGCGGCGAGGCGAGCATGGCGCTCGTCTGGGTCGGCCGTGCCGTCAACGTTGCGGAGAAGGGCATCAAGATCGACTGGACCAATTGGACGTCGCAGACCGGATACTGGGTCGTGCCCAAGGGCACGAAGAACAAGGAAGCGGCGATGAAGGCGATCAATTTCTTCACCGAGCCGACCCAGCAGATCGCCTTCACGAAGTACATGCCCTACGGCCCGTCCAACAAGAACGCGTTGGCTTCTGTTGATGCCAAGTTCAAGGGCAGCCTGCCGACGGACCACCTCGACACGCGCGTCATGATGAATGCTGACTGGTGGGCCGAAAACGGCGCCAAGGTCGACCTGCGCTTCCAGGAATGGCTTCTTCAGTAACGGATATGGCAGGGACCTGCCCGCGAAAGCGGGCGGGTCCAGGCACAACCTCGTATTTCGGGTTTAAGATGAACGTCTCAGCTCAGGATGGCGGCGCGCCGGCATCAGCGCGTGCACCATGGTCGCTTCGTGTGCCATCAGCGTTCTGGCTGATTGCACCGGCGGTCCTGTTTCTCGCGCTCTTCTTCGTATTCCCCTTGCTGAAGCTCGTCGCGATCTCGCTGCCGGGCGGAAGTCTGGAATACTACGAGCAGATCTTCACGACCCCGGTCTTCCTGCGGGTGATCGGTGAGACTTTTCGGGTGTCGCTCATCGTGACGTTTGTCACCGTCGCGGTGGCCTATCCCTATGCCTACGCCATGGCGCACGGCGGACGCACGGTTCTCCTGCTCCTCACCGTGGCGTTGCTCATTCCGTTCTGGGTGAGCCTGCTGCTGCGCAGCTTCTCCTGGATCGTGCTGCTTCAGAACAGCGGACTCATTAATGATTTCCTGATCGCTATGGGTCTGATCGAGAAGCCCGTTCGCCTGATACGCACACCCTTCGGCGTGATGATCGGTATGGTCCACATTCTCCTGCCCTATGCCGTCCTGCCGCTCTATACCGTCATGAAGAAGATCGATCTGCGTTTGATGGAAGCCTCTTCCATCTGCGGCGCTAGCTGGCTCAAGGGGTTCATGCGGATCTATTTCCCGCTGTCTCTGCCGGGTGTGGCCGCATCCGCCATTCTCGCCTTCACACTTGCTTTGGGCTTCTACATCACGCCCGCACTTCTCGGCAGTCCGCGAGACATGATGATCGCGCAGATGATCGCCGGGCAATTCAACGAGCAGCTTAACTTTGGCCTCGGCGCCGCGCTCGCCGTTGTCCTCATGGTTCTAACGGCCGTTGCCTTCGGGCTGTTTGGCGCCGCGCGTGCTGCGCTCCAGTCGCGTGGCCGCGCGAAGGGTGGGGTGTGACATGGATCGTCTGAGACGCGCGCTCTTCTGGCTCATCGTCAGCCTCACGGCCTTGTTCCTGCTTTTGCCCACGCTGATCATCGTGCCGATGTCGTTCACGACCACCACCACACTGGAGTTCCCTCCTGTTGGCTTCACGCTGGACTGGTATGGCAAGGTCATCGGCGCGGCTGACTGGCAGAGCGCACTGATCAACAGCCTCGTCGTCGCGATTGCTGCGGCAGCGCTCGCGACTGTCGTCGGCACGGCGGCCGCCCTTGCACTGCACGCGCATCGCTTCCCGGGCAAGGCCGTCGTCATGGGACTGCTGCTGAGTCCGATGGTTACGCCGGTCATCGTGCTTGCCGTCGGCATGTACATGGTGTTTTCGGGATGGGGCCTCGTCGCCACGCGGCTCGGGCTGGTCCTGGCCCATACGGTGCTGGCGATCCCGTTTGTCGTCGTGTCCGTGCTGGCCAGCGCCGGGATGGTGAACCCCTCGCTGGTGCCCGCCAGCCTTGGTCTTGGCGCGAGCCGCTGGTTCACCTTCAGGCGCGTCACGCTGCCGCTCATCATGCCGGGCGTGCTTTCCGGTGCGGTGTTCGCGTTCATCACGTCGTGGGATGAGGTCGTCATTGCGCTTTTCCTTGCCGATGCACAGACCCGTACCGTGCCGATCATGATCTGGAACCAGGTCCGCACCAATCTCGATCCGGCAACGGCCGCCGTCGCGGCCATTCTCATTCTTCTATCGGCGCTCGGCGTCCTCCTTTCATATAAATTCAGGGACGCGAGATCATGAACGCTGTTCTCCAGAACAACGCCGCAACGGCAATGAAGCTCGAAGGCGTTTCGAAACTGTACGGCCCCGTGAAGGCCCTCGACAACGTATCCTTTGAGCTCAGGAAGGGCGAGTTCCTGACGATGCTCGGCCCGTCGGGTTCCGGCAAAACGACATCGCTGCGCGCAATTGCGGGCTTCATCCAGCCGACGGCCGGTCGTCTTCTGATCGACGGGCGTGACATGACCAGCGTTCCGCCGCAGAAGCGCAATATCGGCATGATGTTCCAGGATTACGCACTCTTCCCTCATATGACAGTGCTGGAGAACATCGGCTACCCTCTCGAAACGCGCGGCATCAAGCGTGCGGAGCGCGAGAAGCGCAGCATGGAAATGCTGGAGATCGTCGGTCTGGCTCATTGCGCGACACGCTATCCCAAAGAAATGTCCGGTGGCCAGCAGCAGCGCGTGGCGCTTGCACGCGCCCTTGTCTTCAAGCCCGATATCGTGCTGCTGGATGAGCCGATGGCGGCCCTCGACAAGAAGCTACGCGGGCAGATGCAGATCGAAATCATGCATATTACCCGGCAGGTCGGCGCGACCGTGGTCTCCGTCACGCATGACCAGGAAGAAGCCCTGGTTATGAGCGACCGGATCGCCATCTTCAAGGATGGCCGCCTTGAGCAGATCGGTAGTCCGCACGAGCTCTATCAGCAGCCACGTTCCGAGTTCGTGGCGGATTTCATCGGCGAGGCGAACCTCCTGCGCGGCAAAACCCGCGTGACGCCGGACGGCATGGTCGTCGAAGGCGACGGTTGGAATGTCAGCCTGCCGAAGGGCGATCCGCAGGGGCAAACTCTCACGGCGACGAACACAGCTTGCGTTGTCCTTCGTCCGGAGCGCATCCGCGCTGTTGCGGCCGGATCGCCGGGAGGCAATGTCGGCGAAGGTGTGATCGAAGACAAGATTTACCTGGGCGTTGAGTATCGACTGGTCGTGCGCATGAACGACGGTGGCAAGGTCAATGTTCGTAGCCGTGACGTCGCCGTCATTGCCGGCATGAAGGCGGGAGACAGGATCGGCATGGCCTGGGCCCCCGACGATATCGTCATCATCGCTGCATGAAGAGACGGGCAGGCAAAGAGATGGATCGAGATAGCCGTCAACCTGCGGTGACCTTTTTCTGGAACGGCACGTCCGTCATCGGGCAGCGCGGGGATACTGTTGCGGCTGCGCTGTGGCGAGCGGGCATTACCACGCTCGCCCGCTCGCGGAAGGTCCATCGCCCGTTGGGCTTTAGCGGTTCCTACCCGACCGGTGTGCTGGCGCGCGTCAACGGCCGACCGAATGTGCGCCTCGATCAGTTATCCGTCGAGACAGGGCTTGTCGTCGAAATGCAGAACACGTGGCCGTCGCCGCGTTTCGATGTTCTTCGTCTGGCGCAGGCCTTGCCGGCCAAACTCGTCTACGGCGGGTTCGAGCATGGCGCGTGGATGCCGAAAAGTGGTCTGGCCTATCGTCTTGCGGAACGGGCAATGGCAAACCTTGCCGGTGTCGCACGCCCTGCGGACGTTGCCACTGTGCCGGCAGTCGTCCCCGGTGAACGTTTGGAGGTGGACTGCCTTGTCGTGGGTGGCGGTCCTGCCGGGATTGCCGAAGCCAACAGGCGCGTCGCGCTTGGTCAGACGGTGGCGCTCGTTACCCGCGGCGAGAGCCTTGCCCGGTTCGCCACGTCCATGGGAGCGGCCCTAGAGGAACTGAACTCCGATGTGCGCCTCTTTTCCGGCATGGAACTCTTCGGCGCCTATCGCGACGGCGCCCTTATGGTCGCGGCGCCGCATGACCACCGTCGCGGCGCCGTCGCCTTCCTTCCGAAGGAGACAGTACTTGCGACGGGACGCCGTTCAATCCCGCCGTTGGTAAGGGGCAGCCAGCTGCCGGGTGTGTTCGATGCTCACTCCGCCCTGCAACTGGCCGCCGTTCACCGCGTCAAGCCGGGTGAGCGCGTCGCGGTCGTTGGCACGGGAGCGGAGGTGGACGTAGCAGAAAAGCTGATCGCGCTTGGTGTAGATGTGGTCCACCGCGGCCCGGTCTCAGACCTCATCGAAATTTCGGGGCGCCGCCGCGTGACGGGCGTCCGCGCCGATGCGCACATCCGGTGCGACGCGGTCGTGCATGCCGGATCCTGGCGGGCCGATCCTAGCCTCGGTTTCCAGACCGCTGGCGAGGGCCTTTACCAGGTGCAGGCCCGCCCTCTGCCGCACTCAGTGTCCATCGCAGGCGCCGCCTCGCGGGGCGATGAGCGCATCCACGCGTCACGGCATGTGCATCCAGACACGTTGATCTGCCCGTGCATGGACGTGACGGCCGGCGAGCTCTACAGCCATATCGACGCCGGCGAGACGGATCCGGAGGTCCTGAAGCGGTTGACCTCATGCGGCATGGGAACCTGCCAGGGTTTCCCCTGCTGGGACAGCATGCTTGCTTTGCTCGCGGCTCGCGTGGGTGCAGAACCCGAAGTGTTTGCCCGTCCGACCCACCGGCCACCGCGCCGTTCGATTACCGTCGCGCAGGCCGCGGGTCTCGCCTCATTGGTGGAGCCTGACAGATGAACACGTTGCCGTTTCCCAAACGGGCATCCGTCGTCATCATCGGCGGCGGCGTTCAGGGCCTTTCCGTTGCTTTCAACCTCGTCGAGCAGGGCCAGAAGGACATCCTGGTGCTTGACGCCGGCTATTGGCAGGGCGGCGCTTCCGGCCGCAACGGCACGCTCATCCGTCCCGGCTTCGCATCCGTGGCGTGGACGGAGCTTTTCGTTCTGACGGTCAATGAATGGCGCAGCTGGTCCAGGCGGCTGGGCGAAAACGTCATGTTCACGCAGCGCGGTTACTCGGTGGTTTCAGAAACCGAAAAGAGTGAGGCCATGCTGCGCGAAGGGTTGAAGGTGCAGCAGAGCCTTGGCGTCAACAGCTGGATGTTGTCGCGCCGCGAGATCGATGACCTGCTTCCCGCAATCAACAAATCCCGCGTGCAGGCAGTACAACATCAGCCGGATGGCGGCGTGGCACCTCACCACGCGGTGATGAAGGGCTTGTTGGCCTTCTGCCAGCGCAACGGCGTGGACGTTCGTTACCGCACCGCGATTTCCGGTCTGGAGCGTACGGGCTCACGCGTCAGCGCGGTGCTCGTGGGCGATCACCGGATCGAGGCCGATTGCGTGGTCTCTTGTGCTGGCCCGAACAACCCCGATATCGCGGCTATGGCTGAGGTTTCCCTGAACGGCTTCGGCATGCGCATCGAAGCGATGGCGCTCGAACCGACACGCCCGCTCATCAAGCCTGCGATCGCCCTGATCGATAGCCTCGCCTATTTCCACCAGACCTCGCGCGGTGAGGTGGTGGGCGGCACGGAGGTGCCGGAGAGGCCGCGTATGTCGTTGAAGGTGGACCTGCCCGTCATGGCCAACATGGCGAAGGTCTATCTGGAGATTTTTCCCCAGCTTGGCGAGGTGCGCATCCTGCGCCACTGGGCGGGGCAGTTCCATGCATCGACTGACTATGCGCCGCTCATGGGCGAGCATCCTGATCTCAAGGATCTCTGGTTTTCGGCCGGGTGGTCCTACGGGTTTGCCGGCGCGCCTGCGGCCGGCCGGCTGCTGGCGGAAGCCATTGCCAAGGGCCGCATCGATCACCGCATGAAACCGTTCGCGCTCGACCGGTTCGAGACGACGGGGCCGATCGTCGAAGGCGGCATCGTCCTTGCGTGAGATACCGCAAAACGCGTTGAAACAATAACAGGAAGGACAGCTCGATGAGCCATCACGAAGAATTCTACATCAATGGCGAATGGGTATCGCCGGTTTCGCCGAAGACGCTCGACGTCATCAATCCGGCAACCGAAGAGGCTTTTACCCGCATCTCCGTCGGTTCCGCCGCCGATGTGGACAAGGCTGTCGCCGCCGCAAAGACGGCCTTCGAGACCTTTTCGCGGACGACGCCCGCCGAACGGCTTGCCCTTCTGAAGCGCATCCATGAAGTCTATCTCGAGCGCTTCGAGGATATCGCACGGGCCGTATCGGCTGAAATGGGCGCACCATTGGCCTTCGCTAGGGATGCGCAGGCCTGGTCGGGCCGTGGACATCTCGAATCCACCATCAAGGCCTTCGAGACCTACGAATTCAGCGAAAAGCGCGGCACGACGACGGTCGTCAAGGAGCCGATCGGGGTATGCGCGCTCATCACGCCCTGGAACTGGCCGCTCAACCAGATCGTCTGCAAGGTGGCTCCGGCGATCGCGGCAGGGTGCACCGTCGTTTTGAAGCCTTCTGAGATCGCGCCGATTTCCGGCATCGTCTTCGCAGAGGTCATGCATGAGGCGGGCGTGCCGAAGGGCGTGTTCAATCTGGTGAACGGCACAGGTCCGGATGTCGGCCAGGTCATGGCCTCCCATCCCGATGTCGACATGGTGTCCTTCACCGGCTCCACCAGAGCCGGCATCATCGTCGCGAAGGCGGCAGCCGATACGGTGAAGCGTGTCGCGCAGGAGCTGGGCGGCAAGTCGGCGAACATCATCCTGCCCGACGCGGATTTCGAAACGGCCGTCACCAAGGGCGTGCGCGGTTGCTTCAGCAACACCGGGCAGTCCTGCGACGCGCCGACACGCATGCTTGTTCCGCGTGATCGCCACGATGAAGCACTTGCAATCGCAAAGATCACGGCGGAAGAATTCCGCACCGGCGACCCGAATTCGGAGGATACGAATCTCGGCCCCGTCGTAAGCGACGTGCAGTTCGGCAAGATCCAGGGCCTGATCGAGAAAGGCATCGAAGAGGGTGCGACCCTTGTGACCGGCGGTCTCGGCCGCCCCGACGGCCTCAATCGCGGCTACTATGTCCGGCCGACGGTTTTCGGCAATGTCACACCCGATATGACCATCGCGCGCGAGGAAATCTTCGGACCTGTTCTCTCCATCATCTCCTACGAGGATGAGGAAGACGCAATCCGCATCGCAAACGATACCGTCTACGGTCTCGCTGCCTACGTCCAGTCGACCGATATCGAACGCGCCCGCCGGGTGGCATCGCGCATGCGCGCCGGTTCGGTCTATCTCAACTATCCGGCATGGGACACGATGGCCTCGTTCGGTGGCTACAAGCAATCCGGAAACGGCCGCGAATATGCCGATTTCGGCATCCACGATTTCCTGGAGATCAAGAGCATCGTCGGTTTCGGCGATTGATAATCGAGGAGGCACGGGACGTCCCGTGCCTGCATTACGTCTTTGATTCGCAGTGACGATAAAAGGTCCTCTTGCGATCCGAGACGCTCCGCTCTTCGGGAAAAGCCGTAACATCGAGGCTAGCGGCGGCTTGCCTTCGAGCACATCGTCGCGATTTGCCATATCCATCCCGGCTTACTAAAACGGCCGGTACCGTCGGCTTTCATGGATATGTTCGCTGCGGCCAACTGCATCGAGGTCACGCCGACCTGCATCGCTGATGCCGGACCTGGGAGAAAAACATGACATCAATCACGATCCTCGACGGCGGCATGAGCCGTGAACTGGTGCGTCTCGGCGCGACGCTCCGGCAACCCGAATGGTCGGCGCTGGCCCTCATGGAAAGCCCTGATATCGTTCGGCGCGTGCATGAGGAGTTCATCGCGGCGGGCTCCGATGTGATTACGACCAACAGTTATGCGCTGGTGCCATTTCATATCGGCGAGACCCGTTTTCGCGAGGATGGCAGGCGCCTGATCGCTCTTGCGGGACAGTTGGCGCGCGAGGCGGCGGATGCCGCCGGCGACGGCCGGGTCCGTGTCGCCGGCTCGCTGCCGCCGATCTTCGGCTCCTACGAACCGCAACTGTTCCAACCGGACCGTGTGCACGACTACCTCTCCGTTCTCGTAGAGGAGCTGGATGCATCGGTTGACGTGTTTCTGGGAGAAACCCTCAGCTTGATTGCAGAGGCCGAAGCGGTCCAGCGGGCCATCGCTCCGACTGCAAAGCCGTTCTGGATTTCTTTCACGCTGCAGGACGACCCCGGGGCCGAGGCGCGGCCGCCCGTCTTGCGCTCAGGTGAAAGTGTCGAAGAGGCAGCGCGCTGGATAGCCGGCTCGAATGCCGCCGCCCTCTTGTTCAATTGCAGCCGTCCAGAAGTGATGCGAAACGCCATCGCCGTGGCAAGCAGTGTCCTCGCGGAATCCGGCCGGACCGTTCCGCTCGGCGTCTATGCCAACGCGTTCACGACGGACGAAGACGGGGCGGCGAACGAAACGCTCCACGCCATTCGTGACGATCTTTCGGACGATCGCTATTCAAGCTTCGCCTGTGATTGGGCGGAAAGCGGTGCCACGATGATCGGCGGCTGCTGTGGTGTCGGCGCAGCCCACATCCATCGCGTGAAGCAGCGCTTATCGGCGGATTGAAGAGCCGAACCGCACCCGTCTCCCATTGCTTCACGGTCGCCGGCGGTCAACCGACGCCAGGGATGGCCAGACCGGATTCCGCTCGATCCAGGTTGGAGATATTTTATTCGAGAAAACCGGCGTGCGTCATGCTCGTGGGCACCGCGACGCCGAGGCGTGCCAGGATCGTCGGTGCGACCTGCAACTGGTTGAGCAGCGTATCGTCGGGTGGGCCTTCGCCGCCGCCGAACCAGTAGAAAGCGAAGTCCTGCATTTCCGGGTCATGTCCACCATGATGGCCGCGATCGGTCTGGCCGTGATCCGCCGTCACGATGACCTCGTAACCGTTCTTGCGCCAGCGCGGCAGGAAGGCGGCAAGCTGTGCGTCGATGGCGAAACAGGCATGATCCATCTGCGAGCAGTCGTGCCCGTAGCGATGCCCCATGCTGTCGAGCGTACAGGTGTGCAGGATGCCGTAATCGATCTGGTGGCGTTCGGTCAGCATTGTCAGCGTCGCGAACAGGTCGAGGTCGCTCGGCGTCATCTGGTTCTGATGGTTGTAGCCCGCCATGGTGTGAAACCGGCCATGATGGATCGGACCTTCCGTGTCGTCGTACTCGATGTCCTCAACCATGTCGAAGGGCGCGCGGCGAAAGAAGGTCGACCAGAAGGAGTGCGTGACGGCGCCTGTCTTGCCGCCGGCCTTCGTCACCTCCGAGAAGATGTCCGGTTGTACCACGCGAAACAGCGTCTCGTTGGAGAGCACGCCATGCACCTGCGGCGGTACCCCCGTATGGATCGAGGCGTAGCAGGACGCGGAGGTGGAGGGCAGAACCGAACGCATGCGCCAGACGCGCGCCTCGCCGGCCTGGACCCAGCCTTCCAGGTTGCCCATGAGCCGGCGCGCGTTGCGCCACGGCTGTCCGTCGAGAATGATGAGCAGGAGTTTGTTGCGAAGCGGCATCATGTATCCCTGATAGTGAAGGACGCACCGCCCGAAGCGGTGCGCCACATGCGGTTCGTCAGGCGCTCAGCCAGCAACGCAACGGTGCATCGGCGTTCATGAGTTCACCGGCCGGATTGTCCTCCCAGCCGAGAATGTTCTCGCTGATGCCGTCGATGAAATCGTTGAACATCGGCGAAATGAGACCGCCTTCGTCACGCATCATTTCCGAGAGGTCGCGATACATCGCGCGCCGCTTCGTCTCGTCGAGTTCCGCGCGGGCGGCGACGACGAGCTTGTCGAAAGCCTCGTTCTTGAAGCGCGTGTCGTTCCAGTCCGCCGAAGAAATGTAGCCGGTGGAATACATCTGGTCCTGCGTCGGGCGGCCACCCCAATAGGAGGTGCAGAAGGGCTGGACATTCCAGACATTCGACCAGTATCCGTCACCGGGTTCGCGCTTCACATCGATCGTGATTCCGGCCTTCTTCGCGCTCTCCTGATAGAGAACCGCGGCATCGACGGCGCCGGGAAATGCGACTTCCGACGTGCGCAGCACGATCCCGCCGCTATGACCGGACTTCTTGAAATGGAAGGCTGCTTTTTCCGGATCGAAGGTCCGCTGTTCGATCTCCTCGAAGAGCGGATAGGCCTTGTTGATCGGCGTGTCGTTGCCGACGCTTCCGTAACCCATCAGGATACGATCGATCATCGTCTCGCGGTCCATGGCGTATTTCAGGGCGAGGCGCAGATCCTTGTTGTCGAACGGCGCCGTGTCGCAGAACATGTTGAAGGGATAGAAGCCACGCCCGGAGACGTTCTTGATCATCACCTTCTTCATGTTCTTGAGCAGGGCGACCGTTTTCGGCTCGATGCGATTGATCATGTGAACCTGGCCGCTTTGCATCGCGGCGATGCGGGCCGTCGCATCGTTGATGACGATGATCTCGACCTGCTCGGCAAAGCCCGCCGTTTCGCGCCCCCAGTAGTTTTCGAAACGTGTCGCGTTGTAGCGGACGCCTGGCTCGCTGCTGGCCAGTCTGTAAGGTCCGGTTCCGATCGCGGCCTCCGGATTGTCCTTTCCGCCATTCGGCTGGATGACCAGATGATAGTCGTTCATCAGGAAGGGCATATCGGCATTGGCTTCGCTGAGCGTGATGACGACGGCATCGCCGTCCGCCTTGATGGTCTGGATGCCCTTGAGAACGCCTAGCGCGCCGGACTTGGCGCTCTCGTCCGAATGCCGCTCGATCGTTGCCACGACGTCATCGGGCGTCAGCGTCTTGCCATCGTGGAACTGCACGTTTTTCCGGATCTTGAAGGTCCAGGTCCTGGCATCGGCGGAGGCCGTCCATTCTTCAGCGAGCACCGGGACCGGCGAGCCGTCCGGCGCCAGCCAAACGAGGGTTTCGCCCCACAGATGGTTCACCATGGCGCTGACCTGGTTTGTCGCCAAACCAGGGTCGAGGCTGTCCGTCGAGGCGCCGCCCTGCATGCCGACCTTGATCGTGCCGCCGCGCACCGGGCCTTCCGCTCGTGCGGCCGTGGACAGCAAGGATCCCGCTGCGGCAAGGCCCAGGCCGAGCACTGCGCTGCGGCCGAGAAAATCGCGCCGCGACATCCGGCCCTTTGCGACGAGCTTGGAAAGATAGGTCAGTTCATCCATCGATTTTTCCCCTGATACAGCGGTGCGCGTGCCGCGCGGCCGATCGTTTTCGGGGCGGATACTAAACGGCAAGATTACCGTGTATATGTCCAGAAATCGCAAGAATGACCAGTCCACTTTCGGGCCGGCACGTCTGCGTGGAGTGCTGGCATGGGCCGAACAATTGACGGTTTTAGTCTGGACGGGCTCATGCTTGATGGCCAGGGTGCTCGACCTCTCTATCGCCAGCTTTATGATGGGCTGCGGGAAATGATCCTTTCGGGCGCAATTGCCGGGGGCACACGCATTCCATCATCACGCGTCCTGTCAGAAAGCCTCGGCGTCTCCCGCTTCACCGTGGTCACGGCACTCGATCAACTTGCCGCGGAAGGGTATCTCCACTCCGCGCGGGGCAGCGGCACCTATGTGGAAACCGTCCCGAGGCGGCAGGAGGCCGGAGCGGGTGTGGGGAGACAGCCAGACGACGCCGCCACCGGACGCTTCGAAAAAATGCTGTCGCGGCGCGGACAGGCGCTGACATGGCGCACCTCACTGACGCTGAACGACGGCTCCCAGCACCTCCATATGGCAAGCCCCGATCACAGGCTGTTTCCGGTGGACATCTGGTCGCGGCTGACGAGGGAAGTTTATGCGGAGGGGGATTTCCGCATCGTCAACTATCGGGAGATCTTTCAACCCTCTCTGCTCGAAGAGCAGATTGCCCGCCATATCGCGGTAAGCCGCGGTATCCGCTGTGAACCGGAGGAAGTGGTCACCACGCTGGGTGGGCACCACGCCGTGACGCTTCTTGCCGAACTGCTGTTGAACCCCGGAGATACGGTTGCGTTCGAGGAACCGGGAATGGCGGCCATCCGGTCGATTTTCCAGTCCGCTGGCTGCAATATCGTTCCAATGCATGTCGATGTATCAGGCCCAAATCCCGAGACGGTCGCACATCGGGATATCAAGCTCGCCTTCGTCACCGCGGCCAAGCAGCAGCCGATGACGGTCGCCATGCCCCTGAAGCGCAAACTGGAGATGCTGCATTGGGCCGCTGACCGTGACACCTTGATCATCGAGGACGACCTGGGAAGCGAATTCCGGTACCGCGGCGGACCCATCCCGCCGCTCAAGGCCTTGGACCAGGCCGGGCAGGTTATCTATGTCGGCGCCTTCAGCATGACGCTGCTGCAATCGCTGCGCGTCGGTTACATGATCATGCCGCGGGCGCTGGCGGAGCGATGCCGTCGACTGATCCAGGTCCGCTACAGGGCGTTGCCGCAGTTCACCGAACAGATCGTCGGCCGTCTTATCGAGGATGGTCACTATACGCGGCATCTTCATCGCATGCGGCGGATCTATGCCAAGCGCCAGACCCGTCTGCTGCAGATCCTGAGATCGGACTTCTCCGACATTTTCGAGCCGCCGGAATTCGCGTCAGGCTTCTACAACCTGTGCTACTTCAAGGATCAATCCATTGACGAGAATGCAGTTCTGATCCGGTGCCGTCAGCAGAATCTCGGGGTCGAGCAACTATCCTACTACTATGCGGATCGAACATCACCGTGCAAAGCGCTCCTCGTCGGCTTTGCCGCCTCGAACGAAGATGAAATCGAACATGCAACAAAGCTGCTAAAGCACTGTATCGACGTGAAATAGCGCTGTTCCGGTCGTATCGATCCGCGCGGTTTCGGACGTAGACGTGCCTTTAGCCGGCCAAACAAACTCGAAGGCGGTTCATGACAGCCCGACGGGGTTAAGCATCGCTTAAACTTTTATTCTCATTTTATTAAGTTTGTTGGAGAAAACTCTTTTGTAGGGGCCGACTGATTGTGGGGAGACCGCGTTGAACGCGTAACCGAAGTACGGAGGTCTCAGCATGCCCCATCTAACCGTGCTCGTCGTGGAAGACGAACCGCTGATCCGCATGGCCCTGGCCGATGCCCTTCTGGATGAGGGGCATGACGTCATCGAGGCGTCAAGTGTGCTTGAGGCCATAGCAGCCTTCGGCACGCATCCTATCGATTTTCTGATAACGGACGTGGATATGCCGGGGGGGCTCAACGGGTTCGATCTCGTGCGCTTCGTTCGGAACCACGATAACCGTGTGGGCGTCATCGTTGCATCCGGCGGACGTCATCCCACAGATGCAGATCTGGAGCCCGGCGAGACTTTCATCCCCAAGCCTTATCGGCTGGACGAGATCATCGCCCACCTGAACCTCCACGGCCTCCGGGATGAACGTCGAATGAAGGCGTAATCCGACAGTTCAATATACGCTTGGCACGGCGTCACGCCGCATCCCGATAGCTCGCCGTCTCGGGGGGAGGCGGGCTGCTGCGAAAACGCGCGCCTTTGAGCCAGAGCTTGAGCGCCTCCCAGTGAATGCCGGCCATTACCTTCAGTGTCATGAAGGGAAAGCGCACGAGGTACCGCGCGAGGTTGACGTCGGTCAGCGGCGCGGCCTGCGCATGGAACGTGGCGGCCAGGACCGGCTCCTTACCCGCGGTCTCATGGATGCGTATGCGCAGCGCTTTTCCGGGCGGCAGGACGCGGAAGTGGTAGCGCAGTCCCATGTCCATGAAGGGCGAGACGTGGAAGATCTTGGTTCGGGACTGGCGGATGCCGGCAGGGCTTTTCTCATCCTCGAGCACCGGCGCGACATAGCTGTGCCGCTCGCCGAAGGTGTTGCGCACGGCGTAGATGATCGCGACCAGCCGTTCGTCCGAATCATAGGCGAAGTAGGTCGAGAGAGGGTTGAAGACATACCCGAACATGCGCGGATAGGCGAGCAGCAACACACGCGCCGCCGGCTTGTCGAGCCCGGCACGCGCCAGCAGGCGGTCTGCGAACATGCGCAGCGTCTCACCCTTTTCCTCGACGTGATCGCTTTCGCGGAAAGAAAGAATGCCCGGTTTGTTCACGGCGAGGAGGCGGGTGCTCTGGGACAGCGCATCGAGACGGTCGATATCGACCAGCAGGGAGAAGACGCTGTAGCTGAAACGGTGTCCGAAGGGATTGAGCCGCTGGTGCATGACCTTACCGGGATAAAGCGTGCCCGCCGCCGTTGGCGCCGGTCCGTTCTCGGCCATGCTCGTAATGCGGTCTTGCCTCATCTTTTTCCTCTTGGCCGAGCCTTTACGGCGCCGATTGCCAGTGGACATTCTTGCACAACACACCGCCCAGGATGCAGCCGCGGGTGACAAGCGATTTGCCTGAGACCTGCACCGTGATCGCATATGTTCGGTCGCGTTTGGCATCATAGGCGGTGCCGGCGAGTGTGTCCGCCGATTTCGGCTTGAGCGACATGACCAGCCGGTCTCCTGCCTCTTCACCCTTGCTGGTATCGCCAATCCACAGATTGGTGGCGCAGATGTTGCTGCCGCAGGGCGCGATGCGCACGCGTGCATTGCCATCGTCGCGCAGCCATACGCCGCTGGGATCGGCAGATTGCTGCGCGTAGGACACAGCGGTGGTCGACATCAAGGCGGCGCATGCAGTCAGAACGGCTATTCTCATCGATCCATCCTCCTTGCCTTTGCTTGAAATACGCAAGTGCGCGCCGATCGGTTCACTTTCGGTGATCCGCCGAAGTCGGGATGGCGTAGACAGTGACGAGGAAACCGCAGGAGACACCGCCATGAAAACGATCGCAACGGCTTACCTGGCGACCGGCATCGCATTCCTGATCGTCGATGCCATCTGGCTGTCGACCATGGCGGACATGCTATACAGGCCGCTGATGGGCGATAAGCTCGCACCGCAGTTTCATCTGGCGCCGGCCATCGTCTTCTATCTGATTTATGTCGCCGGCATCGTCTTCTTTGCCGTGATGCCCGCACTTCATGGTGGCGGTCTCACCAAGGCTGCGCTGAATGGCGCGGTGCTCGGGCTTGTGGCGTATGCGACCTACGACCTGACCAACCAGGCGACGCTGAAGGACTGGCCGCTTGCCGTAACCCTTGCCGATATTCCCTGGGGTGCCTTCGTGACCGCTGTCGGCGCGTCAGCCGGTTTTCTCGTCGCCAGCCGCATTGGGTGATCGTTCCGCCTCGGCGAGCATGCCGGAGAATAGCAATGCGACAAAGGCTGTCAGCGTGCTGGCGCTTATGAGATTGAGGCGGGCCAGCGCGGCATACTCGGCCGCATCGTAGGCGGCGAGCGGTGGTCCATAGCCATCATGCAGCAAGAGAAACACGCCGAAAGCAATTGCGGTGATTGCCAGCGCAGCCAGACGCTCACGAGGGCGAAACAGCAACAATGCGATGACCCCGCAGGGAATGAGAAAGATCTCGACCGCTGAGGCCGTGCCGAAAAGCCAGGCCGAAAGCACCGTATTGCCTATGCCCGCCAACGGAAGGAGCGCCCGGCCGGCCACGCCGTTCCGGCGTGAAACGGCCGGCACGGCGAGGAAGAAGGGCGTGGAGAAGAATGTGAACCACGCTGCGGTGATGTCGTCGCTGACCAGCCAGAAAAGATAAAGCGGATAGAAGGGCTGGTTGGAGGCGACCAGCAACGCGATCACGTTCGCCGCAGCGACGCGAGGGTCGGGATGGCGGGCATAGGCCCGAACCATCTCGGCTGCCTTTGCAAGAAGAGAGATCACAGTCCTGCGCCGGCGGGGCGGAGGCGATAGTGGCTGACACCCCATTCCTCGCCATTGGCGTGGCCGAAGAGCCCCGCCGTGGCGAGGAAAAACAGTCGCCAGCGCCGCATCCAGAGCGCGGCATCAGGCCCATACGTCGCATTGAAAATGGTTCGGATCTCGTCTCGGTTCCTGTCGAAATTATCGAGCCAGTCCAGGGCAGTGCGCTCGTAGTGCTTGCCGTTCCAGCGCCAGTCCTTTTCGACGATGAAGCTGTCGCTGAATTCCCGCACGAGACCGTGGCTCGGCATGACACCGCCGGTGAAGAAATACTGAGCGATCCAATCCGCCTTGTCGGAATGGTCGAAACGGTAGGCGGTCTTGCGGTGCGAGAAGACATGCAGGAAAAGCCGGCCATCATCGCGGATCCAGCCGCGCGCCCGGTCCAGAAGAGATTTCCAGTTGGACATGTGCTCGAACATCTCGACCGAAACGATCCGGTCGAAAGTGCCTTCGGGAGAAAACACATTCATATCGGCGGTGACCACCGAGAGGTTGCCGAGACCGCGCGCGGCAGCCTGCGCCTCGATGTGGGTGCGTTGCGAGGCCGAGTTCGAAACGCAAACGATGCGGGCGGCTGGGTAGTGCTCGGCCATGAAGAGGGAAAGCGAGCCCCAGCCGCATCCCAGTTCGAGAATGTCCTGCCCGTCGGCAAGGTCCGCATGGCCGCATGTTTCCTCAAGCGCCGCAATTTCCGCCTGCGCCAGCGTGGTGCTGGGTGAGGAATAGAGGCAGGAGGAGTATTTTCGGCGCGGACCGAGCGTCAGCGCGAAGAACGCCGCCGGCAGTTCGTAATGCTGGGAATTTGCTTCATCGGTGTGAACGGCTATCGGCCAATCGGTCATCGAACGGGCAAAGTCGTGATCGGTCGGGCCGCCGGTCTCAGCCAGCAGGCGTCGCGTGCGGCCGACCAGCCGGCTGATGCCGAAGCGAAGGGCAGGGTCGGGAACAGGCAAACGCTCGGCGGCAGTGATCGCGGTAACGGCAAGGTTCATGACGTCTTCTCCCTGTTTGGCAGCCCGGGCCAGAACGCATTGACGCGATCGGCATAGGCGGTGAAGGCAGCGCCCCGCGAGCGCATCATGTGAGCTTCGAGCGGGGGGATTCCCGAGACATGCACGAGCAGCCAGTACATGAAGGCCGGACCGGCGAGTGCCACCCAGCCCCAGCTCCACGCGCCAGCCGGGCCGATGGCGATGACCGCATATCCGCACCAGCCGAGCCACTGGAAGAAGTAGTTGGGGTGACGGGAAAGGCTCCACAGCCCCTCGTCACAGACCTTCCCCTCGTTGGTGGCCTTGCGGCGGAACCGTGACAGCTGCGCGTCGGCGATACCCTCACCGATCACGGCCATGGCGAGGATGGCGATGCCGGCAATATCGCTCCATTGCAGCCCCTCTGCCGGATTTCTCGCCGCAATAAAGATGGTCGCGGCCAGGAGAAGGGCTGCTGCGGCCTGGATCTGCAGGAAGAGAAACAGGCGAAAGCGCCAGCTTTCCCCCCATTCCTCACGCAATCGGGCATAACGCGGATCTTCGCCGCCTTGCAAAGTGCGCCGCAGGATATGGATGCCCAGCCGACAGGACCAGAGCCCAGCGGCCGCGGCGATGAGGAGCCGGCGCTGCCAGTCGCCTTCCCAGCCATCAACAGGCGCGAGTGCTGCCGTAACGCCGGCAGCGCCGACAAGGAACGACCAGACCGCATCCACCAAGCCGGATGCCGCCCCCTTGATGACGGCAAACCACACAGCGGTCATCACCAGCGCGGCGGCGGCAGCCAGGAGAAGGAAAAGCACCGCCGCCGTCATGATTCAGATCCCGAAAATCGGCTGCAACATGCGACCGATGACATTCTTGAAGCGCATCTTGCCCTCCATGGCGGCAAGGCATATGCATTCGCCATCAGGGTCGACCATGGGTTGGTGCTCGACGTCGTCGTCCATCTCGGCGAGGTCGCCGGGACGAAACGTTCCGAACTTGTCGGAGAACGAGCCGGAGACGATGTAGGTGAACTCCGTACCGACATGGCCATGATCGGGAAGGGCGCGACCTGGGCCGACTTTCAGCAGGATGAGATTGGCGTCGGGATCCTGCGGAACACCGACGCGGCTCATCTTCATGCCGGGACCGATCCAGCGCCAGCGCCCGATATCGCAGCCGCGCAACGCGTCCGGCAGGCGAATGCCCTCGATTTCCACGGGCGCGAGCGGCGGCTGTGTAATTGCCGCTGCGTCCTCCTCGTCATCGAGCATGGCGAGCGTGTCGTTCAATGCTTTCGCCGAAAGCGGGGTGGGGGCCATATCTTCCAGGACGGCGCCGCCGAGCGCCTCGAACGTGCCGATGCGGGCGCGACAGGCCGGGCAGCTCGCCAGATGCGCCTCGACCACGATGGCTGGTCCCGCGGCAAGCGTGCCGGCGGCAAAGCGCATCAGAGTTTCGTCGGTTGCGTGATGTGTGGTGGTCATGATTTGTCTTCCAGCAGCGCGCGCAGGCGATTCATTGCCAGGCGTGTTCTAGATTTCACGGTGCCGAGGGGGATACCCAGCTCATCGGCGATTTCGGTCTGCGATTTCTCGCTGAAGTAGGAAAGCCGGATGATCGTCTGCTGCTCCGGTGAGAGAGCCGTCAACGCCCGGCGCACCTGCGCGTCGCGCTCGGCTCCGAGCAATTCGTCCTCGATCGTCTCGGGTCCGTCTTCGGGGTCTGGCGGCAGCGCCGATGGATCACGCTGCCGGCGCAGATGATCGATGCGAATGTTGCGCGCGACGGTAAAAATCCAGGTCGCAACGCCCGCCCGCTCCGCATTGAAATAGGTAGCCTTGCGCCAGACCGTCAGCATCGTTTCCTGCACCAGATCCTCCGCCACACTGGAAGAGATCGTCCAGCGCAGGAAGAACGTCTTCAGCCTCGGGCCGAAATAACGGAAGAGCAGCGCGAAGGCCTGACGGTCCCGGCCTTGGGCGACCTGCATCATCATTTCCACAAGCGCGTCGGGCGACGGCGTCTGTTGTGTATCCCTTGAACTCACCACGGCAAGCCGCCGGCCTGTCGGCACAATGGGTTTGTGATCAATCTCAACGGGGCTCGAAACTTCATTCATGCGTCCTTCTACGCGGCGTTTTCCGGAGTGGATCACACCGGACGAAATAGGTTTCTGGCAGTGATCCGTCAGAAGCCCGTGCTCGTAAAGAGCTCTACTAGTTTCTCATGAGTTCGGCAGCCGCAGAAGGATTGTCATGCGCCATTTTCCTCAATCGGACCGTCCCCTTAAAATTGCGGTGGTGGGCACGGGCATTGCCGGTCTTTCCGCTGCATGGCTTCTGTCGCAGCGCCATGAGGTAACGGTTTTCGAGGCTGACAATCGCGTGGGCGGCCATTCGCATACTGTAGAGGCGGGCGGCGCTCCCGTCGACACCGGCTTCATCGTCTATAACGAGGCGACGTATCCCAACCTCACGGCGCTGTTTGCGCATCTCGAAGTCCCCACCCGGGCGTCGGACATGTCCTTCGCCGTTTCCATGGATGGGGGGCAGCTCGAATATGCGGGGACAAACCTTGCGGGCCTTTTCGCGCAGCGCAGCAATCTGGCAAGCCCGCGTTTCTGGTCGATGCTGCGCGATCTCGTGCGCTTTTATCGGCAGGCGCCGAGCGGTGTGAGAAATCTCGATCCCTCTGCGAGCCTTAACGATTATCTCGACAGTGCGGGCTTCGGCCGCGCCTTCCGTGAGGATCATCTCTATCCGATGGCGGCCGCGATCTGGTCGACGCCGGCGCTGGAAATCGGCAATTATCCGGCCCTTTCCTTCGTGCGTTTCTGCGAAAACCATGGTCTTCTGAAATTCGCGCGTCGGCCGGTCTGGCGGACCGTCGATGGTGGCAGCCGTGCCTATGTCGAACGGCTGATCGCTCCGTTCCGCGATCGCATCCGCACCAATGCGCCGGTGAAGTCGATCCGCCGGGTGAACGGTGCCGTGGAGATTTCCGTGCCGGATGCTGAGCCCGAATGGTTCGATCATGTCGTGATCGGCGCTCACGCCGACCAGGCCCTCGGCATGCTGGCCGATCGCTCGCAACGGGAGTCCGACCTGCTGGGCGTCTTTGCCTACGGCGATAACGAAACCGTCCTGCACCGGGACGAAAGCCTTATGCCGAGCCGGCGCCGCGTCTGGGCGAGCTGGAATTATCTGGCGAAGTCCGGGCGCGATGGTACCGCGCCGCGCAAGCCCTGCGTGACGTACTGGATGAACAGGCTACAGGGTATCGCCGATGAACGTCCATTCTTCGTGACGCTCAGCCCGCTCCATGCGCCGGCCGAGGACAAGGTTATCTGGCGGGGACTTTATCAGCATCCCCTTTTCAACGCCGCGACCCTTGCCGCGCAGAAGCAGCTCTGGTCACTCCAAGGCGAAGGCAACACCTGGTTCTGCGGATCGTATTTCGGATCGGGTTTTCACGAGGATGCCATCCAGGCCGGGTTGGCGGTCGGTGAAAGCCTGGGAGGGGCCAGCAGGCCATGGACCGTGCCGGGGCATTCCGACCGGATATTCTGCGCCCCGCAACACGCCTGATTTCGCCTGGCGTAAGAACAGAGAAGAGGCGCGGCATTTCTGCCGCGCCGGATGTCGATCTACTTGATTGGCGGTGACGCCTTGCCGAGTTTGACCGAGGGTTCGCGTCCCCAGACACGCAGCTTGCCGAGTTCGGAAACGAAGCCTGCCAGCCCACCCTCGCCCGGAAGCATGATGACGCCTTCGTCGAGGGTATCGCCGATCCCCGCTTTTTCCAGCAGTTTGGCTGCCGACGCGTCATAGCCGATGAACTTGCAGTGCTGGAAAGCATCCGCGACGAAGTCACGAGCGGTCGCTTCCATCACAAGGTCGTCGATGGCCTCTGCGGACGTCAGGAGGGCGACGGCATCAAACAGGACGGACGGTCCGCCGTCTATCATGTGATGTGCCTCGACCCATGATCCATCCGACGCCGTCACGCCACCGACCTTCGGAGCGATCAGTTCACAGACGGCTTTTTCCTTTTCCACCGCCGCCATCATGCCCTTCAGCAATTTGGCGTCCACGCCGTCGGTGACGAGGATGCCGAGCTTGCGGCCTTCGAAGCGCTTGGGGCCCTTTTCGACGATGCTGAGTGCCGGCGACGGCTCCAGATCCTGGCGCGTCGGCACCGCCGCGTCGGCGGGCTTGGGCATCGACTGGAAGCCGAGTTTCTGAGCGACTGTCGCTGCCAGCGTCTCATCGATATTGAGGAGATGCGAGACCATACGCTCGCGGATGACGGGCGTTTCGACTTTGCTCAGTTCGAAGGTGAGCGCGGCCGCGATATGGCGTTGCTCGGGCGGAGTCTGGCTGAGATAGAACTGCCGGGCCTGGCTGTAGTGGTCGGCAAAGCTCTCGGGACGCAACCGTGCCTTGATGCCTCGCTCTTCGACGGGGTAGGGGCGATGGCCGCGCATGGGGGATTCGCGCGGTCCCTCGTTGAACGAATTCGGCTGGTAGTTCGCCCGGCCAACCGGATTTCGCATAGCCATGTGGCCGTCCTGCTGGAAATGCGCGAACGGACACTTGGGCGCATTGATCGGCAGGTGTGTGAAGTTCGGGCTTCCCAGGCGCTTCAGCTGGGTGTCGAGATAGGAGAAGTTTCGACCTTGCAGCAGCGGGTCGTTGCTGAAATCGATGCCCGGCGGCACGTTCTGCGTCATGAAGGCGACCTGTTCGGTCTCGGCGAAGAAGTTATCCGGCATGCGATCGAGCACCAGCCGCCCGACCGGCTGCGGCTTGAGGATTTCCTCGGGGATGATCTTCGTTGGGTCGAGCACGTCGAAGTCGAAGCTATCGGCGAAATCCTGGTCGAACAGCTGGACCTGCAATTCCCATTCCGGGAAATTGCCCGACTGGATCGCCTGCCAGAGGTCGCGACGGTGAAAATCGGGATCGGCGCCATTGATTTTGACCGCTTCGTTCCAGGCGACCGATTGCAGCCCCAGCTTCGGCTTCCAATGAAACTTCACGAAGGTCGATTCGTCCTTGGCGTTGACGAAGCGGAAAGTGTGGACACCGAAGCCTTCCATGAAGCGGAACGAGCGCGGAATGGTCCGGTCCGACATGATCCACATGACCATGTTCATGCTCTCCGGGGTCAGGCTGATGAAATCCCAGAACGTGTCATGCGCCGTCTGCGCCTGCGGGAAGGCCCGATCGGGCTCCTGCTTGGCGGCGTGGATCAGGTCAGGAAACTTGATCGCATCCTGAATGAAGAAAACCGGGATGTTGTTGCCGACGAGGTCCCAGTTGCCTTCCTGGGTATAGAGCTTGACGGCGAAGCCGCGAACATCGCGTGCAAGGTCGGCCGAGCCCTTGTTGCCGGCAACCGTCGAGAACCGGACAAAGGCTGGCGTCCGCTCGCCGGGCCGCTGGAAAAGATCGGCCTTGGTATAGGCGGCAAGCGATGCGTAGGTTTCGAAGAAGCCGTGCGCCCCGTAACCGCGGGCATGAACGACACGCTCGGGAATGCGCTCATGGTCGAAGTGGAAAAGCTTCTCGCGAAAATGGAAATCGTCGATGACGAGCGGACCCCGCGGGCCGACGCGCAGGGAGTTCTGGTCGTCGGCGACAGGTCCGCCCTGGGCGGTGGTCAGGATCGGCGCGTCGCCGTCATCAGCAGTCTGGTGAAGTTCGCCGCCTTCCCCCCGTTGCAGCTTCACATCGTGGATGGTGGCGGTATCGGCCGCACGGCGCTGCGACGGGGCAGTTGTTTTCTTAGCCATGGATCTGGCTCCCTCTCAACAAGTCGATGGGCACGAGGGCCCGGAAGCAAAGAGGCCGCCCTTGAGGGCGGCCTGATTGTTGGTGCTGACGGTCTAGCTGGCTTTCTTCATGGAGCCTTTGGCGTTTGCCGAGGATTCTCCGAGCGCGGTCAGCTTCTGGTCGGTGGCGATCTCCTCCTGGAGATTGGCGTCGAGCAGCGGGATGGCATCCTTCAAGCCGAGCTGTTTCGCCCAGGCCTTGAGGGTGCCGTAGCGCGCGATCTCATAATGCTCGACCGCCTGCGCGGAGGAGATCAGACCAGCATCGAGGGCAGCCGTGCCCTTGTATTCTTCCATGATCTCCTCGCCTTCCGCGATGATGCCCTGGATCGCTTCGCAGGTCTTGCCGCGCGCCGATTTGCCGAGCAGCTCGAATACCTGTTCAAGGCGCTCGATCTGGCCCTGCGTCTCGTCGCGATGCTGCAGGAAACCGGCCTTGCCTTCTTCCGACTGTGCCGCACGCGCCATCTTCGGCAGGGCCTTGAGGATCTGCTTTTCAGCGAAGTAGATGTCCTTGAGGGTATCAAGGAAAAGGTCGTTCAAAGTTTTTTCCGTGGCCATGAGAGTATCCGTTCTAGTTTGAGAGACGAGGTTCGAACCATGGAACTGAAGCGATGTTCCTCAGGCTGGAAATAAAATCGACCGTGCCGCTGGCGACGATGGCGACTGAACCGCAGAAGGCGAGAAGCCGCCCATCGGGCGGCTTCTCCAGTCATCACCGTTCAACGATCACCGCTGCTTCGTCATCGTCGCGCTGGCGTCCGCCGAGGGCGGCGGCGGCAGAGGCGATGAAGGCACCCACCAGCAAGGACAGCGCACCAAGCATGGCAGCCGTGGCCGCGGACTTGCGTGCATCGTCGGCCGCCTTGAGGGCAGCGTTCTTTGCATCCTCGATCTGGGTCAGGACCTGATCGACGCGTGCGCGGGCTTCTTCCGGCGAAATGCCGGCGCGCGAAGCGACGATGGACGAGATATAGGCCCGGTCGGCTTCCGGCACGCCGTCATTGACGGCGCCACGCATCAGAATGCGCGAGATCTCGGCTGCCGCCGACGCGTCGTCCGTCTGGGCGCGGCTGGCGACGTCCTGCGGACGCAGCAGGATATCCGTGAAATAGCCCGTTGCCGCATCAGGCGTGGCAGCATCGCTGTTTGCCGCGGCTGCCGTGCCCGCGACCGTGGCGGTCGCAGCGGCGGATGATGCCGCCTGAACACCTGCGCCGGCGAGCCCGGTGAAAGCCGAGCCAGCCATGCCAACGACGACAACCGTTGCGAGCGCCCAGCTCAGAAAGCCATGGGCCGTGTCACGGAAGAAGACCTCGTCCGTGTGAACATTGGCCCACTTGGTCCGCAGGCGTCCCGTGAGATAGCCGCCGAGTGCGGAAGAGAGCCACTGGACGACGACGAACCAGATCGCCGCCGTGACGCCCACCGTGGCGAGGGAGGCGCTGTCACCTGACCATGGAGACACCATCGTCAGGCCCACGCCGGAGCCGAGGAGAAGCAGAATGATCGTGGCGGCGGCGGCTGCGACCGCGCCCCCGATCACCGGACCCCATGCGAGGGCCGGCCGGCCGGATTCGACACCGACGTCGGAAACATCCGAACTGTAAAGCGCCATGTCCGCCTCCTATCGCAGAAACAGGACAAGCAGAATGACGAGCGGCAGGGGAATACCCAGAAGCCAGAGAAGAATACCACGACCCATTTTAGAGACCTCCTGTGAAGCGCGGGCGACGGCCCGCAGCATGGTGGCCAAACTCATTGAATCGTTCGATGTTCCATAAGGCGTCATCGCTAGATGCGAAGCGACGTCACGCCCGTTCGAGGGTGGGCGTCCAGCGTCAGGTTCCCGCGTGTTCAGGCGCGCCGTGGACCAGTTGCGCGTCGGGTAGCTGGACGAGGCTGAGATAGCGCTCGAACTGCCCCAGGACATCGGCGATGATCTGGTCTCGTTCCATGCCCATGACGTCGTAGCCACGGCTGCCGCTGGAAAAATAGGTGCGTGCTTCGAAGCGCATTTCCGGTTTGCCGGCGGCCATCGGCGACAGGACGGCAAGCGGATGGCTGGCGACGGCGACGCCGTAAACGAAGTCGCGCACGCCTTCGGATTGGCACCGCAGGGCGATGGCGCCGTTTTCGCCCTCTTCGACGTGCGTCGGGCGGCCACGAGCCGAGAGCTCCTTGGCAACCTGTTCCAGTGCCGCACGGACCTGGGTGGTGATGAAGGCCCTGACCTCGCCTTCACGCGGCGCACGCAGCATGTGCCCCAGGCGTCGCTGCCAGGAGACCCCTGCAGCCGGATAGGCGGGCATGCCGCCGCCCGCGGATCGGCCCGCCCATTGTTGTGCCATGTCGGCGCGCATGCCTGCCAGGAGAGACCACAGCAGCGCCAGCATGACGATCACGAAGGGCAGCGCGCTCGCGATCGTGACCGATTGAAGGGCCGACAATCCTCCCGCAAGCAGCAGCACGGCGGTGACGATGCCGGAAAAAGCACACCAGAACACGCGCTGCAGCGTGGTCGTTTCGGTTTCCCCGCCGGCCGCGATGGCGTCAACGACCAGCGATCCCGAATCCGCCGATGTGACGAAGAAGATTGCCACCAGGAGAATGGCGAGTGTCGAGGTCACGGCCGTGAAGGGCAGGTAGGTGAAGAACTCGAAGAGCCCGACCGAAAGATCGTTGACGATCGCCTTTCCAAGCGCGCCGGCGGCGACGCCATTGTCGATGGAAATGGCGGTGTTGCCGAACACCGTCATCCAGATGAAGGTGAAGCCGGCCGGTATGAAGAGCACGGCCGTGATGAAGCCACGTACTGTCCGCCCGCGCGAAATGCGGGCGATGAACATGCCCACGAAGGGCGACCAGGAGATCCACCAGGCCCAGTAGAAGAGCGTCCAGGCGTCGATCCACGGCGTCGGGTTGTAGGCGTATATGTTGAACGTGCGAAGCACGAGGCCATCGAGATACAGGCCGAGATTCTGCACGAAATCGCGCAGCAGTTCGGTCGTCGGACCCACCACGAGAACGAACATCATCAGGAGGATCGCCACCAGCAGGTTGAGCTCCGAGAGGATACGGACGCCCTTGTCGAGCCCGGTCAGGACCGACACCGTGGCGAGGCCGGTGACAAAGGTGATGATGAGCAGTTGCACGGCAGGCGCGATGGGCACGCCCAGCACGAAGTTGAGGCCGGAATTGATCTGCGTCACGCCGGCACCCATGGACGTGGCGAGCCCGAAGATGGTCCCGACAATGGCGAAGATGTCGACCGCATGGCCGATCGGGCCGTTGATGCGCTCCTTCAATAGCGGATAGAGGCCGGATCGAATGGTGAGCGGCAGGTTATAGCGATAGCCGAAATAGGCGAGGGACAAGCCGACCACCGCGTAGACCGCCCACGCATGAATCCCCCAATGCAGGAAGGTGACGGACATCGCCTCACGGACCGCGGCGATCGACCGAGGTTCGGCGGTCGGCGGCGCGAGATAGTGGGTCATCGGCTCGCCCACGCCGTAGAACATCAGACCGATGCCCATGCCGGCAGCAAACAGCATAGCGATCCACGACAGGAAGCTGAAATCCGGCGTCGAATCGTCGGGGCCGAGCTTCAGGTCGCCATACCGGCTGAAACACAAGAGCAGCATGGCGGCGAGAATGACCCCGACGGCAAGAAGGTACAGCCAGCCGAAGCCTGACAGGATTTGTGCCTGAAGGCTTCTGAATATGTCCTCAGCCTGCGATGGAAACAGAATGCCGACAGCCAGGAACAGTCCGATGATCGCGAGCGATCCGAAGAAGACGGGCGGGTTGATGACGAACGGCTTGAACATGATGCTGGCATCCACTGCTGACGGCCCGCACGCCTGACGACGTGATCGGACCTGTATTCCGGGACAGCAGATATAGAGCAAAAATCAAAAGGTCGACCAAGAGCGGCACGTTTGAGAGCCGACCGTGCCTCCACACCGCGGGCTTGCCTGAGAGCCGTTCGATCGGGCGAGTTTACTTGCGGAAATAGGCCGGCTCGTCGGATTTCGGATCTGGCTCACAGGTGCCGCCGCCCAGCCATGAGCTGTCGTAGCAGCGCCGCAGCGCGTGGTAATCCAGCCGTTCGAGCCGGGCTTCCGCGATATCGCGCCACCAGCGCATGTCGAGCGTCGGCCACTGGTTCTGCGGGATCGTACAGACCTGCACGCTCGTGTCACCGGCGCAATGGAACGTGAAATCGGAGACGCCGTAGCGAAGGATTGCCGCCAGGGAGCGGGCACCGCGTTCGTCCGCCGGTGGCAATGCGTCCTTGCCTTCCACTTTCCCCCAACGGGCATTTGTCCGTGAGGCGTCGCTTTCCCCGGCATATTCGGCGCGGGGCAGCACGCGGATGACCTGTCCGCCGGACGAGTAGGCATCCTTGAAGCCGACGGTCATCTGCGGGCCGCGGTCTTCCATATCGGTGCCGATGACGGAGAGCGCCTGCGTGCCGAGCTTCCGGTCATCGGCGGCCCCTTCCGGGCTCCGGAACCGGAAGACGTACTTACCGTCCTTGGGATATTTCAGCTGCACCTCGGCATAGCGCGATGTGACCGTAACCCGGCCGGCGGCTTTGCCATCCTGCACGGACAGCTCCTCCGGCGGCACAGGGATCGGATAAATGGTCACCACGCCGCCGTGTTCGAACAAAGCGCCACCGATCTCGATCGTGAGATCGGCGTCCGATGCCCCGGCGCTGCCCGCCATGAGCAGGACCGTGAGCGCAATGGCTCTCTGCGGCGCTTGGTTGAACATGCGTGACCTCCTGTATCCTGTATAACGACGACATCTAAGCTCATCCGACGTTCCGATGATTGCATCGCCGTAGTGCACCCTGCCTACAACAACGGTTTCGACGTGGCCATAATTCGCGAGGCTTGCTCATCGCTGCGTGATAGGTCCGCGCTGTTCAATGCCGCGCGGAAAATACCTTGCAGTGCACACGATGTTCGCGCTGCGGCAAGTCGCTGAATCCACGAATTGTTCATGCCTATAGCAACGGCTTCTGCCCAATTATCGCGCGATTTGCTTCTCACGCTTCGCATTCGCGGAATGCAATCTGCTTGACACTGTCCACGCGCCGTGAAAATTTTCGCCTGAAAATTATTTCAAGAAAAGCAAAAATTATCAGACCAGGGTGGAGGCATGGCAGCGGGCGGTGGCGGATCCCTTCGGGATGACGAGGCGAGCATGGCGGCGCGCGCGGCGTGGCTGCACTATGCGGGCGGCCTGACGCAGTCGGAAGTCGCCAAACGGCTCGGCCTCACATCGCTGAAGGCGCACCGGCTGATCACGAAGGCCAACCAGGATGGGCTGGTCAAAGTCTATATCGATGGCGAAGTGTCGGAATGCGTGGAGCTGGAGCAGGCGCTGATCGAGCGCTATCGCCTGGACTATTGCGAAGTCGTTCCCGATTTCGATCAGGACGCGTTGCCGCTGAAGGCGCTCGGCATTGCGGGCGCGCAGTTTCTCAAGCGCGAGATCGAGCGCGGCGGCGATGTGCTGATCGGCATGGGACACGGCAGGACACTGGCTGCCTGTGTCGAATACCTGCCGCGCACCACGACGGGCGGCGTGCGCTTCGTCTCGCTGTTGGGCGGCCTTACCCGCAAGTTCTCGGCCAACCCGCATGACGTCATTCATCGGCTGGCCGAGCGCACGGGCGCGGAGGCCTATGTGATGCCGGTGCCATTCTTCGCCAACTCGGTGGAGGATCGCGATATCCTGTTCAGCCAGCGCGGCGTGCGTGATGTCTTCGATCTGGCCGCAAGCGCCGACCTCCTGATGGTCGGTGTCGGTACCGTCGAGCGCGAGGCCTCGCTGGTGGCGACCGGCATGATCGAGAAAGGGGAACTCGAGGAGATCAAGCGCGCGGGAGGCGTCGGCGAGATCCTCGGCCATTTCTTCGATGCCAAGGGCAGGACCGTCGAGACGGCGCTGTCCGACCGCACCTTCACGCTCGGGCGCGACCAACTTCGAGACCGGAGGATGGTGGCGGTCTCTGGCGGCAGGATCAAGCTGCCGGCGATGAAGGCGGTTCTGGCGAGCGGGCTGCTCAGCGGCCTCATCACCGACGAGGCGACCGCGTCCGCGCTGGTGGGACACGACAGGTGAGGGCGTTCTGAAAACAGGTCCGGGGCAGGGCGCTGGTCCGCTCCGGTGGGAGGAATACCGGTCTGGGTAGCCGGTGACATGCTTGTCCAAGCAAGAAGTACCCACAACGGAGGAGAACAAGAATGTATGATAAAGAGAAAGATCTTATCGGCGCATTCATGCGCGGACAGATGGGCCGCCGCGACCTTTTGAAGGGCATCGCGGCCGCCGGCATGACCACGGCGGCTGCCGGCACGCTCTACAACATGATGGCAACCCGGGCGCTCGCGGCCGATTTCGATTGGAAGGCGCATTCCGGCAAGTCGCTGAAGCTGCTGCTCAACAAACACCCCTATGCCGACGCGATGATCGCCAATCTCAAGGCGTTCAAGGACCTGACCGGCATCGAGGTCACCTACGACGTCTTCCCGGAAGATGTGTATTTCGACAAGGTGACGGCGGCGCTGTCTTCGGGTTCGTCGGAATACGACGCGTTCATGACCGGCGCCTACATGACCTGGACCTACGGCCCGGCGGGGTGGATCACCGATCTCAAGGAATGGATCAACGACCCAACGAAGACCAATCCGAACTACAACTGGGGCGACTTCGTCGAGGGCGTGAAGAATTCCTGCGCCTGGAATGGCCAGCCCGGCGGCGCGCTGGGATCGGAAGACGCCAAGCAGTGGTGCATTCCGTGGGCCTTCGAGCAGAACAACATCACGTATAACCGCGCGATGTTCGACAAGGCCGGCGTGCAGATTCCAAAGAACCTCGACGACATGATCGCGGTTGCCGCCAAGCTCCAGAAGGACGTGCCCGGCATTTACGGCATCGGTCTTCGTGGATCCCGTTCCTGGGCGACGATCCATCCGGGCTTCCTGTCCGGCTATGCGAACTTCAATGAGAAGGACCTCAACGTCGATGCCGACGGCAAGCTTTCGGCTGCCATGAACACGGCCGGCTCCAAGGCCTATCATGAGAAGTTCGTGCAGCTCATCCAGGAGAGCGGCCCGAAGGACTGGTCGACCTATACATGGTATCAGGTCGGCACGGATCTCGGCGCCGGCGCCTCCGCCATGATCTATGACGCCGATTGCCTCGGATACTTCATGAACGGCGGCGACAACAAGATGGCCGGCGAACTCGGCTATGCCGCCTTCGTCGCAAACCCGGAAGCCACCCAGTCCACGCCGAACATCTGGATCTGGTCGCTCGCCATGTCCAACTTCTCGAAGGACAAGGACGCCACCTGGTATTTCCTGCAATGGGCGTCGGGTCCGGAACATGCGCTCTTCGGCGCGGTGGAGATGGACTTCGTCGATCCGGTTCGCAACTCGATCTGGAAGGATGAGGCGTTCCGCGAGAAGCTGAACAAAAAGTATCCGGGCTATGTGGAAATGTTCGACGCTTCGGCCGCGGGCGCCTCGATCAAGTTCACCCCACAGCCGCTGTTCTTCGACGTGACGACGGAATGGGCCGCCACGCTGCAGCGCATGGTCGCCAAGCAGGTTCCGGTGGACGAGGGCCTCGATCAGCTGGCCGAGAGCATCAACCGGCAGCTCAAGGAAGCCGGCCTCGGCTGAGACGGCACATCGCTCGCAGGGGCCCGGCAATACGCCGGGCTCCATTACCAGAACATGAGAACCGGTCGGCGCAGGATGGACGCGGGGCTTGGCCCCGGCGAACCGTGACGCCGCGCCGGACCATCGAACGAGACCTGTCATGGCTTCCCCGGCAACACCCGAATCCAGGCGCCCCGGCTTCCGGATCAGCAAGAAGGCACTGCCCTATGTGCTCAGCCTTCCTGCATTGCTCGTCTGCATCGGTATCCTCATCCCGTTCTTCACGGCCGTCGTCTATTCGTTCCAGCGCTACCGGCTGTCGCAGCCTTGGGCGCGCCAGTTCAACTGGGGTGAGAACTATCTCAATTTCTTCAGCGATCCCGCATTCTGGAACACGCTCAAGGTCTCGTTGCTCTATGCCGGCTTCACGGTGGTGCTCGAATTGCTGCTTGGCCTCGGCATCGCGCTTCTTCTGCAGCGCCGGTCGACCGTCAACAACTTCATCTCGATCATGCTTCTCCTGCCGCTGATGATCGCGCCGGCCCTGGCCGCGCTGATGTGGAAGCTGATGACCAATCCGGGTTTCGGCGTCCTGAGCTACTTGGCGAGCCTCGTCGGCCTGCACGATTTCCGCTGGGCGTCCTCGCCATCCACGGCATTGCTGACGGTCGTGCTCGTCGACATCTGGGTCTATACGCCCTTCATCATGATCCTGCTGCTTGCCGGGCTGCGCTCGCTGCCGACCCAGCCCTTCGAGGCTGCCGCGCTCGACGGCGTGCCGCGGCTCTTCGTCTTCTTCCGCATAACCCTGCCGATGCTGACACCCTATATCCTGACGGCGACGTTGTTCCGCCTGCTCGACAGCATCCAGCAGTTCGACATCATCTATGCGATGACGCAGGGCGGGCCGGGCAATACGCTGACGGTGTTCCAGGTAGAGGCGTATCTGAACTTCTTCCAGTCGACGAATGTCGGGCGATCGGCCGCGCTGCTCATCATCCTGTGGGCCATCACCTACATCCTGTCCAACATCTTCATCAAGAACTGGCTGCGCCTGCGCGAACGCGCGCGCGGTGAGGCATGAGGGCCTGATCATGGAAACGACGTCCACACTCGAAAAGACGCTGCGCCTCCTCGCGCTCACGCTCGTCGTCATCTTCTTCATGTTCCCGATCGTCTGGATCTTCCTCATGTCGTTCCAGACGAACGAGACGATCCTGCGCATTCCCCCGCAGGTCATCTTCGAGCCGACGCTGTCGAACTATACGGCGCTGATAACCGGCAAGCTGACATCGGCCGCCGGTACGCTCGACATCGCCTTCATGAAGAACCTCGGCAACTCCGTCTTCCTGTCGGTGACCTCGGTCGCCCTGGCGCTGGTGCTCGGCGTTCCCGCTGCCTACGCTTTTGCCCGGCACAAGTTCAAAGGTTCGGAAGACATCGCCTTCACGCTCCTGTCCTTTCGCTTTGCCCCGCCGCTCCTCGTCTTGCTGCCGCTGACGCAGTATTTCCAGTGGCTCGGCCTCGCGAACACCTATATCGGCCTCATCTGGGTCTATCAGCTGATCTGCCTGCCGCTGATCCTGTGGATCGTGCGCGGCTATTTCGAGGACATCTCGGCCGATGTGGAATACGCCTATCGCATCGCCGGTCATTCCTGGTTTGCGACATTCCGCCGGATCGCGCTGCCGCTCGCCGGCCCGGGCATTGCGGCCGCAGGCCTGCTCGCCTTCATCTTCGCCTGGAACAACTTCGTCTTCGCGCTGGTGCTGGCCTCTGCCGACAAGCAGCCGGTGACGGTGGGCGCGCTCGCTTTCGTCACCTCCTCGGGCATCCAGTACGGACAGATCGCTGCCGCGATCGTGCTGTCCGTCACGCCGACGCTCGCACTCGCACTCTATGCCCAGCGCTACCTCGTCGAAGGCCTGTCGCTCGGTGCGGTGAAGGGGTGAGACCATGACCACGCTTCAACTCGAAAACATCGTCAAGCGCTACAAGAACCACACCGTGCTCGACAACCTGTCGCTCGACGTGAAGGACGGCGAGACGCTCGTGCTGTTCGGCCCGTCGGGTGCCGGCAAGACGGTCCTCCTGCGGCTCGTCGCCGGCGTCATCGACCCCGAGGAGGGCCGCATCCTCATCGGCGGCGAGGACATGACCGATGTCGATGCCGAGCATCGCGGCATTGGCATGGCCTTCCAGAATTTCGCGCTTTTCCCGCATATGGACGCCTTCGAAAACATTGCGACGCCGCTCGAGGCGAAACGCTCCTCGGCAGATGCCATCAAGGCCGGTGTGCACCGCGTGGCAAAGCTCCTCAAGATCGACCATGTGCTGACGCACCGGCCGAAGGCGCTTTCGAACGGCCAGAAGCAGCGCACGGCATTGGCCCGGGCACTTGCCGGCTCGCCCCCGCTTCTGCTGCTCGACGATCCGCTCAGGAACGTCGACGCAAAGCTGCGCTTCGAAATGCGGCTGGAGCTGCCGCGTGTTCTGGCTGCGCAGGGAGCGACGGTCGTCTATGTCACCCAGGATTACAAGGAGGCGATGGCGCTCGGCGACCGCATCGCCGTGATGTCGGACGGCCGCATCCGCCAGATCGGCACGCCGGAGGACATCTACAACGCACCGGCGGATATCGATATTGCCCGCCTCTTCGGCGATCCGACCATCAATCTGCTGGACGTTACGCCCAATGCAGAGGCGGACGGCGTGTCGGTGCTGCTTTCCGACGTGCGGATCGTGTTGCCCGGCATTCCCGCGAACACCGCCGGCAAGGCCTGCGTGATCGGACTTCGTCCTGAAGCGCTGCGTTTCGTGCCGGCAGGAACGCCGGGCGCCATTCCCGTTACCGTCGAAGCGGAAACGCCGCTCAACGAGAAGACCGTGACGCTCGCCCTGACGGTGCGCGGCCGGGAAATCCTGGTGTCGCGGCCGGCGGGAACGCCCGGACCGGCGTCCGGGGCCGCACATATCGCGGTCGATGGCGCGAATGCCTTCCTCTTCGACAAGGAGACCGGCGCACTGATCGCCCGGCACGGCAGCCATACGGGGACGCAAGGAGAAGCGGCATGAGCGGCGCGGGACTTCAGATCAAGGGCGTCGACAAGTTCTATGGGCCGGTCGATTACGGCGTGCACGCCGTGAAGACGCTTTCGATGACTATCGAAAAAGGCGAGATCGTCGCGCTGCTCGGCTCGTCCGGCTGCGGAAAAACGTCGACGTTGCGCATGATCGCCGGTTTCGAGGCGGTTTCGCGCGGTCAGATCTCGCTTGCGGGCCGCGAGGTCCATACCTTTGCGCCCGTCAAGCGCAACGTTGCGATGGCCTTCGAGGGATACTCGCTCTATCCGCCGCTGACGGTGCGCGAGAACATCGCCTTTGCGCTCAAGGCCTCCAGGCTGCCGCAGAACGTGGTCGACGAAAAGGTTGCCTATATCGCGAAACTTCTGGAGATCGAGGATATCCTCGGCCGTTACCCGAGTTCGATCTCCGGCGGCCAGCAGCAGCGTGCGTCGCTCGGCCGCGCGCTGATCCGCGATGCCGACCTGCACCTGCTCGACGAGCCGATGGGGCAGCTCGAACCCCAGCTGCGCGCCGTCCTGCGCGGCCGCATCAAGCACTACATCAAGGAAAAGGGGCTGACCGCCATCCTCGTAACGCACGACCAGACCGAGGCGAATGCGCTGGCGGACCGGATCGCCGTCATGGAAGGTGGGGTGCTCCAGCAGTTCGATACGCCGCAGATGATCAAGGACCGGCCGGCGAACCTCTTCACCGGCACCTTCGTCGGTGAGCCGCCGATGAACGTGTTCGATGCCACCGTGACGGTCAGTGCCGACACCGCGGTCTTCGGCCTCAACGAGGGTGTGCGGCTCGAATATGCGGTATCCGATTTTTCGCCGGCCGTTCTTGCCGAGCTGCGGAACCGAAAGAAGGTGTCTCTCGGTATCAGGCCCTATGCAGTGCGACGTGCGGAAGGCGGGGTGCCTGCGAAGGTATCCGTCAGCCAGTGGCTCGGCGACCAGACGCATATCGCTGCGGATTTCGCAGGCGGCACGATGGTGCTCGTCGAGCACGATCGTGTGCGCCTCGGCCTGGGCGACACGATCGCATTGAAGCTCGATCCGCACAGCCTGCACGTCTTCGACGGCGAGACCGGCGTCGCCGTCAGCCACGGCCCGGAGCTCGCCTGACATGCGCGATATCCTGATCGGCATCGATGCGGGAACGTCCGTCATCAAGTCGGTCGCCTTCGATCTGAAGGGCCGGCAGATCGCGGCGGCAGCTGTCCCCAACAGCTATGAGACCGTAGGGCGGGCGGGTGCGGTCCAGGACATGGCGCGGACCTGGGTGGACACAGCCCGCACGCTTTCCGAGCTCTCCGGGAAGATCGAGAATCTCGGCGCGCGCGTCGTGGCCATCGCCGTCACCGGACAGGGCGACGGGACCTGGCTCATCGACAAGGCCGGCGATCCCGTCGGCAAGGGGTGGCTCTGGCTCGATGCGCGGGCGGGAGACACCGTCTTGCGGTTTCGCGGCGAGGGCGGGGATGCCGAACGTTTCAGCCATACGGGCTCCGGGCTTGCCGCCTGCCAGCAGGGATCGCAGCTCCGCTGGATGCTGGACGAGGCGCCGGAAATGCTTGAAGGTGCGGCCACCGGCTTCCATTGCAAGGACTGGCTCTATTTCAAGCTGACGGGAATACGCGCGACGGATCCCTCGGAAGCCTGCTTCACCTTTGGAGACTTCCGCACGCGGGCCTATTCCGAGACCGTGATCGACGTTCTTGGCCTGCGCGGGCAAAAATACCTTCTGCCTGACATCGTCGACGGCGCGGTCACGCATCATGGCCTGTCTGAAAGCGCGGCGGCGTTGACCGGCCTCGTCGCCGGCACGCCCGTCGTGCTGGGCTACGTCGACGTGGTCTGCACCTCGCTTGGCGCCGGCCTTTACGATCCCGGAAGCGACACGGGATGCTCGATCATCGGGTCGACCGGCATGCATATGCGGCTTGCGACGAGCCCCGACGACGTGCGGCTCAATGACGACCTGACCGGCTACACGATGTGCATGCCGATCCCGGGCGTCTATGCGCAAATGCAATCGAACATGGCCGCGACGCTCAATATCGACTGGATATTGTCGGTGGCGGGCGGGTTGCTCAAAAGCATGGGGGTCGAGAAGACGAAGGCGGAACTTCTGGCGCAGATGGAGATGTGGCTCGCTGAGGCGAATGATCGTCCGCCGATCTTTCATCCCTACATATCGGAAGCCGGGGAGAGAGGGCCGTTCGTCGATGCATCGGCGCGAGCATCCTTTATCGGGCTTACCATGTCGAGCGGTTTTCCGGACATGGTGCGCGCCGTGTTCGACGGTCTGGCGCTTGCCGCGCGCGACTGCTATCTCGCCATGGGACCGTTGCCGCAACGCGTGCGGCTGACCGGCGGTGCCGCACGCAGCGCCGCGCTCCGGCGCATCCTCGGCGGTGCGCTGGGCGCCAGCATCCAGACCAGCGAGCGGGAGGAGGCGGGCGCGGCGGGTGCCGCGATGATCGCCGCAGTCTCCCTTGGCCTTTACGGATCGATGGCAGAATGCATTCAGGAATGGGTGACGCCCTGCCAGCGGCCGGCCGAACCCGCCGACGAAAAGCTCTCCCGGCATTTCGACGCCGTATTCCCCGCCTATCGCCAGTCGCGGGAGGTGCTTCGGCCCGTCTGGGAGACGATGACCAAACAACAGGACAAGGTTCAATGACGAAGAAGATAGCCATCGCGGGCGACCGTTTCATGCTTCCGCAGGTCTTTCAGGAGAAGCTCGTGGAAGCCTGCGGTGACGGCCACGACATCCGGCTGCTCGAGCTGCCCTGGCCGGACGTGCCGATGGAGCACGGTTATGAGGTCGCGGGCATGGACGGGCTCAAGGAGTATCTGGGCTCAGCCGACGAGATCGTGGACTTCATCGGCGACGCGGAAATTTTCATCACGCAGCTGGCGCCTCTTTCGCGTGCGATGTTCGAGCGCATGCCGGGCCTGAAATTCGTGGCCGTCTCCCGCGGCGGTCCTGTGAACATCGACATGAAGGCAGCGCGTGCGGCCGGTGTTACCGTGGTCAATACACCCGGCCGCAACTCCAGCGCGGTGGCCGAATTCACCATCGGCGCGATCCTCGCCGAGACGCGGCTCATCCGCAGCGGGCACGAATCGCTGCGAAAGGGGGAATGGCGCGGCGAACTCTATCGTGCAGACGTGACCGGGCGCGAACTTTCCGAGATGACCGTGGGCGTGGTTGGTTATGGCAATATCGGCATGAAGGTCGTGCGGCTGCTGCGGGCCTTCGGAACGAAGGTCCTGGTCTGCGATCCCTATGTCCAGCTTTCCGCCGACGATCGGAACGCCGGCGTCGAGCATGTCTCGCTGGACACGTTGCTGTCCCGCTCGGACGTCGTCACGCTGCATCCTCGTGTTTCGGAAGAAACACGCAACCTGATGAACGCTGACGCCTTTGCAAAAATGAAGCCCGGCGCGTTGTTCGTGAACACGGCGCGCGGGCCACTGTGCGATTATGACGCGCTCTATGATGCCCTGACGAGCGGCCGTCTGGGCAGTGCCATGCTGGAGACCTTCGCGGTCGAGCCGGTACCGGCCGATTGGCCTCTGTTGCAGTTGCCCAATGTCACGCTCACGCCGCATATTGCTGGCGCGTCGGTGCGCACCGTGACATATGCTGCCGAGATGGCGGCCGACGAGGTGCGCCGCTATATCGCCGGCCAGCCGCCGGTCAATCCCTGCTGAGGCCTCCCATGACAGAACTCTCCATTCGCCAGTCGATCATCGACCATTGCCGCGGCATGAACGCCTCCGGGCTCAACCAGGGCACGTCTGGCAATATCAGCGTGCGCTTGGGCGACCGCATGCTGATCACGCCTTCCGGCATCCCTTACGAGACGATGCAACCGGACATGATCGCGTCGCTTCCGATCGCCGGGAACGGGGATTATGACGGCCCGAAAAAGCCGTCCGTCGAATGGCCGTTCCATCTCGATATCATGAAGGCGCGGCCGGATGTCGGTGCCGTCGTGCACACGCATTCCACCTACGCGACGATCCTTGCGATGGCGGGCAAGCCCATCCCTGCCTGCCACTACATGATCGCGGCGTTCGGCGGCCCTGATGTCAGGATTGCCGACTACGCCCGTTACGGCACGAAGGCGCTTTCGGACAGTGTGCTTCGGGCCATGGAAGGGCGTTCGGCCTGCCTGATGGCGAACCACGGCATGATCGCCACCGGCGCAACGCTGGAAAAGGCCATGTGGGCGGCGGTCGAACTCGAAACGCTGTCGAAGCAGTACTACCACACGCTTCTTATCGGCGGCCCGATGATCCTGCCCGACGAAGAGATCGTCGGCGTGCTCCAGGGCTTCGCGACCTACGGTCTTCAGGACGGAAAGACAGGCGGCAAGGCTGCCTGACGCGTCCAGATAGCTGGAACGCTTGTTGGCCCGGTGCTGATGCGCAGCTCCGGGTCTTTTTGTGGCAACACATTGCCGTCGATCCCTGGATCGTGGCCGCTTAAGCCTGATTCTTCCTGTCATGCCTCCAAGATGTCGCGTTCAAGCTCGTCGCGGCTCTCGAACCGTATCGTCGTCGCGCAAATGAATTTTGCCTGTTTACGTGCGCGCATTTTCTGTTGTATGTAACACATAACATGAACCGGACAGGAGGAGGTCGCGGTTGGTAGGCACTCGCCAATTCCGTATCAAGCAGCCGCAGTCCATCGCGCAGATGGTGGTGGAACGGCTGCGGGAGGCCATCATCGACGGGCATTTCGGGCTTGGCGAGAATATCTCGGAGGACAAGCTTGCCGAGACGTTCGGGGTCAGCCGGACGCCAATCCGCGATGCTCTGTTGCAGCTTCAACAGTCTGGACTCGTCATCGTGCGCCCGAAGCGTGGAACCTTCGTGTTCTCGCCGACGCTTGCCGATGTGGAAATCCTCTGTGAATACCGGCTGATGCTTGAGATGCAGGCGTTGCGACTGTCCATGACGCGCAACCATGGTGACCTCACGGACGCGATCCAATCCGCTGTCACGGCGATGACCGCCGCGCTCGAAGCCAGCGACCAGTTCGCCTATGCCCGCGCCGACGCCGCGTTTCACCGGGCCTTTTTCGATCTCTGTGGGAATCGGCTGATCAGGGATGCCTACACGGTCGCCGAAGGCCAGCTCGGCGCCATCCGAAGCTCTCTCAGCGTGGCGTATGGCCAGCCCGGCGATCAAAGCTACGCGGAACACAAGCAGATAGCGGAACTGATTGCCGCCAAGGATATCGACGCTCTCGCCGCCGTCATGGATGAACATGTCTGGCGAACACTGCGTGTCGCTCGCGATGCGCTGCCCGAGGATGCGGGTAGCAGGAGACCCTGAAATCATGAATGAAGCACAAAACCTGCGCCGTCTTCTCGACGGCGGGCGGATCATTGCTGCGCCCGGCGCACCCGACAGCCTGAGCGCCCGGCTCGTGCAGCGCGCCGGCTTCGAAACGGTCTACATGACCGGTTTCGGCGCAACGGCGACGCGGCTGGGCACGCCCGATATCGGTCTTCTGACGCAGACCGAAATGACGGAGCACGCCCGAAACATGACGCGCGCGGTCTCCATTCCGGTCATCGCCGATGCCGATACCGGCTATGGCGGTCCGTCGAACATTCATCGCACGGTGCGCGAATACATCCAGGCAGGCGTTGCCGCGATCCATCTGGAAGACCAGGTCGCGCCGAAGCGGTGCGGGCAGATGGCCGGCGTGAAACTCATGGGCCGTGAGGAATCGGCGCTGAGGCTGAAGGCGGCGATAGCGGCGCGCGCCACCGACGATCTCGTCATCATCGGCCGGACGGACGCGCTGCAGGCGGAAGGCATCGAGGAGGCTCTCTACCGGGCGAAGCTTTATCAGGACGCGGGCGTGGATCTCGTCTTCGTCGACGGCGTCAAGAAGATTGCCGATGTCGAGGCCGTTGCCAGGGCAATCGAAGGACCGAAGGTCGTTTCCATCGTCGATGGCAACGAAACCACCGCGCTGAAGCTGGCTGACCTGCAGGAGATGGGGTTCAGCGTCGTCTTCTACGCGCTCACCGCACTGCTCAGCGCCACGCGTGCCATTCACGATGCCCTGACGGAGTTGCGCGCCACCGGTGCTCCGGAAGGTGGCCCGGCCAAGCACAGCTACGCCGAGTTCTGCGAGATCGTCGACCTCGGCTTCCATCAGCAGCTGGATGAAAGTTACGGACGATGACCGCCGTCGTCCTCATCACAGGCGGTGCGGCCGGGATCGGCCGTGCCATTGCTGACGCCGTCGTCGCCGGCGGCGCGCGCGCGATCCTCTGGGATGTCGACGTGCAGCGCCTTGAGACCGCTCGCAACGAACTCGGCGAGAAAGTCCGCGTGGAACGGGTGGACGTTTCGGATGCCGCGGCCGTTCAGGAAGCGATGGGTGGGATCGGTGACGATTGGGCTCCGACCCACCTCGTCAACAATGCCGGCATCATCGGTCGGCGCATGTCCCTCGTCGATATCGACCCGGCAGAGGTGGATCGGGTTTTCGGCATCAATGTACGCAGCGCCTTTGTCGTTACGCAAGCCTTCCTACGCGCCCGGGCTGACCATCCCGCTGCCGCGATCGTCAACCTGTCGTCCATTGCGGCGGGAAATGGTGGGGCGGCCGGCAACGCGGTCTACGCCGCGAGCAAAGGCGCCCTCCAGTCGCTGACCTTCGCGATGGCCCGCGAGCTCGCGCCGGCCATTCGCGTCAATGCGCTCGCGCCTGGGATCATCGACACCGACATCCAGAAGGATGTCTTCGCTGACCGCGCCGAGATGGATGCGCGTGCTGCGACCATACCGCTTCATCGCCTCGGCGAGGCTGCGGACGTTGCGGAAGCCGCCGCATGGCTGCTCTTCCGCGCTGCATACACCACGGGAGAGGTGGTTACCGTTTCGGGAGGAAGGAAATGATCGACCGTTCGATCAATGTGTTTTTCAAGCTGCTCGAGGTTCTTCTCGTGCTGCTGCTCGCCGGCATGACAGTCATGGTGTTCGCCAATGTCGTGCTGCGTTACGTCTTCAGTTCAGGTCTGGATGTCTCCGAGGAGCTTTCGCGCTTCTTTTTCGTCTGGCTGATCTTTATCGGTGGCGTCGTTGCCATGCGCAATCACGCGCATATGGGCTTCGATCTGCTTGTCAGCGCGTCCGGCCCGGCTGTGCGGCGGGTGCTTCTGTTCATCGCGAACGGGTTGATCGTCTTCGTCTGCTGGCTGCTCCTTGACGGATCGTGGCAGCAATCCGGCGTCACCGCCACCGACCGCTCGCCCGTCACCGGGCTTTCGATGATTTTCGTGTTCGGCATCGTCATTCCCTCGGCCATCGGTATCGGCATCATCGCCATCCACCGCATGATCGGCGCGGTGCGCGGCACCTACGATCCCTACGCCGTCCCGCAGACGACCGAAGAACTGGTGGAGCGCGCGCTATGACTCTTGCGATCTTCATTGCCACGCTCGGCGGCGCGCTCGCCGTCGGTGTCCCCGTCGCATTTGCGCTTATCCTGTGTGCGTTGACGATGGGCCTCTATCTCGATCTCTTCGACACGCAGATCATCGCGCAGCGCATGGTCGTGGGTGCCAACAATTTCCCGCTGCTGGCCATTCCGTTCTTTCTGCTGGCGGGCGAGCTGATGAATGCCGGCGGCATGTCGAAGCGTATCATCGCCTTCGCGAGCTCGTTCCTCGGCCACCGCCGCGGCGGCCTCGGTTTCGTGGCGATCCTCGCCGCCGTCATCATGGCAAGCCTGTCCGGCTCGGCAGCCGCCGATACGGCCGCGCTCATCGCCATGCTCCTGCCGATGATGCGTGCGGCCGGCTACGAACAGGGCCGGTCCGTCGGCCTCATGGCTGCCGGCGGCACGATCGCGCCGATCATGCCGCCGTCTATCGCCTATATCATCTTCGGCGTGGCGACCAACGTATCGATCACCCAGCTCTTCCTGGCCGGTATCGTGCCCGGCCTGATGATGGGCGTCGGCCTTGCCATCGCCTGGGCGATCGTCTCGCGCACCGACAATGTCGAGGTCATGCCGCGGCAGGGCTGGGATGTTCGCCTGAAGACGTTGGGCGCAGCCGGCTGGTCGCTCGGCATGCCTGTGATCATCCTGGGTGGCATCCGTTTCGGGATCGTCACCCCGACGGAAGCTGCCGTGGTTGCCGCCGTCTACGCGATCTTCGTCGGCATCTTCGTCCATCGGGAACTGACCGTGTCGGCGATGTATGAGGCGCTTCGCAACGCGGCCGTAACGACAGCCGTGGTCATGATGCTGGCGGCAGCCGCGCTCACGACGGCTTGGTTCATCGCCATTGCCGATCTGTCTGGTGTCGTGATGGATCTCGTCGAGCCGCTCGCCGACAATCCGAAGCTGCTGCTGGCGGTGATCATGCTGATCATCCTTGTCATCGGCATGGCGCTCGACATGGGGCCGACCATCCTGATCCTGGCACCGGTGCTTCTGCCCGTCGTGACCGCAGCGGGGATCGATCCCGTCTACTTCGGCGTGTTGTTCGTCATCAACTGCGCGATCGGCCTGATCACGCCGCCGGTGGGCATCGTGATGAGCGTGGCGAGCGGTGTCGCGCGCATTCCGCTGCACCACGTGATCAAGGGCTCGCTGCCCTTCATCCTGACGCAGATCATCGTGCTGTTCCTGCTGGTCATGTTCCCGCAGCTCGTTCTCGTCCCGCTGGATTTCCTGCGGTGAGGCTTTTCGGCGTGGCGAAATCCTTCGCCACGCCACACTTTGGAGGAAAGTGAAAATGAAACTCAAGATTTTCGCGGCCGCCTTGATGGCTGCCACCATGTTTGCCGGAGCGGCATCGGCCGAGTTCAACAGCCGCAATATCAAGGTGTCCAACGGTGCGCCGAAAGACCATCCGGTCGCGGCTGGCGTCGATGCGATGTCGGCGTGCCTGCAAGCCGGCTCCGACGGCAAGATGAAGCTTCGCGGTTTCTATTCCGGTGCGCTGGGCGACGATCTGGATGCAACACAGTCCGTGCGGTCCGGCTCGCTCGAAATGGTTGTCGCCGGAGCCGACGCGCTTGCCGGCATCGAGCCGGCCATGAACGTCTTCGGCCTGCCGTTCCTGTTTGCGTCGGATGCCGAAGCGGATGCCGTCCTGACCGGCCCCTTCTACGACTACCTCGCCAAGCGCATGCCCGATCACGGGCTGGTGCTTCTGTCGTTCTGGGAGAACGGTTTCCGCAACACCACCAATTCAAAGCATCCGATCGAAAAGCTCGACGATTTCCGCGGGCTCAATTTCCGCGTGATGCAGAACAACATCTTCCTCGATACCTTCCGCCGGCTCGGCGCCAATCCGGTACCGATGGCGTTCGGAGAGGTGTTCACCGCACTGGAAACCGGCGCCGTCGATGGCCAGGAAAATCCGCTGCCGCTGATCGAGGCTTCGAAGTTCTACGAGGTCCAGAAGTATCTCACGTTGACGCGTCATGCCTATTCGCCGACGCCGGTCATGTTCTCCAAGAAAGTGTGGGACGGCTACACGCCGCAGGAACAGGAACTGCTGCAGACGTGTGCTACGCAGGCGCGTACCGCTCAGCTGGAACGCAGCCGTGCTGCCGCCCTTGAGGCTCTCGAAGCCTTGCGCGGCCACGGTGTCGAAGTCGTGGAAACGCTGGGCGACGCCGAGATGGAGCGTCTGCGCGAAGCGATCAAGCCCGTCTACGACGCCAACAAGGCGTCCATCGGCGAAGAACCGTTCAAACTCGTTCAGGACCAGCTTGCCGCCATGCGCGGCCAATAAGCTCGATCCTCCCAACCGACGGCGCGGTCCGCCGCGCCGTCGGACGCAGTCAACAGTTTCAGGACCCATCACGATATGATCGCCCAAGCCCGCGCCGGTGAATGCATTCAGGCGCTTTCCGCCATTCTGGACCGAAATGCGCTTCTGACCGGAGCGGACATTCCCGCCCGCAACACGGCGGATACGAGCTTTCTGCCGCCGGTCCGTCCTCTCGCGGTCGCACGTCCCGACACCCCGCAAGGCGTTGCCGATGTGCTGCGCATATGCGCCGCGCATGATGTCCCGGTGGTGCCGCAGGGCGGCCTGACCGGGCTTGCCGGCGGCGCACATCCGATCGAAGGAGCGGTTGCCCTTTCCCTTGAGCGCCTCCAGGGCATCGAGGAGATCGACGCCGCAGCCGCCACCATGACGGTCAGGGCGGGCACGCCGCTCGAAGTGATCCAGAAGGCCGCGGATGAGGCAGGCTTCTTCATTCCGCTCGATCTCGGCGCGCGGGGCAGCTGCGCCATCGGTGGCAATCTCGGAACGAACGCCGGCGGCAACCGCGTCATCCGGTACGGTATGGCACGCGAAATGGTGCTGGGCATCGAGGTGGCTCTGGCCGACGGCACGTTGATGACCAGCCTCAACAAGATGATCAAGAACAATGCCGGTTTCGATTTGAAGCAGCTCTTCATCGGGTCGGAAGGCACGCTCGGCGTCATCACGCGCACCGTCTTGCGTCTCCATCCGCAACCCGGCTGCACGATGGCGGCGCTTTGCGGCGTCGATGATTACGGCAGCGTGGTCAAGCTCCTGAACGGCGCGCGCCGCGGGCTTGGTCCGCTCCTGTCGGCGTTCGAGGTTATGTGGCCGGACTACTGGCATGCCGCGACGGTGCGTGTGCCCGGTATCCGCCGCCCGGTCGAGGGCGACCACGCGTTCTATGTGCTTGTCGAAGCGCAGGGCCTTGACGAGCAGGTGGACGGCGGACGGTTCCAGAGCTGGTTGGAGAGCCAGTTCGAGGCAGGCCTTATCGCCGATGCGGCCATTTCCCAGAGCAAGGCGGACACGCTGGCCTTCTGGCGCACCCGCGATGCTGCAGGTGAATTCCAGACCGTGCTCGGCCCGCATTGCGCCTTCGACATCGGCCTGCCGGTTGACGCCATGGACGATTTCGCCAAGGCGTGCCGGTCGCGCCTCGAGGATGAAGTCCCAGGCTGCCTGTCGGTTTATTACGGCCATATCGGGGACGGCAACCTTCACATCGTCGCGCTCGTCGAAGGTGCCGCAACGCAGCCCGCAGCCGATATCAACCGGATCGTCTATGAGACGGTGCGCGCCTTCGGGGGCACTGTCTCGGCAGAGCACGGCATCGGCACGGTCAAGAAGCCCTATCTGCCCTATTCGCGCAGCGCCGAGGAACTCGCCCTGATGGCGACCATCAAGAAGGCGCTGGACCCGAAGAACATCCTCAACCCTGGCAAGGTCATCGATCTTGATGTGGAGGCGGCATCGTGAACCCGATCAAACAGCGTATCCTTGCTGGCGAAACCGTCACCGCCGCCTGGTCGGAGATGGGAAGCCCCGACAATGCAGAGGCCATGGTGATGAATGGCTGGCCGGTCATCGTCATCGACGGTGAACACGGCATCGGCGGAATCGAGGAGGCGGTGCATGTCGCGCGCGCGGTCGAAGCCGCCGGCGGCGAGGTCGTCATGCGCGTTCCGGATGGCTCGGAGACGACGCTGAAACGCGTACTCGACCGGGGCATCCGATCCCTGATCGTGCCGCAGGTCAACACAGCCGACTATGCGCGTTCCATCGCTGAATTCTGCACCTATCCGGCCCGCGGACGCCGCGGCTATGCCGCTCCGATCGTCCGGGCCTCGCGCTACGGCGCGCGGCCCGATTATGCGAGCAATGCACATGACGAATTGCTGCTGATGGTGCAGATCGAGCATCACCAGGCGGTCGAGAACCTTGCGGCGATCGCTGCGGTGCCGGGCATCGACATGCTTTTCGTCGGGCCGAACGACCTCGCCGCATCGATCGGCAAGATGGAGCGCATGCTGGAGCCCGAGCCCCAGGCCTTGCTGAAAACGATCGAGGACGGCGCGGCGAAAGCCGGTAAACCGCTCGGCACGATCGTCGGGGCGGGTCGCGATTTCGCCGATCTTGCGCGCCTGGGCTATCGGTTCATCATCGGCACTAACGATGTCTCGCTGATCGTCAACGGTGCCCGGCAGGCCGCCGCCGAACGCGACAGGCAACTCGGTGTGGCCGACGAAACCGCCGCTGTGAAGACCTACTGAGCGGGTGAGGGAGGCGCGCGGCTGCGCGCCGCTATTCCGGCGGGATCTGGCGAGGCTCTTCATCGCGAGAGCGTCGCTGCGCTGCCGCCCGCGATATTCTAACCCGCAGCCAGCTGTCCTTCTGTCTTGGGGAACGGTTTGAACGTCATGGCGATAAGGAAAGCTCCAAGGCCCATGCCGCAGGCGCCGAGGTAGAGCCAGGTATATGTGGCGAAGGTGTCGTAGATCAGGCCGCCGGCCCAGGGGCCGAGCGCCATGCCGAGCCCGCCGGCCATGCCGGTGCCGCCGATGATCGTGCCCATCATTCTCTGCGGAAAGTTTTCACGCGCCAGAACGGCATAGAGCGGCATGACGCCGGAATAGATGAAGCCGAACATGGCTGCGACGGCATAGAATCCCTCCAGCTGGCGGACGAAGAAAAAGAAGAATGCCACGATCGCCTGCGCAAGAAGGCCCAGAACAAGGATGTTCTTGGCGCCGAAGCGGTCGGCCAGCAATCCGAAGGCAACACGACCGCCCAGTCCGGCGAAGCCCTCGACGCTGTAGATCGTCACGGCCGCAATCAGGGGGATGCCACAGCTGACGGCATAGCCGACGGTATGGAAGATCGGACCGGAATGGGTGGCGCAACAGAAGAAGTTGACCAGCATCAGGATGATGAAGGGCTGCGATCGGAGCGCCGTTCCAACGGACATCGGGGTGCCGGCGTCGCTTTCCGCAAGGGTCGCATTGCCTTCCTCGCCGGTCTCCGGAGGTTGCCGCAGGAAAAGCGAGATCGGTAACATGGTGGCTGCCGCAAGGACCGCGATCGCAAGCATTGAAGAGCGCCAGTCGTAGGTCGAGACCAGCCAGGCCGCGAGAGGCGACACCGTCATCGGCGCCATGCCCATGCCCGCTGACACGAGCGAAACGGCCAGACTGCGCTGCGTATCGAACCAGCCCATGACCGAGGCCATGAGCGGCGGGAGGATCGCTGCGATCGACAGGCCGACCAGCAGGCCGAAAATCAGCTGGAATTCATAAAGCGAGGCCGCGCGGCTCGCCCATGCCAGGCTGCCGGCGAGCGCCGCAGATCCTGCCAGCACGACCGGTCGCACACCGATCCGGTCGGACAGCGAGCCGAACACGATGCTGCCGAGCGCCATCGCGAGGAACGCAATTGTCATGGCGGTGGATATTCCAGTGACCGACCAGCCGGTCTCCGTCACGATCGGTCGGATGAAGACTGGCAGGGTGAACATGGAGCCTATGGCCACGCAGCCGAGCAGACCGCCGGCAGCCACGACAACCCAACGATATCCGTTCTTGCGCATGCTGTTTCTCCGTGACGGTTTCGGCCGGGCAGAATGTCTTGCATCGCTTTTGGGTGGGCGCAGTTCGACGCGACTGTGGTAAAGACGTTTGCCGGCGTCAATTCCCGACATACACGCAATTTTTCGAACACGGCATCGGCAGGCACGGTTGGAACCGACGTTCTGACGATCGCATCGTCAGCATATCTGCCGACGCTTCGTTTCCGGAATCCCTTGTTGAAGTCCATGGAGGCCAGTAGATCGGGATAGCCAGGGCTGCTAATGCGGGGAATGTGGCGGTCCTCCGCCGGATAACGACAGGAGTACCGACATGAGCGAACCGACAGTGGCAGAGGCAGTGGAGCGCATTTATGGATCGCTTCAAGCGGATAATGCAGACATCGATGTGCACATCGCGACCCTGAAGGCCGCGTTGGCGCGGGGAGGGGTGAAAGAGGCCGTGTTCGACCCCGTGAGGCTCGTGCAAAACAACCGCTCCGGCAGAAAGCTCATGCAGGCTTATTTTCGCCAGCGTGGCGTGACCGTGAAGTATTCGGGTTCGTAAAGCCTGCCGTGACCTCAATCCGAAAGGTGCAGACGGAATGGCCGTGATCAAAACCTATCTGAGCGCGTTCATCGCTGTTGCGTTCCTGTGCCAACCGGCAGTCAGCGGAATGGCCCATGCCGAAGACCTGCCGGCGGAGCAGGATGCATTCGAGCTTACGCCCGAAATCCTCGCTGCGCTCGCGGAGTGTCGCGCGCCTCGCGAAACCCTCGGCGAAGCCGGAATGGCGCTCTTCATGGGCGGCACCATTCCGGATTGGCTCTCGCCGGTCGATGATGACGGCCATGATGGAATGATGGGGCTCGAAACCTTCGACCTCAAGACGCCGATCACCGTGTTTGGCGCATCAGCGACACGGATCGCGTTCCTCCAGGAATGGGTCGTGACGGAACGGGATTATGATGCTGCCCTCGCGACGATCCGGACGCAGGACATGAAACGCGCGCCGATCAAGCTGACCGAGCAGTATTATCGTTTCGTCGATCCCGAGAGCGGGCCGATGATCGGCGCCTTTGCGCCAACCGATGACGCCCTGGCCATGATGCTCGGCATGCCGGCAGACGCGGGAAAACCCAAGACGATGTTTGTCGGCTGCAATTATACGGTCGCTTCGCAGAAAGACTTCCTCGATGCGGCCGCCAAAGCCGATTCCATGGCCGGTGATGCGGGACAAGATATCCAGGAGATGCTGGAAGGGGAGCCTTGAACGGCAACGGCCAAGACGGGAGATCGAGTGTTGGCCGCGTTGATGAATTGCGTGCCGGCGCGGTGAACTAAGGGCTCCTTCCGGGAAAGTTCGAAAGCAAGTCATGCCAATGCGGCGCACGGCGCTTCATCTTTTGTTTCAAAAGTGCATAATGTCATGACATAGTTGCTTTTGAAGCGAGACAATTCATGCGTCGCCACGCCAATCCCCTTGCCGTCGATCCGGTTCCTGCCACAAAGGCTGTGGCGTGGCGCCCGGTCCTGGCAAAGCAGAAGGGTGAGACGAAGCATGCCGCCCTCACGGAACGTATCATCGCCGACATCGATTCCGGCCTTCTCAAGCCGATGGACCGCATGCCGACCCATCGTGATCTGGCACGCGAACTCGGCCTGTCGGTGCAGACCGTCAGCCTCTCCTACAAGGAGGCGGAGCGGCTCGGTTATCTGAGCGGTGAGATCGGCCGGGGGACCTTCGTCAAGGCGCGGGTGACGGATCGCGCCGGTCGCATGATGCTCGACCAGAGCCACAACGAGGTGCTCGACCTTTCGATCATCCGTGCCGTCTATCTCGATGCGCACGACGCCGCTTCGCGCGAGATCTTCCATGAGCTTGCCGATAGCGATATCGCAAGCTTCATGCGGCCCTGCCGTCCGATAGCGGGGCTGGAGCGCCATCGCGAAATCGCGCGGCTTTGGTTGCAGCCGCTGGGGGTCAGCGCGGGCGCAGAGCGCATCCTGGTGACGAACGGTGCCGCCCATAGCATCTTCCTCGCGCTCAGCTGCGTCATTCGCTCCGGAGACGTCGTCCTGTGCGAGAATCTTACCGACCACGGCATCATCGGCCTGTCCAACATCCTCGGCTTCAGCCTGAAGGGCCTGCCCACCGACAGGGAAGGCATTCTGCCCGAGGCTCTGGAGGCGGCCTGTGCCGCGGGTGGTGTTCGGGCACTGGTCCTTATCCCGACACTCAACAACCCGACCGGCCATGTTGCCGGCGCCGAGCGCAGGCGCGCCATCGCAGAGATCGCGCAGCGTCATGGGGTCTTCGTCATCGAGGACGAGGTCTACAGGCCGATGATCGATGAGGATCTGCCCTCGATCACCGAACTGCTGCCGGAACTCGGTTTTTTCGTCACGAGCTTTACCAAGACAGTGCTGACCGGCCTGCGTGTCGGCTATCTCGTCGTGCCGCCCGCCTATTCCATCCGCGCGGCGTCCATCCTGCGTGTGTCGAGCTGGAGCGGCACTTACCTGACCGCCGAGATCGCCGCGCGCTGGGTCGAAAACGGCACGGCACGGCATCTGCTTTCGCTGCAGCGGGAGGAGGCGAGGGTGCGCCAAAGCATCGCCGCGGAGATCCTGGGTGATCATTTTGCGTCAAGCCATCCGCTTTCCCTGTGTGCCTGGCTGAAGCTGCCTCAGCAATGGACCGAGGACGGCCTTGTGCGCTCGCTCGCCAACCAGAATGTCGCGGTCACGCCGTCGGAACCCTTCATTGCCGGTCCCGGCCATGGTGGCGGCATCCGCATCTGCCTCGGCGGGCGCATGAGCCACGCGAACCTGAGAAAGGCGCTGACGACGGTGCGGCATGCATTCGAGCAGTTGCCCCCGGTCTACGACGTGGGCGCCATCGGCTGACCACGGCCAAAGATAATCATTGAATCATTACAATATAATAATTGACATGATTTTATTTCGCTCTCAACATGACAATCATGAAGAGCGAAATCCAGGCCCGATCAATCGAAGACCAGACCCTGCCGGTGTGCCTCGCCGATATCGAGCGCGCGGCCGCGCGCATCCGGGATCGTGTGACGCGCACGCCGCTCGTTCGCTCTGCCTCCCTGTCCCGGCTGACCGGCCAGCCCGTTCACCTGAAACTCGAAACGCACCAGCCGATCGGCGCTTTCAAGCTGCGCGGTGCGACGAACGCCATCGTTGCGCTCGATCAGGCGGCGCGCGAACGCGGCCTCGTGACCGCCTCCACGGGCAATCACGGCCGGGCGGTCGCCTATGCTGCACAGATGCTCGGCATTCCCGCGACGATCTGCATGTCTTCGCTGGTTCCGGCCAACAAGGTCGAGGCCATCAGGGCGCTCGGCGCTGACATCCGCATCGTCGGCGTCTCGCAGGACGACGCACAAGAGGAGGTCGACCGCCTCGTCGCGGATCATGGCCTGACGCCGATCCCGCCTTTCGATCATGTCGACATCGTCGCCGGGCAGGGCACGATCGGCCTCGAAATCGTCGAAGACCTGCCCGACCTCTCCACCGTTCTCATTCCGCTCTCCGGTGGAGGCCTGGCGGCTGGTATTGCCGTCGCGGTCAAGGCGTTGAGGCCGCAGGCTCGGATCATCGGCATTTCGATGGAGCGCGGCGCGGCGATGCATGCCTCCATCACCGCCGGCCGGCCGGTTGCGGTGCGCGAGGAGCAGACGCTGGCGGATTCGCTCGGTGGCGGCATCGGCCTTTCGAACCATGTGACCTTCCCGATCTGCCGCGCGTTGCTGGACGATATCGTCCTGCTGACCGAAGACGAGATTGCCGGGGGCATTCGCCATATCGCGCGCGAGGAGAACGAGGTCGTGGAGGGAGCCGGCGCAGTCGGTGTCGGCGCCATTCTCGCCGGCAAGGTAAAACTGTCCGGCCCCACGGTCGCCATTCTCTCCGGAAGCAATATCGCCCCAGACGTTCATCGGCGTATCATCGAGGGAGACGCCGCATGAGCCGCATTCTCATCCTGACGGAAAAGGACCTGCGCGCCGCGGTTCAGCTGGATGCATCGGCCGTCGATTGCGTCGAACAGGCCTTTCTGGCGCTCGCCACAAAACCGGTCGCCATGCCGCCGATCCTGCGGCTCGATATTCCTGAGTTTCGCGGCGAGGTGGACGTCAAGACGGCCTATGTGCCGGGCTTCGACGGTTTTGCCATCAAGGTCAGCCCCGGTTTCTTCGACAATCCGAAGCTCGGCCTGCCCAGCCTGAACGGGCTCATGATCCTGTTCAGCGCGAAGACCGGTCTCGTGGAAGGCCTTCTGCTCGACAACGGCTATCTGACGGATGTGCGCACGGCAGCGGCCGGTGCCGTCGCTGCCCGGCATCTGGCGCGTGAGGACGCCTCCGTCGCCACCATCTTCGGTGCCGGCATGCAGGCGCGGATGCAGCTCGCAGCGCTGACTCTTGTCCGTCCGATAAGGTCGGCGCGAATCTGGGCCCGTGACCATGCCAGGGCGGAGACGCTGGCCGCCGAATGCACACGCCAGTATGGCATCGACGTTACCGCCGTCGCCGATCCGCGCGACGCGATGCGCGGCAGCCATATCGTCGTCACTACCACGCCTGCGGAAAAGCCGATCCTGATGGCTGAATGGCTGGAAGCGGGGCAACATCTCACCGCGATGGGATCGGATTCCGAACATAAGAACGAGATCGATCCCGCCGTTTTCGCCCGCGCCACCTATATTGCCGACCGTCTATCGCAGACCCGCATACTCGGGGAGCTGCACCACGCCATCAAGGCGGGCCTGGTCGGTGCCGATGATCCGTTCGCCGAACTCGGCGCCGTGATCGCCGGCTCGGCAAAGGGCCGGACGAGCGCCGATGACATTACCTTCGCCGACCTGACCGGCACCGGCGTGCAGGACACCGCGATCGCCAATCTCGCCGTCAGCCGTGCAGCGGGTGTCGGTAGCGGGCAGACAATTGAAAACGAAAGAGAAATGGGAGGTGACGCGTGAGCGTGACGCTGAATTTTACGCGCGAGGAATATGCCGCGCGTCTGTCCAAGACCCGCCATGCCATGGAGGCGGCCGGGATCGATCTCCTCGTCGTCACGGACCCGTCCAACATGCATTGGCTGACCGGCTACGACGGTTGGTCCTTCTACGTGCACCAATGCGTTCTGGTGCCGCCGAGCGGCGAGCCGATCTGGTATGGCCGCAAGCAGGATGCCAACGGCGCCAAGCGCACCGCCTATCTCCACCACGACAATATCATCGGCTATCCCGACCATTACGTGCAGTCGACCGAGCGCCACCCGATGGACCTGCTGTCGCAGATCATCGACGAGCGCAAATGGTCGGGCCTCACCGTCGGCGTCGAGATGGACAACTACTATTTCTCGGCCGCGGCCTTCGCCTCGCTGCAGAAGCACCTGCCGAACGCCCGTTTCAAGGACGCGGCCGGTCTGGTGAACTGGCAGCGGGCCGTCAAGAGCCCGACCGAGCTCGACTACATGCGCAAGGCCGGCAAGATCGTCGAGCTGATGCACAAGCGTATCGTCGACGTCGTCGAACCGGGCATGCGCAAATGCGATCTCGTCGCCGAGATTTATGACGCAGGCATTCGCGGCACGCCGGAATTCGGTGGCGATTATCCGGCGATCGTGCCGCTTTTGCCGTCGGGCGCCGATGCTTCTGCGCCGCATCTCACCTGGGACGACAAGCCGATGCGGTTGGGTGAAGGCACCTTCTTCGAGATAGCCGGTGCCTACAAGCGCTACCATTGCCCGCTGTCGCGCACCGTCTTCCTGGGCAAACCCACGCAGGCCTTTCTCGACGCCGAGAAGGCGACGCTTGAGGGCATGGAGGCGGGCCTTTCCGCCGCAAAGCCCGGCAATACCTGCGAAGACATCGCCAATGCCTTCTTCGGCGTGCTGAAGAAATACGGGATCATCAAGGACAACCGCACCGGTTACCCGATCGGGCTTTCCTATCCGCCGGATTGGGGCGAGCGCACCATGAGCCTTCGCCCCGGCGACCGGACGGAGCTGAAGCCCGGCATGACGTTCCATTTCATGACCGGCCTGTGGCTGGAGGATATGGGGCTCGAGATCACCGAGAGCATCGCGATTACCGAGACGGGCGTGGAATGCCTGTCCAACGTACCGCGCCAGCTGTTCGTGAAGGGCTGATGGTATGTTTAACAATGCCGCGCTGCGTCCCTCGCCGATCACGCCTTCCGTCGATTTCGACGCGAAGGGCCTGCAGCATGGGCACCTGCGCCTGCCCTACAGCCGCGACGACAGCGCTTGGGGCTCGGTGATGATCCCGATCTGCGTCATCGCCAACGGCGAGGGGCCGACGGCCCTTCTGACCGGCGCCAATCACGGTGACGAGTATGAGGGGCCGGCCGCACTGTTCGAACTGGCGCAGGCGCTCAAACCGTCCGAGGTAAACGGGCGCATCATAATCGTTCCCGCACTGAACTACCCCGCCTTTCGGGCCGGCACGCGCACGTCGCCCATCGATCGCGGCAACCTCAACCGCAGCTTCCCGGGCCGTCCGGATGGAACGGTGACGGAGAAGATCGCCGACTACGTGACGCGCCATCTCATCCCGCTGGCCGACATCGTGCTCGACTTTCATTCCGGCGGCAGGACGCTGGACTTTCTTCCCTATGCCGCCGCGCACGAACTTCCGGACAAGGATCAGGAAGCCCGCTGTTTTGCGGCCGTCGCCGCCTTTGCGGCGCCTTTTTCCATGAAGATGCTGGAAATCGATGCGGTCGGGATGCTCGACACCACCGTGGAGGACATGGGCAAGGTGTTCGTCACGACGGAGCTTGGCGGCGCCGGCACTGCCACGGCGCGCTCGATAGAGATTGCGCGCAAGGGGAGCCTCAACCTCCTGCGACATGCCGGCATCCTCTCGGGTGAACCCGACAGGGCGCCGACGCGTTGGTTGGACATGCCCTCGAGCGACTGCTTCACCTTTGCCGAAGACGAGGGGCTGATCGCCTTTGCCGTCGATCTCGGCGATGCGGTCAGGACGGGCGACGTGGTCGCCCATGTCTATCCCGTCGGCAAAACCGGCATTGCGCCCATCGCGTATCGCGCCGCCATGGATGGCGTGCTCGCGGCGCGCCACGTACCCGGCCTGATCAAGGCCGGCGACTGCCTTTCCGTGATCGCCACCGTCACGGAGGAAACCTAGCCGTAAACGACAGCGAGATCCGAAAACGGACCGCATAACCCCAACCAGAGGAGAATGCACATGCCTATCAAGAAAATCGCCGGCCTTTCCGCCCTTGCGCTGATCTTCGCCGTTACGTCGGCTAATGCGCTGACGCTCGAGGAAGTGAAGGAACAGGGATACATCCGCGCCGCAACAGCCAATGAAGTTCCCTATTCCTACATGCAGCCCGACGGCACGTCTGCGGGTATCGGACCGGATGTCGCCACTGCCGTTCTGAAATCCATGGGGGTCGAAGAGATCAACTGGACCGTCACACCGTTCGGCACGCTGATCCCCGGCCTCAAGGCGAAGCGCTTCGATTTCGCCGCCGCCGAGCAGAACATCTCGCCGGAGCGCTGCAAGCAAGTCGCCTTCACCGAGCCGAACTCGTCCTATGGCGAGGGCCTGCTGGTCAAGAAGGGCAATCCGAAGGGCCTGAAGACCTATGCCGACATCGCCAAGGACCCGTCGCTGACGGTCGCCGTCGTCTCGGGCGCCAACAATGTCGACTTCCTGCGCGCCGTCGGCGTGAAGGACGAGCAGATCGTCTTCATCCCGGCCAATGCGGACGCCATCCCGACGGTTCAAAGCCGGACCGATGCCTATGCGGCAACCGAACTGACCGTCGCCGCGCTCGCAAAGGATCAGGCCCAGGTCGAGCAGGTCGCACCGTTCGAAGATCCGGTCGTCGACGGCGCGCCGGTTCGCAACTATGGTGGCTTCGCGTTCCGTCCGGAAGACAAGGAACTGCGTGACGCCTTCAACGCCGCGCTTGTCGAGTTCCGCAAGACGGACGAGTACAAGACGATCCTCGCCAAATACGGCTTGTCCGAGCAGAGTATCGAAGCGGCTGCAGGCAAGAAGGTCGAAGACCTCTGCGCCGGTAAGTAACGGCAAAGGCGCTCGATCGTCGTCGGTCGGGCGCCACTCCTTAGGACCGGGAGACTTCTGCATGGACTGGACAGCCTACCTGCCGATGCTCTGGCAAGGGGCATTCGTCACGATGACGATCACACTCGCGTCGATTGCCGTCGGCGCGGTGCTCGCCTTCGTGTTCGGCATCATGCGCGTGGAAGGAGGACCAATCCTCTCCACCATCGCGCTGTGTTACACGGAGGTGTTTCGCGGCACATCGCTGCTCGTTCAGCTCTTCTGGTTTTATTACGCGCTGCCGCTTGTCGGACTGAGCTTCGATCCGATCACGACCGGGATCCTGGTGCTGGCGGCCCATGCTGGTGGATACGGCGCGGAAATCGTGCGCGGGGCGCTGTCCTCCGTTTCGACGCAGCAGCTCGAGGCTGCGCGCGCCTTGAATTTCAGCCGCTTGCAGACGCTCTTTCGGGTCTCGCTGCCGCAGGCGATCGTCGAGATGATGCCGGCCTTCGGGAACCTGGCCATCGAGACACTCAAGCTTTCATCGCTCGTATCGCTGATTTCGATTGCCGATCTGACCTTCGCGGCCCAGTCGATCCGCAACATCACGCTTGATAGCACGAGCATCTACTCGATCACGCTTCTCTGCTACTTCGCCATGTCCCTCGTCCTCATGGTGGCGATCCGCGTGGTCGAACGCCTCGTGCGACGCGGCCAGGCGTTCCCGCAGATGCCCCGTTCGTGAGGATATGATCTGATGATGTACGGATACGAATGGGATACGACGACGTGGCTCACCTACACGACCTCGATCCTGCCCATTATCCTGATCGGCCTGACCGTCACCTTGAAGGCGGCCGCGGCGGGCTTTGCCATCGCGTTGGTGCTCGGTTTGGCCTTCGCCCTGCTGCGCCGCAGCCGGCTGGTCGCGATCTCCTGGACGACGGCTGTCATCGTGGAGTTCCTGCGCGACACGCCACTCCTGGTCCAGCTCTTCTTCCTCTACTATGTGCTGCCGGAGTTCGGCATCGTGCTGCCGGCATTTCTCACGGGCGCGCTGGCACTCGGCCTGCAATATGCGGCCTACACATCGGAGGTCTATCGCGGCGGCATCGAGGCCGTGGCGCGCGGCCAGTGGGAGGGGGCAACGGCGCTCAACCTCACCCGCATGCAGGCCTACCGTGATATCATCATTCCGCAGGCCATTCCGCGGATCGTGCCGGCGATGGGTAACTATCTCGTCGCGATGATCAAGGAAACGCCGGTCCTGTCCGTCGTCACCGTCATGGAAATGATGGGGCTCGCCAACATGATCGGCGAACGCACCTTCGAATATCTCGTTCCGCTGACGCTCGTCGGCCTGATCTTCCTCCTCCTGACGCTGATCTGCTCGGCCGGTCTCCACCGGCTGCAGAAAGCGCTGCCAAAAGCAGGAATCCCCTTGCGATGACCGAAGACAATACCGCGCCCATCATCGAATTCTCGAACGTCGCCAAGCGCTTCGGCCCGTTGACGGTGCTGGACGACTTCAATTTCAATGTCAGGATGGGAGAAAAGGTCACGCTGATCGGTCCGTCCGGTTCGGGCAAGTCGACCGTCCTGCGCATCCTGATGACGCTCGAGCCCTTTCAGGACGGCAAGCTGACATTGTCGGGCATGTCCTATCACGAGCCGAACGGCAAAGGTCCCTTCAAGGCGTCCGAACGCCATCTTCGCCAGATCCGCACCCATGTCGGCATGGTGTTCCAGAGCTTCAACCTGTTTCCGCACATGACGGTGCTGCGCAATGTGGTGGAAGCGCCGCTGCGCGTTCTCGGCATTGCGCGCGCGGAAGCGGAATGCCGTGCGCTGCAATTGCTGGACATGGTGGGGCTGGCGGACAAGAAGGATTTCTACCCCTCGCAGCTGTCCGGTGGGCAGCAGCAGCGCGTCGCGATCGCCCGCGCACTCGCGATGCGCCCGAGGGTCCTGCTTTTCGATGAGCCGACATCCGCACTGGATCCGCAGCTGGTGGGCGAGGTGCTCTCCGTCATTCGCGGCCTCGCGCACGAACATGACCTGACCATGCTGTTGGTGACGCACGAAATGCGCTTCGCCCGCGAAGTCTCCGATCGTGTCTGCTTCTTCGACAAGGGACGCATCTGCGAACAGGGCGCGCCGGACGAGATCTTCGGCGCGCCGCGCGAGGCGCGGACACGCGAATTCCTGTCGTCGGTTCTGGCTTAGCCCGATGCTTAGACCGCCATCTGGCGGACGGTTCGTGAACTAATCCGGCTCAGCCATGCGGTACCCGACGCCAGGCTCCGTGCGCACGATCCGCGGCTGGGTGGGATCCCGTTCGATCTTCTGGCGAAGCTGGCCGATGAAGACCCGCAGATAATGAAGGTCCTCGCCATGGGCAGGACCCCAGACACTCGTCAGCAGGGTTCGGTGGGTGACCACGCGGCCGGCGTGGCGAGCAAGCAGAAGCAGCAGGTCATACTCCTTGGGCGTCAGGTGCACGGTCTCGCCTTCGCGCGAGACGAGCCGCTTGATCGGATCGATCGTCAGGTCGTCCACGTCCATGACGCTGGGAATGGCGTCCCGCCGGCCGCGATGGCGCAGCGCAGTGCGGATGCGTGCGGTCAGCTCCCCGATGCCAAACGGTTTTTCGACGTAGTCGTCGGCTCCAAGATCGAGGGCCGCGATCTTCTCGCTTTCGCGGTCGCGGGCCGAGAGGATGACGATCGGGATGTCCGACCATGCCCGGAGGCTCGCGATCACCGCCTTGCCGTCCATGTCCGGCAGGCCGAGATCGAGGATCACGAGATCGGGCGCCTGGGTGGCAACGAACTTGAGCGCTTCGCCGCCGTTTAGGGCCTCGATCACCTCATAGCCTGCGGCGATCAGCGAGGGCTTCAGGAAGCGCTGGATCTGCGGTTCGTCATCCACGACAAGGATACGGGACTGGTTCATCAGGCATTGCCCCTTGCTTCTGCACTTCCGGGAAACCGCATCACGATGCGCGTGCCCCGCTTCCGGAGAGCCGGGCTCTCGGCATGGATCTTTCCGCCCATCGCCTCGATGAAGCCGCGCGCAATGGATAGCCCGAGCCCTGTGCCGGGCGCGCGCCCGTCCGGGTTTCCACGGCGATAGAATTTTTCGAAGATGCGGTCCAGGTCTTCTGGTGGGATGCCCTTGCCAAGATCGGTGACGGAGATGATCACATCCTTGCCCTCACGACGCGCATAGACATTCACCGGCTCCCCGGCCCCATACTTGATGGCATTGTCGAGCAGATTGAACAGCACCTGCGAGATGAGCACGCTGTCGCCGCGTATCAACGGCAGATCGGTCGCAATGCTGGTTTCGATGATCTGTCCCGGGGCGTGCTTGCGCGTGCGCTCGACGGCGGACTGCACCACGTCGGTGACGTCGATCCAGTCCCGCTTCGGTTTCAACGTGCCCGCCTCGATCCGCGTCATGTCGAGCAGGTTGGCGACGAAACGGCTCATCCGGCCGCTTTCCTCCTCGATCGATTGCAGGAGGTCGCTGCGGCTCTCCGCGCTCATCCGTTCGCCGAGCTCGCGAAGCGCGGTGACGGCGCCGGTGATGGTGGCGAGGGGCGTCCTCAGGTCATGCGAAATGGATGACAGCAGCGCGTCGCGATAGCGCTCCCCCTCCAGACGCGCCGCCTGGACGATCGTCTCATCCGCCAGCCGGGCACGATCGAGAGCGATAGCCGTCTGGTCGAGAACGGCGCTCAGCATGCGCTCCGCATTCAGGTCGAGCGGCTCGTCGGCATGCTCGACGCCACAGACCCCGACGATGCCATGAGGGCCAAGCAACGGGCGGAACTCGAAACGGCTGTTGGGAAGTGTCCCGGTGCCGCGGCCCGCCGGCTCGCGTTTGTCGTTGGTCCAGCGCGCGGCGGTGAGGTCGGTAACGTCAAGGTCCGTATCCGGTGGCCAGGCCGCCGCGACACCGAGGTCGCCCTTGCGGGCAAGCAGGAAAACGACGTTGCGCCGCAAACGCGACTGGAGTTGCGAAACGGCCAGCCAGATCGCGTCCTCGCTCTTTTCCGTCGTTGCGAGCTTGCGCGAGAAATCGTGAAGCGACTGAAGCTCCGTTGCCCGCAGGCCTGCCACCTCTGCCTGTTGCCGGATGCGGGAGGCGAAACCACCCGCAATCATCGCCACGATCAGAAACACGAAAAGCGCAAAGACTTCATGCGGCGCGGCAATCGTGAAGGTGCGCTGCGGGTCTATGAAGAAGAAGTTGTAGGCGAGGGCAGAAAGAACCGCCGCCAGGAATGCGGCGACGTAGCCCCCGGTGACGGAAGCGCCGAGCACCGAGAGCAGGAAGAGCAGCGAGATATTGGGCAGATCGACGAAGATATCGATCGTCTTGCCCAGCAGCACGGTCAGCGCGACGAAACCTGCGGCGCTCAGTGCCGATTGTCGCCACGCCTGCATCCTGGGGAGCGCGAGCGGACGCCGCATGCGCTCGCCCGAAGGGCCGTCCGGCGTCACGATGTGAATGCCGAGGCCGGCCGCATCGTTCGCCAGCGCCTCTGGGAGCGCCTGTTTGACATGCTTCCGCCAGCCGGCGCGTTTCGGTGTGCCGATCACGATCTGGGTGACATGTTCCCGACGCGCAAGCTTCAGGATCTCATCGACGAAGTCGTTGCCGATCACGCGGCGCGTCTCCGCGCCGAGTTGCTCGGCCAACCGGAAGAGCGTCTCGATCCGCTGTACGTGCCCCGGCGTGTCCGCCTCCCGGTCGGCCCGCTCGATCGATACGACGAGCCAGGGCGCGTTGAGCCCGGAGGCGAGGCGACTTGCCACTCGCACGACCTTTTCCGACAGCGGGTCGGAGCCCACGCAGACCAGCAGCCGCTCGGCCGTGGCCCAGGGGCCGTCGATCGCGTTCTGCTTTAGATAGTCGACCATCTGGTCATCGACACGGTCGGCGGTGCGGCGAAGAGCCAGTTCCCGCAGCGCCGTCAGGTTGCCGAGGCGGAAGAAGCGGTCGACCGCACGGTTCGCGCTTTCCGGCAGATAGACCTTGCCGTCCCGCAGCCGCTCGATCAGTTCGGACGGTGCAAGATCGACCAGCAGCACCTCGTCGGCCCGCTTCAGCACGATATCCGGCACGCGCTCGCGTACTGACACGCCGGTGATCTGCGCGACGACATCCGCCAGGCTCTCGAGATGCTGGATGTTCAAGGCCGTCCAGACATCGATGCCGGCCGTGATGAGTTCCTCGATATCCTGGTACCGCTTGGGATGGCGGCTGTCGTCGGGGTTGGAATGGGCGAGCTCATCGACGATGACGATCCGCGGCCGCCTTGCCAGGGCCGCGTCGAGATCGAACTCGTCGAGCATCCGTCCGCGATAGGCAATCCGGCGCCGGGGCAGGACCTCAAGCCCGTCGAGCAGTGCTGCCGTTTCACTCCGTCCATGGGTTTCGACAAGCCCGACGACGACATCGACGCCATCGGCCTTCAGGCGCTTTGCCCGAGACAGCATGGCATAGGTCTTGCCGACCCCGGGTGCTGCGCCGAGGAAAACGGTGAGCTTGCCCCGACGGTCTTTCTCCGCCAGGGCAAGCAGGGCATCCGGGTCGGGACGTCGCGCGTCCCTGCGGTCGTCATCCGCCATCAGGCTCTCACATCTTCAACGCATCGAGCGCCAGGTTGAGCTCTAGCACATTCACCCTCGCTTCGCCGATAATACCGAAGGTCGGCTCTTCGATGTGCTGCTTGACGAGCGAGGCAACGCTTGCCGGCTCCAGCCCCCGTGCCTTGGCGACGCGCGCGACCTGCGCTTCGGCAAAGGCCGGCGAGATATGCGGGTCGAGGCCGGAGCCTGACGTCGTGACTGCGTCAGCCGGTATCGGAGAGGGCATGCCTGCGGCGTTCAAGCGGGCGATATCGGCTGCGACGCGATCCCGGAGCTTGGCCGAGGTGGTGCCGAGATTGGAGCCGGACGAGGCGGCGGCGTTGTACGGATCCGGGCCGGTGGCAGACGGGCGCGGCCAGAAGTAGCGGTCGGTCGTGAAGTTCTGCCCGATGAGCGTTGAACCGACCACCGTGCCGCCCCGATCGATCAGGCTGCCATTGGCCTTTTGCGGCATCACCGCCTGGGCGACGGCGTTGATAGTAAGCGGATAGACAAGGCCGGTGAGGACGGTCAGGGCAACGACCAGGGTGAGGGCGGGTCTGAGTTGATTGAGCATGGTTACACCAGATGTAGAGCGCTGATGGCGGCATCGATGAGCTTGATGCCGGCGAAGGGCAGGATGAGGCCGCCGACGCCATAGACCAGCAGGTTTCGGCGCAGGAGTGCCGCCGCACCCGAGGGACGATAGGCCACCCCTTTCAGCGCCAGTGGTATCAGCGCGACGATGATCAGTGCATTGAAGATGACGGCCGACAGGATGGCCGATTGGGGCGAGGCGAGCCCCATCACGTTGAGGGTATCAAGGGCCGGATAGGTCGCGACGAACAGCGCCGGGATGATGGCGAAGTATTTGGCAACATCGTTGGCGATGGAGAAGGTCGTCAGCGAGCCGCGTGTCATCAGGAGTTGTTTGCCGATCTCGACGATTTCAATGAGCTTGGTCGGGCTTGAGTCGAGATCCACCATGTTGGCGGCTTCGCGGGCGGCCTGAGTGCCGGTCTGCATCGCGACCCCGACATCCGCCTGGGCGAGCGCTGGCGCGTCGTTCGTTCCGTCGCCGCACATGGCGATGAGACGGCCGCCCTGCTGCTCGCGGCGGATATAGGCAAGCTTGTCCTCCGGTGTGGCCTGGGCGAGGAAATCGTCGACGCCCGCCTCCGAGGCGATGGCCGCAGCCGTCACCGGATTGTCGCCGGTGACCATGACGGTGCGGATGCCCATGGCGCGAAGCGCGGCGAAACGGTCCTTGATCCCCGGCTTCACCACGTCCTTCAGATGGATGGTGCCGAGCAGGCGCTCGCCGTCCGCGACGGCGAGGGGGGTGCCGCCGGTGCGGGCGATCTTTTCCACGGCGCTATGGAAATCGGCCGGTGCGTCCCGTTCCGTGAGGCCGGCGAAGCGCAGAACGGCGTCGACGGCCCCCTTGCGCAGGCGGCGCGTACCCATATCGACGCCCGAAAGCCGCGTCTCCGCGGTGAAGCCGATGACGGCATCGAAGGCCGAATTCGGCATGGCGGCCCCGAACTCGCCGGAGGCGAGCGCCACGACCGAGCGGCCTTCCGGCGTCTCGTCGGAAAGCGAGGCGAGGAGGGCGGCCTCCGCCAGTTCGGCAGCGGTCACGCCGGGGGCCGGCAGGAAGTCGCTCGCCATGCGGTTGCCAAAGGTGATGGTACCCGTCTTGTCGAGAAGAAGCGTGTCGACGTCGCCGGCGGCCTCGACGGCGCGGCCGGACGTGGCGATGACGTTGAAGCGCACCAGGCGGTCCATGCCGGCGATGCCGATGGCGGAGAGCAGGCCACCGATGGTGGTCGGGATCAGGGTGACGAGGAGCGCGGCGAGCACGGTCACGGAGAGCACGGTTCCGGAATAGCCCGCCAACCCCCAGATCGCGACGCAGACGAAGAGGAAGATCAGCGTGAGGCCGGAAAGCAGGATCGACAATGCGATCTCGTTCGGCGTCTTCTGGCGCTGGGCCCCTTCGATCAGCGCGATCATGCGATCGACGAAGGAGGAGCCGGGCTGAACGGTGATCTTCACCCTGATCTCATCGGACAGCACCTGCGTGCCGCCGGTGACGGCGGAGCGATCGCCGCCGGATTCGCGGATGACGGGTGCGGATTCGCCGGTAATGGCGCTCTCGTTGACCGAGGCGACGCCCCCGATCACCTCTCCGTCGCCGGGAATGAGCTCGCCGGCGGCAACCAGCACGACATCGCCGACCTTGAGGCTGGATGCCGGGATCGTCTCCGTCGTCCCGTTTGCGCCGACCTTGCGGGCGACGAGGTCGGACTTCGTCTTCTTCAAGCTGTCGGCCTGGGCCCGGCCGCGGCCTTCCGCCACGGCTTCGGCGAAGGTGGCAAACAGCACGGTGAACCAGAGCCACGCAGCGATCTGGCCGGAGAAGCCGGCCTCGGCAGGATTGGCGGCGAGATCCCGAATGAAAAGGATCGTCACGACAGCAGCGACGATTTCCGTCACGAAGATAACCGGATTGCGCAGGAGCTTGCGGGGATCGAGCTTGACGACGGCGTCACGCATTGCCGGAAACAGGATCGACGGATCGAGGAGACCGGGCGCCCTGTGGTCTTTCGGCTTGTTGGCTTGAGACATGGGAGTTCCTTCAGAAGGTCTGGCCGGCGAGCATGGCGAGGTGTTCGACAATGGGGCCGAGCGCCAGCGCAGGGAAGAATTGCAGGCCACCGAGGATAAGGATGATGCCGATGAGGAGCCCGACGAAGAGCGGGCCGTCTGTCGGGAAGGTGCCGGCCGAGGCCGGGGCCTTCACCTTGGCGGCGAGCGATCCGGCAATCGCCATGACCGGCACGACATAGGCGAAGCGACCAAGCAGCATCGCGATCCCAAGCGTGGTGTTGTACCAGGGCGTGTTTCCGGTGAGCCCGCCGAAGGCCGAGCCGTTGTTGCCCGCCGTCGAGGTGTAGGCATAGAGGATTTCCGACAGCCCGTGCGGCCCCGCTGTTCCGATGCTGGCCACCGCGAAAGGCAGCATCGCCGAGATGGCGGTGAAGCCGAGGATTACCAGTGGCAGGATCAGGACGGCCAGCATGGCGAACGTCATCTCGCGTCCCTCGATCTTCTTGCCGAGGAATTCCGGCGTGCGCCCCACCATCAGGCCGGCCACGAAAACGGAAAGCAGCGCGAAAACCAGCATCCCGTAGAGGCCCGAGCCGACACCGCCGGGCAGTACCTCTCCAAGTTGCATGAGGAACATCGGCACCAGGCCGCCGAGGCCCGTGAAGGAGCCGTGCATGCCGTTGACGCCACCGTCCGAAAGGCCGGTGGTCACCGCCGCATAGAGCGCGGTCATGGCCTGGCCGAAGCGGACTTCCTTGCCTTCCATGTTCCCGAGAGCCGGGTCGACGCCAAGCGCAGTCAGGATGGGGTTGCCCTGCGCCTCTGCCCAGTAGGTGACGGCGACGCCGGCAATCAGGAGGATCGCCATGGCGGAGATCAGGGCCCAGCCCTGCCGGCGATTGCCGACCATCTGGCCGAAACTGTAGACGAGGGCCGCCGAGATCGACAGCATGGCGAAGATATTCAGGTAATTCGACCAGGCGGTGGGGTTCTCGAAGGGATGCGCCGCGTTGACGTTGAAGAAGCCGCCGCCATTGGTGCCGAGTTGCTTGATCGCTTCCTGCGAGGCCACCGGCCCGAGGGAGATGACCTGGTTTGCGCCCTCCAGCGTCCTGGCCGTCACCGAGGCATCGAGCGTCTGCGGCAGGCCCATGGCGACAAAGGCGAGTGCGACCACGATGGACAGCGGCAGCAGCACGTAAAGGGTAGCCCTGACCATATCGACCCAGAAATTGCCGAGCGTCGTGACCTTGGAGCGGGCGAGCGCCCGGGTGAAGGCAACCGCAAGCGCCATGCCTGTCGCCGCCGACAGGAAGTTCTGGACGGTGAGCCCGGCCATCTGGCTGAAATGGCTGAGCGTCGTCTCGCCGGCATAGTTCTGCCAGTTGGTGTTCGTGACGAAGGAAACGGCGGTGTCGAAGGCGAGATCGGCGGGAACGGCGGGGAAACCCTGCGGGTTCAGCGGCAGATGGGCCTGGAGCCGAAGCATGGCGTAAAGTGCGAGAAAGCCAACGAGCGAAAAGGCGAGCATGGCAAGGGTGTAGCCGAGCCATCCTTGCTCCTTGTTCGGGTCCACCCCGCTCATGCGATAGAAGCCCCCCTCGATGGGCCCGAGCACCGGCGAGAGAACGGTCCGCTCGCCGCTGAAGACCCGCGCCATGTAGAGCCCGAGCGGCTTGATCGCCAAGAGGACGGCAAGGAAGAGGAGGCTGATCTGCAGCCATCCGACTGTTGTCATGGATCTGCTCCCGATCAGAAACGCTCGGGACGCAGCAGCGTCACGACGAGGTAGGCGCCGAGGCCGACGGCGACAAGAAAGCCGAAGAGAGGTTCAATCATCGTCGCCTTCCTCAAAGCCGGCCGAGCGCGCGGGCATAGAGCGCGAGCACGAGAAGGGTGCCTCCGCCAAGCGCGATAAAAAAGAGATCGGACATGTCTGTGTCTCCTGTTGATGCAGGAGCAGGATAGGCGCCTTACGGCTCAGGCTTCGATTGGGAAGTCCGGCGGCGGGGATAAAGAAAATATAAGGAAGGGTTGGCGAGCGCTCACGCGCTACACCATTGCCAACCCGATGGGCGCAACAGTCAGCCCGTAACGGTCCGTTCCGGTCGGATAGGCTTGCTGAGATAAGGTGACCCCGTCACCGCGAAGCGCCACGGCCGCTCAGCGGCTTTGCTGATGCCGATACGAACACCGCTCGTAATTGCGGGAACGGCGGCCGGCAGTTCCAGGGAAAACGGTGGGGCCAGAACGGAAAGCCCATTCATGTCGCTGCTGACACCCAGCGCTTTGCACAGGTTTCCAGGGCCAGCGCACAGCTTTCGTATTTCGCTCACAGCCCGGCGTGCTCTCATTGTCTCGATGCCATGCACCGGCTCCAGGGCGCGGATGAGCACGGCGCTACCCTCCTCGCAAACAAAATTCAGACACCAGTGCAGCCCGTAGGAGCGATAGACATAGGCGCGGGCCGGCGCGCCGAACATCGCTGCATTCGCAGCCGTCGGCCCCCTGAAACTATGCGACGCCTCATCATCCCGGTGGTAGGCTTCCGTCTCGACAATGATCCCGCCGACACCATCGATTTGCAGGTCCGCCCCAAGCAGGTCGGTCGCGACCGCGAGCACGTCGCGTGCGAAGAAATGTTCGTCCAAGACTGTCAATTCAAAAGATCCCGCATCGTCAGCGCGTTTTCGATGGCGGCGCCGGATGCCGTGTTGTCGAAGACGCACCAGCTGTCTTCGGCGAGGCGTTCGCCGAAGCGCCTGATATCCGCCTCGCTGTAGCTGGAATAGTAGATTTTCGGCGTGCCGTGCAATCGCGCATATTTCGGAGGCTCGTCGAAACCGGTTTCCGGCCAGACGGGCGCCGGGTCGGCGAGAACGCGGTCGATGGCATGGCGTTGCAGGAGCATTGTTGCCGGCTCCGACGCCCAGCTTTTGTGGCGTGGTTCTATCACGATCGTGCCCGCGTGGTTGCGGCGCATGGCAGCAAAGGCTTCATTGGCGGTCTTCGCGTCGAACGCGAGGCTTGGCGGCAGCTGGCACAGGAGCGGGCCGAGCTTTTCGTTCAGGCCGTGGATCTCGTCCAGAAATGCGTGGAAAAGCCCGCCTATATCGTGCAGCCGTGCCTCGTGAGTAATCTCGCGCGGTATTTTCACAGCAAAACGGAAGTGCTCCGGTACCGAGGCGGCCCATCGTTCGAACGTCTTGGCCTGATGGCGGCGATAGAAGGTCGAGTTGATTTCGACGCCGTTAAAGACGGCGGCATATCGTTCCAGGCCGGTGCCCGTCTCCGGAAATCGTTGAGCAACCGTCTTGGGAATGGACCATGCTGCTGTCGCGATGAAGGGCACCCCGTCCTCCGCTGTTCCTCACAAGTGCGAGACGGAATTCCGATTAGCGGCTTTGGTTCCGGGCGGAAGTCGGAACATTCTGTTTGCTTCGGCATTGCCGATGGTGAAGCTGGAGAATGGGCGTGGCGCCAAGAGCGAACTGGAAAGGTTTCCTGAAAGTGGGCGAGCTGGTCTGTCCGGTGGCGCTTTACACCGCCGCGTCGACCAGCGATCGCATCGCCTTTCACATGCTCAATCGCAAGACCGGTCATCGGCTTCACCGGGAATTCATCGACAGCGAGACGGGCAAAACCGTCGAACGCGAGGATCAGGTGAAGGGCTATGAGGTCGGCGATGGCGATTATATCGCGCTCGACCCGGAGGAAATCGCGGCCGCCCTCCCGGAGAGCGACAAGACGTTGGAGATCGAGGCGTTCATCGCCTGCGATGACATCGACGATCTGTATTTCGACAAGCCCTACTATCTCACGCCCTCCGACCGTCACGGCGATGAGGCCTTTGCGCTGATCCGTGAGGGAATGAAGAAGTCGAACGTGGCCGCCCTTGCAGAAACCGTTCTCTTCCGGCGGATGCGCACGGTGCTGATCCGCCCGGAGGGTCAGGGCCTTGTCGCAACCACGCTCAACTACGACTACGAAGTGCGTTCGGCCGAGGCGGCATTCTCGGATCTACCCGACGTCAAGCTCAAGGGCGAAATGCTGGAGCTTGCCGAACACATCATCAACACGAAAAAGGGCCGGTTCGATCCGAAGGGCTTCGATGATCGCTACGACGCCGCGCTGGCGGAGGTGGTGAAGGCGAAGATTGAGGGACGGAAGATCAAGCCTGTCAAGCCGAAGACTGAAGGCAAGGTCATCGACCTGATGGAGGCGCTTCGCCAAAGTGCGGGCAAGAGCGAGAAACCGGCGAAGCGCAAAACGAAGAAGCCTCCGGCCGCGCGCAAACCGGCGGCGGGCCGTCGGAAGGCAGGATGAGCATGGCGACGCTGGATGTCTATCGGCAGAAGCGGGATTTCAAGACCACGTCGGAGCCGCGCGGCAGGAAGGCGCGGACGGGCGGAAACAGCTTTGTCATCCAGAAGCACGATGCCACACGGCTGCACTATGATTTTCGCCTCGAAATGGACGGCGTGCTGAAGAGCTGGGCGGTGACGAAGGGTCCGAGCCTGGTTCCGAGCGAAAAACGACTTGCCGTGCATGTGGAGGACCATCCTCTCGATTACGGCGACTTCGAAGGGACCATTCCCAAGGGTGAATATGGCGGCGGCACCGTCATCGTCTGGGATCGTGGCACATGGGAGCCGATCGGCGACGTACGAAAAGCCTATGCAAAGGGACATCTCGAATTCACGCTCGACGGTGAAAAGCTGCACGGGCGCTGGCATCTCGTGCGCATGCACGGCAAACCCGCCGACAAGCGCGAAAACTGGTTGCTGATCAAGGGCGATGACGAGTTCGCCATGCCTGAAGGCGAGGACGACCTGCTTGAGGAGCGGCCTGAATCGGTGAAAACGGGACGCGAGATCGCGGATGTCGCCGGAGAGGAGCCCGGGTGGTCGTCGAAGACCGGGCGTATCCGGAAGCCATCGAGGCCGAAAACGCAAAAAAAGGTCGCGAAGCCGGAGGAGACGGCCGAGCCGGCGCCGGACCCATCCGATATCAAGGGCGCGCGCAAGGCGACGCTGCCGGATTTCCTGCCGCCGACGTTGGCAACCCTTGCCAGCGCGCCGCCGGCCGGCGAGCGATGGCTGCATGAGATCAAGTTCGACGGGTATCGCCTTCAGGCCCGCATCGAGGCGGGCCGGGTCAAGCTGCTCACCCGCAGCGGCCTCGACTGGACGAAGAAATTCGGAAAGGCCGTACCGGATGCCCTGCGCGACCTGCCTGTCGGTACGGCCATCATGGACGGTGAACTTGTCGTTGAGACCGGCGCCGGCGCATCCGATTTTTCCGCTTTGCAAGCCGATCTCAGCGCGGGCCGCGACGATCGTTTTACCTTCTATCTTTTCGATCTCCTCTATCTCGACGGGTATGACCTGACCCGTCTGCCGCTTGAGCAACGCAAAAGCCTGCTCGAAAAGCTTGTCATGGGAACGGAAGGACCTTTGCGCTACAGCGGTCATTTCGACGAGAATGGCGCGCTCGTTCTACGCCATGCGTGCCGCCTCAGTCTGGAGGGCGTGGTATCGAAGCTGCGCGATGCGCCCTATCGGGCCGGCCGCAGCAAGGGCTGGATCAAATCGAAATGCTCGGCCCGGCAGGAGTTCGTCATCGGCGGCTACGTACCGTCCACCGTCTCCCGCAAGGCGATCGGGTCTTTGGTGCTCGGCGTCTACAAGAATGGTAAGCTGGAGCCGGTCGGTCGTGTCGGCACGGGGTTTTCCGCACTCGTCGCGGAGGATATCTTCAAGCGTCTCTCGCGCCTCAGGACGGAGGAAAGCCCGTTCGGACGAAAGCTGACGGCGGAGGAGGCGCGCCAGGCCCGCTATGTGCGGCCCGAGCTGGTGGCGGAGGTGGAATTCCGGGCCTGGACGGCCGATGGCCACCTTCGGCATGCATCCTTCCGCGGTCTGAGGGAAGACAAGCCCGCACAGGAGGTCGTTGCCGAGATGCCCAAATCGACAAAAGCCAAGGCGGAGAAAGCGCCAAAGCCGCAGCGCCGTACCGTGCGCCTCACGCATCCGGACCGGGTCTACTGGCCGGCAGAAGGCGTCACCAAGGAGGGGCTCGCGGATTATTATACCGAGGTCTGGCGCTATATCGCGCCGCATATCGTCGGCCGCCCGCTCGCGCTCCTGCGCGCGCCGAGCGGCATCGATGGGCAGACCTTCTTCCAGAAACATGTCTGGAAGGGCATCAATGCGAACATTCTCCAGGTGCAGGACCCCGCGGAGGACGACGAACCCTATGTCGCCATCAACGATCTCGACGGCCTGATGGGCCTCGTTCAGGCTGCGGTGCTTGAAATCCACCCTTGGGGCTCGACGCTCGCCGACTGGGAGCGACCCGACCGCATCATCATGGACCTCGATCCCGGTGAAGGCGTCGACTGGCAGGCGGTCATCGACGCCGCAGAGGAGACGCGAAAGCGCCTCGAAGCTGCCGGGTTGAATGCCTTCGTCAAGACCTCCGGCGGCAAGGGTCTGCATGTCTGCGCACCGCTCAAGCCGTCTGCGCGCTGGCCGGCCGTCAAGGCATTCTGCAAGGGCGTCGCCGATGCCATGGCAAAGGACAGCCCCGACAAATATGTCTCGACCATCACCAAGTCGAAGCGCCGCGGAAAAATCCTGATTGACTACCTGCGAAACCAGCGCGGCATGACGGCGGTCGCGCCATACTCGACCCGAGCCCGGCCCGGTGCCGCCGTTTCCATGCCGCTGGCCTGGGAGGAACTCAGCCCCGATATCGGCCCGGCCTATTTCACGGTCGACAACACACCGACTCGCCTCCAGTCGCTGAAGGCCGATCCATGGGCGGATTTCACCGAGGCCGCCCGGCCGTTGAAGGCTTCAAAGCAGAAGGCCTGATCCTACTTGCCTTTGCCCTCGGCCTTGATGCTCTTGCGCAGGGCGTCCATGATGTTGATGACGTTGCCGGACGTTTTCGGTTGAGCCTTGCGCGCGGCCGGACGCTTGCGCCCCTTCTTCTTGGCGGCGATGATATCGAGCAGTTTCGCCTGCACGGGATCGTCGACCATTTTCGGATCCCAGGCCTTGGTGCGCTCCTTGATCAGCGTCTTGACGAGGGCGAGCGCCTTCGTGTCCGGCTTCGCTTGGTTGAGATCGGAAAAATACTCCGCCTCATTGCGCACCTCGTCGCCGTAACGCAGGGTCCACAGCACGATGCCCTTGCCCCGCGGCTCGAGCATCACTGCCCGTTCGCGGCGATAGAGGACGAGCCGGGAGATGCCGACGGTGCCTGTCGATGCCATGGCTTCGCGGATGACGGAGAACGCCTCTTCGCCGACCGTGTCGTTCGGTACGAGGAAATGCGGCGAGTCGTACCAGATCCACTCGATCGTCTCGCGCGGCACGAAGGTCTCGATGTCGATCGTGCGCGTGCTTTCCAGCGCGACCGCCTCGATCTCGTCGTCCTCCAGCATGACATAGTCGTCTTCGCCGCGCGGGTAGCCTTTCACCTCGTCGTCCTCACTGACTTCCTTGCCGGTGACGGCATCGACGTAGCGGCTGACCACCGGATTGCCGGTCTTGCCGTTCAAGGTTCGAAAGCGAACCTTGTCTTCCTGGGAAATCGCCGGCGACATGGCCACAGGGCACGTCACCAGCGAAAGCTTGAGATAGCCCTTCCAGAAGGCACGCGGTGCCATCAATCCTTCCTTTCGAGAGGCAGATGCTTCGACAGCGCAAAACGCTCAGCGAAAGCGATGTCTTCCTGCGTCACGATCGGGATGGGATCGGACAGGATGGCGAGCAGGGTTTCGCGGGAAATGGAGTCTTCTTCGATCGCGTCCATAAGCGCACCGCGGGTCTCGCGCTCTGCCCGCAGCAAAGCCGCCAGCGCCAGGATCAGCCTGTCCTTGTTGTCCATGGAAACCTCCGCAGTCGCATGCTTCCCGAGATAATGCCGAATGGACCCATCGGTTCCTCAAACCGGCGCGCCTGACTTTCGTTTTGCTCGTTTCGCACGAAGAATCAGTCGGATTCGCGCGTAAAGTCCTCCGGCTCTTCCTTGAACGTGGACATGGCGCGAAGGGTCAGCAGCGTCACGACGGACAGCACGATTGCCGTGTCGTAGGATCCGAGCCCGACGGAGGTGCCGATGGCGCCCGTCGCCCAGAGGCTTGCGGCCGTCGCGGTGCCGCGCACGCTGTTCTTCACCACGAGGATCGCGCCGCCGCCGATGAACCCCATGCCGGTGATCAGCCCTTCGACGATGCGCGCCGTCGCCTCGGCGTTGCCGTTGATGAGCGGTTCCGCCGCCTGCACGAATCCGCAGCTTGCGATGGCCACAAGCGGGAAGGTCCGCAATCCCGCACTGCGCTCATGACGCTCCCGGTCCCAGCCGATAGGCAGTGCCAGAACATAGGCGGTCAGCAGGGCGCCGAGATGAGGCAGCACGTCGAGATTGATACCGATGCTCTGCAGCCATTGCATGAGGGGATCCTTGGGTCAGGTTGGATTAGACCTCCAGATATCGTCGCTGCGCCTCACGGCAAGATCACCATGGCTCACATATTTGATTTGCGTGCTTGGCGGACAGCACATCTGACGCAATTCGTCGCTCCAATGCTCATAGATTGGCCTAGGAGGCGCCGGTAGTATTGGAATAACACCCGCTTCGACGTCATACGACCTATCCTGCCGCGGTAACCATCAAGGCAAGGGAGGATGTAGGATGGCGAAGATTCTCATGATCACCGGCGACTTTACGGAAGACTATGAAACCATGGTCCCGTTCCAGACGCTTCTGGCCTGCGGCCATAGTGTCGATGCCGTCTGCCCCGGCAAGAAGGCTGGCGACACGGTAAAGACCGCGATCCATGACTTTGAAGGCGATCAGACCTATTCGGAAAAGCCGGGGCACAATTTCGCTTTGAACGCCGATTTTTCCGCCGCCGATCCCGCCGGCTACGATGCGCTGGTCGTTCCCGGCGGCCGGGCGCCGGAATATCTGCGCATGAACCCGGATGTGCTCGCCAAGGTGAAGCACTTCTTCGACGCGGGCAAACCGGTCGCCGCGATCTGCCACGGTGCGCAACTGCTGGCAGCCGCCGGCGTTCTCAAGGGGCGCACCTGCTCGGCTTATCCGGCCTGCGCCTATGAGGTGACGGCGTCGGGTGGAACATTCGCCGATATCGCGGTGACAGAAGCCGTTACAGATGGCAATCTGGTGACAGCACCAGCATGGCCCGCACATCCGGCATGGCTCAAGCAGTTTCTGGCGATCCTGTAGAGCTTGTTAACTGTGGACTGATGCGAACCGCGCGGCTCCATCGGATCGAGACATATCCGGACTGCACCGGCATTCAAGGGAAGGAGGCCTTTGCAATGTGCGAACTCTTCATCAAGGCCGATGCCAGCCAATGGCAAAGTCGAACGCACAGCCTGAGAATAGATGGCGTCGCGACCTCGATCCGCATCGAGAACCATTTCTGGGATACGCTGACCGAAATCGGGCTGCGCGACGGCATGACCGTCGCGCAGCTGATCACGAGGCTGTGGCACGAGGCGATGGATGCCGATCACGACCTCGGCAATTTCACCTCGTTTCTGCGGGTGTGCTGTGCCCGGTATCATGCGCTCATCGCGGCCGGTGAGATATCGGCGGACCTTAACGTTCCCATCGCCGACCACGCGGCGCGGGAAATCCTCGCCCGGGAAGCCCAGCGCCGTCATGCCGTGATCAACTGACCGGATCACGGCGCAGCGGCCACATCCGCGCATTCTTCGAATTGCCGTCAAACCGATCCTGTGCCACGATGGGCACAGGAGGAAAAGCGGATGGTGTCGACATTGTCGCACATACGGGAGATCGAGCGCGTCGGCATGGGCGCGGTCAGCCCGCGGGATGCGCCCGTCGTCCAGTCCTGGCTGCGCTGCCTAAACGATTACAAGCTCGACCCGACGGTCGCGCAGGAAGCCTATATCGTTCCCGAACTGAAGCTGCGCGAACATCGCGAGCAGGCGGAGGAGCTGATCCGCATCGGCCGGTCCGGCCTCGAAACGCTGTTCAACCAGATCGCCGAGCAGAACTATGTGCTGCTCCTGTCGGACGCGCGCGGTGTGACCGTCGACTTCATGGGTGATCCAACCTTCGACAACCAGCTGCGCCGGGCGGGTCTCTATCTCGGGTCTGAATGGTCGGAGAGCCGGGCGGGCACCTGCGCGGTCGGCGCCTGCCTTGTCTCCGGCGAGCCGGTGATCATCCATCAGGACGACCATTTCGATACCAGCCATATCGGCCTCACCTGTACCGCCGCACCCGTTTTCGACACCCTGGGCGACCTGACCGCCGTCCTCGACATATCCCAGCTCCGCTCGCCGACGGCCAAGGCTAGTCAGCAGCTTGCGCTGCATCTCGTGGCCTCCACCGCGCGGCGCATAGAGCTTGCCAACCTGATGACCCGCACCCGCAACGACTGGGTGCTGCGACTTGCACGCTCGCCTGAATTTCTGGACGTCGACCCGGATGCGGCCATCGCGCTCGATGGCAGCGGCCGCATCACGGGTATGACCCACGGGGGCTTCGGTGCGCTCGCGCGGTCCATGAACCTGCGTGGCCTGTCCACGCGGGATTTCCTGGGGCAACCGATTTCGCAGGTTTTCGATATCGATGTCGACGATTTGCCCCGGTTCATGCGCGGCCGGCCCAACGGTGAGCGGTTGATCCAGGCGCGCAACGGACTTGTGCTGTTTGCCAGCGCCATCGCGCCCGCTGTCAATCTGCGAACGCCCGTCGCTCCAGAACCGCGCCTGCCGCGGGCACTGCGCGATCTGAGCGGCGGGGATGTCGCCATGGAGCGCGTGCAGGCGCGTGCGGCAAAACTTTCCGCCCGCGACATCCCGATCCTCATTCAGGGCGAGACGGGCAGCGGAAAGGAGTTTCTGGCGCGCGCGATCCATGACAGCTGCGCAAATCCGGGCAGCTTTGTTGCGGTCAACTGCGCGGCGATCCCGGAGCATCTCATCGAATCCGAACTCTTCGGCTATGCCCCCGGCGCCTTCACCGGTGCCAATCCGAAGGGCAAGCGCGGCCTGATCGAAGAAGCGAGCGGCGGAACGCTGTTCCTCGACGAGATCGGCGATATGCCGCTTGCCCTGCAAAGCCGGCTCCTGCGGGTGCTCGCCGAAAACGAGGTTCAGCCTGTCGGCGCGCTCAAGGCGCGGCCGGTGCGTCTGCGCGTGGTCTCCGCCTCCCATCGTGATCTCGCCGAACTTGTGAAGGAGGGCCGCTTCCGGCAGGACCTCTATTATCGGCTCAACGCCGCGACGCTCAGCCTGCCGCCGTTGCGCGACCGAACCGATCTCGACTGGCTGATCGGCCAACTCCTCGGGCGCATCGAGAAAGAAAATGGCGAGGCCTATCGCCTCGACAAGGATGCGCGCGCGGCGCTTCTGGCGCATGCCTGGCCCGGCAACCTACGGGAGCTTGCCAATGCGCTGCGGGTTGCGGCGGCCCTTTCGGACGGCGGTCACATCACGCTGGATTGCCTGCCCGATCACATCTTCACCGCGTCTGCGCCCGCCGCCGCGGACGATGATGGTTCCTTACGCCGCGCCCTGAGCGAGTGCGGTGACAATGTCTCGGCGCTCGCCCGCAAACTCGGCGTCAACAGGTCCACGATCCATCGCCGCCTGAAGCGGCTCAACTGATGCAGCACCTGCAACACCTGTTGCAGGCGATCTGTTGCATTTCTCGGAAGCGTGTAGGGCGCTTCCTTGCAAGCCCCTGATAATGCTAAACAAATAGGCATGCCGATTTTCTGGCACGACGCTTGCTGTCCCTCCTGTGCAAGAACAACATCAGGAGGGAATACCCATGAAAGCTCTGCGCTTTCACGCTGCCAAGGATCTGCGTATCGATACGATCGATGCTCCGCCATCGCCCGGGCCAGGGGAGGTGCTGGTCGAAAACCGCTTCTGCGGGATTTGCGGCACGGATCTGCATGAATATGCCTATGGTCCGATCTTCGTTCCCAAGGAGCCGCATCCCTTTACCGGCGCGCACGGTCCGCAGGTTCTCGGTCATGAATTCGGCGGCGTCGTCAAGGCGGTCGGCGAGGGTGTCAGCCACGTAAAGCCGGGCGACCGGGTTTCGGTCCAGCCGCTCATCATGCCGCGCCGCGGCGACTACTACGCCGACCGCGGTCTCTTCCACCTGAGCAGTGACCTCGCGCTCGTCGGCCTTTCCTGGCATTCCGGCGGCATGGCGCAAGCCGCGCTTCTGAACGACTACAACGTCCAGCCCATTCCCGATGAATTGAGCGATCAGGAGGCCGCCCTCATCGAGCCGACCGCGGTTGCCGTCTACGCCTGCGACCGCGCCGGTGTGACCGCCGGCAACAGCGTTCTTGTGACCGGTGCAGGGCCGATCGGCATTCTCGTGGCCATGGCGGCGCGGGCGGCCGGGGCCTCGCAGATATTTCTTTCCGACCTCAACGATACGCGGCTGGCGCTGGCCCGTGAGGCGCTGGGCGAGGTCCGCACCATCAATCCGAAGACGGAGAAGGTGGGAGACGTCATCCGCGCCGAGACCGAAGGCGGCGTGGGCTGCGACGTCGCCATCGAATGCGTCGGCAACGAGCATGCGCTGAAGAACTGCGCCGATGCGGTACGCAAACAGGGCGTCGTGGTGCAGACCGGGCTTCATCCGGGTGAGAATCCGTTGAACTGGTTCGACGTCACGTTCAAGGACATCGATATCCGCGGTTCCTGGGCCTATCCGACCCATTATTGGCCACGCGTCGCCCGGCTGATTGCCAGCGGCCAGATCCCGGCAAGCCGCATCGTCACGAAGTATGTCTCGCTCGGCGAGGCTGTCACCGAAGGGTTCGACCAGCTGCTCGACCCTGCCGGCCGGCATCTGAAGATCCTGATCGACCTGTCGCGATAGGTCGGTCCGTTCTGCGGGACGGTTGAGGAGCCGTCCCGTTTTCCCACTGAGCAGGAGGAGAAACTATGCTCGAGAAAACCCCCACGACCCGCGTCCAGACGCTTCTCGATACGCTCGGCGCCGCCCTTGCCGCCGGCCGTATCGATGAGGCCGTCAATCTCTTCGCCGAGGAATGCTACTGGCGCGATCTCGTCGCCTTCACCTGGAACATCAAGACGGTGGAGGGACGCGATCAGGTGCGCGACATGCTGCAAGCGCAGCTGTCGGCGGCCAAACCGTCCAGCTGGCGCGTCGCTGCCGGCGAGGAAGCGACGGAAGCCGACGGCGTGCTGGAAAGCTGGATTACCTTCGAGACGGCCACCGGGCGCGGCTATGGCCTCATGCGCTTCAAGAACGGTCTGATCTGGACGTTGTTGACGGCACTTTCCGAGCTGAAGGGCCACGAGGAGAAATCGGGTTTTACCCGCCCGCTCGGCGCCAAGCATGGCCAGGACCTCGGTGCCAGGACCTGGAAGGAGGAGCGTGAGGAAGAGGAGCGCACGCTTGGTTACGAAAAGCAGCCCTATGTCGTGATCATTGGTGGCGGGCAGGGCGGCATCGCGCTCGGCGCGCGGCTGCGCCAGCTCGGCGTGCCCACCATTATCCTTGAGAAGAACGACCGGCCCGGCGACAGCTGGCGCAAGCGCTACAAGTCGCTCTGCCTGCACGACCCCGTCTGGTATGATCATCTGCCCTATATCGACTTCCCGAAAAACTGGCCCGTCTTCGCGCCGAAGGACAAGATAGGCGACTGGCTGGAATTCTATACGAAGGTGATGGAGCTGAACTACTGGACGCGCTCCACCGCCAAGTCAGCGACGTGGGACGAGGCAACGAAAGAGTGGACCATCGTCGTCGACCGCGATGGCGAAGAGGTGGTGCTGCGGCCGAAGCAGCTGGTCTTTGCCACCGGCATGTCCGGAAAGGCGAATATCCCCGACTTCAAGGGCCGCGAGCGGTTCCGCCGCGAGCAGCACCATTCCTCGCAGCATCCCGGACCGGACGGCTACAAGGGCAAGAAAGTCGTGGTGATCGGCTCGAACAACTCTGCGCACGACATCTGCGCCGCCCTCTACGAGGCCGGTGTCGATGTCACGATGATCCAGCGGTCGACGACCCATATCGTCAAATCCGACACGCTGATGGATATCGGCCTCGGTTCGCTCTACTCCGAGCAGGCCCTGGCGAATGGGGTGACGACGGCGAAGGCCGATCTCATCTTCGCGTCATTGCCCTACCGGATCATGCACGAGTTCCAAATCCCACTCTATGACAAGATGCGCGAGCGCGACGCCGACTTCTACGCGGCGCTGGAAAAGGCGGGCTTCCAGCTGGATTGGGGCGCGGATGGTTCGGGTCTCTTCATGAAGTATCTGCGCCGCGGCTCCGGCTATTACATCGATATCGGCGCCTCGCAGCTGATCATCGATGGCAAGGTGAAGCTGGCGGCGGGCCAGGTCGAGGAAATCACGGAGAATTCCGTGAAGCTCTCGGGCGGCAAGGAGATCCCGGCCGATGTCATCGTCTATGCGACGGGCTACGGCTCGATGAACGGCTGGGTCGCCGATCTCATCGACCAGGAGACGGCCGACAAGGTCGGCAAGGTGTGGGGGCTTGGCTCGGATACGCCCAAGGATCCCGGTCCGTGGGAAGGCGAGCAGCGCAACATGTGGAAGCCGACACAGCAGGAAGCCCTCTGGTTCCATGGCGGAAACCTGCACCAGTCGCGCCACTATTCGCAGTACCTCGCCCTGCAATTGAAGGCACGACTGGAGAACATTCCCACTCCGGTCTACGGCCTCCAGGCCGTCCATCACCGAAAGTAGAGTGCGTCAAAGCAGGCGGCCCGCCGAGGGCCGCCTGCCGTCACTGCCGATAGGCAAGCTTCCGGAGACGCAAGTGCGCAACCATTTCAGAACCACTGACCTCTAGTGGGTTGCCGACAACCGTTTCTCGGTTTTCGCATCAAAAAGATGGACGCTGTCCGGATTGCCGCGGAAATGGAGGGTTTCACCCACCTGAAGCGTGCTGTTGCGGGGAAATTCGACGCTCAGCATCTTCGAATGCCCGATTTCAATGTAGCCGTATGTCTGGCTTCCCAAGCGTTCGGCGACAACCAGTTCCCCGCTGAACCATGCCTCGTCGGGCGAACATTGCACGAGATCTTCGGGCCGCAGGCCCACAACAACTGACCTCCCGGCATTGGAAGCGCCCACGGCTCCGTCGAATTTGACCGTGCGGCCAAGGACCTCGATCGCGCCCGCCGAGAGGTTTGCAGGAATGGTGTTCATGGTCGGGCTGCCGATGAAACGCGCGACGAAGAGGCTGGCCGGGTTGTGGTAGAGTTCCAGCGGCTTGCCGATCTGCTCGACAACCCCGCTGTTCATGACGACGATGCGGTCTGCGAGCGTCATCGCTTCCACCTGATCATGCGTGACATAGATTGTGGTTGCTTTCATCCGGTTGTGCAGCTTGGCGATTTCCAGGCGCATCTCGACCCGCAGCGCGGCATCCAGGTTTGAAAGCGGTTCATCGAAGAGGAATGCAGCCGGCTCGCGAACGATTGCGCGCCCCATGGCGACGCGCTGGCGCTGCCCGCCCGACAGCTGGGCCGGCCGCCGTTCGAGGTAATCGGTGATCTTCAGGATTTCCGCGGCGTGCTGGACGCGTCCGTTGATGTCCTCGTCCTTGTTTCCCCGCATCTTGAGGCCGAAGGACATGTTCTCCCGTACGCTCATATGCGGATAAAGGGCATAGTCCTGGAAGACCATTGCGATATTGCGCTCGGCGGGCGGCAGCAGGTTGACCATCCTGCCTTCGATATTGAGTTCTCCGCCCGTGATCTCCTCCAGGCCGGCAATCATGCGCAAAAGGGTGGATTTACCGCAGCCGGACGGACCGATGAGCACCAGAAACTCGCCGCTCTGTATGTCGATGTCGATATCATGAATGACTTTCAGATTGCCGTATGACTTCTGGATTTCCTTCAGTGCAATTCCAGCCACGATTTCCTCCTAAGCGCAACTTTCGTGCTTGACGATCATTATCGATGTCAATATCGATAATGATAAGTTCAAGAATACGCAACAGCTCAGGCAGGTCATGATGGCGTATTTTCCACCACGGCAGACGAACACCAAATCGCTAAAGTCAGGCGCGGCGTTCGATGCGCTGAAGCGCGACATCATGTTGGGCGTGCTCGAGCCTGGCACCGGTTTGACCGAGCTGGAGCTTGCCGCCCATTTCCAGTGCAGCCAGGGGACGGTCCGCGAAGCGTTGCTGCAGTTGCAGGAAGAGGGGCTTGTCCTGCGGAAGGGCCGGCGTGGAACGCAGGTGTCCGAGTGCACGGAGGACGAGGCAATCGAGATGTTTCGGCTGCGCCAGCAGATCGAGGGCAACGGCATGGTGCGGGTGATGCGCTCGCCGAGCCGCACGTTGATCAAGGATCTCGGTGAGTTGCTGAACAAGATGCTGAAGGCGGCCGCCGCTGCCGACGAGCTGGAGCTTGCTTCGTTCGACCGCGATTTCCATCGCCGTATTTTCGAGGATGCCAATCTGCCGGCGCTCGATCCGATCCTGCATCGTTGCCTGGTTCACAACCATCGTTTCAAGATCTCCCGCAGTCCGATGTCCCGCGATCTGGAAGCGACCGCGCTTCGCCACCGCAGCATCATCGAGGCGATCGAGAGCGGAGATCCGCGCCGCGCAACGGTTTCCATGCAGCATCATATTGCAACCATCGTCGATCTCGGTCCGGAGGTGTTCCCGGAGGCGGTGCAGTGAGCGACGGTCCGGGCCTGACCGGCGTGCTGTCGCCTGAAACCGTTGCCTTGGTCGAAAGGACGTTGGCGGAGCTCGGGCCTTTGCCGGATCCGACGACATTGCCGCCGGCCGAAGGGCGGGCCCAATCCCTGCTTGCCAACGCGCGCTGCAACGTCGACTTGCCGCCCATGCACCGGACGTCGGAGATATGGCTCGACGAAGATGCCGAACTCGGCGCTGCGCGGTGTCGTGTGAGGGTTCTTGTGCCGCCGGATGCAGGCGTGGGCGCCATACTCTTTGTACACGGCGGCGGTTTCGCTTTCTGTTCGCCGGAAACACATGAGCGCTGCGCCCGCGTATTGGCGATCGAAAGCGGCCTGCCTGTCGTATTGCCCGATTACCGGCTGGCCCCCGAATTTCCCTTTCCGGCCGGCCTGAAGGACGTCATTTCGGTCCTTCGCAGCATTTTCGATGCGACGGAGAGCGTTGGCGTTTCGCGCGGTCCCCTGCTGGTATCCGGCGATTCCGCCGGTGCGAACCTCGCGCTTGCGGCGATGTTGCACGAGCAGGCCGCAGGACGTGGTCTTCCTGATGGCGCGCTCCTTTTCTATGGCAATTACGCCCGCTCGTTCGAGACGCCGTCCTACATCCGCTTCAGCGAGGGGCCCGGCCTGACCCGGGCGAAGATGCAGCGCTACTGGTCTTTCTATGCCGGCGGGCAGGAAATTGAGGTGGACCCTTTGGCATGCCCGCTGGTTGCCGGCGATGCCGCGTTGGCAGCCTTGCCACCGCTGCATCTGATGGCGGCGGCAGTCGATCCGTTGCTGTCCGACACCTTGATGCTGAGCGATCGTCTCAAGGCGCTCGGTCGAGACGACGAACTGAGCATCGTGCCCGGCGTCATGCATGGCTTCCTGCAAAACACATACGAACTGTCTGCCGCACGGGAGGCTCTGGCGGCGGCAGGGCGTGCAGCAAGGCGGCTAACCGGCCGCTCTTGAACTATCAACTCGGAGGAGGAACACATGAAATTTTTGAAGACATTGGCGCTCGGCGCCGTTCTTGCGGCATCCGCCGCGTTTACACAGGCCCAGGCGGAAACCGTTCGCTTCTGGTATCACTTCGACAATCCGGCCAATCCCATGGGCGAACTCGTCAAGAAGTTCGAGGCCGCCAATCCGGGCATTACCATCGAAGCCGAGAACGTGCCGTGGAACAGCTATTACGACAACCTATACACATCGCTGGTCGGCGGTAATGCGCCCGACGCGGCCATGGTCAAGCTTTTCGCCCAGCCTCGTCTTGTCGAGATGGGCGCGCTCGAACCGCTCGGAGAGCGGATCGATGCCTGGCAAGGCAAAGCCGACCTGCTCGACAACCTGCTTGATCTGAACAAGGGGCCCGACGGCACGCAATATTACCTGCCGATCCAGTATGTGGTTCTTTATCTCTACTACCGGACGGACCTGTTCGAGGCCGCCGGCCTGCAACCGCCCAAGACCTGCGAGGAGTTCCGCGACGCGGCCATCAAGTTGACGAAGGCGCCCGAGACCTACGGCTTCGGCCTGCGCGGCGGTAAGGGTGGTTGGGACCAGTGGGGCGCATTCGTGATGTCGCAGGGCGCGGAGCTGAAGCCGGGCGGATTGGTCAATCCCGAAGCGATCGCGGCAAACCAGTGGCTGATCGACCTGTTCCAGAAGGACAAGGTCATTCCGCCGTCCGCCCCGAATGATGGTTTCCAGGAAATCATCGCCGCCTTCAAATCCGGCAAAACGGCCATGACCATTCACCATATCGGCTCTTCGAAGGACCTGGTGGCCGCGTTGGGCGACAAGGTTTCCGCCGTTCCGGTGCCGGCATGCGGAAAAGGACGCTGGACGTCCTACGGTGACGAGTCGCTCGCGATCTTCTCGAATTCCGAAGTGAAGGATGCCGCATGGAAGTGGATATCCTTCCTGGCCGAAGGCGAGAACAATGTCGCATTCAACAGCGCGACAGGCCAGATGACCGTCACCAAGAGCGGCTCCGCCGACTGGAAGCTGCATGAACGGCGATTTGTCGATGCAACGATCGAGTCTCTGCCGTTTGCAAAGGTTCTGCCCCAGACTTCCGCCGTTTCGGAGTTCGTCAACACGGCATGGCAGACTCACATGCAGCAGGCGCTCACCGGGCAGATCACCGCGGCGCAGATGATGGAACAACTTCAGACGCTGTTTGCCGAGTAACCCAAGCTACCACATTGCCCCGGCATCCGTGTCGGGGCGCTTTTCCCGGCCTTGAAATGGAGGCAGGAGCAGTCATGTCTTTGTCGAATACTTCCCCCCTACAGCGTCATTGGGTCTTCGCGTGGCGGTCGGAGCGGCTTCTTCCCTATCTTCTGCTTGCGCCTGCCGTCGTCGTCACCCTTGTTATCGTCTTCATGCCCATGGTGCAGGCGGTCTGGACGAGCTTCTACGACCTCATCCTGTTCAAGCCGAACGCCAGCAAATTCGTCGGTTTTGGCAACTATGTGAAACTTTTCAACGATCCGGTCTTCTGGACCGCGCTATGGAACACGCTGCTTTGGATCGGCCTCACGGTTCCCTTGCAAATGGGGCTTGGCCTTCTCGCTGCCCTGCTTCTCAACAGGGAATTTCCATGGCGCGGGCTGGCGCGTGCGCTGATCATTATCCCGTGGGCGCTTCCCAGCGTCGTCATCGCGCTGATGTGGCGCTGGATCTATGATCCGAACACGGGCGTCCTGAACGATATCCTGGTCTACCTCTCGATCGTTCAAACCGCCGTGCCGTGGCTCGCCGATCCCGATGTCGCGATCTATGCCATTATCGCGACGCTGACGTGGCAGGGCTTTCCCTTCTTCGCCGTCATGATCCTGGCGGGCCTGCAGGGCATTCCGAAAAGCCAGTACGAGGCCGCATCGATCGATGGGGCGTCCGCCTGGAGGCAATTCATCCACATAACATTGCCGGGCATCGCGCCGGTCCTGGCGACGGCCGGTCTTCTCCGGGTGATATGGGTGGCCAATTCGATGGACGTCATCTTCGTTATGACCGGTGGCGGACCGGGCTATGCGACGCACACGCTACCGCTCTACGCTTTCATCAAGGCGCGCCAGAATCTCGATTTCGGCTACGGCACGTCTATAGCCGTCACTTTCACCATTCTTCTGGGGGCATTCGTGGTCCTTTACCTCGCCCGCACCATGCGTGAGGTCGAACGATGACGCAGCAAAGCACATTTCGCCGGATCATCACTACCGACCTTCCGGTGCTCCTGATCGTTCTCTTCGCCATGGCTCCATTCGTCTGGATGATCCTGACATCGCTCACGCCGACGGCGACGCTGTCGGCCACCGGGGTCTCGCTTTCGCCCATGGGCTGGAGCATGGACAACTATGTCAGGCTCATCGAGCAGACGTCGTTCCTGAAGAACATGCTCGACAGCCTCATCATCGCCGGCGGAACGGTCGTTGTCGGGTTGCTCGTTTCCGTGACGGCTGCCTATGCCTTCTCCAGGTTTCGCTTCACCGGCCGCAAGCTGTTGATGATGCAGTTTCTGCTGATCAACATGTTCCCGATCGTGCTGCTGATCCTGCCGCTCTTCGTTCTCATGCGCAGCGTCGGCATTCTCGATACGCATTTCGGGCTGATCCTGGCCAATGCGACCGTCGCCATTCCCTTCGCTGTGTGGATGCTGACAAGCTACATCGCCGCGATCCCCAAAAGCCTCGACGAGGCGGCAATGACGGATGGATGCTCCCGTCTGACCGCCCTTCGCAAGGTGGTTCTGCCGTTGACCATGCCGGGCATCATTTCGACCGGCATCTACATCTTCATCACAGCGTGGAACGAATATCTCTACGCCTTGACGCTCGGCGGCCGAAACGTCCGGCCGGTGACCGTCGCGATCCAGACACTGATCGGGGAATACCAGATCGAATGGGGCCTGCTGGCAGCAGGCGCCGTGGTCGGTGCGATGCCGGCAACGATCCTGTTCCTGCTCGTCCAGCGCCGTCTGATCGGCGGCCTGACCCAGGGGGCGGTGAAGGGGTGATCGCGAAAGTCCGCCAGCAATTGAATTTGTATGCACTGAAAAGGAAAAACAGATGAACCCCGTCGGGTTGATTTCCATGCAGTATGCCAGGCCGTTCACCGCGGAGCACTTCCCGCTCTTTGCGAAGATGCGCGACCATGGCTATGATTTCGTCGAACTTCTTGTTCCCGAAGTCGGTGAACTTGATATCGCCGAGGCCAAAAAAGCGCTCGACGATGCCGGCCTCGGCGTCGTTCTCGCCGCCCGCGTCAACCTGCAGCGCAACCTGTCCTCGGCCGAAACCGACGCTCATCGCGCCGGGATCGACTATCTGAAACACACGGTCGATTGCGCCGCCGGCCTTGGCGCGACAATCGTCGGCGGGCCACTCACCGGGAACCCCCTCGTATTTGCGGGCCGCCCTCCGCAGCCGGTCGACGAGGCCGAACGCCTCGCTCGAAAGGATCGTTGTGTCAGAGGCTTGAAAGAGGCGGGCGATTATGCGGCCAAGGCCGGCGTCCTTCTGGCGGTCGAGCCGCTGAACCGCTTCGAAAGCGACGTGCTCTGCACCACGCAGCAAGCAATGGAACTGCTCGACGCCGTCGATCATCCGGCCGTGAAGCTGATGCTCGATACCTTCCACATGCATATGGAGGAAAGCTCGCTCGGCGAAGCCATCCGGCTTGGCGGCGACCGTCTGGTGCATTTCCAGGCCAACGAGAACCACAGGGGCTTTCCCGGTACGGGACAGACCGACTGGGTGGAGGTGTGCCGCGCGCTTCATGACGTCGGCTACAAGGGGCCGATCTCACTTGAACCCTTCCGCCGTACCGATGACCGTTTCGGCGTGCCTTTCGCCCAATGGCGCGCGCCGCATGAGGACGAGAGCGGTCGCCTCGCTGCGTCCAGTGCCTTCATCAAATCCCACCTCCTGCTTACGGAATATCGTCGATGACTATAAAAATCGGTTGGATCGGTTGCGGCATCCACGCCACCCAGATGCTGCTGCCGCAGCTCGTGCGTCACGACGTGGAGATCATCGCGCTATGTGACATCGATGCCGAGCGCCTCAGGAATGCCGGTCGCCAGTTCGGCGTCAGGAACCTTGTGACCGATGTCGACGATCTCCTGAAGACACCGGGGATCGATGCCGTCGGTATGGCGGTCGGGCCGGACCAGCACCTTGCCTTCGGCAAGGCGGCTCTGGAGCGCGGCCTGCCGGTCTTCATGGAAAAGCCGCCGTCCGGCTCGGCGGCCGGTGCGCGCGAACTCCTTGCAGCCTCCGAAAAAGCGAAGAAGCCGCTGCTGCTCGGCTTCATGAAGCGCTACTCGATCGGCAACCGGATGGCGGCCAACATCGTCAAATCCGGCCGGTTCGGCGATGTGCTCGGTTTGACCGGCTATTACATGACGGCGCCGGGCTATTTCGCCGGTAATGTCGACTACACGGGATTCTTCCTGCACCACTGCGTGCACTATATGGACCTGGTGTCCTTCCTCGTCTCGCCGGTCCGTTCGATCTCTGCCCGCAAGGTTGAAAAGACGCCCGGCCGGGTGCTCTTCCATGTCGGCTTCGAATTCGAATGCGGTGCGATCGGCAACATCGCCATGGGCACGATCCAGTCGCGCGGCACGCCGGTCGAACGCATCGAACTGATGGGCGATCATCAGCGTATCGAGGTGGACGACGTGATCGAGATCAAGTGGCACCGCAATCCGCCCTTCAAGATCGACGATCTCGGTGCGACCCTGTCGGAAGATTGCGACACGCTGACATGGAAGCCGAATTTTACGGCGGCCGCCAACGAAGATCCGAAGGGATACCATTCACTCCTGGCCGATGTCGTGCCGGCGCTTGGTGGAGCAGCCACCCCGGCGCCCACCATCGCTGACGGCGTCATCGCCATGGAGCGTCTGGAAACCCTGCGCCGCGAACTGGCTCTCTAGATCTGGATCGGCGGTTCCGGGCAACCGGCCCGCCTCTTCACAAGGAACGAGATGATGGCTGTTGCCCCGACCCCGATACTCCAGTTCGGAACGAGCCGTTTCCTTCTTGCCCATGCCGATCTGTTCATATCCGAGGCGATGGACCGTGATGAGGCGCTTGGCCCCATCACGGTCGTCCAGACGACCGGCAATCCAGCCAGTGCCCGCCGGATCCAGGCTCTCGCCGATGGTGGGGCCTATCCTGTGCGGATACGCGGCTTGAAGGACGGGAAGACGATCGACGAGATGCGGCAAGGCAGGGCCATATCGCGGGCCTTGTTCGCGGGTACGGACTGGCCGGCGATCGTCAGCGCCGGGATCGCCGCGGACGTCATCCTCAGCAATACCGGGGACCGGGGCTACGATCTGGACGAAAGCGACGATGTCGTGCTCCTGTCCGAGCCGGACAGGGTGCCGGTGAGTTTTCCCGCAAAACTCCTGGTGTTGCTGTATGCGCGCTGGCGCGCGCGCCCGGGCCGGCCCGTTTCGATTTTTCCGTGCGAACTCGTACAGCGCAACGGCGACAAGCTGAAAGCGATCGTCCTGACGATCGCCAGGAATTGGAAACTGTCATCCGACTTTCTCGGTTACGTCGAGGCGCGGTGCCACTTTGCCAATAGCCTGGTCGACCGCATCGTATCCGAGCCGCTGGAGCCGGTCGGGGCGGTTGCGGAACCCTATGCGCTCTGGGCCATCGAGGCGCAGGAAGGTCTGGTTCTGCCCTGCCGACACCCTTCTCTGGTCGTCACCGACAATCTCGACCGTTACGAACATCTCAAGTTGCATATCCTCAACCTTGGCCACAGCTACCTGGCCGAACGTTGGCTCGCGGGTAATCGACCGGCAGGCGAGACGGTGCGCGAGATCATGGCCGATCATCACGTCCGTCGCGACCTGGAAGCCGTCTGGCGTGACGAGGTTGTGCCTGTTTTCGCTTTGGAGGGAATGCGAAACGACGCCCTGCGCTACGTTGATGAAGTGCGCGAGCGGTTCCTCAATCCCTATCTCGACCACCGGCTGGCCGATATCGCCGGCAACCATACCGAAAAGAAACTGCGGCGCATCAAGCCCATGCTCGACAGGGGGCATGCGGCGACGCCGCCGCTCTCCCAACCTCTTCTCGCCGCCGCTCTGGAGGCTTCGCATGCGTGATGACGGGAAGGTCTGCATCAGGAATTTGCATCGGCCGGATGCCCAAACCAGTGTATCTGCTGGGATCGGCGTGCCGCCGATTGTGTTATTGAATCGCTGATCACTGAAACCTGGACTTCGCGAGGGAAGGACCTCCATCATGTTGACTATCCGCCGTTTGAGCATCGAAGATGCCCGCATCCTGATTGCAGGCGCGCGCGCCAAAGCAGAGGAGATCGGGGTGCCGATGTGCATCGCCATCACCGATGAATCGGGTCAGTTGATCGCGTTCGAGCGTATGGATGGCGGGAAGATCACAAGCACGATCATCGCACAGGACAAGGCCTATACGGCCGCCGGCGCAAAGCGCACGACCGAGAGTTACGGTTCGGCAAGTCAGCCGGGTAGCCCGGCCTATGGCATCAATTCGGCAATCGGCGGTCGTCTGATGGTGGTCGCGGGCGGATTGCCGGTGATAGTCGATGGCGATGTCGTGGGCGCCATCGGCCTCAGCTCGGGCACTCCCGCGCAGGACACCCAGTGCGCCCAGGCCGGCATCGACCATTTCCTGGCGTCGAGAGCCTGAGGAAGCCGTAAAGCGGCATCATGCAATTGAAGAGCCGGTAACCGAACGAGGTTGCCGGCTCTTCAACGATGTCTCATCGCATCACATATTCGATGAGATAGTTATTGACTTGTTATACCAGTTGCGAGATATAGCTCCAGGCCGGGTTGCCGGTGGAGGAAATTCGGTTGGGCCGATTGCAGGCCAGCCGTTCGCATTTGGAGATTTCGATGACATCGATCGCGTTGTTCGGCGCTGGCGGCAAAATGGGCTATCGGCTCGCCAAGAACCTTAAGGGCTCGCGGTTCGATGTGCGGCATATCGAGGTGAGTGACGCAGGCAAGAAGCGCCTGTCTGACGATCTGGGCCTGACCTGCGTCGCCACCGATGAAGGCCTCGATGGCGCGGACGTCGTCATTCTCGCCGTTCCCGATACGGCGATCGGCAAGGTTGCCGCCGGCATTGCCGACAAGCTGAAGCCGGGTACGATGGTCGTGGCGCTCGATGCTGCCGCGCCTTTTGCCGGTCATCTGCCGGAGCGCGCGGACCTCACCTATTTCGTCACGCATCCCTGCCATCCGCCGATCTTCAACGACGAGACGGATCCGGCGGCCAAGCGGGACTTCTTCGGCGGTATCGCCGCCAAGCAGCACATCGTTTCCGCGCTGATGCAGGGTCCCGAGGAGGCCTACGCGCTCGGCGAGGAGATCGCCAAGGTCATCTGGGCGCCGGTCATGCGCTCGCACCGCGTCACCGTCGAGCAGATGGCGCTGCTGGAGCCGGGCCTTTCGGAAACCGTTTGCGCCTCGCTGCTCGTTGTCATGCGCGAGGCGATGGATGAATGCGTGCGTCGCGGCGTTGCCAAGGAGGCCGCCCGCGACTTCCTGCTCGGCCACATGAATGTGCTCGGCGCCGTCATCTTCGAAGAGACGCCGGGCGTATTCTCCGATGCCTGCAACAAGGCCATCGAATTCGGCAAGCCCGTGCTGATGAAGGATGACTGGAAGCGTGTGTTCGAGCCCGCGGAAATCGCAGCCAGCATCCAGCGCATCACCTGATTTTCGGCGGGCCTGGCCCGCCGCATCCGGCGCCATGTGTGCCGGGTAAAGATTGCACCGGTGCGGCCATTTTCATGGAGGGATGGTCGCAGGAGGCCGGTGCTTAACCGGGAGGAGACCTATGAATATTACCCGCAGACTGATTACCGTCGGCTTTGCTGCTGTCATGGCCGCAAGCGTCGCCATGCCGTCCTTCGCCGCAGACCTCATTGCCATCATCACGCCAAGCCATGACAATCCGTTCTTCAAGGCGGAAGCCGTCGGCGCGGAAGCCAAGGCGAAGGAACTCGGCTACGACACGCTGGTTCTTGTGCATGACGACGACGCCAACAAGCAGTCGCAGCTGATCGATACGGCCATCGGCCGCGGCGCCAAGGCGATCATCCTTGACAATGCCGGTTCGGAAGCCTCGATCGCCGCCGTGCAGAAGGCCAAGGATGCCGGCATCCCGTCCTTCCTGATCGACCGCGAAATCAACGCCACGGGCGTCGCCGTCTCGCAGATCGTTTCGAACAACTATCAGGGCGCGCAGCTCGGCGCCGAGGAGTTCGTGAAGCTGATGGGCGAGAAGGGCAACTATGTCGAGCTGCTCGGCCGCGAAGCCGATCTCAATGCCGGCATCCGCTCCAAGGGCTACCACGACGTCATCGACGAATACCCTGATATGAAGATGGTCGCCCAGCAGTCGGCCAACTGGAGCCAGACGGAAGGCTACTCCAAGATGGAGACCATCCTTCAGGCGAACCCCGATATCCAGGGCGTGATCGCCGGCAACGACACCATGGCCATGGGTGCGATCGCAGCACTCCAGGCTGCCGGCCGCAAGGACGTCATCGTCGTCGGTTTCGACGGGTCCAACGACGTGCGCGATTCCATCAAGGCGGGTGGCATCAAGGCGACCGTCATGCAGCCGGCCTACGCGCAGGCCCAGCTCGCCGTTACCCAGGCGGACACCTACATCAAGACCGGCAAGGGCCCAGCCGAAGAAAAGCAGCTCATGGACTGCGTGCTCATCACGGCCGACAACGCTGACAAGCTCGAGACCTTCGCGCTGACAGAGTAATCGTCGCACGATGGCGCGAGGCGGGGTGCGGTCCCGCCTCGCGTTCCTTCTTTCATGACGGAGAATCGGAATGCCAAGGTATCAGGCTGCCTGGACACTCGTGCTTGCCGGGATGCTCGCGCTTTCGGGCTGCAAGCTCGTCAAGACGGAAGACGAGCAGAAACAGGCGGCGGCCGGCGCCTTCAACCCGGACAAGATGGTCGCCGATATCTGGGACGCCAAGGTGGTTCCGTTTCTTCAGGAGCGCGCCGGCACTTTCCAGGAGGTCTCGGCACTCGCGGCCGAAAATCTCGACGCGGCAGCTGAAAAATATGGCCATAAGGAAAAGCAGGGCAACGCGCCCTGGACCTTTGCCGCCACGATCGACGGCGTGATCGTCGCAGAGGAAACCAAATCCCGCGCCGGCTATGTCGATGTCGACGTCGACGGCGACCGGAAGGCGGACGTGCGCGTTGCGATCGGTCCGGCCATCCGCGGCACGGCGATCCGCGACAGCCTGAAATTCGTGAACTTCAACGAGTTCAAGAACCAGATCGAATGGGCGCAGTACGGCAAGTCGTTCAACACCCATGTGAACGGCCTGTTGCTTGAAAAATTGCCGCGGGAAAACCTGACGGGCAAGACGATCAAGGCGCTCGGCGCCTATCCGCTGCCGGCCAAGGGACAGCTGCCGCTTTTCGTGCCCGTCACCATCACGGTCGGAGGCTGACATGAGCGCCACCGATGACGGCGACGTCATTCTCGAACTGAAGGACATCACCAAGGCCTATTCCGGCATCGTGGCGCTCAAGAAGGCGGACCTGAAGCTGCGCCGCGGCGCGGTCAACGTGCTTGTGGGCGAGAATGGCGCCGGCAAGTCCACCATGATGCGCATCATCGCTGGAGTCGAACGCCCGACGCTCGGCGAAATCTGGATGGATGGCGAGCGCATTCATCTCGACAGTCCTGCGGACGCGGTCCGCCACGGCATCGGTATCGTCTTCCAGGAATTGAACCTCTTCGGAAATCTCTCGGTCGCCGAAAACATCTTTGCGACGCGCGAGATCACACGCGGCCTGCGCGGTATCGATCACAAGGCGCAGGTCGAGAAGGCCAACGAATTCCTCAATCGCCTCGAAGCCGGCATCTCCGCCGACACGCTGGCGGAAGACCTGCCGATCGGCCAGCAGCAGCTTGTCGAGATCGCCCGCGCCGTCTCCCTCGACACACGCATCCTCATCATGGACGAGCCGACCTCCGCGTTGAGCGCTGCGGAAGTCGACGTGCTCTTCCGCGTCATCGCCGATCTCAAGGCGCGTGACGTCGCCATCGTCTATATCTCGCACCGGCTGGAAGAGCTGATGCGCATCGGCGACTACATCACCGTCCTCAAGGACGGACAGATTACCGGCCATGCGATGGTCAAGGACATCGACACGCGCTGGATCGTGCGCTCCATGATCGGCTCGGATGCCAAGGATTTCGCCAAGCAGGTGGATCACGAACCCGGCGAAGAGGTCTTCCGTTCCGAGGATATCTGCCTGCCCCGTGCGCAGGGCGGCTATGCCGTCGATCATGTCTCGATCGGTGTGCGCAAGGGCGAAATCCTCGGCATTTACGGCCTGATGGGTGCGGGGCGCTCCGAACTCTTCGAGTGCATCATGGGCCGCCACGAACACTACACGGGCAAAATCTTCGTCGAGGGCGAGGAGCTCAAGGGCCGTGACACGACGCGGCGCATCCGTGAGGGCCTGTCGCTGATCCCGGAAGATCGACAGCGCGAAGGCCTCGTGCAGTCCATGTCGATTGCCGACAACCTCTCCATGGCCAGTCTGAGCCAGTTCCTGAAAGCCGGCTTCCATATCGACCTCAAGCGCGAGAAGGAGGCGATCGCCAACGCGATCCGCAACCTCTCGATCAAGGCGAAGAACCCGGATCTCGACGTCACCTCCATGTCGGGCGGCAACCAGCAGAAGGTCGTCATCGGCAAGGCGTTGATGACCGGGCCGAAGGTGCTTTTGATGGACGAACCGAGCCGCGGCATCGATGTCGGCGCCAAGGCGGATGTTTTCCGCACCATGCGGCGGCTGGCGGGCGAGGGGCTTGCGATCTTGTTCTCAACCTCAGACCTCGAAGAGGTCATGGCGCTCTCCGACCGTATCGCCGTCATGAGCAATGGCCGGCTGGTGATGGTGGTCGACCGGAAGGATGCCACCGAGGACATGGTGATTTCGGCCTCCGCAGAGGGACATAAAACCAAAAGGATGCATGCGTGATGACGACAGCAACGCAAACTGCCGCCACCGGCAACCACCTCTCCACCGGCGCCGCTCTGCTCACGCTCATGAAGCTTCGCACCTTCATCGCGCTCTTTGCGGTCATCATCTTCTTCTCGATCTTCGCGCCCAATTTCCTGTCGACCGCGAACATGATCCTGATGTCGAAGCATGCGACGCAGAACGCCTTCCTCGCCATCGGGATGACCTTCGTCATCATCACCGGCGGCATCGACCTGTCGGTGGGCTCCATCGTCGGCCTCTGCGGCATGATCGCCGGCGGCCTTATCATGTATGGCGTGGCGCTGCCGCTCGGCTATACCGTCTATTTCAACGTCGTCGAGGTGGCGATCATCGTGGCCATCGTCGGTATCGCGATCGGGGCGATCAACGGCCTGCTTATCACCCGCCTCAACGTCGCGCCCTTCATCGCGACACTTGGCACGCTCTATGTGGCACGCGGCATGGCGCTGCTTTACTCCGATGGTCAGACGCTGCCCAATCTGACGGGACGCGAAGACCTCGGCAACCAGGGCTTCGCCTATCTCGGCTCGGGCTCCATCCTCGGGCTTCCGGTTTCCGTCTGGATCCTCATCGTCGTGGCGCTGGGAGCAGCCTATTTCGCACGCTTCGTGCCGCTCGGCCGGCATATCTTCGCCGTCGGCGGCAATGAGCGCGCGTCGCGCATGTCCGGCATCCGCGTCAACCGCGTGAAGATGTTCGTCTACATGTTCTCCGGCTTCTGCGCGGCCATCGTCGGCCTTATCATTTCCTCGGAACTGATGGCCTCCCACCCGGCGACCGGCACCAATCTCGAATTGAATGCCATTGCGGCGGCGGTTCTGGGTGGTACATCCATGTCGGGCGGGCGCGGCACGATCGGCGGCACGATCATCGGCGCCTTCGTGATCGGGATTCTCTCGGATGGTCTGGTGATGATGGGCGTCAGTTCGTTCTGGCAGATGGTGATCAAGGGTCTCGTGATCATCGTAGCCGTTGTGGTCGACCAGGCGCAGCGCCGCCTCCAGCAGCGCGTCACCCTGATGCAGATGGCAAAGGCAGGCTGAAAATGACGAAGACCAAGGGTGCGCTGATCGGTTGCGGCTTCTTTGCCGTGAACCAGATGCATGGCTGGCAGGATCTCGCCGGTGTCGAGATCGTCGCGATCTGCGACCGTGATCCCGAGCGCCTGCGCGTCGTCGGCGACCAGTTCGGCGTCGAAAGGCGCTACCAATCGGCGGAGGCGCTGTTTGCCGATGGCGGCTTCGATTTCGTCGATATCGCAACGACCGTCGGCAGCCACCGCGCGCTGGTCGAGCTTGCCGCCAGCCACGGGGTGCCGGCGATCTGCCAGAAGCCGTTCGCGCCGACGCTGGCCGATGCCAAGGCCATGGTCGGCGCTGCGGATGCCGCCGGTATTCCGTTGATGATCCACGAGAATTTCCGCTGGCAGACGCCGATCCTTGCCGTGAAGGCGGTGCTGGAGAGTGGTGCCATCGGCGAGCCCTTCTGGGGGCGCGTCTCGTTCCGCTCCGGCTTCGATGTCTTCTCCGGCCAGCCTTATCTCGCCAAGGGCAAGCGCTTCATCATCGAGGACCTCGGCATCCATTCGCTGGACATCGCGCGCTTCCTGTTCGGGGATGCCAGCCGCATGACCGCCCGCACGCGCCGCGTCAATCCTGACATCGCCGGCGAGGATGTCGCGACCATGCTGCTCGACCATGACAATGGCATCACCTCGATCGTCGATGTCAGCTATGCGACGAAACTGCCGGAAGAGCCGTTCCCGGAAACCTTCGTCGAGATCGACGGCACCAGGGGCACGCTGCGGCTGGGCAAGGATTACAAGCTGAAGGTCCATGGTCCAGAAGGCACGGTACAAAGCGTGGTCGCGCCGAACCTGCTGCCCTGGGCGTCGCGGCCCTGGCACAACATTCAGGAAAGTGTCGCGCTCATCCAGAAACACTGGGCCGAACGGTTGGCCGAGGGAGGCGAGCCGGATACGTCCGGGCGCGACAACCTGAAGACGTTCGCCCTCGTCGAGGCCGCCTATCTCAGTGCCGAAAGTGGGGAGACCGTCACGATCGCGGATTTGCTGGCATGAGCGGCGACCTGCTCAGGCTTTACGGCACGAACGAACGCGAGCCGGAAAGCCGCACGCTCGTGGCCGGCGATCTGAGCGTCGTCTTGCAGGACGGCAATCTGCGGACCCTGCGGTTCCGTGGCCATGAGGTGCTGCGGGCCGTGGCCTTCCTCGTGCGCGACAAGGATTGGGGTACCTGCAGCGCCGCAATCAACGATCTTGAGGTGCGGGCGACGGACGCAGGTTTCTCGGTGACCTACAAGGCTCGCTTCAGTGCTTCCGACGGTGCCAATCTCGATTGCGCCATCGCCATATCCGGTACGGCCGAAACCGTTGCCTTCTCCGCCGATTGCGTCAGCGACGCTGACTTCGAGACGGCGCGTGCGGGATTTGTGGTGTTGCATCCCGTCGTCGGTGTGGCGGGACAACCCGTTTCGGTGCGTCATGGCGATGGCAGCGTCGAGCACGCGCGTTGGCCGGAGCGGATAGAGCCCTGGCAGCCCTTCATGGATATCGCGGCGATCACCCACCAGGTCGCGCCTGGCGTCTCGGCGGTGACGGAGTTCGTCGGCGATGTCTTCGAGATGGAAGACCAGCGCAACTGGACGGACGGCTCCTACAAGACCTATGTGCGCCCGCTGGCGCTGCCCTGGCCTTACCGCATCGCGCGGAACGAGCCTTTTAGTCAGAAGGTTCTCATTGAAATTCAGTCGGTCGGCGATGCCGGCGTCGCTAGGGACAATTCCGATGCCGTCACGTTGACGCTCGCGCGGACGGACCGCCTCTTCCCCGAAATCGGTGTCGGGCTGCGTCCGGAATGCCTTGCGGAGGAACGGTCGGCGCTCGAGGTGCTCGACACCGTTCATGCGCGTCATCTGATCGCGCATTTCGATCCCGGTGCGGGGCACGGCTTGCCCGCATTGAAGGGCTATGCCGACATTGCGGAAAAATCGGGACTGAAGGTCACCCTGGAGGCCGCCGTCGCCTGCCAGCGTGCGTTGGACGAGGAAATGTCCGAACTCGCGTCGCTGGTTCGCGAAGCGGGATTGACGCTCGACAGCCTGTTCGTCTGCCCGTCGGTGGACCGTCAGTCGACGCCGCCGGGAAGCGCATGGCCGGAATGCCCGCCGCTGGAGGATGTTTACGCGGCCGCACGGGCTGCCTTCCCGAATGTCCGGCTCGGCGGCGGCATGATGAGCTATTTCACGGAGCTCAACCGCAAGCGCGTGCCGGGCGACCGCGTCGATTATGTGAGCCATTGCACGAACCCCATCGTGCACGCGGCCCATGATCTCTCGGTCATGCAGACGTTCGAGGCCTTACGCTATGTCGTCGACTCGGTCCGTGCACTCTATGGCGAGAAGCCCTATCGCATCGGGCCTTCGACGATCGCCATGCGCCAGAACCCCTATGGTAGCGCGACCAAGGAGAACCCTGCCGGCTGGCGCATTCCGATGGCCAATGTCGATCCGCGCCACAATGGTCAGTTCGGTGCTGCGTGGACGCTGGCTTACGCCGCAACGGTCGCCACGACCGGGCTCGAAGTGCTCACACTTTCCACACTCGTGGGCCCCTTCGGGCTGGTGGCGGGGGCGGGCGAGGCGATGGCGCCTGGCGAACTGCGGCCGCTTGCCCACGTCCTCGCACGCCTTGGCGCGCTGGCGGGACACAATGTGCGGTCTGTCGAAACGTCACGGCCGGATGCCGTTCTGGGTCTTGCGTCGGATAGGGTGATCCTGCTCACCAACATCACGCCGGAACCGCAGACCGTGGTGCTGTCGTCTCCGCCGCGCCAGGTTTCATTGATTGGTGGCGATGGGCTATCGGCAACCGAAAGGGTCGTCCTGCCGCCCTATGGCTGCGTTGAAGCCGTGCTCTGAGGCGATTTCTGTCCCTTGAGCGTATAGAGGGCGCGGGAACGTTCGAGATGCTTGATCATCACCTTTTCGGCCTGGTCCGCATTGCCCTTCTCGATGGCGCGGATGATCTCCTCGTGCTCGGCGAGGGTGACATTCTCGCGGCCTGTCCAGATCAGCATTTCGGTGTGATAGGACTTCAGCCAACCCAGCATCGCGCCGCTGACGGCGGCGAAGATCGGATTGCCGGAAATGCGCGCGATGCACTGGTGAAAATCCATGTCGGCCTCGATGAAGGCATCCGCATCGCCAAGATTTGCCTTCTGCCTGTCGAGAAGGATGCGCAGCTCTGCGATATGCTCCGGCGTCGCCTTGACGGCGGCCTCGCGGATCATGCCCCGTTCGAAGAAGATGCGGGCATTCTTCAAGTGTTCCAGCGAGTCGGAAGAGCCCGAGAGCATCAGCTTGGCCGGCAGGTCGACCTGCCGGATGATGGACTCGGCCGTGATGCGCAGTACCTTGGCACGCTCGCCCTGCGAAATCTCGACCAGTCCCTTGCCGGCGAGCGCCTGCATTGCTTCGCGGATCGCTGGGCGGCCGACGCCGTAGCGCTCCATGAGTTCACGTTCGGAGGGCATGTCGTCGCCGGCCTGCAATTCGCCGGTCTCGATCATGGTTTTCAGCCGCGCGAAGACTTCATCGGAGAGTTTCTTGCGGATGATCGGTTCGGAAACGACGGTCATGAGTCACCTGATTTCGACAGGCTTGAATATGCATCAAGTTCAATCGTCGCAACAGCTTTCGCCGCAAACGGCTTGCAATAACATGAATACTCATTATACCAGTTTTTCGCGCCGGACAAGCTGATTGCGCCGAACCGCTGAGGAGAAAACATGATCCGTCTGACCTATCGGATAGAGACAGCAGGTTCGGTGGAGAAGATGGCGGCGAAGATCGCCAGCGACCAGTCGACCGGCACCTTCGTGGCCTTGCCGGGCGAGACGGAAGAGCTGAAGGCCCGCGTGGCGGCGCGCGTCGTTGACATCCGCGCCCTGCCATCGGCCGATCGTCCTTCGTTTCCCGAGGAAGCGGGCGGCGCGACGCGGTTCAACCGAGCCGACGTCGATATCGATTTCCCGCTGGATGCTATCGGCACCGATCTTGCCGCACTAATGACGATTGCCATCGGCGGTGTCTTTTCGATCAAGGGCATGACCGGCATCCGCATCGTCGACATGAAGCTGCCGCCGGAATTCGCCGCAGCCCATCCCGGCCCGCAGTTCGGCGTTCCCGGCAGTTTTGCGCTGACGGGGGTAAAGGACCGGCCGATCATCGGCACCATCGTCAAGCCGGCGCTCGGCCTTCGACCGCATGAGACGGCGCAGATGGTCGGAGAATTGATCGACGCCGGCGTCGATTTCATTAAGGACGACGAGAAATTGATGAGCCCTGCCTATTCGTCGCTGGGCGATCGCGTGGCGGCGATCATGCCGAAGATCCTCGATCATGAGCAGAAGACCGGCAAGAAGGTGATGTACGCCTTCGGTATCAGCCATGCCGATCCCGACGAGATGATGCGCAATCACGATCTGGTTCTGGCGGCGGGCGGCAATTGCGCCGTCGTCAACATCAACTCGATCGGCTTTGGCGGCATGGCGTTTCTGCGCAAGCGTTCCGGGCTCGTCCTGCACGCTCACCGCAATGGCTGGGATATCCTCACGCGCCATGCGGGCCTCGGTTTCGAATTTTCGGTCTGGCAGCAGTTCTGGCGTCTGCTCGGCGTCGACCAGTTCCAGATCAACGGCATCCGCGTGAAGTATTGGGAGCCCGATGAGAGTTTCGTGCGATCCTACAAGGCCGTTACAACGCCGCTCTTCTCGGACAGCGACGTGGCGCTTCCGGTCATCGGCTCGGGGCAGTGGGGCGGTCAGGCGCCCGACACGATTGCCGCCACCGGCGGCTCGACCGACCTGCTCTATCTCTGCGGAGGCGGCATCGTCAGCCACCCGGGCGGACCTGGCGCCGGGGTTAGGGCTGTGAAGCAGGCCTGGGAGGCGGCGGTGGAAGGTATACCGCTCGACGCCTATGCCAAAGAGCATCCGGAACTTGCGCAATCCATCGAGAAATTTGCCGACGGCAAGGCGGCCTGAGCATGACGCGACCCCTCATCAGTTACTACGGCGACGATTTCACCGGCTCCACCGATGTCATGGAGGCGCTTGCCTCGAATGGCGTCGAGACCGTGCTTTTCCTGAAGGTGCCGAACGCGGACCTGCTCTCGCGCTTTTCCGGTGCGCGTGCTTTTGGCCTTGCCGGCACCAGCCGCAGCGAAACGCCCGAATGGATGGATGTGAACCTGGCCGAGGCCTTCGCCTGGCTGAAGTCGCTGGACGCGGAACTTTGCCATTATAAGGTCTGCTCGACCTTCGATTCCGCGCCGCATGTCGGCAGCATCGGTCGCGCCATGGAAATCGGCCGGAAGGTTTTCGGCGAGGCTACAGTTCCTCTCATCGTCGGTGCGCCGCAGATCCGTCGCTACACAGCTTTCGGCGAGCTCTTCGCGGCCTATCAGGGCCGCAATTATCGTATCGACAGGCATCCGGTCATGTCGCGCCATCCCGTCACGCCGATGGATGAGGCGAACGTGCTGCTGCATCTCGCACGGCAGACCTCGTTGTCTTCCGCACTGGTGGATAATGTCGCTTTGCTCGGCCACGCTGACCCGGCTGAAGCAGACATCCTGTTGCTCGACGTGCTCGACGACCGGACGCAGAGGGCGGCCGGTACTCTGCTCTGGAACCATTTGCGCGCGAAGAGCCGTTTCGTCTGCGGCTCCTCGGGCGTCGAATATGCGCTCATACCCGCGTGGCGGGACAGTGGATTGATCGGTCCGGCGCCGGTCTTTGCCGCTGCCGGTCCGGTGGATCGCATCGCCGTCGTGTCGGGCAGCGTGTCCCCGACGACGGAACGTCAGATCCGGCATGCGCTGGCAAACGGCTTCGAAGGCGTGACGGTCGATCCGGTCGCGCTGTCGGCGCAAGAAAATGCGAGCACCATCACGGAAGCGGTCAATGCCGGCCTCAAGGTGCTGGGAAGTGGCCGAAGCGTCGTGCTCTACACCGCGCTCGGACCATCCGCCGATCGCGGCGGCGAGCTCGATTCCTCCACGGGCGCGCGACACCGGCTCGGCCGGGCACTGGGCCGCATCCAGTCCGAACTGATCACGCGCGCCGGCCTTTCGCGCGCCGTCGTCGCCGGCGGCGACACGTCGAGTCACGCGCTCGGCGAAATGGGTATCAGCGCCTTGACGCTGAAAATGCCACTTCCGCAGACGCCGGGTTCGCCGCTCTGCATTGCGCATGGCGGCGTCGCAGACGGCCTGCAGATCGCCCTGAAGGGCGGCCAGGTCGGGGGCGACGACTATTTCAGCATGATCAGGGCCGGCGGGGCAGGCGGGCAGATGTGACAGGGTCGATGCGGGATCGCGCACGCCGCATCGGTGCATTTACTCCTGCCAGTACGATCGCGACCACCGGCGGGCCTTGTGGCCGCTTTTCCAGGGCGTCAGTAGATATTCCACCGCGACCACCAGCAGGAAGCTCACGATACCGAGCGCGGCAAGGAATGTGATCGCCGAAAAGGTGCCCGCCGTATTCAGGCGGGAATTCGCCTGCAGCAGATAGGCGCCGATGCCGCCGCTGGTCGAGGCCGTCCATTCCGCGATGACCGCGCCGGTAACGCTGAAGGTGGCAGAGAGTTTGAGGGCGGAGAACAACGGCGAGTAGGTCGCGGGCAGTTTGACGTGGCGGAATGTGCTGAACTTCGATGCGCCCATCGAGCGCACCAGATTGAGCACGTCCTTGTCGACGGAGGCAAGGCCATCGAGCACGTTGACGACGACGGGAAAGAAGACGACCAGCGCAACGATGACAAGTTTCGGCGCGAGCCCGAAGCCCAGCCAGATCGTCAGCGCTGCTGAAATCGCGATGATCGGGATGGCCTGGCTGAGGATCAGGATGGGATAGAGGATGCCACGCACCGTCCGCGACATGTCCATCAGCACCGCGAAAACGAAACCGGTCCCGGCGCCGAGCGTGAAGCCGAGCAGGAATTCCAGGAAGGTCACGCCGAAACCTTTGACCAGTGTCTGCCAATCCTCGGAAATGTGGGTCGCAACGTCCGACGGCGACGGCATCACGTAGCGTGGAACCTCATAGAACCAGACGAGGAAAGCCCAGGCGACGACGACGAGCACGAGTGCGACGACCGGATAGAAGATCTTGAGAAGCACGCTTCTGTTTTCCGTCGGATCATGCATGGGGTGCGGCCTCCTCGTTCGCAGGCGATGCATTGTTGTAGATGGTGCCGAGGATGCGCTGCTTGAGCGCAACGAATTCCGGGCGCGTCAGACTGGAGACGGGCCGCGGCCGTTCGATCGGCACATCGATGATCTCATGGATGCGGCCCGGCCTGGGCGTCATCACCACGACGCGGTCAGCCAGGAAGATCGCTTCGTCGATGTCATGGGTGACGAAGACGATGGTCCGTTTTTCTTTTTCCCACACGCTGAGCAGCCATTGCTGCATGGACAGACGCGTCTGGCTGTCGAGCGCACCAAAGGGTTCGTCCAGCAGCATCACGTCGTGATGCATGGCGAGCGTCCGCATCAGCGCCACGCGCTGGCGCATGCCGCCGGAAAGGGCGGCCGGATAATGGTTGATGAAGTCGCCGAGGCCGTAACGACGGGCGAGGGCCACGCCCTCATCACGCTCGGCGCGCGAGGCGCCGCCCTTCAGCACTGCGCCGAGCACGATGTTGTCCAGGACGGTCCGCCACGGCAGCAGCAGGTCCTTCTGCAACATGTAGCCGACATGGCCGGACTGGTTCGTCACGTCCTTGCCGTCAATCAGCACCTTTCCGGTGCTGGGCTGGAGAACACCTGCGATGATGTTGAACATCGTGCTTTTGCCGCAGCCGGACGGGCCGACAACGGATATGAACTCTCCGGGCTTGACCGCAAGCTCGGTCGAGGAAAGCGCGGTCAAGTCGCCGAAGGTGCGCGATACGCCCTTCAATGCGAGTTTTGGAGCCTGTTCCATGTTGTTCAAGTTCCCGATTCCCTAGAGCGTGATGCAGCGTTCGCGGCCGAACCACACGAGGTCCTCCACCTTTACGGCGATGCCGTCTCGGGCCGCAAAGGGCTCGATCGCCCACGCGCCCCACATCGGCGTCGCATTGCCGGCATCGATGAACTGGTGGAGATAGGCCGCCCCGGCGGTGAGCGAGTGGCCGATATTGCCGAGCTGGTCGAGCAGCACATATCCTTCCGAGACAAGCCGTTCGTGGCTCATGCCGAAAAGCTCGTTCGCCGGCATGCCGGGCCGGCATTTCTCCAGCGTTTCGTAATGGATCGCCTCGAGGTCCGACAGCGCCTTACGCGCCTCCGGCCAGTCGCCGATCACGGTACAGCGCGTGCAGTCGCCCCAGGAGCCATCGGCGGTGATGGGGTGGACATCGACCATGAGCACATCCCGCTCGGCGGCCTTGAGCGTCGTCGGCGGGTTGGTCGGGAAGCAGACAAGCGTGTTCTCGCCCAGACCGACATTGGTGATCGTCCAGACATGGGCGATGCCCTGGGCGGTGAGATAGTCGCTCACGGCAAGCTCGACATCCTGCTCGCTGATGCCGGCGGAGGCGGCGGCGAGACCTGCCGCCGCCGCGCCCTTTGCGATCCGTTGTGCCGCAACCAGTCCGGGCGGCGGCAGGTCCGAGACATCAGGGCCGGGCCGATAGGTCCAGGCGGGAACGACGCGGCGCGAAGAGGCGGTGGCGGTCATGGCGGTCTCCCGTCGCTTACTGGGCGATGTACTCGTTGGTGTAGTAGGCCGAGGGGGCCTCGATCTTCTTCACCACATCAAATTTCTTCAATGCGGCGAGAAGTGCCGTCCAGTCGGCCTCGTCGTTCACCATCAGGCTGGCGCCCATCGCGCCGAAGAGCGGGATCGTGTCCTTCCACTGCTGGTCGATGAACCTGCCGTCATAGGCCTTCGCATAGAGTTCGGCGAAAGCGGCGATGGCTTCTTCGGGATTGGCGACCGCATATTCGATGCTCTTGCGGGTGGCGCGCAGGAAGGCCTTGGCTTTTTCAGGATTTTCCTTCAGCCACGGTTCGTTGGCGGCAAGCATGAAGATCGGCGTGTTCGGCACGCCGTGCGCGGTGGCGGGCAGGAATTCCGCCTTCTGGCCGCCCGTCGTCAACATGCCGGTGCCCTCGGCATTGGTAATGCCCGTGATCGCGTCGACCCGGTTCTGCAGAAGCAGCGGTACGGTATCATCGGAGGCTGCGACGGTCTTGACGTCGTCGATCGTCATGCCGCCATCGGCGAGCATCATGGAGAGCTGCGCCAGCGTCCAGGCGTCGTTGTAGATGCCGATGGTCTTGCCCTTGAGATCGGCGATCGTCAGCGGCTTGCCCTCCGGGCTGAGGATGCCCCAGTTGTTGCTACGCCCATAACGGCCGATCGCGACGACAGGCGCCTGCTGCTCCTTGGCGAAGATGACATCCATGACGGTGGTGAAGGCGACCTGTGCCTGGCCGGTGCCGAGGAACTTCATCGTGTCGGCGACGGTCGGCGGCGTCACGATTTCGATTTCGAGGCCCTCTTCGGCGTAGAAACCCTTCTTTGACCCGAGAATCCAGGGGATCCAGAACCCGTCCGGCACGGGCCATTCCTGGATGAAGGTCAGTTTCGTCAGGTCCTGCGCGAACGTCTTCTGCGGCATAGCGATCATCGCCGCCAGCGCCATGGCGGCGGCAGCGAAGCTTCGGCGTGTCAATGTCATGCTCATGTTCCCACTCCTTTATGGTTGTTGGAGATTGCTGTTGTTTTTATGCCTGGTTCGGCCACTGACACGGTCATCTCGCTGGCGCGCAGGGCCGCGTGGAAGAGAATGTCGGCGCCCATGATGCAGAATTCGGGCTCGACGAATTCGCGTGGATTGTGGCTTATGCCGTCACGACAGGGCACGAAGATCATCGCCGTCGGCGCGACGCGGCTGACGAACAGTGCATCGTGGAAGGCACCGGAGACCATGCGCGTGCTGGCGACACCGCGCGCCTTCGCCACATCCTCTATGGCGTTGATCAGGGTGTCGTCGAACCGGGCGGGCTCCATGTCGAAGACCCGTTCGAAGGCGACCGTGCAACCGGTCCCGGTCGCGGCGTCGTGAAGGGCGCCGGTGATCTGCGCCTCGATCGCATCAAGCTCCTTGCGACCCGGATGGCGGATGTCGACGTAGAAGATGACGGTCGAGGGAATGGCGTTGATGCTGCCGGGCTCCACCGTCATACGGCCGACCGTGAAGCGTGCATGCGTGTCGTGCCGCATGATCGTTTCATAGAGGCGGGCAAGGCCCATGCTGGTCGCGTGCATGGGGTCGCGTCTGGCAGAAAGCGGTGTCGTGCCCGCATGCCCGGCCTCGCCGGTAACGCTTACCTGAAGCCAGCGCGTGGCCTGCACGCCCGTCACCACGCCGATCGGTATTCCCGCGCGCTCCAGGTTCTGCGCCTGTTCGATATGCAGTTCAAGATATCCGGCGATCGGCTTGCCAAGCGTGCATGGGCGCGCCTGCGGCAGGGCTTTCAGCGTGGCCGCAAGTTCGTCGGCGAGCCGCAAGCCGTCGGTCGATCGGCTTTCAAGCAGCGTATCGGAGAGCGCGCCATCGACAAAGGCCTGCGCACCCATGCTGCCCGGGGCAAAGCGGCAGCCCTCCTCGTTCGTCCACACCACCAGCTCGATCGGCGCGGCAGTCTGGATATCCGCATCCTCAAGGCTTTCCAGAACTTCGAGGGCGGCAAGAACACCGAGCGCGCCGTCGAAGCGGCCGCCCGTCGGCTGGGTATCGAGGTGACTGCCGATCAGGAGGGGAAGTGTGCCGGCGTGCCCGCCTGGCCGATGGATGAAGAGGTTGGCGGCGGCATCCTGGGATACGGCAAATCCGCGCGCGAGGGCGATTTCGGTGATGGCGGCGCGTGCGCGCCGGTCACCCTCCGTCAATGCCTGCCGGTCGACACCACCGTCAGCCGTCGCGCCGATCGCGGCGAAGGCGTCGAGCCTGCCGAGCAACCGGGTGCCGTTGATCGAGGGTGTGATTAGCATGGCATAGTCCCGGCTCGCATCAGGGGCACCAGCGCAATGCCCATTCTCAATATTCAAGAGACTTGAATTCATGTCAATACGTTTGAATTGCATTCCGCTTCGATTTCAGGAATATGGATTCGGTGCGGCTTGCCGTCCGCCTGAGCGGGCGGCGGGGATGTGAGGGCTTGATGAAACGCAACGACTTGAACGATGGTGACGGCACGGCTCTGCCGACCAATGCGGCCCGTCTGGGCACGCGCCTGCGGCTCGCCCGCCAGACGCGCGGCCTGACGCTCAAGGCGCTGGCAGACGAGGCGCATTGCTCCGAGAGCCTTCTCTCCAAGATCGAGAACGGCAAGGCCTCACCGTCGCTGCCCATGCTGCACAAGCTGGTAAAGGTGTTGGGTACGAATATCGGCTGGATGTTCGAGGAGGCGGATGGCGAGGAGGGCATCGTCTTCCGCGCAGGAACGCGACCGCTGATTTCCCTCGATCCGCTTCGCCGCGGCGAAGGCATCTCGCTCGAGCGCATCATTCCCTATTCGCCGGGCCATCTGCTCCAGTGCAATATCCACCATGTCGAGGAGGATGGCGAAAGTGCCGGGCCGATCGAACATGTTGGCGAAGAGGTCGGGTATGTGATCGCTGGTGAAATCGAGCTCATCGTGGGAGATGAGGTGTTCCGGCTCAATCCGGGCGACGCCTTCGTCTTCAAGTCGGAATTGCCGCATCACTATCGCAACGTGGGAAAGGGGCGGGCCAGCATCTTCTGGGTGAATACACCGCCGACCTTCTGACATTTCATTCAAGTCTCTTGACAAAAATTCAAGTAACTTGCTTGATGGGCCATGAACCGGCGCTCGCGCCACAAGCAATCCGAATTCGGGGAAAGTCATGTCCGCTCACAAAGTCCTGCTCGCAGGTGAATCCTGGGTTTCGACCTCCACCCATATCAAGGGCTTCGACCAGTTCCCGACAGCGACCTACCACACGGGCGCCGACGAACTTCTCGCGGCGTTGAAGGGCGGGCCGCTCGACGTGCGCTTCATGCCCTCGCATGAGGCCCAGGCCGATTTCCCGCAATCGCTTGAAGCCATGCAGGAATATGACGCCATCGTGCTGTCCGACATCGGCGCCAACACGTTGCTTCTGCATCCCGATACATGGATCAAGTCGAAGCCGACGCCGAACCGTCTGCGCCTGCTGCGCGATTATGTGCGCGAAGGCGGTGCGCTGCTGATGTTTGGCGGATACTACAGCTTCCAGGGCATCAACGGCGGCGCGCGTTATCATAAGACCGCTGTTGAGGAGATACTTCCTGTCTCCTGCCTGCCGGTCGACGACCGCGTCGAGGTGCCGGAAAGCTTCCTGCCTGTCGTAACAGGCTCCTCCGACCACCCGATCCTGGCCGGTCTCGGCACGGAATGGCCGATGTTGCTTGGCTTCAACGAGGTCGTGGTCAAGGACGGCGCCGAGGTGCTGGCCACGGTTTCCACCGATTACGGTTCGCTGCCGCTGCTCGTATCCGGCACCTATGGCAAGGGGCGTACGGTCGTCTGGACGTCCGATGTCGGTCCGCACTGGCTGCCGCCGGAATTCATCGCCTGGCAGGGCTACAAGAAACTCTTCGAACAGCAAATTCTCTGGGCGATCGGCCGCGACTGATCTTCAACTCAAGCCGGCAGGTGCGTAATGGCCAAACGCGTGAAGGAAGCGGCCCTCAAGGTCGCCAGCATCCAGATGGAACCGGTGTTCGGCGAGACTGCCGGAAACGTTGCGCGCTCCATCGCGCTTCTCGAGGAGGCGGCGGAGAAGGGTGCAAGGCTTGCGGTGCTGCCGGAGCTTTGCAACACCGGTTATGTCTTCGAGAGCCGCTCCGAACTGCGCGCGCTGGCGGAGGAAATCCCGGCCGGCCCGTCGACGACGGCATGGATCGAAGCCGCCCGCCGCCTCGACATGCACATCGTCGCCGGCATCACCGAACGTGACGGGGAGGTGTTCTACAACTCCGCCGTCATCGTCGGGCCGTCCGGGTATATCGGGCGTTACCGAAAGGTCCATCTCTGGGGCGAGGAAGCGCTCTACTTCACGCCGGGCGATCTTGGATTTCCTGTTTTCGATACCCCCGTCGGCAAGATCGGCTGCCAGATCTGCTATGATTGCTGGTTCCCGGAAAGCTTTCGTCTGGCGGCACTTCAGGGGGCCGAACTCATGTGCGTTCCGACCAATTGGGTGCCGATCCCCGGACAGGACCCCAAGCGCGAGGCGATGGCCAACATCCTCGTCATGGCGGCCGCGCACAGCAATTCCCTCTTCATCGTGGCGGCCGACCGGGTCGGGACCGAGCGCGGCCAGCCCTTCATCGGCCAGAGCCTGATCGTCAGCCACACCGGCTGGCCCGCCGCCGGTCCCGCAAGTTCCGACAGGCAAGAGGTTCTGGTCGCCGAGGTAAACCTTGCCGACGCCCGCCGGAAGCGCAACTGGAACGACTTCAACCAGGTCCTGCGCGACCGGCGCACGGACGTCTACGACCGTATGCTCGGCACAGGCTATAAACCGGGCTGGTATTGATCGCGTGGCGGCGGGCGAATCCGCTCTAGGCGCGGCCAGCTTCGCTGTGTTCCGGGACGAGCATAGCGGCACGCAAGGCCGCTTCGTCCGGTTCGTGACCGGTGAACAGCCGGAATGCCTGGACGCCCTGGTGAAAGAACAGTTCGTAGCCTGAGAGGATTTCGGCCTTGGCTGTTCGCGCGGCCGCGAGGAACTGCGTTTCGACGGGCGTATAGACCGCGTCGAATGCCCAGCGGCCATGCCTGAGGTCAAGGCCATCGAACACGTTGCCGTCATGGCCGACCATGCCGATCGGGGTGCAGTTGATCAGTCCGTCCGCACCGTCCACGGCCTCGGCAAGCGTTTCCGGCCGGCTGACCTCAAGGCCCGGAAAATGGGCCGTCAGGGACGTCGCGAGCGCCTCGGATTTCGACTGATCAGGATCGACCAGAGAAAGGTGCGTGGCGCCAAGCCTGCCGAGTGCGAAGGCGATCGCCTTGCCGACCCCGCCCGCGCCGGCCATCGCCACGCGACCAGGCGAAACGTTGCCAAAAGCGGCCAGGAAGGCGCTGGCAAAGCCGCTGCTATCCGTGTTGTAGCCGCGCGTACCATCCGGCTCAAAGAGGATCGTGTTGCAGGCGCCCAGTGCCCGCACCGCGGGATCGTCCACCTTCACCTTGCCGAGCACGGTTTCCTTGTAGGGATAGGTGATGTTGATACCGCGAAAGCCTTCCGCCCTGCATCGCTCGAAGACCGCGTCGAAGTCCATGTCGAGATCGGCGGGGATGAGGGAGGCATAGCTGACGTCCAGTCCGCACATGCGGCCCGCCATCCGATGCAGGCGGGGCGATTGGGAACGGGCGATGTTGTCGCCGATCAGTCCGAGCCGGATGCGCGGCGCTTGAGATGCGCGCATGTCACGCGACCTCGCCGTCTTGCGTCGGTGTCTCGTCGGAACGCAGCTCGGTATGAACGAGATTAACCCAATAGGACACGCCATAGGGGATCGATGCATCGTTGAAGTCGAAACGGTCCGTGTGGACATCGTGCACCAGACCATCGGGCCCGACGCCGCCGCCCATCCACATATAGGTACCGGGCACCGTATTGGCGAAGTAGGCGAAATCTTCGCCCCCTGTCGACAGCGGACGTTCACGTTCGACCTTGTCCTTGCCGAAGGTCTTTTCGGCCGCGGCCAGCGCGCTCTCGAACGCCTCGGGATGGTTCACCAGCGGCGGCGTGCCTTCATTGATCTGGATGTCGACGCTGCAGTTGCTGGCCTTTGCGAAGAGTTCCGCCTGGTCGCGCAGGCCACGCAGGATGATCTGCTGCACGTCGTCGCGGAAGTAGCGTGCGGTGCCGGAGACCAGCATCTCCGCCGGCATCACATTCGGCGAGCCCTTCGAACCGCCGGAAATGTGCCCGATGGAAATGACCGCGGCATCGATTGCCGCGACCTTGCGGCCGACGATCGACTGGAGCCCCAGAATGAAATGGGCGACGGGGATGGTGCAATCGTCTGCCAGATGCGGGGCGGCGCCGCCATGGCCGGCCGTGCCCTTGAAGGTAACGTGGAACGACATCGAGCCGGCAAGCGCCGGTCCGATGCGCGAGGCGATTTCGCCGACGGGGCGACCCGGCTCCGTATGCAGGCCATAGACGGCATCGCAGGGGAAGCGGTCGAACAGGCCATCCTTCATCATCGCCGGTGCGCCGCCGGCGCTTTCTTCTGCCGGCTGGAAGATGAAGTGCACGGTGCCGGCGAAATCGGGGTCCTGCGCGAGATAGCGGGCCGCGCCGAGAAGCATGGTCGTGTGGCCGTCATGGCCGCAGGCATGCATCTTTCCTTCGACGGTGGAGGCATAGTCGAACGCGTTGCGTTCGAAGATGTGCAGGGCGTCGATATCGGCGCGCAGGCCGATGCGCCGCTGGCCGGGGCGCGACCCCTTGAGGACGCCGACCACGCCGGTCCGGCCGATGCCCTCGTGAACCTCGATGCCCCATTCCTTGAGTTTCTCGGCAACCAGCGCAGAGGTGCGCGCCTCCTCGAAAGCCGTCTCGGGATGGGCGTGGATGTCGTGGCGCAGGGCGATCAGGTCCGGCATGTAGGCGTCGAGCTTGCTGCGGTCGATGGAGGACATGGAAGGTCATTTCCTTGAATTGGAGGACGACAAGGTCTTGCGCCGTGGCGAGACGGCGAGAGGCAGGATTGTTTTGCGGGTCGCCGGTTGCGCGGTTATCTGCGGGTTGCCGCAGAAATGTCCGGTACCGCGTCGATCAGCATGCGCGTGTAGGATTGGCGGGGATTCTTGAACAGGGCCCGGGATTCCTCCACCTCTACCAGCTTGCCGAAGTGCATGACGCCGATGCGCGAGGACATGTGGCGCACGACCGCAAGGTTGTGGCTGATCAAAAGATAGGTCAGGCCGAACTGCTCCTGCAGGTCGCGCATGAGGTTGAGGATCTGCGCCTGGACCGACACATCGAGCGCCGAGGTCGGCTCGTCGCAAACGATGAATTCCGCTTTGGCCGCAAGCGCACGTGCGATCGCGATGCGCTGCCGCTGGCCGCCGGAGAATTCGTGCGGATATTTGCGCCCGTCGAGCGGATTGAGGCCGACGACCTTGAGAAGTTCGCCCGCTTCGTGCTGTGCCTCGGCCTTCGATTTCGCGATGCCGAGGGCCAGCATCGGCTCGGCGATGATGCTGGCGACGCGCCAGCGCGGATTGAGGCTGGCATAGGGATCCTGGAAGATCATCTGGATACGGCGGCGCAGCGCGCGCATCTGTGCCCGGTCATGCTTGCCGGTGATCGAAACGCCATCGATTTCCACGGTGCCGGACGTGGCCGGCAGGAGCCCCACGACCATCTTTGCCACCGTCGACTTTCCCGAACCGGACTCGCCAACGAGCGCGAAGGTCTCTCCCTTGGCAATCGAGAAGCTGACATCGGTCGCAGCATGGACGAAGCGCTTGGGTTGGCGCTCGATGATGCGGTTCAGAAGCGGCTTTGAGACGTCGAAGACCCGGTTGAGCTTCTCGACCCTGACGAATTCGCTGTTGCTCATGCAGCCACCTCTTCGCGCTCGTAAAGATGGCAGGCGACCTTGTGGTCCATGGCGCCAAGAAGGGCGGGTGCGCGCTGGCGGCAGATATCCATGGCGCGCTCGCAACGCGGATGGAACGAGCAGCCGCCCGGCAGCGCCGTCAGTGATGGCATGGAGCCGGGAATCTGGCGAAGCCGCGGCTCCTCGTTGTCGAGCGAGGGAATGGCGCCCATCAGGCCCTGTGCATAGGGATGGAGCGGCGCGCCGACGACCTGGCTGACCTTTCCGATCTCCGCAACCTTGCCCGCATACATGACGGCCACGCGATCGGCCGTCTCCGCGATCATGCCCATGTCGTGCGTGATGAGCATGAAGGCCGTGCCGCGCGTGGAGCACAGCTTGCGGATCAGCTTGATGATCTGCGCCTGAACCGAAACGTCGAGCGCCGTCGTCGGCTCGTCGGCGATGACCAGTTCCGGCTCGGCGCAAAGCGCCAGCGCGATGACCACCCGTTGCCGCTGCCCGCCGGAAAACTCGTGCGGGTAGGAATCGATGCGCACCGTCGGGTCGGGAATGCCCACTTCCTCGAGCAGTTCGATCGCGCGGGCGCGTGCCTGACGCCGGTTGAGCGGCAGATGCACCCGGATCGTCTCGGTCAGGTGATCGCCGACGGTCATCAGCGGATTGAGGCTGGTCAGCGGGTCCTGAAAGATCATGCCGATGCGCCGGCCGCGAATGGCTTCGATGCCCGTTCGGTCCAGGTTGTCGATCCGCTGGTCGCCCAGCAGAATGCGGCCGCTCGCGATGCGGCCCGGGCGCGGTATGAGATGCATGATCGCAGCACCCGTCATCGATTTGCCCGCACCGGACTCACCGACGACGCCGAGAACCTCGCCCTTCGCGATGGAGAAGCTGATGTCGTCGAGGGCGACGAGCGTTCCGCGGCGCGTCTCGAATTCGACACGCAGGTTTTCGACCGAAAGAATCGTCTCGGACATGGTTCTCCTCCTTACCGCAGTCGGGGATTGAGCGCGTCGCGCAGCCAATCGCCCAGGAGATTGATGGTCAGGACCAGTGCCGCCAGCGCGATGCCGGGGAAGGCGACGATCCACCATTCGCCGGAGAACAGGAACTCCTGGCCGATCCGGATGAGCGTGCCGAGCGAAGGCTGCATCGGTGGCAGGCCGACGCCCAGATAGGACAGCGTCGCTTCGGTGATGATCGCCAGCCCGAAATTGATGGTCAGGATCACGAGGACCGGCCCCATCACGTTCGGCAGGATGTGACGCGCCATGATGGCGACGGGCGGCAGGCCGAAGAGACGGGCGGCGTTCACGTAGTCCTTCTTGCGCTCCACCATGGTCGAGGAGCGGATGGTGCGTGCATATTGCACCCAGAAGGACAGGCCGATCGATATGATGATCACCCAGGATGCACTGCTCTCACGCGACAGCGATGGCAGCATGCCATGCAGCAGGCCATCGATCAGAAGCGCGATCAGGATGGCGGGGAAGGTGAGCTGGATATCGGCGACGCGCATGATGAAAGCATCAAGGAAGCCACCGAAATAGCCGGCGAGCACGCCGAGACAGATGCCGATGGCTGCGGCGAGAAACACACCGAGCGCGCTGATGATGATCGAGACGCGCAGGCCGTAGAGCACGGCCGACAGCATGTCGCGACCCTGGTCGTCGGTTCCAAGCACGAAAGGCCATTGCCCGTCGGCCTGCCAGACCGGCGGCAGGTTCGAGTTCATGATGTCGAGCGACAGCGGGTCGAACGGGTCCGTCGGCGCGATCCATGGGGCGAGAAGCGACGCGCCCAGAATGACCACCAGCAGCGCCGTGGCGAACATGACAAGCCGGTTGCGCTTGAAGTCGATGAAGATGTCGTTGTCAGCAATCCGTGCGCGCAGGCTCTGCTCGGCGGGCTTCGTTGTATCGGAGGAGACCTCTGCCATCAGCTTGCAGCGTCCTTGAGGCGCGGATCGATGAAATTATAGATCAGGTCGACGATGAGATTGACCGTGACGAAGAGCAGCGCGATCAGGAGCAGGTAGGTGGAGATGATCGGAATATCGACATTCTGCACGGCTTGCAGGAACAGGAGCCCCATGCCCGGCCACTGGAAGACGGTCTCCGTGATGATCGAAAACGCGATGATCGAGCCGATCTGAAGGCCGACGACGGTGATGACGGGCACCAGCGTGTTCTTGAGCGCGTGACGAAAGTAGAGCCGCGCGCGCGGCAGGCCGCGGGCGACGCCGAACTTGATGAAATCAGTGCGCAGAACTTCCAGCATCTCGGAGCGCACGAGGCGCATGATCAGCGTCATCTGGAACAGCCCGAGCGTGATCGCCGGCAGGAGCAGCGATTTCCAGCCTTCGATCGTCAGGAGGCCTGTCGACCAGTTTTCGGTCACGGGGATGAGACCGTTGCGGCCGAAGGCGGGCAGCCAGCCGAGCGATACGGAAAAGATGTAGATCAGCAGGATGCCGATCAGGAATGTCGGCAGGCTCACGCCGACCAGTGACACGCTCTGCAGCAGCGACGAGATGCGCCCGCGCGGATTGAGCGCGCTGTAGACACCGAGCACGATGCCGGCAAAGAGCGAGATCAGCGCGGCAACGAAGGAGAGTTCCAAGGTGGCGGAAAGCCGCTCGGCGAGCAGTTTCGTCACCGGCTGGCGGAACTGGTAGGAAACGCCGAAATCCAGCGTGACGACGCGGCTGACATAGCGGGCGAACTGCACGAGGGTCGGCTGGTCGAGGCCGAGACTTTCACGCACGGTCTGTCGTTCCGCCGCCGTGGTCTCCGCGCCGACCATCTGGTTGACGGGATCGCCGGCATAGCGAAACATCACGAAGGCCAGCAGCGAGACGACCAGCATCACGGCAAGCGATTGCAGAAGCCGTCGGATGACAAGGGCAATCATTCAATTCATCCTGTTATGCGCCGGGCAAGACTGCCCCAAGCGCCCGATCGGGATCGACCGGCGGCCGGAAGGCCGCCGGCGAAAGGCGCGTCACTCGCCCTTCGTGACCCAGTAGAAGCGGAAGTCGTTGTCGGCGCGCTGCACGACCTTGACCTTGTTCGAGACACCCCAGGACAGGGACTGCTGGTGCAGCGGCAGATAGGCCGTCTCCTTGTTCTGGGCGATGTCGTAGGCCTGGCGAATGAGTTCGTTGCGCTTGGCCTCGTCGGGCTCATGCCCGATCTTGGTGATCAGCGTATCGACCTCTTCATTGCAGTAGCCGCCGACATTCGAGCCGCCGCCATTGCCGGCATCGTCGCGGCAACGATAGAGGTCCTGGAGAACGCCGAGGCTGCCCGAGCCGTTCGTCTGCCAGCCGAGCAGGTAGAACGAGGTGCGGTAGCCGCCGCTGGCGAAGATGCGGCCGAAATAGGTCGCCTTCGGCTCGGCGTTCAGGTTCACCTTGATGCCGATGCGGGCCAGCATGGGAACGACCGACTGGCAGATGCGCTCGTCGTTGACGTAGCGGTCGTTCGGGCAGTCCAGCGTGACGTCGAAGCCGTCGCCATAGCCTGCCTCGGCCAGCAGTGCGCGGGCCGCGTCCGGGTCATAGGCGGGGCGTTCGAACTGGTCGGCCAGCGGGAACAGTTCCTTGGCGACGACGAGCGCCGTCGGCACGGACGCGCCGCGCATGATGCGCTTGTGGATCGCCTCGATGTCGATGGCCTGATAGACGGCGCGGCGCACGCGGGCGTCCTTGAAGGGGTTCTTGCCCTTCACCGACGAGAACAGCAGTTCATCGCGGCGCTGGTCGAAGCCGAAATAGATCGTGCGGACTTCCGGTCCCTGGAGAACCGATGCATTGCCGCTCGCGTTGATGCGGTCGACATCCTGCAGCGGCGCCGGGTCGATCATGTCGACCTCACCGGAAAGCAACGCCGCAACGCGGGTCGCGCCGGATGCGATCGGCGTCAGCACCACCTCGTCGAGATTGTGCTTGGGCGTGCCCCACCATTGCGGGTTCGGGACCCATGTCGTGCGAACGCCGGGCTGGTGCTGCTGGAGCTTGAAAGGCCCCGTGCCGTTTGCATTCAGAGAGATATAGGACGGTGCCGACGATGCGCTCGCGACTTCCGCCGCGCCATGTTCCTCGGCCCAGGACTTGGAGACGATGTACCACGTGTCCCACACGGCATGCAGCAGCGGAGAAGGCTCAGGCGTCGTGACCTCGACCGTGTAGTCGTCGATCTTCTTGAACACCGCATTGGCGGGAACGCGGGTCTTGAGATCCGAGCCTGCCGAGCGGACGCGGTCGGCGGAGAAGATGACGTCGTCGGCGGTGAAATCCTGACCGCCCTGGAACTTCACGCCCTTGCGCAGATGGAAGGTCCAGGTGCGGGCATCCTCGGAGACATCCCAGCTTTCGGCAAGCGCCGGCACGAGCTTGAGATTTTCGTCGCGGGCCACAAGGCCCTCGTAGACGCCGCCGATCATGGCCAGCGAGAAGGTCTCGGCGAGCGCATGCGGATCGAGCGACTTCAGATCGCCCTGGGAGGCGAAGCGGAAGGTTTCGGCCTGGGCTGTGCCCACTGTGCCGCCGAGAGCCGAGACCGACGTAGCGAGCGCCAGTGCCGCCGCCGCCAAAATTCTTCTGATACGCAAAGCTATCTCCCAATCGCTGATGGTCGTGTTGGACGCGACGTGACCTTCATCGCATTCGTCGCCAGCCATAAAAGGAAATTCTGTTGCGAACAATTGCCGAGCGGCATATTGCATGTTGCGCAAAAGGCAACGATTGCGCAACAGTCGACCTGGAGAAACAATGCTCGACCCCACCCGCCTGCGCTATCTGTTCTACACCGATGCCTGTGGTGGTATCCGCCAGGCAGCGGAGGAACTGAAGGTCAATCCGTCGTCGATCAGCCGCCAGATCGCAGTCCTGGAAGGGGAACTCCAGCTTACTCTCCTTGAAAAACATGGTCGCAAGGTGAAGGTGACCGAGACCGGCAGCGCGCTGTGCGAGTACTATCGCACGCAACGATCCGCCGATATTCAGCTGCGCGCGCGCCTCGACGAATTTCGCAACATCAAGCGCGGCCTCATCCGCCTCTCGATGGGGGAGGGCTTCGGGGAGTGGGTGGTGAATGGGCCGCTTAGGGCCTTCCAGACGCAGTATCCCGGTATCGACCTCGATATCCGCATTCATCCGACGGACGAGACCGTCCGCGCCATCCTGGAGGATGAGGCCGATATCGGCGTGACATACTTTGCGCCGAACGACCGGGATCTGAAGTTCCATGCGCGGTCCGATGTGCCGATCTGTGTCGTCGTCCATCAGGACCATCCGCTGACACGTCTCGGGCGTGACCCCAGGCTGACGGATGTGGTGGACTATCCGATCGGCATGCTGCACCCCGAATTCGGTGGCCGGCAGGTCACGGACCTTATCGCGCGCTCCGAAAACGTGGTGCTCCGCCCGTCGCTGACGGCCAATTCCTACGCGATCGTGCGGAAGTTCGTGCTGCTCGGTGAAGGTGTCTTCCTGATGCCGTTTCGCCCATCGCCGCAGCGGGAACTGGACGACGAACTCGTGCCGCTGCCGCTCGACTACGCATCGAAAGTCACATCGCAAACGCAGGTGATCACGCGAAGCGAACGCCATTTGACGAATGCGATGCGCATGCTGATCAAGTCCCTGATCGAGAGCGGCCAGTTCGGCTAGGCGGGGCGAACGGCGACGCCGTGCCGTCGGCACCGCGCACCAACCCACCCGGTCGCCCATGAAAGGCCGACCCATTCTTCGCAGAACCTTGACAATGCCGGCGCAGATGTCCGCGGACAATCACCGACCGGACATTGATCATGCACCAGAAGAAGTTGAACGTCCTCCCGTTCGAGGATATGTCGCCCGTTCGAACACGCGCGGCAAAGCAGCGTCCCGCCATGGCCCGGCGCATCCTGACCACCGTTTCGAGATTGCGCTGGAAACGCAGCGTTCTGCTCTGGATGCGCTTCGCTGCCAATCCGCCGCTTATCCTAGGATGGTGGCGATGGTTGGCCGTATTCTCGGCGTCGCGCGACTATCCTCTCCCGCACGATGACCTGCTCCAGAAGCCGCTGTCCAAATTCCTTGTTTACGGGCTGAGCGGTTCACAACGGCTGGGTCTGCTCATCGATCATTTCACGATTGCCGAGAAAATTCTGTCGAGGGACAGCATGATCAGGCTCTGGAGCGGCGACACCGTCGATATGGGCGATGTCCAGGGCCGCAATGAAACCTATTCGTGCCGTCTCGTGCTGGCCGACCGCTGCGGCGGGCGCCATGAAGGTGCCTTCGGCATCGAGCTCGTGCGGTCCCGGGACGGAGCGGCATTGTGCACCGTCCGTTTCACACTCGTTCGCGAAAGCGCGCCACAGGGCTACACATTCGTGGTGGGAAGCATGCAGGGCCCCCGAAACGCGAAACGACTGATCGTCGAAACCACGCGCGATCTCTCGGGTCTTCGCCCAAAGGAGGCAGTCCTGATGGTATTGCAGGGATTGGTCGCCGAGGGGAATGCGCGACATTTCCGCGCCGTTTCGCAAGCCAAGCACCCGATCCTGTATCGACGTTCCCGGCGGCAATCCATGTTGCGGTCGAACATCGACGGTTTCTGGTGCGAACGGTGCGGCGAGCCGGATGACACCTATGGCTTCGTCGTTCCCTCGTCCCGGATCGATCGAGACGACCGGCGCAATGCGGTTAAGGCGCAGTTCAACCGGGTCGGTGAGCTGTTCTGCTAACGGGAAGGGCGGTCGGCGGTTCTGCCGGGTCCCGCCAACCGCTTATTCAGGCCGCAAGTGGACGGTCACCACCGCGCCTCCGCCTTGCCGGTTGGTAAACTCCAGATGACCGCCATGAGCGGTCGCAATCGCCTGTACCACCGAAAGCCCCAGACCTGTGCCGCCCGTGGCGCGCGAGCGTGACGGATCGCCGCGCCAGAACGGATTGACGGCGATTGCGTCCATGTCCTCGGGAAAGCCGGGACCGCGGTCGAGAATGCGGATGATCACGCTTTCGTCCGCTAATCGTTCCGTCTCGCACCGCAGCCAGCCGCCGCTTTGCGCATAGCGGCTGGCATTTTCCAGAAGCGCCAGCACGGCCTGGCGAATTCTTGACGGGTCCGCGGATATGCGCGCAGGCTGAAGTCCGGATTCAACCGTCATCCGGCTTGCATCCATCATGGGTTTTGCGGCCGCCAGAACGGTTTCCACGACCGCGGCCACATCGAGCGGTTGCCGTTGCATCATCAGTTTCTGGCCGATGGCCAAGGAGAGGGTACGCAAATCCTCGACGATTTTCCCCAGGCCTTCGACTTGGAGCAGAAGATCGGAAACGATCTTTCGATCCATCGGAAAAACGCCGTCCACCATGCCCTGTAACGCGCCTTGCAGGATCGTCAGCGGCGTGCGCAGTTCGTGCGCGATCGCCATATTGTTGAAGCGCAGCCGCTCCTCCATCCTGTCGAGGCTTGTGGCGAGAGCGTTGAACGTCTCGACGAGGCTCGAGACCTCGCGCGTGCTGCTGGGCGAAGCGGTGACCCGGGCTGAAAAATCGCCCGATGTCAGGCTTTCTGCGGCAACGGTGAGATCCTCCAGGGGCCGCGCGATGCGCCTCGCGAGAAAGACGCCGATAACGGCGCATATGAGAGCCGACAGGAAGCCGCAAATCAAGACGGCAAGCTGGATCTTGAAATCCGTTGGAGCCGCCTGCTCGTCCAAATGTTCAAGCAGCGTCTTGAGCGCATCGCTGTCGGGGACCCGGCCCTCGTTGACCATTCTGTAAGCGGTCGCAGCCTCGGGCGGTAGGGCACTGGCCATGCTGTCCTCAAGATAGGTCGAATACCAGGTCACCCCAAGATAGGCCATGCTGACGCTGAGTACGAGCATGGTCGTGATGACGGTCGCCGTGAGCGTGGCAAGCGGCAGGATCGGAAATCTGGGAATCTTCATTGGGGATCAAAGAAGCGGTAGCCGACGCCGCGGAGGGCGGGGAAGAACCCGATCTGGCCCAGCTCTTCCAGCTTGCGTCGGAGGTTGGAAATATGCGTGTCCACGGTGCGCACCAGCGCATCGCTTTCAGGCAGGCAGGCGTCGAGGATATCCGCGCGCGCGAAGGCCTGGTGTGGGTGACGGATCATGTGGGCGAGGATCCGGAACTCGCTGAGCGTCAGGGACAAGGGAATGCGCTGCCCATCGCGGTTGACGACGACGGAGTAGCTGGAAAAATCGACCTCGATTTCGCGGAAGCGGCGCACGGAATCCTGTCGTTCGCCGAGGGTCCGGCGCAGCACGGCCTTTACCCGCGCGACAACCTCCTGCGGGTTGAAGGGCTTCACGACATAGTCGTCGGCGCCGAGATGCAGGCCGCTCAGGCGATCAAGATCATCGGCAAGCGCCGTCACCATGATGACGGGCGTGGAACTTGTCTGCCGAAGGCGGGCCAACACGCCAAGGCCGTCCAGTTTCGGGATGCGGACATCCAGAAGCACGAGATCCGGTTTCAGGAGCGCGTGATGCTGCAGAGCGGTTTCGCCATCGGCGGCCTGAACGGTCCGGAAGCCGTCCCGTAACAGATATCCCTCGAGAATTCTTGCAATCGCCGGCTCGTCCTCGACGATCAGAACAAGATTGTTATCCACTTTGATGCCTTGCTGCTCTTGTCTTTTCCTACGGCTTTCGCCGCGCCGCGACTATCGGGGAGACGTTCGGCTCGTGCAATTCCAAATGGTCTCTCGACGGACGGATAACCGATTCTGGACGCGTCATTGATTGTGTCTTGGCCGTTTCTTGATAATCGGGCCTCAATTTGCCGCCGTTCCGGAGCGCGGGGCGTTCTTCCAGATGCTCGCAGCCGCTCTATCCAACGAAACAGCACATCCGGCGGCACGGGAATCGGGAGGGGTTTTCGGGCTGCGGCTGTGGCCTTCCTGAAAGACCGGTATGCGAAAAACAGCATCAAGCGACCTGTTTCCATTTTCCGTCCAACAGCCGTCCGCCGCCGACAGGGCGCTGACCGTTTTGGCAACATCGATCATCTGCACCAGCTTTTTCTTCATGGTCTTCCCCATGATCGATCTCGCGGTATCGCGCTGGTTCGCAGTAGGGCAGGTTTTCGTTCTGGCCGAGCAGCCCTTCCTTCAGGCCGTGAGGCGCCTTGGCCGGGATGGCCAAATCTACATCATCGGCGCGATGGCGCTCTTGATCGGCCTCAAGGCGTTCGGGCCGAAGCAGTACAAACTTTGCCGGCCTCACAAGCCGCTGTTCGTGCTTCTGAGCTTTGCCTTGGGACCGTTCATCGTCGTTCACACGCTGAAATTCCTGATCGGCCGCGTGCGTCCTCGCGATCTGTTCGAATTCGGCGGAAGCGCCGACTTCACGCCGGTATGGCAGTTTTCCGCCGCGTGCAGCCGCAGCTGTTCCTTTCCGTCAGGCGAGTCGTCGGCAGCAGCGGCGGCGCTTTCGCTCCTGATTTTCGTGCCGGCAGGGCTGAGGGGGGTGGCAGCACTGGTTCTGACACCTTTCCTCTTTTTCATCGCGTTCAACCGCGTTCTCGTCGGTGCACATTTCCTGTCGGACATCATGCTCGGCTGGCTCTTCACGCTGTCCGCCATGATCCTGATCTGGCGGTGGATAGAGCCCCGCGCTGGCGCCATCGACCGGTTCATGACGAGGACGTCGCGCTCCCAGTAAGTCGCGGAGGCGTTCCCCGGCGGATCAGGGAGCTTCCTTCAGGATCGCGGAAAAGAGTGGGTCGAATGCGCGGCGAATGGGATCCGCGGCGGCGCCGAGTGCGACGGCCCAGGGATCGATCATTCCGAGCTGGACGCGCGGAATGGTGCGGCCGGGGCGTTCGGCGATCGACGGCAGCGGCGGATGCATTGCTTCGAAAAGCCTTCTTGAGAGGGCAGGGGGCGCGCTGCCGTTGAGGATGACGGTCTCGGGGTCGAAGATCGTCTCGACCATATGAACCGCCTGCCGGAAATCGGCGCCGGCACCTTCCAGCCATTGGCGGATGCGCGGATCGTCCGCAAGCGTCAGCCGCTCGACCTCCTCATAGGCGTCGGTCGTCGCGGTGCCGAGGCCGAGATGCTGGAGCAGCGAGGCGAACGAGGAGCGGTGTTCGAAGGGGGCGACCGTGCCGCCCCGCGAGAAGAGGACCATGCCGATCTCGCCTGCATTGCGGTTGCTGCCGGTATAAATCTCACCGCCGAGAATGAGGCCCGCGCCGATGCCATAGCCGAAGTAGAGGCAGACGGCATGGTCGATGCCATCCGCCACACCGTTCATGCGCTCGGCTGTCGCGCAGGCAGTGGCGTCGTTCTGCAGGGTTGTCTCAAGGCCGGTGCCCGCGGCCAGCGTTTCCACAAGCGGAAACGACTGCCATTTGGCCATCATCCAGGGGTCGTCGCCGGAAGGCTTCAGCCCATACGGGCCGGGCATGGCGATGCCGAGGCCGGTCAGGCGCTGCGTGGACATCGGGACACGATCGGCAAGTTCGCGCCGCACTTTTCCGATGTGGTGGAGGATGACCTTGCTGCCTTCCTCGGGCTCGCCCGGCGGAAGGTCCGCAACCGCACGCGCCACTTCCCGCCCCAGAAAGTCCACGGCGACGATGCGTGTCAGTTCCCGGTCGATCTGCACGCCGAGCGCAAAGGCGCCTTCGGGAACGAGCCTGTAGGGTGTGGAAGGCTGGCCGCGCCCGCCGCGCACAACGTCTTCGGATGCGACGAGACCGTCCGATTCCAGGCTTTCGATGAGATTGGAGACGGTCTGCTTGGTCAGGTGCGTGGCGCGGGCGAGGGCGGCGCGCGAGAGCGGGCCATTGACGCGGATGGCCTCGATGAGCACGCGCCGGTTATGCGCGCTCGTGCCCTCCTGATTGGTCCCGCTCCTGGCGCGGATCGTCCGCAATTCGTTCATCGACAATTCCCTCTTGACACCATTTGGATATTACACAAGACTTAAGTCAATACATTTGACTTAATAAGGAACCAAAGAGTTCCGGGGAACAAGGGCGAGGCGAAGCCAAGCCCGGAGCGATCCGGCGGAAGCCATAAGGCGCAACGATCACGAGTGTCCGCAAGACATTCCGGATTCAAACCAAACTGGAGGCAGGCATGTTGAAATCGATGAAGAAGACCCTGTTGTACGCAGCGCTGCTCGCGGCCGTTTCGGCTCCGCACGCGTTCGCCGAAACCACGCTCAATGCGCTGTTCATGGCGCAGGCCGCCTATAGCGAGGCCGATGTGCGCGCCATGACGGATGCCTTCACGAAGGCGAACCCCGATATCAAAGTGAACCTCGAATTCGTTCCCTATGAGGGCCTGCACGACAAGACCGTGCTGGCACAGGGGTCCGGCAGCGGTTACGACGTCGTCCTGTTCGACGTGATCTGGCCTGCCGAATATGCCGCCAACAACGTTCTGGTCGATGTGACCGGCCGCGTTACCGACGACATGAAGAAGGGTGTGCTGCCGGGCGCCTGGACGACCGTCAACTATGATGGAAAATCCTACGGCATGCCGTGGATTCTCGACACCAAATACCTGTTCTACAACAAGGAAATCCTGGAGAAGGCCGGTATCAAGACGCCGCCGAAGACCTGGGCAGAACTGTCCGATCAGGCGAAGATCATCAAGGACAAGGGCCTGCTGGCAACGCCCATTGCCTGGAGCTGGGCGCAGGCCGAGGCGGTGATCTGCGACTACACCACGCTGGTCAGCGCCTATGGCGGTGAATTCCTGAAAGACGGCAAGCCGGCCTTCGCTGAAGGCGGCGGCCTCGACGCGCTGAAATATATGGTCGACAGTTACAAGCCCGGCCTCACCAATCCGAACTCCAAGGAGTTCCTGGAGGAGGACGTGCGCAACGTCTTCCAGAACGGCGAGGCGGCATTCGCGCTCAACTGGACCTACATGTACAACATGGCCAATAGCGGCAAGGACAGCAAGGTTGCCGGCAAGGTGGGCATCGTTCCCGCCCCCGGCGTCGAGGGCAAGAGCGAGGTTTCGGCCGTCAATGGCTCGATGGGCCTCGGCATCACCTCCACGAGCCAGCACCAGGAAGAAGCCTGGAAGTACATCGTGCACATGACGTCGCAGGAAACGCAGAACGCCTATGCGAAGCTGAGCCTGCCGATCTGGGCCTCTTCCTATGAGGATCCCGCCGTGACGGCTGGCCAGGAAGAGCTGATCGCTGCCGCCAAGCTCGGCCTTGCGGCCATGTATCCGCGGCCGACGACGCCGAAATACCAGGAGCTTTCCACGGCCCTGCAGCAGGGCATTCAGGAAGCGCTGCTCGATCAGGCGACGCCTGAAGACGCGCTGAAGTCCGCCGCGGAAAACAGCGGGCTCTGATCTTGAGCGCTTGCGGGTGGCTTCGGCCACCCGCACGATATTACCCCGACAAGCGACGAAGAGACGTGATGTCCAGCACCTGGATGACGACCCGGGCGTGGCTTCTCATGCTGCCCCTTCTGATCATCATGACCGCCGTCATCGGCTGGCCGATGATCGATACCGTCCGGCTTTCCTTCACCGACGCCAAGCTCGTCGGGACCGGCGGCGCCTTCGTCGGGCTCGACAACTATGTGAAGATGTTGTCGAGCAGCAACTTCCAGCGTGCGCTCTTTGCCACGACATGGTTTGCCGTCATCTCCGTCACCGCGGAAATGGTGATCGGCGTTCTGGCCGCCCTTCTCTTGAACCAGCAGTTCTACGGCCGTGCCGTGCTGCGCGCCCTGCTGATCCTGCCCTGGGCGCTGCCGACCGTGGTCAACGCAACTTTGTGGCGGCTGATCTACAATCCCGAATACGGCGCGCTGAATTCCGCGCTCACGCAGATCGGATTGCTCGACAGCTATCGTTCCTGGCTGGGCGAGCCGGGCACGGCCATGACCGCGCTCATCGTCGCGGACTGCTGGAAGAATTTTCCGCTCGTGGCACTCATCGCGCTTGCCGCGCTCCAGGCGGTGCCGCGTGATATCACGGCCGCATCGCTCGTCGATGGCGCAGGCCCCTTCGCGCGTTTCCGCTTCGTCATCCTGCCCTATCTCGCCGGCCCGTTGATGGTTGCGCTGGTGCTGCGCACCATCGAGGCGTTCAAGGTGTTCGACATCATCTGGGTAATGACGCGCGGTGGTCCGGCCAATTCGACGCGGACCTTGTCGATCCTCGTCTACCAGGAGGCGTTTTCCTTCCAGCGCGCGGGCTCCGGGGCGTCGCTTGCCCTGGTCGTCACGCTCATCGTGACGGTGCTTGCGGTCGGCTACGGCATGCTGGTGCGCCGCACGGCGGGGAGTGCCGCCTGATGGAACGCCGCAGCCTTCTCGCTTCCATCCTCATTCACGCCGCGGCGCTGCTTCTCGCCGTCGTCATCGTCGCACCGATTTTCTGGCTCTTCGTGATGAGCATCTCGCCGGCCGCCGATCTCGTTGCCCGACCGCTGAATTGGTGGCCGAGCGCGATGGATTTCTCGCGCTACGCGACACTGCTTTCGAGCATTCCCAACAGTGCGGGCGCCAACTTCGTCGCCTCGCTGGTCAACAGCGTCCTCGTTGCCGGCATGGCGACACTCGCAGCCATTGCGCTTGCGGTGCCGGCCGGATGGGCCGTCTCGCGCACCCCCGCCATCAGCTGGTCCCTGTCGCTCGTAATCGCCACCTACATGCTGCCGCCGGTCGCGCTTGCCGTGCCGCTCTATATGGCGCTCGCGTCCTTCGGACTGCTCAACTCCGTCTTCGGGCTGGCATTGGTCTATCTGACCATTCTGGCACCCTTCACGACGTGGCTCATGAAGTCCGGCTTCGACGGTATTCCCCGCGAGATCGAGCAGGCGGCGATGATGGATGGCGCGAGCCTGTTTGCGACCCTGCGCATCATCACCCTGCCGCTCGCCATGCCCATCGTCGCGACCTCGGCGCTCTTCGCCTTCCTGCTGGCCTGGGACGAGTTCTTTTATGCGCTGCTGTTCACTTCGGATCAGCGCGCCCGAACCCTGACGGTGGCGATCGCCGAACTCGCGGGCGGCAGGGTTTCTGATTACGGGCTGATCGCGACGGCTGGCGTGCTTGCCGCGCTGCCGCCGGTGCTGGTCGGCCTCATCATGCAACGGGCCCTGATTTCGGGCCTCACCAGCGGCGGTGTGAAAGGATGACCATGACCGAGACGACAAACCGGCCGGAGGGGCTTCAGGCAATCGATCGCGAGATGGCACGCCAGCATGCCGATGCCATCGCATCCTTCCGCAGCAGCGCCGAGGTGGCCGGAAAGGCCGCTGCCAGCCTGAAGCGGACGGGCAAGCTTCTGCTGCTCGGCATGGGCGGTTCGCACGCGGTCGGACGGGCCGTCGAGCCGCTCTACCGCGCCCTTGGCATCGATGCCATCGCCGTGCCCCTGTCGGAACAGCTTTCCGCACCGCTTTCCCTGGAGGGGCGGACGGTCTTCATGACCTCGCAGTCCGGCGAAAGCGCGGAAGTGTTGCGCTGGTTTGCGGAGACGGGCGGCAATGCCGATACCTTCGGCTTCACGCTTGAGAGCGGCTCCTTCCTCGGCCGCAGTGCTCCCTGCCTCGTGGGTGCGGGGGGCACCGAGCAGGCTTTCGCCGCGACGCGCAGCCTCACCATCAGTTTTGCGTTGCATCTGGCCATTTTCGCAGCACTGGGCGAGGACGTTTCGACGGCGCTCGCAGCCCTTGAGACGCCCCTGGCGCCGCCGATCGACGAGGCTGTCGCCACCCTTTCGGATGTTCAGTCGGTCGTGACGTCCGGCCGCCGATTGCAGGGCATGGCCGAAGCCATCGCGCTTGGCTTTGCGGAACTCTCCCGGGTACCAAGCTTCTCGCTGGAGGGTGGGCAGTTGCGCCACGGGCCGATGGAAATGCTCTCTCCCGAGATGGGCGTCATCCTCTTCCGCGGTGACGACGAGACGGCCGATCTGGTGACCGCGATGGCGGTTTCCGTTGCCGGTACCGGCGCCAAACTCGTGATGTTCGATTGCTCCGGCCGGCCACCGGTTGCGGGCGCCTCGACGATCGCCTTTCCGGCATCGAACGGCCTTGCCGCGATCTTCGCGATGTTGCCGACGGCGCAGCGCCTCATGATCGCTTTCGCTGAAGCACGCGTTCCCGACGCGGGAACGCCGGTGCGGTCGACCAAGATTACCCGGAGCGAATGAGTGAGACCGCTCGCCGTCATCGGAAACGTCAATGTCGACCTCATCATGGGACCGGCCGCGCCCTGGCCGCAGCCGGGAACCGAAATTATCGTCGATCACGACGAACTGCGGGTCGGCGGATCGGCGGGCAATACGGCGCTGGCGTGGATGGCGCTCGGCACACCCTTCGAGATCGCCGCGAGCATCGGCCGGGATCAGTTCGGCACATGGCTTGCCGCAAGCTTCGGCGACCACGCGCAACATTGGCCCGTGCACGGCGAAAGCACCACGCTGTCCGTCGGCATCACCCATCCGGATGGCGAGCGAACCTTCTTCACGACGCGTGGCCACCTGCCGCTGTTCAGCCTGGAGGATGTCTTCGCGGTGCTCGACGGCGAACGTCTTCGCGGCGGTATTGCCCTTCTTTGCGGCTCCTTCCTCACCGACAAGCTGGTGGAAGACTATACCGGCCTGTTCGATTGGGCGGATCGCCATGACATCTTCGTCGCACTGGATACGGGTTGGCCGCTGGAGGGGTGGACCGACGGCAACAGGCGTGCCGCCGCGTCGTGGCTGTCACGTTGCCGGATCGCGCTGCTCAACGAAGTGGAAACGACGAACCTTGCCGGTGTTTCCGATCCCGTCGAGGCCGGTCATATCCTGCAGCAGGGAATGCCGGCCGACAGTCTCGTGGTTGTAAAGTGCGGGCCTAAGGGGGCGATTGCCATCGAAGGCAATGGTGCCGTGACCCATGTGGACGCGCCGCGGGTCGCCGTGGTCGATACGATCGGCGCCGGCGATGTGTTCAATGCGGCCTTTCTTGCGGCCTATGCGGACGGCAAGGGCGTGAAGGCGAGCCTTGAAGCAGGAACAGGCGTTGCCTCGCGCGCCATTTCGACCCATCCGCGACGTTACGAAGCGACCCAGCAGAAAGCCCTGGCATGAGCACCCTGACCATCGATGCAATCCGCAAGAGCTACGGTCCGGTCGAGACGCTGAAGGGCATCGACATCGCCCTGCAAAGCGGGGAATTCCTTGTTCTGCTCGGCGCTTCCGGTTGCGGCAAGTCCACCCTGCTCAACATTATCGCAGGCCTCGGCGAACCGACCAGCGGCGACGTGCGTATCGATGAGCGCTCGATCATCGGCGTGCATCCGAAGGACCGGGACATCGCCATGGTCTTCCAGTCCTACGCGCTCTATCCCAATCTCACCGTGCATCGAAACATCGGCTTCGGGCTGGAAATGCGCAAGGTCGAAAAGGCCGAGCGGGACAGGGCGGTGCTGGAGACGGCACGCCTGTTGCAGATCGAAAACCTGCTGGATCGCAAGCCGGCCCAGCTTTCAGGCGGCCAGCGCCAGCGGGTCGCCATCGGCCGCGCGCTGGTGCGCAATCCGAAGATCTTCCTGTTCGACGAGCCGCTGTCCAACCTTGACGCCAAGCTGCGCCTGGAAATGCGCACCGAGCTGAAGCGCCTGCACCAGCTGACCAAGACGACGGTCGTCTATGTGACGCATGACCAGATCGAGGCGATGACGCTTGCGACGCGCATCGCTGTCATGCGTAACGGACGCATCGAGCAACTCGACACGCCTGAAAACATCTATAATCGTCCGGCGACGCTCTATGTCGCGACCTTTGTCGGCGCGCTGCCCATGAACTTGCTTGCCGGAACGATGGGAGACAGTGGTGTGACGATCGACGGGACGACGGCGACGGTAGCCGTTGCGGGGCTGGAAGCCATGGCGCCGGGCCGTCGCGTCACACTCGGCATCCGCCCGGAAGCGATCGGCAAATCGCGCGAGCCCTTGTTCCTCGACGCGCGCTGCGAGGTTGCCGAGTTGACCGGACCGGAACTCGTCGTCACCGCGCGGATCGGCGATCAGCGTGTCGTGGCGGCCATGCCGGCGGACGCGGGCATAAAGGCCGGGGACGAGATCACCATCAATGCCGATGCCACGGCCTTTCATGTCTTCGATGCCGAAACCGAGCAGCGTCTCAACTGACCGTTTTCGGTCACCTCACGCGCAGAGCTGCAGCCAAATCACGCCGGTAAAACAAAGCGCGGCGAGGATTGCCGCGCTGTTTGCCAGGACACCGATCCTCTCCAAGGAAGACGTCGAGCCATGCCGATTTGCCTTCACGGTGAACCAGATCAGCACAAGGACGATTGCCACCGTCGTGATGATCAGCAACAGGCGCAGCGCAGAGATCGGGCCGAGCAGATGCCCGTCCCACCCGGCCCGGCACCCTGTCGCCTGGAGGGCGTAGAGAAGCAAAAACCCGCCCGCCCAGCCGATCCAGCCAATGAGAATGCCAAACAGCGCGCGTCCGCTCATGGGCCTGCCCCTCCGGCGAGGAGGTTGATGACGAACGGGAATGCCAGGGCGATCACGCCCGTGGTGAGCGTGAACAGGTGCCATTGGCGGCCAAGACGCAAATCGAGGTCCCTGCGGACGGAGACATATCCGCGTCTGACACGCCACAGACAGAACAGCGACAGGATGAGGCCGACGAAGATATGCAGGACCGCATAGGCCTTGACGGCAAAGATGCTTGCCACCGCCGCGTGCCGTGTCGCTTCGGCGTGGATCTCGATGAGGACATAGCCGAGAGCCAGGAGCGCGACGGCATAGGCGACCGCGACGATGCAGAGATTTCCTACGGTTCGGCTCGTGAAGGCTCCACGCCCGAAGCCTGCGGCCACGATGAGGGCGACCGCCGAAATCACCGATGTCGTGGCATCTATGGGGATAACGCTTTCAGGCGGCCAGTTCGGGGCCGACAGCCAGAGAAAGAGCGAGCCGAACAGCAACGACGCGAAGAGCGTGGCGTCAGCGGCAAGGGTGAAGACCATTGCCCAATAGGATGGAGGCTGCGCTGTCTGGTAGTGATGCGGAAGGTGGGTGCCATGGCCGACAGCGAGATCGCCCAGATCCGATTTCAGGCCGCAATCGCGGGTCCAGAGCAGGAACAGCGCCGTGACGATCAGCAGCGCGAGGGGCGCGAGCCAGTAGAGCTTCACGAGGATAAGTGCAAAGAAGCTTCCGGTCGCGATCGCCGTCAGCAAGGGCAGGTAGGTTCTCTTTGGCAGGACGACGACCTGTTCGGGCTTTCCCGTCACCATGTCGACGCCGATAATCTCCATCCAGCCGTGCCGCGTCGCGCCAAGATATCCTTGTCCCGACGCCAGCACCGGCCCGAGCCTGTCCGGATCGAGCTGGTCGGCGCGGGCCGAGATTTCGGGAAGCGACGCGAAGGCATAGGCGGGTGGCGGTGTCGGCATGGCCCATTCCAGCGTGCCGGCCCGCCACGGATTGCGGCGGAAGGGCTTTCCGAAAACGGCGAGCAGCAGCAGGTCAAGTGCGACGAGGGCAAAGCCCGTCGTCATGATGAAGCCGCCCATCGAGGAGACGAAATTGAGCGTTTCCCAGCCGGCCTCCGGCGGATAGGTCGAGATGCGCCGCGGCATGCCGCGCAGTCCCGTCAGGTGCATGGCGAAAAAGGTCAGGTTGAAACCGATGAAGATCATCCAGAAGGCGGCGTGCGAAAGATGCTGCACGGCCTGCCGGCCGAAGATGTGCGGCAACCAGTAATAGGCGGCAGCAAGCATGGGAAAGACGAAGCCGCCGACCAGCACGTAATGCAGGTGTGCGACGACGAAATGCGTATCATGCGCCTGCCAGTCGAAGGGCACCATGGCGAGCATGACGCCGGTCAGCCCGCCCAGGACGAAGACGAACATGAAGCCGAATATGTGAAGCATGGGCACCGACATGCGCGGCTTGCCGTGAGCGAGCGTGGCAAGCCAGGCGAAAATCTGAACGCCCGTCGGAACCGCCGCCAGCCCGCTGGCGGCCGAGAAGAAGGAAAGCGCGACATGGGGAATGCCGACCGTGTACATGTGGTGGACCCAAAGTCCGAAGGAGAGAAATGCGAGGGCGATGACCGCCGCCACGACGATCTCGTAACCTTCGAGCGGGCGACGCGCGAGCGTTGGAATGATTGTCGAGAGCGCGCCGGCCGCCGGCAGGAAGATGATATAGACTTCGGGGTGGCCGAACAGCCAGAAAAGGTGTTGCCACAGCAGCGGATCGCCACCGCGGGTCGGATCGAAGAAAGGCAGGCCGAAAGCCCGCTCCGCTTCCAGCAGGATCGACCCCAGAATGAGCGGCGGAAAGCCGATCAGCATCATGCCGGCCACGATAAGCATGTACCAGGCGAAGATCGGCATACGCGTCAGCGACATGCCTGGCGCGCGAAGCTTCAGCACCGACACGAGGATCTCGACTGCGGCGGACAGCGCCGAGATTTCGACGAAGGTAATGCCGAGCAGCCAGACATCGGCATTGACGCCGGGCGAATAGGTCGATGACGACAGCGGCGTGTACATGAACCAGCCGCCATCGGGCGCGACGCCCGCAACGAGCGCACCGACGAGAAACGTGCCGCCGAAAAGGTAGCACCAGTAGCCGTAGGCCGACATGCGCGGGAACGCGAGGTCGCGGCTGCCCAGCATCTTCGGCAGCAGGTACATCGCCAACCCCTCGAAGAAGGGAATGGCGAAGAGGAACATCATCACCACGCCATGCATGGTGAAGACCTGCGCATAGCTGGCTGCGTCGAGGAATGCGCTCTGCGTCGTGGCGAGTTGCGTGCGGATCAACATGGCCAGGATGCCGCCGATGGCAAAGAAGACCAGGGCCGTCATCATGAAGCGCTTGCCGATGACAGTGTGGTTGACCGCCTGAAGGCAGCCCCATCCCGGCGGCGTGCCCCAGATGGCCGTCAGCTCACGGTGGAGGCGCAGCGCCGATTTGCGGGGGGATTGCGTCATCGGGCTGGCTCCTGCGCTTCGGGCAGACCGGCCAGAACGGCCGCGAAGTCCTCGGGTGCATGCGCATGCACTTCGAACACCATCCCGTCGTGACCGGTTCCGCAATATTCCGAACAGATGCCGCCATAGATGCCCGGACGGTCCGCGAGGATGCGCACCGTGGCGGCGTGACCCGGGATCGCGTCGATCTTGCCACCAAGCCGCGGCGCCCAGAAGCTGTGGATCACGTCATCGCTGGTCGCCGTCACCACGACCGTCCTGCCCGTCGGAATGTGAAGGATGCCTTCGCTTGCCCGCGCACCCTCGGCGTAGCGGAAGTCCCAGCGCCACATGCTGCCGCGTGCCTCCACCTCGAACGGCGCGCCGCCGATCCCGAGGTTGAGGATATACTCGCCACGCATCAGTCCGTGGCCGATCAGCGCGATCAGTGTGATGAGCGGAAAGGCGATCCCTCCCATCCAGATCCAGCGGGACGGCGATACCCGCCTCCCGCTCCCCGGCCGGAAAACGACAAGCAGGAAAAGCCCGAGGACAAGCAGGAAGATTGCCGCCGCGCCGGCCAGCATCAGCCACCAGAGGTTCGCGATGGCGCCGGCAAAGGGGCCGGCCGGATCGAGCGCGGAAAGGTCGCCCGTGCAGCCGGCGAGCATGAGGGGGAACGAAAAGGCAAGGACGGTACGGAACCCGATTGCTTGTCGTACGGTTATCGGCGGGAAGGGAGAATGCGCATGGAAGAAACGCAGGACAAGGACAATCCCGTCATCCAGAAGGTCGAGGAGAAGGATGCCAGTTCGCTGGTCGCCATCAGCGGGCATCCGCTGCATGCCATGAGCGTGCACTTTCCCATCGCCTTCGTCTTCGCCACGCTTGGCGTCGACATGCTCTACTGGTGGACGGGCGATACGTTCTGGCTTCGTGTCGGGCTGTGGTCTTCCGGCGGCGCATTTTTCCTTGGCATGGCGGCCGGCCTCGTCGGCACGGTCGAATTGCTGCTGGTACCCGGCATTCGCGCGCGCGCGGCCAGTTGGGCCCACGCCATTTCCGCCATGACCCTCATCGCCGTGATGGGCGCTAACTGGGGCACGCGCGTCATGAACCCACTCGACGTCCTCCCGCAGGGCCTCCTGCTTTCCGGCCTGGCAGCAGTCCTGACGGGAATGGCGGGTTGGCATGGCGGCAAGCTCATCTTCGATCACGGCGTCGGCCTCATGGTTTCCGCAAAGGATTGAATTCGTCGTAGAGACGCTTCAGGCCGCCCGGTTCGGAGAGCACGTCGAAAATCGCGAGATCCATCGCCGGCTTTGCCAGAACGATAAAGAAGATCGCGATGACGACCCCGCCGCTGAGGATCGTGGCTGTGATGAAACGCCAGGTCGGATAGATTTCGCCATCGCGGAAAAGCCTGATGACGACGAGGCCCGTCAGCACATGCAGGATGGCGAGGAGGCCCACAAGCGCGAGCTTGACGGAGAACCAGGGCTCGAAGGTCTGGCGCAGGAAGATCAGCATCGTTCCGGTCAGAACGGCCACGAACGCTGACGGCGAGATGATGCCGATATAGGCGAACCGCACCAGCCGCTGCAAACGCAAGAGCGCGTCCTCATCCTTTGCGTGGGCACGCTGCACATAAAGTCCCGGCAGACTGACGATGCCGGCCGCCCAGATTGCGATGGCGGCGATATGCACGAATTTGGCAAGCGCGATCACGACGCCGGCCTGTCGAGGCTGTTCTGCGAAAGCAGAATGCGGATGCGCCACAGCATGGCGACGAGATAGGGGCCGGCGGCCGGAACCCACATCAGAACGCCCGCCAATTGCTGGTCTTCGAGCGGTGAAAGGCCGAACGCCGCAGTCGTCGACACGTGCGCGTCATAGAGCGGACTGCGTGAGAAGGTGAGCAGGGCAGCCAGCATGCCCATCTGCAGGACCGTGCCGAACAAAAGCGCGCAGGCATTGCCGGCCGAAGTGCGCTGGTCGAGTGCGACCATCCAGAGCCAGACCGCCGAGCCCAGCAGCGAAAGCTGCATCAGCCAGTAGGCGGCATGGGAGGAGAGCGCCAACTGATAGGCAACCGGAGAATGCCAGAGCCAGAACAGCAGTGTGTGGGCGGCAAACGCCACGTGCGGCGCGCGAGGGCGCCACGGCAGTCGGCCCAGAGCAAGGGCCAGAAGAGGCGCTGCGACAGCGACGAGCAGAATGTGGTGAAGCACCCTGGCGGAGAACAGCGCGGACGCCAGCGCGCAGAGCGGCGACACAAAGGCGACGAGCAGTACCGCCATGGCGGCGGCGGCATAGCTGCGATGAACCCCGTCGCGGCTATTTCGATAAAGGGCGAACGAGAGCAGCGCCAGCGCAGCAAGCAGAACGGGATCGAAGTTCCAGCGCCAGGGCAGCGACAGAAGATCCGGCGCCGGTCCGCAATAGATTTCGTCGTTCGGCATCGTTCTCTCCGCTCGGTGCTTCACGCCTGGGCATCACGAGCGGGCCGATCGGCCCGCGTGCTTCGGCCGGCGTCGCCGCGCCGCCCGAATTGCCCCTGTCCGAAGCGACATAGGTCGCTGCTGCGGCAAGTCCATCAATTGGCTACTTTTTTCGGCCGACGACGCGGATAGCGCAAAATCTACGGGGCGGTTATATCCGTGGGCCTTGCTTTCTGGATGTTCTGCTCCTCGGTAAAGAGTGACCACGCGGAGATGAAGAGGGCGGCGATCAGCGGACCGATCACAAAGCCGTTGATGCCGAACAGTGAAATGCCACCGACCGTCGAGATCAGCACGACATAGTCGGGCAGCCGTGTTCCTTTGCCCACAAGCGGTGGACGCAGCAGGTTGTCGATCAGCCCGATCACGAACACGCCGATGAGAACCAGGATCACGCCCTTCAGCCAGGCGCCTGCGAGAAACAGCCAGATCGCGGCCGGAACCCAGACCAGCGCCGCACCGACCGCGGGCAACATCGACAGGAACGTCATGACGACACCCCACAAAAGGGCGCCCTCGATACCCAGGGCCCAGAAGCTGACGCCGCCAATGGTGCCTTGGACGATCGCGATGATGATGTTGCCTTTGACCGTGGCGCGCACGACATCCGCGACCTTGTCGACGAATTTGCGGCTGTAGTCGTCACTCAGCGGTATCGCCTTGCGGATCGTCACGCCGAGCGCGGCGCCATCTTTGAAAAGGAAAAACAGCAGATAGAGCAAAATGCCGAAGCTGACGAAGAATTGCAGGGCGTTCTGGCCAAAGCTCAAAATGGTTCCTGCAATCGACTGGCCCGCCTGCATGAAGGCCGATGAGATCTGCTCGCGCAACTCTGCGAAACCGCCGAGCCGCATCGAATTCAGCCAATTGTCGACGCTTGCCGGCAATGCATTCTGAATGCCCGTGAGATAGGCGTTCAGGTCGATTTCCTTGTTGCTGATCTTCTCGTAGAGGCTCGTGCCCTCCTGAATGAGGGAGCCGAGTATGACCATGGCGGGCACGATGACGAGGCAGATGCACAACAGGACCGTCAGCAGGGCGGCAATGCTGCTGCGACCGCCCAGTCTCCGCTCCAGTTCCGCGTGAACCGGAAAGAAGATGATGGCGAGAATGAGTGCCCAGAAAATCGCGGTGTAATAGGGCAGGAGGAGCCAGACGAACGCCACCGTCAGAAGCGTCAGAAGAATGTAGAAGCTGGTACGTTGAACAGACATGGTTGCCTTGCTGGCTGAGCGGTTCACCCTGCGGATGCAGGACGTCGCGGGTGAACAATAAAGACAGATTCAAGCAAAGGACAATGGGGAAACCGTCCTTGCGAGGGCGGCAGCTACCCTGCCGCTTCCTCCGTCACGACCTCGAAGCGCATCAGGCGGGCGGGCCCGAACGCCGTCGAAAGCGCGACGTCTGTCGCATCGCGGCCCGTCGCCATCAATATGCGACCGATGCGGGGCGTGTTGTGGCGTGCGTCGAGCGTGTACCAGCGACCGCTGAGATACACTTCGAACCAGGCGCTGAAATCCATGGGATGCGGATCCCTAGGGACACCGATATCGCCGAGATAACCTGTGCAGTAGCGGGCGGGAATGTTCATGCACCGGCAAAGCGTGATCGCGAGATGTGCGAAATCACGGCATACACCGGTCCGATCGTTGAACCCGCCATATGCGGTTCGTAGCGGGTCGGCCTTGTCGTAATCGAAGGACAGGTGATTGTGCACGAAGTCGACGATCGCCTGCACACGCGGCCAGCCGAGCGGCATGGCGGAAAACCGCTTCCAGGCGAAATCCGACAGCCGATCCGTATCGCAGTACCGGCTGCCGAGCAGGAAGACCAGGACGTCGTCTGGCAGATCCTTGATGTCATGCTGGACGGCGTTCTCCGGTACGGGATCCGGCAGGCCGCTGTCGTAGATCTCGAATCGGCTGGAGATCGTCGTAAGGCCGGAAGGCGCAACGATGCGGCTGCAGGCATTGCCGAACCCGTCGAGATATTCCCATGTCTCGATCGGACGGTCGAAGGTCAGGACCTGCTCCGTCAGCAGATCGGCGCGCCGGCTGGGGTGGATGTTGAGAACCAGCAGCATGGCCGTGTCGTTCTCGCATTCGTAACCGATATCGAAGCCGGCGTGTATTTTCATTGGTATGCCCCTGAAACAGCAGTAATGACCCGCAACGCTCTCGCATGCTTGGCGTTCCATTCAGGGCGCAGGAGACCTATGCGCGCCGAGCCTTGCGGTTTGCGTAGCGCAGGTCGCGCGCTGCCTTTCGCGCCGCCTCGTCTTCGATCACGCGTGCGACACGCGCTTTTTCGGCGGTCTCGCGGGCGTGCGTCTCGGCAAGCGCGGCTGCTTGTGCTTCGGCCTGCAAAGTGGCCTCTTCGGCGGCGATCCGTGCCTGCTCTTCCGTTTTCACGCGTTCGCGCTCGATGCGGCGCTCCTCGCGTGCGGCGGCGATGAGCGCACGTTCAGCCTGGCGTTCCGCTCGGGCGGGTGCCGCGGTGACCTGGGCCGCGCGATAGGCTTTCAGCAGGGCCGACTTCGCATCGGCCGATGCCGTGCGGCGGTCGGAAAGCTGGTTGTCTCTGGCGTTCTTCAAATTTTCGTCCTGTCTATTATGGGTGGAAAGGCGTCACCGCGCCGTGGCGCGCTTTGCGACGAGAGCGGCGGTGGCGGATGCGCTGTCTTCCATTTTCTTCGCAAGGCGTGCTTCACGGAGCCGCTGGGTCTTGGCGTCGCGGTGCTGGCTGATGGAGGCAAGCTCCTCAACCGCCTCGGCCTTGGCGAAGAAAGGTGTCTGGATGGCATTGAACGCGATCTCGGCCCTCTGGCGCGAGAGGCTGTGTTTTTCGGTCATTGGATTTTCCTGTTGTGACGCCCGGCTGGCGAGTGGAAAACAAAAGGCCAGGCGGTTTGCCTGGCCTTGCTTTGGGTAACGCGCTTCCGGCAGTGCCAGTACATCCGTGGTCAAGGCGAAGCGCGACCTGATCAGGCGGCCTGGAGATTGCAGGCCGACATTTTGCCAGACTTGTTGTCACGCTCCAAGTCGAAGCCGATCTTCTGGCCTTCGACGAGCTCGCGCATGCCGGCGCGCTCGACAGCGGAGATGTGCACGAACGCGTCGGCGTCGCCGTTATCGGGCTGGATGAAGCCGAAGCCCTTGGTGGAATTGAACCATTTAACTGTGCCAGTGGTCATGATGAACCCTTTCATAGCAACATTGAGAAACCGATGCGCCAAGGCGCGCCGGAGGATGATAGCGATTTTGAAAGGAAGTTCGTTCAGGACGCGGTGCCAGACGCGCAACAAGCAAAGCTCTAAGCAAATTCGATGTGCACTTGTACCTGCGCAAGACAGGCGCGTCAACCATTAGTTTTTCCGCCATTCCATCTCGTCATTTGGTTGTGATGTGACGACTTACACTCGCCGGCCCGTTCCGCCACCGCATTGATCATTGGCCGACATCCCGGCGCCCTCAACCAAAGGGAGGATACAGGGGGTGGAAAGGGCGTAGGCAGGGATGGCCATGCCATTGAATTCACCCTTCGCGTCGCTCGTCTTGGCCTTTTGCTCGAATGGTGTGACCGGCGAATCAAACGCTATGCTTGCATCGTCGCCCATGCGACCTGACCGCTTATGGTCAGGGCATCGGCGCGATTGCAGGGGCGTCAGATGATCTTCTTGCTGCTCGAAAGCTCGGCATCTCTCGTGCTGAGCACGGTATTCGTCGTTCTGTTGCGCTGGTTGTCGGTGCCGCTTCATCTCATCGATCTGCCGGACCACCGGAAGATCCATGAGGGCGCCGTGCCGCTGTGCGGCGGGATTGCAATCTTCATGGCTTTTGCCGGCATGAACCTGATCACGGCCAACGGAATGGACGTGGGGCCGGGCTTCTGGTCGGCGACGCTGCTTGTCGTCACGCTCGGGGTGCTGGATGATCGCTTCACCCTGCCGGCGCGTGTCCGGTTCGCGGCGCAGGTCCTGATTGCGCTGGCGCTGATCGCCTCCGAAGGCCTCGGGCGGATTTCGCTCGGTGACCTGCTGCCGATTGCCGGTCCCGCGGCCTACGGCTTGCTCTTCGTCATCTCTGTCGTCTTCGTCGTCGGGCTGATCAACGCCTGGAACATGGCTGATGGCGTCGATGGGCTTGCCGGCGGTGCCGCCGCGTCCACTCTCGTCTGGATCCTCGCGCTTGTGCTCCTGACCGGGGAGGATGGGCTTGTCTTTCCGGTTGCCGCCCTGCTTGCGGCGGTCGGCGGCTTTCTCGTCTTCAACCTGCGCAGCCCTTGGCGCGCACGCGCCTGCGTCTATCTCGGCGATGCCGGCAGTACCGGGCTCGGCGCAATCATCGCCTATCTGATCCTGCGCCTGTCGGATGGCGCGGACGGACTGCCGTTTCCATCCCTGTTGTGGCTGGTGATCCTTCCGGTCATCGATACGCTGAGCCTCATGGTGCGTCGCCTGCTCGATCACCGCAGCCCCATGTCGGCGGACCGTCGGCACCTGCACCATCTCATGATCGATTCCGGTCTGTCGCCTGCCGCGACCAGCTACATCATCATTCTCGTCTCCTTCCTGTGTGGAGGCGTCGGTTATCTCGGCCTGCTGTTTGCGGTGCCGCAGCAGGTGATGGTGGGCGGCCTGCTCCTCGTCACGGTCACGCACAGTGCCTTCGTGCTCGCCGTCGAAACCGCCACGCATCGGCGTGCCGATCGGGCGGCCAGCCCTTCCATCAAGCTGCAGATATAGGAGGAGCACGATGTCGATCTCCGTTCTGATCATGACGTTGAACGAGGAGAAGAACCTGCCCGCCTGCCTCGCCTCGCTGGACTGGTGCGACGATATCGTCGTGCTCGATTCCTATTCAACCGATGCGACGGTGGAGATTGCGCGGGCTGCCGGCGCCCGCGTCTACCAGCGGGTGCACGACACGGAATCGAACCAGCGCACCTACGGGCTGAAGGAGATCGAATACAAGTATCCCTGGGTCTACACGCCCGATGCCGACGAAGTGACGCCGCCCGACCTGCGCGATGAGATGCTGGCGATCGCGCGTGATCAGAAGCGGCCCGAAAGCGCCTTCCGTATCCGCTACAAGAACATGTTCATGGGGCGCTGGATCAAGCACAGTAGCCTCTACCCGACCTGGATCACGCGGCTGGTCCGGCCCGATCGCGTGCGCTATGAGCGCGACGCCCATTCCCGCTGTCTGACCGAAGGACCGGAAGGCAAGCTCAATGCGCATTTCATCCACTACAGCTTCAACAAGGGCATGAATGCCTGGTACGACAAGCACAACCGCTACTCCTCGTCGGAAGCGCGCGAGACCGTGGTCAGCCTGCGCGAGAAGCGCGTGCCCTGGCACGATGTCCTGAGCGGCGTACCGGAGGTGCGACGACGGGCGCTCAAGGAAGTGGCCATGCGTCTGCCGTTCCGGCCGACGGCGCGCTTTCTCTACATGTATGTGCTGCGCGGCGGTTTTCTCGATGGCAAGGAAGGCTACCACTATTGCCGGCTGCTCGCCGCTTACGAATACATGATTGTCATCAAGACCGAAGAGTTGCGGCGCCGGGAAGAAGGTTTGCCGGTCTGATCGTTTGTCGCAGCCGGCGCAAGCCGTGTTGCGGCCGCCGCCGGGAGAAGAAGGCACGAGGCTCCCCTTCCGGCGGTTGAGTTTTGCGATCACGCGCATCCGGGAAGGAGGCCGCCCGTGACCCTGCTATTGACCTGCCTTCTTTGTCTGACGGTCGCCCTGCTCTTGTTGTGGGGCATGCTGGCGCCGGGCCGCATCTACCAGCTTCCCTTCCTCGTCGGTGTCATGGCCGTGAGTTTTCTTCTGCCGCAGCTTCCCGGCCTGATGGATGACCGGTTCCTGCCGCGCGGCGCCTACGACCGGATGGTGGCGTTCACGATCCTCTGCCTGGTGGCGGCCTGGCTCGGCTGGATTTCTACCCGCAAGCCGGTCGCCTTCCTGCGGGGGAATTTCAGCGAGCAACGCCTGCTGATCATCTCCGCCGCGCTTTCGGTTATCGGTGCATATTTCTATTTCAAGCTGAGCCGCCTGCCGGGCGACATGGTGGTCGGCGTGCAGATGAGCGGCGTGCCGGTGATCTATCTCTTCGTGGCACGTCTCATGACCTACGGGCTTGCAATCGGCGTCCTGTGCCTTGCGAGACGGACATCGCTCTTCGCCCTGTCCATTGTCGTTTTCGATCTCGTCTTCTATCTCGACCGCATCGTCGTCACGGGCAAACGGGCGGAAACCGTCGAGCTTTTCGCAATCTTTGCCGTCGCCTTCTGGTTCCATCGCGGGTGGCTTGCGCCGCGAACGATCATACTCGCGGGTGTCCTGCTGGGGACGTTCCTGATGAACAGCATGGGCGATTACCGCGCGATCACGCGGGAGAACGCCAGTCCGATCTGGCAGGACATCAGCCAGATCGACGTCACCGCGAATTTCAGGGCAACCCTCAAAGAGGGCGGGCTGGAAGTGCGCAATGCGATCCTGCGCATCGACCATGCCGCCGAGACGCTCGAATTCGACTACGGCAAGTTCCACTGGAACCGGCTGGTGTTCAACTATGTCCCCTCCCAGCTCGTCGGTGAGGCGGTGAAGCGGTCGCTGATGCTGAGAACGCCGGCCATGGCGCGTGACTACAACGCACTGACCGGCACGACGGAGACCGGCATGGCCGATGCGTTTCAGTCCTTCTGGTATTTCGGCGCGCTGAAGTTCTTCCTCATCGCCTATCTCCTGGCGCGGCTCTGGGCGAGCGCCAAGGAAGGGCAGGCGGCAGGGCAGATCGTCTACATGCTGTCGATCGTGCCGGCGATGCATGTTGTGTCACACCAGACCGACTGGGTCATCATGGCCTGGGTGCATATGGTGCTGTTTCTTGTCCCGTCGCTGGCGCTGGCGGCCGTTCCCGCAAGACGAGGCCGCAGCGGACATGCTGACCCGTTCGTATCAAGGAGGCTCGTTCATTCATGAAATCGCGCTATGACGATCCCGCCTTCGATGCGGGCGGCCGAGCCACACCGCTTCTCGGTGGACCGACTTTTGCGCTGCGCTTCCGCTTGATGCGGCTTGCGTGGCTGGTTGCGTGGCGCTGCCTTGCGGCCTGGACGCCGTCGCCCTTCCATCCCTGGCGAAATCTCCTGCTGCGACTGTTCGGTGCGAAGGTTCACCCGACCGCGATCGTGCATGGCAGCACGGTCATCTGGTGGCCGGGCAATCTCACGATAGGACGCAACGCCTCGATGGGGCCGGGTGTCATCTGCTACAATGTGGCGCCGGTGACGCTCGAGGCGCTCGCCGTCGTCTCGCAACGCGCGCATCTGTGCACGGGCACACACGACATCCACAAGGCTTCCTTTCCGCTGGTGGCGCGGCCCATTACGCTGCGTCACAAGGCATGGGTGGCAGCCGAAGCCTTCGTCGGACCGGGAACGAACGTGGGTGAGGGCGCGGTGCTGGGTGCGCGGGGCGTGGCGGTGAAGTCACTGGAGCCCTGGACGGTTTATGCCGGCAATCCGGCTAAGGCTGTCGCCAGCCGCCGACGGAGCGCAGACGGCATCTGACCCAAGTCCTGCCCTATCGTGTTGCTGCCGCCAGGCCGGGCTTTGCAGTCACTGGCCTATAGGCGTTGTAGAGGCTGATCGTCCGACGCGCGATCTGCGGCCAAGTGTAATTCTCGAACACCAGTTGGCGGCCCTTGTATCCCATGGCTGTCGCCGCAAGAGGGTGGGAAAGCACATCGATCAAAGCGGTGGCGATCTCCATCGGATCGAGGCTGACGACAGTGCCCGCGCCGGCGGCGGCGACCTCCGGAAAATGGCAGGCATCGGTGATGACGACGGGCGTGCCGCAGGCAAGCGCCTCGGTAATGGCGATGCTGAATCCCTCCTGGCGGCTGGGCAGGCAGAAGCAGGCGGCCGCCGCGAAGGCTTTCAGTTTGGTGCCGCCGTAGATCGGGCCGACCATGAACACCCGATGTTCCAGACCAAAGCGGCGCACGAGGTCGCGGAAGTCGTCCTCGGCGCCGCCATCGGGGCCGGCGACGACGAGATCGACATCGGGGCATTGCCGTGCCACCAGCTGGAAGGCACTTGCGAGGAGATCGAGCCCCTTCTTGTAATGCAGCCGCGACAGGAAGAGCACGAAGCGCCGCCCGGCGGGCAAGCCGATCAGCGCCGGAAAGTCAGCCGCGGCCGGCAGGGTTTCGAATTCCTCGGTGAAGACACCGTTGGGAATGATCTCGGCCGGCGCCTTCAGGTGGAGGGGCCGCATCAGCTTCACTTCGTCGCGATTCAGAGCGTGGAGAAAGGCAGCACCGTCGAGCATGCGCCGGAAGGCGACGGCAAGGGCGACACGTTTCTTCCAGGGCTTCTGGGAAAGGCTCCAGCTATCGAGCATTCCCGCAGGACAGACGCAATAGGGAATGCCGTTGCGCGTGGCTATTGCCGCCGCGCAGGCGAGGATGGGTTCCCATATACCGTGCAGATGCACCTGCGCGCTGTCGGCGAGAACGCGGGCGAGGAAGGGGCGTGCCTTCAGGCACAGGATCGCTTCGATCGTGCCCGGCGGCGGCAGGATATGCCAGACGACTCGCTGGAAGCCGGGAATGGCCGCACCGAGCCGCGCGACGCTGGCGAGCGTCCGGTCATTCGCCTGGCTGACCACGCGGACATCGTGCCCGAGGCTTGCCTGCGCTGCGGCGAGCCGCATCACCACGGCCTGCGGCCCGCCGCTGTCAGGGTCGATCGAAGTGATGACATGGACGATTTTCATGCATTGGATCCGTTGAGTGAGGACAGCACGCCGAGAAGGCGCGCGCCGTATTGTTCGACGGTGTACTCCTTTGCGCGAAGCCGGGCGTTCGCGGCCATGGTCGCGCGCGCATCCTCGTTGTCGGCAAGGTAGCGCACCGCATCGACGATGGCTTGCGGATCCCACTCCGGCACGATCAACCCTTCCACGCCATCGCGCACGACGCTTCCGGTGCTGTAGGTGGTGATAACGGGAAGCCCGCAGGCCAGCGCTTCGTAGACGACGGTCGCCGATCCCTCGCAAAGCGAAGGCAACAGGAAGACGTCCGCCCAGCGATATTCGTCCGCAATCGCTGCGCGCGGGACGATTCCCCTCAGCTCGATCGACCGGCTCAACCGGCGGCGCACCGGTTCAGGCAATCGGTCGGGGCCTGCCATGCGCATGCGCACGGCGGCGCCAAGGCGTTCGGCGGCTTGCAGCACATAGGGCGAGCCCTTGCGCAGGCCGACCTCGCCGATCGTCAATATGCGCAACGGCCCCGGTGCGCGAACCGTGGTGCTCGAGTGATCTGTCGCATCGACGCCGTAGGGGACGACCACGCAGCGCTCTGCCGGAACACCCTCGGCGACGACATGGTCGCGCACGAATTCAGAAGGGCAAACGATACGGTCGGCCAGCGCCCATTCGGCGCGCTCGCGCGCCGCGAAGGCCTCGGCGTGGGGATTGGTTTGCACCGGGCCAGCCCATTCCGGGAAGCGACGCATCTCCTCCGCGAGAATATTTTCCACGACGGCGCGCGGTGCGATCATCTGCTCCACGGCCACCCAAAGGCCCTGCCGCTTGGCCGCCTGCATCTGCTCCAGTGCGTCGCCGCTATAGGCGTACAGGCCCGCGGCATTGTGAAAGCCGTGCGTTGCGACGAGGGTCGAGAACCGGCTGCCGGCCCAGACGGCGTGCGACGCTTCTTCCGCCGCATCCTCGATGCGCAGGCGGCGGATGGCGGAGCGGACGCCGAACAGGGGGAAATCCGTAATCAGCTCCGGCGGCACGCCATTCGGGACCCGCCCGACCAACCGCTGCACCGAACGGGGCAGCAGGGCAGGCGGCAGGAGGCGCAGCAGCGCCGGCCAGCTTTTCGTGCCGCAGATATCGGTGAAGAAATGGCCAAGTTGCCCTTCCTTCGCCAGGATGCGGGCGACGGCATAATGCATGCGGGCACCGAGCTGGCTGACGACGACGGTCTGGGTCATGATGGTCGGTGCTCCAGCATGATGGTGCCTGCCGGAACGGGTTCCTTTTCGGCGATCTCGGCGAGAAGAGCGCTCCAGGTGGTCAAAGCGCGGTCATAGGCATAGTCGGCTTCCAGCACGGCTCGCGCGGTTGCACCCATCGCCGCAACCCTTTCGGGGTCGGCGGCGAGATCGGATATGGTTCCGGCCAGCGTTTCCGCGTCGCCGATCTCGATGTTGACGCCGCACCGCTCGGCGGCCACCACAGCCGCGACACTCCCCCTGGGGTCGCCGATGAAAAGAGTGGGTTTTCCGGCGGCCAGGATGCCGTAGAACTTGCTGGGAATGATGCAGTGCTCAAGGCAGGGCAGCAGCGAGACGACGTGGAGGTCCGGCACGCCGAGGCTTTCGGACAGCTGCCTCGCCGGTTGCAACGGCTTGAACTCGACATTGGCAAGGCCGCGCGCGCGGACGGCTTCCATGACGGATTGCAGCTTGTGGCCGCCCCCGACCATGAGGAAGCGGACGTTCGGGTGGTCCTTCAAAAGCGTTGCTGCTTCGATCAGCGTCTCGAACTCGTGGGCGCGGCCGAAATTGCCGGAATAGCCGACGACGAACTTTCCCGCATAGCCCCAGGCGGCGCGCAGCGGGTTGTCTTCCTTCGCGACGGGTTGGATTTCGGCGGCGTCCGACCAATGGTGCAGCACGCGGATCCGTTTCCCCGGCAGGCCGCGCGCTACGAGATAGTCCGCCATCCGCTCCGTCGGGCAGATCGTCAACCGCGAATGTGTGATCGACCGGTCTCGCAGCCATGCCGCAAACCGGCCGAGGATCGGTGCAGTGCGCAGAAGACCGAGTTCGATTGCCGTTTCCGGAAAGAGGTCCATGACCCAGTTCACCATCCGGCCGCCGCGCAGCCAGATGGGCAGTGCGCAGGCAAGCGAGATCAGCGGCGGATCGGTGCACACGACGACGACATCGCCGCGCCCGATGTTGCGGGAGAGCCAGGTGAAGGCCGAAAGATGGAAAGACAGGTAATCGGCCGCCCGGCCGGGCAAGCTGCCGCGACCGAAGCGCGAGGTGGGCAGCCGCACGACCTCGACGCCCGAACAGGTTTCGCGCCCGGCTAGTGTGGCACCTGCGTCGTCGTGCAGCGTGCGGCTGGCAAGAACGGTGACCCTGCCGCCCTGCCGCGCAAGGCCGAATGCCAGCGCGGATACCATTCGGCTCGTCGCCGACTGGTCCGGATGGAAGTACCGGTTTACGAAGATCGTCCTCATGGAGCCGCCCCGCATGTTCTCCTGCGAGCCGTGATCTTGGCAGCGGAGCCGCGGGCGACAAGTTCTCCAATGGCGCTAGCGGGCATGTTGTCCTCCCACCCGGTCTACGCCTTCCGGCGTATCGGACGGTGACATCACCCATCCGACGGTCGGCGAACCGTCGTCCATCCCCCGAACGGTCACCTTGTCGGTCAAACTATCCTGCCGCTAACTCAGCCGACGGTGTGCGGAGGATCGTGCACGGCATTTCCTCGTGTGAAAGCTGGTGGCGCATGTCTGAAAAGAAAGCCTTGATCATCGGCGTGACGGGCCAGGACGGCTCCTATCTCACCGAACTCCTTCTGGAAAAAGGATACCGGGTGCACGGTCTCAAGCGGCGCTCGTCCTCCTTCAACACGGCCCGCGTTGATCACCTCTATGTCGATCCGCGTTCGCCCGATGTGCGTTTCCACATGCATTTCGGCGACCTGACGGATGCGACGAACCTCTGCCGGGTCATCCAGGAGGTTTGCCCGGACGAGATCTATAATCTCGGCGCGCAGAGCCATGTGCAGGTGAGCTTCGAGACACCGGAATACACCGCCAATACGGATGCGCTCGGCACGCTGCGCCTGCTGGAGGCCATGCGTCTTTTGAAGGTGGGAGATCATTGCCGCTTCTATCAGGCGTCGACCTCCGAACTCTTCGGCGGCCTCGGTGAGACGCCGCAGCGGGAGGGTACGCCCTTCCATCCGCGCAGCCCCTATGCCGCGGCCAAGCTCTACGCGTACTGGATGACGGTCAACTATCGCGAGGCTTACGGCTTCCATGCCTCGAACGGCATTCTCTTCAACCATGAAAGCCCGCGTCGCGGGGAAACCTTCGTCACACGCAAGATCACCCGGGCGGTCGCCGCGATCGAATGGGGGCTGCAGGACAAGCTCTTCCTCGGCAATCTCGACGCCAAGCGCGACTGGGGCCATGCGCGTGACTATGTCGAGGGCATGTGGCGCATCGTTCAGCAGGACGTTCCCGACGATTATGTGCTTGCGACCGGCACCACTCATACCGTGCGGGAATTCGTCGAGCGCGCCTTCGAAGTCGTCGGGAAGTCCATCGAATGGGATGGCGTCGGCGTCGACGAGATCGGTTATGACCGCCGCAGCGGCCGCACCCTGATACAAATCGATCCGCGCTACTTCCGGCCGGCTGAGGTGGATATCCTGCTTGGTGATGCCAGCAAGGCACGTGACAGGCTGGGCTGGCAGCAGACCGTGTCCTTCGAGGATCTCATCTCGGAAATGGTGGAATCGGATCTGCGCGTCATCACGAGGGAGGAAGGCCGCAATGATCTCCACGGATGACAAGACGGCGCTATCGTACGATCTGCGCGGCAAGCGGGTCTGGGTCGCCGGTCATTCGGGAATGGTCGGCTCCGCCCTTCTGCGACGGCTCAAGCGGGAACGGTGTGATATCCAGACCGTCTCGCACGCCGAGGTGGACCTGACGCGCCAGTCCGAGACCGAAAACTGGATGCGCAAGGCGCGCCCGGAAGCAATCTTCATAGCATCCGCGCGCGTCGGCGGTATCGGGGCGAATGCGCGCTATCCCGCGGAATTCCTGTCGGAAAACGTGCTCATCCTCGTCAATGTCATCAGGACGGCGTCGGAACTCGGTGTCGAGAAGCTGATGTGCCTGGGATCGAGCTGCATCTATCCCAAACATGCCGAGCAGCCCATCCACGAGGATGCGCTTTTGACGGGCAGCCTGGAGCCGACGAATGAAGCCTACGCGCTTGCCAAGATCACCGGTCTGAAGCTCGCCGCCGCCTATGCGGAGCAATATGGCCGCCGCTTCATCTCCGTCATGCCGACCAACCTCTACGGCCAGAACGACAATTTCGATCTCGACCATTCCCATGTGATACCCGCGCTGATCCGCAAGATGCATGATGCGAAGGTGGCCCATCGCGACAGCGTCGTTGTCTGGGGAACGGGCACGCCGAAGCGGGAATTCCTGCATGTCGACGACCTTGCGGATGCCTGCGTTTTCCTGATGAAGGCGTATGAGAGCCCGAAGCCGATCAATGTCGGATCGGGGGAGGAGATTTCCATCGGCGAACTGGCGTTCCTGATCGCCGACATCGTCGATTATCGCGGCCACATCGTCTTCGATGCCTTCAAGCCGGACGGCGCGCCCCGCAAGCTTCTGGACACGTCCCGGCTCCGCGGGCTCGGCTGGTCGCATGAGACGCAGCTTCGCACCGGCATCCGCGACCTGTATCAGCGATGGAGAGAAAGCGACCGTAAGCCCGCCGTGCGACAGGATTATCCCTGATCGGTCTGCGCCAGCATGACAAGCCGTGCGAGCGCCGGAAGGGAGTGGACCTGCATGCGCCGCATGATCGCGGCCCGATGGGCTTCGACCGTGCGCTGGCTGAGGTCCAGATCCTGGGCGATGATCTTGCTGGGCTGGCCGGCAAGCACCCGGTCGAGGATTTCCCGCTGGCGGTCCGTCAGGCGCGAGAGCCGCATCTTCGCCTCCAATTGTCTTTTGTTCTCGGCGCCTGTGTGGGAACTGTGCGAAAGAGCCTCGGTGATGCTCGCGAGCAGATCGGCGGGGCTGACCGGCTTCTCGATGAAGTCGGATGCCCCTGCCTTCATCGCCGCGACTGCGGTTGCGACATCGCCCGCGCCGGTGATCATGACGATCGGCAGCTTCACCCCGCGCCCGCGCAGGGTATGGAGAACGTCCAGACCGCTCATTCCCGGGAGCCTCATGTCGATCACGAGGCATCCCATGGCTGCGCCGTCGAGTGCTGCAAGAATGGTCTCGCCATTGGGAAATGTCTGTACACGATGTCCCTCCGCTTCGAAGAACTCCTGCAAGGAGTCTCTCGTGTCGCGGTTGTCCTCGACGACGAAGATCGTCGATTTATTGGGCGAGGGAGCCCGGAGATCCGGCGGCTGCGCTGCGGTATGCTCGATCCTGCTCGCCTGCAGCATGAGCTGGATCGCCTTGAGGAGATCGCCGAGGCTCACTGGCTTGGGCATGTACAGGCAATCCTCGGACGATAGAATGCGAAGGGCTTCTGCCGTGATGTCCCCGGTGAGGATGATCGTGGGGATGCTGCGGCCCAGGATCGAGCGAATCCTCCTGGCGACATCCATGCCGTTCGCCCCGCCTGGAAGATTGTAGTCGGCGAGGATCAGCGTGGGAGCCACGGTTCCCTTCGCAACGAGGTCCACTGCGGCTGCGCCATCGTCTGCGGCATAGACAAGGTGCTGTTCGTCGCGCAGCCCGATCTCGATCAGGCTGCGGACCTTCCTGTCATCTTCAACCACGAGAATGGTGCCATGCAGAGCCGGGCCCGGCTGGCTGCGTCTCTTCATCGGTGGTGGTGCGTGCTGCGCGTCTTCCCGGCCAAGCGCGACATGGACGGAGAAGACCGAACCCTTGCCCGGCACGGAGCGAACCTGAATGCGGTGGCCGAGCAGCGTGCTCAGGCGCTTGACGATGGAAAGGCCGAGGCCGAGGCCGAGATCGGTTTGGGCTTCCATATCGGTTCCATCACCGATTGCCTGATGGTACTCGTCGAAAATGGTCTGGAGTTCATGGGCCGCAATGCCGACGCCGCTGTCCCAGATTTCAATGGTGAGCGCATCCTCATGCCTGCGGCACCCTAGCAGGATCTTGCCCCGCCGCGTGTACCTGAGCGCGTTCGACATCAGATTGCGGATCATTTGTTCGAGAAGCCGCGGATCGGTCCGAACCAGCAGGCTCGACGGTACAAAGCGAAGAGAGAGCCCCTTTTCCATCGCGCCATAGCTGAATTCGTCGTTCAGGCGTTGCAGAACGTCGTTGACCCTGCATGTCATGATGCGCGGATAGACCGTGCCCGCCTCGATCTTGTTGATGTCCAAGAGCGCGTTCAGCATGCCGGACATCGACATGAGTGTATCGCGGAAGCTCCGAACGAGCTTCTGGGAGCGTTCCCCCTCCACCGATTTCTCCAAGAGGCCTTGCAGGAGCGCGAGCGACTGAAGCGGTTGGCGCAGGTCGTGGCTTGCCGTGGCGAGGAAGCGGGACTTTGCCGCATTTGCGCGTTCCGCCGCCCGCTTTGCCCGCGCGAGCGCTTCATGGGCGCGGTGTTGCGCGGATACGTCCGAAAAGGTGATGACGACACCTTCCGTGCCGCCTTCACGGGTTCTGTACGGCACGACGCGGCGCATATGCCAGGCGCCGTTTGCCACGCGGATTTCACGCTCCCTGGCCACGCCGTCGTTCAGGACCGCCGCAGCGTCGTCGAGCAGGGTCGGATCCGGCGCGCGCGCGTTGATGTCCGCCAAATGCTGGCCGACATCGCCCATCGTGACATTGAAAACCGAGCGTGTTGCCGGCGTGAAATAGCGGATGTTCAGGTGGCGATCGAGGAAGACGGTGGCGACGTCAGTGCTGTACAGCATGTTCTCGATGTCGCTCGCCGCAGCGCGCTGAAGCGGTTCATCGCTCTGCTCTTCGTGAGACGGCGGGGCAGCGGCCACCGGACTTGGTCCGGCCGTATCGAGAAAGCTGACGAGAAAAAGATCCTCGCCATCGCTTATGATCGGCTGCACGGCGATATTGTAGCGCAGTCGTGCATCTGAGCTGTCTTGGTGCAGGCCGACGGCCATCGTGCGTCCCTTTTCCTCATCCGCCCTGCGCAGTGCGGAGCGGAGCTCGGCGTGCACGCTGCGCGGAATGATGGCGAAAAGGTCCTGGTTTGGATTGTCGGGCGCGGCGCGCAGATAGCGTTGCACCGGACCGAACCAATAGAGGCATTGGTGCTGCCGGTTGATCAATACCGTGGCCGGGGCATAGCCGTCCAGGATCGCGCGGCGACAGAGATCGGCCAGCTCCGACTGCTCCGATAAAGGCGTCCGTTCCGTTTGTACGGCGATATTGAGGCTGACTGCCTCAGTGCCCTGCGGGTGCAGGGCCTGCGCGATCGCCGATAGCGGCATGAGATGTTCCGCAAAGTCCGGATAGATCGTGTTTCCGGAAACGCGTTCATCGTCGATTTCGGCGGGATCCCGCACGCAGATGCGCCCGCCGGCTTCTCGAAGAAGGCGGATGCCGATGTTTGCGCCAGCGCCGGTGCCGGAAAGGACGACAGCTGTAGCCCGCGCGCCGTACTCATCGGCGAGAGAACGCAGCAGGATATCATAAGACGTTTGCATGCCTTGGGAACCGGGCGGTTTGATGAGGCGGATCGTGTCGTTCTTCAGAACGATGTACCCGCCGGGCGGAACGATGAAGAGATGTTCCGGCGCCAGCGCAAGGCCTTCCGCCGCGTGGACGACCGTCCTGTTCATATTGCTTGAAAAGAGCTCGGCCAGCGGGGTTTGGGGAGCGCGGTCCTCATGTTGCACGAGGACAAAGGCATTGCCGCCACCCAGTGGCACGGCCGTAAGCAGGGTCCGACAGGCATTGAGTTCGCTGGCTGATGCGCTGATCGCAACGACGCCAGCAACAGGGTCTCCAGGGGCAGAGTTGCCCCGAGACGAAATTCCCGGAAAAGGTCGAACTAAACTCATGGGTGCAATCTCAATAATAATGCACGCAAAGTGAGAATTCACCAGGCTTATATTGAGCTCGTTATAGTATAGGCGTCGTTATCCTGATTGCATACCCGCAGACGTACGTATTTTCCGAATCTGTTCGCGGGAAATCCATTTTGATATGAATTTAAAATTGTAAAAGGTAACGAAGAAGGGAATAAAATTTAGTCCATATACGTTTATCTGATGTGCCGTCCTGAGAGAGTTTTATCCCGCTGGGAGCTTGTTTATTAGAGAGCGATTCTCTTGATTTATTTTCCCAATCGCTGGGGGTGGACACGATGGTTGAAATTGGGGGTGCCAACGGATTAAGTCATCGGCCTGTAGCAAACGGGGCTGTCCGGTTACCGGCTCTCAAGCTTGCCGATACTGCGAAAAACGCTTTGACGGACCTGCGTGTCCTGGACGTGATCGACGAACGGGCGCTGGATCGCGAGTGTCTTTCTCAAAGCCTCGTATCGCATGGCCTCGACATGACGATCGTGCTTTTCAACTCCATCGAAGCATGGATGTCCAAATACGCAGAGGCATCGAGCGGCGTTCTGATCAATATCGGCAGTCGCGATTGTACCGAGCCTCGCATCGAAAACAACATTCGCATGCTGGTATCGCGGTTCCCGAATCTGCCGGTCATCATCCTCTCCGACAATCATGATTTGCGCCAGGTTCTGACGGCGCTCGATCTCGGGGTCAAAGGGTTCATTCCCTCGGCGGTCGGCATTTCCGTGTGCGTGAAGGCGATCTCGCTTGCGCTTTCGGGGGGCGTCTTCATCTCCACCGAGAGCCTGCCTGAACTGCGCAGACTGATGTCGGCAGCCGATCAGCAGGAGCGCAGGCGGGCGGAGATTTTCACCTGCCGGGAAGAGAATGTGATCGCCATGCTCAAGCTCGGCAAGGCCAACAAGATCATCGCTTATGAGCTCGGCCTGCGTGAAAGCACGGTCAAGGTCCACATCCGCAACATCATGAAGAAGCTCAAGGTTCGCAACCGGACGGAAGTTATCTTCAAGCTCAACGATCTCTACGGCTGATCCCTACGCCTATCGGCCATGCCCTATCCACCAAGAGCGCGGATGCGCCTGCCGCGCATGGCGCGATAGTGCCCGGACGGGCTGGCGGGGCAGAGGAGACTGCGATGGATGCCTTCATTCACGACTTCGAGAATTCGGATCGGCTTCGCCAGCGGGCGCATCGGCTCATCCCGGGCGGCGCGCATACTTATGCCAAGGGCGATGACCAGTATCCCGTCCTGTCGCCCGGCTTCATCGTCAGCGGTTACGGCTGCCATGTGTGGGATGTCGACGGCAACGCCTATATCGAATACGGCATGGGCAACCGTGCTGTCGGTCTCGGTCACGCCTATCGCCATGTCGTGGAGGCCGTCGCGCGGCAGCTGGAATTCGGCTGCAATTTCACGCGGCCTGCGAGCATTGAGGTCGAATGCGCCTCGACCTTCCTCCAGATGGTTTCCGGCGCGGACATGGTGAAGTTCTGCAAGGACGGCTCGGACGCGACCTCTGCGGCGGTGCGCCTTGCGCGGGCCGCAACGGGCCGGGACCTCATTGCGCGGTGTCGGGACCACCCGTTCTTCTCGACCGACGACTGGTTCATCGGCACGACGGAGATGAATGCCGGCATTCCCGAAGCTGTCAGGGATCTCACGCTCGGCTTCCGCTACAACGATCTCGATGACGCGCGCGACCTCTTCGCCCGGCACCCCGGCAGGATCGCCGCCCTCATTCTGGAGGCTTCGCGCGGCGATGATCCTGCCGAAGGCTATTTGCAGGACTTGCAAGCACTTTGCCATGCCAATGGCGCGCTCCTCATTCTTGACGAGATGATCACCGGCTTCCGCTGGGCGCGCGGCGGCGCGCAGGAATATTACGGTTTTCGGCCGGACCTTTCCTGTTTCGGCAAGGCGCTCGGCAACGGCTTCGCAATCTCCGCGCTCGCCGGCAAGCGTGAATTCATGGCGCTCGGCGGCATCGAGCAGACAGAGAAGCCGCGCGTCTTCCTGTTGTCCACCACCCATGGTGCCGAAACCCATGCCATGGCGGCCGCGATCGCGACCATGCATGTCTATGCGCAGGAACCCGTCATCCCGCATCTGCGCAGCCAGGGAACGCGGCTCAAGGCGGGCATCGAGCAGGCGGTTGCCCGGCATGGTCTGGAAGGCTTCGTCGGTGTCACCGGTCACCCCGCCTGTCTCAGCTACGTCACCAAGGACGGTAGCGGAACGCCTTCCCAGGCCTTCAGGACGCTGCTGCTGCAGGAAACCATCCGCCGCGGCGTCCTCGCGCCATCGCTCGTGGTGAGCTATACGCACGGAAACGACGAGATAGACCAGACGATCGAGGCCTTCGACGGCGCGCTCGGCGTCTATCGTGCGGCACTCGATCACGGCGTCGAGAACTATCTGGTCGGCCGCCCCTCGGACGTCGTTTTCCGCCGCTTCAACACTGCGCCACGGCCTCACAGCGTTGGGCCGGTCGCGAGGGCCCAGACGGCCTGACCTGCCCGAAAGCGGTAGGAAGAACTGCCGATACGCCATTCGGGTGCGTGCCGCCGTCATTGTCGTCAATCGTGGTCCGCATCGTGCCGACGTAGCATCTCCCTTGGCAAAGAAGTTGGGGAGACACGGACATGAAATTGCTTGTGACGGGACATCAGGGTTACATCGGCTCCGTCATGGTGCCGATCCTCCTGGCGGCAGGGCATGAGGTGCATGGCTACGACAGCAGGCTCTACCGGCGATGCACCTATGCGCCTGGCGGGCCCATGACGGAGGTTCCCTCCACGCTGAAGGATGTCAGGGATATAACGCCTTACGACCTCGAAGGCTTCGACGCCGTGATCCATCTCGCGGCCCTGTCGAATGACCCGCTCAGCAATCTGGATCCCGATGTCACCTATGACATCAACCACAAAGGCAGCGTGCGCGTTGCGCGTGCGGCAAGGCAGGCCGGCGTCGCACGCTTTCTCTTCGCCTCGTCGTGCAGCAACTACGGCCTAGCCGGCGAGGGCCTTGTCGACGAAGACGCGCCGCTCAATCCGGTATCGGCCTACGGCCGCTCCAAGGTGATGGCAGAGGCCGACATCGCGGAGCTGGCCGATGCCGGCTTCTGCCCGGTCTTCCTGCGGCCGGCGACGGCCTATGGCCTGTCACCCATGCTGCGCTTCGATATCGTGCTCAACAATCTGGTCGCGTGGGCGGTCACACGGGGCGTTATCCTGCTCAAGTCGGACGGTACGCCGTGGCGGCCGATCGTGCATATCGAGGATATCTCGGGGGCATTTCTTGCGGCACTCGAGGCGCCGAGGGATGCGGTCTTTGCCGAAGCGTTCAATGTCGGCCGCACGGAGCACAATTATCAGGTCAGGGACATCGCGGATGTGGTGGCGCAGACCGTGCCTGGGTGCCGGCTGGACTATGCCAGCGAGGCCGGGCCCGACCCGCGCTCCTACCGCGTCGATTTCGGCAAGATCGCACGCACCTTGCCGGCCTTCCGCCCGAAGTGGGACGTGGTGTCAGGGGCGCAGCAGCTCTACGGCGCCTATCGGGCTTCCGGCCTGACGCTCGAGGAATTCGAGGGGCCGCGCTACCAGCGTATCGGCCATATCCGCTCGCTTCTTGCCAGCAATACGCTCGACCGGAACCTGAGATGGCGCGCGCCGGCGAAGGTGCTCTCGGACAGGATCGAAATGCGTGCCTGAGGGACGGCGATGAACGAGGCGGCGCGGTTCGCTCCATCGGCAGAGGCCACGGCCGATATCGGCGGGGAGATCCACGCGCTGGTTTCCCGCCTTTTTCCGATCTGCCGCAGTATCACGGGTGAAGGCGTGCGCCGCACGCTCGCGATCCTGTCGGAGCATGTCGACGTTGCGGTCCGTGAGGTGCCTTCGGGCACCCGGGTCTTCGACTGGACCGTGCCGCAGGAATGGAATGTCCGTGCGGCCTCCATCCGCGATGCGAGCGGCAAGGCCGTGGTCGATATCGCGGCTTCCAATCTCCACCTTGTCGGTTACAGCGAGCCTGTCGCCCGCCGCATGCCGCTTTCGGAGCTTCGGACGCATGTCCACACGCTGCCGGACCAGCCGGAAGTCATCCCTTACCGCACGAGCTACTACAGCCGCGACTGGGGCTTCTGCATGGCGCACCGGGAGTATCTGGCGCTCAATGATGGAGACTACGACGTCGTCATAGACACCACCTTTTCTGACGGTTCGCTGACCTATGGAGAAGTCTTCCTGCCGGGCGAGACCGATCGCGAGGTGCTGCTCAGTGCGCATATCTGCCATCCTTCGCTCGCCAACGACAACTGCTCCGGGCTCGCGGTTCTGGCCTTCCTGGCACGGGCGCTGGCCGGGCGGCGCAGGCGGTTCGGCTACCGATTTCTCTTTGCGCCAGGCACGATAGGGGCGCTTTGCTGGCTCGCGACAAACGAGGAGCGGCTTTCGCGGATCGATCATGGCCTCGTGGTTTCCTGCATCGGCGACGGCGGCGGGCCTGTCTACAAGCGCAGCAGGCGCGGCGATGCGACGATCGATCGGGTGATGGAGGTCATCCGGTGTGATGGCCGGAAGATCGCGATGATCGATTTCAGTCCCTTCGGTTATGACGAGCGGCAATTCTGCTCGCCAGGTTTCGACCTGCCTGTCGGCCTCCTGCAACGCAGCGCCTTCGGCACTTTTCCCGAATACCACACATCGGCGGACGATCTGGACTTCGTGCGCCCGGAGCATCTTGCCTCCTCCTTTCGCATGATCATGGACATTATCGAGGTCATCGAAACCGACAGGATACCGCTAAACCTGTCACCGAAGGGCGAGCCGCAGCTTGGAAAGCGCGGGCTGTACGCGACGACCGGCGGTCACAAGACGACGCCTGACGTTACCATGGCATACCTCTGGGTGCTGAATCTCGCCGACGGCAGACATTCCCTGCTCGACATTGCCCGCCGATCCGGGCTTCCTTTCTCGGCGATCGCCGCAGCGGCAACGCGACTGGAGGCGTGCGGACTGGTCGGAAATGCTCAGGCGTGATGTACGCTGTCCGCAAGCAGCGGCCAGCTCCTGTCCTTTTCCGACATCACGGCCGGTGCTGCCGGCCAGTCGATCGCAAGGGCGGGATCATCATAGCGCAGGCCGGCGGCGGCGGACGGATCGTAGCGCGTCGATATGAGATAGCCGACCACCGCATCCTCCGTCAGCGACAGGAAACCGTGGGCGCATCCCTTGGGAATATAGAGCTGGCGCATGTTGTCGGCGCTGAGTTCCGCTGCCGTCCAGCGGCGATAGGTCGGCGATTGTGGGCGAAGGTCGACGGCGACGTCCCAGATCGCGCCGTTCAGGCAGGACACCACCTTTACCTCCGCATGCGGCGCGTGCTGGAAATGCAAGCCACGCAGCGTGTGCTTGGCCGTCGAGCGCGAAAGGCTGTGCTGGACGAAGTGGTGTTCGAGCCCGCGGAGATCCATCTCGTCGATGCAGAAGGTCCTGACGAACGAGCCTCGCTCGTCACGGATCGGCGACGCTTCGATCAGCCATACGCCTTCCAGGTCGGTTCTGGTGAACAGCATCGGTTCTTCCTCTCCCGTTTTCCTGAGTGTGACGACCGCAGCCAGGCTGCCAAGTGCGGTTTCCGACGTATCTTTCGAGCGTAGCGGGTAGGATGGTCAATGTTCGTTTAAGTGCGTTTCATGTTGCTACGCCTTTCGGACAGTTGCGGTATTCGCAAGGTAGTATGGCCGGCTTCGTCCGCCATGCCTAATCTGGCACCACGTCGAGAAACGGTCCCTTCGCGGTTAGGCTAGCTTCGATCGCCTCCCATGTCGGTCCCGACCGGATATCTCCATGGAGGCATTGTCATGAATTTTCAGGCCAGCCATTCGCTTGATCCGTCTCCCAGCCTGTCGCTTCGGCCGCCGTGCCGCCTGTGCGGCAGGACCTTGAAACATACCGTCGTCGATCTCGGCATGTCGCCGCCGTGCGAAAGCTTTCGCCAGGAAAGCGAACTCGGCCTGATGGAGGCCTACTACCCGCTGCATGTGCGTGTGTGCGAAGAATGCTTGCTGGTGCAGCTGGAGGAGTATGTCAGTCCCGAAAGCATCTTTGAGGAGTATGCGTACTTCTCCTCCTACTCCACCAGCTGGGTCGCGCATGCCGAGCGCTACTGCGAGAAGATGATCGATCGCTTCGGTCTCGATGCACGCAGCTTCGTCGTCGAGCTCGCCAGCAACGACGGTTATCTGCTGCAGCATTTTGTGGCGCGCGGCATTCCCGTTCTCGGCATCGAGCCGGCGATCAACGTGGCCGAGGTGGCGATTTCCCGCAGCATACCCACGAAGATCGCCTTCTTCGGCAAAAGGCTTGCGGGCGACATGGCAGCGGTCGGCCACACGGCGGACCTGATCGTCGCCAACAACGTGCTGGCGCAGGTGCCTGATATCAACGATTTCCTGGGCGGCATGAAGCAGATCCTCAAGCCACAGGGCGTGATCACGCTGGAGTTCCCGCATGTCGCGACGATGATCGCGCAGAACCAGTTCGATACGATCTACCACGAGCACTTCTCGTATTTCTCCTTGTTCACGGTGCAGGTTGCCGCCCGCATGCATGGACTGGAGGTCTTCGATGTCGAGGAACTGCCGACCCACGGCGGCTCGCTCAGGGTCTATCTCGGCCATGCCGGACGGTCCGGTGTGATCAGCGCGAATGTCGCGGCGCTCCTGCAACGCGAGCAGCAGGCGGGCCTGCACGGCGTTGCGGCCTACACGTCCTTTGCCGACCGTGCACGACAGGCCAAGCGCAACCTCCTCTATTTCCTGATCAGCGTGAAGGAGAGGGGAGTGCGCATCTGCGGCTACGGCGCACCCGGCAAGGGCAACACGCTCCTCAACTATTGCGGTATCGGCACGGACTTCCTCGATTTCACCGTCGACCGCAATCCCTACAAGCACGGCCGCTTTACGCCGGGCATGCATATTCCGATCCTTCCCGTCGAGGCGATCGATCGCCACCGCCCGGATTACATCCTGATCCTGCCCTGGAACCTGAGGGCCGAGATCGTCGGTCAGATGCGCCATGTCGGCGAATGGGGCGCGAAGTTCATCGTTCCCATCCCCGAGGTCTCCGTCATCGATCCGCTGGAGGATCTGTCATGAAGGTCGTTCTTTTCTGCGGCGGGCGCGGAACACGCATCCGCGAATATTCCGAGGCCATTCCCAAGCCGATGATCCCGCTCGGCGCGCAACCGATCCTGCGCCATGTCATGCAGTATTACGCGTCCTACGGCCACGACGACTTCACCCTGTGCCTCGGCTACAAGGCGAATGTCATCAAGGACTTTTTCCTGACATGCCGGCCGCAGACATTTTCGGACTGCATCGTGTCCGGTGAGGGACGGGTCGAACTCCTCGGGGATGCACAGGAACACTGGCGCATCGCGCTGATCGATACCGGAATCTGGCGCAATATCGGCGAACGCCTGTGGGCCGTGCGCGAGCAGGTGCGCGGCGAGCGGATGTTCTTGGCCAATTACAGCGACGGCCTGACCGATGTCGACCTCGACGACATGATCGCCCGCTTCGAGGCAAGCGGCAAGATTGCCTGCTTCCTCGCGGTACGGCCGCCGCTCACCTACCATCTTGCCGATATCGATGAGGCGGGCCAGGTGCGGGAATTCCGTTCGTCCGACCGGTCGGAGATCTGGATCAACGGCGGCTATTTCCTGATGCGTCAGGAGATCTTCGACTACATGCGCGAAGGTGAGGAACTGGTTCTCGAACCCTTCGAGCGGCTGATCCGGGACGACATGCTGATGGCGTACAAGCACGAGGGCTTCTGGCGCTCGATGGACACGCTGCGCGACTGGCAGATGCTGGAGGAAATGGTGGAGCGCGGCGAGATGCCGTGGGTGCGTCAGACGGAAGGGGAGCGTGTTTCCCGGCTGCGCAAGGTCGGTCGATCATGAAAATGCTGCCTCTCGCCTCCGCCGGGCACCGGCTACGAGTCCTCTGCCTCGGCGCGCATGCCGACGATATCGAGATCGGAGCCGGCGGCACGATCCTCGGCCTGATCGCTGCCGGCGTGGATCTGGAGGTCTTTTGGTGCGTGATGAGTGCAACGCCGGAGCGAGCGACCGAAACGCGGCTGGCCGCGGCCGCCTTCCTCGAGGGCGCGGCCTCGGCGACGGTAGAGGTCTGCGGCTTCGAGGACAGCTATTTTCCAAGCCAGAGCCGCGAGATCAAGACATTCATGCTGTCCTTGCGCGACAGGGTGGATCCGGACGTCATTTTCACCCACAGCCGCCATGACGCACATCAAGATCATCGAGAGCTAAATAAGTTAACAATGAATATATTCAGGGACCATTTCGTCTTAGAATATGAGATCCCGAAATGGGACGGGGATATCACGCAGCGTAACGCCTACGTGCCTCTCCAGCCCGGCGTGATCGATCGCAAGATCGATCTGCTCATGGCGCATTTCGCGACGCAGCGGTCCAAGGACTGGTTCGACGCGGACGTCTTTCGGGGTTTGGCCCGCATGCGCGGGATGGAGTGCAGATCGCCCTCGCTTTTCGCGGAGGCTTTCACAATACGCAAGATGGCCCTGGCATAGGACCGGCAACACATTCGAACGCAGGCCCGGACTCGTAATTCTGACCAGGAAATTAGTGAGGGGTACCATGGCGAGAAGTGACAGAGCGGATTTCGACGACCAGGCGATCGATATTTTCCGGGCAAGGAACGCGGTCGGCAGCGATCAGGAGACGGAAATCAGGGTGCCGGTCGATCGGCGGCCTCAGCAATATGCCGCAAGCGACTATGTCGCGATCTTCGACAAGCGCAATCTCGATCGGGAATGTCTGGCAAACAGCCTGCATTCTCACCGTATCGGCATTAATATCTTCACCTTTTCAGGGCTGGCCTCCTGGCAGCAGAGCAAGGCAAATCTCGGCACCCTTCGTGCCAGCCTCGTCAATATCGGCAGCAAGAGTGTTTCGGATCCCGGCCTGAGGGATGAGATCACGCAGCTTCTGACGACACTGGAACCGGTGCCGGTCGTGGTGCTGTCGGACAACCAGACGCTTGAGCATGTGCTTGATGTCATCGATCTCGGGGTGCACGGCTTCATCCCGAGTTCGGTCGATATCGATGTCTGCATCGAGGCGATCGGGCTCGCCATTGCCGGCGGGCAGTTCGTGCCGGCCAGCAGCATATTGGCGATGCGCGGCCTGCTCGGCAGCTATCCGCAGAAATTCTGCAGCCGGGATGCCTTCACCGTGCGACAGGCGGCCATCGCCGAAGCGTTGCGGCGGGGCAAGGCCAACAAGATGATCGCCCGCGAACTCAATCTGTGTGAAAGCACGGTCAAGGTTCATATCCGCAACATCATGAAGAAGCTCGGTGCGACCAATCGCACGGAGGTTGCCTGCAAGTTCGGCGAGATCATGTCGGACGATGCCTATCAGAACAGCCGGATGTAACCGGTTCCTATAACGGGAATAAAGCCATGATCTGGTCGATGAAGCCGGCCGACCCGGAGGAGCTTGTCCTTCCCCGGGTCCTGACAGTTGTTGTCGAACGGCGGCGGGCGATCCTCGCCTGCCTTGCCGGCGGTGTAGCCCTTGCGGCGGTCGGTTATCTCGACCAGCCGTCGCGCTACGGCGCCGAGGCGGTGCTGGCGCTCGATATGCGCAAGTTCCAGGCCTTGCCGACGGAATCGGTCGTTTCGCCGCTGCCGCAGGAAAGTCCGGTGCTGCGCACCGAGGTCGACATCATCAGTTCCCGCTCCATGGCCGAGCGGGTTCTGGCGCTTCTGCAGGCGCAAGGCATCGATGCCGCCAAGGGTTTCGGCCTCACGAAGGAGAACGCAACCGGCCAGCCGGCCTCCGGCCGCGTGAACCGTGTTGCGTCCGACCGGCGCGCCCTTCTCGACAGCCTCATGTCCGGAGTGCGCGTCACCAATGACGGTCGCTCCTATACGATCTATGTCGCATTTACCGGCACGGAGCCGGAGTTCACGGCTGCGGTGGCCAATGCCTATGCCGAAGCCTACATCAACTACCAGGTCGACGTGCAGACGACGGCGACACGGCGGGTCAGCGACTGGCTCGGTACGCGCCTTGTCAGCCTGCGCAGCGAGCTGGAGCGCTCCGAGCATGCGGCGACCATATTCCGTGAAAAATCCGGCGTCGCAAAGTCGAACGGCACGACGCTGCTTGCCCAGCAGATCGCTGGGTTGAACAACGAGCTAGCCCGGCTGAGGGCCCAGCTCGCTGGCTCGCTCGCGCGTCTTGCGACGGCGGTCGACATCTCGGATGGAAAAGCGGGCCTTGCTCTTCCCGAAGTGTTGAATTCGGCCGCGATCCAGCAGTTGCGCAGCGAGGAAGCGCGCCTCAAGCGCCAGCTTTCCGCCATCAACGAAAGCGGTGCAATCAAGAATCCCCAAATTCAGGAACTTACCTCGCAGCTGGAGACGATCCAGAAGCAGATCGACGCGGAGGTGGCCCAGATCGTCGACAGCCTGCGAACGGAAATCGAGGTTACGCGACGCCAGCAGACCGGGCTGGAGGCGAGCCTGAAGCAGCTTCAGGCCGAGATGTCGCGCGCCAACGATGCCCTCGTGCAGGCCGACCAGCTCGATCGTGAGGCCAGCGCCAACCGCGCGATCTACGAAAGCTATCTGACGCGCTACAAGCAGACGATCGAACAGGATGGCATCGCGATGGCCGAGGCGCGCATCATCTCGCGCGCGGTGCCGTCTTCATCGCCATCAAGCCCGAGCGCGTCCGCCTGGCTCCTGGGCGGGTTGGTTTTCGGCCTCTCCGGCGGCGCGCTTGCAGCCCTTCTTCTCGAGCTGCGCGCCGGATACCTGCGCCGCGCCGATCCGGAGGAGGGCGGTGCCGGCATTCCGGTCCTCGGGCGTCTTCCTGAATTGTCCCCGTTGCAGCGTGCCGGCATCGGCGATCTCGTTCGCCATGCCCGCGAACCGTTCGCCCATGCCGTCGCCGACATCCAGAGCTGTCTGCGTCTTTCCGCCCGGCCCGGGAAAACGCCGGTGATCGCAGTGACATCGGGTGGCGGCGGCGAGGGCAAGACACTCGTCGCTTCCTGTCTTGCCCGTTCGCTTGCCGCAACGGGCCTGCGCACGCTGTTGCTCGATGCCAACCTCACCGCACCCGGTGTTGCCGCCGAGTTCGGTGCGCGACCGGTGCGCACCGTCGATACGATCGGTCCGCGCGAGGAGGTCGAGATCGAAGACTTCGTTCGTCACGATGGTCCCTCGGGGATCGACCTGATCTGCGCGGGCACGTCGAACGGTCCCGCCGAGCATATTCTCGGGCACGGCGGCTTTGCCCGCCTCCTGACCACGCTGAGAAGTGTCTATGACGTCGTGGTGATCGACTCCACGGCGGTATCGAATGGTTCCGGCGCGTTGCTGGTTTCCGCGCTCGCCGACCGGACGATCCTCGTCGTTCCCGAGGGCGCCGACCGCATCGAAACCGACCGCGCCATCCGCAAATTCGGCACCGCCGGCCTTACAATTGATGGCCTCGTCGTCAACGGGGCATGCCGCGCCACACTGGAGCGCAGCAATGTCGTTTCCTTTGCCAACGATCATGCCGCTTCGGCTGCCGACGGCCGCAAGCGCATGGAAATGCCCGTCGACTTGCCCTCGATCGTCGGTATGTGAGGTCTGGACGCCATGGCACATCTCCACGCTACGCCACGTGATGACCAACGTTCTCGGTGGCACGCCCTTTTTCTGAAGGCATGCGCCTGCATCCTGCTCCTTGCCGGCTCGGTTGCTCCGGCGAACGCGCAGGGACAGGAGTACAGGGTGGCGAGCGGCGACGTGCTGCGCATCACCGTCTATGGTGATCCCGGGCTGAGCGGATCCTTCCCCATCGGGGCTGACGGAACGATCGGTTATCCGCTGCTTGGCAACGTCGCCGTGAGTGGTAGGCCCGTCGAAGAGGTACGCCAGGCCATCGATGCGGGACTGAAGGAGCATATCGCCAATCTGTCGGTTTCGGTCGTCGTGGAGACCTACGCGCCGGTGTTCGTCGTGGGCGAAGTCCAGAGGCCCGGCCGCTATGAATTCCGTCCCGGCATGATCGCGCTGGAGCTCTTCGCGCTCGGTGGCGGGCAGAAGGAAGTGCTGGCGCAGGGCGACAATGCCGGCGTGCGGCTCGCCGGCCTGCGCCAGGACTATGTCGATCTCGGCGCGCAGCTTCTCGGCCAGGACGTGAAGCGCGTCCGGCTCGAGGCGGAACTGAACGGCCAGCCGTTCACCTATCGTCCGAGCGAGGAAATCGGCACGCCGGATCCGCGGATCGTCGATCAGATCGTGGAAGCCGAGCGCACGCTGTTCGAGCTGCGCCGCACGACGCTGGACGCCGAGCTGAAGAGCCTGGAGCAGCAGCGCGCCGGCTATGTCGACGAGATCGATACGCTGGAAAAGAGCGGCAAGCTGCGCAATGGCGAACTCACCTTGCTGGACGAGGACGTGAAGCTCGCGCAAAGCATGGTGGCGCGGGGTCTTACCTCGAAGACGCAGCTGCGGGACAAACAACGGGAAATTTCCGCCACCAACCGCGATGTGCTGGAATTCGGCTCCTTTCTCGCCCGCGCACGGCAGAACCTGACCGTGATCGAAAGCCGCCTCGGCTCGTTGCGAGAACAGCGCCGGGGCGAAGTCGCAGCGGAGTTGCGTGACCTGAACATCGATATCCTGCGCCTGCGCCGCAAGATGGCCTACAGCCTGCAGGCGATGGCCGAGGCCGGCATCGCCATCGAACGAAAAGGCGGCGCGCGCCAGACGGCTTTCCGCTTCTCCGCCGTGCGGCTAGTCGATGGCAAGTACCGCGAAGTGCCGGTCGGCCAGACCGATCCGGTGCGGGCGGGTGATATTCTGCGGGTGAGCCTCGCCCTTGATACGGGCGATGTGGCGGAACGCTGAGGTCTATCGCTGGATCCTGGCGAGCAGGGAGCGCATGCGCGGCAGTGTGTCAGGTCGATGAAGCAGGTAGCCCAAAGGCGGCAGCACGGCGGTCGCCGGTGCCATGCGGAAGGCGAGGATCAGCAGCTTCCACGCTTCCCCGTTTCCCCTGAGCGCATGTGACACCGCCGACCAGTAGGCGCGTTCGGCGATACCGCGCCGGGCGCGACGGCGCAGCGTCTCCGCTCCGTCGAGCCATCGCCCTTCATGGTAGAAGAAGCTCTCGGCGGCATCGGCCGTGTGGCGGATGTGCAGGGTCTGGTGCGCCCAAAGCTCGGTCGAGCGGTTGGCATCATGCGAACGGATGCCTGCCTGGACGCAATCCAGCTCGGCCACGGTTCCATACAGCGCAAGCCGCAGCCAGAGTTCGTAGTCGTCGCTGTGCGGCAGTGCGGTCCGGTAGTGGCCTGCACGCTTCTGGACGCTGGTGCGCACGACGATGGACGGTCCAGGTATCTGAAAGACGCCGAGGCGGCAGAAGCGCTCGATGAAGGCTCGGCCGGTCATCAGCCTGAGTGGCGGATCGGCGGGCTGTGGTTCGATCTCCGGGATGGGTTCGTCGCCCCTTATCGCCACGTCGCGGCCGTAGCAGAAGGCGATGCCGCAATCCCGTTCCATGACCGCGGTCGCGCGGCGCAGTGCACCCGGGACCAGAAAATCATCCGCGAAGAGCAGGAGGAAGTAATCGGCGCGCGCCCAGTCGATCCCCGCGTTGAAGGAGGCATGAGGGCCGAGGTTCTCCGGCCGCAGAAGCAGCTCGACCCGCGAATCCGCGGCGGCGAGGCGTCTGGCGACGTCGGCGCTGTCGTCCGCGGAGGCATTGTCGACGATCAGGACGCGGATCTCGGCCATGTCCTGCGAAAGCACGCTGTTCACGCAGGCCTCGAGATAGCGGCCGTAATTGTAGTTGGGGATGACGACGTCGACGCTCGCCATGGTTCATGCTCCTGATGCCACGAGAAATCGTCGCAGCCGGCGGGCACGGTCGCGGCCGGCATTCAGCAGAACCTGGAGTTCGATAAGAAACGGATGGCGCGTGGCAAGCAGCCCTGCCAGCCATCCACCGCCGGCAAGAAGGATTGCACCGGCAAAGACGAGAAGCCCTGCCTCCTGATGTCCGGGCATCGCCAGGAGCGCGACAGGCCCCACCAGCGAAAATCCGGTGACGATGGCGCTTGGCATCAGCGCCGCCGCAAGGCCGGACAGGGAAAAGCGGACGTGGCGATGCACGAAGGCGAGCGCGACCACCATCTGGAGCGGCAGCGAGACGAATTGGCTCAATGCCATGGCCATCACGCCATGGAGGCTGGCGGTGCAAAGGATGCCGGCGGCAAGGCAGCGCGAGACCAGGCTTGCCAGGAAGGCGTCCCTGTTGCGGCCGAGCGCGAGCAGAAGCGGTCCTGTCACGATGACCGGCAGCCAGAAGACCGCCGCGAGCGCCAGCAAGCGAACGACGGGCACGGCCTCGGTCCATTGTGGCCCAAGCACGATACCGACGATCGAGGGGGCGAGGAGGGAAATCAGCAACACGCCCGGCCAGTAGAGGACGGACAGGTAGGCCAGCACGCCGAGATAGGTCTTCTCGATGTCGTGACCGTCACGCACGCGGCTTGCCAGCGCGGGAAAGGCCATGCTGTAGAAGGCCGACATGATGATCCGGTCTGGGATGCCGCAGAGGGTATTCGAGCGATTGTAGAGCGCGACCGAGGTCATGGAGGCGATGCGTCCCAGGATCAACTGCGGCACGGTTTCGTGCAGGCGTTCCACCACGAGCGCTGCGCCCTTGAACAGGCCGAAGCTGAGCACTTCACGCCAGCGCGCAAGGCCCGGGCGGAAGATCGCGGCTGCGGGAAAGGGTGAGCAGGTCACGGCGAGGATTGCCAGTATCAACGATCCCGAGAGCATACCCCATGCGAAGGCTATGGGGCCGAAGCCAAGGGCGGCTAGCACGATCGTGAACAGTGCCGCGGTCAGCGAAACCGCCGTGCGGATGCAGGCGAGCACACCGAAGCCCATCTCGCGTCGGAGGAGCGCGATAACGGGCTGGGCGAGCGCCTCGATGACGCCCGCCACCGCTGCCAGCGACAGGAAGAAGGAGAGATCCGGCGCGGCATAGAAGCGGGTGATAAGGCCGGAGAGGGCGACGAGGGCCGCGGCGATCATCACGCTGACTGCGACCTGAAGTGTCAGCGCGGTTCGCAGCGTTTCGACGTCCACCGTGCCGCGCTGGATGAGGAATTCGGACGTGACGAATTCGCGCGCGGAGAAGGCGACGACGGCGATAGCCAGGCCCGTCACGGCCTCGCCGATCTCGCCGGGCGTCAGGATGCGGGCCATGATCACCAGCACGGTAAAATTGATCAGGAGCGCGAAATACTGCTCCAGCGATGCCATCATATACGCGCGTCGGACCATGCGGCTCACACTTTCGGGAAATGGCTGGAGGTCTGCGGTGTCTGGATCACGAGGTTCATTCCGATGGTTGCAAGCAGGATAGGCGCACGCGCGACGATGCCCACTTGTCCATTCAGCGTAGGGCATCCTGTACAAGTGGTAGGGTCTTGCCGTGCCGACCGATCAGCACTTGTGCGAGAAGCAGATTCTGCTGACGCACGAGTTCGGCACGAATTGCCGTGTTGTGCCGGGCGATGACGTTTCCGGCGGCGGTGAGGTCGTCCAGAACCATGTCCACCTGTCGCAGCACCAGCTCCACGTCGAAGCGCTCGATATGCTGGCAGAATTCGGCGCGGTCGAATGCGGCCATCAGCTCGTCATTCTTCTCCGCATATCCAAGCGACAGGGCAGGGCGATTGAGCTTGAGGGCGCAGAGCAAATTGTGAAAGCGCGAAACGATGGCGACATCGACCTTCAAGACCTCATCCATGACCGCTTGCAGCGAGGACGTACGGGCCACCGAAAGCCGCCCGCGGCTGCCGGTTTCCGGAAGGGCGGCAAGGATATCGTCGAGCGCCTTTTCATCCGATGTGTCGCCCATGAAGAGGCGTATGTAGTGGCCGTCATCCAGGAGCCGGCGTGCGACCTCCGCGATCTTCTCGACATAGGTGGCGTAGATGGCCTCCGCGTCGGCATGATTACGCTCCCATCCGCGATATCGCATGACGCCGATGCCGATCGTTGCAGGCTTCTGCCGGTCACGCAGGGCGTCGGATTGCGCCGGCGCCTGCAGCCCGAAGGCAAGATCGGGAAAGCGATGGTCGGGCGCGGTGTCGATGCCCAGGCCCCGGACGTAGCGCAGGGAAAAGTCATCGCGGTAAGAGCGATAGGTGGCCATGCGCGCGGCCGATGTGAGGAACCAGCGACTGAGCGCGCCGCGGATCGGGCCGGCACCGATGCTGACGAAGGCGATGCGGGCGCCGCGCAGCCTGGCGGCAAGGCACCACCAGTAAACGATGAACGGCCAGCCGAAAGGCGACTCCTGGAAGTCATCAAGGATACCCGTCCCGGGGATCACCATCACATCGACATCGCCCATTATGCGCAGGATCGAGGCAAGGCTGACGAGCCGGCTGAAATTGCGCCCCAGCCCACTTTCGAGCCAGCGCCGCGTTCGTGAGACAGAGGCCCTGCGGGCGCGCAGGCCGATCACGTCAAGTCTGAACCGTTCGCGGATCGCTGCCGGATTGGAGCAGACGCATAACAGGTTCGCATCGGGAAGCGCTCCGCGCAGAAAGCCGAGCATCGCCTCAAGCGAGCCGTCATTTCCCGAGTTTCCGGACCCGAATTGCCCAAGCAAGGCGATTTTCATGGAGCGTCCGCCGCTGTCGAGTATGCGTTGAAAGGACAGTCAAGCGGCCGCACTATCGCGCCGTGATGCAGTGCGGAAAACGCCGATATTCGGAGACAGGACCTGCGCCGAAAGAGGTAGAAAGCAGGCCATCTCCTGCCAAGAGCCGCCCGCGGCCTCCAACGCCCAGCTTCTCCCATGACCCATCCGGCTTACAAAAGAAGCAGAGGGCCGCCATGAAGATCGCCTATTTCGTCCTGCCGCATCTCGGCGGCACCTACACCGTGTTCAGAAACCTGCGTGCGGGTCTCGCCCCGCACGGGATCGAGCTTTGCTGGCTCGGCCTCGCGCCGGCGGGCCAAGGGCTTGCTTCAGGACTGGAGCAGGAAGCGGCATTCGGCACGCTCGTGGAGGTACCGTCCCAGGTGGACGACAGGGCCGCCGCGCGCCTATTGGAGAGGGCGATCCTTGCGGGCGGGTTTGACGGCGTGGTGGTCAATGTGCTCAGCGACCGCATACAGACCAATATCGTGCGCTATCTTCCCGCCGATCTCATTCGCCTGATGGTCGTACACAACATCACGCCGGGAACCTATGCGGCGGCCGAGGCGATCCGGCCTCATGTGCATGCGACGGTCTGCGTGTCGCAGCGCTGCCGCGATGATCTTGTGAAGCGCCATCACTTCCCCGCCGGGCGCACCAGCGTCATCGCCAACGCCGTTGCGCTGGATGCTTTCCCCGAAACCGGACGGTCGCCACGACCGAGCGGGCAGGGACTTCGCCTTCTTTTTCTCGGACGGATCGAGGACGCCTCCAAAGGTGTGTTCTGGCTGCCCGACATCCTGGCGCGGCTGCCGGCATCATCGACCCTGACCATCGCCGGCGACGGCCCCGATCTCAAACGATTGAAGGCTGCGATGCCGGAACGGGCGCCGCGGATCGTTTATGCCGGAGCCGTTGCGACGCAAGCCGTGCCCGCGCTGCTGGCGCGCCATGATATCTTCCTCATGCCATCGCGCTACGAAGGATTGCCGATGGCGCTGGTGGAGGCCATGGCGGCGGGATGCGTGCCGGTCGCCTCGCGGCTTCGCGGCGTTACCGACATGATCGTGGAGCATGGCCGTGACGGGCTGCTTTTCCCGGTCGGCCATACCGCCAGTGCTGCCGAGACCGTTCGCACTCTCGACACGGATCGTGCGCAGCTTTGTAGCCTCTCGGTCGCTGCGCGTCGCAAGGTCGAAGGCGCTTTCACGGTGGAGCACATGGCGGCCGGCTACGCCACGATATTGCGCGGGATCGCGGCAGACCCGCCATCAATCGCCGCACCCCTTTCGATCGACGGTTGGTCGATACCGCGCGGGCTGCGTGCCGGCCTGCGCACCTTTCTGCCGCGGCCGCTGAAGAACTGGCTGCGGGGTGTCCGGGAGCGGCTTTGAGCCATGGTATCCAACAAGGAACAGGGAAGATGCGGACCATTGGTTTTACCCTACTGATCGGCCTCATGTTGCTGGCCGGTCGCGTCATGCCAGCCGGTGCCGAGGCGCGCTTTCCCCTGCGCATCGCCGCTTTAGGCACATATCTGGAGGATGCGGCCGGAAAGCCGTTCCTCATCACAGGCGATGCGGCCTGGTCGCTGATCGCCGATCTTCCGCCCGAGGATGCCGATCTCTACATTGCCGATCGAAAGGCGCGAGGGTTCAACACCATCCTGGTCTCGCTGATCGAGCATGAATTCGCGCGCAACGCGCCGAATAACGCAGCCGGCGTCGCGCCTTTCCTGGCGCCGGGTGACTTCGCGCGACCGAATGATCGCTATTTCGCCGATGCCGAGCACGTCCTTGATGCCGCGCTTCGGGCCGGCATGCTGGTGCTGCTGGCACCGGCCTATACCGGTGCGAACGGTGGGCCACAGGGCTGGTATGCGGAGATGGCGGCGGCGGGGCCGGAGACCTTGCGTGCTTACGGGCGCTATATCGGCAAGCGCTATGCCCGCTATCCCAACATCATCTGGGTGCAGGGCGGTGACTACGATCCACCGGACCGTGCGCTGGTCGATGCATTGGCGCTGGGCATCGAGGAGGGGGCGCCGGGCGCGATGCAGACCGTCCACGGCAATCGCGACAGCGCGACGGCCGCCTATTGGCCCGATGCGAAATGGCTGTCCATCGATACGGTCTACACCTACGAGGATGTCGCGGCCGCCGTGCAGGCACGCTATCGGGCCGGGCCGCACCGGCCGTTCTTCATGATCGAGTCGCGCTATGAAGGAGAGCATGGGGTCAAGGCGGCCGAAATCCGCAAGATCGCCTATGGTGCGCTTCTGTCGGGTGCGAGCGGCCAGGTTTTCGGCAACAACCCCGTCTGGCATTTCAGCGGCCCCGCTCTCTACGACACGCCGGAGGGATGGCGGCAGGCACTCGATAGCGAAGGGGCAAAGAGCATCGGCCATCTGGCGGGCCTGTTCGAGCGCTTCGACTGGTGGAAACTGAAACCGGACGACGGGCGGTTCGTGCGTCATATCGAAGGCATACCGTCCGCCAATGCCATATTCGCCGTCGCAGGCGATGGAACCTTTGCCGCCGCCTACGTCCAGGGCGTCGCCGCGCTCGATCTCGACCCTGCGGTCCTGGCGGCCGCGACCGACGCCGTCGAATGGTACGATCCCGCGACCGGTGCACTCGCCGCCACGGAGCCTGAAGCCGACCTGCGACGACTGGTGGTGCCGACATCCTCGAGAGCATCCAGCGCCACGGACTGGCTGGTCGTTCTGCGGGCGGCGGGTGGCCTGCGGGACAATTAGATCGGTGATACCTAACGCCGCTCTTGCATTTTCCTATCAAAATTCCTTATCTAGAGATGTTCTCAGGGCGGGGTGAAATTCCCCACCGGCGGTATCGGGCGAGAGCCCGGAGCCCGCGAGCGCCTTTCGCGAATGAAGGGGTCAGCAGATCCGGTGCGATGCCGGAGCCGACGGTTAAAGTCCGGATGGAAGAGGGCATGTCTGCAAAACCGCTCGTCTGCGCGGATGCAGGCCTGTTCGCCCAAGGGATGAATCGCCGCTACGGCAACCCTTGAAAGGCAATGAAATGGCACTGTCGAAAATTGAAGACGCAATCGCGGCCTTGGCACGTGGTGGCATGATCGTGGTCGTCGACGACGAAAACCGTGAAAACGAGGGTGACATCATCGTCGCCTCGGAGGCGGTGACGCCCGAGATCATCGCGTTCATGATGAAACACGCCCGCGGCCTCATCTGCGTGGCGATGGAGGGCGAGCGTCTCGATGCGCTCGACATTCCGCTGATGGTTCCCCAGAACACGGAGTATCTCCAGACCGCCTTCACCGTCTCCGTCGATTATCTTTCCGGCACGACGACGGGTATTTCGGCGGCTGATCGGGCGATAACCGTCAAGGCGCTGATGGATCCCGCCGCACGGCCGCAGGATTTTGCACGACCGGGCCACATATTCCCGCTGCGCGCTCATCCGCGCGGCGTGCGCGGCCGACCGGGCCACACGGAAGCCGCCGTCGATCTCGCGCGTCTCGCTGGCAAGGTGCCGTCGGGTGTGATCTGCGAGGTCGCCAACGACGACGGCACCATGGCGCGCCTGCCGGAGCTGATCGCCTTCGCAGAACAGCATCAACTGCCGCTCATCAGCGTCGAGGATCTGATCGGCTTCATCGAGGCACGCCAATCCGACGCGTCCGCGAACGCGGCTTGATCGGGTCTCTGCTAAGTCAACGACGAAGGGCTTTGAACGCAGGGTATCGGCTTGGTGAAAGGCCGGCACCCTGGGCCTGAAGCGCAGCGGAAATTTGTTTCAAGATAAATTCTATAAAAAATATAGAATGCCTGTCCGGCATCGTTTTGGGATCATAATGTCTCGTCCAGCCAAACGGACGAGACTTCATGAGCAAGACGATACGATTCAATGCCTTCGAGATGAATTGCGTGGGGCACCAATCCCCCGGCCTATGGCGTCATCCGCGCGACCGCTCCTGGGAATACAAGGATCTCGACTATTGGACGGATCTCGCGAAGCTCCTTGAAACCGGGTTCTTCGAATCCGTGTTTATCGCCGACGTCGTAGGCTATTATGATGTCTACAAGGGCAATTTGGACAATGCCCTGCTCCAGGGCGTGCAGATCCCCGTCAATGATCCGCTGCAATTGGCCAATCCCATCGCCCAGGCGACCAAGCATCTCGGGATCGGCATTACCGCATCGACCTCCTTCGAACACCCTTACACGTTCGCGCGGCGCCTCTCGACGGCAGACCACCACACGAAGGGTCGTGTCGGCTGGAACATCGTGACCTCCTACCTCGAGAGCGGTGCAAAGAATGTCGGACAAGGCGGGCTTCGCTCCCATGACAACCGCTATGATGTGGCGACCGAGTATGTCGAGGTGCTCTACAAGCTCCTCGAGGGCAGCTGGGAAGAGGGCGCTGTTGTCAGGGACAAGGAGCGCGGCATCTTCGCCGACCCCACGAAGATTCACGAGATCGGCCACAAGGGCAGATATTTCGAGGTCCCCGGGTATCATCTGAGCGAACCGTCGCCACAGCGCACGCCGGTTCTTTTCCAGGCCGGCGCATCGGGCGCGGGCAAGCAGTTCGCGGCAGGCCATGCGGAATGCGTCTTCATTTCGACACCGCTCAAGGATGCGACGCGGGCCTATGTGTCCGATATCCGACAGCGCGCCGCCGCGCAGGGCCGCGACCCGAAGAAGGTGCTGATCTATGCGATGGCGACGATCATCGTCGACGAAACCGATGCGAAAGCGCGGGCGAAATACGAAGAATACGCGAGGTATGCCTCGTATGACGGTGCGCTGGTGCTGATGTCCGGATGGACGGGCATCGATTTCGGTCACTACAAGCCCGCCGACACGGTCAAGAAGGTCAAGACGAACGCCATCATCTCGGCCGTCGAGCACCTGTCGGAAGGCGACAAGGTCTGGACGATCGAGGAACTAGCGAAGTGGGGCGGCATCGGCGGTCTCGGGCCGTTGTTTGTAGGGTCCGCCGCGACGGTTGCCGACCTGTTGCAGGAATGGGTGGAAGAGACCGATATCGACGGTTTCAACCTGGCCTATGCCCTCGCACACGAGACCTTTGCCGATGTGATCGGTTATCTCGTACCGGAGCTCCAGAAGCGCGGTGTCTACGCCACCGGTTACCGGGACGGCACGCTTCGCGAAAAGCTTTTCGGCGATGGCCCGTACCTTCCGGAAAGCCACCCCGCCCATCGCTTCCGCGATATCGAGCGGGTGAAGCGCGAGGAGGCGGATGCCGCCGCCGGCGAGGCTGCATGACGCCGATCTAGTTTTACGCGCGGCCGTAGCCGCCAACCCTTCCCAGCATACGGACCGGACGCCCCGTCACCGATCGGGCGAGCGCGGGCCTGTGTGCGTCAGGACGCAATGAGGAGCATGATACGATGACCACTTCAGCTGGTCCCGCCCTGGAAGTCAGAAACGTCTCGCTCTCCTTCAAGGGCGTCAAGGCGATTTCGGACCTGTCCTTTCAGGTCGAGCGCCGTGAAATCTGCGCTCTGATCGGTCCGAATGGCGCTGGAAAGAGCTCTCTGCTGAACATTCTGAACGGCGTCTATATACCGGATTCCGGCGAGATCGTGTTTGAGGGCGAACACTTCCGGCGCATGCAGCCGCTCGAGGCCGCGCGGCGCGGAATCGGCCGGGGTTTCCAGAACAATGCGCTGTTTTCCGGCATGAGCGTGCTGGACAATGTCATTGCCGGCCTGTCGCGCAAGTCCCGCGTGACGCTGGTCGAGGAGGCGTTCCGGCTGCCGCGTGCGCTCTCGCAGGAGAAGGCGTTTCGCGCGCGGGCTCTGGATGTGCTGAAGCTGTTCGACCTTGAGAAACATGCCGAAACTGTCGTCGGCACTTTGCCCTATGGCGTTCAGAAGAAGGTGGAGATCGCCCGCGCCATCGTCGCAAAGCCTCGCCTGCTTCTGCTGGACGAGCCGCTGGCCGGAATGAACGCCGCTGAAAAGCAGGAGATCGCGGCCGTCATCGCGCGGCTCAACAGGGAGCTGGACCTCACCGTCGTTCTCATCGAGCACGACATCGGCATCGTCCTGAAACTCGCCCACCATGTCGTTGTGCTCGACTACGGACGCAAGCTGGCCGACGGCCCGCCGGAAACCATCCGCGACAATCCGGATGTCATCGCTGCCTATCTCGGCGCACAACATGCGGAGGCCGCGGCATGAACATGTTCCTGGAAACCTTGATCGGCGGCCTGCTTGCCGGCACGATGTATTCCCTCGTCGCCATCGGCTTCGTGCTGATCTACAAGGCGTCGGGCGTCTTCAACTACGCCCAGGGCTCGCTGCTGTTGTTTGGCGCGCTCACGTTCGTCACGCTCACCGATCAGGGCGTGCCGGCGCTCGGTGCGATTGCCGTGACGATCGCCCTGCTCATCGTCACCGCCATCGCCATCGAAAAGCTGTTGCTGCGTCCGCTGACCAACCGCAGCCCCATGACGTTGTTCATGGCGACACTCGGCCTCTCCTATGTCGTGGAGGGCGTCGCGCAGGGCATCATGGGATCGCAGGTGCGGGCCCTGAACCTCGGCATCGACGACCTGCCGATCTTCCTCGGCGACATCATGATCAGCCAGTTCGACCTCATCGCCGCCGGCGTGGCGCTTGCAATCGTCGTCGTCCTGTCGCTGCTGTTCAACCGCACGCGCATCGGCATCCAGCTGCGGGGCGTGGCGGACGATACGCGCGCGGCGCTGTCGCTCGGCATCGATATCAACCGCATCTGGCAAATCGTCTGGGCAGTCGCCGGACTGGTCGGCCTCGTCGCCGGCTTGCTGTGGGGCGCGCGCCAGGGCGTGCAGTTCTCGCTGTCGCTGGTGGTGCTGAAGGCTCTTCCCGTCCTCATCATCGGCGGCTTCACCTCGATCCCCGGCGCCATCGTCGGCGGGCTGATCGTGGGAGCCGGCGAGAGCCTGGCCGAAACCTATATCGGCCCGTATCTCGGCGGCGGCATCACGCCCTGGTTCGCCTATGTGCTGGCGCTCGTCTTCCTTTTCATCCGCCCGGCCGGCCTGTTCGGCGAACGACAGATCGAAAGGGTCTGAGCCATGTCCGAGATCAACCTGCCCGCTGCCGCCGAACCTGTCGATCCCGTCGGCCTGAAGGCGCTCGGCATTGCGGCGGCAATCGCCGTGCTTCTTGCCGCCCCTTTCCTCGCTTCGGAATACTGGATCAACGCGATCATCGTGCCGTTCCTGATCCTGTCCCTCGCTGGCCTCGGCCTCAATCTCCTGACCGGCTACGCTGGCCAACTTTCCCTTGGCGCCGGCGCGTTCATGATGGTCGGCGCCTACGCGACCTTCTCGCTCCAGCTGCGTGTTCCCGATCTGCCGTTGCCGCTGGCGCTGGTCGTGGCGGGTCTCATCGCGGGTGCCGTCGGGCTTCTCTTCGGCATTCCGTCGACGCGCATCAAGGGGTTCTACCTGATCGTCAGCACGCTCGCCGCCCAGTTCTTCTTCGAGTGGCTGTTCCTGAAGTTTCCCTGGTTCTACAATGGCAACTCGTCCGCCACCATCGCGCTGTCGCGCGGCCTCTCCTTCTTCGGGCTGGAGGCCAATACGCCGCACGGTCGCTACTACCTGACGCTCGGCATCGTCGCGCTCCTGACGCTCCTCTCCTTCAACTTGATCCGCGGCCAGACGGGGCGGAACTGGATGGCGATCCGTGACATGGATACGGCCGCCGCAGTCATCGGCGTCCCGGTCTTTCGCGCGAAGCTGCAGGCCTTCGCGGTCTCAAGCTTCATCCTCGGCATCGCCGGCGCGCTCTGGGCCTTCGCCTATCTCGGATCTGCCAGCGTGCAGAGCTTCGGCCTCACGCGCTCCTACCAGATCCTTTTCATCATCATCATCGGCGGTCTGGGCACCATTCGCGGCGCTTATTTCGGCGCGGCCTTCGTCAGCCTTCTGCCGCTGGCACTCGACTGGCTGTTCCAGCACGTCTTCGGCGGCCATGTCGATGCCGGCCTGCTCCAGAACATCCAGAAAGCGATCTTCGGCCTCCTCATCATCTGGTTCCTGATCAAGGAGCCGGAAGGATTGGCGAGGCTTCTCGGCTTGCAGCGAGCGCAGGGTGCGCGCCGCCGTCTTTTCCCATCTTGAACCCAGGAGTTGAACCATGAAACGTCTGCTTGTCGCCGCGTTGTTAGCCGGCACGCTTTTCTCCAGCTTCACCCCGGCTTCGGCCGAGGAGGTGAGCCAGTATATCCCGCTGCCGACCTATCGCGTCGGCGCCTATGCGTCATCCGGCGAACTCTGGTGGGCCGGCGAGCGGGATTATTTCCGCTACATCAACGAGGTGGAAGGCGGCGTCGAGGGTGTGAAGCTCAACTACGAGGAGTTCGAGACCGAATGGAGCCCGGACCGCACCGTCGAGGTCTATGAGCGTGTGAAGGCCGGCAAGGACGGGTCGCCGCTCGCCTTCTTCTTCACCCACGGCACGCCGGCGACCTATGCGCTGCTCGAAAAGGCGGCAGCCGACAAGATCCCGTTGATCGATCCGGCCGGCGGGAAGACGGAGACGGTCGACGGCACGGTCTTCCCCTATGCCTTCCCGCTGCTGTTCAGCTACTACAGCCAGGCGTCGACGGGCATCAATTACATCGCCGACAAGGTCGGCGGCTTCGACAAGCTCAAGGGCCTGAAGATCGCGACCGTCTATCATGACAGCGCCTATGGCCGCGCCAGCCAGCCGGCCGTCGAGGCGCTCGCCAAGAAGTACGGCTTCGAGAATATCCAGATCCCCGTCGCTGATCCCGGCAACGAACAGTCGCCGCAGTGGCGCCAGATCCGCGAGCAGAAGCCGGACTGGGTCTTCCTGCGCACTTGGGGCGTTTCGACGGTCGTTGCGCTGAAGACGGCCCAGCGCTTCGGCTTCCCGGCCGATCATATCATCGGCGACGTCTGGGCGGGGTCGGAATCCGACGCCATTCCCGCGGGCACCGCGGCCATCGGCTATTCGGCGCTCGCACCCTATCCGGGCGGAACGGATTTCGAGATCCACAAGCGCCTGAAGGCCGAGATCCTCGACAAGGGCAAGTCCGACCTGCGGGACCAGAAGCTGTTTGGCGCCGTCAACTACAATATCGGCCTCGTCAATGCGGCGCTCGCCGTGGAAGCGCTGCGCACCGGTTACAAGCATTTCGGCGCACGCCCGCTCAATGGCGAGGAGGGCCGCTGGGCCTTCGAACACCTGACCATCGATGACAAGCGCCTCGAGGAAATCGGCTTCAAGGGCCTGCTTCAGCAGATCAGGATCACGCCCACCGATCACGAGGGCGGCGGGGCGGCCCGCATCCAGAGCTGGGACGGCGAGAAGTGGGTGCTCCAGACCGACTGGATCAAGGCCGACCACGAGCTTCTCAATCCGCTGATCAAGGAGGGCGCCGCGGCCTACGCCAAGGAAAACGGCATCACGCCGCGCACGCCGGAAACCGAAACCAATTGATTCCATGGCGGGGCGTGGCGGGTGCCACGTCTCGACCCCCAACAGGAGATGGGTATGTTCAAGACTTTCTTGCGCGGCGCGATCGTCGCAGCCGCTTCCGTGCTGGTGCTTGCGGGCTCCGCACAGGCAATCGACACGACGTCGGGACCGGACAGCGACAAGCAGTTCTTCCCGATCGCCAGCTATCGCGTCGGTCCCTATGCGGCCTCCGGCGCGTCGATCTGGGCGGGTCGCATCGACTACTACCGCTACATCAATGAAGTGGAGGGCGGCATCAACGGCGTGCCGATCGTCTGGCAGGAATGCGAGACGGAATGGACGGCCGAAAAGGGCATCGAATGCTACGAACGCTTCAAGCGCGGCCTGAACGGCGCGCCGGTCTCTGCCTATTTCCCCAACGGCGCACCGGCCGCCTATGCGTTGTCCGACCGTGCGGCGCAGGACAAGATTCCGCTGGTGACGCTGGCCTATGGCCGCACCGAAGCGACCGACGGGCGCGTCTTTCCCTACATCTTCCCGGTCATGGTGACGTTCTACAGCGAGGCCTCGGCCGTCGTGAACTACATCGCCGAGAAGGAAGGCGGCTTTGACAAGCTCAAGGGCAAGAAGATCGCCACCGTCTACCATGATAGCGCCTATGGCCGAGAAACGCTCGATCCGCTGGCGCTGCTTGCCGAGAAGTACGGTTTCGAGAACATCCAGATTCCGGTGCCGGATCCGGGCAGCGAGCAGTCCTCGCAGTGGCGCCAGGTCCGCGAGCAGAAGCCGGACTGGGTTTTCCTGCGCACCTGGGGCGTTTCCACGCCGGTCGCCATCAAGACGGCGCAGCGCTTCGGCTTCCCGGCCGACCGCATCATCGGTGATGTCTGGGCATCTTCGGAAGAGGACGTCATTCCCGCCGGCAACGCCGCAAAGGGCTATCTCGCGCTGACACCCTATCCGGCCGGCGCCGATTTCGAGATCCACAAGCGCCTCAAGCAGCACATCATCGATACCGGCAAGTCGGATCTGCGCGACACCAAGGCGTTCGGCAGCGTCTACTACAATTCCGGCCTCGTCGATGCGCTCATATCGGTCGAAATCGTCCGGCAGGCGCAGGCGAAATTCGGCAACAGGCCGATCACGGGTGAGGAAGGTCAGTGCGCGTTGGAACACCTCAAGCTTGACGATGCCGCACTCGATAAGGCCGGTTTCCTCGGTCTCGTCCAGAACCTCCAGCTGACGCCTGCCGACCACGAGGGTGGCGGCGCCGTGCGTGTCCAGCAGTGGACCGGCGAGAACTGGAACCTTGTCAGCGACTGGGTTCAGGCCGACCGCGAGGCATTGCGCCCGCTGATCGACGCCAAGTCCGCCGCCTATGCCAAGGAGCACGGCATCACGCCGCGCGACGTCGGCACCAACTGATCCATCAGGACCGGGGCGGGAGCCGCCCCGGTCCCACAAGGAGAGAAAAATGACCCTTCAGCCTGAACTGCCTGTCGCCGCCGATCGTCGTCTTCTCGACGTGTCGGGCATAGAGGTCGTCTATGGCGGCGCCATCCTGGCGGTCGCGGATGTTTCGCTGACCGTCGGCCAGGGCGAGATCGTCGCGCTGCTCGGCGCCAATGGTGCGGGCAAGAGCACGGTGCTCAAGGCGATATCCGGGCTGGCGGCTGCCGACAGGGCGACGGTGCGGCAAGGACATGTGCGTTTTGACGGTCAGGACATCCTGGGGACGGCGGCAAACCGCCTGACGAAACGCGGCATCGTGCATGTGCTCGAAGGCCGGCGGGTATTCTCGCATCTGACGGTCGAGGAAAACCTGCTGTCGGGCGCGTTTCTTCACAAGCCGGCGCGGGGCGAACTCGTGCGCCAGCTGGACGACATCTATGCCTGGTTCCCCCGCCTCAAGGACAAGAGGCGAACCCTGGCAGGGCTCACCTCCGGCGGCGAGCAGCAGATGCTAGCGATCGGTCGCGCACTCTTGACGCAGCCGCGCCTCGTCCTGCTGGACGAGCCCTCGATGGGGCTGGCGCCGACCATCGTCCAGGAGATCTTCAGGATCATCGTCCGGCTCAACCGCGAGAAGGGGGTGGCCTTCCTGCTTGCCGAGCAGAACGCGGCCCTTTCCCTTGCCCATGCCTCCCGCGCCTATTTTCTCGAAAGCGGCCGCGTGGCGCTGGAAGGCAAGGCGGAAGACCTCGCCCAGCGCGACGACCTGCATCACATCTATCTGGGGTCCGGGGCCTGAGTGCCAACGGTTCGGCAAGTTTGTGGGCGGCGGGGTGGCGCCTATGCGGGCGCCGCCCCGTTATTTCCCAGCCGGCGCTCGAGCCACTGACTGTAGCGCGAGGCGCCGAAGCAGATCACGAAGTAGATGACGGCCACGACGATATATGCCTCGTTGTAGAAGCCGAGCCATTGCGGATCGGCAGCGGAGGCGCGGGCGGCGTTCAGGAGGTCGAATATCCCGATGACGGCGAGCAACGAGGTCGCCAGCAGGAAGCCGATGGCGAGGTTCACGATGCCGGGGATAACGATGCGAAAGGCCTGCGGCAGGATGACGAGGCCCTGGATGCGCCAGTATCCGAGCCCGAGCGCCGTCGCTGCTTCCGCCTGGCCGTTCGGCACGGCCTGAAGCCCGGCGCGGATGACCTCGGCAATGTAGGCGGCCCAGAACAGCGTCACCATGATGATCGCGCGCAGCATCTTGTCGATGGAAAGGCCATCCGGCAGCGCCATCGGCAGGATCAGCATGGCGACATAGAGAATGGCGACCATCGGCGTGCCGCGCATGAGTTCGATATAGAGGACGGCGAAGGTGCGCAGCCCTCCGAGGTTCGAGCGGCGGGCAAGCGCCAGCAGCACGGCAATGGGCGTCGCGGCGGCAAAACACAAGGCCCAGACGAACAGCGTTACCGGCAGGCCGCCCCATTGGTTGGAAGGAATGGGCGTTGCCGTGAAGGCGCCTTGCATGAGCAGCCAGCAGGCAACGATCGTCAGTGGCCAGGCAAGGATGAGCCCACGTCCCCAGAAGCGCGGAAGGGCGCTTGCCGCAAGGATCGCGCACAGCAACACGATCACCAGGAGTGGCCGCCATTGCAGGTCCGGCGGATAGAAGGCGAAGAGGATGAAGCGGAGCTTCGCCGTCACGAAGGCCCAGCAGGCGCCCGCCCGCGTGCACGCATTCGCGTCACCGGTAAAGGTGGCGTCGAGCACCGCCCAGCGCAAAAGCGGTGGAACGGTCTGCCACAGCAGAAGAAGTGTCGCCAGCGTGACGAGTGTATTGGCGCGCGTTCCGAAGAGGCCGGCGCGCAGGCCAGGCAGCGCACGGGCAAGGCGTGTGGTCATCGTCTGCTTCCCTTGAGCGCGACACGGTTGTTGTAGATGTTCATCAGGGCCGAAAGCGCGAGATTGATAGTTAGGAACGCGCCGATGAGAATGATCAGCGCCTCCATCGACTGGCCGGTCGTGTTGGCGGTCGTGTTGACGATACTGACCAGGTCGGGAAAGCCGATGGCAACGGCCAGGCTCGAATCCTTGGTGAGGTCCAGATAGCTCGATGTCGTCAGCGGCGTTATCACGCGCAGCGCCTGCGGCATCACGACGAGGCGAATGATATGGCCGTCGTGCAGCCCGAGCGCCCGCGCCGCCTCCCACTGACCCTTGCCGACCGATTGTATGCCTGCGCGGACGATCTCCGCGATCAGCGCCGCGAACTTCACCACGAGGCCGGTCAACAGTGCGGCGAATTCCGGGGAGAGGTTGAGGCCGCCTCTGATGTTGAAGCCTGACAGCGCCGGCAGTTCCGCCGCCGGCCGTGCACCGGTGAGAAGAAGGAAAGCGAAGGGGGCGGCAACGGCGAGCCCGGTGGCGACCATGCCGGAACGACGCGTCAGCCGGCCGGTGGCCCGCAGGAGGACGATGAGGACCAGAGTTGCAATTGCGGCAATTCCGAGTGCTGCGACGATGCCGAAGGGACCGCCCACAAAGTAGAGCGAGGGTATGTAGACACCCCTGTTGGTGAGGAAGACCGCATCGAACACGCCCGATGCCTGGCGTGGCGCCGGTAACGCCTTCGCAAGCGCCATCCAGAAGAACAGCTGCAGCAGGAGCGGCGTGTTGCGGGTGATCTCGATGAACCAGCGCACGAGGCGGGAGAGCAGCAAATTGCGCGAGAGCCCCGCCACGCCCACCGCGACACCGAGGATCGTCGCGAGAAGGCAGCCGAGCAGGGAAACCTTCAGCGTATTGAGAAGGCCCGCAACGAGCGCGCGCAGATAGGTATCCCCCGCGCGGAAGGCGATCGGGCTTTCGCCGATTTCAAAGTTGGCGGAACTCGAAAGAAAGGCAAAACCCGGCAGGATGCCGATGCGCGCCATGTTCTCCAGAACATTGCCGATGAACAGCGCGCCCAATGCTGCACACACGGCCAGAAGGGCGAGCTGGCCCCATGGCCAGCCGCCCCACCATGCCTGGATTTTCGCGGCCAGGCCGGGCCGCGGCGGGCCCGACAGGACGATGTGGAAAACGCGTCGACCTGAAACCGGCGCGTTTCGCCCGGAATCGCGAAAATGCTCCATGTCCTCGCCTTTACGCAATTCCAGACGGGTGGTCGTTCGTCATCATCACGGCTTAGCGGAAGGGCGGGGAATAGAGCAGGCCGCCGTCGGTCCACAGACTGTTGTAACCGCGCTCCCAGCCGAGCGGCTTCAGGTTGCGGTCGAAGATCTCACCGTAGTTTCCGACCGTCTTGATGATGTTGTAAGCCCATTTCGGATCGAGCCCGATATCGTTGGCAAAGGACGGGTCGACGCCGAGGAAGCGCTGGATTGCCGGGTCTTCCGATTTGAGGAACTCGTCCACATTTGCCGATGTGATGCCCCATTCTTCGGCCTGGATGGTCGCATTCACGGTCCAGTTCACAAGTTCGAGCCAGCGATCGTCGCCACCGGCGATAGCCGGTGCGAGCGGCTCCTTCGAAAGGCGTTCCGGCAGGAGGACATAGTCATCCGGCTTCTTCAGCTGGGTGCGCTTGCCGACGAGATCGGAGGAGTCCTGCGTGATCGCGTCGACGCGGCCGGATTCCAGTGCGTCGATGAACTGTCCGGTATCCTCTATGGTCACGGGCGTGAAGGTCTTGCCCGTCTTGCGGAAGAAGTCGGCCACGTTCAGTTCGCCCGTCGTACCGCTCTGCGCCCCGATCGTCGCGCCGTCGAGATCCACGGCCTTCGTTACGCCGAGGTCCTTGCGGACCAGGATGCCCTGACCGTCATAGAAGACCGTCGGGCCGAAATGGAAGCCGAGCTTGAAGGCGCGGGTGGCGGTGACCGTGACGCCCGAGAGCAGGATGTCGAATTCACCGCTCTGAAGGGCGGGAAGACACTGCTGCGGCGAGGACGACGTGAACTCCACCTTATCGGGGGTGCCGAAGACCGCGATCGACAGGGCGCGGCCGTAATCGATGAAGAAGCCCTGCCACTTGCCGTTGCTGTCGGGCGTGAAGAAGCCCGGTGTGGTGCCGACGCCGACCTTGATGGTGCCGCGCTGGTTGATCTTGTCGAGCGTCGGGCCGGCGTGAGCCAGGCCCGATAGCATGGTCGTGGCGAGGAAGGCAGCGGCGGCGACGGACTGTACGGCCCGCCGGAAGGTGGTCTGTGTACTCATATGGAAATGTCCCCATTCTCGAAAAAAGAGCTTCCACCACAGCGAGACTCTGCCGGGCAGTGAAAGTAATTTTCATATTATCTATAAAATTACTGTATTTAAGAAATGGATGTTCCAAATTTCGGCAAAGACACGAAAATTGCTACCAGCGCGCCGCAGGGCGAAAGGCCAAGTCAGTTGCCGTGTTTGATATTGTCACCTATTGAAGGCCGCCCGGCTTAGACGGGATCGGGACAGCTTGATACGCAGCTTGCCGCGCCTTCTGGACAGGCAAAGCGTGCCCGGTTCGTATCGTCATTTCCCCGAACGAACGGCATAAGCCGTTGTCGTCCGTTTTCCGGTTGCGCTTTTTTCAGCCAAAGGCGGAACAGCATTTTGCCGAATAGTACATAAAAGATATGGAATTTCTTTATTCCATATCTGGCGCAGCTACCCTCGCGGCAACTCCAAGCGTGACCGGCGATGGTCGGCACGATAGCAACGAGCAGGATAGATGACGCAGATCGAGAATGCCTGGGGCGCTGGCCCCGGAGAGGATTACGAGACCATTGCCGCGCCGTTCCGGCCAATCTTTACGCGGATCGCTGAAAACGCGATTGCGCGGGACCTGGGGCGCGACCTGCCGCATGAGGCGATCCGCGACTTGAAGGAGGCGGGTTTCGGTGCCGTGCGGCTTCCGGTGGAAGCGGGCGGCAAAGGCGCGAGCCTGCCGCAGTTCTTCAACCTGCTGATCGAGCTTTCGGCGGCGGATTCCAATATCACGCAGGCGCTGCGCGGGCACTTCGGCTTTACGGAAGATATCCTGAACACCCGGGATGCCGCGCGCCGCGCGCTCTGGCTGGGGCGTATCGGCGGCGGCGAGATCACGGGCAACGCCTGGAGCGAGATCGGTGCGAGTGCCGCACTCGACCGCTTCGCCACCCATGTCGCCGAGAAGGACGGCAGGCTCGTCCTGAACGGTGCGAAGTACTACACGACCGGTTCCCTCTTCGCCGACTGGATCGATGTCGGAGCCTCCAACGCCGAGGGCGAGGGCATCTCCGTGGCCGTGCGCCGTCACGCCGAAGGCGTCGATGTCGTCGATGACTGGGACGGCTTCGGCCAGGTGCTGACGGCAAGCGGCACCACCACCTTCCGCGATGTCGTGGTGACGCCGGAGGACATCGTCGTCGACGAGGCGCGTTTCCGATACTCGGCTGCCTTCTACCAGCTCGTTCATCTCGCAACGCTTGCCGGCATCGGCCGCGCGATTACGGCCGATGTCGCCAAGGCCGTGGCCGAGCGGCGGCGGACCTACACACACGCCGCCGCGGCGCGTTCCAGCGAGGACCCGCAGGTCCTGCAGGTTGTCGGGCGCATCCGTGCCGCTGCCTATGCGGCGTCGGCGATCACGCTCCAGGCCGCAGCGAGCCTTCAGCGGGCCTTCGACGCACATTTCGCGGACGACGAGGCTGCCGAGGAGAAAGCCAATGCGATCGCCGAACTCGAAGCGGCACAGGCCCAGACGGTCGTTTCCGATCTGATCCTCGAAGCCTCGACGCTGCTCTTCGATGCGCTCGGCGCCTCCGCCACCAAGAAGCCCGCCGGCCTCGACCGTCACTGGCGCAACGCCCGCACGCTCGCCTCGCACAATCCGCGCATCTACAAACACCGGATCATCGGCGATTTCGCCGTCAACGGCACGCCGCCGCCCTACCAGTGGCGTATCGGCGCGGCGCCAGGCTGACTTGAGACTGCCCGGCGGATGGAGACGCCTGCATGGATGACGCCGCTGTTATGGCCGGTCTGGTGCCGGCCGAGCGCGTCCTCCTTCTCGATGAGGCGGCTATGGGCGAATGCCGGCCAGAAGTTCGGCGGCGGCCGAGATCGCCTCCTGTTGCCAAGGGCGGAGCTCCTGGCCCGCGTAATTTCGAAACACGGGCAGGAAGGGATCGTCGATATGGGTCTTGATGCCCGAAAGCTGCTCCAGCACGGCGAGGCCGCAATAGGGCACATAGGCAGCGGAATAGCCGCCTTCGTGCGACATCACGAGACGCCCGCCGCATAGGTCAGCGGCGGCTTCCATCAGCATTCGGGTCATCTCGCGATAGGTATCGCTGTGCAGCATCATGCGGCCGAGCGGATCGGCGCCCGAACCGTCGAAACCCGAGGGAACGACGATGAGGTCGGGCTTGTAGGCCCGTAGCGCCGGAAGCACGACCTGTTCGAAGGCCGCGATATAGGCGCCGTGCCCGCTGCCGGCCGGAAGCGGAATGTTGAGGTTGTAGCCGAGACCCGCACCGGCGCCGCGTTCCTCGCGGTCGCCGCTGTCATGCGGATAGAGCCGCTCCTGGTGAAGCGAGATCGTCAGCACGGCGGGATCGGTCCAGAATGCGGCCTGGGTGCCGTTCCCGTGGTGGACGTCCCAATCCACCGTCGCCACACGCTCGAAACCATGCTTCTTGCGGTTCTTCAGGATGGCCACCGGGACATTGCCGAACAGGCAGAAGCCCATGCCCTTATCGCTTTCCGCGTGGTGGCCCGGCGGACGGACCAGCGCGTAGCCATTGTCGAGCTCGCCGGAAAGCACCTTGTCCATGAGGGCAAACGTGCCGCCGGCCGCAAGGCAGGCGATCTCGTAGCTGCCACGCCCGAACGGCGTGAGGTAACTCGCATCGCCGCCGCGATCGTCGCTGAGCGCCTTGATGCGCCGGATGTAGTCGCGGGTATGGAACAGCGCGAGGTCATCCTCGTCTACCGGAACCGACTTGACGCTCGTAAGCTGCTCGGTGAGCCCGGAGACCTCCATGAGATTGCGGAAGCGCCGCTTCGTTTCGGCGTTTTCCGCATGCTCGCCGGGTTCGACGGTCAGGCTGGCCGGAAAGAACTGCGCGGCCGCGCCGGTATCGTGCCAGAGGTAGAGTTCATGAAAATTCCATCCGGTCTTCGTCATCTCTGCCCTCGTCATTCGCCGACCGTGACCCACACGCCCTTGCTTTGCGTGTAGGAGAGGATCGCATCCATGCATTTGTCGCGGCCGTTGCCGCTTTCCTTCCAGCCCCCGAACGGCAATTGCATGTCGCCATTCATGTAGCTGTTCACGTAAACCATGCCGGCCTCGACATCGCGTGCGAAACGATGCGCCTTGCCCAGGTCGCTCGTCCAGATGCCGGCGGCGAGCCCGAACGGGCTGTCATTGGCGATGGCGACCGCCTCCTCGTAACCGGACACCGGAATGATGCTGGCGACCGGTCCGAATATCTCTTCGCGCGCGATCGTCATGCTATTGTTGACGCCGGTGAAGATGGTGGGCGCGACATAGGCGCCGTGCTCCAGACCGTCGGGCACGCCGCCGCCGAGGATGCAGTCCGCGCCGCCCCGGCGACCGATGTCGATATAGTTCAGCACGCGCTGCTGCTGTTCCCGGGTAACGAGCGGGCCCATCGTGGTGGTCTCGTCCAGCGGGTCGCCGGGCACGTAGCCGGATTTCGCCTGCGCCGACAGTGCATCGATGAAGTCGGGGACAACGGACTTTTCCACGATGATGCGCGAGCCGGCGCAACACACTTCGCCCTGGTTGCCGAAGATGCCCATGGCCGCCCACCAGGCCGCCTTTTCGAGGTTTTCCGCATCCGCCAGGACGATATGCGGAGATTTGCCCCCGCACTCCGTCGCGACCTTCTTCATGTTGGATTGGCCGGCATAGATCAGCATCAGCTTGCCGACCTCTGCCGAGCCGGTAAAGGCGATCTTGTCGACGCCGTCGTGCAAGGCCAGCGCCTTGCCGGCCTCTGCGCCGAAGCCGTTGACGACGTTCAACACGCCCGCGGGCCCGCCGGCCTCCATGAAGAGCCGCGCAAGCAGCAGCGCCGAGAGCGGGGATTGTTCGGCCGGCTTCAGCACGACGGAATTGCCGGCCGAGAGGGCGGGGGCGATTTTCCACACCGTCATCAGCAGGGGATAATTCCACGGAACGATGCAGCCGACGACGCCGAGCGGCTGGCGGATGACATAGGACAGCACGTCGCTTGCCGTCGCGCCGACGCTGCCTTCGATCTTGTCGATGCATTCGGCCGTGAAGCGCAGGCAGGTCAATGCCAGCGGGATATCGACGGCCAGCATCTCCTGGATGGGCTTGCCCATGTCGAGGGTGTCGAGAACAGCGAATTCGCCCGCGTGCTGTTCGACAAGGTCGGCGAACCGCAGCATGACGGCCATGCGGGCACGCGGCGCCATGCGCGACCAGACGCCCGACTTGAAAGCCTTGCGCGCGGAAGCGACGGCGAGGTCGATATCGGCGCCGTCGCCGCGCGACACCGCCGCGATGATGCTGTCATCCGCCGGATTGACCGTCTCGAATTTCGCTCCGGAAACCGCCTCGCGGTAGTCGCCGTCGATGAAGAGCCTTCCTTCGAAAGAGAGTTTCGCGGCCCTGTCGTGCCAGCTGCCTGTGGATGGGGCGATGTTCATGGATGCGTCTCCTTAACCGGCGAGGATCATTTGGGCGGCACGCTCGGCGACCATGATCGTCGGCGCATTGAGGTTGCCCGAAACCATCTTCGGGATGACCGATGCATCTGCGACGCGCAGGCCTTCGAGACCGTGCACCTTCAGGGTCGCGGGATCGGTGACGGCCATCGCGTCGGTCCCCATGCGGCAGGATGAAGACGGGTGATAGAGCGTCGTCATGTGGCCGCGGACGTAGTTGGCGATTTCGGCGTCCGTCCTGCACTCGGCGCTGGGGCTGACTTCGTAATCGACGAGATCGCGGATCGGCGACTGTTCCATGATGCGGCGGTTGATCTTCACACCTTCCACCATGGTGGCGAGGTCGAGCCCATCCGGATCGCTCACGAAATATTTGGGGTCGATCGATGGGTATTCGATCGGATTGGCCGAGCGGAGCCTGATCTCGCCCCGGCTGTTCGGGCGCTGAAGCGTGGAATGCGCGGTGATACCGGATTGGCCGCCCAGGAAGCGGGCATAATCGCGGTGCGGGCTCATCGCGCCGTAGAGCTGCAGGTCGGGCTCGACGCCGGGTCGGCTGCACACATGTCCGCCGGACGCAACCCAGGGAGATGAGCGGATGCCGGTACGGTAGTCGCGCCATTCCTCGAAGCTGTCTGCGATCACCTCGTCGGTCCACGCACCGATGCCGAGCGGTTCCTTGGTGTAGAAGGTGATGGGAATGTTGAGGTGGTCTTGCAAATCCTTGCCGACGCCGGGAAGGTCATGGATGGGATCGACGCCGACCGCCTTGAGTTCGTCCGCCGGACCGATGCCCGACAGCATCAGCAGCTGGCAGGACGCGATCGCACCCGCCGAGAGCACCACTTCGCTTTCGGCATAGGCCGTGTGCGCAACGCCGTCGATGAGATAGCTGACGCCCTTGGCGCGACCATTCTCGACGATGAGCTTCGTGACGAGAACGCCGGTTTCCACGGTGAGGTTGGGGCGTTCGAGGGCCGGCCGCAGATAGGCCTTGCCGGTTCCCCAGCGCTCACCATTCTTGATGGTGAACTGGAAGAGGCCGACCCCTTCCTGGCTCTCGCCGTTGTAATCGGGATTGTAGGGGTAACCCGCCGCCTCGGCGGCCTCGATCCACATCCGCTCATATTTGTCGACATAGGGTACATTGCCGATATGCAGGAGGCCGTCGTTGCCGTGATAGCGGCTGTCCTTGATGTCGGCATTGGCTTCCGAAAAGAGGAACACCGGGAACACATCCTTCCAGCCCCAGCCGCTGCAACCCATCGCTTCCCATGCATCGTAGTCGGACGGCAGCCCCCTGATATAGATCATCGCGTTGAGCGCACCGGAGCCGCCGACCATCTTGCCGCGCGGCCAGAAGATGCGGCGACCGCGGCAGCCCGCCTGAGGCTCGGTGTAATAGCCCCAGTCGGCACCCGTGTTGAACATGGTGACCCAGTCGGATGGAATATCCGAGGCCAGCGGGGCCGCCCGGCCGGCCTCCAGCACCAGGACCTTGCGGTTCGGATCGGCGCTCAGCCGGTTTGCAAGCACGCAGCCGGCGGAACCGGCGCCGATGATGATCGTGTCGTACATGAAAACTCCTCACTTCCCGGTGGTTGCCGGCTTTTCCTGAAACGTGATGGCAGATGCGGCGGCGCGGTTGCGGTGGCGCAGCCAGGACAAGAGATCGCCGAGCCGCCCGACGAGGCCCTTCGGCATAAGCAGGATCGACAGCGCGATGATGAGGCCAAGCCCGAGCGTGCGAAACTCGCCGGCTTCACGCATCAGTTCGTCAGCCGCCACCAGCACGATGGTGCCCACGAGCGGCCCCCAGAAGGTTCCGACGCCGCCGACCACCGTGATGGCGATGATGAACATCAGCTGCGACATCGACAGGATGCCCGGGCCGATGGCCTGGAAATGCGCGGCGTAGAAACCGCCGGCAAGGCCAGTGAAGAAGGCCGAGATGCCGAACACCAGAAGCTGCGCCTGGAACTGGTTGACGCCGCGGGCCACCGCATAGCCGGGATTGTCCTTGAGGGCGCGAAACGCAAGGCCGATCGGGCTTTTGACGATGATGTAGGTGACGACCATCGTGACGGCGAAGAGCGTTGCGATGATGGCATAGTTGCCGACGAGCCATTGGCCCTTGAGGAGGGCGCGCGTGCCAAGATCGCCGAAGCGGGCGAAGCCCACCGCGCCGCCGGTAAACTGCCGGCAGATCGAGCCGACCATGATGAAGCATTCGGTGTCCGTCACGATCAGCAGATACATGGTCTGCGCAATGGCAAGCGTGAGCAGCGCCACGTAAACGCCGGTGAGGCGGAGGCAGGCGAGGCCGACGACCAGCGAGAAGACGACGGCGGAAAGGGCGCCCGGGAGCAAGGCCGCCCAGACATTCCAGCCGAAGTAGAAGCAGATCATCGCGGTCGCATAGCCGCCGAAGGCGAACATCGCCATCTGGGCAAGGGAGAAGACGCCGGCAAAGCCGAACAGCAGGTTCCACTGCGAGGCGATGGTGGCGTAGAACAGTGCCAGCACGATCTGCCCGAGCACGTAGCGGCTGTCGATCATGAAGGGGAGCGCGATCGCGGCTGCGATCAGCAGCAGGCTGACGAAGAGGTCGATCCGGGCGTTGCCGGACATGCCCTTGGAGCTTGAAGTCTTGTTCATGGCGCCACCTCACATGCGACGGATTTGGACACGGCCGAAAAGGCCGGCGGGCCGCCATATCAGGACAGCGATGACCACGAAGAGCAGGGTTGGGAAACCCCAGCGCGCGCCCGCGACGTACTGGACGAAGGCTTCCAGCAGGGCGAGGCCGAAAGCGGCCGCCACCGCGCCCGGAAGGTTGCCGAGGCCTGCGACCACGCACATGATGAAGGCCTTCAGCATGGGGTCGTTGCCGAGCGGCGGCGAAAGCTGGGTCATGGAACTGACCATGACGCCGCAGATGCCGGCGATGGCGCCCGACAGGACGAGAACCTGAAAATAGACCGAGTTGACCGCCACGCCCATCAGCTGGGCCGCCTCGCGGTTCTGCGCCGTCGCGCGGATCGCGCGACCCATGCGTGTCCTGCCGAGAAGCAGTGCGATGACGGCCATGAGCGCGATGACCACCAGCACGATGAGCATGTTCTGATAGGGCAGGCTGACCGGTCCGAGGATGAACGATCCGGTTGCGGAGATCGGCTGCTTCAAAGGCTGGCCGCCATAGGTCAGCAGAATGGCGTTTTCGAGCGCGATGCCGATGCCGACGGTCGCGATCATCACGTTGGATTCGAATGTCGCCTTGTCGGTTTTGAGCAGGTTGCGCACGATCAGCACGTAGAGCAGTCCGCCCGCGACGGCGCCGACCAGAATCGCGCCGGCAAAGCCGACGATGACGGGAAGGCCGAGCACGGTGCAGAGCGTAAAGGCCGAGTAGCCGCCGAGCGTCAACATGGCGGCATGCGCCATGTTGAGCATGCCCATGGAACCCCAGACCAGGGAGAGGCCGACGGTCGCGAGTGCGTAGAGCGCGCCTGTCGTCAGGCCGGCGATGAGGATGGCGGTCAGGATGTCGAGCATGATCGTCAGCCTCCGAGATAGGTTGCGAGGAGTTCATCGCGGGCAAGGAGTTCCGCCGGCGGGCCCGACCACACGATGATGCCGTCATCCAGCAGATGAAGATGGTCGGCGAGGTCGGCGACACGAGCCGGATTTTCCTCGACGAGCAATATGGTCCTGCCGCTTCTGGAGAGCTCCGTTATGACGCCGTAGATCTGCTCGATGATCAGCGGTGCGAGCCCCAGCGACGGCTCGTCGATCAGCAGGATCTGCCCGCCCATCATGAGCCCGCGACCGATGCCGACCATCCGTCGCTCGCCTCCCGAAAGAGACGAGGCCACCTGGTCGCGGCGATCCGAAAGCTTGGGAAGGAGCGTGTAGACTTCGTCCAGCCGCCGGTCGATCTCGGCTTTCGAGGGCGCGAGGTAAGCGCCCATCAGCAGGTTTTCCAGCACGTTCATTTCCGGAAACAGCATGTCGCCCTGCGGAACGTGGGCAACACCCAGCCCGGCGACGGCATGCGGCTTTCCCGGGGCCGGTTCGCCGTTGATGCGGATCGCGCCCGACGTCAGCGGCACGAGGCCGGAAATGGTCTTAAGCAGGGTCGACTTGCCATGGCCGTTGGGGCCGACGACGGTCACGAAGTCGCCGGCGGCAATGTCGAAGGATATGCCCTTGAGGACTTGCAGTCCCTTGTAGCCCGAAACCACGTTGGAAAGACTGAGGACAGGCGGTTGGGTGGATGCGCTCACGGCTGTACCTCGCCTTCGGCAAAATATGTCGCGAGCCGCTTGCGGGTGCCTTCTCCAAGATAAGAGTCCACGACCACGGGGTCTTCCGCCACCGCCTGCGGCGGGCCTTCGAAGATTTTCTTGCCGTGATGCATGATGATGACGCGGCTGGAGAGCGCCAGCAGGAAACGCATGACATGTTCGATCAGAACGACGGTCATACCGTTCGCTTTCAGCCGTTCGACCAGACCGATGATGTGATCGATCTCGCTGGAATTGAGCCCGCCGACGGGCTCGTCTAGGAAAAGCAGTTTGGGCCGTGTCGCGATCGCGCCGGCAATCATCAGCAGCTTGCGGTCGAGCACGGGAAGCTGCCCCACCGTGGCATCCGCCTTGTCGGCAAGACCGACGAAAGCCAATGCCTCTTGCGTCTGTTGGCGCACATCCTGGCCGAGCTTCAGGCCCGGGATCGCCCTTCGGCTCCTGCCGAAATAGGCGGCGACGTCGATGTTTTCGCGCACCGTCAGGCTTTCAAAGGCGGCGTTGAGCTGGAATGTGCGCGCGATGCCATGCTGGCAAATGCTGTCGGCGCCAAGCTTTGAAATGTCGTGGCCGTCGAAAACCATCCGGCCCTCGGTGGCGGGGGTCACGCCCGTCACCACATCGAAGAAGGTCGTCTTGCCCGCACCGTTCGGGCCGCCGATGCCGACGATCTCGCCGCGGTTCACGGTGAGCGACATGCCATCGACCGCCGCAAGCGAGCCGTAGCGCTTCACGACGTTTTCGCATTCCAGCAAGATTGTCCCGCTGCTTTCCATCATTCCGCTCCTTTTGCCATCGGTACCGGCCGCTCCGGCGGCCGATACCCCGTTCAGGGCTGCGCTGCCGGGACCTATTTGATCCAGGGCGGCAGGAGGAACGTGTCGGTGGCGTAGAGCGCCGGTGCGATGAGCTTCGGATCGGTCTTGTAGTCCTGATGCTGCAGGAACTGGTGCGGCATGCCCAGCGAAGGATCGGCGGTCTGTGTCGGGTAGCAATAGGCGGACTGGCCGGCGGGATCGGCCCGGTAGGTTCCGTTGACGCCGCGATAGACGTTGCGTCGCATGACGGCGGCGACCTTGCTCACCTGCTCCTTGTTGAAGGGCTCGCCCGGCCCCCCGGCGATGGCAGCGGCTATCGCCCACATCCACAGCCCGTCATAGGTCTGCGACCCCGTGATGTAGGCGGAGTTGGGGCCGAATTTCGCGCGATAGGACTCGCGGAACGGTTTCGAGAAGTCATCCGGCAGGCAGCCGACGACCGTCGAATAGATGACGCCGTTGATCGTCTCGCCGCCGATCTCGCGGAAAGCGGGAAGGGAGGGGCCGTACTGCATGTAGACGAGGCTGTTGGTTGGCTGCGTGAGGAACTGCACCATGAACTGGGCAAGGTCCTGAGGCAGGAAGTGCGTGACGATAATGGCAGCCGGCGGGTCCTGACGCAGCTTTGCCAGTGTCGGGCCCCACTGGTTCGTCGGGAACGGCACGGTCTCGAACAGGCTCACCTCGAAACCGTAATCCTTGGCCTGATCGCGGATCGCGTTGGCGATGACGATCGAATACTCGTTTGCCGAGGGAATGATGGCGATCTTCTTGTTCGGCGCTTTCCACGTGCCGGCGTCCGAAAGCGACTTCAGGAAGTTCAGGCAGCCAGGCCCGTACCAGAATTCCGGCGGATCGCCCTGGAACGAACCATAATACCGTTCGGGATCGGTCTTGAACTTCTCATTGTGCGAGATGAGCGTGTTGTAGTGCATCATGATGACGTCGTTGTCGGCCGCGACGTCCATCTCGATCATGTTGGTGCCGAGATTATAGCCATTGATGAGCACCGGGGTGTTGAAGCGGTCGATCAGCCGCTGCATGGACTGGGACACGAGGTCCGCCCCCATTTCCTTGGTGTCCTCAATGTGGATCTCGACAGGCCGCCCCAGAATGCCGCCGGCGGCATTGATCTCCTCGGCGGCGAGGTCGAGGCCATTCTTGAACTCGATGCCATCGGCCGCCGCGATGCCGGACATCGGCAACGCCGAGCCCACCGCGATCGGCGAGGTATCCTGCGCCTTGGCGGACCTGTTCATGTCGGCGAGAAGCATTCCACCGGCGGCGCCGGCTCCCAAGGCGCCCTGAAGCATTGCACGTCTATTCATCATAACGGTTACCCCTTTTATATTTGGTTGTGTTCGTCATGCGCGTATCGATGCTTATCTGGAGAAGATCACCTCCAGGCCGGCAGCGGCGGAAAGAACGCTGGCATCTGCGCCGCGCGCTCCGATGATTTGGAAACCGACCGGCAGGCCGTCCGGCGTGAACCCGCAGGGTATGACGCAGGCAGGCTGCTGGCTGAGGTTGATGGGGAAGCTGAAGCCCGCCCATTCCGTCCATCGTGCAAAGGCGCTTCCCGCAGGTATCTCAAGTCCTGCATCGAAGGCCGGCAGCGCCGTGCCGGGCGACACGACGAAATCGTATTCGGCGAGCAGCCGATCCATCGCCGCGCCGTAGTCGCCACGCCGGACCTGTGCGAGCACGAGCGCAGTCGAACTGTAGGCAGCACCGGCGCGGGCGATTTCCAGAAAGCCCGGATCGATCGACGCGCGTTCGGCCTCGGGGATCGCGGAGAGACGCGCGGCGGCCCCGGTGAACCAGTGATGGTGGAAGAGATCGAGAAGGCCTTCTGCCGGCAGCGTGATCGGTTCAACGTGTGCGCCTGCGGAAGACAGGCGTGCGACGGCGGCGTCTACGACCGCGGCGATGTCGGGATCGACGGTGCCGCTTGCCGGCGTCGACCAGTATCCGACGCGTTTGCCAGCAAGATCGATTTCTGCGGGGCGGTCGAGGCTTGCCAGTACGCCGGCACCCTGCGCCCAATCCCGGATGTCCCGGCCGGACATCGCCTGCAGCATGGCTGCGGCATCGCTCGCGCTTCGTGTCATCGGCCCGATATGGGCAACGGTGCCGAAGGCGCTCGCCGGATGGGCCGGAACCCGGCCGAATGTCGGCTTGTGACCGACGATCCCGGTGAAGGATGCGGGAACACGGATCGACCCACCGCCATCGGTTCCCAGATGGAACACGCCCGCGCCGACCGCTGCGGCCACGGCCGCGCCGCCGGATGAACCACCGGGGGTTTTCTGCGTGTTCCATGGATTGCGGGTCACGCCGAAAAGCGCGCTGTCGGTGACGGCTTTCCAGCCGAATTCCGGGGTCGTGGTTTGTGCAATGAAGACCGCGCCCGCCTTGCGCAACCGTTCCACGGATGGCGCGTCCTCGCTGTAAGGACGTGCAGGCGTGGTGGCACTGCCGTAGCGTACGCTCCACCCGTTAACCCATACGATGTCCTTGAGCGTGGTCGGGATGCCATCGACCTGCGAAAGAGGCGCACCCTCCGCCCAGCGCTTCTCCGAAGCGCCGGCCGCCGCAAGCGCACCCCCATGGTCGATAAAGGTGAAGGCGTTGAGCTCCGGATTGACCGCCTCGGCGCGCGCCATCGCGGCCTTGGCGACCTCGACCGGCGAAAGCGTGCGGTTGCGATAAGCAGTCGTCAGCGCGGCGGCGTCCAGACGGCACAGCTCCGCCGCGCCTTCGAGCGGGTTCTGTAAAGGCATTCGGTCGTTCCCCTGGTTCCCTGCATCTTTGCGGCAGGTGGTTTGTTGCAGGCAGAATGGACCTTTCCTTCCAACGCACAAAATGTATTCTCTCGCATAACTTCATACATTTTGTGGAGAGTTCGGTGCGATGAACCTGACAATCCGGCAGCTTCGCTATGTCTGCGAAGTGGCGAACCTCGGCAGCGTACAGGCCGCATCGAAATCACTGCATATCTCGCAATCATCCATTCTTGCGGCCATCACGCTCGCCGAAGGGGAAATGGGTGCGCGCATCTTCGAGCGGCGCCCGGCGCGCGGAGTGCAGGTGACGCCCGCAGGCGAGCGCTTCATCAGTGCCGCGCGCATCATGCTGTCCGCTGCCACGGAGTTCGACAGGGCGATCGGCGACCTCGCCGACCGCGTGCCGAAGGTGCTGCGCATCGGTTGCTTCGAGCCGTTCGGGGCGCTGTTCATGCCGGAAATGCTGCGCATGTACATCCACAACGTGGCAGATGTCGAAATCGACCTTCTGGAAGGCGACCAGGTGCAGCTGCAAACCTGGCTCGGCGAAGGGCTGATCGATCTGGCCGTTCTCTACGATATCGGCTCGATCACGACCGGCACGATGACAAAGATCTGCAAGGTACCGGCGCATGCGCTCCTGCATGTCGATGACCCGCTGGCGGCCCGGGACGCCGTCTGGTTGTCGGAGATCGCGACGCGCCCGTTCGTGCTTCTGGACATGCCGCAGACGGCCACTTACCTGCTGACTTTGTTCGATATCCTCGCGAAACGACCGGACGTGCGCTTTCACACGCGCTCCTACGAGACGGTCCGTTCCGCGGTGGCATCCGGATTCGGCATGTCGATCCTCAACATGCGGCCCATCGGCCGGGCGACATCTGACGGGCAGGGTATCGTGCGGCGGCCGATCCTCGACGAGCTTCCGCCGCCGTCCGTTATCGTCCTGGACCTCTATGGCAATGCCAAGCCGCTGTTCGTGCGGCTGTTCATCGAAATCATACGCCGGTTCTTCCGCGAGGTGGGGCCGTCTGGGTTTTCCGTCTGCGTCGAGGAGCGGCACCCGTCCCTGATTTTCAACTAGCCGAAACCAAGGCTGCCGGTGCGGCCGTCACGATGCAGGGGCGGGTTCCGGTACGGCCTCGGCCTTCCTCTGGGCGTAGATCCGCGCCAGCCAGGCACAGACCATGAGCTGGATCTGGTGGAACAGCATCAGGGGCAGCACGATCGCGCCGACGGACTGGCCGGCGAAGATGACGCCCGCCATAGGCACGCCGCTTGCCAGGCTCTTCTTGGAGCCGCAGAACAGCGCGGTAATCCGGTCCTCGCGGTTGAAGCCGAAAAGCTTGCCGCCCAGGCTGGTGATCAGCAGCACCGTCGCCAGCAGGAGGACGTCGATCAGAACGAGTAGCGCCAGGTCCTTTCCGTCCAGCTGATGCCAGACGCCCTGCGCCACGGCTTCGGAAAAGGCGAGATAAACCACCATCAGGATGGAGCCGCGATCGAAAGGGGTGAGCAGCGCCTTGCGGGCACGCACCCAGTTGCCGATGAACGGCTGCAGCAGTTGGCCGGCCACGAAGGGCAGGAAGAGCTGCAGCATGATCTTCCACACCATATCAAAGGAAACACCGACATGGCCGCCGGCGGAGAACAGCATGGCGACCAGGACCGGGGTGAGGAAGATGCCGAGAATGTTCGAGGTCGAGGCGGCGCAGATCGCCGCCGGCACGTTTCCGCCCGCAATCGAGGTGAATGCAATCGACGACTGCACCGTCGAAGGCAGAACGCAGAGGAACAGCAGGCCGAGATAGAGCGGCTGCGGAATGAGCCAGGGCGAAAGTAGGCCAAGCCCGAGGCCCAGCAGCGGGAAGATCACGAAGGTGGTGACCAGGATGAACAGCTGCAGCCGCCAGTGCAGGAAGCCTGCGATCACCACATCGGTGGAGAGACGCGCGCCGTGCAGGAAGAACAGCCCCGCGATCGCAAGCATCGTCGCGATGCCGAACCAATCGGCCGGTTCGCCGGAGATCGGCAGGACAGAGGCCAGGCCAACGGCTGCGAGAAGCAGCAGGGTGAACGTATCAGGCAGAAGGTTCTTCACGGGAGCATCCAGATCGATCGGGTCTCGACTATCGCGCGATCTTGGATATCCTGAATCAAGATGCAAGGAATAACAGTTATCGAGGATCGTGATATGCTTGATCTCGTGCAGCTGCGCAGTTTCCTGACGGTGGCCCAGGCCAGAAGCTTCACGCTTGCCGCAGAACGCCTTCAACTCGGCCAGTCGACGGTCAGCCAGCATGTGCAGCGTCTGGAGCGCGATCTGCGGCGACGGCTCATCCACCGCGACACGCACTCGGTGCGGCTGACGCCGGATGGCGAAGCGCTGTTGCCGCATGCCCGGCAGCTTCTGGCCCTCGAGCGCCAGGCCATTGCGCAATTCGAGACGGAGACGCCGCGCGGCACGTTCCGGCTCGGCGTTTCCGAGGACCTCGTGAGCGCGCAGTTGCCAGGCCTTCTTGAGGATTTCATCGCGGACTATCCCTCCGTCGACCTCCAGCTTTCGGTCGCGCTTTCCAGGACGCTTGGCGAGATGCAGGATCGCGGCGAGCTCGATCTCGTCATGGCCAAGCGCCGCATCGGCGACAAGCGGGGCGACAGTGTGCTGCGCGAGCCTCTGGTCTGGCTGGCGAGCGATCCCGAGGCCGTGCTGGCGAAACCCGTTCTGCCGCTGATCGTTTTTCCGCCGCCGAGCCTGACGCGCGTGCTGCTGATGGAGGCGCTTGAGCGAAGCGGTACGGCATGGCGCATTGTCTGCTCGTGCCCCAGCCTGAGCGGTTTGACGGCCGCCGCCCGTGCCGGCATGGGCGTGCTCGTGCAACCCCGCAGCCTTGCGCCCGCTGGTCTGCGCGAGATCGCACAGCCGCATCTTCCGGTTCTGGAGGATGTCGAATTCGTGCTCGTGACATCGGCGTCCGCCAACCGTGCCACCGTTTCCGCCTTCTCGCGGCGGGTGCGGGAACGGTTTGGAAAGGGCTTCGTTTCGGTTGGGAACGCCGCCTGAAGCCTGTCGCCTAACCGGCCAGGGTCAGGCTAACGCCGGCGGTCTTGAGCGCCGAGGCGATATCGCGCGGTGGCGCCTTGTCGGTGAAGAGGTCGGTCAGCGCGTTGAACGCGCAGACCCGGACAAGCCCTTGCCGCCCGAATTTGCTGTGGTCGGTAACGACGATCGCACGCTTGCCGCGGGAAATCACCGTTCGCGCGAACTCCGCCTCCTCCAGATCGTAATCCATGATCCCGATCGAGGCATCGATCGCGCCCGTGGTGATGACGGCGTGGCTGACGGTAAAGTTGCTGACGAAATCGATCGCCGAAACGCCGAAAGCCGCGCCATTGTCGCTGCGCAGCTCGCCGCCGGCCATGTAAACTCGGTTGTCATTGACCGTCGAGAGCGTGCGGGCGATATCCGAGGAGTTCGTGATCACGGTGAGCCGCCGGTGTCCGAGCAGCTCGCGGGCGAGATAGCTCGTGGTCGTGCCCGTATCCAACATGACGGAATCGCCATCGCGAATGGTCAGGGCGACGGCGGCTGCTATCGCTTTCTTCGCCTCGCTGTTCTCACGCATGCGCTTTTCGAAGGGCGCCTCGCCGACGGTGGAAGGCAATGCCACGGCGCCATGCATCTTCACGACACTGCCGTTCGACGTCAGCGGCTTGATGTCCCGGCGCACGGTTTCGAGCGAAACGCCAAGCTTGCTGGCGAGTTCGGCAATCGTCACCGTGCCGTCCTGCTGGAGAAGGCGAAGAATGTCGCTGTGGCGCTTGGAAGAGTTCATGGCAGTCATGTCCGCGGTGCTTTCCTGCTTCCATAATCCGTTCGGTGCACGCTGACAAGAAAAGCCGCATGAACGGTCATAAAAACAGAAAAAGCCACACCCCCAAGCAGTGGCGCCATCGCCTTACAGGCGAAGCTGGGGATCCTTCCATATTCTGAAGCCACCTGCGAAGGCACGCGTATTATCGCCGCGCACGCTGTTGCCAGGCAGGTCGGAGAGATGTGCGACATTGCCGCCGCCGATGACGATGTAATCCGGCAGCAGGGCGGCATTCAGGCATTCCGTCACCGCGGCGACGGCCTTGCGCCATTTCTTCTTTCCGCGTTTCTCCAGGGCGGGCTCTCCGACATAATCCTCGAAGCTCCCGCCCTTCCGGAAGGGAAGGTGGCCCACCTCCACGGGATGGCAGACATTGTCGAGGATCATGGCGGTACCCAGCCCGGTGCCGAGACCGAGGAAGAGCATGCGCCCGCCCTCATAGCTGCCGATCGCCTGCATGAGGGCGTCGTTGACGACCTTGACGGGCTTGCCGAAATGATCCGCAAAATCGTAGCCGACCCATCCGCTCGCGAGATGGGCGGGATCCCGCGACGGTTTGTTTTCCCTGACGGGACCGGGATAGCCGATGGAGATGACGTCATAGGACCAGCCCCTGGCAAGGTCGCGGACCGCGTCGACCATCTGTGCCGCAGACATCGCAGGACCGGATTCCACCCGTCGTTCCTCGACATGCGTGCTCGTCATGATCTTTACATGCGAGCCGCCGACATCGATCGATAGAACGACCGGATCGGCCGGTGCGGCGTCATCCTCTCGCGTCGTCATGGCGGCCCTCCTCACTGTCAGGGGCAAGCGCAGCGTACCAGCCGCCGGGCGGACCGAAACCGTTCGAGGCCTCCGGCGGACCCCACGTACCGGGATCGTAACCATGGAGTGGCGACGGGTTTTCGAGAACGCGCTCGACGATGCGCCAGGCGATCTCGCTTGCATCCTGGCGCGTGAACAGCTGGGCATTGCCGTTCATGGCATCGCCGATCAGGCGCTCATAGGGTGTCATGTCGCCCGTATCGTCATCGACCGCCAGAAGTTCGACAGGCTCGCCGACCATGGCGTCGCCGGCCGCCTTGCGTCGTGCACCCAGTGCGACCGCGACCTGCGGCGAGATGCGGAACCGCAGATAGTTGGCGTCTTCGCGACGGATCGTGTCGAAGACATCGATGGGCGGCCGCTTCAGCCGCACCACGACCTCCGTCATATGGACCGGGAGGTTCTTGCCGGCGCGGATGTGGAACGGCACGTCCTTCCAGCGCCAGGTATCGACGTGGAAGCGCACCGCCGCGAAGGTCTCGACGGTCGAGCCCGGCCGCACGCCGGGTTCGTCGAGATATCCCTTGAACTGTCCACGAACCACATCGGAGGGCCTGAGCGTGCGCACGGCCTTCAACACCTGCACCTTTTCGTCGATCAGGTCATCGACCGTGCGGCCGGCCGGCGGTTCCATCGCCAGCAGCAGCAGGACGTTGAGCAGGTGGTTCTGGATCACGTCCCGCAGGCATCCGACCTCGTCGTAGAACTTGCCCCGGCCTTCCACGCCGAAATCTTCCGCCATGGTGATCTCGACGCTTTCGACGTGATCGCGGTTCCAGATCGGCTCCAGGAAGGAGTTGGCGAAGCGGAAATAGAGCAGGTTCTGGATCGCTTCCTTGCCGAGATAGTGGTCGATGCGGAAGATCGATTTCTCCGCGAAGGCCGTATGCAGGATGGCGTTGAGCTGCCGGGCGGACTGGAGATCGCGCCCGAACGGCTTTTCCACCATCAGCCGCCCGCCCTTTGCGAGGTTCGAATGCTGCAGGCCCTGTACCACCGGTTCGAACATGCTGGGCGGCACGGCGAGGTAAAACAGGGGCCTGCGGGCGCCGCCAAGCGCAGTCTTCAGCGTTTCGAAGGTGCCGGGCTCGCGGTAGTCGCCGCTGGCATAGTTCATGAGGCCGGCCAATCGGGCAAAGACGACCTCATCGACGGCGCCAAGGGCCTTGATGATACCGTCCCGGGCGCGTTCGACCAGCTTTTCGCGCGGCCAGTCGTCATAGGCGATGCCGATGATCGGCTCGGCAAGCGTCCCGCGCGCCACCATGCGGTAAAGCGCGGGAAAGATCTTCTTGTGCGCGAGGTCTCCCGTTGCGCCGAACAGCACAAGGGCATCCGAGCGGTTGGTCGTCATCAAAGCCTCCCTGGAACGGATATCACTCCGCCTTCTTCTCGACATGGCCGCCGAAGGCGAAGCGCATGGCCGACAGCAGCTTGTCGGCGAAGGCTGATTCACCCTGCGAAGTGAAGCGGTCGAAGAGGGCCGAGGAAAGAACGGGGGCGGGCACGCCGGTGTCGATCGCCGCCTTCAACGTCCATCGTCCCTCGCCAGAATCCGAGACGCGCCCGCCATAGCCTGCAAGCGTCTGGTCGTTCTTGAGAACGCCTGCCGTCAGGTCGAGCAGCCAGGAGCCGATGACGCTGCCGTGCCGCCACACTTCCGTTACCGCAGCCAGATCGATGTCGAAGCGGTAGTATTCCGGGTTCTTCAGCGGACTCGTCTCCGCATCGGTGGTGCGCGGTCTGTTGCCGGCATTGGCTGCCTTGAGGATGTTCAGGCCCTCGGCATAGGCGGCCATCATGCCGTACTCGATACCGTTGTGCACCATCTTGACGAAGTGCCCCGCACCGCTCGGGCCGCAATGGAGGTAGCCGAAAGGGGCGGTGCCATGTTCGGTGGACGGCGCCGCGCCCTTGTCCGCGCCGGGCGCGAGCGTGGCGAAGATGGGGTCGAGGTGGCGCACCGCCGCCTCGGGGCCGCCGATCATCAGGCAATAGCCGCGCTCCAGCCCCCAGACGCCGCCGCTCGTGCCGACGTCGACGAAGCTGATGCCGCGGCCGGAAAGCTCTGCGGCCAGGTCCACGGCATCCTGATAATGCGAATTGCCGCCGTCGATGATGATGTCACCCGGCTGCATCTCTGCGGCAACCTCTTTGGCCACCTTGCCGGTGATGGCGGCGGGCAGCATCAGCCAGAGGCAGGCGGGTTTGGCGAGCCGCGCGACGAGATCCTCGAGGGACATCGCGCCGGTCGCGCCTTCGGCAACGAGCGCCGCCACGGCGTCGGGATTGATATCATAGACCACGCAGTCATGGCCGTCCTTCATGAGGCGTCGCACCATATTGGCGCCCATGCGCCCCAAACCCATCATACCGATCTGCATTGCTAAGTCCTTCGTTGAAAGAATGGTTCGGCATGGTCGAACCGCTATTCCGGCGCGACGATCACGCCGAAATTGCGGCCTTCCCAGCGCTGCGCGTCACGCCAGAAAAACGTGAATTCGACACCTTGGCCGACGCTCAGATGCGACACGGGAATGTCAACGACATGGACGCCGAAGGCATTTTCGCGCGTGGTGCTTTCCTCGACAGTCATCCAGGCGTCGGCGCTCCAGCGAACGGTCGCGGCAGCCAGAAGCTCGAGCCGCAGCATCTTGCCTTCAGCGAGTGTGCGGATCCTGTTGTTGAAGCGCCATGAGCGGAACGGTGCGGTTGTCCGGTTCTTGATATAGCGCGCCGGGCCCTGCGGTGGCATGTCGAAGACATGGCCGTCGCGCAGCGAGCGCAGCAGCTTGACATATTCCGCATGCGCCCAGACCAGCGGCATGGCGCTGCCTGACGGGCGGCCGTGCAGAAGTTCCCGCTCCGGCATATCGGCGCCGTCCCACACCTGTTCGGGCAGCAATCCCCCCGGCCCCGCGGAGGCGGCAAAGGTGCCGAGAAGATCGAAGGCGACCTGCGGGCGGCCTGCGGCGAGTTCGTAATGCGCGCGCTCGCCGGTCAGCAGGGGCCAGGGTCGTCCCTGGCCGGTTCCGTCGAAAGGGCCGCCATTGGGGTGTTCGCCATAGCCGTCATCGGTGTAGCGATACCAGACCGGCCCCTGCGGCAGGTCGGCGCGCAGCGATGCATCGATCACCTTGACCGTATCGACGATGCGGGGGTCGTCGGGCGCGCGCAGGCCGAAGCGCACCAGCGCCAGCGCATCCGGGCTGACGATGAGGTCGGGCCGTCGGTCGGCGTCGTCGGGCGGGCGGTTTTTGATGGGAACGAAACCGTCCCGGGGGGAGGCCGCACCGGAAAGATCGCTCGGCGCGATGCGCACGTAGTAGCCGGACACGCCGAGCGCCGCGCATGTATCCGTGCCGCTGGCATAGGTCCATTTCTCGACCTGGTCGTTCCAGCAGTCCGCGGTCTCGCGGGCAAAGCGCGCAGCCTCCCGCCTGTCGCACGCGTCGAGGACATCGGCGGCGGCAAGAAGGGCGGCGATTTCGACGGCCAGCGTGAAGGGGGAGTATCCGCTGTCCTCCTCCCAGCGGTCCTCGCCGGTGACGGGGCCGTTTTTCACGAGATAGGCTGTCGCGCGCTCCACCATGGGCAGGTAGGCGAGGAGCATTTCGCCTGAAAGCGCGCCCGCGCGATGCAGCGCATCGGCCAGCAGCAGCGGAAAGCCGCATTCGTCCATCTGGATGCCGTTCCAGTAGGCCGTGCCATCGAGCCAGACATTCTGCGGCCAGTGGCCGTCGGCCTCCTGAATGGTGCGGAGATAGGCGAGGATTTCCAGCGCATCATCGACGAGGCCGACGGCAAGAAAGCCGCCGGCCGTTTCGACAAGATCGCGCGGCCAGACGAGATGGTAGCCGCCGAGGTCGTCGTCGCCCTTGTTGAAGCCCCAGGGGACGGAGAGACTGGCGATGGCAGGCCCGGGAAAGCTCGACGAGCGGTGCGTGCCCAGCACGGCGGTGCTGGTGCGGTAGAGGTTGGGGCCCTTGTGACCGGGCTGGTCGAGCGGCAGAAGGTCCTTCTGCCAGTCGTGCCATCCGGCGACATAGGCGCGTGCTGCGCTGTCGAAACCCGCATTGAGGCTGGCAAGCGCGTTGTAGCCTGCTTCATCCGCACTCGGTCCGAAGGAGAGTGCAAGAAGGGCGAAGTCCTGCGTCGGCGTAAAGCCGATTTCGCCCGTCAGCGCGACATTGCCATCCGGCGCGCTTGTATATCGGGCGTCGAGCCTGCCGGAGGCCGACAGGGCGCGCCAGCCGTCCGACACGCCGACATAGCCCGCTGACGCCTCGCGCCAGGGTAGGGAGGAGGCGAGCGCCAGGAACTGCCCCCGCCCGCTGGCAAAGAGCATCGTCACGCCCTTGTATTCGCCGATCCATGCGGAATTGCCCATCCCCGCATTGACCAGGTGGGGCGCGAGCAGGGCGTAGACGTGATAGTCCGAGGCAGCACCGGAAAGCGGGGTGAATCGGATGTTTTGCAGGACCGTCGGCCGCAGGGGATCGGTGAGAATGCGCTTCTCGATCCTGTAGGCGCCGTCGAGCGCGGTGTTGGTGAGGTGGAAGGCGGGAACACCGTCCGCAAACCAGGCGACCTCGTGTGCCGCGTGGCGTTTTTCTTCCGAGAAGTAACCGTCGTCGCGCGTCACCACCAGGCCGAGATCGCGTGTGCAGGCGTGATCGAGGCGCGGATGGTAGACCTCGTTCAGAATGCCGTGGCTGGTGGTGAACCAGGTGCGCGAGGCCGCGGTCAGTGCTGTTCCCACTCCACTCTTTGCGCTGGATGTCCACCGGGCATCAATTCCCGGCGCGCCGGGGGCGGGATTCTGGCTGGCGGCTATGTCCAAGTTCTGCTCCACGCGAGGCGGTCGATGCTACCCCTAATGTAGGGTATTACGGCCGCTTCGCCAGAGGGTGCTTCTCGGTACTTTCAGGGGCGGCGGCAGGTCAGAATGAAGCGGCGATACACGAGGGTTCGAAGCCGGTTGCGCAGATTGGCGTTCCGACGCTGCGCCCGCGCGATCGGTTCGTGCGAATGCAGAGCGACGTCGCGGAAGCCGGCGGATGCCAGCAAGGGCTCGATCATGGCGGGCCGCAGTCCGGCGCCGAAGGGCAGGGCGTTCATGATCGCGGCGTGGCGCTCGCTCATGGCGCCGTCGTAATTGGTATCGGGGCCGACGATGCGGTCGATGAGCGAGATGAGCAGGCTGGCCAGGCGCCCGGCGGGTTTCGGCGTTGCCCAGTCGCCGTCGAAGACGAGCAGCCGACCGCCTGGACGCAGGAGGCGGAACCATTCGCGGAAGGTTTCATCCGGCCGCGTCAGCGTCCAGACGAGGTGCCGGCAGATGATGGCGTCATAGGACTGATCGGCTTCAAGGGTGTTTTCGGCATCCGCCAGCAGGAAGCGAAGCCTGGTCTTGCCCGCATGCTTGGCGCGCGCGACCGCAAGCATGGCCTCGGAGAAGTCGAGGGCGGTGACGTCGTGGCCGAGGTCATGGATCAGGCGCGTCACCTCGCCGGTGCCGCAGGCAAGTTCGAGAACGCGTTTCGGGGCGGGCCCCAGCTGGTCCCGGATCGGCCGTTGCCAGGCGTCGGCCTCGGGACCTGCGGGAATCCTGTGACCGAAGGCGAGATCGAACGTCCCGGATCGTCTCGACCAATAGTCCCGTATTTCTTCCTTGAGATCGAAGTTCCGGCCGTCCATCCGTCAGCCCATCGCGTACTGGATATTGTAGCGGCCGTGCACGGCGGAGCGCTCGATATGCGCACGCACGCCGAACACCCGCGCGAAAAGGTCCTCGGTCAGCACCTCCTGCGGGGCGCCGGCGGCCACGACCTTGCCGTTCTGAAGGACGGCGAGACTGTCGCAGAACATCGCCGCGAGATTGAGATCGTGCAGGGCGATGATCGACGTGACGCCGAGCCGGGTGACGAGCGACAAGATTTCCAGCTGGTGCTGGATGTCGAGGTGGTTGGTCGGCTCGTCGAGCAGAAGTTCGCTCGGCGTCTGCGCCAGTGCCCGCGCGATGTGCACCCGCTGACGCTCGCCGCCTGAAAGTGTATGCCAGAACTGGTCCGCCCTATGGGTCATGTCCACCCGTGCTAGCGCGTCCTCGACGGCGAGGTCGTCATCCACGCCCCAGGGGGACAGCAGGCCGCGATGCGGTGTTCGCCCGAGCTGGACGACATCGCGCACCGTCAGCTGGGTATCGGTCGTCGCCTGCTGTTCCACGAAGGCGACGCGACGTGCGAGGTTTGCCCGCGGGATAGCGGCGATATCCTGCTCGGCAAGGCGTATGATGCCGCTGTCGACCTTGCGCAGGCGGCAGATCAGCCTGAGCAGGCTGGATTTTCCCGAACCGTTTGGCCCCAGAAGGCCGAGCACCTTGCCCTGCTCGACCGCCAGCGTGATGCCGTCGACGATGATGGTCTTACCGGCGGCATAGGTCACGTTCTCGACGGCGATACTCACACGCTTCTCCGGGCACGAAACAGGATGATGGCGAAGGCCGGCGCGCCGAACAGCGCGGTGACAACGCCGATGGGCAGGATCTGCTGCGGAATGATGATGCGCGAGACGATGTCGGCGAAAACCATAAAGATCGCCCCGCCCAGCGCCGTCGCCGGCAGGAGACGGTGGTGCGAAGGGCCGACGATGAAGCGCGCGGCATGCGGGATGACGAGCCCGACGAACCCGATGGAGCCGACCATGCTGACGACAGCGGCGGTCATCAGCGCCGTGATGCCGAACAGCACGACCTGGACGCGCCGCACGGCGATGCCGAGTGCGGCGGCGGCATCCGTGCCGAAGGCGAAGGCGTCCAGCGCGCGGGCGTGGAACAGGCAGGCGAGATATCCGGTAATGGCGACCGGCACGGAGAGATAGACGTCGGTCCAGCGCACGCCGCTCATCGAGCCGAGCAGCCAGAACAGCACGCCGCGCGCCTGTTCGGCATTGGCGGATGTGGTGACGATATAGGAGGTGAGTGCATTGAAGAGCTGCGAGCCGGCGACACCGCACAGAATGATGCGCTCGCTCGACCGGCCGGCACCGGCCGCAAGGACACCAACGAGCAGGAAGGCGACGATCGCGCCGATGAAGGCGCCGCCCGACAGCGTCAGCGCGCCGTAGCCGAGGCCGAGGATCATGACGCAAACAGCGCCCGTCGAGGCGCCCGCCGAGATGCCGAGCACATAGGGTTCGGCAAGCGGATTGCGCAGCATTGCCTGGAGCACGACGCCGCACAGGGCAAGCGACGCGCCGGCGCTTGCGGCAACGAGCGCGCGGCTGAGCCGGTAATCCCAGACGATACCCTGGTGAATGCGGTTGAGTTCGAAGGACGTGCCGAAGATCCGGTTCGACACCGCCCTGACCGTCGTGGACAGGGGAATGGCGATCTCGCCGATCGCGACGGCGAGGCTGATCATGATCGCGAGCAGGATGACGGCGACAACGGTGAGCGCTACGAGCGCCCACCAGCGATGGTGTCTGGATGCGGCAGCCCTCACTGCGACAGGCCGAAGGACTTGATGCCGGCAGCCAGCGTCTCGATACCGTCGATCGTACGGATCGTCGGGTTCATCGACTGGGCATCCATCATGACGAAGCGCTTGTTCTTCACCGCATCGAGTTCCTTGGTGACAGGGTCGTTCTCAAGGAAGTCGATCTTGGTCTGCGGGTCGTCGGCTGCATAGCGGCGGCGATCCATCGTTGCCAGCACGATGACGGCGGGATTTGCCTGTGAGATGGTTTCCCAGCCCACCAGCGGCCATTCTTCTTCGGTGGTGACGACGTTCTTCGCGCCGATCGTCTTGAGGATATAGGCCGGTGCGCTGTTCTTGCCGGCGATGAAGGCGTCGCCGCTCACCTCCTTGCTGGAGAACCAGAACACGACGGGAAGGTTCTTGCTGGCGGCGCCCTCGATGGAGGCGACGGCGTCGGTCTCGCGCTTCTTCAGGTCGGCGATCAGGGCGTCGCCGCGCTCCTTGATGTCGAAGATTTCGGAGAGTTCGGCGATTTCCTGATAGATCAGGTCCATCGTGAACAGCTCCTTGCGAACGCCGTCGCCGCCGTCGGTGTTGATCTTGGCGACGCAATCGGCCGGTGCGACGTAAGTGTTGATGCCGAGATCGGCGAATTGTTCGCGCTTGCCGACCGCGCCCTGCACGCCGACATGCCATTCGAATTCGGCGGCTACCAGGTCCGGTTCCTCGCCGACGACGGATTCGAAGCTAGGGTCGTTGTCGGCAAGCCGCTTGATCTTGCCGTTGGCCTCGGCATAGGCGGGCAGAACCGGGCCGACCCAGACGGCGGTGCCGGCGATCTTGTCGGCAAGGCCGAGCGAGAACAGGACCTCGGTCATGCCCTGGCCGATCGAGACGATCTTTTCGGGCGCTTTTGTAAAGGTGACCTGCTGGCCGCAATTGTTGATGGTGAGCGGATATTGGGTGGCGGCGAAGCCGGTACCGGCTAGGGCGGTCAGGCCGACGGCGAACGAAATGGTGGCGATGATCTGGCGCATGGAAACCTCGATTCCGGGAGAAGGCGAGCGCTGCGAAGCGCAGCGGGCGACGTGAGTGTCAGCTCGCGCGGAAAGCCCAATCGAGGCGGATGGATGCCGTCATATGGCGAAGGTTCAGGTCAGACATATCTGCTCCTTTCCAGGCATCCCCGCCCGGTTGATTGGATCGTGTTCGACGGCAGGTCTCCTGGCTCACGGATGTCTGTCGCTCATCTGCCTTCCCGCGGTGTTTCGCAGTGGCATGGCCGTTAAGGCCCGGGGATGGTCGACAATCCGCTTACAGTTGCGGGGGCAGCCACGGTCTTGGTCCCTTTTGGGTCGTCCGCACCGTGTTCCCTATTAATCCCTTCGGAGTCGTCCTCCGGGAACCGTCGCATTCCCCTTATGACGCGCCCCGATCCGCGTCAAGGCGCAGATGCTCGCTTGCGGAAGACACTGCCGCGTCTTCGTCGAAAACGGGACGTATGCAGGCCGCGATGGATGGCTTCGCCTGCTGCGCGAGCGTGCGTCGCATCGGCATCTTGCCCTTCAAGGCGATGCCATGCCATTAGAATAGCTTGATTTCTGGAGACGGATACATGGCGGAAAGCACGATGCTCGGGCGAGCGTGGAAATGTCTGGTAGTGGCGGCGTGCCTGTTCATGGCTAGCGCCGCCAGTGCCACGCCTGTTCTCGTCGTCGATCCCGACAGCCATCAGGTGCTGTACGAGGAAGATGCCGGCGTGCCGTGGTATCCGGCGTCGACGACCAAGCTGATGTCGGCTTTCGTGACGTTCGAAGCGCTGAAAGCGGGAGAGGTGACGCTGACGACGCCCGTGACCATGACGCGCAATGCGACCAAGCAGGCGTTCCTCGAATCCGGGCTGACCTTCGGCCGGGCGATGACGCTCGAGGATGCGCTTTTCGCCATGATCACCGCCTCTGCCAACGACGTCGCTGTCGCCGTCGCCGAAACGGTGGCGCCCAACGAGGCCGCCTTCGTCAAGCGCATGAATGACGCGGCGGCGCGTCTGGGGTTGACCGGCACCCATTTCGCCAACCCGAACGGTCTGTTCGATAAGACCAACTATACGACTGCACGGGACCTCGCGATCCTCGGCATGGAAGTCGACCGGCAGTTTCCCGAATACCGACGCTTCTTCCTGGCGTCGTCGGTCACCATCGACGGCAAGGAGATCAAGTCCAACAATCTGCTGCTGACCCGCTATCCGGGCACGACGGGGATGAAGACGGGCTTCCTGTGCGCATCCGGTCGCAATATCGTCGGGCTCGCCGCGCGAAACGGCAAGCGGGTGATGGTGGTCATTCTGGGCGCGACGACGGAGCGTGAGCGCAACGAACGCTCCGCCCAATACATGACCCAGGCCTTCGAGGGGCGGCTTTCCGGCGGCGCGCGCGTCGAGGACCTGGCGAACCGCAAGGATGTCGCACCGCAGGACATGCGCGTGCGCCTCTGCACCGACCAGAGCGCAGCCTACGAGGCAAGCCGCGACGCGCTCTACCCGATGGGGCTGCCCGGCCACGAGAGTTATCTGCAGGGCGAGACGAAAGGCGAGGTTCACACCATCAGCACATGGGCGGACGATACGGCCGTGGATGTGCCGATACCCGCCCGCCGGCCGTCTTAGTCCGGCGTCATGATGGCTCGGAGGCGCGCTCCAGCGTCTTCAGCATCGTCCGTTCCGCCAGGTTGAGGTAGGCGTCGAGCTGCGCGGCGGCCTCTTCGCGCTTGTTCTGTTCAAGCAGCGTCACGATCTCGCCGTTCATGTCCACGAAGGGCGCGTGCAGGTGCGCCGGGTCTTTCAGCAGCCCGAAGCAGAGCCGCAATTCCGCTGATATGCGTTCGTAGAATTCGCTGATGCGCGTGCTGTCTGCGAGATCGATGATCGCCGCGTGGAAGGTCATATTCGCGCTGCCGACGCCCGTCCAGTCACCGGCGTCGCGCCGCTCACGTCCTTCGGCGACCGCATCGCGCATTGCCCCGATGGCCGCATGCTGATGCCAGGCCTGGCGCAGGGCAGCACATTCCAGCATGCGCCGCACGCGGTATATGTCGATGACGGAGGCCATGGTCGGGACCGCGACGAAGACGCCGCGGTTGGCCTCATGGCGCAGAAGGCCGTCCTTGGTCAGCAGGCGGAACGCCTCGCGCAGCGAATTGCGCGACACGTCGAAGCGCTCGCTGAATGCTGCCTCGGACAGGCGCTGGCCGGGCGAAAGCTCTCCGGCGATCAGCAGCGCGCGGATACGCCGCGCCAGGCGGTCGGCAAGTGGCAGGCCCTGCCCATCCTCTGTCATTGTGTTTTTCCTCGCCCCATAATGCTCGTCGCTCTTCACTAGAGGAATGATTGTTGAACAATATTGATATTTTTGTTCTTTCATGTAAAGTCCTCCCTATCTGAAGGATAGCCATGGAGGGAACATGACGGCGATGGATCTCAACAGCGATCTCGGCGAGGGCTACGGCGCTTGGCGGATGGGTGATGACGCTGCGATGCTTGCCATCGTCTCCTCCGCCAATATCGCCTGCGGGTTCCACGCGGGCGATCCCGCCGGCATCTATCGCACGGTGAAGGCTGCCGCCGCGAATGGTGCGGTGGTCGGCGCCCATGTCTCCTACCCTGATCGCGTCGGATTCGGACGGCGCGATCTCGATATCACCACGGAAGACCTGACCGCCGACGTCATCTACCAGATCGGCGCGCTGAAGGGCATCGCGGCGGCGGCGGGAACGACGGTCCGCTACGTGAAACCGCACGGAGCGCTTTACAATCGCATTGCCTACGATGCCGGGCAGGGGCAGGCGGTGATCGATGGCATTCTTGCGGTCGATCCCTCGCTCATCCTGATGGGGCTCGCCAATGCCCCGATCCTCGATCTCGCCCGACGCACAGGCCTTTCCGTCGTTGCCGAGGCCTTTGCCGACCGGGCCTACACGCCGAAGGGCGAACTGGTCTCGCGTCGCGAAGCAGGTTCGGTCCTGCATGATGAGACCGTCATTGCAAACCGGATGGTGCAGCTTGCCCGCGGCGGAACGCTCCAGGCCATCGACGGCAGCACGATCCAGATCGAGGCGCAGTCGATCTGCGTGCACGGCGACAGCCCGGGCGCCGTTGCCATTGCGCGTGAAATCCGGCGTCGTTTCGAGGCGGAAGGTATCGCCATCCGTTCTTTTGCCGAACAGGCCTGAACGCCGTCCTCGCCGGGACTGTCCTGAAACATCGCCTTCGCGAGGCTCCGATGCGCGTTCTCCCCGTCAGCCTGACCACGGTCCTCGTCGAACTTGCCGATCTCGACGAGACGCTCGCACTCTTCGCGGCATTGCAGGCTGAGCCCATCGACGGCGTCGAGGAGATGGTGCCGGCCGCCCGTACGCTGATGATCCGTTTCCGGCCCGAGGTAATGTCTCCGGCGGCGCTTGCCGAACAGGTCGGCCGGCGCGATCTGTCGGCCCGCATCGAACCGTCCCGGCATCTGGTCGAGATCCCTGTGCACTATGATGGCGAAGACCTTGCCGATGTCGCGGAACTGACGGGCCTCAGCGTCGCGGAGGTCATCCGCCGGCACACCGGGAGCGAGTTCACCGTCGCCTTCTGCGGTTTCGCGCCGGGGTTCGGCTATCTTGTCGGCGGCGATCCGGCGCTGCATGTGCCGCGTCGCAAGAGCCCGCGCACCCGCGTTCCCGCCGGTTCCGTCGCGATTGCCGGCGCTTTCAGCGGCGTCTATCCGCAGGAGAGCCCAGGCGGCTGGCAGATCATCGGCAAGACACCCGTCAGAATGTGGGACATCGATCGCGAACCTGGTGCCCTGTTGCAGCCCGGATATCGCGTCCGGTTCCGCGATATGGATGCGGCCGGCAGGTCCATCGATGTTCCCGGGGCGCTCCCGCGCGCCGTACCGGTTGGACGTGCCGAGGGGTCGCAGTTCAGCGTGCTGGCCGCGCCGATCCCCGCTGTTTTCCAGGATCTCGGCCGCTTCGGCCAGACGGGGCAGGGCGTGTCCGCCTCCGGTGCGCTGGACCGTTCGGCCTTCAACGCCGTCAATCGCGTGATCGGCAATCCGGTGAACACGCCGGCACTGGAACTCACGCTCGGCGGCTTCAGTTTCGCCTGTAATGCGCGAGCGGTGATCGCGCTTGCCGGCGCAACCGTATCGGTGACCGTACGCGATCATGCGGGTACGAGCCGGGAACACCAAACCTATGCACCGATCGCGCTGGAGCCCGGCGATATCGTGACCATCGGTCACCCGCGCAGGGGCATGCGTACCTACCTGGCGGTCAGGGGCGGTTTCGAGGTGGCGCCGGTTCTGGGCAGCGCTGCGACCGATACGCTCGCCGTCGTTGGACCTCCCATTGTCACGGCCGGCTCCGTGCTGGCGCTGAAGCACGAGACAGCAGGGCTTTCGAGCGTCGCGCTCGACGAGGCTGCCGCCTTCGATCTGCCGGGTGCCGATGATGTCGTGACGCTCGATGTCGTGCTTGGGCCACGCACCGACTGGTTCACCCAACAGGGGTTGGAAACGCTGACGAACCAGCTCTGGCAGGTCACCCCGCAATCCAACCGCATCGGTATCCGCCTGGCCGGCGACGTGCCGCTGGAACGCAGGGATAGCGCCGAGCTGCCGAGCGAAGGCACGGCGACCGGTGCGATCCAGGTTCCGCATAGCGGCCAGCCGGTGCTGTTTCTCGCCGACCATCCGCTGACGGGCGGTTATCCGGTGATCGGGGCCGTCGCCGACTACCATCTCGATCTGGCAGGGCAGATCCCCGTCAATGCGAAGATCCGTTTCCGTCCGCTCGGCCCTTTCGCCGACATTGCCGCGACCCGTTAGGAGACATGCCGTGAAGAAAGTCCTGATCGCCAATCGCGGGGAAATCGCCGTCCGGATCGTGCGGGCCTGCCGCGATTACGGCCTGCAATCGGTCGCGGTCTACGCGGACCCGGACGCGGATGCGCTCTTCGTGCGCCAGGCCGACGAGGCTTACGGTCTCGATGGGGTGCGGCCGGCCGAAACCTATCTCGATATCGAAAAGCTGATCGCCATCGCCCGGCGTTCCGGGGTGGATGCCGTGCATCCCGGCTATGGCTTCCTCTCCGAGCGGGCCGAGTTCGCGCGCGCCGTGCTGAACGCGGGCCTCACCTGGATCGGCCCCGACCCTGAAGTCATCCAGGCGCTCGGCGACAAGGTCGAGGCGCGCCGGATCGCCGCTCAAGTCGGAGCGCCCCTCGTGGCCGGCAGCGATGGCCCGGTTTCGTCCCCTGCCGAGGTCCTTGCATTTGCAAAGCAGCATGGATTGCCTGTCGCCATCAAGGCGGCGCATGGTGGCGGCGGCAGAGGTCTCAAGGTCGCCTGGAAGATGGACGAGATCGCCGATCTCTACGAATCGGCGGTGCGCGAGGCAACGGCCGCTTTCGGCCGGGGCGAGTGTTTCCTCGAACGATTCCTCGACCGCCCGCGCCATGTCGAGGCGCAGGTCATTGCCGACAGGCATGGCAATGTGGTGGTGCTCGGCACCCGCGACTGCTCGCTGCAACGGCGAAACCAGAAGCTCGTGGAGGAAGCACCGGCCCCTTTCCTGACGTCACAACAGCGCGAAACGATCCATGCGGCGGCGAAGGCGATCTGCGCTGCGGCCGGTTACACCGGCGCCGGGACGGTGGAGTTCCTGCTCGGCGTGGACGGCACCATCTCGTTTCTCGAGGTGAACACCCGCCTCCAGGTCGAGCACCCCGTCACGGAAGAAACGACCGGCATCGATCTCGTCGTCGAACAGTTCCGCATTGCAGATGGCGAGCGCCTGTCCGTCCTTGAAACGCCTGCGCCGCGCGGCCACGCCATCGAGTTCCGCATCAATGCCGAGGATCCCGGTCGTGGCTTCCTGCCGACGCCGGGCACGATCACCGTCTTCGAGCCGCCGTCGGGCCCCGGCGTGCGGCTAGACAGCGGCGTGGCGAATGGCGCCTCCATCCCCGGCGTCTTCGATTCCCTCATGGCCAAGCTGGTGGTGACGGGTTCCACGCGCGAGGAGGCGTTGCGCCGCGCGCGCCGCGCTTTGCGGGAGTTCCGCATCGAGGGCGTCGCCACCATCCTGCCGTTCCACCGCGCGGCCATCGAAACCGCGGATTTCATGGGCACGGAAGGCTTCAAGGTCCACACGCGCTGGATCGAGACGGATTTCGCGGCCATGCCGGAGGCCGCCGCGCGGCCTGAACCGGCCGCCGACCCGGCGCTGATCCGTACCCATGTGGAAATCGACGGCCGACGCGTCGCGCTGGCCTTTCCGGCCATGCTGGTTGCCGGTCTGGGAGGGGCGGGACGAGGCCCGACATCAGCTGCCAAATCAAAGCCGGCCGAAGACGCGATCATTGCGCCGGTCTCCGGCACCCTCCAGGCCTTCCGGGTGGCAGACGGTGCGGAGGTGGCGGAAGGGGACCTTGTCGCCGTGATGGAGGCCATGAAGATGGAAACGCAGGTCTTCGCGGCCCGCGCCGGTCGTCTGCGCCGGCGGGTGGAGGAGGGCGGCTATGTCAATGCCGGCGAGACACTGCTGATCTACGAGCCATGACGACACGCCCCAAATGACTCATTGACCGGAGGAACACGGGCCTGCCTAAATGCGCGCGCGGAGCGCTGCGAAATTGCATTGCCGCTGTCCGCACAGAATGGCGTCGAGTGAAGGAAATCGGCAGATGCGCAATGTGACGGTCGCGGCCACCCAGATGGCCTGTATCTGGGACGAGAAGGCCAATATCGAGCGGGCTGAGCAGCTTGTCCGTGACGCGAAGGACAAAGGCGCCGACCTCGTGCTCATCCAGGAGCTCTTTGCCGCGCCCTATTTCTGCCAGGACCAGATCCACGATTTCTTTTCGCTGGCGCAGCCCTTCGAGGGCAATACGCTGATCGCGCATTTTGCCAAGCTTGCCGCCGAACTCGGCGTCGTGCTGCCGATCAGTTACTTCGAGCGTGCCGGCCAATCCCATTTCAACAGTGTGGCCATTATCGACGCCGATGGCAGCGTCCTCGGCAACTATCGCAAAAGCCACATTCCGGACGGGCCCGGCTATACCGAGAAGTTCTATTTCTCGCCGGGGGATACCGGTTTCAAGGTGTGGAATACACGCGTCGGTCGCATTGGCGTCGGCATCTGCTGGGATCAGTGGTTCCCTGAATCCGCACGCTCCATGGCCCTGCAGGGCGCGGAAATCCTGCTTTACCCGACGGCCATCGGCTCCGAGCCCCACGATCCGATGCTGGATTCCAGTGCGCACTGGCAGCGTGTGATGCAGGGACACGCCGGCGCCAACCTCATGCCGCTCATTGCCTCGAACCGCATCGGCACGGAAGAAGGCCGTCACGGCACAAAGATCACCTTCTACGGCTCGTCCTTCATCGCTGACGCCACGGGCGCGAAGGTCGCCGAGGCGGATCGGGAGACGGAAACGGTGCTGACCGCCACATTCGATCTCGACGCCATCGATCATCAGCGCCGATCCTGGGGCGTGTTCCGCGACAGGCGGCCGGAGCTTTACAGGCATCTGGCGACACTGGACGGCCATGCGGTCTCGTAACGTCGACCGCCAAGAGGAGATGACAAAGAGCCGGACGAGACGTCCGGCTCTTTTCGTATGCCTAAAGCTCAGACTTCCAGATAGGAAGAGATGAAGGCCGCGATATCATTCTGCTGGCCGCCCGTTTCAACCGCGGTCTCGGGCTGGGGCTGCATATCCTGCGGCGCGCCGGTGTCTTCCGCAGCGGTGCGGAAGCTAGAGGGCGAGGCGCCCGGCCCGCGCGGCAGCGCGTCGATCTGCGACTGGCTCATTGCGGCGAGCTGGCCGGGGGTGAAGGCATTCGCCTGCTCCGGCGTCAGCCCGGCAAGCGCCGCCGTGCTCAGACCCGAGATGGCGTTGGTCCCCAGCGCGACGATGTTGTCGATGGGGAAGGCCGCGAGGGCTGCCGGGCCAAGTGCTGCCGTCTGCGTGGCGGTCAGCGCGCCGGCCTGCTCCGTCGAGAGGGTCGAGACCTGGCTGGTGCTCATGGCGCCCATCTGGCCGTAGGTGAGGGCGGCGATCTGCTCCTTGCGCAAGGCTGCCACGCTTTCGGTCGACAGCGCGCCGATGACGGCGGTCGTCAGGCCCCTTATCGCCGACGAACTCATCGACGCCAGCTCCTCCGTGGAGATGGTTTCCATATGCGCGGGCGTCAGGCCGGCCGTGCCGGGCGAGCTGAGGGCTGCGATCTGCGCTGCCGACAAGGCCTCGACCTGTTGCGTCGAGAGCGCGGCGACCTGCGCGCTGCTGAGGCCGGAAATGGCGCCTGTGCTCAATGCGGCGATTTCGGCGGTCTCCAGCGTCGCCAGGTATGAGGACGGCAGGCCCTTGATGGCCGCCGATCCGATGGCGGCGAGCTTGTCCGTCGAAAGCGTATCGAGGGCCGCACTCGACAGGCCGCCGAGTGCGGCGGAACCGAGCGCCGCAATCTGGCTGGCGGACAGGGCTTCGGCCTGTTCGAAGCTCAGGCCTGCGGCCTGCGGGCCAGTGAGCCCGGCAAGACCGGCAGGGCTGATGGCGGCAAGCTGGCCGGGGGTAAGTGCCGCGATATCGGCCGCGCCGAGGGCTGCGATCTGCTTGGAGCCGAGGGACGCGATCTGCTGGGTGGAGAGCCCGGTGATCTGCGTCGAGCCGAGCGCGGCGATCTGGCTTGTGGACAGGCCACCGATGCCGGCGGGGCTGATCGCCGAAATCTGTTCGGGCGAGAAACCGGCGATGATGGCCACCGCCAGGCCCGCAATGGCCGCCGAGCCGATGGCGGCGATTTCCGCCGTGGTGAACAAGGCGATGTCGGCGGCATCGAGGACGGCGACCTGCTTGGAGGAGAGCGCACCGATCTGTGTGGCGGTCAGGGCCTCGATCTGCTCCTCGGTGAGGGCGTTGATCTGCGCGCTCGACAGACCGGAGATGCCGGCCGTGCTGAGAGCGGCGATCTGGGCTGTGGTCAGCGTCGCCAGCGTGGCGGTCGACAGGCCGAGGACGGCCCGCGAGCCGAGCGCGGCGATATCGGCCGTCGAGAAAAGCGAGAGATCGTCAGCACTGAAGGCCGCGATCTGCTGTGAGGTCAGCGCACCGACCTGTGTCGGCGTCAGCGCCTCGGCCTGCCCGGTCGAGAGCGCGCCGATCTGTGCGGTGCTGAGGGCGGCGACGGCGGCCGTGCTGAGAGCGGCGATCTGTGCAGGCGAAAGCGCGGCAATGCCCGCCGTGCCGAAGGCCGCAATCTGCGTGGAGCCGAGCGCGGCGAGCTGAAGATTTGTCAGCGCTTCGAACTGGCTGGCGCTGAGCGAAGACACCTGCGCGGCAGTAAGGCCTGCCGCGTTGAGGGCGGCGATATGGCCTGCCGGAAGGGCCGCGATAACGGCCGTCGGCAACCCGGCGACAGCCCATGAGCCGATAGAAGCGATCTCGGCCGTCGTGAAGGTGCCGATATTTTCGGGGCTGAAGGCGGAGATCTGGGCAGATCCGAGCGCCGCGATCTGCGCGCTGGTGAGCGCCTCGGCCTGCGCGCTGGAGAGGCCGGCGATCTGCGCCGCGGTGAGGCCGGGGATCGCGCCGGCGCTGAGCGCGGCGATCTGCGCAGATGAGAAGCCCGCGAGGTTCTGCGGCGTCAGTGCCGCGATCTGCCGGGAGCCGAGAGCACCGATCTGCGCCGTTGTCAGGGCTTCGAGCTGCGCGAGGCTGAGGGCTCCGATCTGCGCGCTGGTCATTCCCGAAAGCCCGGCGGGGCCAAGGGCTGCGATCTGGCCCGTCGAGAGCGACGCCAGCATGCCCGTCGACAGGCCGGCCATGGCGGTGGAACTAATGGCCGCCATGTCGGCCAGCGAGAAGGTGTCGAGCTGTTCGGCACTCAGCGCCGCGATCTGGCGGGAGGTGAAGGCTGCGATCTGCGCCGGCGCCAACGCTTCGGCCTGGGCCGTCGAAAGTGCGGCGACCTGTTCGGTCGAAAGGCCCGCAATGGCAGCAGTGCCAAGGGCGGCAATCTGCGCGGGCGTCAGCGACGCGATATACTCCGGCCCGAGCGAGGCGATCTGGCGCGCATCGAGGATGCGCACCTGGTCCGGCCGCAGCGCGTCGAGCTGCGCGCTGGTCAAGGCCGCGATCTGGCGCGGCTGCAGCCCGCTGATCGCCGCCGTGCTCAGCGCCGCGATATGGGCCGTCGAAAGCGAGGCGATGGTGTCGCTTGAAAGGCCGCCGACGGCCGTTGCGCCGATCGCAGCGATCTCGCGCGTCGTGAAGGTGGCGATCTTGTCCGTCGTGAAGGCGGCAAGCTGCGTGGAGGACAGGCTGCCGATCTGGGTGGTGGAAAGCGCCTCCGCCTGCGCCAGGCTCAGCGCGGAAATCTGCCTCGTCGTCATGCCGCTGATGCCGGCCGTGCTGAGGCCTGCGATCTGCGCCGTCGAAAGCGCGCCGAGCGCGTCCGTCGAAAGGCCGGCCATCGCGCCCGCGCTGATCGCGCCCATTTCCTGGACGGAGAAGGTGGCGATGTCGTCAGGGCCGAGCGCGGCGATCTGCGCCGAGCTCATCGCGGCAATCTGCGTGCGGCTCAGTGCCTGTACCTGCGCGCTGCTCAGGGCGTCGATCTGGCGTGTGCTGAGCGCGCCGACGGCTGCGGGGCTGAGCGCGGCGATCTGTGCCGTCGAAAGCGAGGCAAGGGTTGCGGTGGTTAGGCCGGCGATGGCGCCCGCCGTGATCATCGAGATGTCCTTCGTGGAGAAGGCGGCGATGCTGTCGGTGCCGAACTGCGCGATCTGTTCGGAGCTCAGCGTTCCCACCTGCGCGCTCGTCAGGGCCTCCGCCTGGGCGGTGTTCAGCACGGCGAGCTGCTGGGTCGTGAAACCGGAGATGCTGCCGGCATTGAGACCGGCAATCTGCGCCGTGGTTAGCGCTGCGATCTTGGCGGTGCTGAAGGCCGGGATCTGCGTCGAGGTCAGGCCCGCCATCTGCTTGGCGGTGAGCGCTGCGATCTGCCCGGCGCCGAGCGCATTGATCTGGGCCGACGTCAGGCCGGAAATGCCGCCCGCGCTGATGGCGGCGATCTGCGCCGTCGTCAGGTTGGCCAGGTTGTCGCTGCCCAGTGCCGCGACCTGGCTCGAAGACAGCGAACCGATCTGGGCTGGCGTCAGCGCGGCCAACTGGCCCGATTGCAGGGCGGAAATCTGGTCGGTCGCGAGACCCGCGATGGCGGCGGCGCTGAGGCTGGCGATCTGGGCGGGGGTGAGGGCCGATACATTGCTGCCGAGCGCGCCCAGCTGTGCGGAGGTCAGCGCCTTGACCTGACTGGAGGACAGCAGGCCGATCTGCTGGGATGTCAGGGCCTCCACCTGGACGCTGGTGAGGCTCGCGACGGCGCTGGTGGTGAGCGCGGCGAGCTGGGCCGAAGACAGGCCCGCCAGGAGATCCGTGCCGAGCCCCTTGAGAGCGCTGCCGCCGATCGCCGTTATCTGCGCGGGCGTCAGAGCCTGGAGATCCTGGAGTTCGAGTGCTGCGATCTGTGCGGAGGTGAGCCCGCCGATCTGCGTCGTTGTGAGCGCGCCGATCTGGGCCGTCGACAGGGCTTCGACCTGCTCGGCGGTGAGGCCTGAAAGCGCCGAGCGGCTGAGAGCCACCGTCTGCTGGGTGGTGAGGCCGGCCAGCGCGCCGGCCGTCAGGCCTGAGATGGCCTTGTTGCTGATTGCCGCGATATCGGCGGTCGAGAACGTTGCGAGTTCCTCGGGCCCGAGCGCGGCGAGTTGGGCGGAGTTCAGGACGCGGATCTGGGTCGGCGTGAGCGCCTCGACCTGCGCGGTCGTCATGGCCTCGATCTGCTCGGGCTTGAGGCTGGCGATGATGCCCGTGCCGAGGACGGCGACCTGCGCGGGTGTCAGCCCGGCAAAGAAGCCTTCGCTGGCGGCGCTGATCTGCGCGGGAAGCAGGGCGGCGATCTGTGCGGTGGTGAGGGCGGCGAGTTGGCTGGATGTCAGTTCGGCGAAGGCAGAGCTGGACAGTCCAGGTATCGCCTTCGCGTTGATCGCCGCGATGTCGTCGGTCGAGAAGGTTGCGATGCCGGCCGAACCGAGTGCGGTCAGCTGTTTGGCACTGAGCGCACGAACCTGGGTCGGCGTGAGCGCCTCGAGCTGGCCCGGGCTGAGGGCCGCGATCTGTTGCGTGGTCAACCCGGCAATGACACCCGAGCTGAGCGAGGCGATCTGGTCCGTCGACAGGGCCGCGAGCGCTGACGTGGACAGACCAGCCACCGCCTTGCCGTTGATGGCGCCGAACTGGGCCGGCGAAAGTTCGAGCAGCGCACTGGACGAAATCGCGGAGATCTGCCCTGCATTGAGGCCGGCAATCTGTCCGGTTGAGAGCGCCAGCAGCTGTTCGCTCGTGACGCCGCGCATCTGCGCCGTGGTCAGGCTGGCGAGGGTCGCCGTGCTGAGCGCGGCGATGTGGCCGGCCGGCAGACCGGCGATCGCGGCGCTGCTGATGCCGGTGATCGCCTTGTTGGTGATGGCGGCCATGTCTTCGGCAGAGAAGGTCGACAGCGCTTCGGCACTGAGCGCCGCGAGCTGCTGCGCGGTCATGAAGCGGACCTGGGCTGGCGAAAGAACCTCGACATCGAGCACGGCGACCTGGGCAGGCTTCAGCGCGCCGATCTGCGCGCCCGTCATGGCCGCGATCTGGGCGCTGTCGAGAGCTGCGAGCGTCTCCGTGCTCAGGCTTCCGATGGCATTGGTCGGAATGGCCGCGATCTTGGCGGGAGAGAAGGCGGCAATGGCTTCGGGCGAAAGTGCGCCAACCTGGGTCGGCGTCATCGCCTTCACCTGGGCGGGCGTGAGAGCCGCTGCCTGTTCCGGCAAAAGGGCCGCGATCTGCTGTGCGGTCAGGCCGGCGATGGCCTTCGGGCTGAGGGCGGCGATCTGCGCCGGCGTCAGGCCTTCGATGGCATCCGTGCTGAGACCGCCGATGGCGTTGCCGGCGATGGCCGCGATATCCTCCAGCGAGAAGGCGGCGATGGAGAAGCGGTCGAACGCGCCGATCTGGTTCGCCGCGAAGAGCTTGATCTGGCCGGGCGTAAAGGCCGCGGCCTGGTCGCTATCGAGCTCGGCGATCTGATCCGTCGTCAGTCCCTTGACGCCTGCCGGGCTTATGGCGGTTATCTGGGCGGGCGTGAACCAGCGCAGGCCTTGCGCGCCGAGGGCCGTGATCTGTTTTGCGTCGAGCGCACTGATCTGGCTTGCGCTCAGCGATTCCACGAGCGTCGCGACTTCGCCGTCCAGCCCTGCGATTGCGGTCGTGCTGATACCCTTGATCGCCTGGTTCGACAGGGCGGCGATGCTTTCGCTCGACAGTGCCGCAAGGCTTTCGGCCGAGAAGGCGCCGAGGTGGGTTGCGGTCAGGGCGCGGGCCTGCGCGGGCGTGAACTCGCCGATCTGATCGGGTGTGAGTGCCGCGGCCTGGGCGGCCGTCATGCCTGCAATGGTTTTCGGGTCGAGGGCCGCGATCTGCTCGCCATCCAGCGCGGCGATCATGTCCGGGCTCAAGCCGGCAATCGATTTGGCCGAGATCGCGGCCATATCGGCGGGAGAGAAGGTGACGATGCCGTCCGGGCCGATGGCGGCGAGCTGCTGGGCCGTGAGCGCCCGCACCTGCGCCGGCGTGAAGGCCTCGATCCGGTCGGTGTCCAGAAGCTTGATCTGTGCGGTCGTCAGGCCGCCGATCGCGCCGGTGTTGAGCGCGGCGATCTGTTCGGCGGAGAATGCCTGGATAGCGTCCGGGCCGAGTGCTGCGATCTGGGCGGGCTTCAGAAGGGCGACCTGCTCGATGGAAAGCGCCTCGCTCTGCTCCGCAGTGAGCGCCGCGGCCTGCGCGGATGTGAGCCCTGCCAGCGAAAGCGGCGCAAGCGATGCGATCTGGTCGGTGGAGAGCGCGGCGATTGCCGCGGGGCTGAGCCCCTGAACCGACTTGTAGCTGATCGCCGCCATGTCCTCCTCGGAGAAGGTCGCGACTTCCTCGGGACCGAGCGCGGCGAGCTGCGCGGCGCTCAGCATATTGATCTGGCCGGGCGTCAGGGCCTCGGCCTGATCGCTCGTCAAGGCACCGAGCTGGGCTGTCGACAGCGCGCCCACTTGTCCGGTGGTCAGGCTTTCGATCGCGAATTTCTCGAGGACGCCGATATGTTCCAGCGACAGGCCGAGAATGGCGCCGCGCGAGATCGCGCTGATGCGCGCGCCCAGCACGCCGATGTCTTCCGCTTCCAGCGCGGCGACTTGCGCGGAGGAAAGCGCACCCAGCTGGCCAGTCGAAAGCGAGGCCACGTCTTCCGTCGTCCACTCCCGGATCACCTCCGGCTTCAGCTGCCGGATCTGGTTGATGGTGAGCGATGAAACGACCGACGTCATGAGCAAAACCCTGAAAATAATAGCGAAAAGAACGCGCGATTCCACAACTAGGCAGGCTTTTCCATACGCGGATGAGCTTGCCTGAGCCTGTCTTTTTGCCTTCTGGTATTCTTGTGGGGCCTTTGGATGTCCCTGGAAAACCGCCGCTTTTGCCCGTTCGCCTACGGCCGGCCGGTGCCGCCTTCTGCGCGTTCGCGCATGGGCGCGGTGCAGGCGTGGATGACATCGGCAATCTGCCGGAGCTGGCGGACGAGCGGTGTCGCGTTGCGCCAGATCATGCCGATGGTGCGCGACGGTGAAGGCGCGGGGAAGCGGGCGATGGAAACCTGCGCCGACCGCGTTTCGACCGGAACGGCCATTTCGGGGATCAGGGTGATGCCGATACCTGCCCCCACCATCTGGACCAGCGTCGAAAGGGAGCTGCCTTCCATGATCTCACGCGGGCGGGCGGAGCCGATCCGGCAAAAGGAGAGGGCCTGCTCACGGAAGCAATGGCCTTCCTCCAGGAGCAGCAGCCGCATTTCGCGCAGTGCATCGCGCTCGGGCACGGGTTTTCCCGCGTCCTCGTGCCGCCGGACGAGCACGAAATCCTCGTCGAAGAGCTTGAACTCCGTCAACGAAGGCTCGGAAACCGGCAGGGCCACGATGGCCATGTCCAACTCGCCCTGCGCCAGCTCCTGTATGAGGCGTGCCGTCTGGGTCTCGCGCACATCGATCTGGATGCCCTCGAAGGTGCGGTTGAGCTCGTTGATGACGACAGGCAGCAGGTAGGGCGCGACCGTCGGGATGATGCCGATGCGCAGGCGTGCGAGGAACGGGTTGCGCGCGGCGCGGGCGAGCTCGCCCAGTTCATCCACGGCGCGCAGGATGTCGCGGACCCGGTGGGCGAAGATCTCGCCGAAGGCCGTCAGCTTCGCATCGCGCGCGGTGCGCTCGAAAAGCTCGTTGCCGAGCTGGTCCTCCAGTTCCCTGATCTGCATGGACAGCGCGGGCTGGGAAATCGCACATGCATCGGCGGCCAGGCGAAACCGGCCATGCCGGGTCAACGCCTCGAAATATCGCAGCTGTTTCAGGGTCAAGTTCGCCATAAGAATATCTTATCGGGATAATCAGTAAATCCAACTTAAATTTATCGTATCAGTCGGCTATGAAGGAGGCAACGAAGGCGCGGCGATCTGTTTGCCGTCATGCAAGGCGGCTAAGGTCGTTTTGTGCTTTCCGCCGATCACTGGGCATTGACGAACAGGAGACCATCATGGACCAGAAAACCGACACCGCGGGCAAGTGTCCCGTCGCGCATTCCGTAACGAAGGGTCGCTCTAACCGCGACTGGTGGCCGGACCAGCTGGATGTCCAGGTGCTGCACACGCATTCCAACCTGTCGGACCCGATGGGCGAGACCTTCAATTATGCCGAGGAATTCAAGAAGCTCGACCTGGACGCGCTGAAGCAGGACCTCCATGCGCTGATGACGGATTCGCAGGAATGGTGGCCGGCGGACTTCGGTCATTACGGCGGCCTCTTCATCCGCATGGCCTGGCACTCTGCCGGCACCTACCGCATCACCGACGGCCGTGGCGGTGCTGGCATGGGCCAGCAGCGCTTTGCGCCGCTCAATTCGTGGCCTGATAACGTCAACCTCGACAAGGCCCGCCGCCTGCTCTGGCCGATCAAGCAGAAGTACGGCAACAAGATCTCCTGGGCCGATCTTCTCATCCTGACCGGCAACGTCGCGCTCGAATCCATGGGCTTCAAGACCTTTGGTTTCGCCGGCGGCCGTGCCGACGTCTGGGAGCCTGAGGAGCTGTATTGGGGCCCGGAAGGCACCTGGCTCGGCGACGAGCGCTATAGCGGCGAGCGCGAACTGGCAGAACCCCTCGGCGCCGTCCAGATGGGCCTGATCTATGTCAACCCGGAAGGCCCGAACGGTAACCCGGACCCGCTCGCATCGGCGCGCGATATCCGTGCCACCTTCGCCCGCATGGCCATGAACGACGAAGAGACCGTCGCGCTCATCGCCGGCGGCCATACCTTCGGCAAGACCCACGGCGCGGGCGATCCCTCTTTCGTCGGCATCGATCCCGAGGGCGGCGAACTGGAAGCACAGGGTCTTGGCTGGAAGAGCACGTTCAATTCCGGCGTCGGCACGGATGCGATCGGCAGCGGGCTCGAAGTCACCTGGACCTCGACGCCGACCAAGTGGAGCAACAACTTCTTCTGGAACCTATTCGGCTACGAGTGGGAACTGGAGAAGAGCCCGGCCGGCGCGCACCAGTGGGTCGCCAAGGGCGCCGGTGCCACGATCCCCGACGCGTTCGATCCGAACAAGAAGCACCTGCCGCGCATGCTCACCTCGGACCTCGCGCTGCGCTTCGACCCGGAATACGAGAAGATCTCCCGCCGCTTCCTGGAGAACCCGGACCAGTTCGCCGATGCCTTTGCGCGCGCCTGGTTCAAGCTCACCCACCGAGACATGGGTCCCAAGGCCCGTTACCTCGGTCCGGAAGTGCCGGCTGAAGACCTGATCTGGCAGGATGTCATCCCCGCTGTCGACCATCCGCTGGTCGACGAGAAGGATATCGCGGATCTCAAGGCGAAGGTTCTGGCCTCCGGTCTTTCCGTGCAGGAACTGGTGTCCACCGCGTGGGCTTCGGCCTCGACCTTCCGCGGTTCCGACAAGCGCGGCGGCGCCAATGGCGCACGCATCCGCCTGGCTCCGCAGAAGGATTGGGAAGCCAATCAGCCGGAACAGCTTGCCCGCGTGCTCGGCGTTCTCGAAGGCATCCAGTCGGACTTCAATGCAGCCCAGACCGGCGGCAAGAAGATCTCGCTTGCCGACCTTATCGTGCTCGCCGGTGGCGCGGGTGTGGAGAAGGCGGCGAAGGATGGCGGCCACGACGTGACCGTGCCGTTCACGCCCGGCCGTATGGATGCGTCTGCCGAACAGACGGATGCGGCCTCCTTCGCTGCGCTCGAGCCGCGTGCCGATGGCTTCCGCAACTATGTGAACGCCAACCGCAAGCAGTTCCTCAAGGCAGAAGAAGCCCTCATCGATCGGGCTCAGCTCCTGACGCTCACCGCACCGGAACTGACGGTGCTGCTCGGCGGCCTGCGCGTGCTGAAGACCGGTGCGCCGGAGCATGGCGTCTTCACGCACCGCCCGGAAACCCTGACGAACGACTTCTTCGTGAACCTGCTCGACATGGGCACGGTCTGGGCCCCGCTCGCGGGCCAGAACGGCGTCTACGAAGGCCGCGACCGCAAGACGAACGAGGTCAAGTGGACCGGCACCCGCGTCGACCTGATCTTCGGTTCGCATGCCCAGCTGCGCGCACTTGCCGAAGTCTACGGCTCGTCCGACGCCCGCGAGAAGTTCGTGCGCGACTTCGTCGCTGCCTGGAACAAGGTCATGAACGCCGACCGTTTCGATCTCGCCTGATCGAACGATCGTCGCATCGAAAACGCCGCGGACAAGCTCCGCGGCGTTTTTGTTTGGAAGGCGTACTGCCTGACACCATGTCCGGCCGCGGGCAGCGCTCTCCATCCGGCTTGATAGGCGTTGCCTATCAAGCCATACGAACCGTCCCCTTGATCATTCCTGACGGATCGCAAATATCGCCGCCATGGACACACCCTTTATCGGTAAGAAATCCTCCGCGGCCGGCGGCTGGGGAGCGCTGAAAAGCTGCGGAAAACGTCTTCTGGAGAGCGGCATGCCGATCTCCGGCGCGCGCACGCTCTTGAAGGCCAACCAGCCGGACGGCTTCGATTGCCCGGGCTGCGCCTGGGGCGATCCCGCCCATGGCTCCTCGTTTGAGTTCTGCGAGAATGGCGTGAAGGCCGTCGCGTGGGAATCGACCGAGAAGCGCGCGACGCCGGCCTTTTTCGCCGCCAACACCGTTTCCGAACTGCGCAAGCTCAGCGATTACGAGCTGGAGCGAAACGGGCGGCTGACGCATCCGATGCGCTATGATGCGGCAAGCGACAAATATCTGCCGGTGGCCTGGGACGAGGCCTTTGCGGAGATCGGCGGCATTCTCAAGGGGCTCGATAGCCCGGATCGTGCCGAGTTCTACACATCCGGCCGCGCCAGCAACGAAGCGGCCTATCTCTATCAGCTTTTCGTGCGCATCTACGGGACAAACAATTTCCCCGACTGCTCGAACATGTGCCATGAGGCGAGCGGCGTCGGCCTGAAGCAGGCGATCGGCGTCGGCAAGGGCACGGTCCTGCTGGAGGATTTCGAAGCGGCGGATGCGATTTTCGTGATCGGCCAGAACCCCGGCACCAACCATCCCCGCATGCTGGGCGACCTGCGTCGCGCGGCCATGCGCGGCGCGCGTATCGTTGTCTTCAATCCCATCCGCGAACGCGGGCTTGAGCGCTTCTCCGACCCGCAGGACAAGATCGAGATGTTGCGCGGCGGGGCGACGGACATCGCCAGCCACTATTTCCAGCCGCAGCTCGGAGGCGACATGGCCGCCGTGCGCGGCATGGCAAAGGTCGTGCTGGCGGCCGAGGATGCGGCGGTTGCCGCCGGTCTTCCCTCCGTTCTCGACCATGCTTTCCTTGCCGAGCACTGCGCCGATTTTGCCGCCTACCGCGCCGCGGTCGATGCGACGGAATGGGCCGCGATCGAGGATCAATCGGGCCTCACGCGTGTCGAGATCGAACGGGCAGCCGAGGTCTATATGAAGGCCGACCGGGTGATCTGCACCTGGGCGATGGGTGTCACGCAACATATCCATTCCGTTGCGACGATCCGCGAAATTGCCAACTTCATGTTCCTGCGCGGCAATATCGGCCGGCCCGGGGCCGGCCTCTGCCCGGTGCGCGGCCACTCCAACGTTCAGGGCGACCGCACCGTCGGCATCAACGAGAAGCCGCCGAAGGCTTTCCTCGATGCGCTGGAGACACATTTCGGTTTCACGGTGCCGCGCAAGGACGGGCACAATGTGCTGTCCGCCATCGGCGCCATGCTGGACGGGTCGGCGCAGGCCTTTATCGGCCTTGGCGGCAATTTCGCGCGCGCGACGCCCGACAGCGCCCTCGTCGAGAAAGCTCTGAGTGGCCTCAAGCTCACGGTCAACATCGCCACCAAGCCCAACCACTCGCACCTGATGCCGGGCGAAGTGTCCTATATCCTGCCCTGCCTGGGCCGCACGGAAATGGACCTCAACTCAGCCGGCCAATCGCAGCTGATCAGCGTCGAGGACTCCATGAGCATGGTGCACGGCTCGGCGGGAATCAATCGCCCGGCCTCGCCGCATCAGCTGTCCGAAGTCTCGATCATCGCCGGCATCGCGGCGGCGACCGTCGGCGACGGCGTCGTCGAATGGCGGGCGCTCGCCGACGACTACGACCGGATCCGCGACCATATCGAGGCGACCATTCCGGGTTTCGAAGACTACAACAAGCGTCTGCGCAAGCCGCGCGGCTTTCACCTGCGCAACACGGCGGCCCACCGCGAGTGGAGCACGCCGGCCGGCAAGGCGACCTTCTTCAGCGGCCCGCTGCCGTCGGAGACGGTGCACCAGCGCGCCAAGCGCGGCGGCGGACGCTACGCGCTGCAGACATTCCGGTCGCACGACCAGTACAACACCACGGTCTATGGCCTCGACGATCGCTATCGCGGCGTCTATGGCGAGCGCCAGGTGATCTTCATCCATCCTGAAGACCTGAAGGCCATGGGGGCCGAAGCCGGCGAACGTGTGGACGTCGTCGGTGATCATGATGACGGCGTCGAGCGTATCGCCGCAGATTTCCGTTTCGTGCCCTACGATATCCCGCGCGGCAGCATTGCCGGGTATTATCCGGAACTGAACGTGCTCGTGCCGCTCGCCAGCGCCGGCGAGGAGAGCGACACGCCGACCTCCAAGTCGATCATGGTGACGTTCCGCAAGCGGGCGGCGTGAGCGCCGCCGCACCCGATGCGGACGACTTCCTTGCGGCGGTCGGGAAGTTGCAGCAAAGAGATCCTGGCCTGACCGCGCTCGAGACCGGACTCCTTGTCGCCGCCCACACCGATATTGCCCGCGACAGCCGCACCTTTTCGCGGCTGCTCGACATCGAGCACGCGCTGGTGCTGCGCGCGGTCAACGGCCTGGCGCAACGCGAAGGATTGCTGCATATCGAAAAGAGGGATGGCCGCACCATGCGCACGCATTTCACGCTCGGTAAGGCGGCGGCGCATCTTTTCGCGGAGGATATGCGGTGAAAAAAAGCCCCGCACGAAGCGGGGCAGCAAGCGCCACGGTTTGGCTCCCGGTGACGCGGGGAAGCTCGCGAGAACGCGAGTAACCCCAACTACGGTTTTGACCATCGACAAGGAAGGTCTGATATGGCGAATCGGGTACGGTTGATTAAATAAACCTGCGTGAGAAATTATCTTGCGGGCTTCAAGGCGGAGCGCGTTCGAGAAGGACCATTTCGCTCGTCGGAGCGTGTTTGAAGGCGACCGGCCGCGCCGCTTGACCGCAAGCACCTCGATCATCACCCATCACCAAAACCTATGATGTGATCTTATTGTTTCATGAGGTCCCGGTCGCTTCACGCTTGACACAGAAAGCTGTGCGCTGACAGATTTCGTTGTCAGACATCTTACATAATAATGGGGATCAAGGCTGACCTACCTAAGGAGGACCACATGAAAACGCTTTTCATGCGATTTACCATCGGGGCCGCGTTCCTGGCGGCTGCGGTATCGGCACAGGCCGGAGAAACGCTCGACCGCGTCATGGAAAAGAAGGCGATGGTTGTCGCCACCAACAGCGGCTGGCCACCCCAGAGTTACCTCGACGACAACAACGAGATGGTCGGCTTCGACATCGACGTGTCGCGCGAGATCGCCAAGCGCCTCGGCGTCGAGGTGAGCTTCGATACGCCGGACTGGCAGACATTGACGGGTGGCCGCTGGCAGGGTCGATACGACCTCGGCGTCGGCTCGGTCACGCCCACCAAGGCACGCGCGCAGGTCATCGACTTCGTCGGGATCTATTATTACAGCCCCTATGTCTATGTCGTGCACAAGGACAGCGAGGCAAAGTCCGTCAACGACCTGAACGGTAAGGTCATCGGCGTTGAGACCGCGACGACGTCCGAAGACTTCATCAACCGCCGCCTCGAGATCGATGCGCCCGGCCTTCCGCCCGTGGAGTACAAGCTGGAACCGGGCGAGGTCCGCACCTTCGCTGATTCCATGCTGCCCTTCGACGATCTGCGCCTTGGAGCCGGTGTTCGCCTCGATGCCGTTATCGCGCCGGAACAGACGGCGATGAACGCCATCAAGAACGGTTATCCGGTCAAGATCCTCGAAGGGGAATATGCCTTCCGCGAGCCGCTCGTCGTCATCGCGGAGAAGGTCGACCCAGAATGGACCGCGAAGGTCGGCGGGATCATCGAGGAGATGAAGAAGGACGGGACGCTGGGCCAGCTGACCACCAAGTGGTACGGCAAGGATTACAGCGCCGACTGAGGCAAGGCCGGCGCGGGCGATCTACGTCCGCGCCATTCATTTTCAGGGGGAGCATGCCGATGGCCTATCCGGACACCTATTACAAGAGAACCATGGCGGACGGCGCGACGCGCGGGGCCCTTTCGGGCACGGTGGAATGCGACGCGGTCATCATCGGTGGGGGCCTGGCCGGTCTGTCGACCGCCCTGCAACTCGCGAGGGCCGGCAAGCGCGTCGCGGTGCTGGAGGCCGAAAGCGTCGGCTTCGGCGCGTCGGGACGCAATGGCGGCTTTGTCAGCGCCGGCTATGCGACTGATGCCGACGATATCGCCCGGATCGCAGGCAAGGACACAGCACGCAAGCTCCACATGCTTTCCATCGAGGGTGTGGATTTCGTTCGCGACAATATCAGGGCGCTCGGCATCGACGATGCCAAACCCGTGCCCGGTCTCATGAGCGTGCTGCGCTACGACGATGCTGCAAGTCTCAAGGCCTATGCCGAGCAGACCCGACGCGACTACGGTTATGAACTGGAATATATGGACCGCGACGCCGTGCGGGCGGTCCTGAAGTCGGAGCGCTATTTTCAGGCGCTGCGCAATCCGAACGCCTTTCACATCCATCCCCTGAACTACCTGCGCGGGATCGCACGCGAGATCGAGCGTCTCGGCGGGTTGATCTTCGAACAATCTCCCGCAACGGCCACGGCGCTTTCGGGACCCGAAAAGCGGGTGAAAACCGCAGGCGGCGAGGCGCGGGCGCGGGACGTCGTCTTCACGACGGGCGGCTATACAGGCGGCCTCAACGGCAGGCTGAAGCGCTCCTTCCTGCCGATCGCGACCTATGTCATGGTCAGCGAAGAGGCGCCGGAGCTGATCGCGTCGGCCATCGCTACGCGCGACGCCATCGGCGACAACCGCAGGGCAGGGGATTATTACCGCGTCATCGACGATGGCCGCCGGCTTCTCTGGGGTGGACGCATCACCACGCATGCTGCCTCGACGGCCGGTCTCGTCAAGGAACTGCGTGCGGAGATGGTCGGCACCTATCCGCAGCTCGCGGGCCTTAGAACGGAACTCGCCTGGTCGGGCCTCATGTCCTATGCCCGCCACCTGATGCCCCAGATCGGCTGCATGAGCCCGGGCGTCTGGTATTGCACCGCATTCGGCGGGCACGGGCTGAACACCACGGCGATCGGCGGCAAGGTGATCGCCGAAGGCATTCTCGGCGCCAGCGATCGCTACCGGCTCTACGAGCCTTTCGGCCTCGTGTGGGCCGGCGGCCTTGCGGGGCTTGCGGTGGCGCAACTCACTTACTGGAAGCTTCAGGCACAGGACTGGTGGCGCGAGCGCGCAGCCTGAACGTCTGACACGGGAAAGGACGAAACATGATCGGTCGGCTGATACTCTCCTATCCCGAAACAGCGCGCAGGGTCGGCAGCCTGCTGATCCTCGCCTTCGTGGTAGCGGCCCTCTATGCCCTTGGGGTGAGCCCGGCGTGGATGGGCCATCTGCTGCCGTCGTCGGCGGAGTGGGTCAAAGCCAATCCCGGTATCGGCCGGCTTGTCTCGGCACTGCTGATCGCGCTGATCCTCGCCGCGAACTGGAAGGCGTTGCGCCAGCTTTCACGGCGCCAGCAGATCGTGGCCGTCTGGCTCGAGCTCTTCGCGTTGCTGATGCTGTTCTTCTATTCCTTCGATCTGTCCTTTGCCTTCATCGCCAAGAAGATCGGCTTCCTCATTTCGCAGGGCGTCGTGACCACGCTCTATATCTCGGCCATTTCGATCGTCATCGCGACGATCATCGCGCTTGCCGGCGCGATCGCCAAGCTGTCAAGCAATGGCGTGATCTACGGGCTTGCGACCTTCTACACCTCGCTTTTCCGCGGTCTGCCCCTGCTCATGCAGATCTATATCATCTATCTCGGCCTGCCGCAGGTCGGTTATGTGATCGGCGCCGTGCCGGCCGGCATTCTCGCGCTCTCGCTCTGCTACGGCGCCTATATGACGGAAATCTTTCGCGCTGGTATCCAGAGCATCAATCGCGGCCAGACGGAGGGCGCGACGGCGCTCGGTCTGAGCCCCGCCCAGACCATGATGCTGGTCATCCTGCCGCAGGCGATGCGTGTCATCATCCCGCCCACCGGCAACCAGTTCATCGCCATGCTGAAGGATTCCTCGCTCGTATCGGTCGTCGGTGTCTGGGAGATTATGTATCTCGCCCGCACGATGGGTCAGACGGAGTTCCGCCATATCGAGATGCTGATCACCGCGTCTATGATCTACTGGATCCTGTCCATCGGCCTGGAATTCGCGCAATCCCGCATCGAAGAGCGTTTCGGCCGCTTCAACGCTCGTTGAAGGGGGCTTGCATCAGAGCGGCTGCGGTTCCTGCGGGAAGCCGCCGACATGGGTGCAGGTCAGGGCCGCATGATCACGCCCGGCGGTAAGGCAATCCGAAAGCGGCCGTTTGCCGATACGGGCGGCCAGGAAGCCCGCGATGAAGCTGTCGCCTGCACCTGTCGTATCCACGACCGGTACGGTCAAGCTGCCGATCTCGACGCGTTCATGCCCGTCGCCGGCAATCGAGCCGTCGCTGCCACGGGTGACCACGGCAAGGAGTGCACCGTCTTCAAGCAGCTTACGCAGTATAACGTCTGCCTTGCCATGGTCGTCGCCGGCTGAGGCAAAGACGACGGAAAGGCCCGCGATGCCCAGATCGGCCGGATTCGCATTGACGGAAATATCCTGTGAGATGCTGACGCCTGCCGCTGCAAGGGTTCGCCGCAGGGCGCCGCCATCGTCCAGCCAGCCGATATGAACATGGTCCATGGTCTTGAGAACCGCGGTTTCCGCATCGTCGGGCCTGTAGCCGGCACAGGCGCCGAAATCCTCGTGGACGAAGATGCGCTCGCCCGAGGGCGTGATCTCGATATCGGTATAGGCCGTTATGCCGGGGCGTTTGCACAGATATGTGACGTCCACCCCGTTTGCGGCCAGCGCCGCGCTCGTCCGCCGGCCGCCTTTGTCATCGCCGACCGCGCCGAAGTAGAGCGCCGTATGTCCAAGCCGCGCAAGCTGCACGGCGACATTCACCGCGTTCCCGCCCACGAGCGATTGTGAGAGCGGCGGGCCGAAGCGATCTATGCAGTTATCGCCGACGGCGGCGAACTTAAGGCGCGTCATGAGCATACCAGGGTAAGGCTCTGAAACTATGGACGTCGGCTCCTGCATTTCCGACTTTCAGGCTATCGTCAAGCCGTGGTTTCAATAGGCGACCCGCTTGTAGTAGCGCCGGGTCGTCAGCGGATGATTGCGCATGACCTCCAGATGGGCGCTGATACGTTCGAGAACGGTTGCCAGCACCACGGGTGAAACAAGCGCCCGGACCTCAGCCGAAAGGCCGGGTAGCGCAAAGGCGGCGGTGTCGAGCACGGTCAGCCTGTCGGTATATTGCGGTACGAAGGATGCGACGCGCTCTGCCAGCGGCCGCAATTCGTCTTCGCCCTTGAAGAGGATGACGCTGACATCCTTTTCCACCAGTTCCAGAGTGCCGTGGAAGAAGTCGGAGGCGTGGACGGGGCGGGTGCGTATCCACTGCATCTCTTCCAGGATGCACATGCCGTAGTAGAACGCTTCCGGCCAGACGTTTCCCGCGCCGGTGATGATATGATAGTCCGATCCGGCAAGAACCTTTGCAAAGGCTTCCGCCTGTGGCTCGTAGGCGCGCTTCACCTCCAACAGCAGTTCAGGCATGCGATCCAACCCGGCGACGATATCATCGTGGTTCGCGATCTCGCCGCGATGGTGCAGGATCGCCAGCGCTATGAAGAGGGATTGCAGGTAGAAGGATTCCGACGAGGTGTCGTCGGCCGCGGCGTTGACGAAGACATGGTCGCCGCCTTGCCCGAGCGGCGTATCCGCATTGCCGACAAGGGTGAGCACGGTGGCACCGATCGCCTTCAGCTTCTCCAGCAGCGCCACGCTTTCCTTCGTCGTGCCGGAAAGCGACGGCATGACGACGATGGACCTGTTCGTCAGATGGGCGGAGCCGGTGATGACGAGTTCGGCCGGCATGTCGATGAAGGCGGGAAAGCGCGAGCGCCGTTGCAAGAGCTGGACTGCCGGCTGCATCAGGATCGCCGCACCGCCCGTGCCGAGGAAGAAGATGTTCTCGGCACCGGCGTCGAGGCAACCGGCAATAACGGTCTCCAGGCGCTGCCGCAATGCGACCGCGCCGGCCTGGATGCGAAGAAATCTCTGTTCGTCGAAGTTCAGCATGACGGCTCTTCCTGAAGAATGCGAAAGTTGTAAGACAACTGACATCATGACTATCATCTGTCAAGATGTGCCCGGCGGCCTGCTGCGCCGTCGTATGGAATTTCGCTTGTTGGCGCCCAATCAACCTCGACCTTGACCCGCCCGGATTTGTCAGACAAGAAAGGACAGGACCAACGATCAAACGAGGCTTACGGTGGAGGAACCTCTGCGCGATTCGCGCACGCTTGCCGTTCAGCTCCGCGACCGGATCGCCGACCTCATTCGCGGGGAGGGGCTGAAGCCGGGCGACAAGCTGCCGACCGAAGCCCAGTTGACCCAGCGCTTCAAGATTTCCCGTCCCGCGCTGCGCGAGGCGCTGAAACTGCTTGAGCAGGACGACGTGATCTTTGTCGAGCACGGCCGCGGCCGTTTCGTCTCCGCGCTGTCGGCCGTGCAGGTCGACCGGCCGATTACGGCTTTCGAGAGCGTGACCGACATGGCGCGCCAATACGGCTACCGGCCGGTCAACCGCGTGCTGTCGATCGCGGAGGAGAAGCCGGAAAAGCGTGTCGCAGAAAGCCTGCGGCTGGCGCCGACGGACAGGGTTATCCGCATCGAGCGTATCCGCCTGCATGACGACACGCCCATTCTCTACTGCGTCGATTACCTCCCGCGTGCTCTTGTTCCAGGTCCGCTCTATGACATCGAGTGGAGCGGGTCGTTGCTCGACCTCATGGAACGGTACGGAAATCGGCCGCGCATGTCGGCGGCCAGCGTTTCGGCCGTCATGCTGCCCCAGGACGTGATCGACCGGCATGGCCTGCGCGATTTCGGCCCCGCCCTGCTCATCACGGAAACCTGCTTCAACGCTGCGGGCGAACCGGTGAACTACGCCATCGATTATCATCGTGGTAGCCATTTCTCCTTCAGCCTGACGCGCAAGTAGCGGCCAGACCTTTCACATCAGAGGTGGATATGACCGAAGAGATCAATCGGAAAGTCGCACTCGTGGCCGGCGGCGCCGGCGGCATGGGAATAGCAATCGCCACTCGTCTCGCCGCCGCCGGTTACGCCGTCGCCATTGCTGACCTCGCCTCCGAGCGCCTGACCTCTGCGGTGGCGGCACTGAAGGCACAGGGTGCCGACGTGCTCAGCGTGCCACTCGATATCCGCAAGGTTTCCGCCTGCGCGGCCGCCGTCGAAGCCGTCATCGGCTGGCATGGCCGCCTCGACGTACTGGTCAACGCGGCCGGCGTCTGGCGTGAGGGCGATGCCGTCACGATGACGGAAGACGACTGGGATATCGTTCTCGACGTCAACCTCAAGGGGGCGTTCTTCCTGATCCAGGCGGCCATCCCGCACCTCGCCGCGGGCGCTGCCATCGTCAACATCGCTTCGGATGCCGGTCTCGTCGGCAATAACGGCGCATCGATCTATTGCGCGTCCAAGGGTGGGCTCGTGCTGCTGACCAAGGCGCTGGCACTGGAGCTTGCGCCGCGGCAGATCCGGGTCAATGCCGTTTGCCCCGGCGATGTCGCCACGCCGATGATCGACTTCCAGGCCGAGCGCTATGGCGGCGGCGATCCGGAAGGCTACAAGGCGAAGCTCCTCTCGAACTATCCGCAGCAGGCGGCCGCCCGCTTCATCCGGCCTGAGGAGATTGCGCGCATGGTGGCCTTCCTGTGCGAGGAGAGTGCCGCCCCGATCACCGGTGCGGCCCTTTCGATCGATTTCGGCGTGACGGCCGGCTACTGAGGAGAAGCATATGCAGCGCAAGACCGCGATCATCACGGGGGCAGGCGCCGAGGACGGCATCGGCTTCGCCTGCGCCAGAAGCCTGGCCGAAGAGGGCCTCGCCGTTCATCTCGTCGCCACCAGCGAACGCATCCTCCAGCGGGCGCAGGAACTCCAGGCTGCCGGCTTTTCGGCAGCGGGTCATATCTGTGATCTGACCGCGAAGGCTGCGGTCGAGACCCTGCGCCGTGTGACCGGCCCCGCCGCCATCCTCGTCAACAATGCCGGCATGGGAAGTCTGGCGCAGCCGGCATTGCAGCGCGAATTCGTCGATCTCGAGGAGGCCGACTGGGATCGTGGCATCTCCGTCACGCTGAAGACCGCCTTCCTCGCGACGCGCATCTACCTACCGGACATGCTGGCGGATGGCTATGGCCGTATCGTCAACGTGGCGTCGGTGACCGGGCCCTATGTCGCCAATCGCGGTGAAACGGCCTACTCCGCCGCGAAGGCCGGGATGGTGGGCATGACGCATGCGCTTGCGCTGGAGGCCGGCCCGCGTGGCGTCACGATCAATGCCGTCGCGCCGGGCTGGATCGATACCGGCGCTTCCACCGACGAAGAACGCCGCGCGGCGAAGGCGACGCCCTGCGGCCGTGCCGGCCGGCCCGACGAGGTTGCCGCAGCCGTCACCTTCCTTGCCTCGCCGAAGGCCAGCTACATCAACGGCGCCGTGCTGGTGGTGGACGGCGGAAACATCCTGCAGGAAACAAAGATCTGACGTCCGGCTCCGGCGGACGTTCGGGCGGCATGGAACATCGCGCGGGTCCTCTCGTTTGGGCATAATCCATGCAACAGCGAGGAGACCCGACATGCCCCAGGGAGACAAGTCCGCCTATACCGACAAGCAGAAGCGCAAGGCCGAGCATATCGAGGAAGGCTACAAGGAGCGCGGTGTTTCAAACGATGAAGCCGAGCGCCGCGCCTGGGCCACCGTCAACAAGGATAGCGGCGGCGGCAACAAATCCGGCTCGGGCCGAGGCAAGGCCGATACGAACGCCTCCGCCAAGAAAGGCGGCCGGAAGGGTGGCGCCGCGTCGGCTGATCGCCCTGCATCGGAGCGTTCGGCCAGCGCCAAGAAAGCCGCCGAAACCCGCAAGGAGAGGCATCATTGACGCGACGGGCCTCGTGCCGGCCTAGTCCTGTTTTCGAACGAAGCTTGCGTTGCCGAGGCCGGTTCCGATGGTGATTGCGCCCCAGTGGTCGACATCGGCCATGCGGGGCACTTCCGACAGGCCCTGAACAACCGCGTCGTTGTGCATGATGACGAAGGTCGGGTGGTCCGCGATCTGCGGGATCGCTTTGCGAAGCGCTTCCGGGAGGTTGAAATGGGTGCTTTCCCAGTTGCCGCCTGGAAGGTTCTGGCCGCCCCGGGCAATCGAACCGTCGGCTGCGATGATCCCGGGACATCCGATGCCGATCACGGGCGCCAGTGCGATCTTCGCCTTCTTCGCCTTGGCGATCAGGTCCTCGATCATGCTGACCAGATAGGCAATGGTCGCGGTGCGTCGCGGTTCGTCCTCGGCGTGACGCCACAGTTCCGATTTCCACACCTTCGCCTTTGAGAAGTCCGGCTTCTCATCGAGATTGAGCTTCACGATGCCGGCACGGATGTTGGTCCCGCCGATATCGACGGCAATGATGGCGTCGTGGCCCCGAAGCATCCAGGCAGGAATGAGATGGACCGCGCCGATGAGACCGGCCTTGTCAGGGTGATGCTCGATCGGCAGAACGTCCACCTTCATTCCGGCCGCCTTCAGCAGCAAGCCGGTTCGCGCGATCGCCATAAGGCCCGACAGGCTGTCCTTGAACCCGCCGCCGACCACGATCTTCTTCACGCCCTTCCACGGGTCTTCCTTCATGTAGCGGGTCAGGACGCCGGCGAGCTCCCGTGAAAAATCGTCGATGGCGGAAAGCACAAGGGCAGCCTTTTCCGTTTCGAGCTGGTCGAGAAGGGCGTCGACGTCCTTCTTCGAGAGGTCGCCTGTGGCGATGTCTCCGAGGGGATCCGATCCGCCGTCCCGCGCTCGCTTGCGCCAATCATCGAGCATGTCGCGGAAGGCAGATTTGTTGGCGCGGTCGCCGATGAAGCCGTCCTTGTCGCGGACCTCCAGGTTGTAACTTGCCACCGTCACCGCCGGCAGATCCTCCGCGCCGTGGGCGACGGGCGCCGCACTTCCGTTGCTCTCCTGCGGTTTCTTCTTCTTGGTCATACCAGCTCCCAGCCCCCGTGACGAAACGCAGAACCCAAATGCGGGGCGATGAAACTTGTTCCGGCACGCCCCCTTGCCGGGCCGGATTTACGATCTACTTGCAATGCCATGACTGAACTGGAGAAATTGCGTCCGTCGGACGCGGCCACCCGCCGTCTCGTTCGCCGCCTCGTCGACGAACCGGAGCGCTGGGCACTCTTCCTCGATATCGATGGCACGCTGCTCGACCTTGCGGCGACGCCCGATGCCATTCAGGTCCCGCTGTCGCTCGCTTCGGATCTCAGCGCCATTTCGGCCCGTCTCGGCGGCGCGCTGGCGCTCGTGACAGGCCGGAGCCTTCCTTACGCCGATGGCCTCTTCGCACCGCATCGCTTCCCCATTGCCGGGCTGCACGGCGCGCAGTTCCGCAGCGCGGATGGCAAGGTGAATGCCGTCGTCGAGACCCCGGCTTTCGCGGCCATCAAGCTGCGCCTGCTGCAGCAGACGGCATGGATGGAGGGCGTGCTGATCGAGGATAAGGGTGCTGCCGTCGCGGCCCATTACCGGCTGGCGCCCGCCTATGACAAGGCGCTCGAGCAGATCATGCGTGCCTTCGCCGAGGAGGCGGGACCGGACTGGGTGCTGCAACCCGGCAAGATGGTGTTCGAAATCCGGCCGTCGCGCGCAGACAAGGGGGAGGCGGTTGCGTCCTACCTGGAAGAGCCCGTGTTTGCCGGGCGCCTGCCGATCGCGATCGGCGACGATCTCACCGACGAATCCATGTTTGCGCTGGCCAATGCGCGGGGCGGGCAGTCGATCCGCGTCGGCTCGCTGTCGACCGAAACCTGCGCGCTCGCCAAGGCATCCTCCCCGTCCGCGATCCGCTCGGCGCTGGCGACCATCGCGTCCTCAACCGGCGAGAAGAAGGCGTCGGCGTCGTAGAGGCCGGAACCCAAACCGGTTCCACGCCTTTCCCTTCGGAGCAAGGGAGAGAACGATGAAGCACAAATTACTGGCAAACGATGCGGGGGAACGCACCTTCATCCTGATCCTCGAAGAAGGCGATGAGGCTTTCGCATGTCTCACCGCGTTCGCGCAGCAGGAACGGATCACGGCGGCGTCCGTCACCGCCATCGGCGCTTTCCGGTCGGCGACCATTGCCTTCTTCGAGTTCGAGACGAAGAACTACAAGCGGATACCTGTCGAGGTGCAGTCGGAGGTGCTCAGCCTGATGGGTGACATTGCCGTCGATGACGAGGGCAAGGCGAGCCTGCATCTTCACGTCGTGCTCGGCCTGTCCGATGGGAGCACGAGGGGCGGCCATTTCCTGGAAGGCCATGTGCGGCCGACATTGGAGGTGGTGGTGCGCGAAACGCCGGCGAAACTGCGCCGCAGGCGCCGTGCCGAACTGGGTATCGCGCTGATCGATATCGACCAGGCTTGAAAAGAAGGGCGGAGACGGCTGTCCCCGCCCTTCAAGGGCGGCTCACCAGCCGGCGGTGTTGTACTTGGCGTCGACCTCGTTGATGGCGTTGACGTTGCCGGCCGAGCGGCCGTTTTCGTCGAAGGTCTGGGCCAGGAAGGCGTCCGCGATGGTCTTTGCGACTTCCGAACCGATGACGCGTGCGCCCATCGTGATGATCTGCGCATTGTTGGAAAGCGCCGCGCGCTCGGCAGAATAGGTATCGTGGGTCAGCGCCGCGCGGATGCCGGGCACCTTGTTGGCCGCGATGCACACACCGATGCCAGTGCCGCAGACGAGGATCGCGCGGTCATATTCGCCGGCGATGACGGCAGAGGCGACGCGGTCGGAGAGGGTGGCGTAGAACGCATCCGGGCCGGCATCGGTACGCGAGACTTCGTGCACTTCGTGGCGGTCCTTGAGGTAATCGGCGAGAACCTTGGCGAGGCCTTCGCCCGCGCTGTCACCGGCAATAGCAAGTTTCATGGTGCAACTCCTTTTCAGAGGGTGGCGGCGCAACGCGCCAGGATGTCGAGATAGCCTTCAACCTTCCAGGCTGAGCGGCCGATGAAAAGCCCGTCGATATTGGGGCAGGCGATCAGTTCTTCGCAGTTCTGCGGATTGACCGAGCCGCCGTAGAGGCACGGGATCCGGCGGCCGAGGATATCCTCCGCGACCCTGGCGATTTCGGCATGCCGTGCATCGGCATAGTCTGCGGTTGCCGGAATGCCCTTTTCGCCGATTGCCCAGACGGGCTCATAGGCGAGCAGGATTTCCGCTTCCTTCTGTGCGCCCTGGAGTTTTCCGAGGGCGCCGCGAACCTGCTGCGCCAACACGGCGTCGGCATTGCCGCTTTCCCGGTCCGCGAGCGTTTCACCGATGCAGATGAGCGGCACGAGGCCATGACGCACGGCGGCCTCCGTCTTCAGGCCGACAGCCTCGTCCGTCTCCCCGAAATGCTCGCGGCGTTCGGAGTGGCCGAGTTCGACGAGGTCGAGATTGCAGTCCTTCAGCATGACCGGAGAAATCTCGCCGGTCCAGGCACCCTCGTCGGCCCAGTGCATGTTCTGTGCGCCGACCTTGACGGAGGTCTCGGCAAGCAGCGCCTTGACCTCGCGCACCGCGGTGAAGGGCGGGATGATGAAGCGCTGGATGCGGGCATGGCGATCCTTGTCGGCAGCCTTCAGGCCCTCGGCGAAAACCTTTGCCTCGGCCAGCGTCTTGTTCATCTTCCAGCTTGTGCCGACCCAGAAGTTCTGGCCGTCGCTCATGGTGTATTCTCCCTCGTCATTGTGTGCCTCATGCGGAGCTTTCTAGCAGAAGACGGGCGGTTCGCTCGTCGGTGATCAGGCCGTGAAGCTTGTAGCTGTGCAGAACGGCCCGGATGGCTTCGGTCTTGGCCGGGCCGCCGGCAATGGCGACGATGCGATCCCGGCCGGGCTCGGTGAAGGAGGCCGCAAGCGTTCGTGCCGTCACCGATGTTTCCAGGATACGGCCCTTGTTGTCGAAGAAGTGGCCGAGCAGTTCGCCGATGCCGCCAAGCGCTGCGATTTCCTCCAGTTCGTCGGCGTGCAGCATGCCGGAGGTGACGAGGTGTGCCTGGCTGTCCACCGTGCCGATGCCGACGATCTTCAGATCGGCGCTGCGGGCGAGATGGAACACATCGCTGACGCCGCGTTGGGCAAGCAGCACCTCGCGGTCGTCTTCGGTATTGGCGAAGAAGGGTACGGGCATCACATAGGCCTGCCTGCCGGTCTTTGCCGCAAGCTGGTGCATCACGTCATAGGGGTTTGTCGCGTAATCGCGGGTGAGCCCGCCCAGCAGCGAGACGAAACGCGCATTGCCTGCGCTGATGCGCGGCAGGTGATGGACGGCCGCCGACAGCGTGCGGCCATGACCAAGGCCGATGACGGCAGCCGCGCCGCCCTCGATTTCCCGGCGGAGGAAATCCGCGCCGGCATGGCCGAGCGCCGTCAGCGCAAGCGCATCATCGTCGACATCGGGGGCGACCTCACAGTAATCCAGACCGTAGCGCTCCGAAAGCGCGACCTCCAGGTTGACGCATTCGGCGATATCCCCGTCGATGCTGACCTTCACCACGCCCTCGGCCACCGCACGCGAAATCAGTCGGTGCGCCTTGCCCGAGGGAATGCCGAGCCGCTTGGCCACGGCGGACTGGGTGAAGCCCCCGACATAGTGCAGCCAAGCGGCACGGACGGCGAGGGAATCTTCGTTATCGGTCATCGATGATGTCCTGTCCTGCTGTCATCCGGCGGGGCCGGGTTATTCAGCCTATTTTCAGATCGGATGCACCGGTATCGATATGGGGCGCCCAGAAGGCAATGCTTTCGGCAATCTGCGGGATGACCTCGCGGTCGTTCGGTTCGCGTTCCTTGAAGGAGAGTTCGAGGCAGATCTCGTTGTCGACCGCACCGCCTTCGGCAAATGCCTTCAGCAACGGTTCCGGCTGGATGCGGCCCTTGGCGTTGAATGCGGCGGTGAACGGCCGATGGCCGCCCTTGTCCATCAGGCTCTGCTTGATGTGGATGATCGGCGATACCGTCGGAACGGCGCGTGCCCAGGCATAGGGGTCGTAGTCGTCGGGGTTGTCGGACGTCACGTCCCCATGGTCGATATCGGCCATCATCCACATGGGAACGGCCATGTTCGCCGACGTCAGGCGATCCTGCAGGGCGAGGCAGGCCTTGATCGTCTCGCCGAATTCGCGCCCGACGCTCATCGGTTCCCAGAACACGTAGGAGAGGCCGGCGTCCCGGGCGTGGTCGGCGACCTCTGCCCAACAGTCGATTGCGATCTTGATCAGGTCTTCGCGACGGACCGGATCATCATAGTCCTTGTAGGTGAAGATCGCGAACTGGGTGCCGACGGACTGGCCGCCGAGATCGCCGATGATGTCGGCGAAGGTCTTGAACCAGTCGATGTAATAGCGCCGCACTTCTGCGTCGGGGTGGCCGAAATGATTGAGACGGCCATAGGGGCCGGTCATGCCGGACGTGACACGCACGCCCGTGCGCTGGAGCGCGCGGTCCATCTGTCGCGTCAGGCGGCGGATCGTATCGGCATTCCAGCTTGGATTGATGAACTCATGGGTCAGCTGAAGATCGCGCAGCCGGAGATCCCGTGCGACCGTATCGATGAGGTCGTCAGGATCGGCAAAGCGGTTGACGAGCGGATTGGTGTTGAGCGAGAGCGTCAGTGGCATGGTTTTCCTCACGCCGCTGCAAGGCGGCTGGTGCTGAACCAGTCCGCGAAGGCGGCCCGTTCGGCTTCCGTCAGGTGGAGGTAGTGCTTGGTGCGGCGATAGAGAATGTCCTGCGCCGTCAGCGCCCATTCGTTCTCGACGAGATAGCGGGCTTCCGCCTCGTAGAGCTGCCCGCCGAAATGCCGGCCGAGGTCTCCGATGCCGGCGGCATTGCCGACGACGGCCTTCGTGCGTGTACCATAAAGGCGCCCATAGTGCTGGACGAGCTTGCGCGGCATCCAGGGATAGATGTCCCGCAGGCTGTTGGCGAAGGTCTCGTAGTCGGCATTCGGCATGTCGCCGCCGGGCAGGGGCGCCTTCTCGGTCCAGTCGGCGCCCATGTTCGGGAAGATATGTTTCAGGCGGTGCATGCCGCGCTCGGCAAGTTCGCGGAACGTCGTGATCTTGCCGCCGAATACGTTGAGCAGCGGTGCGCCGCCGGTTTCGTCGAGATCGAACACATAGTCGCGGGTAACGGCGGAGGGGTTGCCCTTGCCGTCGTCGAAGAGCGGGCGCACGCCGGAGAAGGAATGCAGCACGTCCTGACGGCGAAGCTTCTCCTTGAAGTAGCGGTTCACGGCCTTCAGCAGGTAATCGATCTCCGCCTCGTCGGCGGCAACGTCCTCGGCGCGGCCTTCATAGGCGATGTCAGTGGTGCCGATCAGCGCCTTGTCGCCCTCGTAGGGATTGATGAAGATGACACGCTTGTCGTGGTTCTGGACCAGATAGGCGTTCGCGCCCGCCCAGAACTTTGGAACGATGATGTGGCTGCCCTTCACGAGGCGGACATTGCGCGCGGAATTCGAGCCGGCGACGCGGTTGATGATGTCGGTCACCCAGGGGCCGGCACAGTTGACGAGGCACTTGGCGCGGAACGTGCGGGTCTCGCCCGTCACGCTGTTCTGGGTCGTGACGGTCCAGGCGCCATTCTCGCGGCGCGCCGATACGGTGGGCGAGCGGGTCAGGATGACGGCGCCTTTCTCGGCGGCGCCGATGGCGTTCAGCGTCACGAGGCGGGCGTCGTCCACCCAGCAATCGGAATATTCGAAGCCGCGGGTGTACTGGTCGAGGATCGGCGTGCCCTCGGGATCGCGCTTGAGGTCCAGCGTGCGGGTGCCGGGCAGTTTCTTGCGGCCGCCGAGATGGTCGTAGAGGAAGAGGCCGAGGCGCACGAGCCAGGCCGGCCGATCCTCAGGACTATGGGGCAGAACGAAACGCATCGGCCAGATGATGTGGGGAGCGGCGTTGAGAAGCACCTCACGCTCGATCAAGGCTTCGCGGACCAGACGGAACTCGTAATATTCCAGGTAGCGAAGGCCGCCATGGACCAGTTTTCCGGAGCGTGAGGAGGTGCCTTCGGCAAGGTCGTCCTTTTCGCTCAGCACGACGGACAGACCGCGTCCGGCAGCGTCGCGTGCGATGCCCGCGCCGTTGATGCCCCCGCCGATGACGAAGAGGTCAATAAGCTGTGGCTCGTTCATATCAGTCTCCTCTGGCGCCGCCGCAGCGGCACGATCATCGTTTTCCTCAGCGCGCGGCAAGGATGTCCCAGGCGGGCGCGATGCCCCGGCGTACATCCGCGTAGGCGGTAAAGAGGCGTGTCATGCGTTCGGACGCTTCCATGTCGGGCTGTTCGGCCGCGCCGAGCTCGGGCGTCACCCAGTCGGCGATGCAGTCGTCCATGGTACGGTAGGCGCCGATGGCGACGGCTGCCATCATCGAGGCGCCTGCGGCTCCGGCTTCTTCGCGCGTGCTGACGCGCACCGGCGCTCCAAGGGCGGCGCCGAGCGTGCGTCGAAGGGAGGCTGACCGGGCTGCTCCGCCGCTCACGCGCAGTTCGGAGGGCAGGGCGCCCATGGCGGCATAACAATCGCGTGTCGCCATGCCGAGACCCTCGACCACGGCGCGAACGAGATCGGGATAGCGGTGGCGGCTGGAAAGGCCCGTGAAATTGGCGCGCGCGCGGGCATTGACGAAGGGCCCGCGTTCCCCGGCTTCCGAAATATAGGGGTGATAGAGAATGTTACCCGGCTTGCTTGCCGCAAACCATTGGTCGACGCGGGCGATCATCTCGTCCAGCCCGACGCTGACACCGAATTCGCCCAGCATGTCGGCGCCCAATTGCAGCAGCCAGTCGAGATTGATGGTCGCGCCCATATTGGTCTGGACCTGGGTGACGATGCCGGGAATCGGCAGCGCGATCACATAGCCGGTGCGTTCGGCGTTCAGCACCACGTCTTCCACGGCCGTGGCCAACAGGTGAACGCCGGTCGAGCCGATGGCGGAGCAGGCCGCGTTGCGGCCCTCGCTGCGCACGCCGGCACCGAGCGCCGTCATGCACATATCGACGTAGCCAAGGCTAACAGGCGTTCCGGCTCTCAGGCCCGATGCCGCGGCCGCCTCTGCGGTCAGCTTGTGCGACGTCTGTGTGCCGTCGATGACCTCGGGCAGCAAGTTGCGCCGGTGCGTAAGGCCCAGCGCGGCCAGCACATCCGTATCGTACTGGCGCGTGCGGAAATTGCCGAAGGTGAAGCTGACTTCGGAAGGATCCGTCGCACGCACGCCCGTCAGGTTGAGATAGAGCCAGTCCTTGCAGTGCATGGCCGTTTCCGCACCGGCGAGAAGCTCCGGATAATAGCGGTCCATATGGGCAAGCTGCGTGCCCTGCTGGCAGGTGTTGAGCCCGGTTCCCGTCGCCTCGAATCGGGCGCGGTCCGCATCTGTCGCGGCAAGGCGCTCGACGGTGGAGGCGGCACGGGCGTCGAGCCACAGCCACGCGTCCCCAACCGGCCGATTGCCGGCGCCGACGAGCCAGGTGCCGTCGCCCTGGGCGGTAACCGCGATGGCGGCGGTGCGATCAGCAAGACGCACGACCTTGTCCGCCAGGCCGCGGAGCGCGCGCGTGCAGTCGTGCCAGGCCTGGTCGAGGGACTGCGTGACGGAGCCGTCGTCGCCGGTCTTGTAGGTATTGCGCACGGATGCGCTGGCAATCTGGCGGCCGTTCAGGCTGAAGGCCACCGCCTTCATGACCGATGTGCCGGCGTCGATGCCGATGATCAGGTCCTGCGCCTCAGTCATGGCGCACCCGTGCAACGGCGTCCGCCGCGTTGCCTGATCCAAAACAGGGCATTCAGTCCTCCCGACACGTCTTTCCGGAAGCGCGTGGTTTCCTTGACCCGTCGGTGATGCCGCCCCGCAAGGGAAAATAACGCTGATATTCCGTACCTCGACGCAGAAGATAACACAAAGTTATCGCGTGTCGCGGAAAAAATTTCGGACAATGGAGTTTTTTTCAACGCAGGCGGACGTTCCGCCGAATGCCGATTGGGCGCGATTTTTAATGCGCGACCGCGGCAAGCAGGGTTCTGGGCGCTTGCTCTAGCGTCGCCCAATCCCGAGATGCGTTGATTTAATATTGTTGATAAATTCATTATAAGCAGTTGTTTGATAGATTTTTCTGAAGTTAATTATCCGCCATCCCTCATGTTCTGCCGGAACCGCAAATACCAATGTTTCCTGCGGGTGCAGCACGGCGCGCCAATGTGGATTACCGAAAAAAGTCCGATTGACAGCCTGTGTTAAGTTAACATATGTGTTGGGACATATAACGTGCACATACCGCAGATGCGAAGGTTTGTGCAATGCAGCGCGAGGCGGGTGAGGAGATCTGGCCAGCGCGTTCATGGGAGGACGTCGTGACATCTTCTGGTCTTCAGATCCCCTTAAACGGACGCTGCGTAAGCGGCGCGCCGCTTCTGTCGCCGTCGTCCTCGCTGGAAATCTCCTCGTTCTATTTCAGGGTCAACGGACATGACTGAAGCCACGCTTTCGAAATCGCCGCAGCCGGCGCGGTCCTATCGCTGGTTTGGCATTGCAGCCGCCATCGTGCTCGTCGGCGCCATGGCCTTCGACACGAAGATCGTGACGATCGGCTCGGACGCCGACGTCCAGGTGCAGAAGTTCTCGCCGGTCGCCTTCGGTGCCGAGCAGTTCCCGATCATCAAGCAGGATGTCGAAGGGCGCGCCGTCGACGCTGTCGAGCTGTCGCAGGCCATTGCGGCCGACAGGAAGGCTGCCGGCGAAAAGTATGGCGTCGCCACGTCCGTCGGGCCGGTCTTTCCCGTGAAGTTCACGGGTGTGCTCGGCGAGCGCAAGGCCAACTACAATGTCGTTGCGGTCGAGGGTCTGCCGGCCGAGCTGACCGTGCGCGTCCAGACCGGGCCGGCACTCAACGGCACGGATCTGCGCGATGCGACGGGCAAGATCGAATTCGGCCAGTTCAAGAACCAGATCGAGTACCAGGACGCCGGTTCCGCCATCAACAACGAGGTCAAGAAGGTCGTTCTCGGCAATCTCGATCCGGCGGCGATCGAGGGCAAGACCGTGACTGTCATCGGCGTCTTCAAGCCGGTCAACCCGAAGAGCTGGATCGTGACGCCCGTGAGGTTCGACGTCCAATGAGTGAAGTTGCCGACATCGGCCAGAAGGGTGACGTCGTCCTCGCTGCACGCAATGTGGCGAAGTCGTACGGCAATATCCATGCCCTGAAGGGCGTGAATTTCGACATTCGCCGCGGCGAAGTGACGACGCTTTTCGGCGAGAACGGCGCCGGCAAGTCGACGCTGATGAAAATCCTGTCCGGCGTGGTGCAACCCACGTCCGGCGAAATCATACTCGATGGGGAATCCGTCGCTTTCGCGTCATCCTCCCAAGCACGCGACCGCGGCATCTCCATCATCCATCAGGAGCTCAGCCTTGCTCCCAACATGAACGTCCGCGACAACATCTTCATGGGTCGCGAAATCATGACGGCGACGGGCGTGGACTTCGCGGAAGAAGAGCGCCAGACGCGCCTCCTGATGGAAGAGCTCGAAGAGGATATCGATCCTCTGACCCCGGTGGAGGAATTGCGCCTCGGCCAGCAGCAGATCGTCGAGATCGCGCGCGCGCTGTCCGTCAATTCGCGAATCCTCATCATGGACGAGCCGACTTCGGCGCTCAGCGCCTCCGAGGTGGAAGTGCTGTTCAAGGTCATTCGCGACCTGACCGCCCGCGGCGTCTCCATCGTCTACATTTCGCACCACCTCGAAGAGGCGTTGCAGATCACCAACCATGCGGTGGTTTTGCGCGACGGCGCCATGACGGCCTATGCCGGGCGCGAGGAGATCGATCTGGAATGGATCGTCCGCCACATGGTCGGCGAGAACTTCGATCTCGGCTCGCCGCCGACGGGTTATGAGATGGGGGATGTCGCGCTTTCCATCGAAGGCCTGACCGTGTCCGATCCCGGCGGCGCCGGTTACTCGGTCGTCGACGGCCTGTCGCTGTCCGTCCGCGAGGGCGAGATCGTCTGCATCTATGGCCTGATGGGCGCGGGACGGACGGAACTGCTGGAAACGGCGGCGGGACGGCTCACGCCGACGGCCGGCAAGGTGGTGCTGAAGGGCAGGGACGTGACGGGGCAGTCGATCGCCCAGTGCATCCGCGATGGCCTCGTGCTCGTGCCGGAAGATCGCCAGCGCGACGGTCTGGTGCAGACCATGACCGTTGGTCGCAACCTCTCGCTCGCCAGCATCGGCTCCTTCACCCGCGGTCTCTTCACGTCCGCCGGCCGCGAGCTCGATCTCGTCGGCAACGCGATCCGCAAGGTGCATATCAAGACGGATGGCGGCGACGCGGCGATCGGTTCGCTCTCGGGCGGCAACCAGCAGAAGGTGGTTATCGGCAAGATGCTGGCGACCAACCCCGAGGTCATCCTGCTCGACGAGCCCAGCCGCGGCATCGATATCGGCGCCAAGGCGGAAGTGTTCAAGCTTTTGGCCGAGCGCGCAAAGCAGGGCCTTGCCGTCGTCTACACGACCTCCGAGGTCGGCGAGTGCCTCAGCATTGCGCACCGTATCATCGTCATGCGGCGTGGCCGCATTTCCGCAGAATTCGGTCCCGATGCGACCAAGGAACAGATCATGGCCGCCTCCGGCGAAGCCGTGCATGCCCATTAGGAGCGCTGAAGCATGTCAGTCACACCTGCAATAGACACGAAGGCGGCGACGAGCGGCGGCAAGCGCAAGAAAAGCCTTGTCGAACTGCTGTTCGAAGGCCGCGCCTTCTTCGCGTTGATCGCCATCGTGGTCGTCTTCTCGCTGATGTCGCCGAACTATTTCACGATCAACAACTTCCTGATCATGGCGTCGCATGTGGCGATTTTCGGCCTTCTGGCCATCGGCATGCTGCTCGTCATCCTCAATGGCGGCATCGACCTGTCGGTCGGTTCCACGCTCGGGCTTGCCGGGGTGGTCGCGGGCTTCCTGATGCAGGGCGTGACGCTGCCGCAAATCGGGGTGATCCTCTATCCGTCCGTCTGGGTCGTCGTGGTCCTGACCTGCCTGCTCGGCGCGGTCGTCGGCGCGGTCAACGGCGTGCTGATCGCCTATCTGCGCGTCCCGGCCTTCGTCGCCACGCTCGGCGTGCTCTACGTTGCCCGCGGCATCGCTCTCCTGATGACCAACGGCCTCACCTACAACAATCTCGGCGGCCGTCCGGAACTTGGCAATACCGGTTTCGACTGGCTCGGCTTCAACCGTCTGGCCGGCGTGCCGATCGGTGTCCTCGTTCTCCTGGTCTTCGCGGTCGTCTGCCACATCCTGTTGACGCGTACCGCCTTCGGCCGCTGGCTCTATGCGTCCGGCGGCAACGAGCGCGCGGCCGAACTGTCGGGCGTGCCGGTCAAGCGCGTCAAGATCAGCGTCTATGTGCTTTCCGGCATCTGCGCCGCCGTAGCGGGCCTTGTTCTGTCCTCGCAGCTGACGTCGGCAGGCCCGACGGCCGGCACCACCTACGAACTGACCGCAATCGCGGCCGTGGTGATCGGCGGTGCGGCGCTGACGGGTGGCCGCGGCACGGTCATCGGCACCATGCTGGGCGCCTTCGTGATCGGCTTCCTGTCGGATGGCCTCGTGATCATCGGCGTCTCCGCCTACTGGCAGACGGTCTTCACCGGCGCCGTCATCGTTACCGCCGTTCTCTTGAACAGCGTCAAATACGGCCGTCGCTGAAACGCGACGGCTGACTGGAACTGACCGCGGCCCGACGAGGCGGACCATCGAGGAGCCGGCCGCGGAAAGTATTGCCGGACACCGGCGTCAACGGACTCAACAAAGGGAGTGAGACTATGTTCAAAAAAGGTATGCGTATCCTCTTCGCAGCAACGGCCGTCGTGCCTCTGCTGTTCAGCTCGGCCTGGGCCGAAGGCCTCATCACCGTCATCGTCAACGATCCGTCCAACCCGTATTGGTTCACGGAAGGCGAAGTTGCCAAGAAGACGGCCGAAGGCCTCGGCTACACGGCCAATGTCGGCGCGCACAAGGGCGACACCAACACCGAAAGCAACCTGATCGACACCGCGATCACCAACAAGTCGGTCGCGATCATCCTCGATCCGGCCAACGCCGACGGTTCGGTCGGCGCGGTCAAGAAGGCCGTTGCTGCCGGCATTCCGGTCATTCTCGTCAATGCCGAGATCAACCAGGAAGGCCTCGCCAAGGCGCAGCTCGTCTCCAACAACGCTCAGGGCGCCGCTCTCGGTGCGCAGCAGTGGGTCGAATCGGTCGGCGAGACGGGCAAGTATGTCGAACTCTTCGGCGCGCCCTCCGACAACAACGCCGCAACGCGTTCCAACGGTTATGAAACCGTGCTGACGCAGTACCCGGACCTCGAGAAGGTCGGCCGCGAAGTCGCTGACTGGGACCGCACCAAGGGCCATGCCAAGATGCAGTCGCTGCTCCAGGCAAACCCCGACATCATCGGCGTGATCAGCGGTAACGACGAAATGGCCCTTGGCGCCATCGCTGCCCTGAAGGAAGCCGGCAAGCTCGACCAGGTCAAGGTCGGCGGCTTCGACGGTTCGCCGGACGCTGTCGCCGCCATCAAGGCCGGTGAACTGCAGTACACGGTCCTTCAGCCGGTTGCCGTCTTCTCGGAAGCAGCCGTCAAGCAGGCTGACAACGTCATCAAGACGGGCTCGACCGGCGTTGAAACCGAAAAGCAGCTCTTCGATTGCCTGCTGATCACCAAGGACAACGTCGACAAGTACACCGCTCCGTTCGTTCTGAGCGAGTAATCGAGACCGGGGGCGCCTTTCGGGGCGCTCCCATCCCACCAGGGCACTGCCCGGTCGGCCTAGTATTCTCCTTGCCGCCCGATACGAGATACGACAGCTCTTACCTCGAAGCATGGCAGGATTTCCCGTGAACAAGAAAGTCGATGTCAAGGATTTGCTTTCGGAGGAGTTGCCGAGCGACAGCCGGCATGCCCGACAGATCGCGCGACGCCAGATGATCGCCGAGGCGGTGATCGCCGAGGGCTCGCTGCGCATCGAGGACCTGACCGAACGTTTCGGCATCAGCCTGATGACCGCCCATCGCGATGTCGACGAACTTGTCAGCCGTGGGCTGTTTCGCAAGACGCGCGGCATCGTTTCCGCAGCGCCGACGAGCCTGATCGAGTCCTCCGACGCCTATCGGGCGACCAAGCAGGCCAAGGAGAAGAAGGCCATCGCCAGGGCGGCGATGCAGTTCGTCGAGCCGGGGCAGGCGATCTTCATGGACGATGCCACCACGGTCCACGAGATGACGCGTTTCCTGCCGGCCAAGGTGCCGCTGACGGTCATCACCAATTCCCTCGTCCTCATCACCGAGCTGAAGGAGGTGAAGGACATCAACCTCATCTGTCTCGGGGGGCAGTTCTACCATTGGTGCAATGCCTTCATGGGGCACATCACCACCAACGAGATCCGCCGGCTGCGCGCCGATACCGTGTTCATGTCGCTCTCGGCCATCGTCGACGAGGCCGTCTACCACCAGTCGCCGGAGACGGTGGAGACCAAGCGGGCGATGTTCGAATGCGCGTCGCGTCGCGTGCTCCTGGCTGATCACACCAAGTTCGAGCGGCGCGCGCTGCATCACTTCGCGACGCTGCAGGAATTCGACGCCGTGATCGTCGACGAGGATATTCCGGTCTCCCATCTGTCGCGCCTGCGCTCGAAGGGGATCAACGTCATAGTGGCGGACGGGGAGCGGTCCGGCTGAAGGGTTCGCCTGGTGCGGACGACTGATGCCGGGTGCGTTTCTCCTTCGCTTGAGAATGGAGACAACGATGCCCTGCATCCTAGGTATAGACAGCGGACTGACTGTAACGAAGGCGGTGATTTTCGATGCGGACGGCACGGTTCTGTCCACCGCCCGTCGGCGCGTCCCGCAGCTCATCCCCGCGCCGCAGCATATCGAGCGCGACATGGACGGCATGTGGGCGGCGACCGCGGATGCGATCCGTGAGGCGGTCTCCGGCTGCGGCCGTCCGGCTTCCGACATCGTCGCCATCGCGGCCACGGCCCATGGCGACGGCATCTACCTCTTGGACAAGGATACGCGACCGCTCGGCAACGCCATCGTCTCGCTCGACACGCGCGCCGATGCGATTGCGGATGCCTGGAACAGTGCCGAGATCGGCGAACAATCGCTGGCTCTGACGGGCCAGAAGCCGCACGCCTCGGCGCCGTCTGCCATCCTGCGCTGGATACGCGACAACGAGCCCGAACGTTATGCGCGGATTGCGCATTTCATCGCCGCGAAGGACTGGCTGCGCTTCTGCCTTTGCGGCACGATCGGCACGGACCGGACGGAGGCGAGCACGTCCTTCACCGACGTTCGCACCCAGGACTACACTGACGACGCATTGCGCCTGTTCGGACTGGACGGGCTCATCGGCCGGCAGCCACCGATTGCAGGCTCTACCGAGGTCGTCGGCGGCGTGACTGCGGCCACCGCGCGCCTCACGGGCCTCGTCGAGGGCACGCCCGTCATGGCCGGTCTCCACGACGTCACCGCCTCCGCGCTCGGCATGGGTGGTTACGGCGAGGGTGTCGTCGCCGTCATTGCCGGCACCTATTCGATCAATGAAACGGTGTCGCGTGCGCCGAAGGTCGATGCCCGCTGGTTCTGCCGCAACGGCATCCTTCCCGGCGAATGGAACAGCATGTCGATCTCGCCGGCCTCGACCGCTAATTACGACTGGTTCATCGATCAGTTCTGCGCCAGTGATGCGAAGGCGGCGGAAGCCGCCGGTCAGAGCATCCACGCCATTCTCGGTGAGGAATTCGAGGCGGCACGCGCCCGACCGTCGAGCGTCTTCTTCCATCCCTATCTTTTCGGCTCGCCGTTCGGTGGCGCTTCGAGCGCCGGTTTCTACGGCCTCAATGCCTGGCATGACCGTGGCGATCTGGTGCGCGCCGTGCTGGAAGGCATCGCCTTCAACCACCGTGTCCATGCCGATGCGTTGCGCGATGGATTTGCACCCCGTTCGGCGCGCTTGACGGGCGGCGTCTCGCGCAATCCGGCCATGGCCGGTCTCTTCGCCGATATTCTCGGCATGCCAGTGACGGCGACGCGCACCGAGGAGGCTGCCGCCTGGGGCGCGGCGCTCTGCGCCGGTGCCGGCGCGGGGCTTTTCGCCTCCCCGACGGACGATCCCCGCGATTTGGCGTCGATCGAAACGACCTATCAGCCGGACCCCGACCGGCAGAAAGCCTATGACGAGAAGTACCGGGTGTTTCTCGATCTCGCAGAGGCCATGAAGCCGCTCTGGCCGACGCTGCGGCGTCTCGGCGGCGCGGCACAGTAACAGGACATCCCATCATGACGGACATGGCAGCCGATGCGGTCGAGACATTCGACGTCATCATTCTCGGCGCGGGCATCAACGGGGCAGGGCTCTTTCGCGATCTCTGCCTCCAGGGGCTGAAGTGCCTGATTGTCGAAAAGGCGGATTTCGGCGCCGGCACCAGTGCAGCGCCCTCGCGCCTCATCCACGGCGGCATCAAGTATCTGGAGACCGGCGAGCTTGGCCTCGTCGCGCAGTCGACGCTGGAGCGCAACCTGCTTTTGCGCAACGCGCCGCATTGCGTGGAGCCGCTGCCGACCTTCATCCCGTCCTTCTCCCTGATGAAGGGGGCCTTTGCCGCATTGCGCACGCTTCTCGGCTCCACGACGGCACCGCGCAGCCGTGGCGCCGTGCTCATCAAGATCGGCCTGGCGCTTTATGATCTCTACGGCGCGCGCCACCGGGTGATGCCGAAGCACCAGTTCTTCTTTCGCCGCAAGGCGCTTCAGGAAATGCCGGCGCTGACGCCACGCATCGTCGCCGGCGGCATCTATTATGATGCAAAGATCAGCCGGCCCGAGCGGCTCGTCTGGGAACTGGTGCGCGATGGCCTTGACGCCAGCGTAGGCTCACGCGCGATGAATGGCGCCACGCTGATCGGCCAACAGGACGGGGTGATCACGCTTCACGACGCAAACGGCGTCGAACGGCTGGTTCGCGGCGGGACCGTGGTGAATGCAGCCGGCCCGTGGATCGATCACGTCAATGAAACGCTCGGCATATCCGGCAAGCTGATCGGCGGTACCAAGGGCTCGCATATCCTGCTGCAGCATCCGGACCTGGTGAAAAGCCTGAAGGGCCGGATGATCTATTTCGAGGCCGATGACGGGCGCATCTGCCTGGTCTACGATTTCCTCGGGCTCGCCCTCGTCGGTTCGACGGATATCAAGGCCGACAATCCGGATACGGTGCGTTGTGAGGAAGACGAGATCGACTACTTCATCGCCAGCCTGCGCTCCCTCCTGCCGAAACTCGAGTTCAGCCGCGAGCAGATCGTTTATGCCTATAGCGGTATTCGTCCGCTCCCGGCCTCCGATGCCAGCAATCCGGGCCTGATCAGCCGCGACCATTCGGCACCGGTCGCCGAGCCGTCCAAAGGTCGGCCGTTCCCGGTCATCTCGTTGGTCGGTGGCAAGTGGACGACGTTTCGTGGATTTGCCGAGGAAGTCGCCGACACGATCCTCTCGCGCATCGGTCGCAGCCGCACGGTCAGCACCCAGATGCTGCCGATCGGTGGCGGACGGGATTTCCCGACGGACGAGCCTGCGCGCAAGGCGTGGATCGGACGGCGTGCCGCAGAAAGTGGCCTTCCGGCGTCTCGGATAGAAGCGCTTCTTGCGCGGTACGGCACGACCGCCGACGCGGTGCTGGCGCATATCCGCCAGGTGGGCGACCAGCCGCTCGTCCATGTCGAAGGCTATGGGCAGGGCGAGATCGACTGGATCGTGCGCAACGAGATGGTCGGCCATCTCGCCGACATCGTCATGCGCCGCACGACGCTTGCGATCGAGGGCAAGCTGACGGCGACGGGGCTCGACGAGATCGCACGCGTTGCGGCTGCGGCTCTCGGCTGGAGCGAGGAGAAGCGGGCCGAGGAGCTCGCTGCGGTCACCGCACACCTCACGGCTTTCAACCGCGTCAGCCTTTAGGCGCGGCCTCCCGCTTAACACATCCTCGTGGCTGGTCGCCGCCCCGAGAACCCGCGATCAAGGCGCACGCCGGAGGCTCCGGCGTGACGCAGGGCGACGGCGTGGTACTCAGGAAGCGGAGGTGAGCTTGACGTTGCCGCCGTGGCCGCCGCCGCCGAAGACCTGATGGTGCCCGAAGGAGGCGCGCAGCTGGTTGCGCGGCCCGGGCAGGCCGAGTTCCGGGAAGAGCAGCTCGGAGACGCGGTAGGCCTCTTCGAGATGCGGATAACCCGAGGCGATGACCGTGTCGATGCCGAGGTCCTGGTATTCGCGCAGGCGCGCGGCAACCGTCTTCGGCGAGCCGACCAGCGCCGTGCCTGCGCCGGACCGCACGAGCCCGATGCCGGCCCAAAGGTTGGGCGAGACTTCCAGCTTGTCGCGGCGGCCGTTGTGCAGGGCGACCATGCGCGCCTGGCCGACCGAATCCGAATTCTTGGTCAGCACTTCCTGTGCCGCTGCAATCGCCTCGTCGGACAGATGGGAGATCAGCCTGTCGGCCGCTTCCCAGGCCTCGTCGTCCGTTTCCCGCACGATGAAATGCAGCCGGATGCCGAAGGTCGCGTCGCGGCCCTTGGCGGCGGCGGCCTTGCGGGCATGCGCGATCTTTTCGGCCACCTGCGCGGGCGGTTCGCCCCAGGTGAGGTACTTGTCGACGAGACCGCCGGCGAAGTCTATCGCGGCGTCCGAGGAGCCACCGAAATAGATCGGCGGGCGCGGCTCCTGCACCGGAGGAAGGCCGAGCTGGGCATCGATTGCCTTGATATACTTGCCGTCCAGGGTGGACCGGCCGGTTTCGATCAGTTCGTTGAAGACCTTGAAGAATTCTGCGGCGTGGTCGTAGCGCTCGTCATGCGGCAGGAAGATGCCGTCGCCGGCCAGCTCCTGCGCGCTGCCGCCCACGACGATGTTGAGCAGCAGGCGGCCGTTCGACACGCGGTCGAGCGTCGAGGCGAGGCGGGCGTAATAGGCCGGTGTTGCCGTGCCGGGGCGGATGGCGACGAGGAACTTCAGCTGTTCCGTACGCGCGGCGAGATCCGCGGCAAGCACGAACGACTCCTCGCAGGCCGCGCCGACCGGGATGAGAACGCCCGAATAGCCCAGCCGATCGACGGCAACGGCGATCTCGCGGAAATAGCCCGGATCCGATGGACGGCTCAGCTTGTCAGAGCCGAGATAGGAACCGTCGCCGGATGATGGGATGAACCACAGGAAATCGAGGGGATTGGCTGTCTTCGTCACGAAATGTCTCCTGCGGTGTGCATGGTGCCGTCTCTTATGATGCGCCTGAGAACACAGGCGTTTCCCGGAGAATAATAAATTCTATATTTTCAGTAAGGAATTAAATTCTCTTGTGGCGGATGCCCGTGGATTTTTATCGCGACCCGCGGAGGGTAAAAACGCGATCGACGTCTGCCGCGGTTTTCACGCGAATATGGGCCGTATCGACGCGTTCTCCCGACAAAATGTTTCATTCAGGCTGTCCTCGACCGCTGTGGTCGCCTTGATAGGCGGAAAAGTCGTTTCCTCTCCCGTGATGAGGACCAGAATGCGCGAGCGGCGGCACTCGGCAAAACAATATTCCCGCCACACGGCGACTTATAATCTATAAAATCTATAAACAATAAGCGTTTCAACTAAGCTGGTGTCATCAACAGTCGAGGGGACCTCTGATGACCCAGCAATCCGAATCCATCTTTTCCAAGGGCCTGTCGCGTCGCGGCCTGATCAAGGCGGCCGGGGTGACCGCCGCAGCGGCCACGGCCGGTATCATCGGTGCGCGCTCGACGCGCTATGCCATCGCCGGCAATCCGATCCCGATCAAGCTGGAATGGACGGAAGTGGCGGCCTGCCATTCGCCCGTCGGCTTCGGTCTTTCCAAGGGCATCTATGCCAAGCATGGCCTGGATGTGGAGCTGTTCTATCAGGGCGCCAGCGGCCAGACCCTGATCCAGGCGCTCGCCACCCGCAAGGCGGAAGCCGGGCCGGGATTGCTGTACGACTGGCTGAAGCCCATCGAGCAGGGTTTCGACGTACGGCTCTTTGCCGGTTCGCATGGCGGCTGCCAGAGCGTGCTCGTCAAGCCGGACTCCGACATCAAGACTCTGACGGACCTCAAGGGAAAGACCATCGGCACCTTCGATGTCATGTCGCCGTCGCGCGTCGCCTTTTCCGTCGCGCTCGCCAAGGCGGGCCTCAATCCCGAGACCGATGTCACCTGGAAGGTCTTTCCGTTCGATCTCGTGGCGGAAGGCGTGCTGAAGGGCGAGGCGGATGCCGTCGCGCACATGGACCCCTGGGCCTATTCCTATGAAAAGCAGCACGGCTTCCGCCGCGTCGCCGACACGCAGACCGGTACCTTCAAGGACCGCGTGTGCTGCGTGCTCGGCGTCAACGGCGACTATTACGAGGCCAACAAGGATGCCATCAAGCGCGTCGCCGCCGCCAATCTGGAAATCCACCAGTACACGGCGAAACACCCGGACGAGGTCGCCAAGTGGTACTTCGATACGCTGAAGCCCGGCCTTCCGCTGGAAGACCTGACGGAAGTCCTCTCCTCCTTTACCTACCACGACCACTGGTTCGGCAAGGATCTGCTGAAGGAGGTGAAGATCGGCTACGAGGATCTCAAGCTGACGGGCGTCATCGATGCGTCGACGGACCCAGACGAGATCGCAAACCGCATCACCATCGACATCTTCGCGTGATGCCATGAGCGCTGCGATAGAGGATACATTCGGCGGGACAGGGCGGCGATCCCTCGCTTTGCCCGTCACCGGTCTCTGGCGAAACGGCCTGCTTGCAGCCGGAACATGGCTGCTCGCCTCCGCCGTGACCTACGGCTTGCCCGATGTCATCACCTGGGGCGCAACGGAGCTGTTCGCAATCGTGACGCTTGCCGGCGCGATCATCTTTGTCGCGCTGTCCTTGACGGTGCACCGTCTCGGCAGCGTTGGACGCACGCTCGTGCACTACGGGCCCTGGTTCATCGTGCTCGGCCTGTGGCTTGCCGTGTGGGAAGTGCTGACGGCCAAGCTCGGCTGGTTGCCCAAACCCTTCTTCTCGCCGCCGCAGGGCCTGCTGCATGTCTATGTCACGGATTGGGAACGGCTTTTGATCTGCGTCGCCTATACCGGGCGGCTCTGGGGTCTCGGCTTCTTTTCGGGCATCCTCGTGGGCTTTGCCGGCGGCGTGGCGCTCGGCTGGTCGAAGCGCTTCGCCTACTGGGGCATGCCGCTTCTCAAGCTGATCGGCCCCGTTCCGGCCAGCGCCTGGATTCCCTGCACGTTCTTCCTGTTTCCGACGACCTTCCACGCGTCCATCTTCCTCGTCGCGCTGGCATCGGGCATTCCTGTCGCCATCCTCACGGCCGCCGGTGTCGGGCAAGTCAACCGCTCGTTCTATGATGTCGCTCGTACGCTCGGCGCCAGCAATCGCTTCCTCATCTTCAAGGTCGCCATTCCCGCATCGTTGCCGAACGTCTTCGTCGGCGTCTTCATGGGCCTTTACTACTCCTTCGCCGTGCTGGTCGTCGCCGAAATGCTTGGCGCGAAGTTCGGCCTCGGCTGGTATCTCCAGTTCAACACGGCCTATTCGGCCTACGCCAATGTCTATGCCGCCCTCATCATCATGGCGCTGATCTGCGCGGGCCTCGTGCGCCTGCTCTTCGTGGTGCGCGACAGGCTGCTCGGCTGGCAGAAGGGGATTCTCTGATGGCGCTTGCTCTTGCTGACAACGTTGTCTCGAACAGCATTGCCCTCGATATCGAAGGCGTCACACTCCGCTACGACCTCGACGGCAGGGACCTTCAGGTTCTCGACAATGTCAGCATCGTCATCGAGCCCGGTGAGTTCGTCGCCCTGCTCGGGCCGTCCGGTTGCGGCAAGTCCACGCTCCTGCGGCTTGCGGCCGGCCTGGAGACGCCAACCGCCGGCCGGGTGCTGGAGGACGGGCGGCCGATCATTGCGCCCGACCCGGACCGCATCCTCGTCTTTCAGGATGCGACGCTATTTCCATGGCGCACGGTGCGGGACAATGTCGCGATCGGCCTGGAGGCGCGCGGTCTCATCCGAGAGCTGGAGTACCGGATCGACGAGGTGCTGAAGCTGGTGAAGCTCGAAGGCTTTGCGGATGTCTATCCGCATCAGCTGTCCGGCGGCATGGCCCAGCGTGCGGCCCTCGCCCGTGCCCTCGTCAACGATCCCAAGCTGCTGTTGCTGGATGAGCCCTTCGGCAAACTCGACTCGCTGACGCGGCTGAGGATGCAGAACGAGCTTCTCGAACTTTGGAGGAGTGCCGGTTTCACCGCGCTTCTCGTCACGCACGATGTCGAGGAAGCGCTGCTTCTCGCCGACCGGGTGATCGTGCTGTCGGACCGGCCGGCGTCCATCGTCGCAGAGGTGCGTGTCGATCGGCCCCATCCGCGAAGGCGCGATGACGCTGGCCTCGTCGCGCTTCGCCGTGAGCTGCTGGAAAAGCTCGGGATCTCCCATGACGTCTAGCGCGCGACCTTATGTGATCATCGCTGCGGCCGGAGGTGTCTTTTCCCTCGCCGCGCTCGGCTGGTGGTGGCTGATCTTCAGCAAGGTCGTCGAGGCCGACTACCTTAGCGTCCGCCAGGCCGTGACCTGCATTGCCGGGGCGACGGATCTCTGTGCGCTCGCCCAGGCGCTCTGCACCAACGATCACCTTTACGGAATCCGGTGGTACGCGCCGGAGGCCTTCTGGGTCGCAGCAAGCCTCTTCGTCGCCGGCGCGTTCCTGTCGGCCCGTCCCTCGCGCGCCTGAAGCGCGTCATCAAAGGAGAAATGTCATGACGATCCATCAATCCCCCGAGGTCGCCGAGCAGGATATCGTCGACGTTCCCGCGGGCACCGCGACCTTCAAGAGCCGACACCCCGAAACCATCGCGCTGCACGGCGGCAGTTTCCGCTTCGATCCCTCGACGGGCGCGGTCGCCGTGCCCATCTACCAGACGTCCTCGTTCCAGTTGCCCGGCACCGACGGTGCGGACAAGCTCTTTGCGCTTGAGGCGCCCGGCCATCTCTACACGCGGGTCTCCAACCCGACGCAGGATGCCTTCGAACAACGCCTTGCAGAGCTCGAAGGCGGCGCGGCGGCCCTGGCGGTCTCGTCGGGGCAGGCGGCCTCCGCCTTCGCCATCCTCAACCTTGCGCGCGCCGGCGACAATATCGTCAGCGCCGCCGGCCTCTACGGCGGCACCTGGGCGCTATTTGCGGCGACACTGAAAAGCTTCGGCATCGAGACGCGCTTTGTGGACGCCGCCGATCCGGAAGCCTTCGAGAAAGCGACGGATGAGCGCACGCGCGCCTATTATGCCGAATCCCTGCCGAACCCGAAGCTGGAAGTCTTCCCGATCGCGGAAGTCGCCGCCATCGGCCGCCGGCACGGCGTTCCGCTGATCGTCGACAACACCGCCGCCCCGCTGGTCATCCGCCCGCTGGAGCATGGAGCGGCTGTCGTCGTCTATTCGACCACGAAATATATCGGCGGTCACGGCACGTCCATCGGCGGCGCGATCGTCGATAGCGGCACCTTTCCCTGGACGGAGAGCCCGGCCCGCCAGCCGAACCTGACGGAGCCCGACGCGAGCTACCAGGGCAAGACCTGGATCGAGAAGGCGGCGGCCATCGGCTTCCACTCCTATATCCTGCGCGCCCGCGCCGTGCTGCTGCGCGACCTGGGTGCCGCGATCAGCCCGCAGAACGCCTTCCAGTTCATCCAGGGGCTCGAAACCCTGCCGCTGCGCCTGCGCCAGCACAATGAGAATGCGGTAAAGGTCGCCGAATTCCTCAAGGGCCACGCCAAGGTCGAGCGCGTGATCTTCCCGAAGTTCCAGGAGGGCACGGCCAAGGCCCGGGCGGACAAGTATTTCAAGCCGGGCTATTTTGGCGCGCTGGTCGGTTTCGAGCTGAAGGGCGGGCGTGAGGCTGGCCGCCGCTTCATCGACAATCTCCAGCTGTTCTATCACCTCGCCAATATCGGGGATGCCCGCTCGCTGGCGATCCATCCCGCGACGACGACCCATTCGCAACTGTCGCAGGACGACCAGCTCGCAACCGGCGTGACGCCCGGCTATGTGCGCCTGTCGATCGGCCTCGAACATCCCGATGACCTGATCGCCGATCTCGAACGCGCCATTTCACTGGCCTGACCCGTCCGTTCGATCGGTACGGCCCCGGTGTACCTCCTCCCAGCGCCGGGGCTTCCTTTGCAGGAACTGCCGTTCCGTCAAAAGAAATGCCATTTCCTCTTTAACCGCATAAAAAAGATAGAATTTCTGTATTTGTGTGAAGCGGCCGCTAGTCTCGTTTCAGATCGGGCGCGGCATACTGTCCGGCCACGCCACAACAACGCGGGACGCGCGACATGACGATACACACCAAGCCGGTTCATCTGCCGACCATCGATTTTTCAAGGTTCTATGGCGATGCCGCCGAACGTGACGGCTTCATCCGGGAGCTCACCCGCGTTCTGCACGATCACGGCTTCTTCTACCTCACGGGCCACGGCGTTCCGCAGAGCCTGATCGATGACGTGATCGCCGTTTCGAAGCGCTTCTTCGCGCTGCCCGAGGCCGAAAAGCTGTCGATCGAGATGGTCAAGTCGCCGCATTTTCGCGGTTACAATCGGGCCGGATACGAGCGCACGCGCGGTGAGCAGGACTGGCGCGAACAGCTCGACATCAACACCGAGGGCACGGCTGTCGAGGGTAGCGCGGATACGCCCTGGAACCGGCTTCACGGCCCCAACCAATGGCCGGAGGCGCTGCCGGAACTGAAACCGCTTCTCCTGCGCTATCAGGCGGAAGTCACGCGCATCGGTATCGACGTGCTGAAGGCGATCGCGCTTTCGCTTGGGCAGCCGGAAAATGCCTTTGCCGACATTTACGAGCCGACGCCGTCTCAGCTCCTGAAGATCATCCGCTATCCCGGCCGCGAGGCGGCTGGTAGCGACCAGGGGGTCGGCGCACACAAGGATGGCGGCTTCGTCACGGTCCTGCTCCAGGATACGACGCCCGGCCTGCGCATCCGCACCGAAGAGGGGGTCTGGATCGAGGCGCCGCCGGTGCCCGGAACCTTCATCATCAACAGCGGCGAGCTGCTCGAACTGGCGACGAACGGTTTCGTGCGCGCCGACGTGCATGACGTCGTGACGCCGCCGGCCGGCGTGGAGCGCTTCTCGGTCGCCTTCTTTCTCGGTGCGCGTTACGACGCAACCATCCCCGTCATTCCGCTGCCAGATGAACTGAAGCGCGGCGAGCGCGGCGTCACGGTCGATCCGCTCAATCCCATCTTCCGCGAAGTCGGCATCAACCACCTGAAGAGCCGGCTGCGCTCCCATCCCGATGTGGCGGAGCGACACCATTCCGACCTGCTTCATCTGCTGGACAAGCCCGCCAAGGCGTGACGCGGGTCGCGGTTTTCGACCGTGGCCATTCGAGCGCCGATGCCGGCCTTGAGATGCCGGCCTTAATCAGAAAGGAAGAACCATGAGCAGCGTCACCGCGCTCGTCCAGCCCCCGAAGGTTGCCAACCGCATCGCAAGCGAGGAGGAGGCGCTTTCCGTTGCCCGCGCGCTTGCCACAGAATTCGCAGGCGGCGCGAGCCGGCGCGACTTCGAACGCGCCTTGCCGCATGAGGAACTGGACAGGCTTTCCGACTCGGGCCTGCTCGCCATCACGGTTCCCGCCGAATACGGCGGCATCGATGTTTCGAATGCGGTGCTTGCGGAGGTAACGGCGATCCTTTCGGAGGCCGACAGCTCGATCGGGCAGATCCCGCAGAATCATTTCTATATCCTGGAGGCCCTGCGCCATGACGGGAGCGAGGTGCAGAAACGCTTCTATTTCGGCCGCGCCCTTGCCGGCGACCGTTTCGGCAATGCCCTTTCGGAGGTCGGCACGAAGACGGTCGGTGACTACAACACGCGCATCACGCCTGACGGGCCGGGGTTTCGCATCAATGGGCGCAAGTTCTACTCGACGGGTGTGCTGTTTGCCCATTGGGTCACCGTCTTCGCGCTTGACGATCAGGATCGGCTGACCATGTCCTTCGTGCCGCGTGACACCGATGGCATCGAGATCGTTGACGACTGGGATGGCTTTGGCCAACGCACGACGGGAAGCGGCACGACGATCCTGCGTGACGTCTATGTTCCTGCCGATGCCGTCGTGCCGCATCAGAAGGGCTTCGAACGACCGGGCACAATCGGTTCCGTCGGACAGATCATCCATGCCGGCGTTGATCTCGGCATTGCCCGCGCCGCGTTCAAGGAACTCATCGGTTATGTCCGCGACAAGGCACGTCCCTGGATGGATTCGGGCGTCGAGCGCGCCGCGGACGATCCACTGACGATCGCCCGGGTCGGCGACCTGGCCATCCGCATCGAAGCGGCCGAGGCGACGGTGGAGCGGGCGGGGCGGAAGATCGACCAGGCGCAGGTGAGCCTCAATGCGGACAATGCGGTCGCCGCGACGCTCGCGGTGGCCGCTGCGAAGGTCCTGACGACCGAACTGGTCATCGATGCGACGAACGTGCTTTTCGAGCTTGCCGGCACATCCGCGACGAAGCGCGGCCTCAACCTCGAGCGCCATTGGCGCAACGCCCGTACCCATACGCTGCATGATCCGGTTCGCTGGAAATACCACGTCGTGGGCAACTATCATCTCAACGACGTCATTCCGCTGAAAAACGGAGCGCTTTGAGATCAACCTCGTGGTGGGGGTGGTCGACTGGCCGCAATCCTTTGGGATTGCGGCCTTTTTTATGCGCTGGTGCCGCAAGGCCTGGCGGCTTGCCCGGCTTGGACGGTTCGGCTGAAATGCGATTTCCAAAATTAATCTATATAAAAGATGGAATTTCTGTATTTAATGTGCGGGAGCATTATTCTCCGCCAGAACCGGAAGCCGCTCGGCATTCCCCACCTCTGGAGACACACATGGCACGCCACATTCGTTTCAATGCCTTCGACATGAACTGCGTGGGCCATCAGTCGCCGGGCCTGTGGGCGCATCCCCGCGACAAGTCCGCGAAATACAAGGACCTGGACTATTGGCAGGACCTTGCCCGCACGCTGGAGCGTGGCGTCTTCGATGGCATCTTCATCGCCGACGTCGTCGGCTACTACGACGTCTACAAAGGCTCCAATTACCACGCCATCCATCAGGCCGCGCAGATTCCGGTGAACGATCCCCTGCAACTGGCAGCGCCCATTGCGCTCGCGACGCAGCATCTGGGTATCGGCATAACCGCCTCGACGTCCTTCGAGCACCCCTATACCTTCGCCCGGCGGCTGGCGACGGCCGATCATCACACCAAGGGCCGCGTGGGCTGGAACATCGTCACCTCCTATCTGGAGAGCGGGGCGAAGAATGTCGGGCAGGGCGGTCTTCGCCGGCATGACAACCGCTACGAGGTCGCCGCCGAATATCTCGAAGTGCTCTACAAGCTGCTGGAAGGGTCCTGGGAAGAGGGCGCCGTCGTGCGTGACAGCGAAAATCGCATCTTTACCCATCCCGAAAAGGTCCACGAGATCGGTCATAAGGGCAAGTATTTCGAGGTGCCGGGCTACGGCTTGACGGAGCCTTCGCCGCAGCGCACGCCCGTGCTATACCAGGCCGGCGCGTCCGGTCCCGGCAAGGCATTCGCCGCCGGCCATGCCGAGTGCATCTTTGTGGCCGCGCCGACCAAGGCCGTGCTCAAGGCCTATGTCGCCGATATTCGCCAGCGGATCGCCGCCGCGGGGCGCGATCCGAAGAGGGTTTACATTTATACGCTCGTCACCGTCATAACGGACGAGACAGAAGAGAAGGCGCAGAAGAAATTCGAGGATTACCGCAGCTATGTCTCCTATGACGGCTCGCTGACCTTCATGTCCGGCTGGAGCGGCATCGATTTCGGGCAATATGCGCCGACCGATGTTGTCGAGAGGATCGAGACGAATGCGATCCATTCCTTCGTCGAGCACATTGCCGGCGGCGACAAGTCATGGACCATCGACGAGCTGGCGCAATTCGGCGGCATCGGGGGCATGGGCCCGGTCTTTGTCGGCTCGCCGGAGCGCATCGCCGATATCCTGCAGGAATGGGTGGCGGATACGGACGTCGATGGCTTCAACATCGCCTATGCCGTAACGCCCGACAGTTTCGAGGATGTCGTCGGTCATATCGTGCCGGAATTGCAAAAGCGCGGCGCCTATCCCACGGCCTACAAGCCGGGAACGCTGCGGGAGAAACTGTTCGGCGAGGGGCCGTATCTGCCGAAGTCCCACCCGGCGCAGGGCTACCGGGATATCGAGGCTTTCAAACGACGCGAGGCCGAGGTTGTCCCGGCCGTGAAGATCGCGGGGTGATCATGACGGTGCCTTTTCCGCACAAAGAGCTGGCCCGGCCGGTTGTCGCCATCATCGGCGGCGGCTTCACCGGCGCGGCGTTGGCCTATCATCTCGCTGGTCTTGTGCGTGCAGAGGCGGTCCGCATCGTGGTCTATGAGCCGCGTGCAAATCTTGGCGGCGGGCTGGCCTATGATACGGCCGAACCCGTCCACCGCATCAACGTCCCCGCGTCTCGCATGTCGCTTATCCCAAGCGAGGGGTCACATTTCCAGGACTGGCTGGTCGAGACGGGCGCGCTGGATGACGATGCGGACGCGACGACGCCTGATGGTCATGTCTTCGCGCGCCGCTCGGCCTTTGGACGTTACGTCGCGGCCCAGCTCCAGCCGTTGCTGGCGGCCGGCGTTGTCGAACATCACAGGGCGCGCGTCGTCGGGATAGCGCCGGCGGGCAAGGCGTGGCGGATCGAGACGGAGGATGGTGCAGGCCTCGTGGCCGACCACCTCGTCCTGGCGACGAGCCATCCGGGTCCGCAGGCGCCCGCCGGCATCGAGCGGGCGCTTGCCGGGCATCCTCGTTACGTCGCCGATGCGACACGGCCATCGGCGCTCGCGGCGATCCGGCCCCACGATCGCGTGCTGATCGTCGGAACGGGATTGACCGCGGCCGACATTATCGCCGCACTCGATGCGGCCGGTCATTCCGGCAGGATAACCGCCGTTTCCCGGCGCGGGTTGCGCTCGCGCGGTCATAATCTTCTGCCGCAGGAGCCCTTTGGCGAGTTCGCCGATCCGCCGAGCCGCACGGCGGGTGCCCTGCTGAGGCGGGTTCGCCGTACGATCGCGGTCGCAGAGGCGCATGGCGTGACATGGCACGCGGTCTTCGACCGGCTGCGGGCGCAGGGTGGTGACATCTGGCGCGCCCTGCCGGTTTCCGAGCGAAGGCGGCTCGTGCGCTTCCTGCGGCCCTATTGGGATGTCCACCGCTTCCGCATCGCGCCGCAGGTCGAGGCGGCCATCGAGCGGCGTCTTTCAACCGGCGGCCTCGACTTTCATGCGGCGTCGCTTGCCGCGGTCTCGCGCGAGCCGGACGATACGATCGCGGTAACGTTCCGCCCGCGCCGCGGAGGTCAACCCTTCGAAGGGCGCTACGATGCGCTGGTGCTGGCGACGGGGCCAGGCCATGGCAGCATCCTGTCAAGCCAGCCTTGTCTCACCGGGCTCGCGGAGGCCGGTATTCTGCAGGTCGACAATGTCGGTCTCGGCATAGCGGTCGATGCCGACAGCCGCGTCATCGACAAGGACGGCGCGAGCATGCGCGATCTCTATGTCGCGGGGCCGCTTGCCCGCGGGACGTTCGGCGAACTGATGGGCCTGCCCCAGGTGACCGAACACGCGCTCTTCGTGGCCGAGCGGATCGCTGCGGTCCTGGCGCATCCGGTTTCGGAAACGGTCACGACGGCGAACTACCGGATCGACTGAGACGCCGCTGGCGCACATGGCTGCCGTCACAAAAGCTTCATGAAGCCTTCCTATCTCTAGGCTGCGCCGATGCTGGCCTTGCAGCCGGCATGCGCCTCACTGACCCCGGCGGCGGCCGCCTCCGGGCGCAGCGTCCATTGGCGGATACCGGTCATGTTCAACGACAATCATCTGAACCGCATCAAGGCGGAAATTGCCGACAGCTTCGACGAGGAGCTTGAAATGCAGATCGAGGAGGATCGGCTGGACGACCTCATCTCGGAGGGCATGTCCGAGGCGCCCGCGCCGACGCTGGAGCGCCGCATCTATTTCCGCGAGCTGTTCCGCCTCCAGCACGAACTGGTCAAGCTTCAGGATTGGGTCCAGCACAAGAAGCTCAAGGTTGTCGTGCTGTTCGAAGGGCGCGATTCCGCCGGCAAGGGCGGCGCCATCAAGCGCGTCACGCAGCGGCTCAACCCGCGTGTCTGCCGCGTCGTCGCGCTGCCTGCACCGACCGAGCGCGAACGCAATCAATGGTACTTCCAGCGCTATGTGCCGCATCTGCCGACGGCCGGCGAAATGGTGCTGTTCGACCGCTCCTGGTACAACCGCGCCGGCGTCGAGCGCGTCATGGGCTTCTGCACGCCCGACGAACTGGAGGAGTTCTTCCGCTCGGTACCGGAATTCGAGCGCATGCTCGTTCGTTCGGGCATCATCCTGATCAAATACTGGTTCTCGATTACCGACGACGAGCAGGAATTCCGCTTCCGCATGCGCATCCACGATCCGCTGAAGCAGTGGAAGCTGTCGCCGATGGACCTGGAGAGCCGCGTCCACTGGGAAGACTACACCAAGGCCAAGGAAGAGATGCTGGAGCGCACGCACATTCCCGAGGCGCCGTGGTGGATCGTCGAGGCCGTGGACAAGAAGAAGGCGCGCCTGAACTGCATCGCCCACCTTCTCGCGCAGGTGCCCTACGAGGACGTGCCGAAGGCCGCCGTCGAACTGCCGGAACGCGTGCGGCATGACGACTACATTCGCCGTGAGCCACCGGACGAGATGTACGTTCCCGAGGTCTACTGACGCGGCCGGGACCTGTGACGCTTTTGACTGAGAATGAAGGCGGGCATGCGCCCGGGCTCGTCGGCGCCTGGCGGGGAGAACCCGGCGGGCGTGTGCGGCCGATGGCGCCGCAGGATCTCGATGCGGCACTGGCCGATGATACCGGTTGGGTCTGGCTGCATGTCGATCTCGTCGATCAGCGCATGCAGGGTTGGCTGACCGGGCGCTGTGCCCTTCCCATTGCCGCACGTGCCGTTCTCGACGGGCACGACGAGAGCCTTGTGCTGGGCCACGAGGCGGGCACCACCCACGGCGTCGTGGTCGACCTGGAACAGGACATGGGGCGCGTGACGACCGTGGTCGGACGGCTGCATTTCGCGCTGACCGACCGGCTTCTCGTGACGGCGCGGCGCCATCCGCTCGCCGCTGTGGACAAGGTGCGCCGCTCGTTCTCCGAGGGATTCGCGCCCGCCACGGCCTACGAGCTGTTCGAAGGCATTGTCGCCGCCTTCTGCAAGAACACCAATCTTCGGCTCAAGGAGGCGTCTGGCCTGCTCGATACCATCGAGGATCGGATCGTCACCGAACGGCTGAGCGACGAACGGCGCAGCCTGAAGGAGGTTCGTCGCCTCGCGGTGTCCCTGCACCGGCCCGTCGCGGGGATGGTGGCGCTTTTCGATGAGGAAGACCGGGAAGGCTGGACGTTGTCGGAAACAGCCCATGCCGTACTGCGCCGGCTTTCCCTGCGGCTCGAACGGCTCGATCGCGAAATCGTCACCCTCAACGATCGCGCCCGCCTGCTTCAGGAGGAAATGGCGGCCGAGCTTGCCGACGAGTCCAACCGCAGCCTGCGCGCCATGGCGATCATGAGCGCGCTTCTTCTGCCCGGCACGCTGGTTGTGGGCGTCTTCGGCATGAACACGGCCGGCCTGCCGTTCAGTCACGGCGATTCGGGTTTCGGCTGGGCCATGGCGCTGGGGATCGCCGCAACCGGGCTTTTCTACTGGTTGCTGCGCCGCGCCGGGATCAGCCTGCGCTTCTGAGGATTCCGGGATCTTCCAAAAAAGGGTCTTGCAATCTCATCTAAATTCTATTGTTTTAGTGGGGAAATGCAGAGTCACCGCTCGTTCCGTACGGAGCGAGTCCTGGAATACCGCCTGATGCAACACAGGAGAGGAGCCGAAAGATGACGCTTGTTCCCAGCCATTTCGCACCGCAATCGAAAGAGACCGGCGCTCTTGCCCGCATCGCCGTGGTCGGTCGCGGCTTTACCGGCATGATGACCGCGATTGCCTTGCTGAAGACGTTCGACAGGCCGTTCCACCTCGTCCTGCACGACCCCTATCCAAGGATCGACGGGGGCGAAGGTCTGGCCCACGCGGCCTCGCCGCTGCTCAACAGCCGGGTGCGGGATCTTTCCATCGACCCGGTCCTGCGCGACGATTTCCGTGCCTGGCTGGAAGCGGACGGCCGCTGGAACGAAGGTGTCCAGACGGACGCCGCGGCCGGCGCGGTCGACCATGCCTTCGTGCCCGGCGAAATCTTCAGCGCCTATGTCTATCAGCGCTTCGCCGAGGCTCTGCGCGGGCGCACCGACGTCATCATGCAGATCAGCGCTGACAGCGTGACCGCCGTCGAGCGGCACCCGCAGGGTGGGCTGAATGTCTTCTCCGGTGGGGAGCGGGCGCGTTTCGACGCGGTGTTCCTCGCCACAGGTTATGGCCTGCGTGACGGTCGTGAGGATGCGGGTACGCAGGGCGCTGCCGCAGAGGCGATCGTCATCGGCGGCGGGGTCCATGCGGTCGATCGCGCGCTTCGCCTGCTGGCATCCGGCGGGGCGGCGCATGTGACGCTCATTTCCGCTTCCGGTTTCCTGCCGCAGCCGCATACCGCCGCCGCCGTCGGCACGGTGGTGTCGGACCGGCCGTTGCCCAACACGTTGCGCGGAGCGTTCCGTTCGCTGCGCGAAGCGGCCAACCGGGCGGCCACGGACGGGTCGGGCTGGCAGGGGATCATGAACGACTTCCGGCAACGGGCAGGTGATCTCTGGCGGGGACTGACGCCGGAAGAGCGCCGGCGCTTCAAGCGGCACGTCAAGCCGATCTACGACAGCCATCGCAACCGTCTGCCGCCCGCGCAGTATGCGCGCCTGCGTGAGGCGATCGCCAGCGGCGCGATCACCGTGCGCAAGGGCAAGGTCGAGCGTATCGCGACGAACGGCGTGCTCCTGTCGACAGCGGGCGGCCTACAGGTTCTCGCTGCCGAGCAGACGATCGATTGTCGTATTCGGTCGGCGGATCTGGATTCACCGCTGTTTAGGGCGCTGTTTTCCAGCGGCCTCGCGCAGCGGGACGAACTCGATCTCGGCGTCTTCGTCGATTGCAGCGGCCGCGTGGTCAATGGCAAGGACCGTTTCGAGGGGCTGTTCGCCATGGGGCCGCTGGGTCTTGGCAGTCTGCCTGATATCGACCTCGTACCGCAGATCGTGACGCAGGCCTATGCGGCGGCGTCGGCGCTAGCCGAGCATCAGCCCGCTAGCGCCCACGGCGTTCAGGCCGGATGACGCTCCTACGGGGAGCCCGGTGCGATGGACGGGTGGAAAACGGGGCTGTAACCGGCGCGTAGTGCCATGATCGTCGAGGGCGGTGTCAGCAGGCTGTCGGCATGATCGAGGTCTTGCGCAGGCGCATAGCCGTCGACGGTCCAGCGATGGGCGCGGCCGTTGCGCATCGTATAGGCGTGTACGCCGACTGCGACGACAGCACCGTCCGGCAGAGCGGACGGCGGGCCGTCCATGGGGTGCCGGCGCTTTTGCCCGTTTTCCAGGCGTTCGGCATGGAGCCGGGCATCCATCTCCGGGGCGGAGGGCTGTTCTGCCGGAAAACAGGCGCGGAATTGTTCGGCTTGCGGCCGGCGACAAAAGAAACAGGGCCGATGCCCGGCGGCGAGCGCAACCGCCTCGTCGAGAAAGAACAGTTCCGTCCAGCTGTGCCCGGCCATCACGTCGCGGCGGACGCCCTTGAAATCACAGGCGCAGATGATCCAGGCCTTGCTTGTCCAGCGCCGTTTCAACAAGGTGCGTGTCGCCGGGTCGTGAATGATGCCGCGATTGCCCGTGAAAAGACCTCGCTGCGCGATGGCGACGATCTCGCCGAAAGGCGTGACACGGTTCTGCAAAGTCATGCCTGTCCTCCGGGGTGTCGGGCGTTTCCCTAAGTACCATGACAGCGACAATTTTCGAACGATGCCATCCTCCACGCGGCGGATTTGCCGTCGTCCGGGATGCGCACAACAGCGGCACCCGAGTGCATATTTTCTATAAAAATACTCAAATTAAGAAAGACGTGCCTGCTGATGTCCTGCCGGGTTTGCTATCCCTTTCACTATTCGAAGTCTCTGCCGGAGCGGGAACGATGAACGCGCATGTCGAAAACATTCTTTTCAACGCCGAAAACACGGCATTGCTCAACCAGCCTGCGGATGCGGACAGCCTGAAGGCGGCTCTGCGCACACTCGGCGGAGGCGTGAGCATCATCACGGCGGGCGAAGGGGAGACGCGGACCGGAGCGACCGTCACCTCGGCGACCGCCCTTTCCGTCGAACCCGCCCGCATGCTCGTCTCCCTCAACCGTTCATCCTCCACATGGCCCGTGGTCGAGCGTTACGGCCATTTCGGCATCAATATCGTCGGCGCGGCCCACGAGGAGATCGCCAACCAGTTCGCCGGTCGTGGCGGCCTGCGCGGGCCGGCGCGCTACCGCGGCGCCGAGTGGACGACCGCCGTCAGCGGCGCGCCGTTGCTGGTCGATGCCGTCGCGGCGATCGATTGCGTCGTCGAAGAAGCCATCGAGCGCCACAGCCATGTCATCGTCATCGGCACGGTGCTGGCCATCCGTCTCGGAACAGGCCATTCGCTGCTCTACCAAGACGGTCGCTACCACGCCGTAGCCTGATGCCGGGCACGGGAGCCACGTCGCCCGCCGGCCGGAAAGCCGAATATTGCCTTTGACCCCGCCTGCCGCGCTCGATAGACGACAGTCATCGGCCGGCAGACGGGTTTTCCCGTCACGCCCGCCGCCTGCACTGGTTTTCGACGGGAGGTCCCATGTCCGATCTTTTCGACGCGGCGCCGCGCACGGGCTCCATGCCGCTGGCCGCCGAACTGCGGCCGGCGACGCTGGACGAGGTCATCGGTCAGCAGAAGGTGATCGGCGAGGGCACCATGCTGCGCCGGCGCATTGCAGCGGGACGGCTCGGCAGCATTATCCTCTACGGACCGCCGGGCCTCGGCAAGACATCCATCGCGCGCGCCATCGGCAACATGCTCGGCAAGAACTTCCGCCCTCTGCATGCCGCGCACAACAATGTCGCCGATATCCGCAAGATCGCCGACGAGGCGCGCATGCGCCCGACCCTGCTTTTCGCGGACGAGGTGCATCGCTTCAGCGCCACGCAGCAGGATCATCTGCTCGCACTGTGCGAGGAGGGCGTCGCTGACTTCATCGGCGCGACGACGGGCAACCCTTACCATACGCTGACGCCCGCTCTCATTTCCCGCTCCACCATTCTCAAGCTGGAGCCGCTGACGATCGAAGAGATGGAGGAAGTCGTGCGGCGCGGCTTGCAACATCTCGCCGCAAGCGGCATTGCGGTCGACCTGCCGCCCGAACAGCTGCGCCGCATTGCCGGCCGGTCCGGGGGCGATGCGCGCCGCGCGCTGACGGTGCTCGAAAGCCTCGCTGTCGGCCATGTACACGGCCAGCCCGTCGTCATCACCGAAGCGATGGTGGAGGAAGCCTATGCCGCCGCGCCGGTCAACCACGATCGATCGGGCGACGCCCATTACGACGTGGTCTCCGCCTTCGTCAAATCGATGCGCGGCTCCGACCCTGATGCGACGCTCTACTGGCTGGCGCGGCTGATCCATGGCGGCGAAGATCCGCGCTATATTGCCCGCAGGATCATGATCCATGCCTCGGAGGATGTCGGGCTTGCCGACAACACCGCGCTGCAGACCGCGGTCGCGGCCCTGCATGCCGTGGAGAAGATCGGGTACCCGGAGGCGCAGATCGTGCTGGCCCATGCCGCCCTTCATGTTGCGCGGGCGCCGAAATCGAACTCCGCCTGCCGGGGTATCTCGCTTGCCCTTGCGCATGTGGCGAACGAGGCGCCGTCAGCGGTGCCGATGCATCTGCGCGATACGCATTACAAGGGCGCGGCGTCCCTCGGCCATGTCGGTTACGCCTTCCCGCATGATGACGGGCGCGGCTGGAGCGAGCAGGTCTATGCGCCGGATGTTCCCCGCGGCGCCTTATACCAGAGCGATGCGCGCGATGCCGCGACCTTCGAGCGGCGCGCCGATGAGCACTGGGAACAGGTCACTGGCCGGCCGACGCCCGGCCGGTTCGGCGCGAAGCGCTAGGATGGGGCCAGTCCGGCCCGCACGCGGTTGACGACGGTCCAGACGAGCAGGACGCAGGCCATGGGCTGGATATGCCATGTCCAGTCCGGCAGGGTGCCGAAGCCGGCCACCAGCGCGCCCAGCGCGCCGAAGAGCAACGCCCTGTCGCTCTTGCCCATCGGTCCCTCGTAGCTGCGGCCCTTGCCGTGCGCGACGCCCAGAACGCCTGTGAATTCGGTGAGCGTCGCCAGGAATACGATGGCTGTCAGCCAGGGCAGCGAGAAGGGCGCGATGAGCGCGAAGGGCAGGTAAAGCGCTGCGTCGGAAACGACGTCCGTGATCTCGTTGAGATAGCCGCCAAGCGCACTTTTCTGGCCGTGCTCGCGCGCCAGCATGCCATCCACGGCGTTCAGCGCCATGCGCAGCAACATCCAGATCGGTACCAGCGCGAAAAGCGCGGGCTGGGGATTGGCGAGGAGAAGCGCACCGATCCCGACCGAGACGAGCGCCGCGAAAAGCGTGACCTGATTGGCGGTGACGCCGCGCTCCGCAAGTCGCCCGACCAGCGGCCGCAGCAGGTTCTGGAAGGACGATTTCAGTTTATAGATCGACATAAGGGCTTGAATCCGCTTCTCTCGATTCAACAAATGCAGGTGCGGCGATATGAAATCAACTGCAAACAGGCGGGCTCATCCGTATAGGATGTGTGTTCATACGCGAAACGAGGACAGGCATGATCGAATCGACTTTCGCCAGCCACGACGGGGTTGAGCTTTTCTACCGTTATTGGCCGGCCCGCTCCGGCACGCCAAAAGGCGCGATCGTGCTTCTGCACCGCGGACACGAGCACGGCGGGCGGGTCGCGCATATCGTCGACGAACTCGGCCTGGACGATTTCGCCTTCTACGCCTGGGATGCCCGCGGACATGGCCGCTCGCCCGGCGAACGCGGTTATTCGCCGTCGTTTGCCCACTCCGTGCGCGACCTCGATTGCTTCGTCCGGCATATTATGGAGACCGGCGGTTTTGCGATCCGCGATATCGCAGTCGTCGCCCAGAGCGTCGGGGCGGTGCTGGCCGCAACCTGGGTGCATGACTATGCGCCGGATATCCGCGCGCTCGTGCTGGCGGCTCCCGCCTTCGACGTCAAACTCTACGTTCCCTTCGCGAAAGAGGGCATTGCACTCTGGCAGAAGCTGAAGGGGCGGTTCTTCGTCAATTCCTACGTCAAGGCACGCTTCCTGACTCATGACCGGGAGCGCATCGCCTCCTTCGAGGCCGACCCGCTGATCACCCGCCCTATCGCGTCCAACATCCTGCTGGAGCTTTATGAGGCTGCCGACCGTGTGGTGGCGGATGCCCGCGCCATTACGGTGCCGACGCAAGTCCTGATCTCGGGCAGCGACTTCGTCGTGCGCCACGCGCCGCAGCATCGCTTCTTCGAAAACCTTGGTGCGACGATCAAGCAACGCCACGTGCTGCCCGGTTTCTATCATGACACATTGGGCGAGCGGGATCGGGCCAAGGCGCTGGAGAAGGTGCGCACCTTCCTGCTCGCCCGCTTTGCCGAACCGCCCGTCGTGGCCGATGTGCGGGGCGCCCATCTTTCCGGCTACACCCGTGACGAGGCCGACCGGCTGGCGACGCCCCTGCCGCTGCTTTCGCCGCGCGGCCTCTATTGGGCGCTTACCCGCGCCTCGATCCGCCTGGGCGGCCTGTTCTCCAAGGGGCTTGCGACCGGTGGCCGCACCGGCTTCGATTCCGGTTCCACACTTGATTACGTCTACGAAGACGAGGCGCGCGGGCTCGGTCCGGGCGGACGTTTCATCGACCGGCAGTTCCTCGATGCCATCGGCTGGCGCGGCATTCGTCAGAGAAAGGTGCATCTGGAGGAACTGATCGGCAAGGCGCTCAAGCGTCTCGCTGCCGAAGGAAAGCCGTTGCGCGTTCTCGACATCGCAGCCGGCCATGGGCGCTATGTGCTCGACGCCGTTGCTGCATCCGAGGTGAAGCCGGAGAGCATCCGCCTGCAGGATTATTCGCCTATCAATGTAGAGAAGGGTACGGCGCTGATTACGGCGCGGGACCTTGGCGACAGGGCGGCATTCCACCGCGCGGATGCCTTTGATACGCAGGGCCTAGCCGCGATCGAGCCGCGACCGACGCTTGCTATCGTTTCCGGCCTCTACGAGCTTTTCCCGGACAATGCCATGATCGAAGCCTCGCTTGCCGGCCTTAGCCGTGCGCTGGAGCCGGGATCGCTGCTCGTCTATACCGGCCAGCCCTGGCATCCGCAGCTTGAGATGATAGCCCGCGCGCTGACCTCGCATCGCGGCGGCGAAGCCTGGATCATGCGCCGCCGCACACAGCAGGAGATGGACCAGCTCGTCGCGGCGGCGGGCTTCCGCAAGATCGAGCAGCGCATCGACAAGTGGGGCATCTTCACCGTTTCGCTGGCCGAACGCGTCTGAGGCCGTCATGGGGGAGGGGGTCGCATCCATGCCGGGCAGTGAGCGCCGCACCGTGTTGCGCGCGGCGGCGCTGTGGCTGCTTTTCCTGGCGCCATTCTTCTACCTGACCTACGGCACGGCGAATTGGCTGGCCTCGCTGCGATCCGATGTGCCGAACGTCGCCTTCGGCTGGGAACGTCACATTCCTTTCCTCGCCTGGACGATCGTGCCTTATTGGTCGATCAATGCCTTCTATGCCATCTCGCTGTTCGTGAACGACACGCCGGAGGCGGTCGGCCGGCTGGCGCGGCGTTATCTGACGGCGCAAGTCATCGCCGTCGCCTGTTTCGTCGCCTTTCCGCTTCAGGCCATTTTCGTTCGGCCGCAGACCGAGGGCCTGCCGGGCTTCATGTTCGATGTGCTCGGTGGTTTCGACAAGCCGTTCAACCAGGCGCCCTCGCTGCATATCGCGCTTCTGGTGATCATCTGGGATCACTGGCGTTTCCGGTTTGCCGGCGCGGCCAGAATGATCTGGCATCTCTGGAGCTTCCTGATCGGGATCTCGGTGCTGACGACATGGCAGCACCACGTGCTCGACATTCCGGCCGGCGCGCTTCTCGGCCTCTTCGCGCTCTGGCTTTTCCCGTCGGGCGACAAGTCGCCGCTTTCCGGCTTCCGGTGGACCGTGGAGGCAAAGGCGCGGCAGCTCGCCGCTTTCTACGCAGGCGGAGCAACGGTCCTGCTCATTCTGGCAATCCTCACGACACGCAGTTCGGGCGCCGGTCTGCTGTTGCTCTGGCCGGCGCTGGCGCTCGCCATCGTGGCGCTCGGTTATGCGGGCGCGGGCGAGGCGGTTTTCCAGAAGGCGGCTGACGGCCGCGTCAGCCTGGCGAGCCGATGGCTGCTCATGCCCTACCGGTTCGGCGCGTGGCTCAACATGCTCTGGTGGACGCGCCGGCTTCCCGAGACGGTGGACATCGGCGATGGCGTGCTGCTCGGGCGTTTTCCCAAACGCAGTACGCTCTCGACGATCGCGACGGTCATCGATTTGACGGCGGAATTTCCGGGCCTTGTCGTGCCGGGTCTTGCCTGGCGCGCCTTTCCCTGCCTCGATCTCTTGTCCTTGACGGCCGGGCGCATTCGCGAAGCAGCGCTTGCCGTTGAGGACGCTCGCCGCCACGGCCCCGTTCTGATCTGCTGCGCGCTGGGTTTCCAGCGCAGTGCGGTGGTTGCGGCCTGCGTTCTGGTTCGCGCGGGTCATGCGGCAAGTGCGGCAATTGCCGTGGCGCAGATCAGGGCCGCCGGCCGGCCGGTTCATCTGCCGGTCGAGACATACGCTGTGATCGACGAGGCAGCGCGATGACGGACTGGAGGATGCCTGTCACCAAAGCGGCGCTGAGCCTCAGGCGCAACGCGCTCGCGGGCGGCGCTCTTGCGGTGCTGATCCTCGCCATCGCACCGCCGACCGCCGGCGCCCATGGTTTTATCGCGCCGCTCGGCTGGTGGCTGCTGCTCGCCTTCTGCCTCGCGCCGCTCGCGCTTTCGGCTCACCTCCTGTTCGATGCCGCGCTGTTCAGGCTGGCCGCCTCCCATGACGCGGAAGCGGCCGGGCTTTCGGCCATCGACGATGTGCTGGAACGCATGGGCCTTCGAAAGCGCGACGGCCGGCCCGCACCGCTTGCTGTCAGACTTGCGGGATGCCGCCGGCTCATCTGGACGCAACGCATTCTTCTGGCCGTTGCACTTGCGCTTTTTGCCATCCTGCTGCTCGACGGCCTTGAGGGCGGCGGCGCATGAGCGGGGCGAGCCTTCTCCAGAGAGCGTCCGCCGCTGTGCTCGCCGTGCTCGCCCGCGCCGTGACCGGCGTGCGCCCGATCTGGGCGGGCACGTCACCGAACGGGCCGCTGCGCATCTATTTCGCCAATCATGCCAGCCACGGTGATTTCATTCTGGTTTCCACCTGCCTGCATCCGGCCGAGCGCGGCCGCACGGCGGCGGTCGCCGGCGCGGATTACTGGAACGCCGGTCGCGTCCGGCGCTTCATCGCCGGCAGGCTGCTGCGCACCGTGCTGGTGGAACGCAACTGGGTCGAGCGCCGGGCCGATCCGCTTGCGGTGATGCTCGCGGCCCTCGATGCCGGCGAGAGCCTGATCTTTTTTCCCGAGGGCACCCGCAACATGACGGAGGAACCGCTGCTGCGCTTCCGCTCCGGCCTCTACAATCTGGCCGCCGCGCGTCCGCAGGTGGAACTCGTGCCGTGCTGGATCGAGAACATGTCCCGTGTCCTGCCGAAGGGAGCATTCCTGCCCGTTCCGCTGCTCTGCCGCGTCGTGTTCGGCGCGCCGCTCAAGCTGGAAGCCGGCGAAGACCGCAAAGTCTTTCTTGATCGCGCCCGAGCGGCGCTTCTCGCGCTTGCGCCGCGTAAGGATGGAACCCCGCAATGACCGACGATACCACTTGTCTTTTCCTCGGGCTTGTCGCGGTGCTGACGGTGGCGAGCCTTGTCGCGGCCATCCTTTCCTGGCGCAGTCCCAAGCCTTTGCATTCCACGCTCGACAACCTGAACGCCCGTATCAAGGCGTGGTGGATCATGGTGGCGGGCATTTCCCTGGCCTTCCTGTTCGGCAAGGGCGGCGTGATCCTGCTTTTCGCCTTCGTTTCCTTCGCGGCGCTGCGGGAATATGTGACGCTGACCAATACCCGCCGCGCCGATCGCTGGACGCTGCTCGGCATGTTCCTGATCGTCATTCCGGTGCAGTACTACCTGATCTGGATCGACTGGTATGGGCTCTATTCGATCTTCATTCCCGTCTACTGCTTCCTAGCGATGCCGGCGATTACGGCGCTGCGCGGGGACACGTCCCGCTTTCTCGAGCGGGTCAGCGAGCAGCAATGGGGCATCATGCTTTCGGTCTACTGCCTGAGCCATGTCCCTGCGCTGGTGACGCTGCCCATTCCCGGCAATGAGGGACGCGGCCTGCTTCTCATCGCCTTCCTGATCGCCACCGTTCAAGGCAGCGACGTGCTGCAATATATCTTCGGCAAGCTGTTCGGCCGGCACAAGGTGGCGCCTGCCATCTCTCCATCCAAGACCTGGGAAGGCCTGATCGGCGGTATCGCCAGCGCTTCGCTGATGGGGGCGGGGCTCTATTGGCTGACGCCGTTCTCGCCGCTCGAAGCCGGGGTCTTGGCGGCGCTCGCCTGCATCATGGGCTTCTTCGGCGGCCTCGTCGCCTCCGCCATCAAGCGCGATCGCGGCGTGAAGGACTGGGGGCACATGATCGAAGGCCATGGCGGCATGCTCGACCGCGCCGACAGCCTGGTCTTTGCCGCGCCCGTCTTCTTCCACATCGTTCGTTACGCGTGGACCTGACGGCGGGCCGGCTTTGCCACCCGCCGTCCCGTCGATCACAGTGCCTGCAACACACCGCGGAGGGCGTCGAGCAGCATATCCGCGTTCTCGCGCGAAAAGACGAGCGGTGGACGGATCTTCAGCACGTTGGCGCGCGGGCCGGAGGCGCTGATCAGCACGCGGCGCTCGCGAAGTCCGTTGACAATGCGCGTCGTAAGCGCAGCATCGGCGGTCTTTGCCGCCGGGTCCGCGACGATCTCGACGCCGATGAAGAGGCCGCAGCCGCGAACGTCGCCGATGGCATGGTAGCGGTCCGACAGGCTCTTGAGCCCGTCCATCAGATAGCGGCCGACATCCAGCGCATTCTGCTGGAGGCCTTCTTCGCGGATGACGTCCAGCACGGCCCTGCCGGCGGCGGCAGCGATGGGGTTGCCGCCGAAGGTGTTGAAATAGCGGGCGCGGGGACCGAATTCGGCGATGATATCAGGTCGAAGCACGATGCCGGCCATGGGATAGCCATTGCCCATCGGCTTGCCGATCGTCACCATGTCGGGTGCCACTCCGTGGCGCTCGAAACCCCACATGGCTTCGCCCGTGCGTCCGAAGCCGGGCTGCACCTCGTCCGCGACGAAGAGGCCGCCCGCTTCATGGATGGCGTCCACCGCGGGCTTGAGGAAGCCCTTCGGTCCCTCGAAAATGCCGTCACTCGAAAAGATCGTATCGGTGATCAGCATGGCCGGCTTGATGCCGTGCCGCTTCAGGTCGGCGATCGCCGCGCGAACGTCGCGACCGAATTTCTCCATCGTGTCTTCTGGCGTTTGGCGATAGCTGTCCGGCGCGGGAACGGTGCGCACATGCGGCCCGAGCGTGACGGATTCACCGAGTGACGGCGAGAATTCCGCAACCGCGCTCGTCAGGCCGTGATAGGCGAGTTCTGTCGCGATGATGCCTGTTCCGCCCGTGACGAAGCGTGCGATACGCACCGCGAGATCGTTGGCCTCGCTGCCCGTGCAGGTGAACATGGCCTGGCTGAGCGCGTCGGGGAACGTCGCCGTCAGCGTTTCTGCATAGTCGATGATCCCTTCATGGAGGTAGCGCGTGTGGGTGTTGAGCACGGCCGTCTGGTGGGTGATCGCTTCCACCACGCGCGGATGGCAGTGGCCGACCGAGGCGACGTTGTTATAGGCATCGAGATAGCGATCGCCGGACGTGTCATAGAGAAAAACACCTTCGCCGCGCACGAGATGCAGCGGCTTTTCATAGAAAAGGCGATAGGCAGGGCCGAGCACTTTTTCCCGCCGGGCGATCAGTGCCCGGTCCGCTTCGTCGAGCCGCTCGAAGTCCTCGCGCGAAAATGCATTCACCATCGACATGATCAGGCCTCGGAAAGATTGGGCACGAGCCATGCGAGCCCGGCCGGGTTGAGATCGGAGATGTTCTGCAGGCCCCTGAGGGCGGTGGCGTGGTTGCGCATGATGTAGTCCCGGTTTTCCGGGAAAAGCGCCGAGCGCCATTCGGCGATGATGATGGACATGGCCAGCCGGCAGCGCAGGAGAAGCGGCAGAAGCTCGATCTCCGCCTTCTCCAGCGGTCGCGCCGAGAGAAAGCCTTCAAGGAAGCCGCTTACACGCGCCGCCCAGTTGTCCGTCGCCAGATGATAGGAAAGGCCGACGGCGAGATCGTTGATGAGCGGCGCATGCACCATGTCGCCGAAATCGATGATGCCGGCCACCACGTCTGGCTCGGCCGGATCGAGCAGGATATTGTGCGGGTTGAAATCGTTGTGGATGATCTGGCGCCGCCTGAGGGTTTTGATGGCCGGCAGCGCGCGCTCGAATTCCGCCAGAACGGCTTCGGCCCGAGCGCGACGCTCGGGGGCGACGTGTCCGACGACGGCGACAAGATCGAGCGTGTGGGAAATGTCCCACATCAGCTTTCCCTCCGGCGGGCGGCCCTGATAATCCTCAAGCCCACGGCCGAGTTCGGCGAGCGCACGGCCGACATTGCGGCTCTGCGCCGGCGTTGCGGGCGTGCGATATTGCAGTTCGCCGGGCAGGAAGGAAAGCAGGCGCATGATGCGCGGCCCGTCGGGGCTCGCGAGCGTGTGGCTCTGCTCGCCCGCCTGGGTGCGGATCAGTCTTGGAACCGGTACGTAGGGGGCGGCCCTTTCGAGGTGCAGCAGCGCGCCATCCTGGAATTCCAGCGCCGTGGGGTCCTCCGCTGCGTTGGCGATCTTGAGGATGAACGCCGTGCCGTCCGTTCGCCTGAAGAGAAACGTCTCGTCCCGCTCGCTCGAAAGGCGCTTCACCTCGCCGTCAAGCCCATACACCGCGGCGACCGCGGCCGCCGCATACGACAGGGCCGTTACGGTCAGCGTCGCGCGCATCGAATCTGTTCCGGGACTGGCGAGCGATGGCTCGGTCATGCTGGCTCCGTTGGCGCGTTCTGCCGGCGTGTCGTTTTGCCGGAGAGAGAATGCATGCTGGATTTGCGAAAGTTTCGAGGCAGGAACGACACCTGCGGCGACCCATACTTGAAACACGTCAAAAAAGATGCATCAAGTATCTTATCGCGCAATTTTATCGGTCGGTCCATGGCGGAATTCACCACACTGGAACATGAGAACCTGAACAGCGTCGTCTATGGCGCACTGTGCGACGCGCTGATGCAGGGGCGGTTCCAGCCGGGCGACCGGCTCAAGATCCGCGATCTCGCCGAACAGTTCGGCACCAGTGTCACGCCGATCCGCGATGCGATCCTGCGCTTGGCCAATGATGAGGCGATCACGTTCCGCTCGCCGCGCGATATCCGCATCGCCGGGCTCAGTGAAAACCGCTACCGCGAAATCCGCGCCATCCGCGTGCGTCTCGAAGGGCTTGCCGCGGAAACAGCCGCGCAGGTCGCCACAAGCGCCGATATTCAGGCTATGGAACAAATTCTTCTGGAAAATGAAGCCGCTATCAAACACGGCGACCGCTTGAAGGGTACGCAGCTCAACCAGGCGTTCCACTTCATGCTGCCCCAGATCGCCGGGCTTCCCGTGCTGACGACGATCTTGCGGCGCCTCTGGCTTCAGATGGGCCCGCATATTTCGGACGCCTATCTGGCCGGCGGGCGGGCGATGATCGACCACCATTACCCCGTCGTGGAGGCCTTGAAGCGGCACGATCCGACTGCCGCGTCGATGGCCATCGTGGACGATATTCTCCTGGGCGGGAAGCCGATTCTCGACCGTATCGGCGGTGGATCGCCCGATGCACAGCCTTCGGCATAAGGCCCGCCGAAAGGCTCTTGCATTTCGCTAACGGCCAATTACGATGTATCAAGCATCAACGGAGACTGCCGGATGACCGAAGAACGCCGCTACATGTTGCTGACGGGCGCAAGCCGCGGCATCGGGCACGCAACGGTCAAGCTCTTCCAGTCGAAAGGCTGGCGGATTTTCACCGTCTCGCGCCAGCCCTTTTCGGAGGAATGCGCCTGGCCGTCCGCGCGTGAAAGTCACATCCAGGCCGACCTTGCCGACCTCAGCCAGATCGATCGTCTTGCCGCGACGGTGCGCGAGCGGCTGCCCAACGGCAGGCTGCATGCGCTCGTCAACAATGCCGGCATTTCGCCGAAGGGGCCGGACAAGAGCCGCCTCGGCGTGATGGGCACGGACGCCGAAGTGTGGACGCAGGTCCTCAACGTCAATCTTGTCTCGACGGCGCTGATCGCACGCGCGCTCATGCCGGAGCTGGAAGCGGCGAAGGGTTCCATCGTCAACGTCACCTCGATTGCCGGTTCGCGCGTGCATCCCTTCGCCGGTGTCGCCTATGCCGCTTCCAAGGCCGGGCTTGCCTCGCTGACCCGCGAGATGGCGCATGAATTCGGCAAGCGCGGCGTGCGGGCGAATGCGATCGCGCCCGGCGAGATCGAAACCTCCATCCTGTCACCCGGCACCGATGCGCTGGTGGCTGCGGAAGTGCCCATGGGACGGCTGGGAGAACCGCGCGAAGTCGCGGAGACTATCTATTTCCTGTGCACCGAGCAGTCCTCCTACATCAACGGCGCGGAAATCCACATCAATGGAGGACAGCACGTCTGACGATGATCAAGCCGCAGCGGATTTCCGTTGACCGGCGATGATCGGAATGCATCAATCGGCCGACATGTCCCGGGGAAAGGACAGGCCGGCTGTAAAGGCTGCGAGGTCGCGCAACGTCTAAGGCGAGCGCGGAGCAGGGCCGAAGGTCGCGACAGAGCCGCACCGGCTCGTCAATAAAACAGAAAAGGGGAATGCTATGAAGACGATCGTTAAATCCGGAATCCTGGCGGCCGCTGCGGTCGCCCTCTCGGCAAGCCTGGTTCTTCCGGCCGCTGCGCGGGACCTTACCGTCGTTTCCTGGGGCGGCAACTATCAGGACGCGCAGCGCAACATCTATTTCAAGCCGTTCTCCGAAAAGATCGGCAAGCCGGTGCTCGACGAAGCATGGGACGGCGGCATCGGCGTCATCCAGTCGAAGGTCAAGGCCGGCGCGCCGAACTGGGATGCCGTGCAGGTGGAGGCCGAAGAACTTGCACTCGGCTGTGCCGACGGCCTTTACGAGAAGATCGACTGGGACAAGATGGGCGGCAAGGACAAGTTCCTCGACAGCGCCGTCAACGATTGCGGCGTCGGGGCCATCGTCTGGTCAACGGCCATCGCCTATGACGGCGACAAGCTTGCCGAGGGGCCGAAGTCCTGGGCGGATTTCTGGAATGTCGAAAAGTTCCCGGGCAAGCGTTCGCTGCGCAAGGGCCCGAAATACACGCTGGAATTCGCTCTTTTGGCCGATGGCGTCTCCAAGGACGAGCTCTATGACGTGCTGTCTACCGAAGAGGGTGTCGAGCGTGCCTTCAAGAAGCTCGATGAACTGAAGCCGAATATCGTCTGGTGGGAATCCGGTGCGCAGCCGATCCAGTTCCTCGCTTCCGGCGAAGTCGCGATGACTTCGGCCTATAACGGCCGCATCACCGGCATCAACCGCACCGAAGGCAAGAACTTCAAGGTCGTGTTCCCCGGCAGCATCTATGCCGTCGACAGCTGGGTCGTTCTCAAGGATGCCGAGAACAAGGATGTCGCACAGGACTTCATCGCCTTTGCGAGCCAGCCGGAAAACCAGGCCAAGCTGCCGGAATCCGTTGCCTACGGCCTGCCCAACAAGGAGGCTGCGGCCATGGTGCCGGCGGAGCTCGCCAAGGACCTGCCGACGGATCCGGCGAACCTGCCGGAAGCCATCGCACTCAATGTCGATTTCTGGATCGACAACGCGGAATCGCTGACGCAGCGGTTCAATGCCTGGCTGGCCCAGTAAGGATATCCGCGGCGAAGGGCGTCCTCACGGGCGCCCTTCCTGACTGGCCGGATGCGTCGCAATCCCTTCATGCCGCATCCTTCGCCGCTAGCGATGGAGCATTCCTTGGCCGAATTCATCAAATTCGATCGCATCACCAAATTCTACGGCCCGCTCTGTGTGGTCGAAAACCTTGACCTCAGCATTGCGAAGGGTGAGTTCGTCAGTCTTCTGGGTCCGTCCGGTTCCGGCAAGACGACGCTGCTCATGATGCTTGCCGGTTTCGAACAGGCGACGTCCGGCAAGATCCTTCTCGATGGCGCGGCCATCAACGATGTGCCGACCCACAAGCGCGATATGGGCGTCGTTTTCCAGAGCTATGCGCTCTTCCCCCACATGACCGTCGGCGAGAACATCGCGTTTCCGCTGCAAATGCGGGGCATCGACAAGGCCGAGACCGCCGCGCGCGTCAAGCAGGCGCTCGATATGGTGCAACTGTCCGCGCTGGCCGACCGCCGTCCCTCGCAGCTTTCCGGTGGCCAGCAGCAGCGCGTGGCGCTTGCCCGCGCGCTGGTCTTCGAACCGCGCGTCGTGTTGATGGACGAACCGCTCGGCGCGCTCGACAAGCAGCTGCGCGAGCAGATGCAGCTCGATATCCGTGATCTTCATCGCCGGCTCGGGTTGACCATCGTCTTCGTGACGCATGACCAGTCCGAGGCGCTGACCATGTCGGACCGCGTCGCCGTCTTCAACAAGGGAAAGATCGAGCAGATCGGCACGCCGCGTGAGGTCTACGACGAGCCGGCGACCCGCTTCGTGGCCGAATTCATCGGCGAGACCAACCTCGTCGAGGGCGTCGTGGAAGCGATAGAGGGGCGGGAGGCGACGGTGCGACTGCCGAATGGCGCGCACATCGTCTCGGCCGTTTCGGACGGCGTGGCGGCTGGCCAGCCGGTCTACCTTTCCATCCGCCCGGAGCGCATCGATCTTGCCGAAGCCCGTGGTGAGGCCCGCAACGTGTTGGAAACGGAGGTCACGGACAGCGTCTACCAGGGGGATCACCTGCGCGTTCAGCTGCAGAACGACGCGCATCCGCTGATCGCCAAGCTTGGACGTCGCTCGCGGGAATTCGCGCCGGGCACCAAGGTCTTCGCTGCCTTTTCGGCGGGCGATTGTCGGGTCATCGCGCCATGAGCGGACCGTCGCCCCGCATGGGGCGCTCCCTGTTGCTGCTTGCGCCGCTTTTTCTCTTCCTCATCGGCTTCTTCGTCTGGCCGCTGTTCAGCATGATGTCGCAGGCCGTGTCCGACCCCGCGGTCCTGCGCCTCTTGCCGCGCACCGCAGACGTGGTGGGTGAATGGGATCGCCAGTCTCCGCCGAGCATGCCGATGCAGACGGCGCTGATGGACGATCTCAGGGCTGTCGACGACGATCAGGCGCTCGGCGACATGGTGCGCCGCCTCAACAGCGCCCGCTCCGGCTTTCGCACCTTGATGTCGAAGACGACGAGTGCGCTTTCCGACACCGCAAATCCGCCGCCCGATCTGGTTTCCATCGACAAACGGTGGGAAAAGCCGGAATTCTGGATCGCGATTGCCGATGCACTGTCCCCACTCACCGACCGCAACCTGCTCGCGGCCGTCGATCTCGGGCGCAACGCGGCGGGCGCTATCGAACATCTGCCGGCCGACCAGTCCGTCAACCGTGTGATCCTGGTGCGCACGTTCTGGATTGCGGCGCTTGTCACGTTCTTCTGTGCCTGTATCGGTTTTCCCTATGCGATCATCGCCGCGTCGCTGAGCGGCTGGAAGCGTGACCTGATGCTGGCCGCCGTCCTGCTGCCGCTCTGGACATCGCTTCTGGTGCGCACGGCCGCATGGTTCATCCTCTTGCAGGAGCAGGGGCTGATCAACGATTTCCTGCGCGCCATCGGCCTCATCGACGCGCCGCTGGCGCTCATCTTCAACCGCACCGGCGTCATCATCGCCATGACGCATGTGCTGCTGCCCTTCATGGTACTGCCGATCTATTCGGTGCTCATCACCATCCCGAAGAACCTCATGCCGGCGGCTGCTTCGCTCGGTGCGCCCCCGATGCGCGCCTTCCTGCGCGTTCTGCTGCCGCTCAGCCTGCGCGGCGTCGCGTCGGGGGGGCTGCTCGTCTTCATCTCGGCCATCGGCTATTACATCACGCCGGCGCTGATCGGCGGGCCGGGCGACCAGATGATTTCCTCGATCATCGCGTTCTACGCGACGGGTTCGGCAAACTGGGGCATGGCCGGCGCACTCGGCATGGTGCTGCTGGTGGCGACGCTGTTGCTCTACAGCGTCTATGCGCGGCTTTCCTCGGACGAGCCGGGGAGGCGCTGACCATGCCGATGAAGATTGCCAAATTCACCTTCGCCCTGCTGACGATCCTGTTTCTCGTAGCACCACTCGTCGCCATCCTGCCGCTCGCCTTCACATCGAGCGTCATCCTGACCTATCCGATACCATCGTGGTCCCTGCGCTGGTTCGAAGAACTGTTCTTCGCGGACGCCTGGCGCCGGGCGATCATCAACAGCCTGATCATCGGCGCGGGCACGACGCTGCTCGCAACCGTGCTGGGTACCGCAGCCTCGCTCGGCCTGCGCAACCGTCTTTTCTTTTTCCGCGGCTCCATGCGCACGCTCTTCCTGCTGCCCATGGTCGTGCCGGCGGTGGTGCTGGGCGTCGGCATGCAGGTGCTTCTCGCGCGCTTCGGCCTCATCAACAGCTATGCCGGCGTGATCATCGCGCATACGGTCGTGGCGGTCCCCTTCGTGGTGGTGAGCGTGACGGGCGCGCTTGCCGGCATCGACGAACGGGTGGAGCTTGCCGCGCAAAGCCTCGGAGCGCCGCCCGTCACCGTCTTCCGGCGCGTGACACTGCCCCTGGCAATGCCAGGCGTGCTATCCGGCGCCGTACTCGCCTTCGCGACCTCGCTCGACGAGGTGGTGCTGACGCTCTTCGTCGCCGGCCCCAACCAGCGCACGCTGGCGCGGCAGATGTTCTCCAGCATTCGTGAGAATATCAGCCCGGCTATTGCCGCGGCAGCCTTCCTGTTCATCGCGGCGACCATCCTGATCGGCCTCGTCGTGGTGCTGTCGCGGTCTATGCTGGCGAAGCGGACGAGACCGGCCGCGTCATGACATCCGCAAGCACGGTATAAATACGCGGCTCGAGCATGAGGGCCACGTTGAAGCGCATGAAGTTGCCGGCACTCTGCGATACGCTGAACACGTTGCCCGGCGCCAGGACCACGCCCTGTGCAAGTGCCGCCTGCGCGACCTCGCCGGAATCCAGCCCTTCCGGCAGCCGGCACCAGAGATAAATCCCGCCGCGTGGCATCAACCAGGGCTCGATGCCGAGGCGGGACAGGCGGTCGGCCGTCTCGCGCCGGACTCGCACCAGCTTGCGGCGCACATCCTCCATATGCTTGCGGTATCCGCCGCCCGCCAGCATGTGGGTGATGATCTCGCTGGCGAGCGGGCTCGGGCCGCCGAAATTCGTCGCGATTTGCAGGTCGATCAGGCCCTCGACCCAATCCGGGCGGGCCGCGATGTAACCGCAACGCACCGCCGCCGAAAGGGTTTTCGAGAAACTGCCGATCCGAATGACCCGCTCCAGCCCGTCGAGCGCCGCAAGCCGGGTGGATGGCTCCGGCTCGAAATCCGCAAAGATATCGTCTTCGACGATGATGGTGTCATTGGCCGCGGCGGCATTCAGGATCCGGTGGGCGACCTGTGGGGATAGGGTCGAGCCGGTCGGATTGTGGATCGTCGAATTGGTGACGTAGAGCCGGGGGCGGTGAGCCGAGAGTATCGCCTCGAAGGCGGCGATGTCGGGCCCGTTATGCGTGCGGGCAACACCGACAACCTTGACCTGATGCGCCTTCAGCATCGCCTGGAAATTGAAATAGCAGGGATCGTCCACCAGCACCGTGTCGCCGGGCCGCAGGAGGAAACGGCAGATGAGATCAAGCGCCTGCGTCCCGGTGCTGGTCAGAACCAAATTGTCGGGTCCGGCCGGAATGCCGTTCTCCGCGAGACGGCCGAGCAGAAGGCGTCGAAGGGCGGGGGAGCCGCGTGTGCTGCCGTAGTAGGCCAGGAGCGCGTCGTCGCTGCGCGCAAGGCTTCGGATCGCCCGCCGCAGGGCATCGTTGGGCATCCAGTCGGCCGGCAACCAGCCGCAGCCGGGCTTGAGCGTGGTGTCATCAGCATCGAGCGACTGCCGCGATACCCAGAACGGATCGACGGCCCGCGCTTTGGGGTTTTCGGACTCGGCGAGCTTCAGCGGCGGAAGGGCGGTGCCGGATACGTAGAAACCCGATCCCTGCTGGGCACGGATCAGTCCTTCCGCTGCAAGCCGGTCATAGGCCTCCACGACTGTGGAAGGGGATACGCCCATCGTGGCCGCAAAATTGCGGATCGAGGGGAGGCGGTCCCCGGGGCCAAGCATGCGACCGGCGATCCGCCCGCGAACGGCGTTCATGACATCGGAGGTCCGTGTGCCTGTTGCTGTCGTCGTCATGTCAGGCCTTTGTATGGGTTACTGAACCAGTACAGTTTTTCAGAATTGTACTGCACTGTTCCTGTCATTTCCAGTGTCCCCGCGCTTAACAGGACAGGAAAGGCAAGGTGCTATGAAAACTTCGATGGAAGGCTGGGGCAGCGGGCTGACGGGCGTTGTCATCTTCAGTGGTTCGCTCCCGGCGACGCGTCTGGCAGTGGGAGATTTTTCGCCGCTGTTTTTGACTTCCGCGCGGGCGGTGATCGCCGGGACGCTGGCGGCGATCTTTCTTCTCGCCTTGCGCCAGGCCCGGCCGCCGCGGGACAATCTCCTCTCGCTCGCCGTCGTCGCACTCGGCGTCGTCGTCGGCTTTCCGCTACTGACGGCGATTGCCCTGCAATATGTAACGGCCGCGCATTCGGCGGTTTTCATCGGGCTCCTGCCGCTGGCGACCGCGATCTTCGGCGTGCTGCGCGGTGGTGAGCGGCCCAAGCCGCTGTTCTGGCTGTTCTCCTGCATCGGCAGCGCGACCGTCGTGGGCTTTGCACTGACCGCCGGCGTGGAAGTCTCCCTTGTCGGCGATTTGCTGATGGTCGCGGCGATCATCCTCTGCGGTCTCGGCTATGCGGAGGGGGCAAAGCTTTCGCGCGCCATTGGCGGCTGGCAGGTCATCTGCTGGGCGCTCGTCCTGTCGCTGCCGCCGATGACGGTCATCGCGCTTCTGTGGCTTCCGGATGCCTGGGGCGGCATTGCGCCACGTGCCTGGGCCGGTCTGTTTTACGTCTCCGTGTTCAGCATGCTGGTCGGCTTCTTCTTCTGGTACCGAGGCCTGGCGAAGGGCGGTATCGCGGCCGTCGGCCAGTTGCAGCTGCTGCAACCCTTTTTCGGTCTTCTGATCGCTGCCGTGCTGCTTCACGAAAAGGTCAGCCCGCTAATGATTGTAACGACACTCGCCGTGGTGCTTTGCGTCGCAGGCGCACGGAAGTTCGCGCGTTAAGACGCAACGAGGGGCGCAACGCGCCCCCGCCGCATGTATTGTTTCAGCCGCACCGTGCTGCAAGTGTCGTATTGCCGATCTCCTGGCCGTTGACGCTGAAGACAAATCCCGGAGACTGAGTAATGGAGCCATTGACGCCGCTGCCGCTCCAATGCGGATCCGACTTGCAATCGCGTGGCGTATTGCGAACGGTGATATTGCCCTTTAGGTCCTGTGCCGGTCCCATGAAGTAGAGGCCTGCATTCGCCGCCTTGTCGATAACCACGTTCTTGAAGTCGATATCGGCCACCGGTCCGCCGAGGAAAGCATAGTCGCTTCCGTAGATGAACATGCCGTAGGTGCCGGCATTGTTGATCGTGACATCTTCAAGGGAGATACCCGAGACGGGATTGAAGAAGATGCCGGCATTTGTCGTGTCGTCGGTCGTCAGGCCGCTGACCTTCACCTTCGTTGTGATGGCGTCCTCCGGTAGGGTGGACGCAGTCACCAGCATCAGGCCGTTGATACCGCCCTTCAGGGACATGTCGGTGATCGAAACGTTCGACGTCCCTTGGAGAACGACGAGATCCATGTCACGGTCCTGCTGGGTGTTGTCGATCGACACGGTGTTCATGTTGACCTTGTCCGCTGCGACGAGCAGGATGCCTTCACGTCGCGATCGGGAAATGGATACGTTGTCGAACGTGATGTTGCTGGCAAGGTCCGTCACCACTGGCGGCCAGTCGTTGTCGTCGATAATGCTGCCGGCAAAGATGCCATAGGTCACGTTGTCGATCGCCGTATCGCGAACGGTGAGGTTCGAGGTGCCATGCGCGCTGATCGCCGCATAGGGTGCGCGGTTCGGGTTGCCGACGGCAAACTCGCAGAGCGTGTTGTTGTTGCAGATATAGAGATCGTGGATGCGGGCGTTCTCGATAAGGGCGCCGTTGACGCTTGCTAGCCGGATTCCGTCATGGGCAGTGTTCGAGATGTCGACATTATGGATCGTCAGCCCGATCGTGTCGGCGCTGCCGATCCCCGCGAGGCCGCCTATGATATTCACCGACGCAACCATGCTGTTGGATGCCATGGTCACGACGTCTCTCGCCGGATCATAGCCCGTTAGCGTTGTATGAGCACCGGTATTAGCAAGAATGCCAAGGCCTCCGCTGGTGGCGCCGCGAACGGAGAGCGTACCACCTCCGCCCAGAAGTGCCTGGCCGTTCGAGAGCATCAGCGAACCATCGAGGCCGATATCGCCATCGGTGAAGACAACCGCGCCATCTCCTGCCGACGCCAGCAGAGCATTGATAGCGGCGGTGTCGCCGGTCCGCGTCGAGACGTTGATCAGCCTGCCAGCCGTCTGGCCGTTTAGCTCAAGAACCGCATCTTCGATGTCGCCTGTTGCGCCGATATGGGTTCTGATGGTCGAGTTCCGCCGGACGGCCTGCGTGGTCGGGTCGAAGGGGTCTCCGGCCGTACCGCCGGACCCGCCAAACGGAATGCGTAACCGTGCCATGACCGAGCCGCCGAGTTTGTCCTGACTGTCGTAGGTGCCGGTCGCGCCGAAGGAAACAGTGGAGCCAGACGGCAATCCGGCAATGTCCGTGAAGGCGATTTCCGCCCGCAGTTTAGCCCCGAACATATCGCTGACATTCTTGCCACCATACCAGTAACTACCGGCAAAGAATTTCAGTTGTGTGTTGTCGGTGAGGCCGGGCACCTTGATGCCGGCCTCAAAATCGGCGCCGGGGCGTGCCTGTTCACGCCCATCGCGGAAGCGAACGTTCCCGTCGTCGATGACGACCGCACCTGCGCCATTGACCGAATAGCCGTTGCCGAGCGGCAGATAGATGTTTGCGCGCGTTTCCAGCAATGCGCCGATTGCTTCCGCGCCAAAGGAGATTTGGTGGAAATCGTTGCCGAGGCGCGAGTTGAGATAATCGTAATAGCCATAGACCCCGAGCGTCCAGCCGCTTGGTGTCGCAAATCGGTAACCGGTGCCAAGTGAGCCCTCTTCCACACCCCCGGATACCAATGATCCATTGAGGTCAAGGAAGAATGTCTGCCCTGCGTCGAGCTGGAAGGGCAGCATCATACCGAGACCACCGGTGGATTCCGCGCTTCCCAATCGCCCTTCAAACTCGGCAAAGCCACGATAGTCAGAAGCATAGGCGTACGAAAACCCCGTGGCCCCCGCGATAAGCGGCCCGGCTAACCCTCTCATAATGTACATAAAATCTCCTGCTCAATAATCCGGTCAACGGATGATCGCGGCGATATTATACATGATTATAAGAGTCAACTTTATAGTTGGTGAAGCAGGTTCGACCATATCGGGATGGCGCTACTTTTGCGATTGGATGCGCGTCGATATAAGACTGCTCGAACGCGAACCAAGCGCTGGAAACGCGTCAGTTGCAATCTTCGTCCGGCATGCCCGGGGTTAAGCAATGGTTCATTGCGGTGACAAAATGGCGCAATTAGAAAACTGCAGGGAAACTGTTATCGGCGGAAGGATGCCTTAAGCCTATGCCGGCCCGCTTGGTGCGTCGTCGGACGGTCTGGTGATCCCCGCGTCGGTCTCGCAGACCTCGACATGGCGGGCGAGTGCTTTCGTGTTGAGGATGGCGGCGATGGTGGTGATGTCGCGGCGCTCGAACTTCGGCGTCTGCTGGACTGCTTTCAGTCTTTCCAGAAGGGCTAAGCGGGTCATGACAGCCTCCTTGCTATGCTGGTATGTGTTGATGCGCCCGAGGCGGGCTGCTTTCGGCTCGGTGTCCTTGCTGAGCGTTGAACGATGCCGCCCGCCCGGAAGGGCGCGGCGGCGTGACCGGTGGGAACCGTCAGGCGGCTTTCTTGCCAGCGTCGAAGGGGATTTCGATATCCACGGCGAGCGTGGAGACCTGCGCGCCGCGCTCCATCTTAATGCTGACCTTCTCGTCATCCACCTGCATGTGCTTGGAAATCGCCTTCAGGATTTCATCGCGCAGCTTGTTGACGAGGTCGACGTCGCCGGTGGCGGCGCGTTCGTGGGCGAGCAGAACCTGCAGCCGCTCACGGGCTGCCGGCGCCGACTGGCCGCGGGAGAAGAAGCCGAAAAGTTTCATGCCGCCTTCCTTCCGAAAATCTTGCCGAGGAAGCTGCGCTTCTCGCCAGGAATCGTGACCGGCAGGTCCTCGCCCTTGAGACGGCGCGTCGCTTCGAAATAGGCGAGCGCGGGCGCGCAGCGGCCGTCGGCCAGCGTCACGGGAGCGCCGACATTCGATGCGCGCAGCACGTCCATGCTTTCCGGGATGATGCCGAGCAGCGGGATGGAGAGGATCTCCAGCACGTCGTCGACCTTCAGCATGTCGCCGCGTTCCGCGCGGTTGGCGTCATAGCGGGTCAACAGCAGGTGCTTTTCGATGCGCTCGCCGTTCTCCGCCTTCAGCGTCTTGGAATCGAGAAGGCCGATGATGCGGTCGGAATCGCGGACCGAAGAGACTTCCGGATTGGTCACGACGATGGCGACATCCGCATGGCGCATAGCGAGCGTCGCACCGCGCTCGATGCCGGCCGGGCTGTCGCAGATCACCCAGTCGAACGCGCTCTTCAGCGCCGCGATGACCTTCTCGACACCCTCGGGCGTGAGATTGTCCTTGTCGCGGGTCTGCGAGGCCGGGAGCAGATAGAGCGTCTCGACGCGCTTGTCGCGGATGAGCGCCTGCGTGAGCTTTGCTTCGCCCTGGATGACGTTGACGAGATCGTAGACGACGCGTCGTTCCGCCCCCATGACGAGATCGAGATTGCGCAGGCCGACGTCGAAATCGACGACGACGACCTTTTCGCCGTTCTGCGCCAGCGCGGCGCCCAGTGCGGCCGACGACGTCGTCTTGCCGACGCCGCCCTTACCCGATGTGACAACGATGACCTTGCCCATATACCTCTCCAGTCCATAGGAATTCGTGTTCAGCCGAGTATCGCGGCCTTGATGGTTTCGCCTTCGAGCCAGATCTGCCCGGCCTTGCCGCGCAGTTCGGGTTCCATGTCTTCGGCAGTCTTGTAGAAGCCGTCGATTGCAATGAGTTCTGCTTCCAGCTTGCGGCAGAAGATGCGTGCCTCGGCATTGCCGGTCGAGCCCGCCATCGCCCGGCCGCGCAGCGCGCCGTAGACGTGGATGGAGCCGCCCGCGACGACTTCGGCGCCGGATCCGACCGACCCGACGATGGTCACGTCGCCCTCGGGAAAGAAGATCGACTGGCCGGACCGCACCGTGCGGGAGACGATCAGGGACGGCGCTGCTGTGACCGGCTGCTGCAGGGGAGCGGAGGGTGCTGGGATCTCAACCGGATCGACCGTCTCCTTCTCCGTCTTCTGCGATTCGGCCGGGGCTTCGAAATCGGCAGCCGGGCGGCCGTCGGTCATCGCCGGCGGCATGTCGGGGCCGAGTTGCGAGGTGCGCGCGCCCTCGATGCCCATCACCCGGACATTGCGGGACGACAGCTGCTCGACGAGTTCGCGCAGCTCCTGACGGTCGATATCGAGGCCATCGATATCCAGCACGACCGGACGGCGAAGGAAGAAGCCGGCCGAACGGGCCGCCAGATCGTCGAGCCGCACCAGCCAGTCCGCAACGGGCAGTTCCGGGGTCAGCGCAAGCGCAAGAAAGGACCGCCCCTTGAGGCGGATCGGCCGGGGTTGAGTTAACACGTCAGTCATCTTGGTTAATTTTCGGTAGCTTTGTGTAGCGGTGAAATGGTTAACAAAGCGTTAATTGCAGGTTTGGCTGGCGCGAGGCATGACGCGCCACAATTCACCGGCAAGGCCAGCGCCAATGTTGCGCAGAAAACGCTGTGGGGCAGGATTTGGCACCATGGCCGGCAGGCAATTTGGCCGCCGCTGCAACCGAGCGAAGTGAGGTTCAGCCCTCATCCGGCCGGTTATGCATCACCCGGAGTGTTCTTTTGCCGGCGTAGCGGCAACGATTCTTCAGGCCGGAGCGACGAAATCGCCGACTCACTTGGCAGGCAGGTCTGGCGGCGAGGTTGCCGCCTCGGCGAATGCCATCCCGTTGGCTTCGGGAAAGGTGCGATGCGCAGGGGCGCATCGCACGGATTTCGGGGAGGGCGCCGTCAGAGCGACGCTTCGATCTTCTCGGCGGCTTCCGGCGTGACCCAGGCTTTCCAGGTATCCTTGTTTTCGGAGAGGAAGTGCTTGGCGCCGTCCTCGCCGCTCGCCTGATTGTCGGTCATCCAGGCCATCAGCTTGTTGATGGTGTCGTTGCTCCACGAGCGCTTGTTGAGATAGTCCATGACCTCGGGGCCGACGCGCTCGGAGAAGGGCTTGGCAACCAGCGTGACGATCGTGTCCACCGGCCAGCCGTTCGGCTTCGGATCCGGGCAGGCCTCGACGGTGTTGCAACGCTTCCACTCGGCCGCGTCGTTGTCGACGCCCTCGGCGAGGCGTACCATCTGGTATTTGCCGAGAAGCGCGGTCGGAGCCCAGTAGTAGGCAACGAAGTTTTCCTTGCGCTCGTAGGCCTTGGCCATCGAGCCATCGAGACCCGCCGCCGAGCCCGTGTCGACAAGCTTCCAGCCGAGCTTCTCGCCGTCGAAGGCCTTGAACAGCTGCGAGGTCACAACCGTGCCGCCCCAGCCCTGCGGACCGTTGAGGATGGCGCCCTTGCTCTTGTCTTCGCTGTCCGGGAACAGATCGGGATGCTTGAGCAGATCCGGGATCGTCTTGATGTCGGGGTGAGCTTCCGCGACATATTGCGGGATCCACCAGCCCTGCACGCCGCCATCCGGCAACGGTGAACCGACCTGCACGATGCGGCCTTCATCCGTGCCCTTCTTGACGACGTCGGGCAGAAGGTCGATCCAGGCTTCCGGTGCAATGTCCGGCTGGCCTTTCTCGGCCATCGACGTGATCGTCGGCACGGTGTCGCCGATCGTGATCTCGGCATTGCAGCCATAGCCCGCGTTGAGAATGATCTTGTCGAGGTTGGAAATCACTTCGGCGCTCTGCCAGTTCATGCTGGCGATGGTGACATCACCGCATTCCGCAGCATTGGCGATGGACGCGCCGGCGAAAAGGCCGAGTGTCAGACAGGTCGATGCAAGCAGTCTCTTCATTGTGGTTCCCTATGTTTGCGGCATCTTCTCTGCGGGCCGCCGCTTTGGCCCCTATCCTGCGTTGCTAGGAGGCGTCTCCCAGGCGCAGCGATTTCTCTTGGGCCGCGGTCAAGCCCTCTGCGACGGCGGCGCGAAAGCCCGCGCGTGTCATCGCCTCGATGGCCGCTGCGGTGGTGCCGCGATAGTCGAGAAAGGTCCTGACCGTTTCGGCCGGACAGTCGTCTCGTTGCTCCAGCATCCGGCCGGCACCGATCAGAAGCATGTTGACCGCACGGCGCGCGACGTGCCGGTCGAGGCCCCTGGAAACGGCATCGGCCATCATGGCGTCGGCGAGGAGCGCCGGAAACGCCGGACCGGAGCCCGTGAGACCGGTGAGGTAGTCGATCTCCGCTTCGCTGCGCACCTCGTCCTGTAGGCCACAGGCATCGAAGATTGCCCTGATGATCGCGCGGTCGGCGTCGTCAATCCCGTCGGCCGCCAGCCATGGCGTATAGGATTTGCGGACTTCCGCTGCGGCGTTCGGCAGGGACCGGACGGCTCTGTGAGTGCGGTGGCGGTCGCCAAGTGCTGCAAGACGGATGCCCGCCATGACGGAGATCACGAGCTTGCCGTCCGCCGTCACGCTGAGGTCCTGCCAGTCGGACGGGCGAACGGAGAGGATGACGATATCGGAGCGATTGGCCAGCGCCTGGTTGTCTTGCGTCCAGAAGGCGCAGGGGAAACGGTCCGGGCGCGTGCTGCGGTAGGAGAGGGCAAGGTTTTCCGGAGCAACGATGCCGGACTCCAGCATCGCGGCGGCCATCGCGCCGCCCAGCCAGCCGGCCCCGCCGATAATGCCGATCCTCAGGTCCTTGCCCTGTTCCACCCTGCTTTCACTCCGGTTTGTACCCATGCCGCGCGAAGAAGCGATCGAGTTCCCGCTGTTGCGGAACCTCGCCGGTATAGATCGCGATATATTCGGGGATGCGCTTCATGCGCAGCGCGATATCCTCGCGCGACTGCATGGAGATATAGCCGATCTGGACGAGATAGGTGGTGCGCGCGCGAACGTCGGCAGGGCCTTCCTCATGGCCGAACCGCACGAACATCCGGCGGAGCGCTTCCATTCTCGTCTGGTCGGCCGCATGCACTTCCGCGAGGATATCGGGAGACTGCAAAGCCCAGCTGCGAACGGCAAATTCGAATTGGGAATCGAACAGGTCCTTGTTCAGCCAGCAATCGAAGACATTGAGCATCGCCTCGGCGAGTGTCTCCGCATAAGCCTCTGACTGTTTCACGAGATTGCCGGTGTTCTTGTCCCTCCAGCGCGCGATCAGCGCATCGAGCAACTCTTCGCGGTCCTTGAAGAACCAGTAAAAGCTGGTGCGGGAGAGATTGAGCCTTTTGGCCAGCGGCAGGATCTTGACCGAGTCGACGCCGGACTCGAGCAGCGCCTCATAGGCGGCCTCCAGCCATCCCTCCTGGGAGCCACGCCAGCCGCTGTCAGTGGTGGCCTGTTCCATGAAATCCTCCTAGCAAATCCGTCCCACGGGAGCAAGGAAAATGTACACATATGTCAATTAGCCGAACTAGGCTGTCTGATAATATTGACGCTTATGTACATTTCTGTTTAGCTTCCATCATAATCCCCCTAGACCGGAGCCCGGCGCATGTCGAACGATCCTCTGCTTCAGCCGTATCAGCTGAAGCATCTGACCCTCCGCAACCGCATCATCGTCACCTCGCACGAACCGGCCTACCCTGAGGATGGCATGCCGAAAGGTCGCTACCGCGCCTATACGGTGGAGCGCGCCAAGGGCGGTGTCGCGATGACGATGACGGCCGGCTCCGCCGCCGTCTCCAAGGACAGCCCGCCGGTCTTCAACAACCTGCTGGCCTACAAGGACGAGATCGTCCCGTGGATCCGCGAGATGACCGACGCCGTGCATGAGGAAGGCGCGGCCATCATGATCCAGCTCACCCATCTCGGCCGCCGCACGCGCTGGGACAAGGGCGACTGGCTGCCGGTCGTGGCGCCGTCGCATCACCGCGAGGCCGCGCACCGCGCGTTTCCGAAGAAGCTGGAAGACTGGGATATCGAAAGGATCATCAAGGACTTCGCCGATGCGGCCGAGCGCATGAAGGCCGGCGGCATGGACGGGGTGGAGCTGGAGGCCTACGGCCACCTGATAGACCAGTTCAATTCGCCGCTGACCAATGAGCTGGACGGCCCCTATGGCGGCTCGCTCGACAACCGTCTGCGCTTCTGTCTCGACGTGTTCAAGGCGATGCGCGAGCGCGTCGGCGACGATTTCATTCTCGGCGTGCGCTACACCGCCGACGAATGTCTTCCCGGCGGGACCGGAAAGGCCGAGGGCCTCGAAATCTCCCGCCGCCTCAAGGAAAGCGGCCTGATCGACTATCTCAACGTCATCCGCGGCCATATCGACACCGATCCCGGTTTGACGGATGTCATCCCGATCCAGGGCATGGCGAGTGCGCCGCATGTCGATTTTGCCGGCGACGTGCGCGCAGCCACGAAGTTCCCGACCTTCCACGCCGCCAAGATCCAGGACGTGGCTACCGCGCGCCACGCCATCGCGACGGGCAAGGTCGACATGATCGGCATGACGCGCGCGCATATGACCGACCCGCACATCCTGCGCAAGATCATCGAGAAGCGCGAGGACGACATCCGGCCCTGCGTCGGGGCGAACTACTGTCTCGATCGCATCTACCAGGGCGGCCTGGCGTTCTGCATCCACAATGCTGCGACCGGGCGCGAAGAAACGATGCCGCATGTCATTCCGAAGGCGGAGGTGCGCAGGAAGGTCGTCATCGTCGGCGCCGGCCCGGCCGGGCTGGAGGCGGCGCGTGTCTCCGCCGAGCGCGGTCACGAGGTCATCGTCTTCGAAGCGGCGAACAACGCCGGCGGCCAGATCCGGCTGACGGCGCAGAGCGAGCGTCGCCGCGAAATGATCGGCATCATCGACTGGCGCATGAGCCAGTGCGAGAAGCTGGGCGTCACCTTCCACTTCAACACCTGGGCGGATGCCGAGACGATCACGACTGAGACGCCGGATGTCGTGATCATCGCAACGGGCGGACTGCCGCATACGGATGTGCTCACCAGCGGCAACGAACTGGTCGTTTCCTCCTGGGATATCATTTCCGGCGATGTGAAGCCCGGCACCAACGTGCTCGTCTACGACGATGCGGGCGATCACGCCGGTTTGCAGGCCGCTGAGTTCATCGCAAAGGCCGGTGGCAAGGTCGAGATCATGACGCCGGACCGGTCCTTCGCGCCCGAGGTCATGGCCATGAACCTCGTGCCCTACATGCGCTCGCTGCAAAAGCTCGACACGACCTTCACCGTCACGTACCGGCTGGAGGCCGCCGAGAAGAGCGGCAATCAGATCATCGCCCATGTCGGAAGCGACTACGGCGGCGTCTCCCGCCAGCGTACGGTGGACCAGATCGTTGTCAACCATGGCACAATTCCGCTGGATGACCTCTATTTCGAGCTGAAGCCCGGTTCGAGCAATCTCGGCGAGGTTTCCTACGATGACCTCGTCGCAGGAGCGCCGCAGACCGTGCGGCGCAATCCTGACGGCGCCTATCAGCTCTTCCGGATCGGCGACGCGGTTGCCGCGCGCAACACCCATGCCGCCATCTACGACGCCCTGCGCCTGGCGAAGGACCTCTGATCATGCCACGCAGCGATGTCCTGCAAGGCTTCCTCGATGCCATCTTCGGCGCCTTCGATGGCTGTGTGACGGATGCGCGGGGGCGCGCGTCGATCACGCAGATCGTGGCGGCGCTGAAGGTGCCGCATCCGGAACGGCAGGACATCGGCCGGCGGCTGCCGGTCTGCGAGGAGCATCTGACGAATGTCCTTTCGGTGGGAAACGACCGGCCATCTCTGGGCCTGTTGCTGGAGCGGTTCAGGGCGCTGGAACCGCTTCTGGAGTGGAAAACCCGTCCGCACTTCGACGAAACGGCGAGCGACAATTTCGCGATTGGGCATGCCAATACGATGATCGTCGGCCCCGGCGGCCTTGAAGAGCGGCCGGATATCTGGCTGGGCGTAAGCCTGCTGGCGCCGCAGGTGCGCTATCCCGACCACGATCATGCGCCGGAAGAGACCTATCTCGTGATGTCGGACGGCGAATTCCTGCACGGTGAGTCCGGCTGGTTTTCGCCGGCTGTCGGCGGGACTTTCTACAATCCGCCCGGCATTCGCCATGCCATGCGCTCCGGAGGCAAACCGCTCTTCGCCTTCTGGGCACTGCTCCCCGACCAAACGAAGCGCTGATTTCCTACCTGTCGATGACGAGATCGCTGAGCGGTTTCGAGCAGCAGGGCAGGAAAAGGCCTGCATCGATCTCGCGCTGCCGAATACCGCCATTGTGGTTCATGTCGACGCTGCCGGAAATCAGCTTGGATTTACAGGTGCCGCACACGCCGTTGGAACAGGACGAGGGCAGTTTCACGCCCGCCTTCTTGGCGCAGGACAGTATGGTCTGTTCGACTGACACGGCAATCTCGCGCGCCTGCTTAGCGAAGGAAACCTGGAAGGTGCGCGTCGCCGCTTCGGCCACGACCGGAAGGTCGATCTCATCGATGACGGCCGCGTCGAAGCTCTCTTCGAGATAATTCGCCGAGGGAACCCCAAGCTCGGCCGTGATCTTGCGTGCCGCCGCCATGAAGGGGGCAGGGCCGCAGCACAGCACGGTGCGTTCGGCAAGGTCGGGCACGGCAAGCTTCATGTAGTCGGACGATATACGTCCCGTCAGGCCCGGCCAGTGTGCCTCGCCCGTCACCGTTTCCGGCAGGAAATGGAGCCGCAGCCCCTTCACGCGCTCTGCCAGCCATGTCAGCTCGTCGCGGAAAATCAGATCCTTAGGGCTGCGCGCGGCATGCAGGAAGACCACGTCGGCCGGCTTGCAGGTGTCGGCGATGTCGCGCAGCATCGACATGACGGGCGTGATGCCGGAACCGCCGGAAAGGAAAAGATACTTGCGCGCGTGGGGCCGGATGAAGTGGCCAAGCGGACCGTTCGCCTTGACCTTCGCATGAACCGCGAGGTTATCGTGCAGCCAATTGGATATCCTGCCGCCGGCAACACGCTTCACCGTAATGGAGAAGGCATGGCTTCGCTTCGGCGAGGAAGAGATGCTGTAGCAGCGGCTTTCCGTTTCACCCGCCACATCGAGGTCGAACAGGAAGTACTGTCCCGCCTCGAAGGCGAAGCGTTTTCCCTCCGGCGACGCGAAGGTGAAGGTCTTCACGTCGTGCGTTTCCTGATGGATATCGATGCAGACGAGGTCCTCGTCCGTTTCCCGCTTCCAGAGCGGAGCATGATGCGCACGCTCGGCCGGCGGAATATCGCTCCTAGTATCCATGGGCGCGCATCCGGTCGATATACCACGTCGCGAACTTGTCGAGGTTCGTCTCGGAGAAGGGCGAATAAGGGCCGGGAATATAGGCGGGATCCTCCACGCCGGCCTGCGAGCGGGCAACGAGCTCGGCGTCCTGGTCCGTCGTCGCGATCCAGACATTGGTCAGCTTGTCGAGATCGTAGTCGACGCCTTCGACGGCATCCTTGTGAACGAGCCACTTCGTGCGCACCAGCGTCGTATCGGCCGTGAGCGGGATGACGATCGACACCACGGCGTGATCGCCCATGAAGTGGTTCCAGTTGTTGTGGCCCCATAGATGGACATCGCCGAGGTCCTTGCGGGTCATGGTGCCGAGCAGCTTGGCGGATGCAGCGGTCGCATCGGGTGTCTGGGATTCGCCGGCCCCAGAGATGATCAGGCGTTGCGTGCGGAAATTTGTGGCACAATCGACCAGTTGCTCCACGGCGGCGGACGGAAAGCCGTCGGCCTCCCACTGGCTGGTTCGCGCCTCATACAAGGCAAAATGCTCTTCCGCCTGCGCCTTGTCCTCGGGGCTGAGCGCGTCCGGATCGAAGCCGAAATCGAGATCGACGAAGGAAACGCACAGTTCCGGGTGGTTGGCGGAACAGTGGTAACATTCCCGGTTGTTTTCGATCGTCAGCTTCCAGTTGCCTTTCTCGATGACATCGGTTTCGTGGGCGACCTTGGCATTGCGGATGTCGTAGGGCGCAAGACGGTCCCTCATCACCTCTTCCAGACGCGCAATGTCCTCCGGCGGATTGTCAGAAAGACAGGCATAGACGAGGCCGCCGATCGACTTGAAGGCGACCTGCTTGAGGCTGCGGCATTCCTTGTCGAAGCCCTTGCCCATATGCGGTGCGTAGCTGAGTTCGCCGGTCAGTTCATAGGTCCAGGTGTGATAGGGACAGACGAGCTTGGAAACGATGGATTTGCCGGTATCCAGCAGGCGAGACCCGCGATGGCGACAGACATTGTGCAGCACGCGGATCTCGTTGTCGTCGTCGCGCAGCAGGATGAGGCTGGTTTTGCCGATATCGACCACCGTCGCGTCGCCCGGTTCCGGCACATCGCAATCCAGCCCGATGCAGATCCAGTGATTGCGGAAGAAGACCTCGAAATCTGCCTCGAAGACGTCCTGCCGGGTGTAAAGTCCGGCCGGCAGGGAATGCCCTTCGGCTCTCTCGTCGAGCAGGGCGGAGATCGGGGTTGCGAACGTCTGAAGCATAATGCCACCTTATGTCGAGGCTGAAGTTCCCGCGGCAGGATTGTCCACGTTTATCGGTTGCTCAACGGCATAAATGTGCGAGAGTGGCATTACTAAATGTAATGCGTAGCCCATCGTTCTCGAAAGGCCGCCCGCTTTGGCAAATCTGCGCAGGAAACTCCCGCCCTTGACCGCGCTGACGGCCTTTGAGGCCGCTGCGCGGCATGCCAGCTTCACCCGCGCCGCCGCGGAACTGGGCGTGACGCAGGCCGCCGTCAGCCGCCAGATCCATCTTCTGGAGGAGGATTTCGGTTTTCCGCTGTTTCACCGGCTGCATCGCAGGATCGAGCTTACGGAGAAGGGGCGCATGCTGTTTACCGCGGCAGGAGATGCGTTCAGCCTGATCGCCGATACGGTGGCGGACCTGCGCGCAGAAGGACCGGACGACGAGCTGGCGATATCGGCGACCATATCCTTTGCCCATTTCTGGCTGATGCCGCGCATTGCTGCCTTTTCGCGGGCGCATCCCGAAATCAAGCTGCGCATCATAACCCAGGATGCGCGCATCGGAACCGAAGGCGGAGACATAGACCTTTCGCTGCGCTATGGCATGGGAACATGGCCGGATGGACAGGCGGTGTTCCTGTTCGAAGACGAGGTGTTTCCCATCTGCAGCCCCGATTACAGACAGGCGAAAGGCCCGGTCGCGACGCCGGCGGATCTCGTGGATCACCCGCTGATATCGAGCGATGCCGATGATCCGACCTGGACGGGATGGGACGAGTGGTTGGCGGCGTTTTCCGTGAAGGCGCCGAAGAAGGGGCGGGGGCTCCGGTGCAGCTTCTATACCGAAGTCATCTATGCCGCGATGAACGGGCAGGGTATTGCGCTCGGCTGGAGCCGCCTTGTGTCTGACCTTATCCAGCAGGGCCGCCTGGTGCGCCTGACCGACGCGTCGATCCGCACCCGCGCGGCCTACTTCGTCGTCATACCGGCGCGAAGGCCGGTCAAGGAAAGCGCACGGTTGTTCATCGAATGGCTGGGCTCGGAGCATGCCTCGGCTGAGCCCTCCGCACCGAATGCGTGAAGGTCGGTCGCTCAGCTATCAGACGAGAAGCCGGCGCCCGCCATGTCCGAAAGCGTTTTCGTGGCATCCATCAGGAGCTGGATCGTGGTGGAGATGTCGGGCGCGGCCGGCGCATTGATGAGCGTGATGTAGGGCACGGTCAGCGCGGCGATCGCCGTGCCGTCGGCGCCCAGCACCGGGGCGGACAGGTTGATGACGCCTGCCGTCTGGGCACTGGGCATCATCTCGTGGCCGCGGGCGCGAATGAGGTCGAGGCGCGCCAGAAATTCCGGCGTTACGCGTGCATCGTCTCCGCCGCCGCCGACATGTTCGGCGATCATGCGCCTGCGCTCTTCCGGCGAGCGGAAGGCAAGCAGGGCATGACCCGAGCCCGTATCGAACAGGCTGATGCGCGAGCCGACGCGGATGGAGATGCCCCAATATCCCGGCGCTTCCTGCTGCGCGATGACGATGGGATTGCCCCGATCGAAAACGACGAGCTGGTTGGCCTGTCGCGATGTCTCCGCAAGTTCCCGCATCAACGGAACGGCAAAGGAAACCAGCCGGCGAACGGGCGCGTGGAGCTGGGCGAGGCCGAAGAGCTTGAGGGTCAGCGAGAAACGATCGCCGTCGATGCGCGTGACATAGCCGCGCTTCACCAGGCGATCGAGCATGCGGTAGAACTCGTTCGGGCTGCGGTCCAGCCGCTTGGCGATCTCGGCCTGCGTCAGCCCACCGTCGACAGCGGCGAGCAATTCGAGGATGTCGAGACCCTTGTCCAGGGCCGGCGCCCTGTATCGATCATTCTCGTCGTCGGCCAACCGCCACCTCCTGTGAATACGAAAATTCATATACGCATGGCGCAACGCCGGCAATGCACCGGCGGCACATATTGCTTGACTATAAATGAATAAATGATTTGTATTTAAATCAGATTATCGCCGCAGATTATAGTAATGCGTCCTGCGCCCGGGTGCCTGACGCCTTATGCAAGGAGCAAACATGAGCCTTTCCCTTGAAAACAAGCGGGTCCTCCTGACCGCGGCGGGCCAGGGTATCGGCCGGGCGAGCGCACTCGCCTTCGCGCGCGCCGGCGCGAAGGTCGTTGCGACCGATATCAACGCCAACGCCCTGAAAAGCCTCGCCGCCGAGGCCAATATCGAGACCTACGTGCTGGATGTGCTCGATGCGGACGCCGTCACCCGCATCGTCTCAGACACCGGTCCGTTCGATGTGCTCTTCAACTGCGCGGGCTTCGTGCATGCCGGCACGATCTTGGAGATGTCCGACAAGGACCTCGACTTCGCCTTCGACCTCAATGTCCGCGCCATGGTGCGAACCATCCGTGCCGTGCTGCCGGCGATGCTGGAAAGGAAGGACGGGGCAATCATCAACATGGCGTCGGTCGCCTCCAGCGTGAAGGGCGTGCCGAACCGCGCCGCCTACACCATCACCAAGGCGGCCGTCGTCGGCCTCACCAAATCGGTCGCGGCCGATTATGTCGGGCAGGGCATTCGCTGCAACTGCATCTGCCCCGGTACGGTGGAGAGCCCGTCTTTGCAGGATCGCCTGCGCGCGCAGGGCGATTTCGAGGCCGCACGCGCGGCCTTCATCGCCCGCCAGCCGATCGGCCGTATCGGTACGCCGGAGGAGATCGCCGATCTCGCCGTCTATCTCGCCGGCGCCACCTACACGACGGGCCAGGCCTACGCCATCGACGGCGGCTGGACCATCTGATGCATTGTCCGCCATCGGCATCGCACCGAGGGCCACCCGACCACTTCCAAGGGCCGCTTCCATGACCAAGATCACCAGCCTTCGCTCGATCGACCTGCGCTTTCCCACCTCGCAGAGCCTCGACGGCTCGGATGCCATGAACCCGGATCCGGACTATTCGGCCGCCTATGTCGTGCTCGGCACGGATGTGGCGGGGCTGGAGGGCCATGGCCTGACATTCACGATCGGTCGCGGCAACGAGATCTGTTGTGCGGCAATCGATGCCATGAAGCATCTCGTCGTCGGCCTCGATCTCGACTGGGTGCGGGAAAATCCCGGCCGCTTCTGGCGCCATGTCACTGGTGACAGCCAGTTGCGCTGGATCGGCCCGGACAAGGGCGCGATGCATCTGGCGACGGGTGCGGTGGTCAATGCCGTCTGGGACCTGCTCGCCAAACAGGCCGGAAAGCCCGTATGGCGCCTGGTCGCCGAGATGAGCGCGCAGGAAATCCTCGGTATCATCGACTTCCGCTATCTGACCGACGCGCTGACTCCGGAGGAGGCGCTGGCCATCCTGAAGAAGGCGGAACTGGGCAAGGCCGAGCGCATCGCAACGCTCGAGAAGGAAGGCTATGCCTGCTACACGACGTCGGCCGGCTGGCTCGGTTACGATGACGAAAAACTGCGCCGCCTCTGCCAGGAGGCCGTCGACCAGGGTTTTACCCATATCAAGATGAAGGTCGGCCGCGATCTCGAAGATGACAAGCGGCGCCTGCGCATCGCCCGCGAGGTGATCGGCGACGAGCGGACCATGATGATCGACGCCAACCAGATCTGGGAGGTGGGACAGGCGATCGACTGGGTGAAGGAACTGCAGCCCTACAAGCCGTTCTTCATCGAGGAGCCGACGAGCCCGGACGATATTGCCGGCCACAAGGCCATCCGCGACGCGGTTCACCCGGTAAAGGTCGCGACCGGAGAAATGTGCCAGAACCGCATCATCTTCAAGCAGTTGATCGCCGGCGGCGCGATCGACATCGTGCAGATCGACGCCTGCCGCATGGGTGGGCTGAACGAGGTGCTCGCCGTGCTGCTGATTGCCGCGAAATATGACCTGCCGGTCTGGCCGCATGCCGGCGGCGTCGGCCTTTGCGAATATGTTCAGCATCTCTCGATGATCGATTACATCGCCGTATCCGGCACGAAACAGGGCCGGGTGATCGAATATGTCGAGCACTTGCACGAGCATTTCCTCGATCCCTGCCGCATCGAGAACGCAGCCTACATGCCGCCCGCGCTGCCGGGCTTTTCCAGCGAGATGAAGCCGGCGTCGATTGCGGCCTATACATTCAGGCCGTAAAGCATCTCGGTGATTTCACACGGAGCGGAGGCGTTCAACCCTTTGCACCTGCGCGGAATTCGGCAAAGATAAAGCCGTGACATCAGCATACAGGGAGCATCTGCCACCGTGACCCATATCCCGTCGACCTTCGCCACCGGATGCTTCGTCGGCCGGGCCTGGCTCCCCGAAGTTGCAGGGCCATCCCTTGTGACGGTCCGCAACGGCCGCGTCTTCGACATCACGGCGAGGGATTGCGCCACGATGCGCGACCTGCTGGAGCACGAAACGCCCGCAGATGTCGTGCGCAATGCGCCGGGCCGGGACATTGGGCCACTGGAAAACCTGCTCTCCCTCAGTGAGCCCGATCCATCCCGGCTCCACCTGCTCGCCCCCGTCGATTTTCATGCGGTGAAGGCTTGCGGCGTTACCTTCGCCCGCTCGATGATCGAACGCGTCATCGAGGAACGTGCGGCCGGCAATCCCGCGCGGGCGGCCAGCATTCGCGAGAAGGTGTCGCAGATCATCGGCGCCAGCCTGCGCGACCTGAAGGCCGGATCGGACGACGCTCAGAGGGTCAAGGCAGCCCTGATCGAGGAAGGCCTGTGGTCGCAATATCTGGAGGTCGGCATCGGGCCCGATGCGGAAGTCTTCACGAAGGCGCAGGCCATGTCCTCTGTCGGCACCGGATCGGCCGTCGGCCTGCATCCCATTTCGAAGTGGAACAACCCCGAACCGGAAATCGTGCTTGCCGTCGATAGCCGGGACCGTGTCAAGGGCGCCACGCTCGGCAACGACGTCAACTTGCGCGACGTCGAGGGGCGCTCGGCATTGCTGTTGGGCAAGGCGAAGGACAACAACGCATCCTGCGCCATAGGACCGTTTATCCGCCTGTTCGATGACACCTACACCATCGACGACGTGCGCAATGCCGAGCTGGACCTGCGCGTCGAAGGCAAGGATGGTTTCGTGCTGCGCGGCAAAAGCTCCATGCGGGAGATCAGCCGGGATCCGCTGGATCTCGTCGCCCAGACCTGTGGGGCGCATCATCAATATCCCGACGGCTTCGTGCTGTTCCTCGGCACGCTATTCGCACCCGTTGAGGATCGCGATGCGCCGGGCGAGGGGTTCACGCACAAGATCGGCGATGTCGTGACGATTTCAAACGACCGGCTCGGCGCGCTCGTCAACACGGTGAGGCTCTCGACGGACTGCCCGCCCTGGACCTTCGGCGCATCCCATCTCATGCGCAACCTTGCAGCGCGTGGGCTGCTGTAGGGCGGGCCGGTTGTCCGACGGCCGACATTCAAATTGAAATCGGCATTCATCCCTTTATACGCTTGGACGCACTACATAACGGGTGAATGATGTCCTCTGCTCCTCCCCATGCCGGACGCTGGCTGGTCCTTGTCGCCGTCATGCTTGCCTTCCTGCCCGTCGTGCTCGACATGACCATCCTGCATGTCGCCGTTCCGACATTGACGCAGGCGCTCGGTGCCTCCAGCACGCAGGTTCTCTGGATCATCGACATCTATCCTCTGCTGATGGCCGGCCTGCTGGTGCCGATGGGCACGCTGGCCGACCGCGTCGGCAACCGGCGTATCCTTCTCGTCGGCCTCACCCTGTTCGGCATCGCCTCGGCGCTCGCGGCATTCGCGCCGAACGCGCCGCTTCTGATCGGCGCCCGCATGCTGCTCGCGCTCGGCGGATCGATGATCATGCCCTGCGTGCTCGGCATCATCCGCCGCACCTTCGAGGATGACGCCGAACGCGCGATGGCGCTTGGCCTTTGGGGCACGGTGGGGGCGGCCGGCGCCGCCATCGGCCCCTTGATCGGCGGCGCGCTGCTGGAGCATTTCTGGTGGGGCTCGGTCTTCCTCATCAATGTGCCGGTGATGCTGATCGTCGCACCGGCCTGCTATCTGCTCCTGCCGCGCGCCGAAGTGACCAGCCCCGGAAAGTGGGCGATCGGGCAGGCGCTCCTGCTCATCGCCGGCATGATTTCGCTCGTCTATGCCATCAAGGCCGGCTTCGGCGGCAAGCACACGCTGCCGGTCGTCCTGGTGGTGTTGCTGTTCGGCATGGCGATGCTCGGCCTGTTTGCCCGCAAGCAGCTGAATTCCAGCGAACCGATGCTGGATCTCTCCCTTTTCTCCCGTCCGGCGATCGTGGCCGGCATGATCATGGCGGTCGTCGCGACGGGCGCGCTGGCCGGTGTCGAACTGACGCTCGCGCAGGAACTGCAATACGTGCTCGACAAGTCCCCCCTGCAAGCCGGCATCTTCATGATACCGATCATGGCGGCCGCCGCAGTCGGCGGCCCGGTCGCGGGCTATCTCTCCAATCTTCTCGGCCTTCGCATCGTGGCAAGCGCGTCCATGTTCGCCTCCTCGCTTGCGCTCGCCTATCTCGCCCTGAGCGACTTTCATCATCCGGGTATCATGGTGCCATTGATGCTCGCCGTACTGGGCCTGATGCTGAGCATCGGGCTGACCGCCTCCTCCATTGCGATCATGGGCGCGGTCGAGGCCGAAAGGGGCGGGGCCGCGGGCTCGCTCGAAGCGACCGGCTATGAACTCGGCACGGGAATCGGCATCACGGTGTTCGGTGTCTTCATGTCCGCGGTCTTCGGCCACACGGTCGTGGTTCCCGCCGGACTGTCGCCCGAACAGGCTGCGCAGGCGGTCGAATCGATCGGCGATACCTATCTGGTTGCCCAGCAACTTTCCCCCGAACAGGCAGAGGCTTTGGTTTCAGCCGGAAAGGCGGCGTTCACGGCGACGCATTCCGTGCTTCTATCGACCTCCGCCGGCCTGATCGGCGCGTTGGCCGTTCTCGTTCTCTTCATGCTGGCCGGCTATCGCGAAAAGGGTGGCGCGCACCATTAGGGTCGCGTCAGCGCCGGTTCTCAAAGCACGTCGGTCGACAGGCTGACGGGGAATTTACCGACAATTAACGATATAATGTTCTGATTTCGTGGGATTTATTTCATTCATTTAGTTTTCGGTCTCGGAGGGGACGATGCGCATACTCCAATTTTGCGTGAAAACTCCGAGTGTCTTTTCATCGGCATTGCTCGGTGATGGGCTCTGTCCCTCCCCGTCGATCCCGGTGCTTTGGCGGCCTGGCGTTGCGGGCCTTCATGATGGATCGGGGTCGGGTTCGGCCAAGCCGCGCCTGTCGCGCGCCATCCTTCTTGGCTGTTTGATCACAGGAGCGGCCTTCCCGGCCTCCGCGCAGACCTGGACCGGCGGAAACGGGGATTGGTCCAACGACGCGAACTGGAGTGGCAACGTCCAACCGGATCCCTCCAGCGATGCCCAGATCGCATCAGGCAACGCCACCATTTCAGGATCTGCCGCCCAAGCCAATAATGTCGAGATACAATCCGGTGGCACCGTTACGGTAGATGGAGCCGGGGCCTCGTTGACGGCCACGGAAACGCGCACGTTGGGCGGCACGCTCACAATCCAAGATGGCGGTGCGGTCACGAACCGCAGCGGGGTTGTCGGAGGCACAGCAACCGTTTCCGGGACGGACGGTAGCGGCAATGCGTCTACCTGGACCAGTTCCGACTATTTCGCTGTCGGCGACGGTGGGAACGGAACGCTCAATATCCTTGTGGGTGGCAAGCTTGTCGTCGACGACGATGCTTCGCTTGGTCTCGATTACTTTGGCGAGGCCTTGGTTTCCGGGACCGGATCATCCTGGGAGAACACAGGACGTCTGACCATCGCTAACGGCGTTTTGCGCATTAACGACGGCGGTCGTGTCTCCAACGGAATCGGTACGATCGGAGAGGGTTCCCAAGGCGACGTGGAGGTCAGCGGCGCAGGCTCGACATGGGTCAACGCTGGACAGCTTATCGTCGGCAGCTACGGCAACGGTACGTTGCGAATAGCAGACGGCGCCGCTGTCACGAGCGAACAGGGGTACGTGGGCGCCGGCGCCGGCGTAGTAGGTGACGTTACCGTTACGGGGAGCGGTTCGCGCTGGGATATAACGGACTCAAGCCTGACAGTCGGAAACTACGGATCCGGCTCGATGATAATCGAAGACGGAGGGCTTGTTTCGGTAAAATCCGGTGTCTGGCTTGGCAGTTGGGCGTCGGCAAGCGGTACGTTGAAGGTGAACGGTGTGCCGGGTGCACGGGGTGTTCTGGAGACAAACTTCCTGCGCGGCGATGCCGGAACAGCCGATATCACTCTCGATGGGGGCGTCCTGCGCGCTACAGAGAACATGATCTCTTTCATCTACGGCGCCGGCGCCGATAAGGTCATGATCGATGCCGGGGGCGGTATTATCGACACGAGCGGGCACGATATCGGCATCTCGCCGGAATTGACAGGCATTGGCGCTCTGACCAAGGATGGCCTGGGCACACTGACATTGACGGGTGAGAACACGTATCTGGGCGATACGACCATCAGCCTCGGTACACTGCGACTGGGTGACGGCGGCACGTCAGGTTCCATTCTGGGAGACGTGAGCAACAGTGGCGTCCTGGCCTTCAACCGCTCCGACGACGTGATCTTCGGTGGAACGATTACGGGAACCGGCGGCGTTCACCAGATCGGCTCCGGAATGACGCGGCTGACCGCCGACAGTTCGGCTCTCACAGGTGTTTCGCAGGTCCAAAACGGCATCCTCTCGGTCAACGGATCGCTGGGCGGCACGATGGAGGTCATAGGTGGGCGTCTTCAGGGCATCGGCCAGGTGGGCGGCACAACCAACTTTGCCGGCGGTACGATCGCGCCCGGCAATTCCATCGGCACGCTGACCATTGCGGGCGACTATACCGGCAGCGGCGGTACCCTGGAGATCGAAAGCGTGCTGGGTGACGACGCTTCGTCGACGGATAAGCTGGTTGTTACCGGAAACACATCGGGCAGCACCAATGTCCGGGTGATCAACCTCGGCGGCGCCGGTGCGCAGACCACCGAAGGTATCAGGATCATCGAGGCCGGAGGCGTTTCCGCCGGCAGTTTCACGCTTCTCGGCAGTTATACGTTCGAAGGCGCGCCGGCGATTGTCGCAGGCGCTTACGCTTATCGTCTCTATCAGGGGGGTGTCAGCACACCGGCCGATGGCGACTGGTATCTGCGCTCGGCTCTGCTGAATCCCAGCGGCCCCGCCACGCCGCTCTACCAGGCTGGCGCGCCGCTCTACGAGGTTTATGCTGGCGTCCTGCAGAATTTCAATGCGCTCGACACGCTGCAACAGCGGCTCGGCAACCGATCGTGGTCGGACAACGCAGCCGACGCCGATATATCCCATCGTTCCGTCGGCGCCGAAAGCGGCACATGGGGACGGATCATGGCGCGTCGCAGCGGAACCGATCCGAAACATTCGACGACGGGCGCCGACTATGATTCCGGTATCTGGCAGTTGCAGGCCGGGGCCGACGGCACGCTTTATTCCGGCGACGCCGGCAGCCTCATCGGCGGCATCTCGATGCGCTACGGCACGATTTCCGCCGATGTCTCTTCGGTTTACGGTTCCGGCTCGATCGACAGCACGGGCTATGGGCTGGGTGGCTCGCTGACCTGGTACGGCGATACCGGTTTCTATGTCGATGCGCAGGCGAACGCCACCTGGTACGACAGCGAATTGTTCTCCGCCGCCGCGGGTCGCAGTCTGGTCGCCGGCAATGATGGTTTCGGTTATGCGCTCGGCCTGGAAGCCGGGAAACAGGTGGCGCTCGGCGGAAACTGGTCGCTCACCCCGCAGGCGCAGCTCACCTACTCGTCGATCGACTACGATGATTTCAGGGATGTCTTCGGCAGTGACGTCGCGCTCGCGCGCTCGCACGACCTCAAGGGTCGATTGGGCATCTCCGCCGACTATGAGGACAGATGGAAGGACGACGCCAACCAGACAAGCCGTCTTCACGCCTACGGCATCGCCAACCTCTACTATAATTTCCAGTCCGAAGCCCGCACGACGCTCTCAGGCGTCAGCCTCTCCAGCGAACCGGAAGCGCTGTGGGGTGGTATCGGTCTCGGGGGTACCTACAGCTGGGGCAACGACCGATATGCCCTTTATGGCGAAGCCCTTGTGGACACCAGCCTCAGAAACTTCGGCGACAGCCACGCGCTGACCGGAAGAATGGGTTTCAATATGCGGTTCTAACATATGGCTCCGCCGCGACCTCGGTGTTGCGGCGGAGCCATGTTGCTGCTATCGCCTGTCTTGCTATGCCGAGGGGATGATATGGCGCGGCGGGATCTGAGCAGGAGCCTTGAATGGGCGGTGTGCATTCTCTGCACCATCGCGCTGATGGCTATCGCCTTTGGCCACCGCACGCCGGTCCTGGCCGCCCAGGCCTACACCCCCGCCGAAATCGCGCTTTACACGCTTCCAGACGGGACGCTGCCGGACCTATGCCTCACCGGGCATGACGACGGGGGCAAGGACCATGGCCAAGCGCCGCGCTGCGAGGCATGCCGGATCGCGGGCGATATCCTGGTATCGGAACCCGCCGACATCATCGGCGTCCGCATCGCATTTGCCGCTTCATTCGATCTGCCCGTTGCGATCGAGGGCGCCTACCGTAAGGTTTTCCCGCCAAACGCAAGCCCACGCGGACCACCCGCGATCGCCTGATCGCTGGACGGAAGCCACGCTACAGGCGGCCGGCCCGTTCAGCTTCGCCGCTTCTTCAATCAGAAGCGGACGCCGGGCTGTTCGATGGCATCGAAGGAATCGCGTCAAGCAAGGGTAAGCGTCCCTGTTCTGCCAGCGATCCCGCTGGATTGCCCCGAACGGCCTCTCAAAAACAAATTTCTCTGTCGATACGAGAATTTCGAGAGGTTCTCTCCATGTCCACCTTATCGGGGCTATCATCGCCTCCAAATGAAACCGCCGGCTTTTCACGCCGGTTCTACCTCACCGCCTGGCGCTGGCATTTTTATGCCGGTCTCTATGTCGCGCCGTTCCTCATCATGCTTGCGGTCACCGGGCTCATCATGCTGTGGGCCGGCGTCCTGGTCGGCCGCGACGGCGAAAACGCGTTCAGGGTCACGCCGGGCCAATCGGTCGCCGCCGTGTCGAAGCAGGCGAGTGCGGCCTTCATCGCCGTGCCCGGGCAAGTCGTTCAATATATCGCGCCGCGCACGGCGGATGGGGTCTCGGTCTTCCGTATCGATCACGACGGCGCTGCCTCGATGGTCGCCGTCAATCCCTACACGGCGGATGTTGTCGGTCAGTGGAGCCGGCGCGATGCCCTCTATGATCTCGCCAACGACATCCACGGCACGCTGCTTATCGGCACCGTCGGCGACAGACTGATCGAGATTGCCGCAGGCTTCGGCATCGTGCTTGTCATCACAGGCCTCTATCTCTGGTGGCCGCGCGACGGAAAGGGATTGCGCGCGGCGCTCGTGCCCGATCTGTCGGCGAAGGGACGGCAATTGTGGAAGTCGCTGCATCTCAGCATCGGCTTCTATGTGTCTCTCATTCTTGTGCTTTTCCTGCTTTCCGGCCTCACCTGGGCGGGCGTGTGGGGCGAGCGCATGACACAGGCCTGGAGCACCTTTCCGGCGCAGAAGTGGGATAATGTTCCGCTGTCCGACATCACCCATGCCAGCATGAACCATGGCGGCATCAAGCAGGTACCGTGGACGCTGGAGCAGACGCCGATGCCCGCCTCGGGCTCGGAGGCCGGCGTTGTGGGGACGCCCGAAGGCGAGCCCGTGACGATCGATGCGGTCGTAGCGCTCACCCGCAAGCTTGGCTTCGACCAGCGCTTCCAGCTCGCTTTCCCGAATGGTGAAACCGGCGTCTGGACCATTGCCCGCGATACGATGAGCAATGACAGTTCAGACCCGCTGTCCGATCGCACGGTCCATGTCGATCAATATACCGGCAAGATTCTCGCCGATGTCGGCTTTGCGGATTACGGCCTGCCCGGCAAGGCGATGGCCGTCGGCATCGCGTTTCACGAGGGCGACATGGGCCTGTGGAACCTCGTGCTCAACACGCTTTTCTGCCTGTCGATCGTGTTCCTGTCGGTGAGCGGTGTCGTGATGTGGTGGAAGCGTCGTCCCAAGGGTGCCGTCCGTCTCTTCGCACCGAATATCAGCGAACCGGGCCCGCTCTGGAAGACCGGTGCCGTCGTCATGCTGGCGGTGTCGCTGCTGTTTCCGCTCACGGGAGCGGTCCTTGTGACGGTCCTCTTCCTGGACCTGTTGGTCATCCGCAACATACGGCCGTTGAAGAAGGCGTTGAGCTGACGGACTGAAAGTAAACAAGGGCCGCCGCCCGGCTTCGACCGGGCGGCGGGTCAGGCCATCAGCCTGCGGCGAAGGGGACGGTGACGAAGGTCTGCTCGTCCTGGCGCTGCACGAGAAGCAGCACGGTCTTGCGGCCCGCCTTGCCGGCGTCGGCGACGGCGGTCTTGGCTTCGCTGGCCGAACCGACCCGCTTCTGGTTCACCGAAAGGATGACATCGCCGGGCTGGAGGCCCGCGTCAGCGGCCGGCTTGTCCGGATTGACGCCCTCCACGATGGCGCCCTTCTCGTCCTTCGGCAGGCCGAGGGATTCGCGCATGTCCGCCGTCAGGTCGCCGAGCTGCACGCCGATGGTCGGCACGCGCTGTTCTGCCTTGCCCGATTTGCCGCCCGCGTCGGCCACGACCTGTCCGCCATCGTCATTGTTGCCGATGACGACAGAAAGGTCCTTGGCGGCGCCGTCGCGCCAGACCGTAAGGCCCTCCTTCTCGCCGGGCGTCAGGTCCGCCACCATGCGGGAGAGCTCGCGCGGAGACGCGACGGGCTTGCCGCCAAGCGCGGTGATGACGTCGCCGGAATGTATGCCGGCCGCCGCCGCAGGGGTGCCGTCGTCGACCCGGGCCACCAGCGCGCCGGCCGGCTTGGAAAGCCCGATGGCGTCAGCAATGTCCGATGTCACGGGCTGGATCTGCACGCCGATGAAGCCGTGCTCGATGGAGCCGTCCTTCATCAGCTTGGCGACGACGGTCTGCGCCTGGTCGGACGGAATGGCGAAGCCGACGCCCACGCTGCCGCCGTTCGGCGAATAGATCGCGGTGTTGATGCCGACCACCTTGCCATCGAGCCCGACCAGCGGGCCGCCGGAATTGCCGTGGTTGATCGGCGCATCGATCTGGATGAAGTCGTCGTATGGTCCGCTGTGAAGGTCGCGGCCGCGCGCCGAGACGATACCCGCCGTGACCGTCGTGCCGATGCCGAACGGATTGCCGATGGCGAGGATCGGGTCACCCGCCCGCAATTTATCGGACTGGCCCCAGCCGATCGTCGCCAGCGGCTTGTCGCTTTCGATTTTCACCACGGCGAGGTCCGACTTCGGATCGGCGCCGATCAGCTTGGCGGGAAGCTCCGTCCCGTCGTCCAGCGTCACCTTTATCGTGCTCGCCTTGTCGATGACGTGGTTGTTGGTGACGATATAGCCGTCACTGGTCAGCACGAAACCGGAGCCGAGGGCCTGGGCTTTTTCGCTGCGCGGTTGCGGCATCTGGCGTTCGCCGAAGAAGTCACGGAACTGCTGGTCGAACGGGGATTCCCCGCCGAACGGCATGGCGCCGTTGGCCGAAGCGTTCTCGGCCTTCAGGACCGTCGTGATGGTGACGACAGCCGGCTTGTCGGTCGAAACGATGGAGGCGAACGATCCATCCGCAAGGGGGGAGTTGATGCTCGCAGGTGCCGCCGCCTCCGCGTTTCGAGCGCCGACAAGGCCGGAGGTCGCGATCGGCACCGCCAGCAATGCGACACCGAGAAGCGCTGCGGCGCGATGTCTTTGAAGTATCCTGATCATGGTCGTTTCCTTTGTTCTGCTCGGTGTTGCGCTGCCCGCTGTCTGGACGAGCAGCCGCACTCCGGCCGCGCTGCTTGCCGGCCGGTCTTGTTATTGCTTCAAGGTGAGGGGGGCGGCGCGGAAGGCACCAAGGTGCTGCCTTGACGCGACGCCGGCCGCCGCCAAGGGCGGAGGCGGCGCTATTTCTCAGCGGATCGAGCGTGACCCGCCGACCGGAGGTCTCAGCTCAAGCGGACGATATCCCGGTCGAGCTTGTGGACGGCGGCTTCCAGGCGCTGGTAGTTCGCCTTCGGAAGCGAGCCATGATTGGCGTCGGCGACTGCGATCGCCCGCTGGCGAATGCCACGGGCCTCGGCCTGGAGACGCCCTGCGGCGCCGGCCGAAAGCTTGTGCATGGCTTCTTCCCTGCGGATGCTCTTTTCCGCCGAGCGGACACCGGCAAGAACCTGGTGCAGGCGCGGCTTGTAGGTCATGGCGGGCGTCATGCGCACGGGGGTGGGCTGTGCAGGCATCATGAAATCGTCAGCGGAGTCGTGATCCCCGTAATCGCGATCATAGCGGGAGTGGTCTTGCAAAGCCGGATTTGGATTTGCTGGCCGGCTGGCAGCAAAGGCGCCGCCGGCGGCGAGCGAAAGAACAGTGGCGGCAAGAGCGATGGTCTTGAATGTCGAGCGCATGGTGCGTGTCCTCGAAAAGGGGAGAACTCTCCCCGGCAGGCTGTCCGGTGCCGTCGCGTCGCGGTTTCCAACCGCCGGCGGCATCCAGCCTGGCATCATTTATAGGTCCGCCCGGCTCGCGGGGTCATGTTACAATTAAATAAAGTTTCGAAGGGCGGATTTGCCAAAATATTGCCGATTTCGCGGAGCGCTGCGTCGGTCTTGGCGAAAAATGTCTTTTGGATTCAATGGACTGGCCCCGCCGCGTGTTTCAGGCCCGACCGCCGACACATGACATGCCTGTAATGTTTCCCGCGCGCCGAGCGCGCGGCGTGTCATGACATAAGCCGCTTTTTCGCGATCAGGTCGCTGCGCCGCTCCCAATAGACCAGCACAAGGCTTGCCGTCACGATGAAGATCGCGCCGATGAAGACGTTCAGGGCCGGGATTTCCGCCCAAATCGCGTAGCCATAGATGAAGGCCCAGATGAGCCCGGTATATTCCACCGGCGCAAGCGCCGATGCCGGCGCATAGCGGAACCCCTCGTAAAGCAGGTATTGCCCGATCGTCGCGATAAGGCCGAGCGCCAGCATCAGCGCCCATCCTTCCGCATCCGGTGTGCGCCAGATCCAGGGAAACGACAGCGCGCAGGCGAGGCCGAACAGCAGGCTGGTCGCAAACATCTGCGTCAGCGTGCTTTCGCTGCGGCTGACCAGGCGGATGAGGATCGTGCTCCACGCCCAGCAGAAGCCGGCGACGAGGCACATGACCGCGGGGATGAGGTTGGGGGAGTGCGACGGATTTGCTGCAATCACCACGCCGGCGAAACCGACCACGCAGGCTATCCATCGGCCCGCCCCGACGGCTTCCTTCAGGACGAGAATAGACAGAAAGACGGTGATGATCGGCGCGGAGAAATAGAGCGTCGTCAGTTCCGCCAGCCCGAGATAGCGCGCGGCATTATAATAAAGCAGCCATGCGATTAGCATCAACGCGGCGCGCAGCACGACGGTTCCGCGATAGGGGCTCTTCAAGATCGAAGGATGACGGTAGAGGCGTATCAGCACACCGGAGACCAGCACGATCACGACGCTGCGCATGAAGAGGATCTGCGGCACTTCGTAGGTCGCAACCAGCCACTTCACCAGCGCGTCCTGCAGCGCGAAGCAGGCGTAGCCGGCCGAGGCGAGCGCGATTCCGGCAAGCGGCCGCGAGTCGATCAGCCCCACGCTCATGACGATATCCTGCCCGCGGTGGCGGGAATCGGTGTCGTGTCGGCGAAAATCGGAGAGATGCGCATTCTGACGATCCGGGAAGGCTTCTGCGATACGTCACCGTAAAGGCTGTATCGAGACGAAGAGACCCGCCTGTTTGATCGTTTTCCGGCGCTTTGCCAAGGGGAAAGCGGGGCCTCGCTGGCCGAACGTACGGAATTTGACTGAAATCCCCCAGGTTCTGGCGTTGCGGCGTATAGTGCAGATAAGCGATTGCCGGCAAAATGAGAGAAAACGACTATTTGCTTGCTTCAAAGCAAATGAGGGTATTGCGGCTGCGGCCATGCACCTGTAGGTTTGCGCCCCATCGTCCATCGCTGAATTCTGGAGATAAATCATGGCGAACGGCACAGTCAAATTCTTTAACACCGACAAAGGGTTTGGCTTCATCACACCCGAAAACGGCGGAACCGACGTTTTCGTCCATATCTCCGCAGTTCAGGGCGGCACATTGAGCGACGGACAGCGCGTCAGCTACGACATGGGACAGGACCGCAAGACCGGTAAGTCCAAGGCTGAGAACGTTCGCGTTATCTAATTGATTTTACGGACGCCGGAGTTGATCCGGCGTCCGTATCCGACCTCGGTCGATCTGAGGTCCGTGACTGCTATGGCCTTTCGCGCCTGGACGCAGCATCCTTTTCCCAACACGCATTATAGATAAAGTTCTCGCCCGATCGTTTGAAACGAAGGGTGCGTTTTGCTGCGTCGTCCCGTCGGCAAGAAAAAAGCGCAGCCTATGCAGCTGCGCCTTGTTTATCGATGACATCGACCGAGTATGAACGATCAATGCGTCGGCGTGCGTGTGAATGCCCGTCCTCACTTCCAGCTGATGTGGTCGGGGGCCGTGCAGCCGAACGGTGCGTTGCCGTCGCCGAAGCGGCTTTTCAGCTGGTCGCAACCCCACCTGTTGAGCGCCTCGGGCATCATGTTGTTGATGTCCATTCCAGGTGAATTGTACTGTGACGGCGCGCTGGTCACATACCAGAGCCAATAGCCGAGAATGGCGCCGATGAGCAGCAGAAGGACGAGCGCGAAACCGCCGGCCCTGCGTGCCAGCGACATGCCCTGCTTTTCCGGCACGACGTGGCTGGTGGCCGACGCGTGGTCGGTCGACTGCGCCAGTTCGTGAAGCGGCGCGAGTGCGGCCGCGCGTTCCTGCTCCGTCATCTCGATCCGCTCCAGGCGGTCATCCAGCAGGACGGGGAGCGAGGTGTTGCCGTGCCAGACGGCAAGCGCGACCAGGTTGCTGCCGGCATCGCCGACGATGATCGGCTCCTGTCCGCGCTCGAAGCGGGTGAAGGCGACGCGTTTGGTTTTCCGCTCGCTGACGCGGTCGGCATAGGTTACGTTCAGGCGATTGCGCTTCGTATCCATGCCGGTGATCTCGACCGGGACCACCGTGAGCGGGGCCGGCTTGCTGAGCTGGCCGCTGACCCGCCAGAAACGCAGCAGCAGGAAGATCATCACAAGACCGCCGCCGCCGAGCAGCACGGTGAAGACCGACAGCGTGATGATCCGGTTCCAGAGCATGTCCAGACCGAGCGTGATCGTCGCGAGTTCAGGATGATCGCCCGAAACGACAAGGCCCGTTTCATAATCCCCGCTATGGATGTCGACGAACATGATCTCGACATCCTTGTCGTAGCGCTGGCCGCCCTGTTCGTAGGACAGGTCGACCTCGCAGGTCGTGAAGACGGCTTTCCGCGTCTTGCAGCTGCCGTCGATCGTGCCGTCGACGAAAACCGGATTCTGGCTGATCGTGTAGTCGCGCAGAATTCCCGGCGCCTCCGACACCATCATGAAGACGGCGATCGCCAGCAGGACGGGGATGGAGAAGTAATAGACGAACGGGGTGGAGATCGTCCCGCGCTTGATGGCAAGGGGGCGGGCGGGAAGCTTTATTGTCGGAAACGTCATGATATGCCTGAAGTGGTTCTGTTATTGTCTGCCATGGGGAAGACGGCGCAGGATCGCCATTCATTCGCTGAAATTTTACGCTGCGGCATGCGACGGGCCAGCACACGTCGTTGCCGGGCGCATTTCGTTGCCAAGGGCCGTTCACTCTTCCCGGAAGGCGCGGTTGAGCTGGTCGGCAAGCGGCTTGACGAGATAGGAGAGGGCGGTGCGCTCACCGGTCTGGATCATCGCCTCGGCCGGCATGCCGGGAAGTAGCGTGAGACCACCGAGTTTCCGCATCTCTTCATGCGGCACAGCGATGCGGACGACATAGAACGAGAGGCCGGTCCTTTCTTCGACCGTGAGGTCGGCGGCGATGCGCGAGACGCGACCGGACAGTTCCGGCGTCGTGCGCTGGTTGAACGCCGAGAGCCGGAGGACTGCGCGCTGCCCGGGCTGGATCTGGTCGATGTCGCGCGGCGCGATGCGGACTTCGAGTGCGAGATCATCTCCCTCGGGGATGACCAGCATGATCGTTTCGGCCGGGTTGACCACGCCGCCGACCGTATGCACCGCGAGCTGGTGCACGATGCCCGTTTGCGGCGCCAGGATATCGATGCGCTTCAGCTCGTCTTCGGCGGCCACCTTGCGCTCGACAAATTCGCCGATCTGTCCCTGGATTTCGCGCAGTTCCCGGCCGACTTCCGTCTTCATGTCCTGGTCGATGGAAAGAATCTGGAGCCGCGTCTCGGTAATCTTGCCCTGCGTCTGTGCCTGGTAGGCGATCTTCTCACCGCGCTCGCCGTCATAGGTCGCCGCCTGGGTCTTCAGGCTGTTGAGGCGCTGGACCGAGACGACGCCCTTGTCGTGAAGTGATTCCTGCGAGGCGATTTCCGTGCGCAGCACCGTAAGCCCGCCGGCATAGGCCGATTCCTGCGCCTTCAATCCTTCGATCTCGTGCTCATATTGGGCGATGCGTTCTGCGAGCTGGGCCTTGCGCGCGTTGCGCGCTTCGCGCCGGAATTCGAAAAGGCGGGTTTCGCTCCTGACCGCCGAGATGATGTCGGGATCGGTGCTGTCCATGCTCAGCCCCGGCGGAAAGTCGATGGCCGTCCTGTCGTCGCGCTCGGCTTCAAGGCGTGCGAGTCGGGCGTGAAGCTCGTTCAACCGCTTCGTGACGATAGCAAGATTGGCGCGGGTCTGCGTGGCATCGAACCGCAGGACGACCTCGCCGGCCTTTACCGTTTTGCCTTCCTGCACGCGGATTTCCCCGACGATGCCGCCTTTGGCGTGCTGCACCTTCTTGGGGTAGGAGTCGACGACGAAATGGCCGGATGCCACCACAGCGCCGGCGAGCTGCGTCGCCGCCGCCCATCCGCCGACGCCGCCGGCAAGCAATCCCACCAGCGCAAGGCCCGCTGCAAGGTGAAGGCGGATGGAGCGGGTCACGGTTGTCACGTCAGGTGTCGCCATCTGTCTTGTCAGGGTCGCTGAGGTTTTCGGATTTCGTGGGGTTTGCGACGACGCGCAGCGGCATGATCCCATGGCCGGTCGCGGCAAAGCCGTTTCTGCTTGCCTGAGCAGGCTTCAGGACCTGTCCGAGGATGGCGTCGCGCGGGCCGAACGCCTTCTGGCGTCCACCCTCCATCATCAAGACCTGATCGACCACGCTGATGGCGCTCGGACGGTGCGCCACCACGACGACGATGCCGTTGCGTTCGCGCACCGAGGCAATGGCACGCACGACCGCGGCCTCGCCTTCGGCATCGAGATTAGCATTGGGCTCATCCAGCACGACGAGGAACGGATCGCCGTAAAGCGCCCGCGCCAGCCCGATGCGTTGACGCTGTCCGGCTGAAAGGGAAGAGCCTCCTTCGCCAATGCGCGTCTTGTATCCCTCTTCGAAGCGCAGGATCAGGTCGTGGGCGCCGGCGGTTCGGGCAGCCGCGACGATGGCCTCGGCGTCAGCATCTTCCTCGAAGCGCGCGATGTTCTCCGCGATGGTACCGTCGAACAACTCGACGCCCTGCGGGAGGTAGCCGATATGGCGCCCGAGTGCTTCGCGATCCCAATGGTCTAGACTGGCGCCGTCGAGGCGTACCTTGCCGCCCGCTGTTGCCCATGCGCCGACAAGTGCGCGCGAAAGTGTCGATTTGCCGGAGCCGGAGGGGCCGATGATGCCGAGCGCGCTGCCGGCCTGAAGTTGGAAACCGACACCGGCCACCGTCGGCCGCTTCTCTCCGGGCGGCAGAATGGTGAGGTTCTCGACACGAAGGTCCCGGCATGGCGCGGGCAAAGCCATCGTCTCCGGCACAGGCGGGATTTTCCCGAACAGATCCTGAAGGCGCTTCCAGCTCTGCCGCGCCATGAGGAAAGGTTTCCAGCTGGTGATCGCCAGATCGACCGGGGCCAGCGCCCGCCCCACCATGATGGAACTCGCGATCATGATGCCGCCGGTTGCCTGCTGTTCGATGACCAGCCAGGCACCAACACCGAGCACCGCCGATTGCAGCATCAGGCGCAAGGTTTTCGACAGGCTGCCGAGGCCACCCGCGATATCGCCTGCACGGCGGTTGGCGGCGAGATAGTCCGCGTTCGCCCGCCGCCACCGCGCCCCAAGCCTTCCGGAGAGGCCGAGCGCCTGTACGATCTCGGCATTGCGGCGCGTGGCCTCGAGGAGACCGTTGCGGGCCATGTTGTGGGCGATGCTCTCCCGAACGGGCTTCCGCGACAGCGCGTTGGCGAGAATGGTCAGGGCGACGAGCACGGTCGCACCGGCAAGTGCCGTCACGCCGATCCAGAAATGAAACAGGAAGCAGATGCCGAGATAGAGCGGCATCCAGGGCAGGTCGAAAAAGGCGGTTGGGCCCTGTCCGGAAAGGAAGCCGCGGACGTTGTCCAGGTCGCGCAAAGGCTGGAGCCCGTCGCCCGGCATGCGTGCAACGAGAGGCAGGCGCACGACGGCATCGTGCACGGGGCCGCAGAGCACGCCGTCCACATGCTCGCCGATGCGCAGCAGCACACGCGCCCGGACGATATCGAGCCCCGCCTGGAACAGGTAAAGCCCTGCCGCCAGGATGACGAGCCCAACGAGGGTGGGCACGCTGCCGCTTGCGAGGACGCGGTCATAGACCTGAAGCATGAAGAGCGGCGAGGCCAGCGCCAGAACGTTGACCACTCCGCTGATGAGCGCTATCCCAAGGGATGCTCGTCTGAGAGGTGAGGCGACCGCCGCAGTCAGAGACTGCGACGGGGCCTGCTGTGGGGCTACCAACACTACAGCAAACTTCTCAGACGAACAGGTTCACGCCGCTGACCAGCGAATTGTTCGCAATGTCCTGGACGGAAATGCTGCCGTTCACGCCATCCGTGATGGTGGCGTCGTAGAGGCCGCTGGCGGCATCATAGGCATAGGTCACCGAAAGTGCGCTTCCGGCCGCCCATGCGGAGATATCGATGATGTCTTCCGCGGCATTGAAGTCGGTGATCACGTCGTTGCCATCGGTACCACCGAAAATGAAGGTATCGTATCCGCCATTGCCGGTCAGCGTGTCATTGCCGTTGAAGCTGTAGAGCACGTCATCGCCCGCGCTGCCATTGAACGTGTTGTTCTGGCTGTTCAGCACGCTGATCAGGTTTGCCGGATTGCCCTGCATGATGCCGTAGACGAAATTGTGTACCGGATTTGCGGCACCTGTGCCGGTCAGCCCGAGGCCGTTGATGTCGATGTCCCACAAGGACTGCGAGAACGTGTCCGTGCCGGAATTGTAGCTGAGCCCCTGGCCGAAGGTCGCACCGTCGACAGCGCCCGCGAGAACGTGCGACGTCATATCGTAGTAGAGATCGCCGGCGCTGCCGGAATCGATCACGACAGTGTCGGCGCCGCCCACGCCGCCGACCGTCGTGCTGTTGCTGTCGGCGACGGCGAACTGGTTACCCGAAAAATCGACCGGATTGGTGGAGAAGAAGCCGTAGTAGCCGGAGTTGAAGCTCGCGTCCCACGCCTCGAGATAACCGAGGAAGTCAATGCCAAGGCCGTCGCTGTTGGCGTCATTGAAATCGATCGTTGCCATTTGTTTTCCTTTCTAGGGTTAGCTGCGTCCGGACCATGGATGCAGCTGGTCTCACGCCGGGTCATCTTTGAACCGGCGCGATTGCGGGATCAGAACCGGACCTTGAGCGACAGGGTCGCGGTGCGGCCGGGTGCTGGAAAATCGGATGAGTTCATAGGATCGACATAGGCGACATCCGTCAGGTTGTTGACGGCGAAGCGCAGAGAGGCGTTCTCGTTGAAATCCCAGGAGCCATAGATGTCGAAGGTCGTGAAGGGTTTTGCTTTGTAGACGCTTGCGAACATGCCGATCTGTTCGGAGGGAACAACACGGTTGGCGCGCGCACCGACATTCAACCTGTCATCGAAGAACCGAACGCCGACATCGGCGGTGAAGCGATACTTCGGGGCAACGGATACATAGAGGATCGATCCATTGCCCGTCGACGTCGCATTGCCCCAGGGGTTGTCGCTGTATGTCTTGGGAAAGTCACCTTTGGTGTAGGTAAACGAGCCGCCGGCATAGTAGGGGCCGGCGTCATAGTTGCCCTCGATCTCGACACCGCGCAGGCGTGAATCGCCGATAAGGTTCGTATAGGCGTAGTAGCTGCTGACCTGACCGCCGGCTGCGGGGTTTCCGCTCACGGTTCCAAGCGCAATGTAGTTTGCGATTGTCTTGTCGAAGTAGGCCGCCTTGAGCCGCAGGCTGTCTCCGCCGGCCAGCAGGTCGTCGGCGGTGATGTTGACGCCCGCCTCCCACGTTTGCGAGGTTTCCGGCTTGAGGTTAGCGTTCGGCGCATAATCCATCAGGTTTCCGATATGCGAGCCGCCCAACAGCATTTCGCCGAGCGTTCCGGGCCGGAAGCCTTCGGCATACTTTCCGAAGATCTGGACGCCGTTCCATGGCTTTACGGCGACCAGTGCTTCCGGTGAGAAGCGTCCTGCGGAATGGTCGAGCGCGATATCGTGGACGACGTTTCGCACGCCGTAAACCGGGCGCGTCACCCAAGTTCGGCATTCGCCGTTGTTTCGATCTGGCGGCCAGTACACGCGGCAGACACCGGGGTCGACGATGTACGTCTCCGTACCGCCGTCAATCTGCGATGAGCCCTTGATCTTGTAATAGTCGTAGCGTCCACCCAAGGATGCTTCGAACCAATTCTCATGCTCGTATTTCGCCGTGGCGAACGTGCTCGAGAGCCAGCGCTCGCCCGTCGGGTTGGGGCCGCTGAACCACCAGGCGTTGTCTGCATCGCCCGGGTCCCTGTTGAGGACGCCCGTGTCTGCGCGGTCGATGAAGATTTCCGTACCGTAATGGAAGGAAAGCTCGCCGGTGGGAAGCGCGACCTGGCTGGTGTTCTCCAGGCTGAGACCATAGGTGTTCAATCCGTAGTTGACGTCAAACTCACCATAATCGTTGCGGCCCGAGCGCCATTGATGGTTTTCCGTGCGATTCCACCACAATTGGCCCTTCAGGTCGAAGAGCGGATCGTCCGGATTGTAGGTATAGGTCAGCGTACCCGTCAGATTGCGCACATGGTTGGTGTTTTCGTTCGTGGCGAGCGCGGTGCTGGTCGTGAAGAGTGCATCGTAGCCGACGAAGCCCAACTCGATGCGCTGGTCGTTTTCCAGGTCGAGGCCGGCCTTGATGAGGCCGGATGTGGTGTCCGAGCCGGTGAAGACGGGCTCGTCGCCGCCGGGATTGCCCTCCAGCGTTCCATTCTTGCCGATCTGGTAGGTGTCGAGGTTCTTGCGGCTGAGCGCCGCCACGATGTCGATGCCGTCGTCGGTGCGGGCTGCGAGCGCTGCCGAGCCGTAGAACTCGTAGGCGTTGGTGCCCCTGGTCGCGTCGATCCAGCCGCCGGCATTGTGGCCTTCGAGAAGCACATCGTCGGCTGTCAGTGTTCGGAAGCCGACGACACCGCCGTGCGAACCGCCGCTGCCGACACCGGCGCCGGCATTCTTGTCGATCTTCACGGTCCTGATCAGCGCGGGATCGACATAGACATTCGATGTGTAGCCGTGTCCCGCCTGCTGGAAGTTCTGGCGCGCGCCATCGATCGTCGTCGTGACGCGGGTCTGGTCCTGCAAGCCCCGCACATTGATGGCAACACCTGGGTTCTGTGCTGCACCGGCGACCGAAACGCCGGAGACGCCGGAAAACAGGTCATAGGCGTTGCGCGGCTGCTTCTTTTCGATGGCCTCGCGCGATACGACGCTGATACTTGCCGGCGTCTCGTAGACCCAGTCGGGTGTGCCCTGGAAACCGGCGCCGCTGGAGGCGCTCCGCGGACCTTTTCCCACATTGATGGTTTCCAGCACCGTCGAGCCATCGGTCGCGCCGAGATCGGACGCCTGGCCGCCGCCGCTCAGAATGGCTGAACCGCCGCTGACACGACCCTGTATGCCGGTGCCGGCAAGCATGCGCGAAAGGGCCTCCGACGGTGTGAAACGGCCGACAACGGCGTTCGTTCGGATGTCTCCCGCCTGCGTGGAAGAAAGGGTGACCTGGAGGCCGGATTGCCGGCCAAAGGCACCCACGGCCTTGGCCAGTGTTTGGGCCGGAATGTTGAAGGCAATGCGTGCCGTGCCCGTTGCGCTGTCCTCGGACGCGCTTTCGGTCGTCTGCGCGTTTTGTCCCAGTGCTGGTGCGCACGCACACATCAAAGCGAGCGCCGTCGTCGCGAGAAATACCGTGTGGGAGCGGACGGTTCCGTTGCCTTTCGCAAGCGGCGTCACCGGGTATGTGGTATGCATGTCTTCGTCTCTTCGTTGCAGCGCGCTTCATGCGGCACTCAACGAAAAGACGGACAGCTGCGGATTTTTTCCCAGCTTTTTTCGTGCTTTACGCTAAACCTTGATTATTTCAGTCATATTTTTTTATCAGAAGCGGCTGATGAGCCGTGCTATCGGCGAGACGCGTCGCACTTTGCCGCCATAGGGCGTGACGAGCGCCTGTAGCGCCTGATCGGGATTGCGAAGGTCGTAGAAGCCTGTCACCCGCCGGCTGGCCAAGGTGCTGTCGGGCAGTGAGATCCAGGCAGGGTGGTAGCGGCGGATCTGCTCCACGACGGCGCCGATCGTGGCATCCACCACGAATATCTTCCCGTCGCGCCACGTGGCGATATCGGAAACCGGGATCGTCGCGCGCGACACTTCGCCGGTGGCGCTGTTGGCCGTCAATTGGTCGCCGGGCGCGAGGAATTCCTCCGGCGCATCCCGGCCGACAGATGCCTTGACGGAACCCTCCGCCAACGCGACGACTGTCAGATCGCCATCGGCCTGGACATCGAATTTCGTGCCGAGAACCGTGACCTCGACGCCGTTGGCGTCGACGGTGAAGGGACGGTTTTTATCCGGTGTGACCTCGAAAAAGGCCTCCCCCGCAAGGAGGCGAACGGCACGGCGCCCGTTTGCGAAATCCGTTGCAATGGCGCTCGCACCGGAGAGGTGAACGAGGCTGCCGTCTTCCAGTGTAATGGTCCGGCTTTCTGCGGTCTGCGTCCTGTAGTCGGCTTCCATGCGAAGCATGATGGCCGGCCCGACGATGAACGCGAGACAGAGCAAGGCGGCCGCCGCCGCCCCGAACATACCAGCGCGACGTGCCAAGCCTGCGCGGCGTGGGTGCTGGGGTTTTTGAAGCGCAGGGACGCGTGCGGCGCCCTGCCAGCTTTCCTTGAGGACAGGACTGGCGGCGCCGAGGGCCTGCCAGGCGATCTGCAGACGGGCCCAGGCCTGTCGGTGTTGCGCGGACTGGTCGAGCCAGTGCTCGAACCTGTCCCGGCAGAGGCGGTCGCCCGGCTCTTCCTGCAAGGCAATCATCCATCCGGCCGCCTCTTCGGCAATGGCCTGGGGTATGTCCGTTCCTGTATCGCGCATGCCGGTCATCGCCTTCGTCTCGCCTGTACCCGCAGAAGCCGCCCTCGCGAATGTACTCGTCACCTATAAGACGAATAGCTCCGGAGATTTTCTCAGGAACGGATACGATTTCTCTTTCCTAGAGTATCTTTTTCAGCAGCTCGGCCAGCCCGGACTGGATCAGCCGATGGGCGCTCGATGTCGAAACACCAAGATGGCGCGCAATCTCCTCGATGCGGTAGCCGCCGAAACGATGCATTTCGAGCGCTATGCGCTTTTGTGTCGGCATCGTCTCCATGACGGCTTCGACCTGACGAACCCGATCGCACAAGAGAACTTGTTCCTCCGGCGTGTCGTGGTTTTGCGGCAGGCCCCACCAGGGCGTATCGTCGGGATGTCCGCGCGCCTCAAGCCGGCGCCGACGCCTCCTGTCGAAGGCGAGGTTGCGCACAATACGGTAGAGGTAGGACTTGAGCCGCGAGGGCTCATCCGCCGCCTCTGGCACGAAGCGCACGAAAGCCTCCTGCACAATATCCTCGGCATCTTCCTGGGAACCGAGAATCGGCGTGGCATACCGCACCAGTTCGGCGCGATAGGCCACATAGGCTTCGTTGCGCGTATCCCGTCCCTGACTGCCCATATGCCCGCCAAGCGCCTTCCGTCACGGTCCAGCATTTCATTTCGCAGGACAGCGGCACTCCTGAATTGCCGTTGGTGACTCTGATAGCCATAATAAGCTGAGTTTTGCAATCATGTTATTGGGGGCGGCGGGATATCGCAGATACGTCGTTGCAAGCGGTTCGGATACTGCATCTGGCAATGCGGTACTCAAACTGCGCGCGAGGCAAGACCGCCCTGGTCTAGACGACGCTCAGGTTCGCGCAAACTGCTTTTGCCGTTTCCTGATCGGTTATCAGGATGGTGGCGATGCGGGCCTTCAGCATCCCATGGATCGCATCCACCTTTTCCGGGCCGCCGCCGATACAAAGGCGTTCTGGCACATTCAGGAAATCGTCGAGAGGCATGACGAGATGGCGGTCGTCGAAACCCGTTCGGATGATCGCGCCGTCGATGTCGAAAAAGTAGCCTGAGGCGAAACCGACCGCGCCCTTGTCCTGATACTGCCGAAGCAGTTCTTCCGTCATGACGCCGGTATCTTCCAGCAGGGTTTGACCGGTAATGTGGGTAACGCCGAAGAGCGATTTCGTGCAGTGCCGCAGGAGGTCGAAATGCTGGCCAACGATCGGCTCCTGCATGAGAAGCGACTTCATGTTTGCGTTGGACACGACGCCCGGCGCGTGCAGGTTGACGCAGCGCGCATTAAGGCGCGCTGCGATGTTGGAAGTGCACAATTCAGGGGAGAAGTCGTAAGTCGCAATCGAGCTGCCGGTGACCTGGGCAACTGTGACGCCTGGCATGCTGGTCGGTGAAAGCGCCTTCGACAGCGCCATGACGGTGCGCCCCCATGCGACGCCGACAACGTCGTCCTTTTCCAACTTCTGCTCGAAAATCCGTGCCCCGAGCCGCCCGATCTGTTCCGAAAGCGCGGCCCCACCCGATGATGAGGGCAGGACATAACACTCGGCGAGCTGCCCCTTCTCCTTCAGTTCGACAGAAAGGTCGGCGCGCTCAAGGCGTGTCGGGTCGATGGTGATTGTGACGATGCCTTCGTCGCGCGCCTTCTGAAGAAGGTTGAACACCGAGGATCGGGATATTCCGAGCCGTGTAGCGATCTCGTCCTGCTTGAGGCCTTCTTCGTAATAAAGCCACGCCACCCACAAGGGCAGATCGGCGCCAAACTGCATGGGCGGGGCTTTTTTTCGGCCAATACGGTCTTGGGGGCTTTCGGATTGCATCTGCGTCGTGGGTCTCCCTTCCTCTCATTTGGCAGCTTTTAGGATGCAAGTCCAGTTTCCCGAACGTGTTGGCTCACAATGCAAATGGCAAAATTCAATCAACAATGAAAAATGTTATTGACATTTTGCATCGACAAATGAAAAATGCCATCAACAAGTCTGGGAGGACATGATGTTGCATGCGGCGCCCGCCGCCCGACGACCGCTCGGGTGGCAAGACTGGAACACGCTTATCCGCGACGTAAGTGCCGGACGGTGGATCGACCCTGATACCGGGGCTGCCGCCGAGGTCCCATTCAAGGCCATCTTCATCGAGGAAAGCGTGCGGGGCGGCGAGGCCGACTATGTCGCAAGTGTGATGCCAGCCTCGACCTATGCGGTCGTCGCGGATGCCGATACCTATGACGCGCTCGGCTATGCCGTCGCTCGAAGCCTTGGCGGGCGGGCAACGACCGTGGTGCTCGATCACCCCCATGCAGATGAAGCCGCAATCCGTGACCTTCGGGAGAAAACCCGAAGCGCCGATGCCGTCATTGCTGTCGGATCGGGCACCATCAACGACCTGTGTAAATACGCGACGTTTCTGGATGGCAAGGATTACTGCGTTTTTGGCACCGCGCCGTCCATGAACGGTTACACATCGACGACGGCATCCATCACGCTCGACAACGGGCTGAAGACAACACTGAATGCGCATGCCGCAAAGGGCGTCTTCCTCGATATCGAGGTCAGCGCGAATGCGCCGCAGTATCTCATCGCCGCCGGTTTCGGCGACAGCCTTTGTCGCTCGACCGCGCAGGTCGACTGGTATTTTTCCCATGTCATGCTCAGGACGGCCTACGCCACGTCCCCCTACGTCTTACAGGAAGCGGATGAGAGGGAGATGCTCGCGAGGTCCGCTGGACTGGGCCGTCGTGAGCATGACGCCATAGGTTATCTGCACCGCATCCTGACCCTTGGCGGGATCGGAATCAGCGTGACCGGCATGAGCCATCCAGGCTCGATGGGCGAACACCAGATTTCCCACTGGATCGACAGCTTCGCTGGCGACCGCCATCCCGGAACGGTGCACGGCCAGCAGGTCGGCGTGTCATCCGTGACGATGGCCCGGCTTCAGGAGATCATCCTGGCGAGCGACAAGGCACCCCGGATCATGCCGACCCGTTTTGACGAAGCGGAGATTAGAGCGCGCTATCCCGCGGCCGCAGTCGATCATTGCCTCGCGGCGTCGCGCGCCAAGGTTCTCGATGCGGCCGCCGCGGAACGGTTCAATGCGCAACTCGAGGCGCTCTGGCCGCAATTGCGTCGAACGCTCCAGCAGATGGCGATCCCCTCGGCAAACCTTGCCGCGCATCTCCGTGCGGCCGGCGGCGGCGCGACCCCGCAGGAGATAGGCATCGACCGCGACCTCTATCGCGATGCGGTGCGCTATTCGAAGGAGATGCGCAATCGCTATTCCATGCTCGACCTTGCGGCCGATATGGGCGTGCTCGAGCAGTTCATAGAGGAGGAGTGCTGATGCGCCCGCTCGACGAACTTTCCGATCGCGTGCTGTCACAAGTGCAGGTCGTCCTGACCGATATCGACGATACCCTAACCTCGGAAGGCCAGCTTCGCGCCGAACCCTACGCCGCCTTGCAGGCGCTGGCGCGTGCAGGCTTCGCCGTGGTGCCCATCACGGGCCGTCCTGCCGGGTGGTGCGACATGATCGCCCGCTTCTGGCCCGTCGCGGGCGTTGTCGGAGAAAACGGCGCCTTCTATTTTTCCTACGACCGCGAAGCGCGAAAGATGCGCCAGGCCTTCTTCGCCACCGAGCAGGAACGTCGCGAAAATCGCCGGAAGCTCGATGCTTTGCGGGACCGCATCCTGCAAGAAGTACCGGGCACAGGCATCGCCTCCGATCAGCTTTACCGCGAAGCCGACCTCGCCATCGATGTCTGCGAGGATGTCGAGCCGCTGCCGCAGGGCGAGGTGGATCGTGTGCTCGCCCTCTTCAAGGAGGCAGGCGCCATCGCGAAGCTGTCTTCCATCCACGTCAACGGGTGGTTTGGCAACTATGACAAGCTGTCGATGACGCGGCGTTTCGCAGCCGATGTGCTTGGAATGGATCTCGACGCGGATAAGGCACGGTTCATCTTCACGGGCGACAGCCCGAATGACGGCCCAATGTTCTCGTTCTTTCCGAACTCCTGCGGCGTGGCAAACGTGACCGATTTCGCCGGCGGCGAAACTGCGCTGCCGGCATTCGTCGCCTCCGAGCGTGGCGGCGAGGGGTTCGTCCAGATCGCGTCCCGTTTGCTGGCTGCGCGGCCCGCCGAGATCCGCGAGCGCGCCCATGCCTGAGATCTACGATATCGCGATCATCGGCGGCGGCATCAATGGATGCGGTATTGCCCGCGACGCTGCGGGACGCGGGCTTGATGTCTATCTCTGCGAAAAAGGCGATCTCGGCGGTGCGACGTCGTGCGCGTCCACGAAGCTGCTGCACGGCGGGTTGCGCTATCTGGAGCATTACGAGTTCAAACTGGTGCGTGAGGCCTTGCAGGAGCGCGAGCGGCTTTGGGCGATCGCACCGCATTTCGTTCGTCCGTTGCGCTTCGTGCTCCCCTACATGCCCGGCATGCGGGCGAAATGGCAGCTCCGCCTCGGTCTCTTCATTTATGACCATATTGGCGGGCGTGTGCGTCTTCCCGGGACGACGACCGTTCAGCTGGCCGGGCAGGCGCTCGGTGAAGGGCTGACGGCGTCGCTGAAGACGGGCTTCGAATATTCCGACTGCTGGGTCGAGGACAACCGTCTCGTCGTCATGAATGCGAAGGCCGCAAGCGAACTGGGCGCGGTGATCGAAACGCACACAGCCATGACGGCGGCGAAACGCGATAGGGACGGGTGGTCCGTGACGGTCTCACGCGGCGGATACCAGCGCACCATCCGCGCGCGCACGCTGATCAACGCTGCCGGTCCCTGGGCAAACGACATCGTCTCGCGCACCGCGGGTCGGCCGGCACGCGGCAAGGTCAGGCTTGTACAGGGATCGCATATCGTCGTACCGAAACTCTATGCGCACGACCGCTGTTTCATCTTCCAGAACAGCGACGGCCGCATCTTCTTCACCATTCCATATGAGGGCGACTACACGCTGGTCGGAACGACAGACCGCGATTTCGATGGCGATATCGATCAGTTCTCGGCAACGGAGCAGGAGAAGGCCTATCTCTGCAATGCGGTCAGCCGCTGTTTCGACAGGCCGCTGACGACAGCTGACATCGTCTGGAGCTATTCCGGCGTGCGTCCACTTTACGACGATGGCGCGAGTGCTGCCCAGAAAGCGACGCGAGACTATGTGATCGAGGTGGACGAGGAGGCCGGTATCGGCCTGATCTCGATCTTCGGCGGCAAGATCACGACCTATCGCCGGCTGGCCGAGGCGGTGATGGCCAGGCTTGAGCCGCTGCTGACACGGGAGAAGGCGAAGGCCGTTGCGGCTCGTGCCGGCTGGACAGGCAGGACCGCGTTGCCGGGCGGAGATTTCGCGATCGATGCCTTCGAGGAACAGCTTGCCGCGCTACGCGCCCGATACGCTTTCATGCTCGATGAGCAACTGAAGCGGCTTTTCACCTACTACGGGAGCCGGGTTCCCCTCGTGCTGGGCCATGCGAAGAGCCTCTCCGATCTCGGCAGGACCTTCGGCGCCGGCCTGACGGAAGCGGAAGTGAACTATCTCGTGCGGGAGGAGTGGGCGCAGAGCGCCGAGGACATCGTCTTCCGCCGCAGCAAGCTCGGTTTGAAGATGCGTTCGGAAGATATCGCGGCACTCGACCGCTTTCTGGAGGGAAAGCGGCAGTCGCTGGCGGGTTGAGGAGCCCGCCGCGGCCGGCAGAGACGCGCGGAGGAATAAATGGGAAAGCGGGTGCCCGAAAGGCCCGATGGGAGGAGGAGCCATGTATCTCGGTATCGATCTGGGAACGTCGGGCGTGAAGTCCATGCTGATGGATGAGAACCAGAGCCTGGTTGCGGAATCGTCGTCGCGTCCGATAGATGTGTCGCGGCCGCATCGGGGCTGGTCGGAGCAGCATCCCGAACAATGGTGGGATGCCGTCTGCGAAAGCCTCGACGCGCTCTCTATGAGCCATCCGAAGGCGATGGGTGCCGTCAAAGGCATCGGCCTTTCCGGACAGATGTATGGCGCCACGGTTCTTGATGAGCGCGATACGCCCATCCGCCCGGCCATTTTGTGGAATGACACGCGCACCGAAAAGGAATGCGCGGATTTGGAAGCGCGGGCGCCGGATATCCGTCGCATTGCGGGCCGCAGGCCGACGCCCGGCGTCACCGCGCCCAAGCTTGCCTGGCTGCGCGACCATGAGCCGGACGCCTTCCGCCGCGTCCGTACAGTGCTATTGCCAAAGGACTACCTGCGGCTGAAGCTTTCCGGCGAAAAGGCATCCGACATGGCGGATTCCAGCGGCACGATGTGGCTTGACCTTGCGGCGCGCGACTGGTCCGATACCCTTCTGGCGGCTACCGATCTTGATCGCAGGCAAATGCCAAAGCTTTACGAAGGTATTGATCCCACGGGGCATCTACGCACCGAGCTTGCGGAACGTTGGAGAATATCGTCCCGTCCCGTCATTGCCGGCGGCGGTGGCGACAATGCCTGCGGCGCCTGCGGCACAGGCGTCTTCCGCGACGGGGAGGGAACCGTCTCCCTCGGCACATCGGGCGTGCTGTTCCTGGCCACCGGCAAGGTGCGCCCGAGCGACGATCACGCGATCGAAACGCTCTGCCATTCCATGCCCGGTGTCTGGCACCAGATGTCGGTGATCCTGTCGGCGACGTCCTGTATTAACTGGCTATCCAAGGTCGTAAAGCGGCCTGCATCCGAGCTTGTCGCTGAACTCGGCACGTCGCTCGGCGCGCCCAGCCCGGTTCTCTTCGTGCCCTTTCTGGACGGGTGCTGGTCGCCGCGGGCGGATGTGGAAATCCGCGGCGCGCTGCTTGGCCTGCAGCATTCCTGCGACGACGAGGTCCTCACGCGGGCCGTTCTGCAAGGCGTCGCCTTTGCTCTGCGTGAATGCGCGGATGCGTTTCGTGCTGCCGGCTCTACCATCGGGAGCCTGCTGGCGATCGGCGGCGGGTCTCGTTCCGAGCTCTGGCTGTCGATGATCGCGACGTCCCTCGGTGTGGACCTGCGCGTGCCCGAGGCGAGCGAATTGGGCGCGGCCTACGGCGCGGCGCGGCTCGCGCTGATCGCCGAAAGTGGCGAAAGCCTAGAGAGCGTTCTGACGTCACCGCGCATCAAGCGCGTGATTTCCCCGGTGCAGAACCTCGCGCCGGCCTATGCGGACGCATACGACACCTGGCTTTCGGTGATGCCGGAGGTTCGCCGGGCTTCGGTCGCGCTGGGAAACGCGGCCTGAAATATCGCGTTGCGCCCCGAGGAGGTCGGGTCATGCGCGGATTGTTCCCGAGCCCAACAGGGCCCGGGTCGGGAGGATGACAATGTCTATCTGGGAGGAGACCAAGGACATGGATAAGTTCAATTTCGATATCTCACGGCGTGCTTTGCTCGGGGGCAGTGCCGCGCTCTTTGCCGCACAATATCTCGCGGCATCGGGTGTCCGTGCCGAGGCCGCCGACCGCAAGTTCGCCGCGGCACTCGGCTGGACGACCTACGACTCCGGGCGCCACCTTCAGGACGGCTTCACCGCCGCCGTCAAGGAACTTGGCGGCACGCTTACCACGACCGATGCCGGCTTCGACGCCAAAACCCAAACGGACCAGATCGACTCGCTGATATCGAGCAAGCCGGAGGCGCTGTTCATCACGCCCGCCGATGCCGTCGCCATCGCGCCGGCCGTGCAGCGGGCCATCGCGGCCGGCATTCCGGTGTTCTGCGCCGACAGTGCGGTTCCCGGCGTCGCCGTCAACACGACGTCGATGTCCAACAATTTCGGGATGGGTGCCTATTCGTGCGATTTCATTGCGCGCAAGCTGAACGGCAAGGGCAATATCGCCCGCGTCCTGCTGCCGCAGAATGAAAGCTGGGATCAGCGCACGCTCGGGATGGAGTGGACGCTGCGCCGCTATCCCGACATCAAGATCGTCGCCGACTGGGCCTTCGCACTTGCCGGCAACGTCACGCCGCGCCAGGCCGTCGACAACATTCTGACAGCCAATCCCGATATCGACGCGATCTGGTGCGCCTGGGATGGGGCCGCGGTCGAAGGCACACTTGCGGCACGCGCCGCCAACAAGCCCGATCTTATCATCACCGGCATCGACGGTGGCTCGCAGGCCTTCAACTACATTGCCGGTCCCTCTCAACTGAAACTCTCCATGGCGCAGAGCTTCTATGAGATGGCCTATCTGTCGGTGTTCTACGCCCACCAGCATCTGGCCGGACAGAAGACGCCACGCCTGGTCGTCACGCCGACTTATGCCGTCGAAGAGGCCATGCTGAAGGATGGCATTCCCGACGACTTCGACGTTCCGGGCCGCGCCGATCAGCTCGGCTGGCTCCGCGCCGTCTGACCTGAGCGTCGGGCGGTTCGCTACTGCGGGCCGCCCATCCGACCAAGACAAAGCGAAGGAGTGGGACATGACGGCTCCAGCCTTGCGCGCGCGGGCGATTTCAAAGCGTTTCGGCCCCGTAAATGCGCTCAGCGACGTTGATTTCGTGCTCGAGACCGGAGAGGTTCACGCCTTGCTCGGGGTCAACGGTGCGGGAAAATCGACCTTCATCAAGATTCTCTCCGGCGTCTACCGCAAGGATGAGGGCTCGATAGAGGTTGGCGGGGAGGCGATTGACTGCCGCGATCCGAAGGAAGCGATCCGGCACGGCATCGCGACCGTTCAGCAGCATCCTGAACTTGTCGCCGATTTCACAGGCTACGAGAACATTTTTCTCGGGCGCGAGGCGGCTCGCCCCGGCCTCCTCTCACGCATCGAGCGCGCCGATCTCTCGCATCGCGCAAATGCGCTTTTGAAACGGTTTCCCGTCGATATCGATCTTTCGAAGACAGTGGCGGAGATGTCTGCGGTCGAACGCGAGATCGTCGCCATCCTGCAGGCCCTTGCCGGCGACCACATCCGTGTCCTCATTCTCGACGAGCCGACGTCAACGCTGACGGAAGTCGAGAAAACGGTGCTGTTCCGCCTGATTGACACGCTGCGTCAGAGCGGCATTTCCGTTCTTTATATCACCCACCGCCTGGAAGAGGTGATGGAAATCGCCGACCGGCTCTCCGTGTTTCGCGGCGGGCGCATGGTGGCGAGCATGTCCGTCGCCGATGTAAAGGCGAAGAACCTTTCACTCGCCGAGTTGATGCTGGGCGAGGCGCTCGACCACGTTTTCCCACCCAAGGCCGAAACTGATGCCATTGGAGAGACGGTCCTGGCGGTGCGTGGCCTGACAGCGGCCGGCGCTTTTTCCAACATCGGCTTCGAGCTCAGGCGCGGAGAAATCCTCGGCATTTTCGGCCTTGTCGGTTCCGGCGCAGACGAACTGGCCAAAGCCTTGTTCGGCGCGATCCCTGTCGAAGGCGGCAGCATCGTCCTTAAAGGGCGCACCATCGCGCCGCGCTCGCCGCGCGAAGCCCTCAAGGCGGGGATCTTCCTCGTGCCGGGGGATCGACGCGTCGAGGGGCTGGCGCTCACGGAAACCTCGATCTTCAACATCACGCTCGCCAATCTCAAGCGCGCCTCAGGTGCCGCCGGCATCCTCAAGCGAGCCGGTAATCGCACTGCCAGCGGCGAGTTCGCGACACGCCTCTCGCTTAGTCCGCCGAACCTTTCCATGCCCGTCAGTGGCTTCAGCGGCGGCAACCAGCAGAAGATCGTCGTCGCCAAGGGCCTCTTCGCCGAGGCCGACGTCTACATCTTCGTGGAGCCGACGGTCGGTGTCGATATCGGTGCGCGTGCAAAGCTTTATGGGCTGATGCGGGAGCTAAGCCGTACGGCCGGCGTCATCGTCCTGTCGAGCGATTGCGACGAGGCCCACGGCATCGCCGACCGTACCTTCGCCCTCTACAAAGGCCGCCAGATCGCGCCGCCCGGTGGTCTCCAGGCCCGCAACCAGTTGCTCATGGCCGGCATCATGGGAGAATTGCATCGTGACTAGATCTTTCACGCTTCCAGCGGGAAGCGGACGATTTCTTGCCTTCCTGCTTCTCGTCGTTCTCGTCGCGACGGCCTTCACGCTTGCCGAGCCACGCTTCCTCTCAACACAGAATATGTCTGCCGTCACGCGCCATATGGCGGCGAACGGACTGGCGGCACTCGGCCTGTCATTCGTCGTCATCGTCCGGAAATTCGATCTTTCCTTTGCCGGAACTGCTTGTTTCGCCGCCATGACCATCGGTTATCTTATAGCGCTCGGCCAACCACTTTGGATCGCCATTCCGGCCGGCATCGTCGTCGGTGCGGCCATCGGTGCGTTCAACGGCGTCGTCATCAGCTATTTCCGTTTTCCCGACATCGTGACGACCATCGCTACGGGGTCGATCGCCGCAGGCCTCGCTTTCGTCTATTCCAACGGCCGCACGATCTTTCAGAACTTCATGTCGTCGGGCATTCTCGATCTGAACGATGCGCGCGTCTTCGGTTACAGCCTGTCCTTCGTCTTCCTGCTCGGCCTCTATGCCGCTGCCTGGTTCTTCATGCACCGCACGCGGTATGGCGCGTCGTTCTATGCCACGGGCGAGAACCTGGTTGCGGCCTATTATTCAGGGGTGCCGACGAGGCTCTACACAATGCTGGCCTTCGTCGCCTGCGGCGTGACCTGCGTCTTGGCGGTGCTGCTCATTCTGGCGGAATCTGGCACTGCCGATACCAATGAAGGTGCGAACCTGCTGATGCCCGCCTATGCCGGTGTCTTTCTCGGTACGGCGCTTATGGGACGAACATCCGTTATGGCGACGCTTGCCGGCACATTCCTCATCACCATGCTGCTCGATGGATTTTCGCTTCTTGGCATTCCGTTCTACTACAGCGACGGCGTCGTCAGCGCGATCCTGCTGGCCGGTGTGGTGTTCTTCGATGCCCGCCTGCGTGAGTTCCTGAGCGATTTCGGCAGCTTTCTCCAGCCCGCATCCGTCAAGAAGGAGAAGCGTTCATGACCGACGCTATCGCCCACCCGTCTGTCGCCCGTCTTGATACGCAGAAGCCAAAGAACGGTCTCGTCAGCCGCTACTGGCTTCTTGCAACGCTCGTGTTCATGGTCGCCGTCTTTGCCTTCCTCAGACCGCAACTCGTCGACAGCTCCAACATTGCGACGATCCTGCGTTCCTCGGCATTGACGGCGATCATGATCCTGGGGCTGACCTGGGTTATCGCGGCCGGCAAGATCGATGTCAGTTTCATGCATGTCGCCGCCCTTGGAAATATGACCACGGCGTACCTGCTCGCCGGCGGCCACGGCTGGCTGGTGGCCGGGCTTGTCGGGGTCTCTGTCGGTGCGGTCGCGGGTTTGTTTAATGGCCTGCTCGTCGCGGTTATGCGTCTTCAACCGCTGATTGTAACCATCGCAACGGGTGGCATCTGCGCCTCCATTGCAGCAGCGCTCGGCAAGGGCACGTCCATCCGCATCGCCGATCCAGGTCCGCTTGGCGACCTCATCTTCACCAATATCGGTCCCGTGCCGGTCATCGCGATCGCCGTTGCTGGTCTCTACGCGCTGTCTTGGTATGCCCAGGAGAAGCTGACCTTCGGCCACTATATCTTTGCGACGGCGCAAAGTGAGGCCGCGGTCGATCAGGCGGGGGTCTCGGTTCGCAACCTGCTCATGCTGCTCTTCGTCTTTTCCGGGGTCATGTCGGCGCTGACCGGCGTGCTGCTGGCGGCGAGCCTTTCCTCAGGCCAGCCGATGATCGGGTCGTCCTATTTCATCGACGGCCTGACGGCGGTGCTGCTCGGGGGCATGATGCTCAGGATCGGCAAACCCAACGTGCTCGGCACGACCACCGCCATCCTTATCCTCGCCGTTCTCGTAAGCGGCAGCGCGCTGCTCGGCTGGGCCGACTACCAGCGCCAGATCATCAAAGGCATTCTGCTGCTGATCGGCGTTACCGTCGCCATGCGAGCCGTGAATGGCCGTCAGTCCCAACATCCGGAGGCATCATGACCATGAATGGCAAGGCCTATTTCGTCGGGCTCGACGGCGGCACGGGCGGTGCGCGGGCCATCGTGGTGGATCAGGACGGCAACGTCGTTTCGATGGCCACGCACGACTACGAGACCACATTCCCACGTCCGGGCTGGGCCGAGCAGACGCCCGCCGACTGGTGGCGCGCCGCGTGCCTTGCGGTTCGTCAGGCGGTGAGCGAAGCTGGTATACCAGCGGCCTCCGTCAAGGCCATCTCCGCCGACGGTACGTCCAGCACGCTTGTTGCGCTCGATGGCAACCTACAGCCGACCATGCCGGCGATCCTCTGGATGGACAGCCGCGCCGCCCAACAGGCCCGCCGCATGACGCAGACCAACGACGCGGCGCTTCGCCGGTCGCGCCTTGGCGTAAGTTCCGAATGGATGCTGCCGAAAATCCTCTGGATCAAGGAATCGGCGCCTGCGATCTACGAGCGCTCCCGCTGGTTCGTCGAGATGACGGACTATCTTGCACTGCGCCTCACGGGACGTCTGACACTCGGTCTCAACCACATCACCAACCGTTGGTTCTACGACGGTCGACGCGGTGGCTGGCCGGAGGATTTCTTCGCCCGGATCGGCCTTGGCGACATCACGGCACGCTTCCCGGATGAGATCCTTCCGCTCGCCGAACCGATAGGGCCGCTGACTTCCGAGGCCGCTGACCAGTTGGGCCTTTTGCCGGGAACGCTCGTCGTCTGTGGCGGTACGGATGCCTATGTCGCGATGGTGGGCCTCGATGTGTGCCGCCCCGGTCGCACGGCCTTCATCACCGGTTCCTCGCATCTCGTCCTGCCGATGACGGACCAGGATGTGGAGGTGCCGGGCATCTTCGGGCCGCATCCCGATTGCGTGGTGCCCGGCCTGTTCGTCATGGAAGGCGGGCAGGTCTCCTCGGGGTCCATCGTGCGATGGTGGCATGATCATATTGGCCGGCTCGGCCAGGGGGGCGGGGACACTTACGGCGACATGCTTCGCGAGGCGGAGAGCATGCCGATCGGCGCCGACGGCCTTGTGGCGCTTGATTTCTGGCAGGGCAACCGCAATCCCTATACCGACTACGAACTTCAGGGCGCGCTGTGGGGGCTGACACTGAAGCACACGCCCGCCCACATGTTGCGCGCGCTGATCGAGTCCGTCGCCTACGGCACGGAAAACATTCTGCGGACGCTGCGGGCGCATGCGGTTTCCATCGAAACGACGGTGATCTGCGGCGGTGCTACCCGAACGCCGTTCCTCACGCAGATGCATGCCGATGTCTGCGGCATTCCGATTGCCGTTCCCAAAGTATTGGATGCGACGGCCTTCGGCTCCGCGATCAATGCGGCGGTCGGCGCCGGTTTCTATGGCTCGCTGCCCGAGGCGTCGGGGCACATGGTGAAAGAAAGCCATGTCGTGGAACCCGACATGCGCCGTAACGATGCCTATAGCGACGTGTTCGAGTTCTACCGCGAAACCCACGAGGCCCTGTCGCCGCTCATGCACCGCATGGCGCGGCGCGGACAGGAAACGCCAAGGAGTGGCAGGGCGGTCGATCTTGCTTTGCCCGATATCGTGCCGCGCATGGCCATGGCGCAACCTGCAGAATGAAAATGGCCCGTCTATGCAGGACGGGCTTCTTCATATCGTCAACCGAGCAGCTTCTTCTCCCGCGCGGCGCGCAGGCGGGCGAAATCGTCGCCGGCGTGGTGCGAGGAGCGGGTGAGAGGGCTCGACGACACCATCAGGAAGCCCTTGGAATAGGCGACCGTCTCGTAGGACTTGAACTCATCGGGCGTCACGAAGCGATCCACCTTGTGGTGCTTGCGGGTCGGCTGGAGATATTGGCCGATGGTCAGGAAGTCGACATCGGCCGTGCGCAGGTCGTCCATCAGCTGGAGCACTTCGTTGCGCTCCTCGCCGAGACCCACCATGATGCCCGACTTGGTGAACATGGTCGGATCCAGCTCCTTCACGCGCTGCAGAAGCCGCACGGAGTGGAAGTAGCGCGCGCCCGGACGCACCGTCAGGTAATTGCCCGGCACGGTCTCCATATTGTGGTTGAAAACATCAGGCTTGGCGGCGACGACACGCTCCAGCGCGCCCGGCTTCTTCAGGAAGTCCGGCGTGAGGATTTCGATCGTCGTCAGCGGCGACGCCGCGCGAATGGCCCAGATCACCTTCTCGAAATGCTCCGCGCCGCCGTCATCCAGATCATCGCGGTCGACCGAGGTGATGACGACGTGGGAAAGGCCCATCTGCCGGACAGCCTTGGCGACATTCTCCGGCTCGGCCATGTCGAGCGCGTTCGGCTTGCCGGTCGCGACATTGCAGAACGCACAGGCGCGGGTACAGATCTCGCCCATGATCATGAAGGTGGCGTGCTTCTTGTCCCAGCACTCGCCGATATTCGGGCAGCCGGCCTCCTCGCACACCGTCACCAGCTTGTGGGAGCGCACCAGCTCGCGCGTCTCCTGGTAGCCCTTGGAGACCGGGGCCTTGACGCGGATCCATTCTGGCTTGCGCAGCACTTCCGTATCCGGCTTGTGGGCCTTTTCCGGATGGCGCACGCGCGGTGCGTTCGGATCGAGATTGGTGCGGTCGAGAATGGTGACCATGTCAGGCCCCTGCCAGAGCGGGGAAAGCACGGGCAATCGCCAGGAAATCCTCCGCCTTCAGGCTTGCGCCGCCGACAAGCGCGCCATCCACATGATCGATCCCCATCAGCTCGTGCGCATTGGCGCCCTTAACGGAACCGCCATAGAGCAGGCGCATCCCCGCACATTCGGTGCCGAACCGCGCGCTCAACTGATCACGCATGAAGCGATGCACTGCGGCGACATCCTCGACGGTGGGCGTGAGGCCGGTGCCGATGGCCCAGACCGGCTCATACGCGACGACGATGTTTCGTGGCGTTGCGCCGTCCGGCACGGATTTCAGGAGTTGCCGCTCGACGACCGCAAGCGTCTTACCCTGCGCCTTCTCTGCGCCCGTTTCGCCGATGCAGACGATGGCGGTCAGGCCAGAGGCGATGGCCGCCCGTGCCTTGCGGCAAACGAGATCATCCGTTTCAGCATGATCCGCCCGCCGCTCGGAATGGCCGACAATGACGAAGCGCGCGCCGCAATCGGCAAGCATATCAGCGGAGACATCCCCGGTATGCGCACCGGCCTGGTCGGTATGGCAATCCTGTCCGCCGATCTGGATCCGGCTTGTCTTTCCTGCGGAAGCGGCTCGGTGCACAAGCGTTGCCGGAGGGCAGAGCAAAGTGTCGAAGACGTCAGGCATGCGCGCGATCCCCGCGGCGATTGCGTCGAGGGTCGCGAGTGCACTGGCCGTGCCGTTCATTTTCCAGTTGCCGGCGAGGAGGGGTCTGATGGCGGGTGTCATGCGGGTATCCCTAGGATGCGTTGGAACGGAGAGCGGCGGGCACGGGCGGCAATTCCACGCGATACCGTTCGTCGAGCGCCGCTACCGTCGCGGCGATCTCCGCCTTGTGGCGCTGCCTATCCCAACCGAGCGCATCTGCGGCAATGCGCGCGACGGCATCAAGAGTCGCCCAAGTGATGGCGTTTTCAAAGGGCATTAGGGTTCTGCGCAGCACGATATCGGAGAGTCGCGTGACGCGCTCCTCGGCCACGATCCAGCGGATTTCGCCTGCGCGGTAGAGCGAGGCCTCGTCCACGGTCTCGCCGCCATCGGCCGCGACATGGCGCGCGACATCGTCGGCCTGGCTGCCGTACCGCTCGACGAGGACTGTGCAAGCGGCCTCGTCGAGGTCGTGGCGGGCCATGAGCCTGCGAATGAAGGTCTGGCGCTTCTGGGCGTCGTTGTCGAGCCCCGCGCTTCCGCCGATCGGAACATCCAGCGTGCTGCACTGGCGGTTCAGGCTAAGGCGTGCCAGAACGGTATCGGCGATCTGCTCTGCGCAGGCGCGATAGGTGGTCCACTTGCCGCCGACGAGCGCCAATACCGGGAAGCGCCGATTGCCATCCGGTTCGAAATCCCGAAGGAAGTGATCGCGGCTGATCGCGCCGGTCGTTCCTTCACCGCTATAGGGAAGCGGACGAACCCCGGCATAGGTGAAGACGATTTCTTCGCGCCGTGCGGCTGCGCCGGGCATGACCTGTTCCAGAACATCGAAGAGATAGTCGATCTCCTCGTCCGAACAACGTACCGTATCGGGGTCGCTTGTACGAATGTCGGTGGTGCCGAGCAGGACGTGCCCCGCGTCGAGCGCATAGACGAGGCAGGCGCGGAAATCCCGAGTTTCGAAGTAGAGCATGCCGTCGCCCAGCTGGCGGGCGATGTCAGGCCGGTGCAGGACGATATGTGAACCACGCGTGCCGCCTATCAGTTGCCCGTCGATGCCGAGTTTGCGATTTGCCTCGTCCGCCCAGGGGCCGGCACAGTTGATCACGAGGCGTGGCCGCAGTGCAATCTCCTCCGCGCTGACCTCGTCGCGCAGGATGACCTGATCGCCGTCCGAACCAGCCAGTGCCATATAGGGCACGGCGATGGATGCGGGGCAGTCCCGTTCAGCGTCCTTGATGAGCTCCAGCGCGAGGCGTTCCGGGTGGGTCAACCGTGCGTCGTAATACTCGGCCACCGCCTTGATCCGCTGCGAAAGGCCGGGCATCCGGGTCCGTAGTTCGCCGCGCGAAACGATGCGATGGCCGGGCATCGCGCTCGTGGCCCGCCCAAAGCGATCGAAAAACACCAGCCCCAGCTTTACCACCGCAATTCCCTTGGCGCCCGGCGTTTTCTTCAGCTTGAGGAAACGCAGGCCTGCGGAAAACAGCCCGCCGAACCAGCTGAAGGCCGGAACCCAAACGGGCAGAGGTTTGACGAGGTGGTGGGCGTTTCGCACCAGGTGATTGCGCTCGATGACCGATTCGCGCACCAGCGCGAACTCGCCCGTCTCGAGATAACGGAGCCCGCCATGGATGAGCCGCGAGGGCGCCGCGCTGGTGCCGGAGGCGAAGTCGCTCTTGTCCACCAAGACGGCGGGCACGCCTTGTAGAGACAGGTCACGGAAGAGCCCGATCCCGTTGATGCCGCCGCCGACAATAAGGATCGGTTGTGCGGCTGTGGCAGCCCTTAACGCGGCGATTGCTTCTGTTCTGTTTCGCACGAAAGCCCCTCTTGACCGTCATCCTCAGAAGATGGGGCTGCTATAATGGCATTTTATTACTTTTGAAAGGCACCATGCTTCGGTCGCGAACCGACATATAAAAAATATCATGCAATATCAGTTATTTATTTCTGTAAAAAATTTCCTTACGAATTCGATTGACAATTCAGGCTCGTCCAATAGCCTAGCTCACGAGGAACAAAGCCGATGAGACCGAATGGTCCATGTGCCGGGTGGAGACGGCGCGTCGGCGAGGAGGAGAAACCATGCGGGAACGCCTGATCGGCATCGACGCCGGTGGCACCATGACCAAGGTCGTGTTGTTCGACGTCAAGGGAAACGAACTCGCCTGCGAGCGTCGCCCCAATATCATGCTTTTGCCCCAAGAGGGCTGGACCGAGCGGGACGCCGACGTCATGTGGCGCGCGACCTGCGAGTGCCTGCGCGTGCTACTTGAAAAGACCGGAACCAACCCCACGGACATCATTGCGGTCACGCCGTCAGGCTATGGTGGCGGTGCGTATTTCGTCGACGCGGAAGGTAATGCGGTCGCCAACGGGCTGGTCTCCACCGATACGCGTTCCATACCGCTTATCGAGCGCTGGAAGCGCTCTGGACTTGCCGCCGAAGTCTCACGGCATATCGAGCAGCAGGTCTGGCCGGGCCAGACCTTTCCCATCATGGCCTGGTTCCAGGAGAATGCGCCGGAGGTGATGCGGCGTGCCAGATACATGCTGCCCTGCAAGGATTTCCTGCGCATGCGGCTTTGCGGCGATATCTCGACGGACCCTACGGACGGCGGCTGTGCCGGCATCATCAACGTCACAAAATCCGATATTTCCCGGGAGGCCTTCGAGGCCGCCGGCATGCAGGGGTGGCTCGAAAAGCTTCCGCCGGTTCGGCCTTCCGTCGAGGTGGTAGGTTATATTCCAGCATCCGTTGCGGCCCTGACCGGACTTCGTGAAGGAACGCCCGTCGTGCGCGGCGTGTATGATGTCGTCGGTTGTGCCCTCGCGTCTGGTGCCGTGAGTTCCCGGCAGCTTGCAGCGGTTGCCGGCACGTTCAGCATCCATTCGACGGTCCATCGCAAGCCCGCACTTAACCCGCTCCCGACGATCCAGACACCCTATCCCGTCGATGGGCAGGTGTTGGCAACGACGGCGACGCCGACCTCGGCCAGCAATCTCGAATGGCTGTGCAAGACCATGCTGTCGGCGGAAGCGCAGCGCGCGGTGCTGGAGGGGCGTAGCATCTATGATGTGTGCAACGAACTCGTCGCCGGCGCCATTGACCGAACCAACGGCATCCTGTTCTTCCCGTTCCTCTATGACGGCCCGCGCGGTGCGCCGGGCGGCTTCCTCGGGCTTCGCGCCGGCGTGCAGCTTCCCGATATCGTGCGCGCGGTCTATGAGGGCGTGGTCTTCGCCCATCGCTACGACATGACCTACCTGCTGACAGGACCGGATGCCGCCTCGCCCGAAGTGATCAGGCTCGCGGGCGGTCCCACGCGCAGTCGTGTCTGGGCGCAGATGTTTGCCGACGGTCTCGGCCTGCCGGTCGAAATTGCCAATGGCAGTGAATTCGGTGCCAAGGGTGGTGCGATCTGCGCCGCCGTGGCAACGGGTGTCTACCCGGATGTGGCAAACGCGATTTCGAACATGGTCCATGTCGAACAGCGGCTCGAACCGGATAGCGCACGTGCGGCCGTGCTAAGCCAGAAATACAAGACCTATCTCACGGCCATCGACATGGTGGCGGATCTCTGGTCGGCCGGCAGCGGTGACCAGGCGCTTGCCTGCGCAAGCTGAGCGCATCGCCCAACCGCATTGAAGAGGACTGAACCGTGCTTGAACTGCGCCATGTGGAAAAGACCGTGGGCCGGGATACGCATGTCCATGCGACATCTCTTGCCCTGGAGCGAGGCTCTTTGAACGTGCTGCTGGGCCCGACCTTGTCGGGCAAGACGTCGCTGATGCGGTTGATGGCGGGGCTCGACAAGCCCACGGCGGGTTCCGTCTGGTTCGACGGCAAGGATGTGACGGGCGTGCGCGTGCAGGATCGTGGTGTCGCCATGGTCTACCAGCAGTTCATCAACTATCCCGCCTTGACCGTCTATGAGAACATCGCCTCGCCCATGCGCATCAAGGGTGCCGACAAGGCGACGATCGACCGCGAGGTGCGCAAGGCGGCCGAACTGCTCAAGCTCACACCCTATCTTCACCGCACGCCGCTTAACCTGTCGGGCGGCCAGCAGCAGCGCACCGCGCTGGCGCGCGCCATCGTCAAGAATGCCAGCCTCGTTCTGCTCGACGAGCCGCTCGCCAATCTCGACTACAAGCTGCGCGAGGAACTGCGCCTGGAACTGCCAAAGATCTTTGCCGCCTCCGGCGCGATCTTCGTCTATGCGACGACCGAGCCTTCGGAAGCGCTGCTTCTGGGTGGTAACACCGCGACGCTGTCGGAGGGCCGCATCACGCAGTTCGGCCGCACCATCGATGTCTATCGCCGGCCGAACGATCTCCTGACGGCCCGCACCTTCGCCGACCCGCCGCTGAACATCGTGGATGTCGTCAAGCGGAATGGCCAGTTCACAGCCGGCGACCGGCCCGTGCTCACAGTGCCGTCGCACCTGTCCCAGTTGGCAGATGGTCCCTGTACCATCGCGTTCCATCCACACCACCTCTCATTTACCAGCCAGACGCCAGGTTCTGCGCCGCTGCAGGCGCGCACCGCTATCTCGGAAATCGCGGGTTCGGAAAGCTTCGTCCATATCGAATTCGAGGGTAGCCGCTGGGTGATGCTGTCGCCCGGCATCCACGACATCGAGCCCGAAGCGATGATCACCGTCCATGTTGATACGCGCCACCTGATGGCTTTCGGCATGGACGGCAGGGCGCTCGGCGCGCCGGTCGCGATGGCGGCATAGGAGGAAATTCATGGCACGCATCACGCTCGATCACATCCGCCATGCCTATGGCATTCGCCCCTCAGCACCGAATGACTACGCGCTGCGCGAGGTCAATCACGAGTGGAGCGACGGCGGCGCCTATGCGCTGCTTGGTCCCTCCGGCTGCGGCAAGACCACGCTGCTCAACATCATTTCGGGGTTGTTGCAGCCTTCCGAAGGCCGCATCCTGTTCGATGGCGAGGATGTGACGGACCTTCCGCCAGAAGCCCGAAACATCGCGCAGGTCTTTCAGTTTCCGGTCATCTACGACACCATGACCGTCTACGACAATCTCGCCTTCCCGCTGCGCAACCGTGGCGTTGCCGAGGCCGCTGTAAAGCGCCGGGTCGAGGAGATTCTCGAGATGACGGGACTTGCTGACCGGGCAAACCGCAAGGCGCGCGGCCTCACAGCCGACCAGAAGCAGAAGATCTCGCTTGGCCGCGGCCTCGTGCGCAACGATGTGAACGCGATCCTTTTTGACGAGCCGCTGACGGTCATCGACCCGCATATGAAATGGCAGCTGCGTTCGCAGCTCAAGAAGCTGCATCGCCAGTTCGGTTTCACCATGGTCTATGTGACCCACGATCAGACGGAGGCGCTGACCTTCGCCGACAAGGTCGTCGTCATGTATGACGGCCAGATCGTGCAGATCGACACGCCGGCCGAGCTCTTCGAGACACCACGCCACACCTTTGTCGGCTACTTTATCGGCTCGCCTGGCATGAATGTCCTGCCGATGCAGATCGACGGTGCGACTGCCGTGATCGGCGGCGAGCGTGTCGATCTCGGCTTCGCTCCGCCCGCCAAGGCCACCGCAAAGATGGAATTAGGCATCCGCCCGGAATTCGTACGCATTGGCCGAGAGGGACATCCCGTCCGTATCGAGAAGATCGAGGATATCGGCAGGCACAAGATCGTGCGCACAACCTTTGCCGGCCTGTCCGTTGCGGCGGTGATGCCGGAGGAGGACGAGGTTCCGGCGGACGCCCGCATCACCTTCGATCCCAAAGCCATCAACATCTACGCCGACAGCTGGCGCGTCGAAAGGGGAGCCTGAGCTATGGATAAGACCTGGAACAACAAGGCCTGGTTCATGGTGCTGCCGGTGCTGCTGCTGGTCGCGTTTTCGGCGGTGATACCGCTGATGACGGTCGTGAACTATTCGGTGCAGGATACGTTCGGCAACAACCAGTTCTTCTGGGCGGGGACCGACTGGTTCACGCAGGTGCTGGATTCCGCCCGCTTTTGGGATTCGCTGGTCCGCAACCTGGCCTTCTCCGCAGTCATCCTGGCGATCCAGATCCCGCTGGGCATTTTCATAGCGCTCAATATGCCGCGTCACGGGCTCGGGGTACCGATCTGCCTGATCTTCATGGCGCTGCCGCTGCTCATTCCATGGAATGTCGTCGGCACGATCTGGCAGTTGCTGTGCCGTGCCGATATCGGCCTCGTCGGATGGGGACTGACCCAGCTCGGGTTTCCCTTCGCCTATGCCGCCGATCCGGTCGATGCCTGGGTTACGATCGTCGTCATGGATGTCTGGCACTGGACGAGCCTTGTCGTGCTGCTGTGCTATGCCGGCCTCGTCTCCATTCCAGAGGCCTATTACCAGGCGGCCAAGATCGACGGTGCGTCGCGCCTCGCTGTCTTCCGCTACATCCAGCTTCCGAAAATGAAGCGCGTCTTGCTGATCGCCATTCTGTTGCGCTTCATGGACAGTTTCATGATCTATACCGAGCCCTTTGTCGTGACGGGCGGTGGCCCCGGTTCGTCGACGACCTTCCTGTCGATCGATCTCGTCAAAATGGCCGTCGGTCAGTTCGATCTTGGTCCAGCAGCCGCCATGTCCATCGTCTACTTCCTGATCATCCTGCTTCTGTCGTGGATTTTCTACACGGTCATGACACAGGGGGATCAGGCGTGACCCCAATCTTCTCGACCTCAATTTTCAGCCTGAACCACGCTTGGCCCGCGAACTTCGAAAGGACGATGCCATGAGCCTTAACACCTCGACGGCGGCCCTCGATGTGGGGCATTCCCAAAGCCGTCCGGCAACGAGCCTCGTGCTCGGCCGCCGCAAGAGCAAAGCCGGCCTCTCGTGGCTTGTCCCGACATTTTACATCGTGTTCCTGCTTTTGCCGATCTACTGGCTGGTGAACATGAGCTTCAAGACGAACACGGAGATCATGACGTCGGTGTCATTGTGGCCGGCGAACCCGACGCTGCGCAACTACGCGGTGATCTTCACGGACCCGGCGTGGTATTCGGGCTATATCAACTCGATCCTCTATGTGGTCATGAACACGGTGATCTCGGTTTCGGTGGCGCTGCCGGCGGCCTATGCGTTTTCGCGCTACCGGTTTTTGGGCGACAAGCACCTGTTCTTCTGGCTGCTCACCAACCGCATGGCGCCGCCGGCGGTGTTCGCGCTGCCGTTCTTCCAGCTCTATTCGGCCTTCGGCCTGATCGACACCCATATTGCGGTGGCCATCGCGCATTGCCTGTTCAACGTGCCGCTGGCGGTGTGGATCCTGGAAGGCTTCATGTCGGGCGTGCCCAAGGAGATCGACGAGACCGCCTATATCGACGGCTATTCGTTCCCGCGCTTCTTCGCCAGGATCTTCGTGCCGCTGATCGCGTCCGGCATCGGCGTGGCGGCCTTCTTCTGCTTCATGTTCTCCTGGGTGGAGCTTCTGATCGCCCGCACGCTGACGACGACGGACGCCAAGCCGATCGCCGCAACGATGACGCGCACGGTCTCGGCGTCCGGCATGGACTGGGGCGTGCTGGCGGCCGCCGGCGTGCTGACGATCATTCCCGGCGCGCTCGTCATCTACTTCGTGCGCAACTACATCGCCAAGGGCTTTGCCCTTGGCCGGGTCTGAGGGGAGGGGTCCGATGGCCGCCGTCGCCAACCGCAACACACGCTGGCCGGTCGCGCTCGCCGCCGTGCTCGTCATCTATGCCGTCATCGCCGGTCTTCTCGTGATGGCACTGCCCGTCAAGGACGGCGCGCGCGACTGGTTCGCCTCGCTCATCCCGGGCGGCTGGATGGCCTGGTCGTTCCCGACGGCCATGTTCTTCCTGACCATCTTCCTGCTGATCGCGCTGATGGCGGTCTGGGAATATGCGCGGCCCGGGGGCGCGCCGCGCATCGGCATCCTGCGCTTCGAGACGACCCGCGGCGACCGGCTGTTCGTGTCGCTGCTCGGCTCGGCGTTCATCCATCTCGCATGGCTGGGGCTTGTCGGTCCCAACCTGTGGTGGGCTCTTGCCTTGTCCGTGGTCTACGCCATCGGCGTGTTCCGCTTCGTGTGAGGCAAAGGAAATGGGGGCCTCGGGGAGATTGGGGCTTCCGCACATGCAGTCGCAATCGCAAAACCTTAAGGGAGGATACCATGCGAACGCAACTTCTGACGACGACGGCAGCGATCTTGCTGGCGCTCACCGGCTCCGCCTTCGCGGACATGGACGCGGCCAAGAAGTTCCTGGATGCGGAGATCGGCGACCAGTCGGCGCTCGACCGCGCCGGCCAGGAAGCCGAGATGCAATGGTTCATCGATGCCGCCAAGCCGTTCGCCGGCATGGACATCAAGGTGGTCTCGGAAACCATCACCACGCATGAATACGAATCCAAGGTGCTGGCCCCGGCCTTCACCGCCATCACCGGCATCAAGATCACGCACGACCTGATCGGCGAGGGCGACGTCATCGAGAAGCTGCAGACGCAGATGCAGTCGGGCGAGAACATCTACGACGCCTATGTCAACGATTCGGACCTCATCGGCACCCACTGGCGCTACCAGCAGGCCCGCTCGCTGACCGACTTCATGGCCAACGAGGGCAAGGACGTCACCAATCCCGGCCTCGACATCGACGACTTCATCGGCAAGTCCTTCACGACGGCGCCGGACGGCAAGCTCTACCAGCTGCCCGACCAGCAGTTCGCCAACCTCTACTGGTTCCGCTACGACTGGTTCAACGACGAGAAGAACAAGGCCGACTTCAAGGCGAAGTACGGCTACGACCTCGGCGTGCCCGTCAACTGGTCGGCCTACGAGGACATCGCCGAGTTCTTCACCGGCCGCGAGATCGACGGCAAGAAGGTCTACGGCCACATGGACTACGGCAAGAAGGACCCCTCGCTCGGCTGGCGCTTTACCGACGCCTGGCTGTCGATGGCCGGCAATGGCGACAAGGGCATCCCCAACGGCCTGCCGGTCGACGAATGGGGTATCAAGGTCAACGAGAAGTCGCAGCCGGTCGGCTCGTGCGTGGCACGCGGCGGCGACACCAACGGCCCGGCGGCGGTCTACTCGATCGAGAAGTATCTGGAATGGCTGAAGGCCTATGCGCCGGCCGCCGCTGCCGGCATGACCTTCTCCGAATCCGGCCCGGTTCCCGCACAGGGCGAGATCGCCCAGCAGATGTTCACCTACACGGCGTTCACCGCCGACTTCGTCAAGGAAGGCCTGCCGGTCGTCAACGCGGACGGCACGCCGAAGTGGCGCTTCGCCCCGTCGCCGCACGGCGTCTACTGGAAGGACGGCATGAAGCTCGGCTACCAGGACGCCGGCTCCTGGACGCTGATGAAGTCGACGCCCGACGACCGCGCCAAGGCCGCCTGGCTCTATGCGCAGTTCGTGACCTCCAAGACGGTGGACGTGAAGAAGAGCCATGTCGGCCTCACCTTCATCCGCCAGTCGACGCTCGACCACCAGTCGTTCACCGACCGTGCGCCCAAGCTCGGCGGCCTTGTGGAGTTCTACCGTTCGCCGGCCCGCCTGCAGTGGTCGCCGACCGGCACGAACATCCCCGACTATCCGAAGCTCGCCCAGCTGTGGTGGCAGGCGATCGGCGATGCCTCGTCGGGCGCCAAGACCGCGCAGGAGGCGATGGATTCGCTGTGCGCCGAGCAGGAGAAGGTGCTCGAACGCCTCGAACGCGCCGGCGTCCAGGGCGACATGGGCCCCAAGCTCGCCGAAGAGCACGATCTCGAATACTGGAACAAGGACGCCGTCGCAAAGGGCAACCTCGCGCCACAGCTCAAGATCGAAAACGAAAAGGAAAAACCACTCACCGTAAACTACGACGAACTCGTCAAATCCTGGCAGAAGTAAGGTTTTCCTCCTTTGAGACCATTGACGGCCGGGCATGCCCCGGCCGTTTCTATCTGACAGTAGCAAAGTAAAAATATTCCACAAAATCTACCTGCACTGATCTCTTGAAGCTGCTCATTGAAGAGCATTCCCGCTAATCATCCACAAAATAAGAGATTTTCCGGCTTCTTGATTAAGAAAATAATTTACAAAAATATGGGTTCTTGCTAGCTAAACTGTATTGATAGTGCTGCCTCGTTGCATGACGTAGGCGACGAAAACCGGCAGGTGGAGTGAAAATCATGGCATTCGTCACAATGGGCCCAATGCTGAAGCGCGCGCAGGCGTCCCGCTATGGCATCGCCGCTTTCAACATGATCGACTACAACAGCGTGCGCTCGATCATCGAGGGCGCGGCGGAGCTGGATGCACCGATCATCGTGCAGGTCTCGGTGAAGACGATCAAGCATTGGGGCTACAAGCCGATTGCCACCTGGGTGCGTATGCTCGCGGATGATGTCGATGTGCCGGTGGCGCTTCATCTCGACCATTGCAGTGATGCGGACGTCATCCGTCGCTGCATCGATGCCGGCTGGTCGTCGGTCATGTTCGACGGATCCTCACTGCCCTTTGCCGAAAACAAGGCGCGCTCGGAGGAAATCTACCGCATGACCGAACAGGCTGGCGTCGGGCTGGAGGCGGAGATCGGCGCGATCGGTGGTGTCGAGGACGACAAGTTCGTCGCCGAGGATGCCGCGATCCTCGCCAATTACGACGAATGCCTCGCCTTCGTAAAGGATATGCCGAACCTCGCAGTCTTCGCGCCGGCCATCGGGACGGCGCATGGTTTCTACAAGGGTCAGCCAAAGATTGCCTATGATCTCCTGGAACGCATCACGCGCTCGATCGCCGTGCCGATCGCGCTGCATGGCGGCACGGGGCTCAGCCAGGAACAATTCGACCGGTGCATTGCCGGCGGCTGCGCGAAGGTCAACATCTCGACCATGCACAAACATCGCTTCATCGAAGGCTTCATCGGTGTGCGCGCGGAGAAGCCCAAGCTGGAAGAGCCGCTCCCCTTCATCGTCGGGCAATATGACGCCATGAAGAAGGACGTCGTCGACATGATCCGCATCTTCGGATCGGCCGGCAAGGCCGCGCACGCGGCGGGGGCATGATCCGATGCAGGCCTTGATTTTCGATTGCGACGGCGTTCTCGTCGATACGGAGCGCGACGGACACCGCGTTTCCTTCAACGAGGCCTTTGCCGAACTCGGCATAGACTGCGTCTGGTCGGTGGAGCGCTATGGCGAACTGCTTCTGACCGCAGGCGGCAAGGAACGCATGCGGCGGCATTTCGATGAGACGGGCTGGCCCGCCGGCGCCGAGGACAGGGACGCGTTGATCGCGACAATCCACAAGCGCAAGACCGCCATCTTCATGCGCCTGATCGAGGAGGGCAGTCTCCCGCTTCGGCCCGGCATCGCACGGATCGTCGACGAGGCCATTGCAAACGGTATCACGCTCGCGGTTTGTTCGACGTCCAACGAGAAGGCCGTCCAGGCGGTGGTCGATGTGATGCTCGGACCCGAAAGGTCAGGCAAGATTACGGTCTTTGCGGGCGATGTGGTCGCAGCCAAGAAGCCGGCGCCGGATATCTACAATCTCGCCGCCCGCACACTCGGGCTCGATCCGACTGCCTGCGTGGTGATCGAGGACAGCAACAACGGGCTGCGCGCAGCCAAGGCGGCGGGCATGCACTGCGTGGTGACGATCTCGTCCTATACCGGCGAGGAGGATTTTTCACTCGCCGATCGGGTCGTGGACGATCTGGATGCGAGAGAGGTCGATATCGCGTTCTGCCGGGCGCTCATCGCTGGCTGACGGTCAGCATTCCGCCTCGCGATAAAAGGCCGGCCGGTTTGCTCAGCCGGCTTTTCCGTTTTTGTGCCGATAGCGCTTTTCGAGGGCTTCGCCTGTGACCTTCAGCGCCTTGGCCGGCTCTTCGCCCGCGCGGAAGATCGTGCCGACATAAAGCAAGTCGATCAGGAACAGCTGGCTGAGCCGCCCCTCCAGAAAGTCGCCGTGCAGGGGAACGAGCTGCTGCCCCGCACTCCAGGTCGTCAGTGCGACGTCGGCGGCGCGCGCGACCTCCGAGCCGGCATTGCTCGTGATGGCAATCGTCGTTGCCTTTCGCTCGCGTGCCAGATGCAACGCGTCCGTTACCGTCTCGGTGGTACCGGTATGCGAGATGCCGACCATCACGTCCTTCTCGGTCATCGTCGCGGCAACGATCGTCTGGGTGTAGCCGTCGCGCAGGCTGGTGGCCTCGAAGCCCGCTTTCATGAACATATGGGCGGCCTCGTCGCAGATCGCGGCCGCACCGCCCACGCCGACGAAGACGATCTTGCGCGCTTTGCGCAGGGCCTCAACCGCCTGCTCCAGCCGGTGGGCGTCCAGCATGCGCTGGGTGCCGTCGAGGCCGGCGATCAGGAGATTGGCAAGCTTGCTCGATGTGCTGATCAGGGAGTCGGTATCTTCGATCTCGAGCGGCAGGTTGACGAAGCTCGCACGGGCGCGGGCACCTTCGGCAAGCGACAGCTTCATGTCCGAATAGCCGTCATAGCCAAGCGCGCGGCTGACGCGGCTGATCGTGGCTTCCGAAACGCCGAGCGTGCGGCCGAGTTCCGTGATGGAGGAATCGAGACGCCGTCCCGCATTTTCCCGCAGGAAGTCCGCGACGATGCGCTCCGATTTCCTGAGCGTGCCATAGCGTTCCTGAATCCGTTCCAGAAGGTCGCTTTGCTTAAGGTCGCTCAAAGGGCGAGCATCATTCATGACTTCAATCCAGGGTGCCGGCCGCGGCCGATAGGTCTTCCGGACATTGGTAGCATCATCGACCAAGGAAGAAAAGTTTACTCTCCGCTTTTCAAGCCGGAGCGTGCGCCGAAAAACGCACCGCGTGATTGCCCGTTTGGCCGCATCAGAAACACGCCCGCTTGATCATGGAAAGAATTTTACTTTTTATTGGATTTCTCTGGCGCTTTTGCAAACAATGCAAGCTGGGCTTGGTGCCGGTTTTTACCTGCGCTTCTCACTGCCGCACAGAAAATCTCGTAAAAACAGATATTTAATTCTGCCTTTGTCGTTTGAGAAGCGGTCCGCCCACTCAATCCGACACTTCCATCTATGAAGAAAATTTTCTCGACAATGTATTTCTTGGATGTTAGAACGCCATTCATCGGCAGGCGATCTTCATATTGGGGAGAGAGAAATCCATGGCAACGCAGGCTCAGAAGGCGAACGCCCCCTCGCGGGAGCTTCTGGAAAAACTTTTCAGAACGGCCTACAAAATCCGTGTCTTCGAGTCCGAAGGCATCAAGCTTTACCGTCAGGGACTGATCCGTGGATACTTCCATCCCTATCTTGGGCAGGAAGGCATCGCGACCGGCGTCTGCGCCGCCTTGCAGGAGGGGGATTTCATCGCCTCGACCCACCGCGGGCACGGCCATTGCATCGCGTGGGGCGCCGACGTGAAGCGCATGGTGGCCGAACTCCTGCAGAAGGAGACCGGTTACTGCCGCGGCTACGGCGGCTCCATGCACATCGCCGACATCAAGGCCGGCAATCTTGGCGCAAACGGCATCGTGGGCGCCGGTACGCCGCTTGGCGTCGGTGCAGCACTCGCCAACCAGATCAAGGGTAATGACGCCGTCACGGTGACCTTCTCGACGGACGGCGCCTCCAACAACGGTACGTTCCTGGAATCGCTCAATCTGGCGGCGATCTGGAACCTGTCCTACGTGCTCGTCGTCGAGAACAATCAATACGCCGTCTCGACGCGTATCGAGGAATCGACGCGCGACGTCGATCTCTACAAGCGCGGCCTCGCCATCGGCGTCGAAAGCCATCAGGTCGACGGCAACGACTCACTCGCCGTCTATCACCTTATGCAGGCCGCGGTTGAAAAGTGCCGCCGTGGAGAAGGCCCGATCCTCATCGAGGCGAAGACCTACCGCCATATGGGCCACCATGTGAACGATCCCGGCAAGTACATGCCGGCCGATACGCTCGCCTACTATAAAGAACGCGACCCGGTCGACCGCGCGCGCAATGCTCTCGTCGAGATCGTGGGCCTCGACCAAGCCGAAATCGAAGCAATCGAAAACGAGATCAAGCAGGAGTTCGAGGATGCCGTCGAATTCTCCAAGGCGAGCCGTGAGATCACGCTGGCCGAATTCAACGAATTCGTCGAAGCCTACTGAGCAGACGGGGAGGATCACACCATGGCCAGAGAAATCATGTACCGCGATGCGCTGCGCGAGGCGATCGACGAGGAAATGGAGCGCGACAGCACCGTTTTCATCATCGGCGAAGGTATTGCCGAACGCGGCGGCTCCTACAAGGTGACGGAAGGGCTGCTTTCGAAATATGGTCCCAAGCGCGTGCGCGATACGCCGATTGCCGAGGCCGGCATGATCGGCGTCGGCGTGGGCGCGGCTATTGCCGGTGCCCGGCCGATCGTGGAAATTCTCTACATCGACTTCGCCATGCTCGGCATGGACATGATCGTCAACCAGGCCGCCAAGTTCCGTCTCATGACGGGCGGCGACGGGCGGGTTCCCTTTGTCATGCGCACCCAGGGTGGAACGGGTGGCGGCGTGGCGGCGCAGCACTCCCAGAGCCTTGAGGCGCTATTCTATCACATTCCCGGTCTGAAGGTCGTCATGCCGTCGACGCCGGCGGATGCGAAGGGCCTGTTGAAATATGCGCTGCGCCAGCCCGATCCGGTCATGTTCCTGGAACACAAGCATCTCTACATGACGAAGGGACTTGTGCCCGATGGCGAACACATCATCGAGTTCGGTAAGGGCGATATCAAGCGCCCGGGCAAGGACGTGACGCTGATCGCCTGGTCAAACATGATCCCGCGGACGCTGGAAGCGGCCGAGAGACTCGCCGCCGAGGGCATCGATGCAGAGGTGATCGATCCGCGCACGCTCGTGCCGCTCGACAAGGATATGATCCTTGGCTCGGTCGCCAAGACCAACCGTGCCGTCATCGTACAGGAGGCCGTGCGTCGCGGCGGCGTCGCTTCTGATATCGCGTCCATCATCCAGGAGGAGGCGTTCTACCAGCTGGACGCGCCAATCGAGATCGTCGCCGGTCTCAACATTCCGATCCCGTTCAACCTTGAGCTTGAAAAGGCAAGCGTTCCACAGGTGGACGACATCGTGCTTGCCGCGCGTCGCACGCTTCATTCGAAGCCGCTCGCACAAGCCGCTGAGTGAGAAGAGAGATCGGGAGACGACCATGTCCTTGCATGTGCTGGAAAAGCTCGCAGCCACCAATCCGGACTGTGAAATCTGGTGGGATTCCTCACCCCTGATCTACGAAGGTTGGAAAGCCTCCGTCCTGAAGGATGCGCCTGCCGGAAAGCGGGCAGACTGGGAGGCGCAGCTGACGCGCCTCTTCGATGCGGAAACCGCATCGCGAGACGGAACGATGGGCTTTCGCGGCGTCACGACCAATCCGCCGCTTTCGCTGCAGGCGATCCAGGCCGATCCGGCCTTCTGGGCTGAAGAGATCCGCAGGATCGCATCGACACGCAATGCCGATGATGTCGAGGATATCTACTGGGCGGTCTATCTCGATGTCGTGCGCCGCGGCGCGGCGATGATCCGCAAGGTCTTCGATACATCGGGCGGAAAGTACGGCTATGTCTCGGGCCAGGTGGATCCACGCTTCGTCACGGATAAGACGCGCATGTTGGAGCAGGGGCTTCAGCTTGCAGAGATTGCGCCGAACGTCATGGTGAAGATCCCCGGTTCGAAGGAAGGTTACGAGGTCATCGAGGAACTGACGGCCCGCGGCATCTCCACCAACAACACGACGTCCTTCACCGTTCCGCAATATGTTGCCTGCATGGACGCCGTTTCACGCGGTCTTGAGCGAGCAAGGGCAGCGGGTGTCGATCTGTCGAAATGGCGCTCGGTCATCACCCACATGTCATCTCGCCTCGGAAATGTCGGCGACCTCAAGGCCCAGGCCGATGCGCGCGGCATTACGCTCTCGCCAGAGGAAATCCTGCTAGGCGAGATGGCGGTGCTGAAGCGTGCCTATCGCTACGGAAAGGACCGCAACCATCCCAGCAAGATGCTGCAATGCTCCATGCGCGTGCAGGACGAAGGCGAGGGCGGCAAGGCATCGAGCGGCCATATCGCTCTGATCGCCGGCGGCGACTTCGTCTATACCTGCCCGCCGGGTTACATCGCGCAGCTCATGAAGGCAGAGGACCGGCTGCCGGATTTCGATCCTGCCGCAATCGATACGGATGCGTCGCCGGAGCTGATCGAAAAGCTGCTGCGCATTCCCTATTTCCGCCAGGCCTACGAATTCGACGGCATGAAGCCGGAGGAGTTCTCACGCTTTGGCGCCTTCGCCGCCACGGCTGCTGAATTCGCAGCCGCCACCCGCAAGACCGTGGATTTCGTCGCGCAGTCTGTCGAAACGCTCCACCGTCGCGTGGCTTGAGAGGAGAACCGTAATGGCACGTCCCATTCTGATGCCACAGGTCGGTCAGGACCTGACCGAAGGCAAGATCACGGCAATCCTCGTGAAGGTCGGCGACAAAGTCAAAAAGGGCGACATCGTCGCCGAGGTCGAATCCGAAAAGGCAGTCTTCGAGGTCGAGGCCTTCGAGACCGGTACGATCCTCGAGATACGCTACAATGTCGGCGACATGGGTGTTGTTCTCGAACCTCTCATGATGGTCGGCGAAGAGGGGGAGAAGCTGGAAGCCGCCGCCGCTCCTGTCGCAGCTTTCTCCGGCGAAGACGCCCAGTCCATCGTCGAGACGGCCAAGGAGAACATCGCGGTCTTCCCGCGGGAGTCCGTCCGTGAAAACGAGACAGCCTTCCTGAAATCGGGCACCGGCGGTTCCTCGCCGCTTGCCCGCCGGATTGCCGCATCCGCCGGCATCGATATTTCCCGGGTATCCGGCTCCGGCCCGCGCGGTGCTGTGGTGAAGCGCGATGTGGAGGCGTTCAAGCGCTCCTCCGGCTCGGGCACGCTCGTCAACTTCGGCGGCGCAGCTTCGACGGCTGCAAGGAGCCGTAGCGTCCTCAAGACGCTGCAAGCGGGTGTGGGAGATCCGGTTCTGTTCATTCACGGCTTCGGAGCCGAGCTTTCCGCCTGGCGGTCGTTCATCGGCCATATCGGCGTGGCCAACCCGATCCTCGCGATCGACCTTCCCGGTCACGGTGGCGCGGCGAATGCATCGGCCGACAGCTTCGACGATCTTGTCTCCGTTGTACGAGCGACTCTTGCCGCCGAAAAGATCGAACGGCTGCATCTGGTCGGCCATTCGCTTGGTGCCGCAGTCGCCACGGCCATCGCAGGCGGCGGGGATCTCGACGTGCGGTCGCTCACGCTGATTGCGCCGGCCGGCCTCGGACCCAAGATCAACGGCGACTACGTGAGCGGGTTCCTGTCCGCCGACAGCGAGGCGGCGCTTCAGGCCTGGCTTGGCCTTTTGGTTCATGAACCGGCGAGCCTGCCGGGCGTCTTGGTCCGCGCGACGCTCTCCGGCCGCGAAGGAACAGGTATGGTGGCGAACCAGACGCGGCTTGCGGCCGGTGTCTTTGCGGGAAGCACGCAGCTCTTCTCCGTGCGTGATGCCCTCAACCGTTTCGGCGGCCCGGCTCGCGTTATCGTCGGAGAGCAGGACCGGATCATTCCGGCAGAGTACAGCAATGCGTTGCCCGCGCATGTGGGGTTGCACCGCCTTCCACAGGTTGGCCACCTGCCGCAGCTCGAGGCCGCCCCGCTCGTCGGACGTCTCGTGTCGCAGACCATTCGAAGCGCGAGCTGAGCGCTTCGCCTCCCGGCCGTGCCACGCACCTCTCCCTGGTGCGTGGCCGCGTCGAGCCAATATCCCTCGAAAGGAATGCCGCATGCCGGCCTATGATGTCATTGTGATCGGCGCGGGGCCGGGCGGCTACGTCGCGGCCATTCGTGCGGCGCAGCTGGGTCTGAGGACGGCGGTTGTCGAGCGCCGGCATCTCGGCGGCATCTGCCTGAACTGGGGCTGCATTCCCACGAAGTCGCTGCTCCATTCTGCGACCCTTCTGGATGAGGCTCGTCATGCTGCAACCTTCGGCATTCGAAGCGAAACGCCCTCCGTCGATCTTCCCACCGTTGTCGCGCGTTCGCGCTCGGTCGCCGGCCAGCTCAATGCGGGTGTGCAGTTCCTGCTGCGTAAGAACAAGGTCGACGTCATCTGGGGCGCCGCCGAAGTCCTGGCGCCCGGAATGGTGCGAGTCACGGCGGGTGAGGGCGAAGCGCCGAAGATCACGCTTGCACCCGGCGATTACGATGCGGCACACATTATCATCGCCACTGGCGCCTCTGAACGCCGCCTGCCAGGCATCGTTCCCGATGGCGAACGCATCTGGTCCTATCATCATGCGATGACGCCAGCGGCGCTGCCGGCTTCCCTAGCAATTGTGGGTGGCGGCGCCATCGGCGTGGAGTTTGCCAGCCTCTACAATTCGCTCGGCGCGAAAGTGACGCTGATCGAGCGCCTCGCGCGTATCCTTCCGCAGGAAGACGCCGAAGTGGCCGAGCAGATGAGCAAGTCCCTGCGCAAGCGGGGCATCGAGGTTCTGACCGGCGTTGAGATTTCGCAGATCGCGTCCGATGTAACCGGCGTGACCGTACGCCTTGGCAATCCAGATGGTCCTCGCGAAATCACAGCCGAGAAGCTTCTTTCCGCCGCGGGTGTCGTGGCAAACGTCGAGGGGCTTGGCCTAGAAAAGTTGGGGGCCGCCCTGCGCAATGGCACGATCGCTACCGATGCAGTCGGCCGGACCAGCATTGCCGGGCTATATGCTATCGGCGACGTTGCCGGCCCGCCCATGCTGGCACACAAGGCCGAGCATGAGGGCGTGCGCTGCGTCGAGGCGATCGCGGGCCGTGGATCGCACGCTGCCATGGGGCCAGTCCCGTCCTGCATTTTCGCCGCGCCGCAGGTGGCCTCGATTGGGCTGACGGAAGAGGCGGCGATGGACAGGGGCCTCGTCGTCGATATCGGCCGCTTCGCTTTTCGCGGAAACGGCAAGGCGGTGACCATTGGCGAAGCAGACGGTTTCGTCAAAGTCCTGTTCGACAAGATGAGCGGTCGACTCGTCGGCGCGCACATGATCGGTCCCTCGGTCAGCGAGCTCGTGTCCGTCTTTTCTCTCGCGCTGACCATGGGCGCGACACGCGATCATCTTCTCCACACGATATTTCCCCATCCTACGCTGTCGGAAGCGCTGCATGAGGCTACGCTGGCCTCCGATTCACGCGCGATTCACGCATAGAGGATGGACATGAGCAAAGGCACGATTGTTTTCGATCTCGATGGCACGTTGGTGGACAGCGTACCGGACCTTGCAGGGTCTCTCGACACGTTGATGGAAGAACGGGGGTTGGCGCCGATCGGTGTGGAAACCGCGCGCCGACTGATCGGCCACGGTATTCCGAACCTGGTACGCCGGGCTTTGGGCGAGCGTGGCGTGGAATGGCAGGATGACACCGGTGCTGCCGCCGTCAAGCGTTTCACCGAAATCTATGGGGCGCGCGTCGCCCAGGAGACCCGGCCCTATGCCGATGTCGATACCGTGCTGGAAGAGCTTGCGGGTGAGGGCTGGCGGATGGCGATCTGCACAAACAAGATGGAGCGCTTCGCCCGGCAGATCGTCGATCATCTTGGCCTGTCTCGCTACTTTGCCGTGGTTGCTGGGCCGGACACGTTCGGCGTCGGCAAGCCCGATCCCCGCCATCTGATGGATACCGCGGCGGCAGCCGGCGGCGCGCATCCGGTTCTTTTCGTTGGCGATTCAGAGGTCGACATCGCAACCGGAAAGGCAGCCGGCGTGCCGGTGATAGCGCTGACCTACGGTTACACGAAAACGCCGCTGGACGATCTCGGTGCCGACCGGCTCATCGATGCCTTCGCGGAACTGCCCGACGCTATCGCCTCGCTACAGGCGCAGCCGCAGGCGGCAACATGACATCCTGATGCCGGTCGGCGCCGGCATCGCACAACTCTGGGAGAAGAAAATGGCGCTGAGGCTGTCGCTCAACACCAATCCGCTGGTCAACCGGTTCGCCGATGTCGATGATCTCATCGACACGATCGCCGAGCGAATCCGTATCGGCCATATCCAGCTGACCCCGGAATTCATCAATCCGTCCTGGCCGGCCTCCGTCATTACGCGCCGTGTCCGCGCCTTTCGCCGCGCGCTGGACCGAACCGGTGTGCGGGTCACATCCGTCATGACGAGCACCTACGGCCGCCTGAACCATTTCGGCCATTCCGACCCCGATGTGCGCGCCTATTATCTCGATTGGTTTCGCACGCTCGCCGATATTGCCGGTGAACTGGGCGCGGACGGTATGGGCTCGCAGTTCGCGGTCTTCACGCAGAAGGACTACAACGATCAGGTGCGGCGGCAGGAACTGATCGAGACTGTGATCGATTGCTGGAAGGATGTCGCGGAACAGGGCAAGGCGGCTGGGCTCAAATACATCTTCTGGGAGCCGATGTCGGTTGGCCGTGAATTCGGCCAGACGATTGCCGCGTGCCGGACGCTCGACCAGCGGCTCGCGAGCGCGGGCTTTGCCATACCGTTCCGCATGATCGTGGACATCGACCATGGCGATGTGACGTCTTCCAACCCCGATGACACGGACCCCTATGCCTGGGCGGCGTCGTTCCCGCAGGAATCGCCGATCATCCATGTCAAGCAGTCCTCCATGAACAAGGGAGGGCACTGGCCCTTCACCGCCGAACACAACAAGGACGGCCGCATCCAGCCGGGGAAGCTGATCCGCACCGTCAAGGAGGCCGGCGGCACGGATAACGAAATCTGCATGGAGCTGTCGTTTCGCGAACGCGAGCCGACGGATGGACGCGTAGTCGAGATGATCCGGGAATCGGTCGCCTATTGGGAACCGCATATCGATACCGGCATGAACGGTTTTCGCGGCTGAGGAGGGAAGAACAGATGGCAAAATCGCTCTGGGTCGGCACAAGCTGGAAAATGAACAAGACGCTTGCCGAGGCGCTCGCATTCGCCGATGGCCTCAAGGCTGCGGACGGCGAACGCGCGCTGAATGTTCAGCGCTTCATCCTGCCCGCGTTCACCGCCCTAAGGGAGGTGAAGAGCCGCCTTGCGCAGACCAGTGTGAAGGTCGGTGCGCAGAATATGCACTGGGACGATGGCGGAGCCTGGACCGGAGAGATCTCGCCGGTCATGCTGAAGGACTGCAATGCCGACCTTGTCGAGATCGGGCATAGCGAGCGTCGTGAGTTCTTCAACGAGACAGATGAAGCGGTTGGCCGCAAAACCGCGGCTGCGGTACGCCACGGCCTGATCCCGCTCGTGTGCATTGGCGAGACACTTGCCGAACGAGAGGCTGGGCGGGCGGACGAAGTGCTGGCGCGTCAGGTAACGGCGGCACTGGCTCTGCTCACTCCGGCGGAAAAGCAGGCGGAAATCCTCATCGCCTATGAACCGGTCTGGGCGATCGGCGTGAACGGCATCCCCGCCACGATGGATTACGCGAACGCTCGTCACGAAAGAATCAGCGCGGTCGTCGAAGCGGTCATGGGCCGTCGTCTGCCGTTGCTCTATGGTGGCAGTGTCAATCCCGCCAACTGCGCGGAACTGGTGTCGCAGGCCCATATCGATGGCCTGTTTATCGGCCGCTCGGCCTGGACCGTCGAGGGCTATCTGGACATCCTCAAGAGGGTTGCCGGCGCAGTCTGAAGAAACAGCTGCCCCGCGCGCAGCGTCAGTCAGAAGTCAACGCGGAGGCATCGTTTTCGCGATTCTCTTCCTGCGGCGCTGCATGCATTGCGCCGAGTATGCGGTTTCGGCCAACGAGGATGACGTTCTCCATCGCCCGGCGTGCGCCGTCTTCGTCGCGCCGACGGATTTCCTCGACGATGCGGATATGGCTCGATGAGACGTCGGTGATGCGGATATCGGCAGTTGCTGGCGAGCTCAGTTCGAAGACGCCCGCAAGAGCGGCCTCGATAAGGCTTCCTACCGTGCGCATGAAGGGGTTGCGCGAGGCCTCCATGACGCTCAGATGGAAGCGCAGGTCGGCGATCGCCATCGTCTCGGGGGTGTGACTGGGGTCGCCCATGGCGACGGCCAGATGCATCATCTGGATGATATCGGCCTCGGAGGCATGGCGCGCGGCAAGGGCGGCCGCCTGCGGCTCGAAGCCCAGCCTGATTTCGCTCAGGTGCAGAAGGAAATTCTCGTCGACGCCGACCGCGAAATGCCAGGTGAGGATATCGCCGTCAAAGAGGTTCCACTGGCTCTTCGGCGTCACGCGCGTGCCGATGCGGGCGCGCGGCACGACGAGGCCTTTGGCAGCCAGCGTCTTCATGGCCTCGCGCAGCACGGTTCTGGAAACCTCGAAGCGCGCCTCCAGTTCGGCATCGCCGGGAAGGGTGGTGCCGACGGGGAATTCCCCGGCGATGATCGCCTTGCCGAGGGCGTTCACCACCTGCCAATGGCTTGTGCGCACACCCGCACCCGTGATGACCGTATCCAGCACTCCCTTGCGGCGGACCATGTGCTATCCCCTTCTTTCGGGGTAGCCCTGCGCAACAGCCGCCGCCTTTTGTTTGACGTCAGGCATGGCGTCTCTTTCGGTCGGACAGGAGGATCAGGGCCTTCTGCAGCAGGATGAATGCGAAGAGCAGCAGGCCGATGAGGATCTTGGTCCACCAGCTCGAAAGCGAGCCGTCGAAGGTGATGTAGGTCTGGATCAGCCCCTGTATGAGGATGCCGATCAGCGTGCCTGCGACGAAACCAGAGCCGCCCGTCAGCAGCGTGCCGCCGATGACCACGGCCGCGATGGCGTCTAGCTCCACGCCGACGGTCGCCAGCGAATAGCCGGCCGACGTGTAGAGCGAGAAGACGATGCCCGACAGGCCGGCGAGAAACCCCGACAGAGCGTAGATCAGGATGGTCGTACGGCCGATCGGCACACCCATGAGCCGTGCCGTGGCTGTACCGCCGCCGAGCGCATAGACGTCGGCGCCGAAGCGGGTGCGGTGGGCGATCAGAATGCCGATGAGGAAAACCACGAGCATCAGCCCGCCGATCAGTGTCAGGCGCCCGCCACCGGGAAGCACATAATAGAAGCTCTTCAGCGTCGTGTAGAACGGGTGCTTGATCGGGATGGAATCGATGGAAAGCACGAAGGCCATGCCGCGGGCGAGAAACATGCCCGCCAGCGTGACGATGAATGGCGGCATTTCCAGATGATGGATGATCGCGCCCATGATCGCGCCGAAGGCGGTGGTGATGATCAGCGCCAGGGCGAAGGCAACGAGCGGGTGGATCGCGGTCGATTGCAGCAGCACGGCGAGGAAGACGCCGGTGAACGCGATCACCGCGCCGATCGACAGGTCGATGCCACCGGACAGGATGACGAAGGTCATGCCGACGGCCGCTATGCCGAGGAAGGCGTTGTCCGTCAGCAGGTTGCCGATCACCCGGGTCGACAGCATGTTGGGGTACTGTGCGATGCAGACGGCATAGGCGATGAGGAAGATCGCGACGGTCGCGGTGAGCGGAAGGTAACGCGGGTTCATTTCGCCTCCTGCCCCTTCGTGGGCTCGGTGGCGCGGGCGCGCGACAGCCAGATGAAGGCCGATTGTGCGCGCGGGGACTGGATGACCAGGATCAGCACGATGATCGCCGCCTTGATGATGAGGTTGAATTCCGGCGGAAAGCCCGAGAGCAGGATGCCGGTGTTGATCGACTGGATGATCATCGCGCCGAGCAGCGAGGCGGCGATGCTGAACCGACCCCCGAGCAGGGATGTGCCGCCGACGACCACGGCGAGAATGGCGTCGAGTTCGAGCCACAGGCCTGCATTGTTGGCGTCCGCGCCGCGAATATCCGCGGCGGCGATGATGCCGGCGAGGGCGGCGCACAAACCGGAGAGCATGTAGGCGGCGATGAGCAGGACACCGGTAGAGACACCGGACAGGCGCGAGGCGCGGCGGTTGACGCCGACGGCCTCGATCAGCATGCCGAGCGCCGTTCGCCGGACGAGCAGCGCGACGATCAGCCCGAAGCCCAGCCAGATGACGACAGGCATCGGCAGGCCCAACAGCGAGCCGCTGCCGATGAAGATCAGGCCCGGATGATTGAAGGTGAGGATCGCGCCTTCGGTGATGAGCTGCGCGATGCCGCGTCCCGCCACCATGAGCACCAGCGTCGCGATAATGGGCTGGATATCGAGCACCGCGACGAGCACGCCGTTCCACAGGCCGCACAGGATGCCTGTCGAGATCGTTACGACAAGGGTGAAGGCCAGCGAATGGCCGGCGGTGATGGAGGCGGCCGCGACCGCGCCGCAGATCGCCATGACCGCGCCCACGGACAGGTCGATGCCCTTTGTCGCGATCACCACGGTCATGCCGATGGCCAGCAGCGCGACGGGTGCGCCGCGGTTCAGGATATCGATGAGGCTGCCGTAGAGGCGGTCGTTCTGGAACGACAGCTTGAAGAAGCCCGGGAAGGCGAGCGACACCATGAACAGGATGATGGCGAGCGCTGCGACCTGCGGAAACAGCCTGACGGCATAGGCTTTGAGCGTGCCCGTCATGCCGGCCTCCCTTCATGCGCGGAGGCGATCGCCTCGATGATGGCGTTCGTGGTGACCTCTTCACCCGTCAGCTCGGCCACATGTGCCCGGTCTCGCAGCACGAGGACGCGGCTCGAATAGGCGACCAGCTCTTCCAGTTCGGAGGATATGACGATCAGCGACATGCCATTCTCGCAGAGGGTCTCGATAAGGCGGATGATTTCCGCATGGGCGCCGACATCGATGCCGCGCGTCGGCTCGTCCAGGATCAGGAATTCCGGATTGGTCGCCAGCCAGCGGGCCAGGATGGCCTTCTGCTGGTTGCCGCCGGACAGAAGCCGGATCGGCTTCTCACGGTCGCTCGTGCGGATGTCGAGTGCCTTGATGTAGTGATCGGCCAGCCTGTCCTGCTCGCTTCGGCTGATCGGCCGTGCCCAGCCGCGCCGCGCCTGCAAAGCCAGCACGATGTTCTCGCGCACCGAGAGGTCGCCGACGATGCCATCGACCTTGCGATCCTCGGGGCAGAAGCCGAACTTCTCGCGGATCGCCGCGCGCGGTGAGGAAAGATCGAGCGTGCGGCCATCGGCCTGCGCTGTACCGCTGTCGGCGCGTTCGGCGCCGAACAGGATTTCCGCCGTCTCCGTGCGGCCGGAGCCGAGCAGGCCGGCAATGCCGACGACCTCACCGGAGGCGACGTCCAGGTCGAAGGGCTGGATATGTCCCTTCCGACCGAAGCTGCGGAAGCGGAAACGCGCTTCGCCGGGCTCCTTCGTCTCGCTGTGCTTCGCTTCGCCGACTTCCTGCACGAGTTCGCGGCCGAGCATCATGGCGATGAGTTCGCGGCGCGGCAGCGCCGCGGTCTCGCGTGTGCCGACCAGCTGGCCGTTGCGCAGAACGGTGATGCGGTCCGAGATCTCGTAGACCTGTTCGAGGAAGTGCGTGATGAAGATGATGCCGAGGCCGCGCTCCTTGAGGCGGCGCACGATGCGAAACAGCATCGCGACTTCATGCGTGTCGAGGCTGGCCGTCGGCTCGTCGAGGATGAGCACCTTGCCCGAGAGGTCGACGGCGCGGGCGATCGCAATGACCTGCTGGACGGCGACGGAGAAGGCTGAAAGCTCCGCCGTCACATCGATGTCGAGGTCGTATTCGGAAAGCAGGGCGCGGGCCTGCTTGTTCATCGCGCGCGCGTCGACGAGCCCGAAGCGGCGCGGCTGACGCCCAAGGAAGAGGTTTTCGGCAACCGTGAGGTTCGCCAGCAGGTTCACTTCCTGGTAGACCGTGCCGATGCCGAGCTTTTGCGCTTCCAGCGTGTTATGCGGATCGACCTCGGCGCCATCGAGCAGGATACGACCGCCATCGCGCCGGTAGGCGCCTGTCAGGCACTTGATGAGCGTGGATTTTCCGGCGCCGTTTTCACCCAGAAGGGCGTGGACCTCACCGCGCGCGAGCGAGAAATCGACGCCGTTGAGCGCCCTGGCGCCCGGGAAGATCTTGTCGATCCCCGTCGCCGATAGAACATAGGAACTGACCGACTGCATGATCCCGACCCGTATGACAGAAACCGGCCGCAGCGTGACAAGACGCGCGTCGGCAGGCAAAGCGGTGGTGTGCGCCCGGCCGTTCGAGGCCGGGCACAGGACCGATAGGGATTAGTAGCCGAGGCCCTTCTTTTCTTCGTAGACCTTCATCGGATCATCAGCCTGGGTGTAGAGCTTCGATTCCGTCTGGATCCACTTCGGCGGCTCCTTGCCGTCCTTGATGAAGGCATCGAGCGCGTCGAAGGCCGGGCCGGCCATGTTCGGCGTCAGTTCGACGGTGGCGTTCGCCTCGCCGGCGGCCATGGCCTGGAAGATATCCGGAACCGCGTCGATCGATACGACGAGGATATCGGTGCCCGGCTTCAGGCCGGCTTCCTTGATCGCTTGGATGGCGCCGACGGCCATGTCGTCATTGTGCGCGTAGACTGCACAGATGTTCTTGCCGCCGTCTTCGGCCTTCAGGAAGCTTTCCATGACTTCCTTGCCCTTGGTGCGGGTGAAGTCACCGGTCTGGCTGCGAACGATCTTCAGGTTGTCCTTACCAGCAAGCGCTTCTTCGAAGCCCTTCTTGCGGTCGATGGCCGGCGAGGAGCCGGTCGTGCCCTGGAGTTCGACGACGTTGCACGGCTTGCCGGCAACCGTGTCGACCAGCCACTTGCCGGCGACATTGCCTTCATGCACGAGGTCGGACGTGACGGCGGTCAGGTAGAGTTCCTTCGGCGCGTCGATGGTGCGGTCGAGCAGAACGACCGGGATGTTTGCGTCCTTGGCTTCCTGCAGCACTTCATCCCAGCCGGTGGCGACGACAGGCGCGACCAGGATGGCATCGACGCCCTGCGCGATGAACGAGCGCAGCGCCTTGATCTGATTTTCCTGCTTCTGCTGGGCATCGGCGAACTTGAGGTCGATGCCGCGCTTTTCAGCCTGCTGCTTGGTCAGTGTGGTTTCTGCGGCGCGCCAGCCCGATTCGGAACCGATCTGCGAAAAGCCCACGGTCATCGCCGACGCGGAAGCCGCGCTGAAGACCGATGCAGCCAGAATCGTGGCACCTGCGAGTGCGAATTTGAACTTCATGATTTCCTCCCAAACAAAGCTGCTCCTCAGCAGCGTCGATAAAACATCATATTGTATTACTATTGTAAACCGGCAAATCCGCTTGCCTGCACTTTTTTCACGGAAAGGTAATTCAAACGGCGGGACGTTCCCGGTAGACGCGTCAAGCGTTCCGCGCGGTGCAGGCGGCCGGCCGTAGTGGCGCTTCCGGCGCGGCGGGCTAGACCTCGACTGGCCGCGCAGTCTGGCGGTCGATGCCGAAGACGCGGCGGTAGCGCTCGATCTCGGCCGGGTCGCCGGTCGCCTTGGCGGGATTGTCGGAAAGCTTGACGGCGGGACGGCCGTCGGCGCTTGTGACCTTGCAGACCAGGGAGATCGGGTCGAGCCCGGTTCCGCCGTCCGGATCGCAGCCGCGGAAATCGTTGGTGAGATTGGTGCCCCAGCCGAAGCTCATGCGCACCTTCCCGTGAAAATGCCGGTAGGTCTCCTCGATCGTATCGACATCCATGCCGTCGGAGAAGATCAGCAGCTTCTTGCGCGGATCGCGCCCCCTGGCGCGCCACCAGTCGATGATCTGCTCGCCGCCTTCGATCGGCGGCGCGCTGTCGGGGCGAAAACCGGTCCAGTCCGCGACCCAGTCCGGCGCGTTGGCGAGAAAGGCCGCGGTGCCGTAGGCGTCGGGCAGGGCGATCAGGAGATTGCCGTTGTAATGCTGCCGCCAGTCCTCCAGAACCTGATAGGGGGCACGCGCCAGCGCCTCGTCGCCGTCGGCCAGCGCGGCCGCGACCATCGGCAATTCATGTGCATTGGTGCCGATCGCTTCGAGGTCGGCATCCATGGCGAGAAGCACGTTCGACGTGCCGATGAAGCGATCGCCGAGCCCTTCCTTCAGGGCTTCCACGCACCAGCGTTGCCAGAGAAAGCCATGCCTGCGCCGTGTGCCGAAGTCGGAAATGACGAGATCCGGCAGCTTCGCCAGCCGCTCCACCTTTTCCCACAGCCGCGCCTTGGCGCGGGCATAGAGGACATCGAGCGTGAAGCGGCCGCGCCCGCGCATGGCCGCGCGGGACTTCAGCTCGTTGATGATGGCGAGCGCCGGGATTTCCCACATGGTCGTGTGCGTCCACGGCCCGTCGAAATGCAGCTCGTACTGGCCGTCCACCTTGTGCAGGTCGTATTCGGGCAGGCGGAAATCGGCGAGCCAAGCGATGAAGTCGGGTCCGAACATCCGCGCCTTGCCGTAGAAGCTGTTGCCGGCAAGCCAGATCAACTCCTTCTTGGTAAAGCGGATTTCACGGGCGTGATCGAGCTGCGCACGAAGCTCGCCTTCGTCGATGATGTCGGCAAGCCGCACGCTCTTCGTCCGGTTGATCAGCGAAAAGGTGGCGTGGACCTCGGGATACTGGCGGCGGATCATCTGGAGCATCAGGAGCTTGTAGAAATCCGTGTCCAGCAGGCTGCGCACGATCGGATCGAGCCGGAAATTATGATCGTAGGTGCGGGTTGCGATGTCGGTAACGGCCATGCCGGCTCCTGAGAATGCTGCGTCTGATTGCGGCCAACCTTCCCGATCGGCGAAGGCATGGCAAGTGGGTGGAGATTGATGTGCATTCTTCCGGTTGTGTATTTGACTTGCACATTCTCTTTTGGTTGTATTTATGACACCGTCACAACCGAAGAATCGACTCGGAGGCTGCATGAGCGTGTTGGGTCCGCTTCCCGAAGGTCTCGCCTGCCGCCCGATCGAAGAGGCGGATTGGCCAGGCGTTATCGATTGCCTTCGGCGCGGATTTCCCGAGCGGTCGCAGCGCCATTGGGAGGGGGCGCTTGAACGCATGTCCAGCCGTCCCGCCGTGCAGGACCTGCCGCGCTGCGGCTATCTCTTGGATTGCGAAGGCCGTGTCGTCGGCGTGCTGCTGGCTTTGTACTTTCGTCATCCCGGCGATGCCATTCGCTGCAACCTCTCGAGCTGGGCGGTGGACGAGGAGTTCCGCTCCTATGCGGGAAAGCTCATCATGACGGCAATGCGCCGCCGGGATGTCACCTTTCTGTCAATTACCCCGGCGCCCGTAACGCTGAAGGTGACAGAGGCATTGCGGTTCCGCCGTTTTGCTGAGGGGCAGCAGGCCTTTGTGCCGCTCCTCAGCCGGGCGACGGGTACAATCCGCGCGATCATTGCACGGCCGGGGCTCGCGGAACTCGACAGGCTGCCAGAAGAAGACCGCACCCTCCTGCTCGACCATGCCGCCCTCGGCTGCGATTCGGTCGTCTGTCTGGACGGAGACGATGCTTACCCCTTCGTTCTCAAGCCGCGACGCGTGGTGCGCGGCCTCATTCCATGCAGCCAGGTCATCTACTGCCGCTCGCATGCGGATCTAAGCCGATGCGCCCATGCGCTCGGGCGTCATCTCGCGCGCAAGGGGCTGTTCTTCGCGGTCGTCGATGCCCGCGGACCTGTGCCGGGGCTGACCGGGCGCTATTTTGCCGGTGTTGGACCCAAATATGCGAAAGGGCCCAACCCACCCTGGCCGGGTGATCTTGCCTTCACGGAATTCGCGGTCTTCGACGCCTGATGAACGACCGGCGCCTTGCGATCGATGTCATTGTTCCGGCCCGCGGCGCGCAGTACTGGCATGAAGTCCTGATCGAGCGCCTGGCGGCGGCTGGGCATGCGGTGGCTGTCGCCCTGGATGCCGTCGCGGACGGGTGGCCGGCTTGGGCGAACGGTACGCTCGCACTCGAACGCCGGCTTTTCCGCCGACGCGCGCGGGCGCTGGCATCACAGATCGAACCGCCTATGTCCGGCGCTCCGCATGTCGCGGCGAACCTGCGCGTCGATCTTGCCGGACATGCACCGGTGCGGGACGTGCCAACCCTCGCATTGCGATTCGATGGCGCATGCGACGCTCGCGCCGTCCCGGCGCTGGTCGCCGCAGGGCGGCTACCGGTGCTGGACGTGGTGCGCGATGGCGCGCAGGTCGTCAGCAGGGCCTGGCCGATGATCGACCGGCTCGAAGCCACGTCGCTTGGGGTGGAGGATGTTCTTGCCCGGGCGATAACGGCGCTGGTGTCGGCGGTAGAGGCGTTTGCAGCAGACCGGCTCGACCGGCTCGAAGCCATCGCCCCACTCCAAGCAGACCATCGGTTTCTGCCTGCTTATCTGACCAGCGCCCTGCCGCGCCTTGGCCGGGAGGCCTGGCGGCGGCTTCGCTTTCGGCAGGCGCACTGGCGGGTCGGCTTTCGCTTCCATGACGGCCCCGGCGTGGCCGATACCGGCAGGCTCGGAACTGGATGGACCGTCCTTGCGGATGCGGGAGATCGCTTTTATGCCGATCCCTTCGTCTTCCATTGGCAGGACCGCGCCTTCCTCTTCGTCGAGGATTATCTGCATGCAGCCGGCAAGGCGGTGATATCCGTCGTGCCGTTCAACGCGGCCGGCGTTCCGCAGGCCGCCCGTGTGGTTCTGGAAGAACCGCACCACCTGTCCTATCCCCAGGTGTTCACCCGGGACGGGGCGATCTGGATGCTGCCGGAGGCGAGCACCAGCGGGAAGCTCACCCTTTACCGCGCCGAAGCTTTCCCGGATCGCTGGCGGGCGGAGGCTGTTCTCGCCGAAGGCGAGATATCCGACGCGACCCTGCTCGCACACGACGGACGGCTGTGGCTTTTCGCAACGGACAGGGACGGCTTCGGCAGCACGTCCGATACGCTCGTGGTTTTCGAGGCCGAGGCGCTTGCCGGACCCTGGCGGCCGCACCGGCTGAACCCGATCCTGATCGATCGCCGGCGGGCGCGGCCGGGCGGCGCTTTCGTGCGCGACCGGGCGGGGCGGATATTCCTGCCGGTTCAGGATGGCACGCTTGGCTATGGCGGGGGGCTGGGATTGTCGGAACTGCTCTTACTCGACAGCGATACCGTTCACCTTTCACCGCCACGCCCCATCGTTGCCGACGGGGATTGGCCCTATCCACGCATTCACACGCTCAACCGCTCCGGGCCGCTTGAGGTGATCGACGGGATCGTGCCGGTTCGAAAGCCGTTGTTCGAAAACAGGGCTTCATAGGCTGCGCACATGGCTGCGGGCGAATATTGTTCCCGCAACTGGCGCCCGGCCCTCGCAAGCGTCGCAGCGAGTGCGGGATTTGCGAAGACCTGCGCAAGACCGGCCGCGATTCCATCGGCATCCGGCGGCACGAACAGCGCAGCCGGGCGTCCATCGGCTGTGGTCAGGACCTCGCGCAGCACGTCCAGGTCGCTCGACACGATCGGCAGCCCGGCGATGGCAGCTTCCACGACCGCAAGGCCAAACGTCTCCGTCGTCGATGAAAAGGCATAGACATCGCCCGCCGCGAGAAAGTCGTGGATGCCATCAGGGGAGAGTTCGCCGACGAGATGGAGGCGGTTTTGCACGTTGAGCCGCGCGGCAAGCGCGAGGAGCATTTCCTTCTCCGGACCCGTGCCGGCGATGGCAAGATGCACGTCCGGAAGCATCGCCAGCGCCCCCACGAGGGCGGTGTGGTTCTTCGACGGCGCCAGCCGGCCGGTCGAGATCGCGAGCGGAACGCCAATTGGCAGTCCGAACGCCGCGCGCGCCCGCTTCCTGGCCGGCAGCCGCGCCGGCGCGGGCACACCGTGATCGATGCGTCTGAGGCGCTTGCGGTAGGCCGCGGGAAAGGCGGCGAACTGTGCTTCGGTCCAGGCGGAGTTCACGATGTTGACGTGATACATACCGGCCATGCCCATGAGCTTGTCGACCTGCGTGAGCAAGCCACGCAGGCCGTGAACCTGGGGTGCGCCGCTCTGGTTGGCGACGATGGCTCCTACACCGCAGAGCCGGGCGGCAAGCGTTCCGGCGATATTGCCGTAATGCTGGAAGGACACGACGGCATCGGGCCTGATCTTGCGCACGTGGTCGATGAGGCCGAGCACCGCCAGCATCTGCTCAAGCACGCCACGCGGCGGGTGCATGAGGATGAAGTCGGCATGCGGATCGCGGTCGTAGACGTCGGTCTTGCGATACAGGAAGACCGTGCGGACGTCATGGCCGCGGGCTCGAAGCCCTTCGCCCACCATATCGGAAATGCGTTGCGCGCCGGCGGCTTCCGCCTGCGTCTGAACCTGGAGGATTTTCATGGCCGGCCTTTCTGGGTTGTGCGGAGGGCGAGGTGCCGCCGTCCTGAGAGGAAACCGAGGATGGAGGGATCGACCCCGATCCTGCGGCGGGTGATGGCGGCGCCGGCGAGGCACCAAAGCGCCGTCGTGCCGGCCATGCCGATCGCAGCACCCGTCGGTCCGTGGGTGAGGGCAAGCGCGGAGGTCGCCGCAAGCCCAAGGCCGTTCGCGACGACGAGCGTGCGAAAGAGTTCGCGTTGCAGACCCGTCAGCTGCATGGTGAGTTCCGTCGGCCCGCAGGCGGTACCGACGAGCACGCCGAGCCCGAGAATGACCAGCACGCCGTGCATGGCCGGGGTGGCGTAGGCGGGATCGAAGAGCGCCAGTATCGGGCGGCCAGCGACGACGAGCGCCACAAGCACGGCGAGTGCAGCGGCAAAGCCGGTCATGGCGACGAGGCCGGTTATGCGCTGCACATGGACCCGGTCGCCGGCATGGAAAGCGGCGGAGATCTGCGGTGCGGCCGCCTGGTTGATGCCGTTCAGCGCAAGTGCCGCAAGGCGCGTGATGCGATCGGCCACGAAGACCGCGCCTGCCGTTTCCGGGCCGAGCAACGCTGCGACGACGAGCGTGCTTGCCTGCCCAAGGGCCGGCGGCAGGGCGGTGACGCCCCACAAGCCCAGAGACACGGCGCGGAATTCAGCGGCCTCTCCGGCGCTGAGAGGGGTTTGCGGCGCCTGCAGCGTGTCACGCAGCAATGTCACCGTCTGGGGCAGGACGCTGGCAATGAGCAGCAGGGTGGTAAGCCAGAGGGCGGTGACCGCGGTCATGTCCGTCGCGAGGCGCCCGGCGATGACAAAGACGAAGATGCTCAGGACGCGCCATACGACGTCCCGTGGCAGCAGGCTGCTCACGACGGCGCCTTTCGCACGCATGGCACAGGCGCTGAATTCCGACCAGCCGAGTGCCGCCGCAAGAAGGGCGGTCGCCGCCGTGATCGCCGGCCATTCGGGGCCAAGCGAGAGCGGAAGCGCGCTTGCCGCCAGAACGACGAGAGCCGCGACGGCGACGGCGGCTGCCGTGATGCGGATGGACAGAGCCACCATTGTGTTGGCGCGGCCCTCGTCGCGGCTTCCGGCATATTGCGGCCAGAAGCGCAGGACGGCGGCATGCTGGCCGGCGAGCGAGAAAAAGGAGACGAGGCTTGCGCCGGCATAGGCGGTGCTGAACAGGCCGAACTGGCGCTCGTCCATCGTGGCGGCGACAACGACGAAAACCGTGAAGGTGAGGGCGGCGCTCGCGAGCTTCACCACGCCTGCGGCCACGCCCTTGCCGGCGAGCACATGGAGGGAAAGCATCGGGCGCTGGCTCATCGTCTCTCCTTCGGTTGTAGGCCTTGGGAAAATCCCCTAATGCGAGTGTTTGGAAATAACACAACCCGCGGGTGATGGTTTGAAATATACACCGTATGGTTACTTTCTGCGGTTACAGTAACCTTGGGTAGTGGTTGACGGCGCGGCTTATGCTCGCCTCGGTTCACATGGACGGCAGGGATGACTGCACTTGCATCGGCCGGGAGTTTTCTTCCGCCATTGTTCGACGTCGGAGACCTCTGGGCACGCCTTTGGCGCGGGCGCTGGCGGGTGTTGTTCTGTGTCGGCGCCGCTCTTTCGCTGGCGCTGCTTTATCTTGCCGTCACGACGCCGACCTATACGGCGACGGCGTCCCTGCTCGTCGATCCGCGGGATGCGCGCTCCACCCAGTTCGAGACGGTCCTGCCCGGTATCGGCGCTGACAGCGCAGCCGTCGCAAGCCAGGTCTTCGTCATTGAGTCGCGGGATCTGCTGATGCGTGTGTTCGAAAGCCAGCGCATCGCGCAGGATCCGGAATTCTCAGATCCCGGCATCCTCTCCTTCCTGACGGGGGCAGGCGGCCGGGAACGGGATGCCATTTTCCGCCGCTTCGAAAAGCGCGTGTCCGTGGAACGCGCAGGATTGACCTATGTGATCAAGGTCGGTTTCAAGTCCCGCTCCGCGCAGAAGGCAGCCGCAATCGCCAATGCGATCGTGGCACGTTACACCGCGGGCCTTGCCGGCGAGCGCGAGAACGCCAATGACGACGTCAATGCACGCCTGCAAGGAAGGCTTTCCAACCTCCAGCGCAATGTCGCAGAAGCGGAGCGTGCCGTGGCCGATTTCAAGGTTCGGCACGAGCTTCTCGATCCCGCGGCCGGCGGCACGCTGCAATCGCAGATCGATCAGCTCACCACGCAGGTGATCGACGCGCGGGCCAAGGCGGATGCCGCGCGGGGGCGCTACGAACAGGCGGTCGCGGCTGAGCGGGCGCAGCCGGGCGCGGCAGGGCTTTCGGAAATCGTCACATCGGTGGCCCTTGACGGGCTTCGCGCCGATTACAACCAGCGCGCCGCGGCCATCGCCAATGCCGATACGGTCTATCAGCCGCATCACCCGACCGTGCGCCGCCTTCGTTCGGAACTGTCGCGGACCAAGGCGCTGATGACCGCCGAAGCCGGGCGCATCACGCGCGAGCTGAAGGCGAAGCAGGACCTGGCCGACGAGGCCGTCCGGGTTCTTGAAACCAAGCTCGTCGAGATGCGCGCGAAGTCGCAGGCGGCCGATGCGGCGCGCGTGGAACTGCGCCGGCTGGAAGCGAAGGCAGAGGCGGCCCGCACAGTGCTGGACGATGTGCTGAAACGGACGGAGGAGACCACGCAGATGCGGGGTCTCCAGCTTTCCGAGGCACGGGTGATCGGCGTTGCGTCGCCGCCCGTCCAGCCGTCCTGGCCCACACCCGCGCTTATCCTGCCGGTCAGCGCCGCCATCGGCTTCCTTGCGGGGTGCGGGCTTGCCGTGACAGGCGGATCCGTCCCGTCGGGCCGCGCCGAAGACAAGCCGATGGATATGCGCCCGCACCGATCGCTCTCAGGCAGCCAGGCCGTACCCGTCCATCTCGGCCGCTATGAACTTCCGGGTTTGCCGGGATCGAGTATCCCCGCCCGCATCCGCGCCATGAGGCGGCGGCTTCTACAGCCCGCCGGAGCCGTCTTTTCCAGAAGCACGCTCCAGCTCATCCGGCGTATCGTCGCTCGTCTCGAAGAACATCCGGCGCCCTACACGCTGCTGGTCTCCTCCGTGAACAGTCCGTCTGAAGCGCAACTGACAGGCGCGATGATCGGTCTTGGGCTGCAGCAAGCGGGCCAGAAGGTCCTCATCGTCGAGTTCGTGAAACACGGACGCTCCGGTTCGGTCATGGCCGGGGTATCCGTCAACGGGGCAAGCGGCCTGCCGACCATCGTGCGGCCGCTTGCCCCGGGCACGGACGGCATGCCCTTCGTGCTTGAGGATCATCTCGCCGACGGCTTCGATTTCATCCTGTTGCTCGTGCCGCCGCTTGATTTTCATGGATGGGAAACGGCTTTTTTCGCCTCCGCCGATCTGATGCTGTTCACCTTCACTCCGGCGGATGCCGGTGCACGGATGCGAGACCAGCTGCGCCACAAACTTCGAGACGATGACATGAAACGAAGTGCGACCCTTATCGTCGCCGTCGATGATGATCCCGCCACCAAAGACCGATCTGATGGCGAAGGTTGAAATCGCGGCTCCGGCCTCTCTTCAGCCTTATGCGATCGGGCCGGCCGTCGAGCCGGCCGACGGCGCCTTTCATCTCTTCCTGGCCCTCATGACGATCATCGTCGCAGTGGCGTCCTTCGCCGTGTGGACGCCCTTCGGCGTCGTCGCCACGGGTCTCCTGACGGCCGTTCTTGCCATTGCCGTGCCGCCGGCGCTGCCGGCGGTCATCGCCTGCGCGTTCCTGTTTCAAAATCTCGTCGTCGCGTGGTTCACCCCGTTCGTGCCTGAAGATGGCACGTTCGATGCATTGCGCGGCGCCAACTTCGTCATTCTGATGACAGGCTTCGGCCTCTTTGTGCTGGCGGCGTTCTCGTCCCGGGTTCGTTCAGTGCCGGGGCTGCGGCCATGGCTGGTCATGACCCTCGTTCTCTGCCTTGTGATCTTGCTTTATCTTTTGCTCGGCGCGGTCCGTGGCGAGGCGCGGGATGCGATCGTCTACTTCCGCAACACGATCACGCCGATCGCCTGCTTTCACATCGCGCTCGTTGCCGCCACGCTCTACCGCGTGGACCTGCGGTTGCCGATGATCTGCCTTTGCATCGTCGCGATGGCCTACGGCTACCTCGAGCAGGTCTTTCGAATGGATTTCCTCGGGCTTTTCCATGGCGATCTCTATGTCCAGCGCGGCCTCAAGGCACAGATCGAGGCGGGCGTCTGGGAGAAGACCCTGCGGGAGACGGGTTTCGTGCTGCGGGGGCTGGAAGACACCATGACGGCAACCTTCTTCAACACCGCCCTGTTTGGCGATGCGCTGCCGCGAATCTTCCGCAATGCCGGGCCGAATTTCCATCCGATCAGCTATGCCTATGCTCTCAGCCTCTCGTCCGCCTGGCTGCTTTTCCGGGGGCATCGCGCGCTGCCGCTTGCCGCCTTCCCGCTTCTCTTGCTGATCGGCTCCAAGGGGGCAGCCTTCCTGCTATGCGTGGCGCTGACAAGCCGCTTTCTCTGGCGGGCGTCCAGCCTCCGCCTGACGCTCGCCATGGTCCTTTCGCTTGCCACAGTGTGGACGCTCGCCGCCACCGTCTATGGTGCGCGCCATGGAGATTACCATGTGCTCGGGTTCTTTGCGGGCGTCCGCGATTTTCTGGGAAACCCGCTTGGGCAGGGGCTCGGCATTGGCGGCAATCTCTCAAGCGACGGCGCCAATCTCGACTGGGACCGTGCGCAGGGGGAGGGCATCTCGGCGGTTCCCGTCGAAAGCGCGGTGGGCGTGATGCTCTCGCAGATGGGGATCGGCAGCCTCGCCTTCTTCGGCTTCCTGGCCGGTATAGTCGTCGCCGCCGGTCGCCGGCTGTCGGAGACGGGGGAGGCCGATTTCCTCTTCGCCTTCGTCGCCGTCGTTACGATCTGCGCGAATGCCGTGCTGCAGGAAGAAGCGTTCTACGCGCCGTTGGCGCTCGGCTTCTGCCTGCTGCTGGTCGGCGTTTCCTTCGGCACGCATATCCGCGAGCAGCGGCGGGCGTAAAGACAGGAAGGTACGGCGCGCTTTTCGCGGGCCGTACCACTACAGCGTCAGCCGATGGCCATCAGGCTGGCATTGCCGCCGGCAGCGGCGGTGTTGATGGAGGTGGAGACTTCCTCCAGCAGCCAGTTGAGGCAGTAGGCCTCGGGATCAGCAACGAGTTCGTCGGTCGTCGCGGCCTGTACGAGCACGAGCGGGCCGGGCAGGCCGGCAATGCGCGCATTGGCGCGCTGAATGTCCGCCGCGTCTCCTTCCACCAGCGCACCGGCAAACGGGCCGTCCTTCGTCCAGTCCGTCGACCACGACAGGCGGGCGGCAACGGCGGCCGGCAGGTCCGCGATGGCGGTTTTCAGGGCCTCGACATGATCGATGACGATCTGGTTGCCCGTCGCCAGTGCGGCGGCCACCTGACGCAAAAGGCCGGTTTCGGTCTTCGGAACGAGCAGCACGCGGCCGCGCGGATGCAGCGCATAGATGTTGCGTTCACCGACGGGCCCGGTCAGTTCCCGCTCAAGGCCGAGCGCGGAGCGGTTGGCGAAGCTGCGGGCCGTCTCGCCCTCGTCGGTCTTGCCCTCGCGGTCGAGCCAGGTGATGAAATCCCTGAGCGCCGGATCGGTATGCACCGAATCCTGCTGCGGCGGCACGGGGGCCTTCTGCACGAGGCGGCCGATATAGAGCGGACCGCCGGCCTTGGGGCCGGTGCCGGACAAGCCGCGCCCGCCGAAGGGCTGCACGCCGACCACCGCGCCGATGATGTTGCGGTTGACGTAGACGTTGCCGACCTTGATGCGGCTCGTGACATGCGCGATCGTCTCGTCGAGGCGCGTGTGCAGGCCGAACGTCAGGCCGTAGCCGGAGGCGTTGATATCGTCGATCAGCCGGTCGAGATCGGCGCGCCGGAAGCGGATGACATGCAGGACCGGGCCGAACACTTCGCGTTTGAGATCGGCAAGCGTTTTCAGCTCGATGATGGTCGGCGCGACGAAGGTGCCGTTTTCCGTGCCGGCCGGCAGCGGTTGCTGCTCCACCTTGTTGCCGAGGCTGCGCATATGCTCGATGTGCTTGACGATGCCGTCGCGGGCCTCGGCCGTGATGACGGGGCCGATATCGACATTGAGGCAGTCGGTGCGCCCAAGCGTCAGTTCGTTGAGCGCGCCCTTCAGCATGGTCAGCGTGCGGTCCGCAACATCGTCCTGAAGGCAGAGCACCCGGAGCGCCGAGCAGCGCTGGCCGGCGCTGTCGAAGGCCGATGCGATGACATCGCCGACGACCTGTTCGGCAAGTGCCGAGGAATCGACGATCATGCCGTTCTGGCCGCCGGTTTCGGCGATCAGCGGGATCGGCTTGCCGCCGGCCGAGAGACGTTCGGCAAGCTGCGCCTGGATGAGGCGGGCGACTTCGGTCGAACCGGTGAACATGACGCCGGCCGTCTTCGCCGCACCGACAAGGGCTGCGCCGACGCGGCCTGCGCCGGGCACGAATTGCAGCGCGCCGACGGGGACACCGGCCTCGTGCAGGATCTTCACGCTTTCATGCGCGATGATCGGCGTTTCCTCGGCCGGCTTGGCGAGAACCGCGTTGCCCGCCACCAGGGCGGCCGCAACCTGCCCGGTGAAAATGGCGAGCGGGAAGTTCCACGGGCTGATGCAGACGACGGGGCCGAGCGGCAGATGTGACGGGCCCAGCGTACGGCGCGCCTGCTCGGCATAATAGCGCAGGAAATCGACCGCCTCGCGCACCTCGCCGATGGCGTTCGCCGCCGACTTTCCGGCTTCGCGCATGATGATGCCCATTAGCGGTTCGATACGGGCCTCCATGATGTCAGCCGCACGGTCCAGGCAGGCGGCACGCTCGGCCGGCGAAACGCCGGACCAGGCGGCGACATTGTCCGCCGCGACGCCAACGATGCGTTCCGCATCCTCCGGCCGGATTTCGGTGACACGGCCGACCACGTCGCGATGATCCGCCGGGTTCAGCACGTCGCTCGTTTCGCCGTCGCTGGCGCCGTCGGCCAGCAGCGGTGCGGCATGCCACGATTGTGCTGCGGTTCCCGCGAGTTCGCCGGCAAGCTCCGCAAGTGTCGTCTCGTTGGAAAGGTCGAGCCCCTTCGAATTTGCGCGGGCCTTGCCGAACAGGGCGTCGGGCAGGGCGATCTGGTCATGCGGTGCACCGACCACCGGCATCGCCGCGACGATATCGACGGGATCAGCAATCAGCGATTCCACCGAAACCTTCGGATCGGAGATGCGGTTGACGAAGGAAGAGTTGGCGCCGTTTTCGAGCAGGCGGCGCACGAGATAGGCAAGCAGCGTCTCATGGGTGCCGACCGGCGCATAGATGCGGCAGGGGCGGTCCAGCTTGTCCTTTCCGACCACCTCGTCATAGAGCGGCTCGCCCATGCCGTGCAGGCACTGGAACTCGTACTTGCCGACGGAAAAATCCGGGCCGGCGAGCTGGTAGATGGTGGCGAGGCTCTGCGCATTGTGCGTGGCGAACTGCGGGAAGACGGCGTCCGGCGCTGCCAGCAGCTTGCGGGCGCAGGCGACGTAGGCGACGTCCGTGTAGATCTTGCGCGTATAGACCGGGAAACCCTCGAGGCCCTCGAGCTGTGCGCGCTTGATCTCGGCATCCCAATAGGCGCCCTTGACGAGGCGCACCATGATGCGACGGCCGGCGCGGCGGGCGAGGTCGATGATGTAATCGAGCACGAAGGGGCATCGCTTGCCATAGGCCTGCACCACGAAGCCCAGGCCGTTCCAGCCCTTGAGGTCCGCATCCAGGCACAGGCTTTCGAGCAGATCGAGCGACAGTTCCAGGCGGTCTGCTTCCTCGGCGTCGATGTTGAGGCCGATGTCGTAGCTCTTGGCGATGGCGGCGAGCGCCTTCACCTTGGGCAAGAGCTCGCTCATGACGCGCTCGGCCTGGGCACGCACGTAGCGCGGGTGCAGCGCCGATAGCTTGATGGAGATGCCGGGACCGTCATAGATGCCGCGTCCGCCGGAGGCCTTGCCGATGGCATGGATGGCCTTCTCGTAATCGCGGTAGTAGCGCTCGGCGTCCGCGGCGGTGGTCGCGGCCTCGCCCAGCATGTCGTAGGAATAGCGGAAGCCGCGCGCCTCGAGCGGCTTGGAGCGCTTCAGCGCTTCCTCGATGGTCTCGCCGGTGACGAACTGCTCGCCCATCATGCGCATGGCCATGTCGACGCCGCGGCGGATGACCGGTTCGCCGGCGCGCGCGATAAGCCGGGTGAGGGCGGCGGACAGGCCGCGGTCGTTCACCGTGGAGGTAAGCTTGCCGGTGACGACGAGGCCCCAGGTCGCCGCGTTGACGAACATCGACTTGCCGCCGCCGATATGGGAGGTCCAGTCCCCTTCGGCGATCTTGTCGCGGATCAGCGCATCCCGCGTGTCCGTATCGGGAATGCGCAGCAACGCCTCGGCAAGGCACATCAGCGCTACGCCTTCCTGGCTCGACAGCGAATATTCCTGCACCAGCCCCTCGACGCCCGTGCCCTTGTGCTTGGCGCGCAGCGCCTCGATCAGCGTGCGGGCGGTGCTGCGGATGTCATAGCGCTGGCGTTCGGAAACACGCGCGGCGGCCACGAGCGGCGGCAGGCACTCGGTCTCAGGCCGGCGATAGGCTGCGGTGATCGCCCGACGCAATTCGCTTTGCTCGCGAATGGGCGGCGCGAAGTGCGAAAAGGGTGGAAAGACTTCGCCGGAGGGGGAAGCGGAAGCGGCTGGAGAGTTCTGCATGGAAGGACCTGTCGGAAGCTGTTCGATGCCTGCACGGAAAGACATCGAAACAATACCATTGCGCACGAAAGCGAATTGACCTCATATTGCTGAAAATTAGGCCATCTGGTTCTATTTTTCCAATTTTGGAGGTTTCTTTGCCTGAAATAGTCAATGCTGATAGTCCGCTGGATTCCTTCGACCGGAAAATCCTCGAGGAGCTCGCACAAAACGGCCGCATTCCGGTGGCCGAACTTGCCGAAAAGGTCGGTCTTTCCAAGACGCCGTGCCAGAACCGGTTCAAGCGGCTGATCGCCGATGGCTTCATCCAGGGCTTCAAGGCGATCCTCAATCCCGCCAAGATGAACCTGGATCATATCGCTTTCGCCGAGGTGAAGCTGACGAATACGCAGGAAGAGGCGTTGATGAGCTTCAATGCGGCGGTCAAGAAGATCCGGGAGGTCGAGGAATGCCATATGATCGCGGGGCGTTTCGATTATCTTCTGAAGATCCGCACGCGCGACATCAAGAAATACCGCCTGGTGCTGGGCGAGCGTATCTCCAATCTTCCCTACGTCGCGAGCACGTCGACGAATGTGGCGATGGAGACGGTCAAGGAGCGCGGTTGATTGCATGCCGAGAATTGGCCGACGGCAGCTGAATGCGATGAGCCTCTTGCCAGAAGGGCCGATTGGCGGCCATAGTGGCAGGCACAATAGGAGATATGGATGGGCGTAGGGGTTCGGACATCGAAAGAGATGCACGGCGTATCGGCGCCGAAGGCGCTGCGCGTCGGCTTTATCCTGTCCAAGAGTTTCACCCTGTCGGCTTTTGCCTTGTTCGTCGATACGCTCAGGCTTGCCAGCGACAGCGAGGATCGCTCGCGCCGCGTCAACTGCGATTGGGACGTGATCAGCAGCACGCGCAATTTCATCTCCTCCTCCAGCGGTATCCAGGTCGCGCCGACCGCGCCCTTTGCCGACCCCTCCTGTTTCGACTACATCGCCGTCGTCGGTGGCCTTCTCTCGGTCGAGGAGCCGATCGACAGTTATGCCCGGGACTATCTGCGCAAGGCCGCCAAGGCGGGCGTCGGGCTGATCGGCCTGTGTACGGGCAGCTTCATCCTGGCCGAGGCCGGCCTGCTCAAGGGCCACACGGCCTGTGTGAGCTGGCTGCATCACCGCGATTTCCGCGCGCGCTATCCCGATATCGAGGCGACATCCGAGCAGATTTTCCGGTTTGACGGCAAGGTCGCGACCTGTGCCGGCGGCAGCAGCGTCGCGGATCTCGCGGCAACGCTGGTGCGCCACCATGTCGGTGAGGCGGCGGAGCGCAATGCGCTGGAAATCCTGCAGATCCGCCATCGGCGTGATGCGACGGATATCCAGCCGCGCAACCCGCTCGGCCTGGAGGCCCGCGATCGCCGGGTCCATCTCGCCATCATGATGATGGAGCAGCATACCGAGGATCTGCTTTCCATCGACAGCATCGCCAACATGACGAATGTTTCCCGCCGCCAGCTCGAACGCCTCTTCGAGAGCGATATGGGGGCCTCGCCAAGCGCGGTCTACATGAAGATCCGCATGGCGGCGGCGCTGAACATGGTGATGCGCAGCAACAAGCCGCTGATCGAAGTCGCGCTTGAAACCGGTTTCGAGAGCCTGTCGCATTTCACGCGCCGTTTTCGCGCCGCCTTCGGCGACACGCCCTCGCAGATCCGCCGCGACGGCCGCCGGCAGGCGAGCTGACCTGTAATTCTGCCGCAGCCCTGGAACCAAGTTACGCGCCAACCGTTCGTGTCTCATTGCTAAGAAGGAGACCGTAATGGCAAGCAATGACGTTCAATCCCAGATTTCCGCTCTTCGTGAAGAAATCGCAGCCCTCCAGAAGGATCTTGGGGAGCGTGGCGCCGAGGCTTACGAAGCGGTCCGTGAGCGTGCAGGCGAGGCTGTAGACGCTGCGCGTCCTGCCGTGCGCTCGGCTACCCGCTATGTGCGTAATGAAGGTGCTGCTGTTGCCCAGACCGCACGCGAGCATCCGGCTGCTGTCTCCACCGTGGTTCTGACGGCTGGACTTGCCGGCGTCCTTATCGGTTATCTGCTCGGCTCCTATGAAAGCGAGCCCCGCCGCCAGCGCTGGTTCTAAGAACAGCGGTCGTCGATACGGAAAAGCCCGGCATTGCCGGGCTTTTTGGTGTGGCTTGCGAAAAACTCAGCGGTGCCGCAGGCCAAACAGGTAACCGATGAAGGCCGCACCGGCGAGGGTGGCGAGGGGATTGGCCTGGATCGTCTGGCGCAGATCTTCACGCAGCGATTCTGCCTTGGCGACGGCAAGCTGACCGGTTCCTTCCGCAATCAGGCCGACCGATTCCTTCATGCGGCTGATTTCCGTCTTCAGGGCCTCGATCTGTGCGCTGATGTCCGCCTCGGCTGCAGCAGTGCGGGCTTCCTCTGAAATGCTGTCGATACCTTCAACGACGCCGAGCGTGCGCTTTCCGGTGCTCTTTTCGTCAGCCATGGATGTGTCTCCTGGATTGTTGGAATGGCGTGAGGGGAAACTTCCGCCGGGCAAGTTGGTTCCCACCGATGATTCAAACTGTGATCTTTCCCACTGGGAACGACGATTGACTCTTTCCGGAATTGAGAACAAATAAAGAACATGTCGTCCGAGCCAGGGAGTTTTGTATCGATGTCCTCCGCCGCCGCCCGCGCTGTCGTCGCCGGCCTGCGCGACCGTATCCGCCAGTTCGATGGCCGGGCGGAGCGCGACCGGGCGGTGCTGCCTTTCGGCGTGCCGGAGATCGATGAGCGGTTGCCTGGCGGCGGGCTTGCGCTTGCCAGCCTTCATGAAGTCTGCGGTGGCGGCAACGATGCTGTCCAGGGCGCGGCCGCCATGCTCTTTGCCGCGGGCATTGCCGCGCGAACCCGGGGGCAGGTGCTCTGGTGCCTGACCCGGCCCGACCTGTTTGCGCCGGCGCTTGCCCAGGCGGGGCTTGCCCCGGGGCGCGTCCTTTACGTGGAAGCCGGTGATGAGAAGAGCCTGCTTCTCTGTTTCGAGGAGGGGCTGCGCCATGGCGGGCTTGGGGCTGTGGTGGCGGAAGTCGCGCGTCTGTCCATGACCGCATCGCGCCGCCTGCAACTCGCGGCGGAAGCCGGTGGCACGCTCGGCCTTGCCGTGCGCCGCTTTCGCAGCCGTGCCGAGGCGGATGCCTTCACCCTGCCATCGGCCGCGGTGACGCGCTGGCGGGTTTCCGTGCGGCCATCCGTGCCGCTTCCGGTGCCCGGCGTCGGCCGGGCGCGATGGCTGCTGGAGCTTACCCGATGCCGCGCGGGCGAGGCGGCGGAATTCGAAGTGGAGGCATCCGATGCCGAGGGTCGTATCGCTTTTTCTCCCCGGCTGGCCGATCGACCGGCTGCGGCGGGCGCTTGGCGCGGAAGCGCCTCTGCCTGACAGCCGGCTTGTGCTTGTCGGTCGCGAGGGCACGCGCCGCGTCGTGACGGCGGTCAGCCGCCCGGCCGAGCAGGCGGGCCTGCGTGTCGGCATGCCGCTTACCAAGGCCCACGCGCTCCTGCCTGACATCCTCACCCTGCCGGCCGATCCTGCGGCCGATGCGGCAGCCCTCGAGCGGCTTTCGCTCTGGGCTCTCCAGCACTATGCCCCCATCGTCGCGCCCGATCCGCCGGATGGCCTCGTCATCGACACGACCGGCGCCGACCATCTGCACGGCGGAGAAGCGCTCATGCTGAGCGGCCTTGTCAATCGCCTCGGCGCTTCCGGCATTATCGCTCGCGCCGCGGTGGCCGATACATGGGGCGCAGCCTTTGCAGCAGCCCGCTTCCTTGCCGATCCGGTCCGCGTCATCCCTCCGGGGGCCGCCGTCGAAAGCGTTTCGCCGCTGACAATTCATGGGCTGCGCATTCCCCCCGAGATCGTGGCGGGGCTGCATGTGCTCGGCTTTTCGACGATCGGCGACCTGCTTGCCGTGCCGCGCGCACCGCTGGTGCTGCGCTTCGGGCCTCTCCTTGGCCGCCGGCTGGACCAGTTGGAAGGGGTTGTTCGCGAGCCCGTAGATCCGCTGCGCGACCCGGAGCGGATTGTCGCCCGAAAAGGCTTCGGCGAGCCGATCGGCGCGCCCGAAACCATCGCGCGCTACACGACGGCGCTGGTCCATGACCTTTGTCAGGCCCTGGAAAAGCGTGGCCTCGGCGCCCGCCGGCTCGACCTCATCTTTCACCGCGTCGACAATTCCCTGCAGGCGATCCGCATCGGCACGGCGCGTCCGGTGCGCGATGAAAAACGCCTTGCCCGGCTGCTCTGCGACCGGATCGAGACCATCGAGCCCGGCTTCGGCATCGAGGTCATGGAGCTTTCCGCGACACTGGCCGAACCGCTTGTCCTGCAACAGGCGGCGACCTCGCTGATCGAGGAGGCGCCTGCGGATATTGCCGGCCTCGTCGATGTCATCGCCAACCGCATCGGCGCCGCCCGCCTCTACCGCATCGCGCCGGTCGAGAGCGATGTCCCGGAACGGTCCTTCCAGCGTGTCGCGCCGCTGGCGCCGGATGCCGGTGCGACATGGCAGGGGCAGTGGCCGCGCCCGGCGCGTCTGCTGGCCCGTCCTGAAGCCATAGAGGTGATGGCGCTCCTGCCGGACCATCCGCCCGCCTCCTTCACCTGGCGCGGCGTGCGGCGGCTGGTGCAGCGTGCCGATGGCCCCGAGCGTGTCTTCGGCGAATGGTGGAAGTGTGACGGCGAACGCGCGGCCGTGCGGGATTATTTCCAGGTCGAGGATGCCGTGGGGGAACGCTTCTGGCTGTTTCGTTCCGGCGATGAGGTTCAGGCCGCGCGCGGCCTCGGCCGCTGGTTCCTGCACGGGATTTTCGCATGAACCCGCGCTACGCCGAGCTTCAGGTCACGTCCCATTTCTCTTTCCTGCGCGGGGCGAGCAGTTGCGCGGAATTGTTCGCCCAGGCGAGTGCGCTTGGTATTGAAGCCTTGGCCGTGGTGGACCGCAACAGTCTTGCCGGCATCGTCCAGGCGCATCGCGCGGTCAAGGAACTGCCGGCCGATGGAAACATGGTCCGTCTCGTCGTCGGCTGCCGGCTGGACCTTGTCGATGGCATGTCCCTGCTCGTCTATCCCACGGACCGGGAAGCCTATGCCCGGCTTTGCCGCCTGCTTACCATCGGCAAGAAGAAGGCCGGCAAGGGCAAGTGCCATCTCGACTGGCGCGACGTGGTGGCGTGGAGCGAGGGGCTTCTGGCCGTCCTCGTGCCTGACGAGGCCGATGAAACGGCCGGTTTTCATCTGCGTCGACTGGCCGAAACCTTCCGGGGGCGCTGCTATCTGGCGCTGACCCTGCGCCGGCGGCCGAACGACCAGCTACGGCTCTGGCAGCTCTCCAATCTCGCCGCCCAGCATCGGGTTCCCACCGTCGTAACCAATGACGTGCTCTACCATGAGCCCGGCCGCCGCATGTTGCAGGACGTCGTCACCTGCATCCGCCACAATGTGGTCATCGACAATGCGGGTTTCCTGCGCGAGCGCCATGCCGACCGCTACCTCAAGCCGCCAGAGGAGATGCACCGGCTTTTCGCCCGCTATCCGGAGGCGCTTCAGCGCACGCTCGATATCGTCAACCGCTGCCGGTTTTCGCTGGACGAACTGCAATATCAGTATCCCGAGGAAAAAGAATACGCGCATTACACGCCGCAGGAGGCTTTGGAGAAATACACTTGGGAGGGGGCTGCGGAGCGTTATCCCCAGGGCGTGCCGCAGGAAGTGCGCGACAAGCTGAACCACGAACTGTCCCTCATCGCGCGCATGAACTATGCACCTTACTTCCTGACGGTGAACTCCATCGTCCGCCAGGCCCGCAAGATGGGCATTCTCTGCCAGGGCAGGGGGTCCGCGGCCAACAGCGCGGTGTGCTACGTGTTGGGCATCACTTCCATTGATCCAACGAAGAACGGCCTGCTCTTCGAACGCTTTGTTTCCGAACAGCGCGGCGAGCCCCCTGACATCGATGTCGATTTCGAGCATGAACGGCGCGAGGAGATCATTCAATGGGTTTATCAGACCTATGGGCTGGATCATTCCGCCCTTTGCGCAACCGTCATCCGCTATCGCTCGCGCGGCGCCATGCGGGATGTCGGGCGCGCGCTCGGCATGCCGGAAGATGTATTGAAAGCATTGTCTTCGCAGGTCTGGGGCTGGTCGAACGATATTCCGAAAGCGCAGATCGAGGATATCGGTTTCAATGTCGATGATCGGCGCATGCGTCTCCTCGTGGAGCTCTCCCGCCAACTGACCGGCGTTCCGCGTCATCTCTCACAGCATCCCGGCGGTTTCGTGCTGACGCGCGACAGGCTCGACGATCTCGTTCCCATAGAGCCGGCCGCCATGGACGATCGGCAGGTCATCGAGTGGGATAAGGACGATATTGAAAGTCTCAACTTCATGAAGGTGGATGTGCTGGCGCTCGGCATGCTCACCTGCATGCGCCGCGCTTTCGATTTCCTGGAGACCTTCAAAGGTATCAGGAAGGGGCTCTGGAATATCCACCTGGACGACGAGCCGACCTATGCGATGATTTCAAAGGCCGATACGCTGGGCACGTTCCAGATCGAGAGCCGGGCGCAGATGTCGATGCTTCCGCGTCTCAGGCCCAAAGAGTTCTACGATATCGTCATTCAGGTAGCGATTGTCCGGCCCGGTCCCATTCAGGGAGACATGGTGCATCCCTATCTGCGGCGACGGCAAAAACTGGAAGAACCGGATTATCCCGACGATCCCGACCTGAAGAAGGTTCTCCAGAAGACGCTGGGTGTACCGCTGTTTCAGGAACAGGCCATGCAGGTCGCGATTGTCGGCGCCGGTTTTTCGGCTGGTCGCGCTGACCAGCTGCGCCGTGCCATGGCGACCTTCAAGCATACGGGAGGTGTCGACAGGTTCCGTCAGGAGCTGATCGACGGCATGACGAAGAACAACTATCCGCTGGAGTTCGCAGAACGCATGTGCCGGCAGCTTGAGGGCTTCGGCTCCTATGGCTTTCCCGAGAGCCATGCCTACAGTTTCGCGATCATCGCCTATGCCTCAGCCTGGATGAAATGCCACCACCCCGATGTCTTCTGCGCGGCCCTGCTCAATTCGCAGCCGATGGGTTTCTATGCCCCGGCACAGATCGTGCGTGATGCCCAGCAGCATGGGGTCAAGGTGCTGCCGGTCTGCGTCAACGAAAGCCGGTGGGATTGCACGCTGGAGCCCACGGATGACCCGGATCGTTTTGCCGTGCGGCTCGGGCTGCGGATGATCAAGGGCATGAACAACACGGAGGCGGGCAGGCTCATCCAGGCGCGGGCCGATGAGCCCTTCGCCTCGGTGGACGACCTGTGGCGCCGCTCCGGCCTGCCGGTTGCCGCCCTTATCGAAATGGCGGATGCGGATGCCTTCCGGCCGTCGCTCGGCCTTGCCCGGCGCGAGGCGCTCTGGGCGATCCGCGCGTTGCGCGACGAACCCTTGCCGCTCTTTGCGGCGGCGGCACGACGGGAGGAGGCGGTCATCGCGGAGCTGGACGAGCCCGAGGTCGCCCTTCGCCCCATGACCGCCGGCAATGAGGTCGTCGAGGATTACGGCCATGTCGGGCTGACGCTGCGCGCGCATCCCGTCAGCTTCCTGCGGGAAGATCTGGCGCGCCAAAAGATCGTTTCCTGTCATGTCGCGGCCAATCTGCGCGACCGGCAACCGGTCGAGACAGCCGGCGTCATTCTCGTTCGCCAGCGGCCGGGCTCGGCAAAGGGCGTGATCTTCGTGACGATCGAGGACGAGATGGGCATCGCCAATCTCGTCGTCTGGAAGAAGGTGTTCGCCGCCTATCGCAAGGTCGTGATGGGGGCATCCATGCTGGGCGTGAAGGGCTATGTCCAGCGGGAAGGCGAGGTGGTGCATGTCGTGGCGCAGCACCTCACGGACCTGTCCGGCATGCTCGCCAGCGTCGGTCGGCGTGAAGGACCCTTCCCGTTGCCGCATGGCCGGGGTGACGAGTTTCATCACGGCAGTCCCTCGCCCGACAGGCGCGACATGCCGAAACTCGTCAAACCGCGCAATCTCGTCGACGGCTATGGCCATATTGACGAGATCCGCGTCAAGTCGCGCGATTTTCACTAGAATATTTCCAGTCAAAGCAGGAATGCTTCTTCGTCGGAAAATCCGCGAAAACAAATGGATAGAGCCATTTCCGGTGAATTCGCATTCACCGGAAATGATCTGGCTCACATAAAATCGCGCGGGATTTTCTTCTCGAAGGTCTTCTCGAAGATCTGCGTCTCGCCCTCGAAGGCCCGCACGTTCGCGGAGATCAACCAGTCCGTGGCGATGCAGGCGATGGACGAGGTCGAGATCGTGCGCACGGACCAGCCGGGGCGCTGCATGTCGCAGGTCCAGACGGAGGTGCCAGTCATCGACAGGGGGTCATTTTCGGCGATCGACCAAAGCTCGTCACGCACCTGCCGTGTCGCCAGTCCCGTGCCCGGATGCTCGTGGAGACCGGTATCCTCGTAGATTGTGTACTCCGTGAGGCCATTCGTCAGGTCGCGCTCCACGCCGCGCGCGGTTTCACCGGGCGCAAGCTCGGTGTATTTCGGCAAGGGGTCGGTGTTTTCAGGCTCGGGAATGTCGATAACCCTGAATTCGCCGAGCTTGGGCAGGGCAAGGCCGAGCGAGGCAAGGTCGATGGTCACCCCCGCATCGACCGGCGGCGGCAATACCATGGGCCAGTAGGCGGTGGAGAGCGACAGGCGAATGCGATGGCCGGGGCGGAACCGGTAGCCCATCGCGTCCAGCACGAGGCGGATGCGGGTTTTCTCACCCTTCGGCATCGCCTTGGGCTCTGCATTTCCATCGCGATGGGCAAGGTTGAGCACGCCGAAGGTGACGCGCGTCGCCGTACCGTCAGGATGAATATCGACAAGGCGGGCGCAGAGGTTGCCGATCTCCGCCTCCGTCGAGATGTCGAGCTTGAGCACGGGCTGACCGAGAAAATCCTGCGCTTCGGCAAGCGGTGCCGTTTCAATGACAAGCGATCCGGCATCGTCGAGCCGCTGGTCGAGCGCCATTTCCGCATCAGGCTTCAGTGTGAACCACTCGCCCGCCATGATCCCGGTATCGAGCGGGGACTTCAGGTAGCGGTCATGGCCGGACGCGCCCGTTATCGGCATGCCGGGCGCAAGCGTGCCGTATTGCTCGACATAGAAAGTCGCCATTTCGGGCGTCTCCCAGCTATCCTTTGCGGCCCAGAAGCCGGGGTCGAATTCGCGCCGCAACGCGGGCTTGGGCGCATCCTGGATATAGGCGCGGACCTGCGGCGTCTTTTCGATGCCGTTTTCCTCGCCGCGCAGCCAGCGGTTCCACCAGGCGATGGCTTCTGCGTGGAAATCCATGCGCGGCTTCGGCCAGGCGAAATGCGGATATTTGTGTACCCACGGGCCGATCAGTGCCTTCGCCTTGTCGCCAAGGCCTTCGACTGCTTTCAAAGGCGTGTTGCGATACCCGTCCGCCCAGCCGGCAATGACGAGCGCGGGCAGCGGGAAACCATCGAAATCTTCACAAATGGAACCGTGCTGCCAGAAGGCGTCGCGGCGCTGGTGCTGCAGCCACTCCTCCATGAAGAAATCTTCCTTCTGGAGGCGTTCCAGCCACATGTCGCGCCAGCGGTCGCCGACGATCGCCGGATCGGGCGAGCGCGACTGGTAGGCCAGCATCGTCGCGGCCCAGGACAGCTGGGCGGAAAGGTGCGTGCCGTTCTTGTAATGGATGTCGTCATTGTAGCGATCGACGGTGGAGGCGATGGAAATGACGGCCTTCAGCGCCGGCGGCTTGAGGGCGGCGACCTGGAGGCAGTTGAACCCGCCCCAGGAGATGCCCATCATGCCGACCGAGCCGTTCGACCAGGGCTGTGCTGCAATCCATGCAATGAGCTCGCACGCATTGGCCAGCTCGAGCGGCGTGTATTCGCCGTCGATGACGCCGTCGGATTCACCCGAGCCGCGGATGTCGACGCGCACGCCGGCAATGCCGGCTGCGGCGAAGACCGGATAGGTGGATTCGTCGCGCGGGCTCGTGCCATCGCCCTTGCGGTAGGGCAGGAACTCGAAGACGGCGGGCACGGGATCATCGACCGCGCCGTCCGGCATCCAGATGCGGGCGGCGAGCCGCGTGCCATCGGCAAGCGTGATCCATTCGTTTTCAATGACGGTGAAGGCGCGGGACATGGGCAGTATCCGTTTGGTCAAAGGGAGGCGACTGACCCGACGGGATGGATCACCCCGTCAGGCCGATGCGGCGCTGGCTCAGCTGTCGAACCACACGCGGCTGGCGACATAGCCGTTCGAGACGTCGTTGCCGATGTCGTGGACATAGCCCTTCACCTGCTTGGAGCAGGCGTTGAGGTAGTCGTTGAAGACGGGCAGGATCAGTCCGCCTTCGTCGCGCACCATCAGCGCCGCCGTCCGGTAGAGTTCGCGGCGCTTGGTGTCGTCGAGTTCGGCGCGTGCCTGCAGGATGATCTTGTCGAAGTCCGGGCGCTTGAAGCGCGTATCGTTCCATTCCGCGTTCGAGACATAAGAGGTCGCGTAACGCGAATCCTGCGTCGGACGGCCGCCCCAGTAGGAGGCGCAGAACGGCTGGACGTTCCAGACATTCGACCAGTAGCCATCATCCGGCTCGCGCTTGACGTCGATGGCGATACCGGCCTTCTTGGCGCTTTCCTGGAAGAGCACGGCGGCATCGACGGCACCCGGGAAAGCCGCATTGGCAGCGCGCAGGACGACTGCGCCGGAATGGCCGGACTTCTTGAAATGGAACGCGGCCTTGTCAGGATCGAACATGCGCTGCTCGATATCGTCGGGCGCCAGCGCATAGGCGGCATTGACCGGATAGTCATTGCCGAGCTTTCCGTAGCCACCAAGCACGCGATCGAGAATTTCCTGACGGTCGATGGCGTATTTGAGCGCAAGGCGCAGGTCGTTGTTGTCGAAGGGTGCGGTGTCGCAATGCATCAGGAAGCTGTAGAAGCCCTTGCCACCGGTCTGGAGGATTTCCACGGTCGGTGCGCGCGTCAGGAGAGCGGCAGTCTTCGGCTCCACCATGCTGATGAAATGCACCTGTCCCGACGACAAGGCCGCAATGCGCGCCGTCGTGTCGTTCATCACGATGATCTCGACGCTTTGCACGAAACCGCGGTCGCTGCGCCAGTCGTTCGCGTTCTTCTCGAAGGTCGTGCGCACGCCGGCTTCGAACGAGGTCAGCTTGTAGGGGCCCGTGCCGATTGCAGCGTGCGGGTTCGCTACGCCGCCACCCGGCTGGATGATCAGGTGATAGTCCGACAGGATCAGCGGCAGGTCGGCATTGCCTTCGGTGAGCGTGATCACGAGGTCGCCCGCCTTGTCCTCGATCGACTTGATGGAGCCGAGAAGACCAAGCGCACCGGACTTGGAGCCCGCGTCGCCGTGACGCTTGAGCGTGGCCAGCACGTCGGCGACGGTCATCTCGCTGCCGTCATGGAACTGCACGCCCTTGCGGATCTTGAAGGTCCAGACCGATGCGTCCGCAGACGGCTCCCAGGATTCGGCAAGCGAGGGGACGGCCGCGCCGGTTTCCGGATGGGATTCCACCAGCGTATCGCCCCAGCAGCGTCCGGTGACGAAGGCGACGCCGGCGCTGTAGCCTGCCGGGTCGAGCATATCGGTCGCAGCGCCGCCGTTCAGGCCAAGCTTCAGATGTCCCCCACGCTTCGGCTCCTGCGCCTGCGCGCGGCCGGGCGCAAGGCTTGTCGCGGTCACAGCGAGAACACCGAGGGCTGCGGTGCCGCCGAGGAATGCGCGGCGGTTGAGGCCGGCATTGGCATGAGGTTCGGACTTCCAGATAGGCGTCATGTGGGCGGTTCCCGTTCTTGTGGTGACCCCGGAACATGGCTGGGGTCGTCGTGCCCAGTCGTAGCGAATATCGTGGTGCGTTGATATTTCACGACTTGACGCGAGGTTACGCTGGTTTACGCTACGCTGACAAAGGATCGACATGCAGGACACATCATTTGCGGTCAATCTCCGCCACGCTTGCAGCACCCGCAAATCGGTGTCGGAAATCTGTCGCCAGCTCGGCGTCAACCGCCAGCAGTTCAATCGCTATGTGAACGGCGAGGCAATGCCGTCGCCGCACAATCTGGCGCGGATCGCGGCATTTTTCGGTGTGCGCCCGGGCGATTTCTCGCTTGATCCGGTGAAATTCGAACAGCGTTTGCTGAGTTCGGCTGGCGCTGCCTTCGAGGCGGATGCGCTCCAGACGTGCTTTCCGGGCAATCTCCCGGCGCTTCGGCGGCATCTCGGTTACTACCAGACCTATCACGTCTCCCTGTCATGGCCCGGCATGATCGTCTGTTCCTGCACCCGGATAGACGAGAAAGACGGTGTTGTCCGCGTCAAGACAATCGAGCGTATCCAGGACCGTCCACATGAAATCCGGCAATTCACGAAATATGTCGGGCTGGCCTCTTTCCTGCAGAACCGAATCTTCATCGTCGAGCGCAGCACGCGCGACGAGCCGATGATCGCCGAGACCATCCTGGCGCCGTTCGAAACCCATCAGCGCATCTATCTCAAGGGCATGACACTCGGCATATCCTGGCGAAAGCAGAACCAGCCCTATGCGTCGCGGGCCATCTGGCGCCATCTCGGCACCGATACCGACCGCCGGCTCCTGCTATCACGCTGCGGAGTGCTGCCGCAGAATTCCAGATTGCTTCCGCCCACGGTGCGGGAGTTCCTGGAAAGCGGGGACAGTCCCGTCCTTTGCGCGCCGCTGGGCGGGACCTGACAAACCGGCTCGGCTTGCCCGATCCTGCAATCTCGCCTACGAAACGGGTGAGGATTTGGAGGGGAACATGCAGGAGCGGCAAACCGGAACGACCGACGGCCTCGATCGCGCTTACAAGGTCCTGATCGCCGATCTCGTCGGCCTGCGCTTCGATGCGGAGGGGCGACCCGATGCAGGCGAAGCGCGCGCCTATATCGAAGCCCGCGGCGGGCATTTTCACGACGGGGCTTACAAGCGCGAGGATCTGCCGCCGGGCATTCATTTCTTCTATCAGCCCGATCTCAGCGCCGAGGTCGAGATCATCGCGCAGACCGCGGACGGTCGCTACGATGCGTTGATCGCCGCTGCGACCTTCATCCCCAAACAAGCCGTCTTTCCGCTCGGCGGCGTGCGCATCGGTGCCGGCACCGGCAATATGGGGTCGGCATCCTGGGGCGGTGGCAACGGGGAGGGCGGTACCGCGCCGCTCATGAACACGCCCGGCATCAACAGCCGCGCGACCGCGCAGATGGTGATGAAGGCGATCCTGAACGTGATCCCGGATCTTCCGGTCGATGTCCTGCACCAGCGTGTTGTAGCGGGTGATTTCGATACGGGCCGCGACCTGAAATCCTACCCCACAGCCAAGCTGGAGGGCCGCAAGATGGCGGTGCTCGGTTATGGCAATATCGGCCGCGAAGTGGCGAAGCTCGCCCGTGCCTTCGGCATGTGGGTGTCGATCTACGCCCGCCCGAGCCATCGGCAATGGATTGAAGCCGAAGGCTTCGACTTCGCACCAACGCCTGTCGAGGCGGCGAGCGGCGCGGATGTGCTGTCCGTTCATGTCGGCCTGGGCCGGCTGGATGCGGAAACCCGCCGCTATGCCAATGCCGGGCTCGTCGGCGAGGCCGTGCTTTCGGCGATGAATCGTGGCGCCGTTCTGGTCAATTATGACCGCGGTGAGGTGGTGGATACGGCGGCGCTCGACAGGGCACTGGCTTCCGGCCGGCTGCGCCACGCCGCAATCGACGCCGATCTCTTCAAGAATGCGACGAGCGGCGTCCCGAGCGGGCCGATGCTGCCCTATCTCAAGGTCGCGGAGCGGCATCCCGGCAAGCTGGAACTTCTTCCGCACGCGGCCGCCGATACCGATCATCCCTCACGCGTGGCGGGTGCCTGCCAGGCGGTCGACCAGATCATGGACGTCATCCTCAGGCGGCGGGTCAGCAATCTCAAGGGCGACCTGCCGGAGGGCTACAGCGATGCGGGCTCGAAGGTGCCGCACGGTATCGGGCGCGTCTCGGTCGCAACGCTTGCGGCCGCGGCCGCCGATCCGCGTTTCCTGGACCTGCACGATGTCTCGCGCGAGATCACCGATACGCTGGAGGCGATCGTCGAGGCGGTGCAGGAAAGCATGACGCACCAGCCGACGCGCGGCGACGTCGTCGCGCTCACCACGCTCCTGCTCAGACAGCGCCGGTTGATCGACGCACTCGGGCTGGATGGGCCCGCGGAAGCCTGAGGCTCGGAACTTTCGTGCCGATGAGAAGTTCCCTTCCTGACATCAAATGCAGGGAGTGCTGACATGGCCCATCAGAAAGACGAACGCGGCGATCCGATCACCCGCACCCACGAGCCCGTCCGAAAGGAATATGCGGCTCGCGAGGCGAGGCAGGGCGGTCCCGGAGTTCCCATTCTGAAGGTATTGGGCGTGAGCCTCGTGCTCGCATTTCTTGTCTGGGGCGTGGTCGAGATCTGGGGCAACCGTATCGCGCCCTCCGACCCCACAGATAGCGGTCAGGCCACATCGACCAGCGGAACGTCGACGGGTACCGGCAACGCCACACCCGATGGCGCGATCGACGACACCGCTCCCGATAACGGCCAGACGGTGCCGACGGATCGCGATCCCACGCCACAGTCCGGCACGGGCGGTGAAAGCCAGCGCGTGACGCCCGACGGCACCGCGAACTGATCCTGTAATCCGAGAAACGTGACGGTCGGTGACCTAGGCGGATTGGCCAAGGTTACCGATATCGTCATTTTCTGGCTCCACCGTCAGCTTGACGCGATCCGCGGCGAAGCGCGTGCGCGAATACTGGATCGGCATACCCGCGAGATCGGTGTTGATGGCGGTCGCGACAAGAATGATCGCTCCGGGCGAGAGTTTCAGGTGGCGCATGTCGTCGCCTTCGGCGTGGATCGCGGAAATCTCCGTCGACCGGCGTACATAGTCGGACACGCCAAGTTCGCGAAACGCTGCGGTAATCGAGAGTGTCTTCTCATAAGCGTCGGCGATCCCGGCAAACCGTTCCGCCGGGAAATAATGCGTTGCACGCGATATCGGGCGCTTGTCGGCACTGTTGACGGTTTCCATTCGCACGCACGGCGTTCCCGCCGCCAATCCCAATGCCTGCCCGACCAAAGCGGGCGCAACGTCCATATCCGCCTCCAGCATCCGGCCTTCGATCTCGCGCGCCTGATTTCCGAGGCCCTGCGAGAAGCGCGTTCGCCGTGAAATCGGAAAACGCAGCCTGTCGCGCCGTTCGATGCGGGTGCCGACGCCCTGGATGGGGCGCACGATGCCTTCATCTGCAAGCGTCGCCATGGCGCTGCGCACCGTATGGCGGTTCACGCCGAACCGTGCGGCAAGAACCGTCTCCGGCGGCATCATCCCGGTCTCGTCGAAATCGCCATTATTGATCGCGAGGCGCATGCGGTCTGCAATCTGCCGCCAGAGCGCCACGCCCGTTTGTCGTTCCACCATTTTCGCCGCCCCAAGAAAGATCTGTCACACCCTTGTCATTCCGCCGGATTAAGACAAGAATTAGATGTACAGTTGTCTAGATTAATAGACATTTAGGAGTGAGGCAATGGCATCGGTTCAAAAATCTGCCGACCCCGGCGCGACGGATTGCGATGGCGAGCGACGCAGGGCCATCGGCCTTCTGGCAAAAGCGACCCGCGCCGAATTGCAGTCCGCGTTCGATGCTCTTGATGACAAGCCGGACGCGCAGCCGGTGCGCGGCCCGGAGACCGGCCTCGTGATGGTCCGCGGGCGTATCGGCGGCGGTGGCGCGCCGTTCAATCTCGGCGAGGCAACGGTGAGCCGCGCCAGTATTCGCCTTGATGACGACACGGTCGGCCACGGCCAGACGCTCGGCACGGACGGGGTGAAGGCCCGGCTTGCGGCGATCTTCGATGCGCTTTTCCAGCAGCCGGCACGCAAGGCCGACGTCGAGAGGCTTCTTGCGGCCATTGCGGCGCGTCTTGCCGGCGAGGATGCCGCAAAGGCTCGCCAGACGGCCGCCACCCGCGTCGATTTCTTCACCATGGTTCGCGGAGAGGACTGATGAAACCCGATACCGACACCTTTTCCGGCGGGTTCCCGGAGCCGGTCTTCGCAGCGCAGGCCGTCTTTCGCACGTTGATGGACGGCATGGCCCGTCCCGGCACGGTCGGCGACATCGCCGGCAATGCCGTGCCGCCCGCACCGCTCTCTCCGGCAGCCGGCGCCATTGCACTCACGCTGTGCGATCACGATACGGCCGTGTGGTTGACCCCGGCGCTTGCCGCCTCGGCATTGCCCACCTGGCTTGCCTTTCACACGGGTGCGGCCATTACCGCCGAGCGACAGGACGCCCGATTTGCCTTCGTCGAAAAGGGCGGGGTCCTGCCTGATCTCTGCCTCTTCGCGCAGGGCACGCAGGATTACCCGGATCGTTCCACCACGCTTGTGGTCGAGATCGAGGCATTCGAAGGCGGAAGCCCGTTCACGCTCACCGGGCCGGGTATTCGCACGCAAGAGACCATCGCGACTGTGGGTCTGCCCGACATGTTTGCGCAGTTCTGGGCGCAGAACCGACAGAATTTCCCCCGCGGTGTCGACCTGATCCTTGTCGCTGGCAACAGGGTCCTTTGCCTGCCGCGCACCACCGTCCTGCAGATCAAGGAGGCCTGAGCCATGTATGTTGCCGTCAAGGGTGGCGAAGCCGCCATTGCCAACGCTCACCGCCTTCTCGCCGACCGCCGCCGTGGCGATCGCGCACTGCCGGCGATCGGCATCGAGCAGATCGTCGCGCAGCTCGGCCTTGCCGTGGACCGCGTGATGGCGGAGGCCTCGCTGTACGGCCGGGCGCTTGCGGCGCTCGCCATCCGGCAGGCGCGGGGCGACATGATCGAGGCGATCTTTATCCTGCGCGCCTACCGTACGACGCTGCCGCGCTTCGGCTATTCCAGGCCCGTCGATACATCTGCAATGGTGATCGAGCGCCGTGTCTCCGCGACTTACAAGGATCTGCCTGGCGGCCAGCTGCTCGGCCCGACTTTCGACTATACGCACCGTCTACTCGACCCGTCCCTGCTGGCGGATGCCGATATCGACGCGCCGCTGGAGCGCGAAGACAGCGGGGAGCGGGTCATGCGCGTGTCTGATATTCTCGCCGGTGAAGGCCTTGTCGAGCATGACGGCAGCCTGCCGGACGGCCATGTGCCCGGTGACATCACCCGCGAGCCGCTGGAGTACCCGATGGCGCGCGACCTTCGCTTGCAGGCACTCGCCCGGGGCGATGAGGGTTTCTTGCTGGCGCTCGGCTACTCCACCCAGCGCGGCTATGCCCGCACCCATCCTTTCGTCGGGGAAGTGCGTATCGGCGAAGTCGAGGTAGAGCTCGACATGCCGGAGCTCGGCTTTTCCGTGTCGCTCGGCCGCATTCAGATCACCGAATGCCAGATGATCGCGCAGTTCAAGGGCTCGGCGAAGACCCCGCCGCAGTTTACGCGCGGCTACGGGCTCGTCTTCGGCCAGAGCGAACGCAAGGCCATGGCGATGTCATTGGTGGATCGCGCCTTGCGCGCGGAGGAATTCGGCGAGGATGTCGTTGCGCCTGCGCAGGATGAGGAATTCGTCATCTCCCATTCCGACAATGTGCAGGCGACCGGTTTCGTCGAGCACCTGAAACTCCCGCACTACGTGGATTTCCAGGCCGAACTTGCCCTCGTGCGCCGCATGCGGCGTGAATACGAGAACGCGCAGAATACAAACGCTGATCTTCCGGAGGCCGCAGAATGAGCACGGCAGAACTGGCAACCTACAATTTCGCCTATCTCGACGAACAGACGAAGCGCATGATCCGCCGCGCGATCCTGAAGGCCATCGCCATCCCCGGCTATCAGGTCCCGTTCGCCTCACGCGAAATGCCCATGCCCTATGGCTGGGGCACCGGCGGCGTGCAGGTGACGGCGGCGATCCTCGGGCTCGATGATGTGCTGAAGGTCATCGACCAGGGGGCCGACGATACGACCAACGCCGTTTCCATCCGCGCCTTCTTCCAGAAGGTCGCCAATGTCGCGGTCACGACCAGGACGCGCGAAGCGTCCATCATCCAGACACGCCATCGCATCCCGGAGGAAAAGCTGACGGCCGGCCAGACGCTGGTCTACCAGGTGCCGATCCCCGAGCCGCTGCGCTTCCTCGAACCGCGCGAGACCGAGACCCGCAAGATGCATGCGCTGGAGGAATACGGCCTCATGCATGTGAAGCTCTATGAGGATATCGCCAGGAACGGCCATATCGCCACGACCTATGCCTATCCGGTGAAAGTCGAGGGACGTTACGTCATGGATCCGTCGCCGACGCCGAAATTCGACAATCCGAAGATGCACATGTCGGAAGCGCTCCAGCTCTTCGGCGCGGGACGCGAGAAGCGCATCTACGCTGTGCCGCCCCACACCGAGGTCGTCAGCCTCGATTTCGAGGACCATCCCTTCGAGATCCAGACCTTCGACAAGCCCTGCGCCCTGTGCGGCGCCGAGGACGTCTATCTCGACGAGGTCGTGCTCGACGACAAGGGCGGACGGATGTTCGTCTGCTCCGACACCGACCATTGCGAAGACCGCTGCGCACAGGGCCACCGCGGCCATCTCGCCTATGATAAGGAGGCTGCCGAATGACCGACGCGCCCATTCTCAAGGCCCGCGATATCTCCAAATTCTACGGCGCGCGCACCGGGTGCCGGAATGTCTCTTTTGACCTCTGGCCGGGCGAGGTGCTGGCCATCGTCGGCGAATCCGGGTCGGGCAAGACGACGCTGCTCAATTGCCTCGCCACCCGGCTGATGCCGACGTCAGGTTCCGTCGAATACCGCATGCGTGACGGCCAGATGCGCGACCTCTCCCGCATGAGCGAGGCGGAGCGCCGCTTCCTGATGCGTACGGACTGGGGTTTCGTGCACCAGAATCCGGCGGACGGCCTGCGTATGGCAGTCTCGGCCGGCGCCAATGTCGGCGAACGGCTGATGGCCGTTGGCGAGCGGCACTATGGCAACATCCGCGACACGGCCGGCGACTGGCTGCGCCGGGTGGAGATCAGCGTGGACCGCATCGACGACCAGCCGCGCGCCTTCTCCGGCGGCATGCGCCAACGCCTGCAGATCGCGCGCAACCTCGTGACGTCGCCACGGCTGATCTTCATGGACGAGCCGACCGGCGGCCTCGACGTTTCGGTGCAGGCCCGCCTGCTCGATCTCCTGCGCGGCCTCGTTCAGGATCTCGGCCTTTCGGCGATCATCGTCACGCATGACCTTGCCGTCGCGCGCCTGCTTTCGCACCGCATGATGGTGATGAAGGAGGGCCTCGTCATCGAGCAGGGCCTGACCGATCGCGTGCTCGACGATCCGCGCGAAGCCTATACCCAGCTCCTCGTTTCCTCGATCTTGCAGGTTTAACCATGGCTACTCCACTCGTCGTTTCCGAAGTCGCCAAGAGCTTCACCATGCATCTCCGCGACGGCATCCGGTTGCCCGTCATGTCCAACGTCACCTTTTCGGTGAAGGCCGGCGAATGCGTCGTGCTGGGCGGTCCCTCCGGCATTGGCAAGAGTTCGCTGCTCAAGATGGTCTATGGCAATTATGCCGTCGATGGCGGCCAGATCCTCATCGAACACGGCGGCCGCCTGCTCGACCTGGCGAGCGCCGATCCCCGCACGATCCTGTCCGTGCGCCGGGCAACACTCGGCTATGTCAGCCAGTTTCTGCGAACGGTGCCACGGGTCGCGGCTGTCGATGTCGTCGCCGATCCGATCACGGCGCGGGGAACGGACGTGAAAGAGGCGAGGGGCATGGCCGAAGCCATGCTGGCGCGCCTCAACCTGCCGCGTGAACTGTGGCAATTACCGCCGGCCACCTTCTCCGGTGGCGAGCAGCAGCGCGTCAACATCGCCCGCGGTTTCATCACCGATCACCGTATCCTCCTGCTCGATGAGCCGACGGCTTCGCTCGACGCGAAGAACCGTGCCGTCGTAGTGGGCATGATCGAGGAGAAGAAGGCCGCAGGCGTGGCGCTTCTCGGCATCTTCCACGACGAAGATGTGCGCGAAAGGGTCGCCGATCGCATCGTGGATGTCTCCGCCTTCTCGCCGAGAAAGGCCGTGCCATGACGAAGCTCTCCGAAACGCCGCTAATCCACCCGACGGCGATCGTCGCCGATACGATGCTTGGCCGCTACACGGAAGTTGCCGAGAACTGCCGTATCAGCGAGGCGGAAATCGGCGACTATTCCTATATCATGGAGAGCGGCTCGGTCTGGTGCACGACGATCGGCAAGTTCGTCAACATCGCCGCCTGCGTGCGCATCAACGCAACGAACCACCCGATGTGGCGCGCGACGCTGCATCACTTCACCTACCGCGCCAACGATTACTGGCCCGATGCGGACCAGGAAGCGGATTTCTTCGCACGACGGCGCGAGCATCGGGTCACGATTGGGCACGATGTCTGGATCGGCCACGGGTCGACCATCCTGCCGGGCGTCACGATCGGCAACGGCGCGGTCGTGGGATCGGGTGCGGTCGTCACCAAGGACGTCGAACCCTATACCATTGTCGGCGGTGTCGCGGCGAAAGTCATTCGTGAGCGCTTCCCGCGAAGCATCGCCGAACGCATGGAAAAACTCGCGTGGTGGGACTGGGATCATGGCCGGCTGCGCAGCGCGCTCGATGACTTTCGCAAACTTGACGCAGAAGCCTTCCTTTCCCGCTACGGCGGGTGAGAAGGCGTGCCGCAATGCCTGAAAACCAGGCCTGTGGACTGTTATTTTTCCGACATGGAACTGACATGGCCCTTTCATCAACGACGTTTAGAGCCAGTCCCGAAAGCGACAGGACCCAAGCCCGGGCGCCGAGCGAAGGAAGAGGGAGCTGCCATGTTCCGACTGAAGAATGTCACCCGCCGTTTCGGCGAGCGCGTTGCCGTCGACAACGTGACGTTCGACATCCCGCAGGGCCAGATGGTCGGCGTCATCGGCCGTTCGGGCGCAGGCAAGTCGACCATGCTGCGTATGATCAACCGCCTTGCCGATCCGAGCGAGGGCACGATCCATTTCAACGATATCGAGGTGTCGTCGCTGCGCGGCTCGGCGTTGCGCAACTGGCAGCGCGACTGCGCGATGATCTTCCAGCAGTTCAACCTCGTGCCGCGCCTGGATGTACTGACCAATGTCATGCTCGGCCGCCTCAACCATCGTTCGACCATCCTCAGCCTGCTGAGCATCTTCAGCAACGACGAGCGCATCATGGCGATTGCCGCCCTGGAACGGCTCGGTATCGAGCAGACGGCGCTCCAGCCCGCGGGCACGCTCTCGGGCGGCCAGCAGCAGCGCGTGGCGATCGCCCGCGCGCTGATGCAGAACCCCAAGATGCTGCTTGCCGACGAGCCGATTGCCTCTCTCGACCCGCTGAACGCCAAGATCGTGATGGATGCGCTGCGCGACATCAACGAGCGCGAGGGCATCACCGTCGTCACCAACCTGCACACCCTCGATACGGCGCGCGCCTATTGCGAGCGCATCATCGGCATGTCGGGCGGTCGCGTGGTTTTCGACGGCCCGTCGCGGGAGCTGGACGCCGAGGCGGTGCGCACGATCTACGGCACGGGTTCAGATGGCGCGGAGATCGACGAGAGGGTCACGTCCACCGCCATTCGCAACCCTGCACGGCAGGACAACGAACCCGACAACGACAAGGAATCCGCCAGCCCCACACCGCTGGCACTGGCCGGTCTCTGACCCGCCGGGATCGAACGCCCGCGTCAAGGGCAACACAGACCGACAGGATTCGACTGCCGGCGAGGCCGGCAAAAGGAGAACGCAATGTTGAAGAAAGCTCTGCTCGCCGCCGTCGCAATCGCCGTGACGGCCGGTTCCGCCATGGCCCAGGACGTCAAGGTCCTGCGCATCGGTCTCGACGGCTCGGAAAACGAAGCCGACCAGATCCGCAACACCCAGTGCGTTGCCGACGGCCTGAAGGCCGCGACCGGCGTGCCGGAAGTCCAGATCTTCCCGTCGCCGGACTATAACGGCGTCATCCAGGGCCTGCTCGGCGGCACGATCGACATCGCCTCGATGGGCGCGTCGTCCTACGCCGCCATCTACCTTCAGGACCCGAAGGCCGTCGACCCGATCCTGACCTACACGCAGTCGGACGGCTCCAGCGGCTATTACTCCATCATGGTCGCCCGCAAGGATTCCGGCATCAAGACGCTGGCCGACGCCAAGGGCAAGAAGATCGGCTTCGCCGACCCGGATTCGACCTCGGGCTACCTCGTGCCGAGCGTGACGCTGCCGAAGGAAATCGGCATGCCGGTCAAGGAATACTTCTCTGAAACCGGCTTCGGCGGCGGCCACGAAAACCTCGTTCTCGCCGTTCTCGACGGCAAGTTCGATGTGGGCACGACCTTCGGTTCGGGCGTCGGCAAGTGGGAAGAGGGGTATACGGGCGGCAACCTCTACCAGATGGTCAACAAGGGCAACCTCGACATGGACGATATCGTCGAGGTCTGGAAGTCGCCGCTGATCCCGAACGGCCCGCTGATGGTGTCCAACAAGCTGGCGGAAGACATGCGCGCCAAGGTCGAGCAGTATTTCTTCGAGCTGCCGAAGAAGGACCTCGCCTGCTTCCAGTCCTACACGCAGGGCGCCAACAAGGACTACATCAAGGTCGACCAGTCGTTCTACCAGACGATCATCGACGCCCGTAAGTCCGTCATCGGCGGTTGATCGCCAACATGATGGGTGGCGCCTCAGGCGCCACCCGCCCCACAGGAGAAAGCGGCATGGCGTCCGGCACGGCTGAAAACACGATGAGCGGTCTTGGACCGTCCGCCGCCGCGGTGATGCGGCACTACCAGCAGCAGCTGCGCACGCGGCGGATCTATACCGTCCTCGCGATCGTCGTCTTCCTCGTGGCGCTCTGGGCGTCGCTCGATTTCGCCAACAGCGCGAATTCCGGCAAGTTCTTCGAACGCCTGCCCTACGTTTTCGACTTCATCCGCAATTTCGTGCCCGACAGCCCGATGGAAATCGTGCGTGCGATGTTCGACCTGCCGTCGCCCTATGCCGACGGGTCGCTGCGCTACGACTACACGTCCGAGCGGGTCTACATCACGGATGGCTTCTATATCCCGCATTTCATCTACCAGCTGATCATCACCGTGAATATCGCGCTGATCGCCACAATCATCGGCTTCGTGCTGGCCTTCCTGCTCTGCTTCTTCGCCTCGACCAATCTCGTCGGCGCGGGCGCCACGCGCTGGGTCGTACGCCGGATCATGGAGGTCATGCGCGCCTTTCCGGAAATCGTGGTCGCCGGCCTCCTGACCGCCATCCTGTCCATCGGGCCGATCGCCGCCATCGTGGCGATCACCATCCACACGATCGGCGCGCTCGGAAAGCTGTTCTTCGAGGTCGTAGAGAACGTCGATATGCGCCCGGACGAGGGGCTGCGCGCCACCGGGGCGCGCTGGGTCGAGCGCGTGCGTTATGCCATCGTTCCCCAGGTCCTGCCGAATTTCGTGTCCTACACGCTGCTGCGTGCCGAGATCAATGTGCGGGCCTCGACGATTATCGGCGCCGTCGGGGGCGGCGGTATCGGCGAGGTGTTCCGCCTGGCCATCGGCCGCGACCACGCCGCCAAGACCTATGCGATCGTCATCCTCCTGCTCGTCACCATCATCGCGGTCGACCAGTTTTCGTCGTGGCTGCGCCGGCGCCTGATCGGCCAACAGTTCCTCGACGCCGCACGGGGAGCCGTCTGATGTCGCCGACCATGATCCACGCCGCCGAGCGCGACCGGCTTCTGGCTTCCTATCCCGATGTCTTCCGGCGCAGCTTCTGGCAGCGATGGGGGCTCGCGCTGTGTGCCGGCGTTACCGTCCTTTATCTCGCCGTCTGCTTTGTTGCCTTCAATGTCGGTCCGGCCTTCATGCAGGGGCGCTGGGACCGTGCCGCCATCTATGTCCAGGACTGGTATTCCTGGCGCGCGCAACCGCGCCTGCGTTTCGTCGATGGCGCCGTCGTGCCGCAATGGTCTAGCCGCCGGCAATATCCTGAGGGGGCTGATATCGACTGGCTCCGTCCGATGGCGGATGGTGGCTATAGCGTGATTTACGACGGTGAGGGGAACCGGCTGGACGTCCATCCCGACCGCGTCGATATCCTTGTCGACGGAGCATCCTATCCGGTCGCCATCACCGCGGATGGTGTGGAGCCGCCGGAAGGCGCGCCTGCGGGCGTTGTTTTCGATGGCACGAAGGTCATGGTCGATTATGGCTTCGAGGGCGGCGCCGAGATCCGCGGATCGCAGGTCTATGTCCAGCGCCGGTTCCTCGGCTGGGCCAACTTCTTCTTCGATATCCGTTCGCCCTTCTGGGGAAAATCGTTCGGCGAGATCGCGAACCTCGCGCTCCTGGCCGAGCGCGTCGATCCGGATCGTTCGAACGTGCGCCATATGGTCGATGACTTCCTGGGCAATAGCGCCTGGCAGCATGCCGACATCCTGTCCAAGCTCCTCCAGACACTGGTCATGGCTTTCGTCGGCACGCTTCTCGGCACGCTGTTTGCCCTGCCGCTCGCCTTCATTGCCGCCCGCAACATCACGCTGAACCGCGCCGCGAACTGGGGCATGAAGCGGCTCTTCGATTTCCTGCGGTCGATCGACATGCTGATCTGGGCGCTGTTCTTCACGCGCGGTTTCGGCCCCGGACCGATCCCCGGCATCGCCGCGATCTTCTTCACGGACACGGGCGCGCTTGGTAAGGTCTATGCCGAGGCGCTGGAGAATGTCGACGACAAGCAGCGCGAGGGGGTGAAGTCCGTCGGGGCATCGTCCGTGACGGTCAACCGGTTCGGTGTGTTGCCGCAGGTCCTGCCGGTCTTCGTCTCGCAGTCGCTTTACTTCTGGGAATCGAACACCCGGTCCGCGACGATCATCGGCGCGGTCGGCGCCGGCGGCATCGGTCTGAAGCTCCTGGAGGCGATGGGCACGAATGCCGATTGGGACAAGGTGGCCTATATGGTGGTGCTGATCCTCATCGTGGTCTTTGTATTCGATGGAATTTCGAATGCGCTGAGGTCGCGATTGATCGGAAAGCCGATGCATTGATCGCATGGCGGCATGATGCTGCCACAGGAATGCTTTCATGATCCGGCGTCGCCTTCGCGGGCGGCGTCGAACGAGTTTCACAGGAATGAGCCTTTGCGATACGCCCTTTACTTTACCCCGCCCGCCAGCGATCCCCTGACCCTTGCCGCCCAGCGCTGGCTCGGACGCAACGCCTTTACCGGTGCTGCGCTGGAGCAGCCGGCGGTCGGCAATTTCGAGGCGTCGGCGGTGGCGGGGCTCACGGCAGACCCGCGCCGTTATGGCTTCCATGCCACCCTGAAGGCGCCGTTCGCATTGGCCGAAGGCCGCAGCGAAGCCGAGCTTGTCGCCGAAATCGGCCGCTTCGTTTGCGAGATGGAAGCCTTCGACATTCCCGAGCTCGTGGTCGGACGCCTCGGCTCCTTTTTCGCGCTGGTACCCGGCGATCATTGCGAGTCACTCCAAAGTTTCGCCGGCGAAGTGGTCCGGCGCTTCGAGCGTTTCCGCGCCCCGCTGACCTCGGCCGATATCGCGCGGCGCAAGCCGGATGAACTGGGCGGCGCCGAGCGGCAAAATCTGGTGCAGTGGGGTTATCCCTACGTCTTCGATGAGTTCCGTTTCCACATGACGCTGACAGGCCGCGTGCCGGTTGAGAGCCGTGACGCCGTCGAAGCCGCCCTTCTCGATCACTTCGCCGATTTCCATGGTCGTCCGCTGACGCTCGGCGGGCTGGCGCTCTTCCGGGAGCCATCGCGCGGCGCCGATTTCACCGTTCATTCGCTCTTCCCGCTGGGTGGGGCCGCCAACAGAAAGACTGCATGAAGATGACCCGCGAAGCTATTCTTTCTAATGCAAAAATCGTGCTTGAGGACCGGGTTCTGGATGGCACGCTCGTTCTGCGCGACGGCCTCATCGCCGATATCGCCGAGGGAATGTCTGCTGCCGGTGAGGACATGGAAGGCGATTTCCTCATTCCCGGCCTCGTCGAGCTGCACACCGACCATCTCGAAGCGCATTATTCGCCGCGCCCCGGCGTTCGCTGGGGCAAGACCGCGGCGATCCAGTCGCATGATGCACAGGTCGTCACGTCAGGCATCACCACCGTCTTCGATTGTCTGCGCATGGGCTCGGATTCGGACGGCGGTTTCGAACAGGGCGAGATGCGCGCCATGGCCGATGCTCTTGCGGAGGCGCAGGCGGAAGACCGTCTTCGCGCGGAACACCTCATTCATCTTCGGTGTGAAGTTTCCACAGATAACGTATTGGATCATTACGCAGAATTCGAAGGCGACCCGATGGTCCGTCTCGTTTCCCTGATGGATCACGCGCCGGGCCAGCGGCAGTTCCAGACCATGGACCAGTACGTTCTCTACTACCAGAAGAAGCGTGGCCTCTCGGATGCCGAATTCGCCGAATTCTGCAAGCGGCAGCAGGAGCTTTCCGCGCGTTACGCCAAGCCGCACCGCGACGCCATCGCCGCATCCTGTGCGGCGCGTAATATCTCTGTCGCCAGCCATGACGACGCTACGCTGGAGCATGTCGAGGAAGCGATCGGCTACGGTATCCGCCTGGCCGAATTCCCGACCAGCGTCGAAGCGGCGAAGGCCTCGCACGGTGCGGGCATGAGCGTGCTGATGGGCGCGCCCAACATCGTGCGCGGCAAGTCCCACTCCGGCAACATCGCGGCGCGCGATTTGGCCAAGATGGGCGTGCTCGATGTCCTGTCCTCCGACTACGTGCCCTTCAGCCTGATGCATGCGCCCTTCATTCTGGCCGACGAGGTGGAGGGCATCGATCTCCCGACGGCGATTGCGATGGTCTCGACCACGCCCGCCCGCACGGTTGGTCTCGATGACCGGGGTGCGATCGCCAAGGGTCTGCGTGCCGATATCGTGCGCGTGCGCCGGCCGGATGGCGTGCCGGTCGTGCGCTCGGTCTGGCGCCAGGGTCGCCGCGTGGCATGAGCATGGAGGCGAAGCCGCATGCGCCGCGTGTCGCCGCTGGCACGATGGTGGTGGTCGTCGGGCCGAGCGGTGCCGGCAAGGACAGCGTGATGTCCTATGCCGCACGGCATTTCGCTGGAGAGGCGCGCGTGCAGTTCGTGCGCCGCGTCATCACCCGGCCCGCCGATGCCGGCGGGGAGGCGCATGAGGCCATCGATGCCGCAGGTTTCGCACGGCGCAAATCGGAGGGCGGCTTCGCCGTATCGTGGGACGCCCATGGCCTGTCCTACGGTATTCCCGCCGGGACGCTGGCCCAGTTGGAAAAGGGCGTGACGCTGATCGCCAACGGCAGCCGTTCCGCACTTCCGGCCTTCGCATGCGCCTTTCCCCGCCTCACCGTCGTGCTGATCACGGCGCGCCCGGACATCCTTGCCGAACGGCTTGCCGCACGCGGTCGTGAGACCGCAGACGCAATCCGCAAGCGTCTCGACCGTGCAGTCCCCGAAATCGTTGTCGCCGCCGACACTGTCGTTATCGACAACAGCGGCGCGCTGGAGGACGCCGGAGACGCGCTGGTGTCGCTTCTGTCCAAAACCCTGGCCGGGAACGGCTAGGTCAGGCGTTCTTCAGGGATTTGTAGGCCGCCAGTGCGCGTTCGCGCGCCTTGGCGTGGTCGACGATCGGCTTGGGATAGGTCGTGCCCAACTCGATCTTCGCCTTTTTCAGCACGTCAGCGGGCGCATCGAACGGTTTGTGGATAAAGGCCGCGTCGAGATGCTCCAGTTCCGGCACGAAGGCGCGGACATAGGTGCCGTCGGGGTCGAATTTCTCACCCTGCAGGATCGGATTGAAGATGCGGAAGAAGGGGGAGGCGTCGGCACCCGAGCCCGCCACCCATTGCCAGTTGGCCGGGTTCGATGCGGCGTCTGCGTCCACCAGCGTATCGCGAAACCACTTCTCGCCATGCCGCCAGTCGATCATCAGATGCTTGATGAGGAACGATGCCGTGATCATGCGAACCCGGTTGTGCATCCAGCCATGTTTCCAGAGCTGGCGCATACCGGCATCGACGATCGGGTAGCCCGTCATGCCCTGTGTCCACAGGCGGAAATGCTTGCCTGCCTTTTCCCAGGGAAAGTCGTCGAAGCGCTCGTTCCAGTTCTTCTCGGCAAGGGCGGGAAAATGGAAATGCAGATGGTGGCAGAACTCGCGCCAGGCCAGCTCCTTGCGGAAGTGGATCACGTCGTCGGCGGGCGCCTTCAGGCCGCGCGTCGCATGCCAGATGCGGGCAGGGGAGATTTCACCGAGCGCCAGGTAGGGCGACATCCTGGACGTCGCGTCGAGCGCGGGATGATCTCGATCCACCTTGTAGTCCGCAATGGCGACGTCCACGAAGTCGTCCAGGCGTTCGCGTGCGGCTGCCTCGCCGGGCGTCCAGATGTCCTTGAAGGATGCCGCCCAGTCCGGTTTGACGGGCAGGAATTTCCAATCGTCGAGTATTTCGGACGGCGGCGCCTTCGTCGGGGCCTTGATGTGCTTCGGTGCCTCGATCGGTTCCGGCGGTTCGCCCTCACGCTCGAGCGCCTTCCAGAATGGCGTATAGACCCGGTAGGGCTTCTTCTCGCCCGTCAGGAGGCGGGTCGGATCGTGCAGCAGTTGACCGGAGAAACTGTGCACGTCGAGGCCTTCGGCCTTGAATACGCGCTTTATCTCCTTGTCGATGGAAATGCCGGCCGGATCATGCCTGCGGTTCCAGTAAAGCGTATCCGCGCCCGTTTCCGAGACAAACTTGCGCAGAACATCGGCGGCCGCGCCGGACCGCAGTACGAGCGGCGAGCCGGCTTTTTCGAGGCCGCGCGCAAGCGAGGCGAGCGCGTGATGCAGCCACCAGGCCTGGGCGGCGCCCAGCGGCCCGGTGCCGGCGGCCTCCGGTTCGCGGATATAAAGAGGGATCACGGGTCGTCCCGTGTCGGCCGCCGCGGCAAGGGCGGCGTTGTCATCCAGTCGAAGGTCCTTGCGGAACCATACGACGACGGGCGCTGCGGTCTTGTTGGTCATCTCAACCTTTCGGCAGCGGGCGTGTGAGGATGAAGGTGACGCTTCCCGCAAGCACCAGCCCGACGATTATAGCTAAAAGCGGCGATGGCTGTGTGCGATACCAGAAGAAGCCGTAGCTCGCGACGATCAGCGATACGGCCATCGTTTTCGCCCGCGCCGAGATGGCGCCTTCGCGGCGCCAATTCGTCAGCGGCGGCCCAAGCGTGCGGTGGTTGAGCAACCATTGCTCCAGGCGCGGCGAGGATCGCGAGAAACACCAGACCGCGACCAGAAGGAAGGGCGTGGTCGGCAACAGCGGCAGGAAGGCGCCGACAATGCCGAGCGCCGTCATGAAAAGGCCGGCCAGCATGTAGATCCAGCGCAAGGGAACCTCGTCTTGGGAGTGGTCGAGGTCCAGATAGAGCGCTTTCCGCCGGCTTCCAAGGGGGCAGGACGCCGCGGCGGACGAAACGGCCGCCGCCGGCGGATCAGATCGATTTGTCGGCTGCGGCCTTCGCCGTTTTCGCCTTGGCAGGAACTTTAGCGGCTGCTGGTTTTTCCGCCTTGGCTTCCTTCTTCTTCGGCTTGGCCGCCTGCGCCTTCGCAGGCTTCGCTTTGCCTGAGATTTCGATCAGCGGCTTCTTGGCGGCCTTCTTTGCCCCCGCGCCCTTCTCGAAATCGGCACGTTCCCGCTCGGCCTGATCCCAATGGTCGCCGTCGCGCCCGTCAGGCCGGCCGGCTTCCTCCCAGATCGTATAGGCTCTCTTGCTGATCCATTCCCTTCGCGTATCCGTCATCGCTGGTCCTCGAATAAGAGTGATTGATGTCGTGCATGCGCCGCGGTTGGGACCGCCGAAGCTTCGGCACGAAATTCTCCGGTTCCGTCGGCCTTCCCGCGTCACCAGTCTTCAACCGCCCACGACCGTCAACCGGAACGTGGGTGGGCCTGCTTTGTGCGATTCGCTTGAGAAGGATGCGCCCAAAGGGGCGGGGCTTCAAGCCGGCCTGCATGCGTCGCCGAACACGGTTTTTCCCCGGGAACGGAAAAACATCCTGTCAGGCGCGGCAAATCGTTGCAATTTTGGAAAAATTTCATGCTCGCGGGTGGACAGCGCCGATCCCGCCAACGTATTGTCCGGATACGAAAATATCCATCACAGGCAGGCGAATCGAAGGGTTAGGGCGTTTGACGGGAGCAAGGCGACAGCATCGGCCGTTTTATCCGGCGTTCTGCCTCCTCTGCTCTGCGCTCACCTGCATTCTGCTGCTGGCATTCACGTTATCGGCTCCCGTGGCCGGCAGCGTGGCGCCACGCGTTCTTGTTCATGGCGCGCAGAAGAATGCGGGATCTCTTTCCGCTTCCGCCGGTCTGGAAGGGGCGAAAGGGCAGGTCGCAGGCAAGCTGATGTCTCCGGATGGGCGCGGTGTCGAGCTGATCTGTCCGCTTGAGGCCGTATTCACCGGGCCGTTTGGCTCTGCGGCCGGTGTGGGTCCGGGGCGTTCGCGCTGCTTCGCCGATAGCCATCTCGTGACGTCGGGGGCGCGTGCGCCGCCTGCGGATATCGCCTGACGCCGTTCGATCACTTCAGATCGCGCGGCTTTGCATAGGGCCGGCGTGCCGGCATGAGAGAAGCACCGACGTTCGAAAGCGATCGATCAAACAATGACAGGTGAAATGGTTCTGGTCCTGCTGGTCTGCCTTCCCTTCGTGGGAAGCCTTGCGGCGATCATGCTGCTCCGGACGGATTCCCGCGTTCTCGCCGCCCGCATGGCCGGGGCCGTAACGTTCCTGTGCCTCGTGCTGACGGCGGCGGTGTATCCCGCCGTTCGCGCCGGTGGAAAATTACGGCTCGATATCGAGTGGCTGCCGCAGTTCGGATTGAACTTCACGCTGCGCATGGACGGCTTTGCCTGGCTCTTCGCCATGCTGATCACCGGCATCGGCTGCCTCGTCGTGCTCTATGCGCGCTACTACATGTCGGAAGAAGATCCGGTTCCGCGCTTCTTCTCCTTCCTGCTCGCCTTCATGGGCTCGATGCTCGGCATCGTTCTCTCCGGCAATATCATCCTGCTGTCGGTGTTCTGGGAGCTGACCAGCATCTTCTCCTTCCTGCTGATCAGCTATTGGCACAACAACGCCACGGCACGCGACGGCGCACGCATGGCGCTGACGATCACGGGTATCGGCGGCTTCTGCCTTCTGGCAGGCCTTCTGGTGCTTGGCCATATCGTCGGCAGCTACGATCTCGATGTGGTGCTGGGGGCGGGCGACCAGATCAAGGCCCATCCGCTCTACCTGACGGCGCTCGTCCTGATCCTGATCGGCGCGCTCACGAAGAGTGCGCAGGTGCCCTTCCACTTCTGGCTTCCCAATGCCATGGCGGCGCCGACGCCGGTCTCGGCCTACCTGCATTCGGCGACCATGGTGAAGGCCGGTGTCTTCCTTCTGGTCCGCTTCTGGCCGGCGCTGTCGGGCACCTATGAATGGTTCATGCTCGTCGGCATCGCCGGCACCTGCACCCTGCTGCTCGGCGCCTATTTCGCCATGTTCCAGCAGGACCTGAAAGGCCTGCTCGCCTATTCGACGATCAGCCATCTCGGTCTCATCACCACGCTGCTCAGCCTCGGCAGCCCGCTGGCTGCCGTCGCGGCGATCTTCCACATGATGAACCACGCGACCTTCAAGGCATCGCTCTTCATGGCCGCCGGCATCATCGACCATGAAACCGGTACCCGCGACATGCGGCGATTAAGCGGGCTCTACAGGTACCTGCCGATCACGGGCACGCTGGCCATGGTGGCGAGTGCCGCCATGGCGGGCGTGCCGCTGCTCAACGGGTTCATTTCCAAGGAGATGTTCTTCGCCGAGGCCGTCGAGACGCATGCCGATTCCGTGCTGGACCGCATGCTGCCCTATATCGCGACGCTCGCCGGCGCGTTCTCCGTCGTCTATTCGCTGCGCTTCATCCATACCGTCTTCTTCGGCCCGCCGCCGCTGGACCTGCCCAAGCCGAAACCCCATGAACCGCCGCACTGGATGCGCTTCCCCGTCGAGTTCCTGGTGCTGGCCTGCCTCGTTGTCGGCGTCATTCCGAGCCTGTCCATCGGGCCGTTCCTGCATTCGGCCGTCGTTTCGGTGCTCGGCGATCGCACGCCCGAATACAGCCTGGCCGTCTGGCACGGCATCAACACGCCGTTGATCATGAGCATGATCGCGCTTGCCGGCGGCGTCCTGCTCTATGTCCTGCTGAAGGACTATCTGGCCCGGTGCGACGATGGCCCGCCGATCTTCCGTCATCTCGCGGGGCAGCGCATCTTCGAGCGCGTGCTGGTTACGGTGTCCTGGAAGTGGGCGCGCTGGATGGAAAGCCGCTTCGGTACGCGTAATCTGCAGCCGCAATTGCGCCTGATCGCCGCTGCCGGCCTGCTGGCAGGCGTGGTGCCGCTCTATATGGCCGGGTTCACGCCGACGCCGGTCGCCATCAGCGGGATCGATCCGATCTTTGCGGCGATCTGGTGCATCGGCGCCTTTTGCGCGCTCGCCGCCGCCTATCAGGCGAAGTACCACCGGCTGGCCGCCCTCGTGCTGCTTGGCGGTGCCGGTATCACCACCTGCATCACCTTCGTCTGGCTTTCGGCGCCCGATCTCGCCATCACGCAGCTCGTGGTGGAGATCGTGACGACCGTGCTTCTGCTGCTCGGGCTGCGCTGGCTGCCGAAGCGGTACGAGAAGGTCGACAACTCCGTGACGCTCGCCGCGCGGGGCCGTCGCTTCCGCGATTTCCTGCTCGCCGTTTCCTGCGGCTTCGGCATGTTCCTGCTGTCCTACGCGATCATGAAGCAGCCGGTGCCGGATGCCATTGCCAGCTATTTCCTGGAGAAGGCCTATACGGAAGGCGGCGGGCGCAATGTCGTCAACGTCATTCTGGTGGATTTCCGCGGCTTCGACACGATGGGCGAGATCGTGGTGCTGGCGATCGTGGCGCTGACGGTGTTTGCGCTGCTGCGCCGCTTCCGCCCAGCGCCCGACAGCATCGAGAAACCGGAACAGCAGCGAATCCAGGCGGCCTATGACGATGAGCAACCGGAGCGTTCGGCCGGCGATACGGTGCGGGACTACCTGCTCGTGCCCTCGGTCATCATGCAGTGGATGTTCCCGGTCATCGTCACCTTCGCGATCTACCTGTTCATGCGCGGCCATGACCTGCCGGGCGGCGGGTTTGCCGGCGGCGTGACCATGGCGATCGCCTTCCTCCTGCAATATCTTGCGGGCGGCGTGCGTTGGGCGGAGGACAGGCTGCGCATTCTGCCGCTGCGCTGGATGGGCTTCGGCCTGCTCGTCGCGCCGCTCACGGGCATGGGCGCCTGGCTGTTCGGCTATCCGTTCCTGACGTCGCACTCGCAATATATCGATGTGCCGTTCATCGGGAAGGTGCCGATGGCGTCGGCGCTGATGTTCGACCTCGGCGTCTTTTCGCTCGTCGTCGGCGCGACGGTGCTGATCCTCATCGCGCTTGCACACCAATCCATTCGTACGCATCGGGTTCGCAATCTCGACGCCACCAAGGCGGAGGAAGCCTGATGGAGCTCGTTCTCGCAATCGGTATCGGCATCATGACGGGATCCGGGGTCTGGCTCCTGCTGCGCCCGCGCACCTACCAGGTGATCATCGGCCTCTCGCTTCTGTCCTATGCCGTCAACCTCTTCATCTTCGCCGTCGGCGGCGTGAAATCCAACGCCGCGCCCGTGCTGGGCGAGGGCGTCGATATCTCGACGCTGACAGACCCGGTCCCACATGCACTGGTCCTGACGGCCATCGTCATCGGCTTTGCGACGACGGCCCTCTTCCTTGTGGTCCTGCTTGCCGCGCGCGGCCTTACCGGCACGGATCACGTCGACGGCAGGGAGCAGCCCAAATGAGCGGCTGGCAGCAGAACCTCATCATTGCGCCGATCCTCATCCCGCTGCTTGCGGGCGCGCTCCTGCTGTTCTTCGATGAGCGCCAGCGCGTCGTGAAGGCGATGATCAGCGTGGTGTCCTGCCTCGCGCTGGTCGCCATCGCCGTCAGCCTGTTCCGCTTTGCAAGCTATGGTCCGGAACGGTTCGAGGGCGTGTACCTACTGGGCAACTGGCCGGCACCCTTCGGCATCGTGCTGGTTGTCGATCGCCTGTCCGCGCTCATGCTCGTGCTGGCCTCCATCCTCGCGGTCCCGACGCTGGTCTACGCGCTGGCGCGCTGGCATGCGGCAGGCGCGCATTTCCACTCGCTTTTCCAGTTCCTCCTGATGGGGCTGAACGGCGCGTTCCTGACAGGCGACCTCTTCAACCTCTTCGTCTTCTTCGAGGTCATGCTGGCGGCGTCCTACGGTCTCTTGATGCACGGCTCCGGCCCCATGCGCGTCAAGGCCGGTCTGCATTACATCGCGGTCAACCTCGCTGCCGCGCTGTGCTTCCTGATCGGTGTCAGCGCCATCTACGGCTCCGCCGGCACGCTCAACATGGCCGATCTTGCGGTGCGCATCGGCGAGATCGAAGGCGACCGGCGCATGCTGCTGGAGGCGGGCGCCGCCATCCTCGGCATCGTCTTCCTCATCAAGGCGGGCATGTGGCCCCTGAACTTCTGGCTTCCGGCCGCCTATAGCGCAGCGACGGCGCCCGTCGCCGGCATCTTCGCGATCATGAGCAAGGTCGGCATATACGTCATCCTGCGGCTTTCGCTTCTGGTGTTCGGCCAGGGCGAATCCGCAGGGCTCGGCCTCAATGTCCTGCTCTATGGCGGCATGGCGACGGTGGCGTTCGGCACGATCGGCGTTCTGGCATCGCAGGCGCTCGGACGGCTTGCCAGTTACTCCGTGCTCGTGTCGTCGGGCACGCTGCTGGCCGTGCTCGGCCTCAACAACGGCATGGTGACCGCCGGGGCGCTGTTCTACATGGTCAGTTCCACGCTCACCATCGCGGCCTTCTTCCTGCTCATCGAACTTGTCGAGCGCGGGCAGGACGCCGGTGCGTCGGTTCTGGCGGTGACGATGGAAGCCTATGGCGACGCCGACGAGGAAGAGCAGGAAGTCGAGGTGGGCGTGACCATGCCCGCGACCATCGCGGTGCTCGGTGTGTGCTTCGCCGCCTGCGGCATCCTGCTTTCCGGCCTGCCGCCGCTGTCCGGTTTCGTGGCCAAGTTTGCCATGATGACGGGCATGATCGGCAGCGGCGTGGCCGCCGACGCACCGATTCCGGCTTCCGTCTGGTGGATCGTGGCGCTTCTCATTCTGTCGGGACTGGCCGCGCTCATCTCCATGACGCGCGCCGGTATCCGCACTTTCTGGGCCTCGATGGAGGGCACCGTTCCCCGTGTGCTCGTGATGGAAATGGCGCCTGTCTTGCTGCTGATCGCCATGACGCTCGCGCTCACCGTGCAGGCGGGTCCCGCGATGCGCTACATGGAGGAGACCGTCAACGGTCTTCAGCACCCGGCAACCTACATCGATGCGGTCATCAATGCCCGCCGCGTCGGCGTCGAGGAACCGGGCGGGCCGGAAGGCGGGGGAGGGATCTGACATGCTGCCCTATCCGCTGCTGAGCGCATCCCTCGTCATCATGTGGCTGGCCCTGAACGGTTTCACGCTCGGCCACCTTATCCTCGGCTGCATCGTCGCCGTCTTTGCCTCCTGGGGCATGGCGTCGCTGCGGCCTGCCAAGCCTCGCCTGAAGAAGTGGTATCTGCTGCCCAAGCTCGTCGGCATCGTGCTCTACGATATCGTGCGCTCGAACATCGCCGTCGCGTCCATCATCCTTGGCGGGCACAGGCGAAAGTTCAAGTCGGGCTTCATCACCGTTCCGCTCGATGTGGAGAGCCCGATGGCGCTCGCGGTCCTTGCTGTCGTGGTGACCAGTACGCCGGGCACGGCCTGGCTTGAATACAATTCGCTGAACCGGACGGTGCTGATCCACGTCCTCGACCTTGTCGACGAGGCCGAGTGGCAGACCCTGATCAAGGGGCGGTACGAGGCGCTGCTGATGGAGATCTTCGAATGAGCCAGACCATTCTCGCCGTTTCCCTGACATTCGCCCAGGTCTGCCTCGCCATCGCCATGGCGCTGGCCGCGCTGCGCATGTCGCGTGGTCCGCGGGCCCAGGATCGCGTCCTGGCACTCGACACGCTCTATGTGAACTCGATGCTGCTTCTGATGGTGTTCGGCATCCGCACGGGCAAGGACATCTATTTCGAGGCGTCGCTGGTCATCGGCATGCTCGGCTTCGTGGCCACGGTGGCGCTGGCCAAGTTCCTGATGCGCGGGGAGGTCATCGAATGAACATCGTGGATCACGCGGTCGACCTGCCGGTCTGGGCAGCGATTCTCGTCTCATTCTTTCTCGTCGTCGGCTCGGGTCTGACGCTGATCGGCACGATCGGCTTCTCGCGCCTTCCGTCCTTCTACGAGCGCATCCATGCGCCAACGCTCGGTACCAGCTGGGGGACCGGCGGCATCGTGATGGCCTCGATGATCTTCTTCACCGTGCTTGCCACGCGGCCGGTCATCCACGAAATCCTGATAGGCATTTTCGTGACCGTCACGACACCGGTCACCTTGATGCTGCTCGCCCGTGCCGCCCTTCACCGGGACAGGGCGGAGGGCAATCCGGATGTGCTGGCCGAAGTGTCCCCGGACGAACCCAAAAGCGGCCCCGCCCTCGGCGAGTGAGGCGGGGTTATCCCATAGAATTTTGTGCATTCGAACCACCCGCGGCAACCCGCGGAGGATCACGCCCATGCGCCCTTTTTAAGCGCTCGGACGACGCTCCGAAACGGGATCGTGATAAGGATTCTGCGCCGCTCCAAAGACATTGTTAACCTTCATTTCCTAACCATCTACGCATTCCTATCGGCAATGATCGTCGAGTGTGCAGGTTCATGCGTATTTCCAGAACAAACTTCTATCCTATCCTCGAATCTGAAACGGAAGCCGACGAGAACGCGTCGGATTTCTTTCATGAAGACAATGGTTTGGCCGAAGAGGCCACACCGGAAGAAGCCTGGATCGCGCAAGAGCCGCCGGTGGCGAACGACGATACCTATCGTCCGCGCTTCCGCTCGCCCGCTCTGCGCGGCTACGATCCCGGCCAGTATGCCGACGGAAGCTGGGAGAGCCACTTCTATCTGGCGCCCAATGTCCGCTTCACGCGCACGCCCGACAAGGTCTCCGCAAAGATCGAGGAGGCCGCCGCCGAAGCCGCCGCGAGCACCGAATCGGTCATCGAACCCCAACCCGCGGTGACCGTGGAACCCGCTGCCGAGTCGCAGTCGACGCAGCTTTCGCAGGCCGAACTGCTTCAACGCCTGCGTGAAGCCCTCGACGAACGGCGCCGTCGCTTCGAGGCGCAGCAGGCGCCGGAGGGTGTTCCCGCCGATCCAGTCCCCCAATTCGTCCAGGCGGTCGTGGCCGCCAAGACCCATGAAATACCGGAAGATGCCGCTGTCGTGTTCAAGCCTGAAAGCCCCATTCGTTCTCCCTTCTTCGCGCGCCGGCCTGCACAGGCTGCCGAGGTCGTGCCGGTTGTAAAGCCCGATATCCGCGCCGCCATAGAGCGCTTTGCCCATCTCTCCGACCATGCCTTCTTCGAGACCATGACGCCGGACGGGGAGCTTGTCGCTGCGCCCGTCGCCATGCCCATTCCGGTGCGCCCGGCCGTCTCCGTCGTGCGCATGCCGCCGCCGGCTGCCGATCCGGTCGTTTCGAAGCCCGTTGTCGTCGCCGAACAGAAGGCCGGACCGGCCTCCATCACCTCGCTCTTCCGCGTTGTCGAATGCCGCCCGGCATCCGGCCGCAAGCCGGAGACGCAGATCGTGACGGCGCCAAGCGTTGCGGACGTGGAGCCGGTGGCCGCTGTCCAGCCAGTGGCAGAAGCCATTCAGGAAATTGTGCCCGCTGCCGTCCAGATCCCGCAGGTGCCTTTCGCGGTTACCCCTGTCGCGTCGGCCGAACCTGTTCGCGAAGCCCCGTCCTCGGTGCTCTCGCGCGCCCGGCCTTTCGAGGTGACCATGGCAACGCCCATGGGCGATACCTACGAGTACCCGCCGCGCGAACTCTTGCAGGAGCCGCCGCGCACCGTCGGTTTCGTACTGACCCAGGAACAGCTCGAACAGAATGCCGGCCTTCTCGAAAGCGTGCTGGAAGATTTCGGCGTTCGCGGCGAGATCATCCATGTTCGTCCCGGTCCGGTCGTCACGCTCTACGAATTCGAACCGGCGCCCGGGGTCAAATCCTCGCGTGTCATCGGTCTTGCCGACGATATCGCGCGCTCCATGTCGGCGCTTTCGGCCCGTGTCGCCGTCGTGCCCGGCCGCAACGTCATCGGCATCGAACTGCCGAACGCGACGCGCGAGACCGTGTATTTCCGCGAAATGATCGACTCGCCCGATTTCGCCAAGACCGGCTTCAAGCTTCCGATATGCCTTGGCAAGACGATCGGCGGCGAACCCGTCATCGCCGAACTCGCGAAGATGCCGCATCTGCTCGTGGCCGGCACGACAGGCTCCGGCAAATCCGTCGCCATCAACACCATGATCCTCTCGCTGCTCTACCGGTTCCGTCCGGAAGAATGCCGCCTGATCATGGTCGATCCGAAGATGCTGGAACTGTCGATCTATGACGGCATCCCGCACCTGCTGACTCCGGTCGTGACCGATCCCAAGAAGGCCGTCATGGCGCTGAAATGGGCCGTGCGCGAAATGGAGGACCGTTATCGCAAGATGTCGCGCCTGGGCGTGCGCAACATCGACGGTTACAACAACCGTGTCGCCGCCGCCCGCGACAAGGGCGAGACCATCTCGATCAGCGTCCAGACCGGCTTCGACAAGGGAACCGGCGAGGCGATCAACGAGGAACAGGAACTCTCGCTCGAGCCGATGCCCTACATCGTCGTCATCGTCGACGAGATGGCCGACCTCATGATGGTCGCCGGCAAGGAGATCGAAGGTGCCATCCAGCGGCTCGCCCAGATGGCGCGTGCCGCCGGTATCCACCTGATCATGGCGACGCAGCGTCCTTCGGTCGATGTCATCACCGGCACGATCAAGGCGAACTTCCCCACCCGTATCTCCTTCCAGGTGACGTCGAAGATCGACAGCCGCACGATCCTCGGCGAGCAGGGCGCCGAACAGCTTCTCGGCCAGGGCGACATGCTGCACATGGCCGGCGGTGGCCGCATTTCCCGCGTGCACGGTCCCTTCGTCTCCGACGAGGAAGTCGAGAAGGTCGTGCTGCACCTCAAGGCGCAGGGGCGTCCCGAATATCTCGAGACGGTCACGGCCGACGAGGAGGACGAAGAGGAAGAAAAGCCCGCGGCCGGTGGCGCCGTCTTCGACAAGGGCGACATTGCGGCAGAGGATGGCGACGATCTCTACGAGAAGGCCGTCAAGGTCGTGATGCGGGATCGCAAGTGCTCGACATCCTACATCCAGCGCCGGCTGGCCATCGGTTACAACCGGGCAGCTTCCCTTGTGGAGCGCATGGAGAAGGAAGGCCTCGTCGGAGCCGCCAACCATGTCGGCAAACGCGAGATCATCAGCGGGGAACGCAACGCGGTCGCTCCGCCGGAGATGGGCGACGACGACTGAGAGCGTTCGCCGGGCGATTGCTCCGATATCGGGCAATAGTCCTACTTATTTGAATTGCCGATCTTTTTTGGATCCGGCCCGTGCATGCGGGCCGGATTTTTATAGTCCGGCCGGGAAAATTCGATCCCGTCCCCGATTTAATCGATTTGGCTTCCGGCGCGGTCCCGAGCGGCTGTTGCATCTGCCTGACGATGTGTGAATAGTGCCGCCGACCCCGATACCATGCATCCAAGGGAGGACAGGAATGGCCTTGATTACCATGCGGCAACTGCTCGATCACGCAGCGGAGAACGACTACGCACTGCCCGCATTCAACGTAAACAACCTGGAATACATCCAGGCAGTCATGCGCGCGGCGGATGCGACGGATTCTCCCGTGATCCTGCAGGCGAGCCGCGGTGCGCGCTCCTATGCGGGCGATGCCTTCCTGCGCCACCTCATTCTCGGCGCCGCCGAGGAGTATCCGCACATTCCCGTCTGCCTGCATCTCGACCATGGCGACCAGCCGTCCACCTGCATCTCCGCCATCACCAACGGCTTCACCTCCGTCATGATGGACGGCTCGCTGCTGGCCGACGGCAAGTCGATCGCGAGCTATGAATACAATGTCGACGTCACGGCCGAAGTCGTGAAGATCGCGCATGCGGCCGGTGTTTCCGTCGAAGGCGAGCTTGGCTGTCTCGGCAACCTGGAAACGGGCGCCGGCGAGAAGGAAGACGGCCACGGCTTCGAAGGCAAGCTGACGCGCGAGGAACTGCTGACCGACCCCGACCAGGCTCTGGACTTCGTGTCCAAGACCGGTGTCGATGCACTCGCGGTCGCCATCGGCACGAGCCATGGCGCCTACAAGTTCACCCGCGCGCCGGATGGCGACATCCTGTCGATCGAGACCATTGCCAAGATCCACGCCAAGCTGCCGAACACGCATCTCGTCATGCACGGTTCCTCTTCGGTCCCGCAGGACCTGCAGGATCTGTTCACCGAATATGGCGGCGAGATGAAGCAGACATGGGGCGTTCCCGTCGCCGAAATCCAGAAGGCGATCCCGCTCGGGGTGCGCAAGGTCAACATCGACACGGACCTGCGTCTCGCCATGACCGGCACGATCCGCAAGAATTTCAAGGAAAAGCCGGAGAATTTCGACCCGCGCACCTACCTGAAGCCGGCGACGGCCCGCATGCAGGAGGTCTGCCGCGAGCGCTTCGAGGCCTTCCGCACGGCCGGCAAGGCGTCCGGCATCCGCGTCAAGCGCCTGCCGGAAATGGCGAAATTCTACGCGGCAAGCTAAGTCCCCGTCACCGCCGTTCGCGCCCTCCCGGTCTCCAGCCGGGAGGGTTTTGATTTGAAGCTGCAAGCCGCAGGAATACGTTGCGAGGCGCCGCACGTCCTCGTAAAAGATGGCGCAATCCAGTTGGAAGCGGACCATTGCGACAGCGTGGCCGGTGCGAGGACGACATGAGCGTGGAACGGGCCCTGACAATCGCAGACCTCAAGGAACAGGCGCGCCGAAGGGTGCCGAAGATGTTCTTCGACTATGCCGACTCCGGCGCCTGGACCGAGAGCACCTATCGCGCCAACGAAGAGGATTTCCGTAAGATCAAGCTGCGCCAGCGCGTGTTGGTCGACATGACCAACCGCTCGCTCGCAAGCGAGATGATCGGCGAGAAGGTGTCGATGCCGGTCGCCATCGCGCCCACCGGCTTCACCGGCATGCAGCATGCCGACGGTGAGATGCTGGCCGCGCAGGCGGCGGAGGAATTCGGCGTTCCCTTCACGCTTTCCACCATGAGCATCTGCTCGATCGAGGACGTGCGCTCCGTCACGTCCAAGCCGTTCTGGTTCCAGCTCTATGTGATGCGAGACCGCGACTTCGTCCTGAGCTTGATCAACCGCGCCAAGGCGGCCGGTTGCTCGGCCCTCGTCCTGACGCTCGATCTCCAGATCCTCGGCCAGCGGCACAAGGATCTGCGCAACGGCCTGTCCGCTCCGCCGCGCTTTACGCCCAAGCACGTCTGGCAGATGATGACGCGGCCGTTCTGGTGCCTCGACATGCTCGGCACCAAACGCCGAACCTTCGGCAACATCGTCGGCCATGCCAAGGGCGTGGGCGACCTCTCGTCGCTTTCGTCCTGGACGTCGGAGCAGTTCGATCCGCAACTGTCCTGGAAGGACATCGAATGGATCCGCGACCATTGGGGCGGCAAGCTCATCCTGAAGGGCATCCTGGATGAAGAAGATGCGCGCATGTCGCTCGGCAGCGGTGCGGATGCCATCATCGTCTCCAACCACGGCGGACGCCAACTCGACGGTGCCGCCTCATCGATCAGCATGTTGCCGCGCATCGTCGATGCCATCGGCGACCAGATGGAAGTCCATCTCGACGGCGGCATCCGCTCCGGCCAGGACGTGTTGAAGGCACTTTGCTACGGCGCCAAGGGCACCTATATCGGCCGTCCCTTCCTTTACGGGCTCGGCGCAGGCGGCAAGGCCGGCGTGCGGCGCTCGCTTGAAATCATCCGCCGCGAGCTCGACACCACCATGGCGCTGTGCGGCGAGCGCGACGTGAAGAATCTCTCGCGCGACAACCTGCACAGGGACGCTTGACGCAGGACTGGCAAGGGCGGACGGTTCGTGCGAGAATAGCGGCATGAGCAAAGGCAATGGCATATCGAAGGACCACGATCGCCGCATCGATGCGCTTGCTGCGCGCTCCTCGCTGACGCGTGGTCAGATCATTGAGGACGCACTCGCACATGGTCGTTCGCTCGCCTGGCAGGAAAAGTGGATCGAAGGTGTCGAGGCGGGCCTTGCGGACGCCGACCGGGGCGATTTCGTCAGTGAAGACGAGATCGCGATTGTCCTCAGCAAATACGAACCTTGACGGACGCCATGACGCGCGTCGTCTGGACCCGTCGCTATCTTCGTGAGCTGGAAGTGATCGGAGATTATATCGCCGACCGTAATCCCAGGCAGCGGCGAAGGTCATGGCCAATATCCATCTTCGGACGAAGCGGCTACTGGCGGACAATCCCTTTATTGGACGTGTCGGTGAAATCGAGGGCACCCGGGAGCTTGTCGTTCCGGGTACGCCGTATATCGTTGCGTATCGTGTTCTGGAGACGCGCGTCGAAGTGCTCTTCGTGCAGCACGGCGCGCGTGAATGGCCGGAAATCCTGTAATCGTCAGCCGGCCTCGAAGCCTTGCAGCACATTCCCCGCGTTGAGGCCGAGGGCGCCTGTCGCGTAGCCGCCTTCCATGACGAAAAGCGTCGGCAGGTCGAAATCGGCGATGCGGCGGCCGATCGTCAGGAAGTGATCGCTCTCCAGCTTGAACTGCGAGATGGGGTCATCCTTGAACGCGTCGACGCCCAGCGAGATGACGAGCGCTGACGGTTCGTAGGCGCGGATTTTCTCGTGTGCATCCTCGAAAGCCGCCTGCCACTGCGCCCAGGGCGTTCCGGCTGGCAGGGGATAGTTCAGGTTATAGCCTTCGCCCTTGCCGGCGCCGCGTTCGCGGGCATAGCCGAGATGGAACGGGAATTCGAAATCCGGGTCGCCGTGCAGGCTCGCCAGCAGCACGTCATCGCGGTCGTAGAAGATTTCCTGCGTGCCGTTGCCGTGGTGATAATCCACATCGAAGATCGCGACACGGGCGTGGCCCTTGTCGAGAAAGCGCTGGGCGGCGATGGCGGCATTGTTGAGGTAGCAGTAGCCGCCGAAGAAGTCGCGTCCCGCATGGTGGCCGGGTGGGCGGCAGAGCGAGAAGGCGGCGCGCTCGCCGGAGAGCACGACGTCCGCGCCGGCCAGCGCCGTGTCGGCGGCGCGTTTCGCCGCCTGCCAGGTCGTCTCGGTGATCGATCCGGCCATGTCGAAGGAATAATAGGACAGCCGCGCATCAAGGCCGGAGGGCGGCGCGTCGATGGCCGGCATGGAGCGATGGCGCCAGCTATAGGGCCAGACCTCGCCGTCGCGTCCCGCCGCGCGCCACTCGGCAAAGACGTTTTCCAGGAAATCCACATAGTCAGGCGTGTGAATGCGCTCGATGACAGCGCGCTCATAGCTCGGCGGCTCGATGACCGGGCCAAGCCCGACCTCCTTCACGCGCCGAAGCACGATCTCCGCGCGTTCCGGCATTTCGAAGGTTTCCACGATGCGGCCGAAGGACAGTTCCATGCCGCTGTGATGTAGATGATGGTCGGCGGTGTAGAAGGTTTTCATGGTCAGACGATTTCACCGTAGAATGTGCGTTCCAGCGCGGTCACTTCGTTGGCGAAGCGGCGGTATTCGGCGCGCTTGAGCGCGAGGAAGACGTGGTGCAGACGCTCGCCGAGCGCTTCCCTGAGGAAGACGGAACGGCTTGCCGTCTCGATGGCGCCGCGCCAGTCCGGCGGCAGCGTGTCGCCGGAGCCTTCTGCATAGGCCGTTGTTTCCGGGCCGGGATCGGCCTTGGCGAGGATGCCTTTGCGCATGCCGGCCAGCACCGTCGCGCCCACGAGATAGGGATTGGAATCGATGCCGGCGGCGCGCTGCTCGAGATGGCGGCCGGCGGGCGAGCCGGCGGGAATGCGCACGGCGACGCTGCGATTGTTCGTGCCCCAGGTCGGGGTCGTCGGCGCATAGCTCTGCGCGGAAAAACGACGCCACGAGTTGAAGTGCGGCGCGAAGACGAGCATGGATTCCTCCATCGTCTCCAGCAGGCCCGCCACCGCGTTTCTCAAGAGAGGCGACAGGGCTTCGCCGTGATCGGCAAACAGGTTCTCGCCGGCGGCGTCGCCAAGGCTGGCATGGACATGCATGCCGGAGCCCGCCCGGCCGGCGAACGGCTTGGCCATAAAGCAGGCCATCATGCCGTGGCGCACGGCGAGCGCCCGGATAAGGCGCTTCAGCATGGCAAGGTCGTCGGCCGCCCGCAACGCGCCGCCATGGCGCAGCGTCAGCTCGAACTGGCCCTGCGCATATTCCGAGATCATCGTCTCGACAGGTAGGCCCTGCGCTTCGGCGCCGCGATAGACGGCATCGATGAAAGGTTCGAGCCGGTCGAGCTCTGAGACGCCGTAGACCTGGATGCCATCCGGCCGCTCGCCCGTGAGCGGCAGGCGCAGTGGCTGGAAATTGCCGTCCGGCGTCCGCTCGCGGTCCAGCAGGTAGAATTCCAGCTCATAGGCGAGCACGGGATGGAAGCCATCCGCCTCCAGCAACCCGACCTGCCTGGCCAGTGCATGGCGCGGGTCGGCATCCATCGGCGTGCCGTCCAGTTCATAAAGCGCCAGCCGCACTTCGCCGCGTGGCGGGGAGGTCCAGGGCAGGGGCACCAGCGAGCCGGCGACCGGCCAGGCGCGGCGGTCCGCGTCGCCGTCCGACCAGACGAGGCCTGTTTCCTCGACGTCCTCGCCGGTGACGTCGAGACCGAGAATGGAGCCCGGCAAGTGACGTCCGGAGCGGAAGATCGGCAACAGTTCATGCCGGCGGATGATCTTGCCGCGCGCGATGCCATTGAGGTCGATCAGGACGAGATCGAAGGCGGTAATTTCCGGATGGGCGGCCAGAAACGCCTCGGCTTCGGAAAGATCGGCGGCCGATGCCGGACGGGTGGCGAGGTCACGGCTCACGCAGCGGCCCTCCGCTCGGCAAGTCGCCCAATCACGGTCGAGAAGGCGTCGACGAGACCGTCTGCCTGTTTCTCGGACAAGGCAGGGCTCACGAGCACCATGTTGTGGAACGGGGTCAGCAGGTAGCCGAGGTTCAGCATGGAAAGATGCAGCGCGGCTTCGATCGTGTCGGAGGCCGCAGCCCGCGCTTCAGCGGCGTTCGTCACGGGTACGGGGCAGAAGACGACCTCCAGGCGCGCGCCGACGCGCGAGACGGTCCAGTCGAGACCGGCGGCGGCGATGGCGGCCTTGAAACCGGCTTCGATGCGGTCGGCGTTGGCCTGCATCTTCGCATAGGCGTCTTCGGTCATGACCTGTTCCAGGCAGGCGCGCAGGCAGGCGAGCTGGAGCGCGCTACCGGACAGCGTGGTGCCGATACCGGAATGGCCATGCCCGCTCTGTTCGCGGCGGATGACATGCAGCCTGTCCGAAATGGCCTGCGTCATGCCCCAGACGCTGACCGGCACGCCGCCGCCGATCGGCTTGCCCATGACGATGAGATCGGGCTCCAGGCCGTGCACCTTCGTATAGCCGCCAAGCCCGGTGGAGATGGTGTGCGTCTCGTCGATGAGAAGCAGCGTGCCGGCCTCGCGGGTGAGGCGGCGCAACGCATCGTGGAAGCCAGGCGCGGGCGGGATCATGCCGCAGTTGGTCATGACCGGTTCGGCGAGCACGCAGGCAATGTCGTTGGCGGCAAGCGCCTTCGCAAGAGCAGCTTCGTCGTTGAAGGGAATGGAGACGGTGAGTTCGCCGAGATCGCGGACCTGCCCGAGCAGGTTTCGCCGCGAGATGGTCTTGCCGTCGACGAGGTCGACCAGCGTATCGTCCACCGCGCCATGGTAGCAGCCGTCGAAAACGAGCAGCTTGGCGCGGCCCGTGACAGCGCGGGCGACGCGGATCGAAAAGCGGTTGGCATCGCTCGCCGTCGCGCCGAGCTGCCAGCGCGGCAGGCCGAAACGCGCGACCAGCAGACGGCCGACAACCTGCGCATCTGAAGAGGGCAGCATGGTGGTGAGGCCACGCGTTCCGGCGTTCTTCAGCGCCTCAAGAACGGGGGCAGGGCCGTGCCCGAACATGGCACCGGTATCGCCAAGGCAGACGTCGACGATGCGGTTGCCGTCGAGATCGACGAGTTCGACACCGCTTGCCTGGTCCACGACGAGGGGAAAGGGTGTGGGCCAATCGAGCATCCAGTGCTGCGGCACGCCGTCGAAGAAGCCCGATGTCGCCTCGTCGTGGGCCGCCGCGCAGCGCGGACGCCTCGCCCGAAAAACCTCCGCTTCCGCCTCGATGAGCGCACGTGCGCGCGCCTCCAGGTTCGCCCTCTCCATCCCGTTCTCCAGCAGGTTCGTCAAAAATGTGATCACATATTGGTTGATGTGATTTCAAGTGTCAAACGGCAAGATGGCTGACGGGCAACATCCGTTGGAAACCATGCGGCGAAGGGCGCGATTGATATTTCGCGGTTTCCAGGCAGAATGCCGATACGGACGGAGGGAGGCGGAAAATGCTCGAGCATGCTCTGCTTTATGATGCGCAAGGCCAGCCACTCTTGAGCGGCCGGCTGAACGCGTCGCGTGATTGGTCGGAGGTCAACGCGTTCTGCCACCGGGTCTACATGCCGCTGGCGACGCGGCCGCTCGTCGCCGGCGCCGATCCCAATGCCACCTTGCGCACCCTGTCGATCGGCCGGATCGTGCTCAGCCGCTTCTGCTTCGGCGTGCCGACGCGGGCGGATGAGTTCGATCCGTCGTCGGGCAACATCATCGTGGTCAACACCATGCGCGGCGGGGTTCGCCATCCGCTCACAGACGGCACGGGTATCGACACCGTTGCGGGAGACAGCTACGTCGTCGATTGCAGCCGCACCGATTACTGGAACATCGCCAACGGCGACGACCTGCAATTCAACCTGACCATCCCGCACAGGCTGATGGAGGAAACCGCGCAGCGGTGGTACGGCTTCGTGCCCGAGGACGACCTCTGGAAGAAACGGCTGGTTTTCGGGCGTGGCCATTCGCCTTGGCTCTCCCTTCTCGACTACGCGACCCTGTCCGTCGATGCGCAGAACAACCGCATTTCCAGCCCGCTCATCGAAAAGCGGATCGAGGAAACCCTTTGCCTGGAGCTGCTGCGCGGCTGGGCAGAGTGCTCGGGTCTCAATCTCGAGACAGGGGCCCGCAGTGCCGCACCCCGTTATGTGCGCGAAGCGGAGCGGTTGATGGAGGAGAGGGCGCATGAGGCGCCGTCCGTCGCGGACATTGCCGCGCAACTCGGTATTTCCGCCCGCAGCCTTTCGGAGGGGTTTCGGCGGTTTCGCGGCGTGACGCCGCATGACTACCTCACCGCGCGACGCCTCGACGGCTTGCGCAAGGCGCTGGAGGAGGCGCCGCCCGGCCAGACGGTTTCGTCCATTGCCGTGGCGAGGGGATATGTGAACCTCACCGCGATGACCGCCTTCTACCGGCAGCGCTTCGGCGAAACGCCATCCCAGACATTGCGCAACCGCTTCTCCCGTCTCTAGCGGCGCGCCGGCACCACATTTCAACCGTTTCCTACCGGACATGCGGCCGCCGATCCGTTTCGGCAGCCGATTTGGGCGCGTTCGACCGATTGCTTCCGATTTCGATGAGCGGATTCCCGAATGGATCAGGCGTCGCTCTGATTGCCGTCCCGTCCTCGTCTAGATTGCGCATGGGTGCCCGTGGGGTGCCTCACCATCCGGACAGGAGACGGGTTTGTGTGATCTTTGCAAAACCATGCTGAGGGGCGCGCCCCCGCGGGAGGATCTGATGAAAGCGCTTGTTTATTACGGCCCAGGGAAAAAGGATTGGGTCGAAAAGCCGAAGCCGGTCATTCAGGAAGCCACGGATGTCATCGTGAAGATCACGAAGACGACCATCTGCGGCAGTGACCTGCACATTCTCAAGGGCGATGTGCCCAGCGTCGGCGAAGGGCGCACGCTCGGCCATGAAGGCGTCGGCATCGTCGATGATGTCGGCAGCGCGGTGCGCAATTTCCGCAAGGGCGATCCGGTGCTGATCTCCTGCATCACCTCGTGCGGGTCGTGCCCGAACTGCAAGCGCCAGCTCTATTCCCATTGCGACGACGGCGGCTGGCAGCTCGGCAACACCGTGGACGGAACGCAGGCCGAATATGTCCGCATCCGCCATGGCGACAATTCGCTCTATCCGATCCCCGACGGCGCAGACGAGGAAGCGCTCGTCATGCTCTCGGACATCCTGCCGACCGGTCTTGAAATCGGCGTGCAGGCGGGCGGTGTGAAGCCGGGCGACGCGATCGCCATCGTCGGCGCGGGACCGGTCGGCATGTCCGCACTTCTGACGGCGCAGTTCTATTCGCCGGGCAGGATCGTGATGATCGATATGGATCCGGCGCGCCTCGCACTTGCCCGCCAGTTCGGCGCCACCGACACGATCCAGGTCGGCGAGGAAGACGCGGCGTCGCGCATCATGGACCTGACAGGCGGCCAGGGCGTCGACGTGGCCATCGAGGCCGTCGGCGTGCCCGCGACCTTCGACATCTGCCAGAAGATCGTCTCGGCGGGCGGCAAGATCGCTAATGTCGGCGTTCACGGCAAGCCGGTGGAACTCCACATCGAGGATCTCTGGATCAAGAACATCAATATTTCGATGGGCCTCGTCAACACCAACACGACGCCGATGCTGCTGAAGACCGTGAAGGCCGGAAAGTTCGATCCCGGCAAGCTCATCACGCATCGCTTCCGTCTCGACCAGATCCTCGACGCCTACGACGTGTTCGGCAACGCCGCCCGTGAAAAGGCCATGAAAGTCATCCTCGCCGCGTAATAACCCGCAGGACGAGGTCCGTCGGCACCGTTCGTGCCGGCGGGCTGCTCGCCACCTGCGACGCTCGTCGTTTAACAGATCAAATTAGTTCCATAAGATAGATTATGTGATTTTCATATGTAGCGGGGGTACATTCTATTTCCAAGTGCGACATGCCAGTGATTTCAATGGCTTCACTTTGGAGATTTTGGCATGTCTCGATGCTATACGCAGATTACTCTCGCCGACCGGAGACGCCTCCATCAGCTGGTGGCGGCGAGAATGCCGATCAATGAGATGGCCCGTCAACTTGGGCGTCACCGCTCGACGATTTACCGCGAGATCAAGCGCAATACGTTTCATGATCGCGATCTGCCGGAATACGACGGCTACTACAGCACGGTTGCCGACGACATCGCCAAGGAACGACGCAGGCGGCTGAGAAAGCTGCGGCGGTACCCGAATTTACGCAAGGAGATCATCGACCGGTTGGAGGCACGCTGGTCTCCTGAGCAGATCGCCGGGCGGCTATTGTTGGACGGACACAGCCTCGTCCGCGTCTGTAAAGAGACAATCTATCGCTTCATTTACAGCAAGGAGGATTATGGGCTTGGCCTCTATCAGTATCTGCCGGAAGCGCGTCGCAAACGTCGTCCACTGCGCTCCAGAAAACCGCGTGACGGTGCGTTTCCAGCCTCACACAGAATATCCGAACGTCCTGATTTTATTGGAGATAGATCACGGTTTGGACATTGGGAGGGCGACCTCCTCATCTTTGAACGTCCCCTCGGCCATGCCAACCTCACGTCGCTCGTGGAGCGCAAGAGCCGCTACACCGTTCTCATCAAGAATCCAAGCCGGCACTCTGGTCCGATCATGGATAAGATCATCAGAGCATTTTCTTCCCTGCCGGCCTTCGCGCGTCAAAGCTTCACATTTGATCGCGGTACCGAGTTTGCCGGGTTCAGGGCTTTGGAAGAAGGGATCGGTGCGCGCAGTTGGTTCTGCGACCCGAGCGCACCGTGGCAAAAAGGAGCCGTGGAAAACGCGAACAAACGCATTCGCCGCTTCATGCCAGGCAATACAGACCTGGCAGCCGTCTCTCAGCGCGACCTAAACAACCTCGCCCGTCATCTCAACAACCAACCCCGCAAATGCCTAGGCTACAAGACGCCTGCGGAGATGTTCATGGCGCATTTGCAAGAAAGAGGGTGATCCCCTACTCTAAAGCGCAGGCATGATGCAGTTGGATGAGCTTCTCCAAAAAAAAGTCGGACCGGTTTGGTAAGCGCGGTGTCATTCAAGGCTTTGGCCCTTGTGGAGGCGGATCACTTCCATCCTTCGGGACGAATCCCAAAGAAAATCCGAATAGTTTTCCGATCTTATGTAGCGTATCGATCGTGGGGTTTCCCTTGCCGGTCTCTATCTCGGCAACTTGTCTTTTGGTTATCCCCGTGAGTTCAGCGAACTTCTCCTGCGTCAGTCCGAGTGACTTCCGGATATCGAGGACCGCATCAGGTAAGCGTAGTTCGGCCGACGACGCGCGCTCCCTTAGCCGCTGACGCAGGACCCGTATTTCCTCTCTGGTAAGCTGCCTCATTTTAGGCATGGAGGATTCCTCGTAGCCACGAGTTCATGTCTGCGTTTTAGGGCTTCAAGAACCCCCTCGCAGACAGGTATCAGGTTTACTGCTGCCCGCTTCGAGACATCGTCGCGGATGCCAAAATCGTTGAGATCACCCAACGCAAGTATACGTTCCGCAAAATCAGTAATTTCGTCCAGCAACCCTAATGCATCGGTAGAGCTGTCGGGAAATACAGCTCGACAAATCTCGAACCAATCTGGCGCGGTATCCCGATGTGTTTCCCGCATTGCCGCCCAACGGGTTGATCTGGCAATCCCCTCGACAGCAAGGCGCATTGGCGCGAAGTCGAACAATGGCGCAAGACGTACTTCACCACTTGGTCCCTTCGAGAGAGCGGTATTGCGGCCGTGGTTGTCAGGGTTGCCGAATGCCCTGTTGGCGATGTCCCTTTTCACGTACTCGACAATGTCCGTGAATGCGTCGTCGGAATTGCCACGGAGAACATCGATGTAGTCTTCGTGGCTTGCCAAGTGCCCGACGTCCGCCACGCCGAGTGCCGATACCATGCTTTCCTGACCAAAGCGCAGTAGTCGTCCGTTTTCCACCTGTCGATCAAACCGGGGGATGACAAGGACACCCTCCGCGTACACCGAAGGTTCGTAGACATGGAGACCAAGTTCCTGGGCAAGCCTTGAATAGCCTGCCTCGCCTTCCAGAATCAGTCGGTCCTGTTCTTCGCGGCTTCTGAGCAGTTTTACAATAACATGCCGCACAGCTTCGACGTCGCTGACGAACGCGTCTGGATAGTAACGGCCATCGGTGGCCAAGGTCATCGATGCCTTAGGCCACTCTCCTTGAAGACCGCTCGATCCCGACGCGATCATCCCGAACCTGTCAACGACTTCAACGAAAAGCTCCGACCTCTCAAGGATGTCCCGTTCAGTTACGCCGACGCGGCGCACCGCAGCGAGCCGCTGCTCCTCGGCCTCGGCCGCCTCTTTGATACGGATGTTGCCAATCGGATTACCACCCGCTCGCAGAAGCAACGGGAGATCGGACTCCCTGGCATCGACACCTATACGCATGTGGTCCGCAAGCTTTCTCCGTGCATGACCTTGCGGCATCAGGTCCAACATGAATGGCGGCCACGTTTGGCGGTAATATCCTTCCAAGCTGACTGGATAATTTACCGAAAGAGCTCTTGCGTCTCGGACTGATCCTTCTTCATGAAAGTCGACCGCTGCCTTTTCTATGAAGTAGTCGAGTTCATATTCGACATCTGAGGGCCCTTGATACCCCAACCTATCGTCCATAATCCGCCCGACGGCGGACACGTGCCACTCACCTTGCCAATAGGTTTCGAACGTTAATTGCATATAGGGACCCCTTTAGGGGTTATATACTCCCAGAATAAGCGTCAAACAACCCCTATAAGGATCTTTTGGGATTATGTCCGCATTGGCCTCTTGGTTACACCTAAGTGACAACCCTGCGAACGCAGTTTACGAGAAGCTACAATAAGCGAGATCGAGAAGTGCATTACGCGATCATCGTGTCAATGATGACGACACGGACTTCCCCTTACACAGCTCGCAGGCTCCCGCCCGGAATAGCCCTAGAATGTCAGCTTATAGGGACCGCGCCGATGGCCTCATCTTCCCTTCTTTGATCTCCGTCAACACGTGACCATCGCGGTCATTGGAGCCGGGATACGGCGGAGGTAGGAGTGCCGCCATGTGCGCTCAAACTGTGCCATTGCATGATGTTCCCGTTCGGTAGGGTCGTTTTTCGCCTTCTCCTTGGGGACGCACCTGCTCCCATCTGGGATTGAACGAACGCCCTGTGTCGGCCGCTTCAGGCCGCCATGTCCTTGCGGAGGTTCTCGTCGATCTTGTCGAGGAAGCCGGTGGTGGAGAGCCAGGGCTGGTCGGGACCGATGAGGAGCGCGAGATCCTTGGTCATGAAGCCGGATTCGACGGTCTCGACGCAGACCTTTTCCAGCGTTTCGGAGAACTTCGCCAGTTCCGCATTGCCGTCCAGCTTGGCGCGGTGGGCAAGGCCACGCGTCCAGGCGAAGATCGAGGCGATCGAGTTGGTCGAGGTTTCCTCGCCCTTCTGGTGCTGGCGGTAGTGACGGGTCACCGTGCCGTGCGCGGCTTCGGCTTCCACCGTCTTGCCATCGGGCGTCATCAGGACGGAGGTCATCAGGCCGAGCGAGCCGAAGCCCTGCGCCACAATGTCGGACTGCACGTCGCCGTCGTAGTTCTTGCACGCCCAGACGTAACCGCCGGACCACTTCAGCGCCGAAGCGACCATGTCGTCGATCAGGCGGTGCTCGTACCAGATCTTGGCTTCCTTGAACTTCTCGGCGAATTCGGCGTCGAAGACCTGCTGGAAGATATCCTTGAAGCGGCCGTCATAGACCTTGAGGATGGTGTTCTTGGTCGACAGATAGACCGGGACCTTGCGCTGCAGGCCGTAGTTGAACGACGCGCGGGCGAATTCGGTGATCGAATCGTCAAGGTTGTACATGCCCATGGCGACACCGGCCGACGGTGCATCGAACACGTCGTATTCGATTTCCTTACCGTCTTCGCCGACGAACTTCATCGTCAGCTTGCCCTTGCCCGGGAATTTGAAGTCCGTGGCGCGGTACTGGTCGCCGAAGGCGTGGCGGCCGACGATGATCGGCTTGGTCCAGCCGGGAACGAGACGCGGGACATTCTTGGCGATGATCGGCTCGCGGAAGATGACGCCGCCGAGGATGTTGCGGATCGTGCCGTTCGGCGACTTCCACATCTTCTTCAGCTTGAATTCCTCGACGCGGGCCTCGTCCGGCGTGATGGTGGCGCACTTGACGCCGACGCCGTGCTTCTTGATGGCGTTTGCGGCATCGATCGTCACCTGGTCGTCGGTGGCGTCGCGGTTTTCCATGCCGAGATCGTAGTATTCAAGGTCGATGTCCAGGTAGGGATGGATCAGCTTGTCCTTGATGAACTGCCAGATGATACGCGTCATCTCGTCGCCATCGAGTTCGACGACGGGATTGGCGACCTTGATTTTCGTCATACGTCTACTCCCCCGACGGCATTATGCCGACTTTTCTTTGTACCGATATCAGCGGACGTCCCGCATATGTCCCTCTACGCTGCGCAGGTGGCGGCGCATGGCGTCAGCCGCAGCACTTCCGTCCCGGTTGGCGATCGCGTCAACGATGCGGGCGTGCTCCTCGAACGAGTGGTGGTCCGGCGGCGGGCGGACGGGCGTGTCGCGCAGCCGCCCCCACGTGACGGCACGACGCACCGCGTTCAGCGTGTCGAGCAAGCCAAGCAGCAGCGAATTCTGCGAGGCTTCGCCGATCAGCCGGTGCAGGCGATTGTCCCATTGCTCGTAGAGCCGCCACGTCGGCGCCTGCTGCGCCTTGAGCATGGCGCTCCGCAATTCCGCAATCTGGCTCGGCGTCGCGTTGAGCGCTGCACACCGCGCAACCTCCGGCTCGAAGGCAATGCGCGCTCCCATGACCTCCAGCGGATTGGTCCGGTGCACCATGGCGTTAATGTCGGCGACCGTGTCGATCGGCCGCTCACCGGTAAACGTCCCCTTCCCCACATGCCGCCACACCACACCCTCCGCCTGCAAGGTCGCCAGCGCCTTGCGCAGCGCACTGCGACCGACGTCAAGTAACTCAGCAAGATCGCGCTCCGGCGGCAACCGCCCCCCGTCAGGGAGTTGCGCCGTCGCGAGGAAGTCCCGGAGGCGGGAAAGCACGGCCGTGTCGGTGTTTTCAATCATTGCGCTGCCCGAACCAATTCTGCATTGGTTCGCTTATATGGGATCGATTGGGCAGTGTCAACGCTTCAAGGGTGCTTAGTAAAGCGGATATATTTTTCAATTATATCAGTTATTTATATATGATAACGTTGAAGTCCGCACGTGCGTTTCGGCGCTGCAGCACGTTTAGTAGATTGACACAATGCCGGATTAATGGAGAATTGGTTACATATTGGGTGGAGGAAAACCCAGTTTGGGAGGATAACAATGAACATGTTTGCCAGACGAATGAGGGCGTCGGCCGTTGCGGCCGCGCTCTGCCTTTCAGCCATGGTGCCCGGTGTTGCATTCGCCGATCCCATGCGGATCGCCTTTGGCGATATCGCGACGGTGGAATCGCTTCATCTCCTAGCCGCGATTGAGCGCGCCAAGGAAAAAGGCGTCGAGATCGACGTAACTTATCTCAAGAGCGAGGACATCGCCGCCCAGGCGGTCGTCAGCGGCCAGGCCGATATCGGCATCGGTGGCCCCTACGCATTGCTTCAGAAGGTGAAGGCGCCGATCCGCATCTTCCTGCAGCTCTCGAAGCTCCAGTTCTACCCCGTCGTCAACACGGCGTTCTACAAGGAGTGGAAGGACCTCGACGGACAGGAAGTCGCCGTGCATTCGCGTGGCTCCGGCACTGAAGCGATCATGCGCCTGATGGCCGACAAGAACGGCATCGCCTATTCCAACATCTCCTACGTTCCCGGCGCGGAAGTGCGCACCGGCGCGCTCCTGCAGGGCAATGTCAAGGCGACGATCGTCGACAGCTCCGGCAAGCGCGTGCTGGAGAAGGAGGCGCCCGGCAAGTTCGCGTTCCTGCCACTCGGAGAGGTAAGCGCGACGGACGAAGCGCTCTTTGCCAATACGGACTATCTTTCGAAGAACGAGAAGGACGTGGAAATTCTCGTTGAAGCGATCCTCACCACCTGGCGCGAGGTCGCGGCGGACCCGAAGGCGGCGATCGCGTTCCGCGACAAGTACAAGCTCCTGCCGGACGCGACACCGGACATGATCGCCGATATCGAACCCTACTTCACCGAGGCTGCGGCGACGCTGCCGCTCAACGGTGGCGGCGAGGACGCGGCAAAGGACGACTTCGAGTTCTATACCGTCTCGGGCGCGCTGGAAGGCAAGGCAACGGATCTCAAGGTCGAGGACTTCTGGGACCTCGACGCGCTCAACGCCGTTCTCGCAAAAATCGGAACCAAGTGATGCACATGGCCGCTACACCGCAAAAGGTCGGCGCGACGGGAGGGGCCACGGATGGCTCCTCCACCCTCACCGACATGATCGCCGACTTCGCCACACGCCGGAAATCCTTCTGGGTGCTGGTGTCGCTCGCGACCCTTTTTACCGTCTGGGAAATCGCCGGTCGCGTGCCGATCAGCTTCGCCTTCCCGACCTTCCTCGAAACCGTCTCCGCCCTTCTCGAGATGGCGTTCGACGGCACGCTGCTGCCCGCCTATGCCATCACGTTCCAGCCGCTCGTCATCGGCGTTGCCGTTTCCGCCGTGCTAGGCATCGGCCTCGGCATCGTGATGGGGCTTTCGGACAAGGCGGAATGGCTTCTGGCGCCGGTCTTCATCGTGCTCCAGGCAGCCCCCATGGCGGCATTGGTGCCGCTTGTCACCTTCATCTATGGCATCGGCCTCGTTGCCAAGACGCTCGCCGTCATCATGCTGGCCCTGCCGGTCATCGTGCTCAATTCCTACAAGGCGGTCCGGCACGTGAACCCGTCGCTCGTTGACATGTGCCGCTCCTTCCAGGGCAGCCGGCTGCAGCAGATCTTTAAGATCATCATTCCGGATGCGACGCCCGTTCTCTTTGCGGGGCTTCGTCTCGGCATCGCCGCCGGTTTCATCGGCGTCATGCTGGCCGAACTGCTGATCACGCCGACCGGCATCGGCGATCTCATTACCTATCACCGTTCGATTGCCAACTACGCGCACATGTACGCGGCTGTCGCCTCCATCATCGCCGTTTCGACGCTGACGCTCGCCGGGCTGCAATATGTCGAGGTGCGCTTCCTGCGGCCCGAAAAGAGGAGAAAGTGACATGGCCACATCCATAAGTGCCCGCGTGGCCAATCCTGCAGCTATCACGACATCCGATGCCATCGTCGAGGTGCGTGACATCGGCAAGCGCTACGGCGATATCGAGGCGCTGCGCGGCATCAACCTCGAATTCGAGCGTGGCAAGCTGACGACGCTGCTCGGCCCCTCCGGCTGCGGCAAGACGACGTTGCTGAAGATCATTGCTGGACTCGTGCCTGCCACGTCCGGCGAGATCCGGGTCAATGGCAAGGTGGTGACCGGCCCTGGACCTGAACGCGCGTTCGTCTTCCAGGATTTTGCCCTGATGCCCTGGGCCACCGTGCTGCGCAATGTGGCTTTCGGCCTCGAATTGAAGGGTATCGGCCTGGCGGAGCGCAACCGAACGGCCCGACACTATATCGCCGAGGTCGGACTGTCCGGCTTCGAGGAGAAATACCCACACGAACTTTCCGGCGGCATGCGCCAGCGCGTCGGCATCGCCCGCGCCTTCGCGGTCAATGCGGATGTGCTGCTTCTCGATGAACCCTTCTCGGCGGTAGACGAGCAGAACCGACGCAAGTTCCAGGAAGACCTGCTGATGCTGGTGGAGAAGGAGCGCAAGACCTTTCTCTTCGTCACCCACTCCATCGAGGAGGCCGTCTATGTCTCCGATCGCATCGTGCTGCTCTCCCCGCGCCCCGGCCGGGTCTCTCAGATCATCGAACCTTCGATCGACCGCTCCGCCGCTCCGGATGTCATCCGCCGCGACAAGGGCTATCTCGACGTGGTGGAGGAGATCTGGCAGGGCCTGCGGCAATATGCGGAGTGACGCGCCATGAAACTCTTCGGCATCAAAATCCCCATGATGACGGCCCTCCTTGTCTGGGCGCTCGTCTGGGAAATCGTCGGCAGGATGGACGTTATCTTTCTCGTTCCGCCGATGAGCGCAATCGTTTCTGCCGGCTTCGACCTTATCGCTACGAATTCCTGGCAGAGCGCGACCCTCGTTACACTGCGTTCGTTCGTCACGGGCATGGCCATGGCAATCGGGATCGGCGTGCCGCTCGGCATCGCCATGGGCCGATTCAAGATCGTCGACAACATCTTCGGCCTCTGGGTGAACATGTTCGTCAGCGCACCACTATCAGCCCTCGTCCCGGTGCTGATGATCCTGTTCGGTCTGGGCGAAACGACTGTCGTGGTCACCGTCTTCCTCTTCGCCGTCTGGATCATCGTGCTCGACGCGCGCGCCGGCGTCATGCAGGTCCCGACATCTCTGATCGAGATGGGCCGAAGCTACGGCGCGTCGCGGCTGACGATCTTCACAAAGATCATCCTCTTCTCCGCCTTGCCGGAGATCCTCGCCGGCATCCGCATCGGCCTGATCCGCGGCGTCAAAGGGGTCGTGATCGGGCAGATCCTCGTCTCGATCATCGGATATGGCGAACTCTTCGAGCTCTATTCCCGCTCCTTCGACATGGAACGGTTCTGGGCTCTGACAATCCTCCTCTTCGCGGCAGCCATGCTACTGTCCGCGGCCGTGGAACATTTTGAAAAACGTATCGAATATTACGCAGGAGCGCGATAATGAACGACATGACCTCCATCAACCAGACAACCTATGTCATCGAACCGGCCGCCATCCCCACCCTTGCCGTGGCCGGTACCAAGGCGCTCTTTCCGGTGCACCGCATCTATTGCGTCGGGCGCAACTTCGCCGATCATGCCATCGAAATGGGCCATGACCCAAACAAGGAGCCGCCCTTCTTCTTCCAGAAGAATCCCGACACGATCGTTCCGGCGGGCACTGATTTCCCCTATCCGGGCGAGTCCAACGACGTCCATCACGAAGTCGAGCTCGTCGTGGCGCTCAAGGACGGCGGCGACAATATTCCACTCGATAAGGCGCTCGACTGCGTTTACGGTTATGCCGTCGGCCTCGACATGACGCGACGCGACCTGCAGGCAGAGGCGAAGAAGGCCGGCAGGCCGTGGGAAACTGGCAAGGCCTTCGAGGCGTCCGCCCCATGCGGCCCGCTGCATCCGGTCTCGGAAGTCGGCCATCCGACCGAAGGCGCGATCTGGGCAAAAGTCAACGGGACAGTCCGCCAAACAGGCGATCTCAACCAGATGATCTGGAAGGTGCCGGAAATGATCTCTTACCTCTCGCGCCTCTTCACGCTGAAGCCGGGTGACCTGATCTTCGCGGGTACGCCCGCCGGCGTCGGCGCGATCGTCAGGGGCGATGAGATGGTCGCCCATGTGGACGGCGTCGACGAGGTGATCTTCAAGGTTGTCTGACCCCAACGGTGGCGCGCTTCGGCGCGCCGCCTCCCCGACCGCATGCCTCGCTGCGGGAGAAGGTGCTGTTGCGATCTATCCTACTTGATGGTCGACAGCTTGGCAGAAAATCGGAAGCCTAGAGAGTGAACCGCGTGGACGGGAAGCTCCATGTCGAGCGCCCTCGCCTTTTGCCGTAACCGGCGGAGCACAGCATCGACGCGACGGCTTTCACTGTCGATGTCACGGTAGCCGAGTGCCAATGTCAGCTCTTCGCGCGAGACCGTTTCCCCGCCCGCCTTGGAAAGCTGCTCGACGAATGCTGCCTCCCTCCCCGAAAGCTTGATCGACAAACCTGTTGGAGCAATAAGGCGTTGACCGGTGCGATCAAACGTCCATTTGGCATGGGTCGTCGGACGGGGCTCTGCATCGTTCTCGGCTCGACGAAGACGTCGCGCAAGATTTCTGATGGCGAGAACGAGTTCAGTCCCGTCGACCGGTTTGGTAAAATAGAGGTCGGCGCCATCCTGGTAGCCCTGAAGACGATCGGCGAGCCCGCTTCTCGCCGTGATGATGATCAGGCCGATGCCGGTGCCTCGCAGTTCCCTGGCGACATCGAAGCCACTGCCGTCGGGCAAGCCAAGGTCAATCAGCGCGACATCAAAGTCTCCAACCACGATCGCCTTGCGAAACGCCGAGACAGATGCGACATCGACCACCGAGATAGAGTTCAAGCTGAGAAAGTCAGCCAGACTTTTTCGTAAAACCTGATCATCCTCCAGGAAGATGGTCCTGATTGGCTTATCCGTCATGCTGTTGAATCTGGCTATCATGCTCATGCTATCAATCGGTCTCAAAACAAGGGCGCTGCGCCCCCTCACTACGGCTCCCTGGAATTGCCGGAGATGGCGCTACGTCTCGCAACTCATCATATCGACCCTTATAGGGTTCGGCCTTTTCGTTCTTCTCGCACTGCCGTCGATTGCCGACGAGGGCAAGACCGCCTCGATCAGGGCGCTGCAGATTCCCAATGAGTTCCGGGGCAACCTGTCCCTTGAAGGCTATGTCGATGCAAGCACGCGCGAAGCTTACGATATCAGTTTCGAGGAGATGTTTCATCATCAGGAGGAGAAGTTTCACCCGATCAGTGGGCACGGACTCAATCTCGGATTTGTAAAGGCCTCGGGATGGCTACGATTTGCGATTGAGCGCAGCCCAAACGCCGTCGAACAACGGGAACAGGCAATCCTTTTGTCCCTGCTGCCGAACATGACAAACTTCATCGATGTGTTCGTGGCCGTCGACAAACCAGGACTGACGCCGAAGGATTTCATGAAATTCGAGATGGGTGCTTATGCACCTCTTCTCAAATCGAGCTTCAATGGCCTGGACAACGTCCTCAGACTGCAACTACCCGCACGCGGGAAACTCGTCGTCTATATCCGCGCGGCAAATATCGATTCCAGCCTCAATCTTTCCGCAACCATTTACGCGCCGGAGGGCTACGGCAAGCGGATCCTGAATGCGAACCTCGTCGTCGGCCTCTGGATCGGGGGCATGCTGATCCTGATCGCTGTGCAGCTGGTCTTCTTCTTTCTCGACCGCAGATCGCTTTACGGCCTGCTCGCGCTCCACATCGCATTTACAGCCTTGGCATACTTTGGCGGCCTCGGCCTTTCGAGATTGCTGCTCTTTCCGTCGGGAGGAGCGGGCAACGACCTCTTCGTCGGCTCGTCCAACTGGCTCGGTCTCGCGACCGGCACCTTGTGCATCGCCAAAATCCTCGAGCTCCGGGAGCGATATCCAAGGCTAGCGCGCCTTTATCAGCTTGGTGCGGTCGCCGGTCTCGTCGGGGTTGCCCTTGTCCTCACGGGACATAACCGCTGGTTCACGCCGGTTTCAGGACCTTTGATCCTCTTCGTCACCACAACGGCACTAGGCGTGACGATGATCGATTTTTGGCGCCTGCGCCACGCCGAGGCCGCACTGAAGCTTGCTGCCTTCGCTTTGCTCTGGGCGGGTATCCTCCTCACGAACAGCCAGCGCTACGGCGTGCTGCCGCTGCCAAACTGGGTCTCGAAGTCCTACGGGGCGACGAGCATGATTTATTTCATTCTGATTACGGGCTCGCTGGCCATTCGCCTTCGCATGGCCGAAGAGACGAGCAGGCAGGCCGATAGAAAAGCGATAGAAGCCGCGTCTGCCGCCGAAGCCCTGGCCAAGCGACGTGTTGCCGAGCGAACATTGGAACTGGAAGAGGCGAAGCGCACGGCAGAAGCGGCACTCCAAGCGGAACTGGAGGCGCAGAAAATGCAAGTTCGGTTCATGGATGTCATCTCGCACCAGTATCGAACACCGCTCGCGGTGGTGCGGTCGAACCTCGAGAGTGTGCGGTTCACCTTGCCGCAGGATGATGCCGCCAATCGTGAACGCCTGGACAGAGCCCAGCAGGCCATCCGTCGCCTTGTTGAAGTGATCGAAATAAATCGTGCCCGCAGCATCCTCCAAGGGAGTTCATTTGAACCCACCGTGGCGCGATTGCCACTGGGCACCGTCATCGACCACGCTGAGGCGCGCATCAAGGATCTTTTCCCTACAGCTCTCATCGATCGCCATGATGGCGACTTGCTCGACACCGAAATTTCGGCCGATTGCGAGATGTTGTCGCTGGCACTCGTCAATCTGCTTGAGAACAGTATTAAATTTTCACCGGCCGACACTCCCCGGGTCACGATCTCGCTCACCGCTGATCAAGGTCTCGTCGTCATCGAAATCCGTGATTATGGAATCGGCATCCCGAAGGATGAGCTGGATCACGTCGTGACACTCGGAGGGCGAGGATCGAATGCATCGCATCTGGAGGGAACCGGGACCGGCCTCTCGCTGGTGGCGCGAATCGTTGCTGCGCATCATGGCCGATTCGAGATTTCCAATGCCCTGGACGGCGGCACGATCGCACGAATTTGTCTTCCTGTGTGACGACTTGCTAATGCAGGCCTGCGATTGACAGCGACTGATGCAGAGACAGCACGCTGTTCGTTCCAACCCGTTCCAATCCGTTTCAATTGCGTCCTATCCCGGCATGGAACGCCCGCCTAATTTTCGGTCTGAACAAGAACTGAAAATCCAGGCGGGTGTTTTCAAGCATGCTTTCCTCTTCGAAATGTCGTAACCTTCTTTCAAGTTCGGCCCTTGCCGTACTTGCCTTTGCAGCAGCGTCGCAGGCGAATGCTGCGTCTTCAGGCCTGGTCGGCCTGAGCGGCGATGGGCTCATTCTGCTGGAGCGGGTCTATGATCAGAACTCATCCTCCAGCGCATACTATGCCCTGACGAACACGCTGACGGGTGTCCAGACCCGCTTGGACGCGCAGTCTTGGCTGCATGCCAACGCTCTCAGCAACGACGGGAAAACTGTCATCGGAGTTCGTTCCACTGGCAACTGGGATACGGCATTTGTCTGGACCGGCGGTGTATTTACCGACATCAATGTGGCTGGCGCGCGATCATCCTTCGGCATAGCCATCAACGCAAACGGCACTGCCGCAACTGGGAATGCCGATTTCTTTAATTCAACGGAAGCGTTCTATTGGACCAAAGCGAATGGCGCACGATTAATCGATGGTCTTGGGGGAGCACGAACGTATTCGCAAGGCATTAGCGGTGATGGATCGACCGTGATCGGCAACTCGGAGCGCGTGGCCGGAGTCAACTCTCACGCATTCGTCTGGACCGCGAATGGCGGCACTGTCGACATCGACACCATCTTCGACTCTTCCACCGCAAATCTCGTAAGCTATAACGGCTCGGCCGTAGCGGGTACCGGGAACACGGGAAATAGTACATCGCTGTTCTACTGGACGTCAGCCGGGATGATCGACGCGGGAAATCTCGGGGGCGGTGGCTACCTGTCCGCCGCAGCGATGAGCCGGGACGGTGGCGTGGTCACGGGTTATGGCAATGACGCCACCGGCCATTCCCAAGCATTCAAGTACACGGCCGGGGATACTGGACTCACAAACCTCGGCACACTTGGTGGATCAGAGTCCATGGCGTACGACATCAATGCAGATGGAACCGTCATCGTTGGACAATCGAGAGATGGGTCCAACACGACCCGCGGCTTCCGTTATACGGACGCCACAGGTATGCAGACCGTCGAGCAATGGCTCGCCGCAAACGGTGGAACAGTCGGAGACCTCAAGACCGCGACCGCGGAACTCGTTTCCGACGATGGCAATGTGATTGTCGGGAGCACCAGCGATTACACGACTTACATTGCCAGGGTCGAAGGCGAACAGGTCGGTATCATCGATACGGCAAAGTTCCTTCCAACGGTGGCAGCTGTGGGTGATGTCGTCGTCCAGAACGGTATCTCCCACGCCGATACGGTCATGTTCGGCGCGCAAGGCGCTCCGATGCGCAACCTGCTGTCGGCTGGCCAGGTATCGGCCTGGGGCACTGTAGACGGCGGCTACGACAATACTGAGAGCGCCGATGGCGGTCTGGGGCTTGGCGAGTTTGGCCTGGGCTATGGACTCGGTGGCTCCGCCACGGCCCGTCTCTCGCTCGGCGGCGTCTATAACAAGCAGGATCTTGATGCCGGCGGCGACATCAAGCAGCGTGGCTTCTACGTCTCGCCGGAAGTGTCGGTGGACGTCGGAAGCAATGTCTTCGTCACTGTCGGCGGATATTGGGGAAGAAGCAGCATCGACACGCATCGCGGATACGCTAACGGCGCAACCCTGGACTTTTCCGATGGCGACACCGATGCGACGACCTGGGGTGCGAAAATCCGCGCCGACTGGCTTGATGCTGTAACCATCAATAACACAGCAATCACGCCGTATACGGCTCTTTCCTACACCAGCACCAAGGTCGATGCCTACACGGAAGAAGGCGGTGCATTCCCGGTCAGCTATGGCGCAGCCAAGGATCATGCGACCATCGCGCGCCTCGGCGTCGATTTCGTGCACCCGCTGACGGGCACCGTCAGGCTGCTGGCCAAGGCAGAGGCCGACTATCAGTTCGGCGGTCGCGCCGCGGGAACGCAGGCCACTGTCGCCGGTATCGATTTCGATCTTAACGGCGCCGACAGAAAGAACTTCTGGGTTCGCGGCGGCATCGGCGCTGAATTCGACGTCGGCGGCGGAACCGCCTCCATCATGGTCAACGGGACCACGAAGGGTGCGGATCCGGATATCTGGGTTCGCAGCAACTTCACGGTGAAGTTCTGAGTTCACCCACCTGTTCAGCCCAGGCGAAAGTGCTTGGGCTGAATTCCCGTGTGCGACTTCTTTGTTTCCCACGCACCGTCAACCTCATCGACACGCTCGGAGTTGCACATCGCGGCGATGAGGACGGAGTTCCCCTGATGGGGAACTTCGGGGTCTATCCATCGTTTGGCTCAGCGCGACGCTCTTGTTGCGACCCAACATTACCGATGGAGAAATTGATGACCTTAGCAGGCAAGAAGATCGCGATTCTGATCGCACCCCGAGGCACCGAAGAGCCCGAGTTCAAGCAGCCGAAGGACGCCGTCGAAGCGGCCGGGGCCGAGGTGATGGTCCTCGGGCTGGAAGCGGGCGAAGCGAAGACAAACAACAATGACCTTGATCCCGGCGGCAGCTACCAAGTCGACAAGACCGTGAAGGACGTTTCCGCGGACGACTTCGATGGGCTCGTCATCCCCGGCGGCTCCGTTGGCGCCGATAAGTTGCGTGCCGATGCGACGACAGTGTCTTTCGTTCGTTCCTTCTTCGAACAGGCAAAGCCGGTCGGTGTGATCTGTCATGGCCCTTGGCTTCTCGTCGAAGCGGACGTTCTGAAAGGCCGCACAGTAACTTCTTATCCGACCGTGAAAACGGACATCATTAATGCCGGCGGCAACTGGGTCGATAAGGAAGTGGTCGTCGACAAAGGATTGGTCACGAGCCGCAATCCAAAGGACCTGCCGGCTTTTTGCGCCAAGATCGTCGAAGAATTCGAGGAAGGGAAACATCCGCAGCAGGCGCGTAGCGCCTGATCGCGCTCAGGCTGAAGGCCGCAACCCCTCCGTCGCCTTCCGGCGGCGGCCTCTCTCGCTACGGCAAACGGAAGCTGGAACTTGTGCCGGAGCGGGGTGGGGCGGAAAAGAGTAAGTACATTCTCTGCGCTACCGAGATGCCCGGCCCGGCTTCGGACGTCTCATCCGGCTTTAAATCGTATGACGAAGCGGCCGGGTGCTTTACCCGCTTCCAGCGCGACGAGGGCGTCGGTGGCACGGGATAGGTCAATCTCCTCAATCGGATTGAGAAGCGGCTGTTTGGCGTGCATGGCGACGACCTCGCGCATCTCCTGTCGTGTGCCGACACTGGTCCCGGTGATCGTAACGCCGGTTGCAGTCAGCCATTCCTGCACGAGCGGGACGGGATCGGAGACCAGTGCCGCCGCGACGATGCGGCCCCTCGGCCGGATCGATCCGACGATCGCCGACCAGGTCGCGGTTGTCGGCGCGAAATTGATTGCCGCTTGGAAGCCGGGATTTTCCGCCAGGCGTTGTTCAAGCCCCTCCCCTGCGACTTCCGTTTCGGCTGCACCGTAACGCCGGGCATGTTCCAGCTTCGCCGGATCGCGATCGACGGCCACGACGTGAACGCCCATGCGGGCTGCGATCTGCACCGCGTAGAGGCCAAGTCCGCCACAGCCGAACACGGCCAATCGTTCACCGGCCGTCACACCCGCCCTGCGAATGGCACCGTAGGCGGTGACACCGGCACACATGACCGGTGCCGTCGCCAAGGGGTCGACATCAGACGGTAGCCGAACGGCGAAGGCAGCATCGACGGCGACATATTCCGCAAAGCCGCCGGGCACGTTCAATCCATGAGCTCGCTGGTGCTGGCAGAAGGCCTCGTAGCCATCGCTACATTCATCGCATCGCAGACAGGTGTCGTGCAGCCAGGGAACCCCGATCGTTTCGCCGACTGTCCAGCCCTGCACACCTTCGCCGATCGCCGTGACGACACCGACACCCTCGTGACCGAGGATAAACGGCTCCGGCGCTTGAGGTGGCCGTACGTCGCCTTTCCAGATATGGACATCCGAATGGCAGATGCCGCATGCCTGCAATCGGACGAGCAGCTGGCCGCGTCCCGCACCGGGCCGCGGTACAAGTTTGACCTGCAATGGCTTCCCATGTCCAGCCAACACGGCGGCACGCATCGACATCGTCGCCATTGTCGTCACTGGATATCGAGCTCCGCCTTGACCGCGGCCAAGCCCGGCTTGCCGTCTAACGTCTGCACATCCTTGAGCCAGGCATCGAGCTTCTGCGGGTTGGCCTTCAGCATCTTGATCGCGGCGTCGCGCGCTTCCAGTCCGTCTGTCATGATCATGCTCATGCCGGCGTTCTCGTAATCTATGTCGAAGACGAGGTTGCTGAAGAGCTTCGTCACGTTGGGGCACTGTTCGGGATAGCCCTTTCGGACGATCGTGCGCACCGTGGCACCGCCGAAATCGGGTCCGAATTCCGCGTCCCCGCCTGCCAGATAGGCCATGTCCATGGTGACATTCATCGGATGCGGCTGCCAGCCGAGGAAGACGATCCACGCGTTCGTTTCGACGGCGCGCTGCACTTGTGTCAGCATTGCCGCTTCGCTGGACTCAACAACCTCCCAAGTACCATCCAGTCCGTGGGCCTTCTTTTCGACCATGTCGAGCAGCGGTTTGTTGGATCCGGGCTCGATGCCGTAAATCTTGTGATCAAGCCGGTCTGCAAATCGCTGCAAATCGTCGAACGACTTCAAACCTGCGTCGTGGACATATCTGGGCACTGCCAGGGTGTATTTCGCTCCCGTCAGGTTTGTCACGACGGGAATGACCGAGCCATCGTCGAAATAGGGCTTGTAGTCGATGTCCTGCACCGGCCTCCAGTTGCCCAAGAACACATCGATATCACCGCTCCGCAGGGAATCGAACGTGATATTGAGGGCGAGAAGCGTCTGGCTGGGCTCATATCCTAAGGCGCCCAGAATGAGTTCGGCGGTGGTGTTGGTCAAGGCGATGTCCGTCCAGCCAAGGTCTGAGAGACGCACCGCTTTGCATGCCTCGGCCTCACCGGCAAACGCCATCTGGGTCTGCATTGGACACGCCACGCCCGCGGCGACGATCATCGCGAAAACTTTCCTGTTCATCAGCGTTCCCCTTTTGGTTTTCCACGAGGATAGGAACGGATATTTTTAAGGCAAGCAAAATTTTGTTAAAGCGTACAAAAAATTGATCTGCTACGGAAAATCCATGCAGCAGAAGCCCAAGAGACCACGTACCCGCATCGAGGACATCAGACGCGTAGAGTTGATCGACGCGGCGCACCGCATCTTCCTGAAGGAAGGATTGCGCGGATTGACGAGCACGAAAATCTGTTCAGAAGCAGGCCTCTCCCAAGGCATCCTCACCTACTATTTCAAGGATAAGGAAGAGGTCCTCTTTGAGATGGTGCGGATGAACAACCGCGTCCTGGCCAACGAAATCGTCCTGAACCTCCGTCGTGCGCATTCAGGCTGGGAGAGGCTGATGGCGCTCATCGATGGAAACTTCCCGGCGCAACGCTTCGACAAGCAGGCGGCGAGCGCCTGGGTCTCGCTTTATGCCGAAGCCTCGCATAACGAACGTTACGCCCGCCTGCTACGACCCTATTACCGCCGCCTTCGGTCAAATGTGTCCAGCATCCTCAGACCCTATCTCGAGCAAGACAAGATCGATCACTTCAACCTTGGCTTTGCTGCGATGATCGACGGGCTGTGGCTGCGTCGGGGGCATGCGGACATCGATCTGTCCTTGGCGCAGGCCAAGTCAGTTCTGATCGACTATGTCGAGAAGGCGCTGCCCAATGAGGTCATTCGACTGCTCTCTGAGCCGAATTGAAACGGCGCGGATCGCACGACCGGAGGGCAATTACGGGGATGCGCAGTCGACGAACTACCGAAGCAGGCCGTCGAGGTCGAAGTCCTCCCAGCCTCGAAGGGGTGGACCGGGATCGTCGGCGCTCTTATCCTCCTTCTTCGACCGTTTGTTCTTCTTGGACAGCCGCGTCAGCTTCGCCTGATAGGAGGCTTGCAGTCTTTTCTCGGCTTTTGCTTCGGCATCCTCGACCCGCCACTCATCGACCGCGCCACGATTGAGGAGCTCATCCACGACCTTCGGCTCAAAAACGTGGAAGGTAATTTGCCGGGCTCGCCCCGCCAGCCTGACGGTTCTCGTCCCCGCGCTGCGAAGACGGCCGTCCGCGAGCCAGCGATGCCGCTCGCTGGTCTTCATGCCAAGGATGTCTTCAATCTCACGCGGGATGACGGGCAGAAGCGGGGCATCATCCAGCGCCTTGGAGATGACCAAGACCGCAGCGTTGAAAACAGCCTTTTCTTCGGCTCGCATTGCCAGAATAAGATCGCTTCCGTCGAGCGAGATCGCTTTTTTGGAGATGGCCGGTAGCCGCGCCTGAATCTCCTGTAGGATACCTTTCGCGCGAACGGATGAACCCATCGTCACCGCAACCGGCAAAGTCCATGTTCTGATCAATTCGACGGTGTTCTTTTCGTGTTTTGGCATGCCAACTACATGGTGCGCGCGATATCCTGGGTCAATGGACACAAGCCGGCACTCCATATGAGATGGATTCAGAAATAGCTTCCTTAATCTTCGCTGAAAGCGCATTCCGCCAAAGCGCATGCCGCGCGTAGGTGAACCTCCCCACGTGTCAATCGAGGAAAGCGCGCTCACACACTGCTTAAGAGCAGGCTCGTCTCGCTGTTGGCGACACCATCGATCATGCGGACCTCACGCAGAACGCGATCGAAATCCGAAAGGCTTGCGGCACGGATGTTGGCGATGAGGTCCCAATTGCCGTTTGTCGTGTGCAGGGAATACACTTCGGGCAAGCCCCGCATCTTGCGGATGACTTGAGTGGTTGATTTCCCAACCACCTCGATCATCATGACCGCGTGCACAGTCTGCTCGTCATAGTCCTCGCGGACGCGGACAGTGAAGCCGAGCAGCGTTCCCGTTTCCATCAAGCGATCGAGGCGGTTCTGAACCGTGCCGCGCGCGACGCTCAGCGCGTCTGCAAGCTTTGCAAGGGACGCGCGCCCGTCAGCGCGCAAATGCGCGATGAGGCGACGGTCGAGATCGTCGGGGATGTATTTTGCGATGTTCACGTGGTGATTGACCTTTTTAACAATTCCCGTGGCTATTTCGCACAAAGCTTTACGTAAATTGACACTATTCTGCAATTTTCGCCAGCAGGTTTGACAGCTATCCTGATGTTCGATCACAAGTGAGAGGGTAGCCCATGTCCGCACCGCAACCATCCGCCAAGGCATTCGTGCCCTTTGTCAGCGTCGAAACCATGATGCGACTTGTCCACCACATCGGCATCGAGACGATGCTCGTCGAACTCGCCGGTGCCATTGAAGCGGACTTTCGGCGCTGGGACGTTTTCGACAAAACGCCCCGGATTGCCTCGCATTCCAATGACGGTGTCATCGAGTTGATGCCGACATCGGATGGCGAGATCTATGCGTTCAAGTATGTGAACGGACACCCCAAGAACATGGCGCAAGGCCTCCAGACGGTCACGGCCTTTGGACTGCTCGCACAGGTCGCCACCGGTTATCCGCTCCTGCTGACCGAAATGACACTCCTGACGGCGCTTCGCACCGCTGCGACGTCTGCCATGGCTGCACGTCACTTGGCGCCGAAGGGCGTGACGACCATGGCAATGATCGGCAACGGCGCTCAGGCCGAATTCCAGGCCCTCGCGATGAAGGCCTTGCTCGGCATCAAGGTCGTTCGTCTGTATGACATTGATCCGCAGGCCACCGAGAAAACACGCCGCAATCTGACGGGAAGCGGATTGGAGCTTATTACCTGCAACACCGCGCAGGCCGCAATTGAAGGCGCGGGCATCATCACCACCTGTACCGCTGACAAGCAGTACGCCACGATCCTGACCGATAACATGGTCGGCGCAGGGGTACATATCAACGCGATCGGCGGTGACTGCCCGGGCAAGACGGAGCTGCATAAAGATATCCTTCTGCGAGCCGACACCTTCGTGGAATATTCGCCGCAGACACGCATCGAAGGTGAGATACAGCAGATGGCCGAAGACTACCCGGTAACCGAGCTATGGCAGGTTGTCTCCGGCGCGATGGCGGGCCGGCGTGGTCAGAACCAGATCACACTCTTCGACAGCGTCGGCTTCGCCGTCGAGGATTTTTCAGCACTGCGCTACGTCCACCAGAAACTCAGCGGCACCGGGTTCTCACAGGATCTCGACATCATCGCGGATCCGGACGATCCGCGGGACCTGTTCGGTATGCTCCAGCGCGCGAAGTGAGCTCCAGCATGCGCCATTCCATTCAAGCCCCCGCAGCCGTCGTCATGGTTCGTCCCCACCATTTCACCGTCAACACCGAAACGGCGGCAGACAACAGCTTCCAGACTATCTCCGATCACGGTGAAGATCTGGCCTTGAGAGCTTATGCCGAGATCACCACCGCTGCGGCGACCCTGGAAAGCCATGGGGTCAAGGTCCATCTCTTCGAGGACGAAGGTACGTCAACTCCGGATTCCGTCTTTCCGAACAATTGGTTCTCCACCCATGCGGGCGGTCATGTCGCGATCTATCCGATGAAGGCTGAAAGCCGGCGTCGAGAGCGGCGATCCGATATTATCGAGATGTTGAAAACGGACTACCGGGTTCAGGATGTCATAGATTATTCCGGACTTGAGCCGGACGCCCTGTTCCTCGAGGGCACCGGCGCCATGGTGCTCGATCACATCGACCGCGTCGCCTATGCCGTTCGCTCGGACCGAACCAATCCGATCGCGCTGGAGCGGTTCTCGACCCACTTCAACTTCGAGCCCATGGCCTTCGAGGCCTGCGACAGCAAGGGTATGCCGATCTATCATACCAATGTGCTGATGTGCATCGGCACGGATTTCGCTGCAATCGGAACCGGGATGATCAGCGATAGACGACGCCGCGAAGAGGTTGTGGGGCGCCTCGCACGCTTCGGTCGCCGGATCGTCGATTTGAGCGAAGAGCAGATCGGTCGCTTCGCGGGCAATGCGCTGGAGTTGCAGGGAACCGAAGGCCGCATCCTCGCCCTCTCCTCGACAGCACTCGATGCGCTCGACGCTGACCAGCGCGCGGCCATCGAGGAAAGTGCCCGTCTTGTCGCGCTCGATATCCCGACTATCGAGCGGGCGGGCGGCTCCGTTCGCTGCACGTTGGCGGGCATCCATCTGACGCCGCGGCACTGATCGCAAGAACGGAAAGGCCCGCCTCTCGCGGGCCTTTCGCTTGTTAGGCGTTTGAACTCAGTCGGCCTGGCGCACAAGCACGCCCAGAGCCGTCGTGATCAGCCGTGCGAAGGTCAACGCGCCGATGCCATCGACGTCACGCTCGGGCATGAACTCGACAAAATCCATTGCCGCGATCCGGCCCCGCGCCGCCGCGCCCTTAATGAGATCGACGGTCTGATAATAGCTGAGGCCACCCGGTGCCCGACCGATGACGCCCGGGATAAGGGCCGGGTCGAGCGCATCCGCATCGATGCAGATAATGATGTTGCTGCCGTTGGGAATACGCTCGAGCACCGCTTCGACGCCGTTCTTGTGCACGTCATAGGCCGGGAAAAACTCTGCACCCCATGCCACCGCGTCCTCGTAATCACTGGTCGCGGCCGAGCCGATGCCACGAGCGCCGACCTGAATGATGCGCTCGATATGCGGCATTTCGGACGCGCGGCGCATCGTCGAGGAAAGGCCGAGCCGCTCACCCATATGGACCTCACGCCAGTCGATATGTGCATCGATCTGCAGGATGGTGAATTTCGCGCCATTCGCCTGCGCACCGATTGCCTCAATCATCGGGATCGGGATGGAATCGTCGCCGCCGAGAAGCACCGGCACCGCCCCGCGTTTCAGGAAGGTCGAAACCGCGTCGGCGATCTTCTGCCGGTTTGCCGCGCTGTCCGCCTCATCGAAGGTGAGATTGCCGCAATCGACCGGCCGTAGCTTGGCGCTTGGGAAGACGGGGCCGCCGTGATCGAAATCGTGCCGATCCACGTTGGCGGTCAACGAACCGGTCGCCCGGCGCAGGGCGTCCGGCCCGTTGCGGCAATAGGCGCCGACGGCGGCATAGGGCGTCGCGCAGGGCGCGCCGAGGATGGCTACCGGCGCGGCCATCGTCTCAAAATCGGCGCAGGCTTCCAGCCCCAGGAATGTCTTCGTTTCAGCCGCAGCGCCAAACAGCGCGCCGAGATCTGCCTTATTGTCCATAACGTCTCCTCTGCCCGGGCGAACCGGGTCTCTCACTTTCGGATGGGTGAAGGGTCAGCCAATGCGGCTTTCGAGATAACCGGCCCACCGCCGCTGCACGAGCTGGAAGGCAGACACAAGTGCGAAGGTCAGCACCAGATAGATTGCAGCGGCCGTCACATAAGGTTCGAACTGAATGTAGTAGTTCAACGTGATGTTGCGCGCCACGCCCGTGACCTCAAGGAGAGTGACCGTGCTTGCGAGCGAGGTGGCATGCAGCATCATGATCATCTCGTTGCCGTAGAGCGGCAGCGAACGGGTAAGCATGGCGGGAATGAGGATGCGGCGGGCTTGTACGAGGCCGGACATGCCATAGGCCCTCGCTGCCTCGATCTCGCCCACCGGGATATGGCGCAGACCGCCTGCGAAGATTTCGGTGGAATAGGCTGTCGTATTGAGCACGAATGCCGCGATGACGCAGACCATCGGGCTGGAGAGCCATGGCCAGAGCACGCTTTCGCGCACCAGACCGAACTGGGCGAGGCCAAAGTAGATCAGGAACAGCTGGACGAGAAGCGGCGTGCCGCGGAACACGAGGGTATAGGCCATAACGGTGTAGCGAAAGGCCGCGTTCTCGCTGTTTCGCAAGAAGGCGAGTGGAATAGCGAGGAAGAAGGAGATGCCGAGCGACGCGAAGGCAAGGATGAGCGTCAGCTTGGCGCCTTCGAGATAGAGCGGCAGGTTTTCGACTATCACATCCCAGTTCATGACAAGACCTTTCGGGTGCCGACGTCGAAGCGGCGCGCGACGAGGCAGAGCAGCGACATGGAGACAAGTGTCACGGCAAGATAGAAGCCAGCGGCGATAAGGTAGAAGGTGAACGGCATGGCGGTGGCTTCCGCCGCCCCCTTTGCGCGGAACATGACGTCCTGCAGGCCGATCAGCGAGACCAGTGCCGTGCCTTTCGCCAACACCAGCCAGTTGTTTGTGAAGCCTGGGAGAGCGAGACGGACGAGCTGCGGCAGGATGATATGGGTGAACATGCGGCGGCGTGTCAGTCCATAGGCGACTGCCGCTTCGATTTGCCCGCGCGGAATGTTTTGCAACGCCGTTTTGAACGTCTCCGTCATGTAGGCGCCAAAGATGACACCGAGCGTCGCGATGCCCGCGACGGTCGGAGAGAACTCGACGCGGAAATCCCAGCCAAGCATCTTTATCCACTGGTTCAAAAGCGCCGGCAGGCTATAGAAGACCAGCAGCATGATGACGAGATCCGGGATTCCGCGCACGACAAAGGTATAGATGCCGGCAACCGCGCGGAGGCCGGAACTTGCAGAGAGTTTTGCAAAGGCGGCCGTGAGGCCGAGAAAAGTCGCCACCAGCAGCGACAGGACGGCAACCAGCAGGGTCGTGGACCCTGCTGACAGAATTGCCGCGGCGTAGTCGGCGACCATACGCTTATTCGCCGAAATACTTGGCGTTGAGCGCGTCGAGCTTGCCGCTTTCACGGACGGCCGCTAGACCCTTGTTAATCTCTTCAACGAGCGCAACATTCTTCTTGTTGATCGCGATCGCGACCCCCTCACCGAATTCCTTGGCGTCCTTGCCGGTCAGCTGTGGGCCAACGAGCTCGAAATCCTTGCCGGAATCGCTTTTCAGGAAGCTGTGAATGATCTGTGCTTGATAGCTGATATGCAGATCCGCGCGGCCTGCTGAGAGTTCGAGATAGGGCGCACTGCCGCTGTCATAGCGCTTGATGGTCGCCTGGGGGAAGTGGGCCGTGACATAGGCGTCCATCGGAGTGCCGGTCTGCACTGCGATGATCTTACCCGCGAGGCCCTCCGGTGTGATGTCGAGGCCCGCACCCTTTTTGGCGACGAAGCGGAAGGTCGGATGACTATAAATGTCGCTGAAGGCAATGACCTGGCGGCGCTTGTCCGTTACGGTCAACTGTGAGATCAACGCGTCATATTTGCCGTCGATGAGACCGGGGATCATGCCGTCCCATGCGGCGTTGAAAATGTTGCAATCGAGCTTTGCGGCTTCGCAGATCGCCTCCATCAGCTCGATGTCGTAGCCTACGACTTTGCCGCTGGCGTCGACGGATTCAAATGGCGGAAACGTCGCGTCGGTGGCGATCTTGATCTGATCGGCATGGGCCGGGTTCAGCATCGTGCCCGTAGCGATCAGGGTTGCGAATAGGGAGATGGCTGGCAGTCGCATGGTGGCTCCTCTGGAGTTGTTGTTGTTGGCCAAGATTGAACGGGGTGAAAGGGTGTGTGCGAAGGCTAGTGCTTGAGGCGCCCGGCAAGGAATTGCTGCAGTCGCGCGCTCTTCGCGTCCTTGAAAATTGCGTCCGGCGTCCCTTCCTCCTCGACACGACCCTCATGGAGAAAGAGCACACGGCTTGACGCGTGGCGCGCAAAGCCCATTTCGTGGGTCACGACGACCATCGTGCGCCCCTCCTCCGCGAGAACCTGCATGACCTTGAGCACTTCGCTGACAAGTTCGGGATCGAGCGCTGACGTCGGCTCGTCGAACAGCATAACGTCCGGATTCATGCTGAGTGCACGGGCGATCGCGACACGCTGCTGTTGGCCGCCAGACAGATGCGCCGGATACTTGTCGAAAACGGCTTGGCCGAGACCGACCTTTGCAAGATTTGCCTTCGCACGCTCCGCTGCTTGCGCCTTCGAAAGACCGAGCACGCTCATCGGCGCTTCCATGACGTTGGAGAGCACACTCATATGGGACCACAGGCAGAAGTTCTGGAAGACCATAGCGAGCTTCGAGCGGACCCGCCGAAGTTGGTGGCGATCCGTCGGCCGCAACGTACCATCGCGCTCCCTCACAGTCGCGAGCACCTCCCCATCGATTGCGATGGTACCCGCGCTAGGACGCTCCAGAAAATTGATGCAGCGAAGGAAGGTGCTCTTACCGGAACCGCTCGCGCCGATCACGCTGATGACGTCGCCGGCATTGGCGCTGATTGAAACACCTTTCAGCACCTCATGGCCGCTATACGACTTGTGAATGTCCGTGGCGGTCAACATCGGCATCTTTCCACTCTAGGCTTTGCGCGTGTGCATAATTATTCGGCTATTTACCCGCTTGATGCAATTTTGCACAATTGATGAATCCTCACACCAAAGATGATGAGAGATCATCTATCATGTCTGATCCCAGACCGCTTCCGCGGCATAGCCAACGGAAAATGTGAAATTTATTCATTGGTTTGAGATCTGCTGGCTATGGAAGCGTCTCAAGCGCGATATCGCGGCCGAAAGCGGTCAGGAGCCAGCGAAGAAAAAGGCGTGCCCCGGCACGATGCAGGCTCGCCGTGTTACACACGACGTGCCAGCCACCAAAAGCATCGATCGAAAAGGGGAAAGGCTTGATAAGAACACCGCGTCTGAAATCACCGCCCGACAAAGTGTCGCTGACAAGCGCCACGCCGGTTCCATGGACGGCGAGATCGATCGCCATGCCGAGATCGCTGCAATAGAGATGGCGTGCCTCCTGGTCGGCGCCGGGAGCCCCCGCCTCGAAGAACCACCGCCGCCATTCCGATCCATCGTCCCAGTGCAGCAGGGTAACGCGGTGAAGATCCGAAGGATGGCTAAGACTCCCACCAATGCTATCGAAGAGGACAGGGCTGCAAACCGGCGTGATGTTGACATGCGCAAGGAGCGTCGACCAGCGATCGGCCCAACCGCCCGCGCCGAAGGAGACGCCGACGTCTATATCGCTCAGTTCATGCACCCTCTGGTTTTCAACCAGCCGTATGTGGCATTCGATTGCTGGGTGGTCGCGACAGAATTCGTGAATATTCTTGGCAAGCCAAGTGTTGGCGAACATGGGGGGGCACGCGATATCGAGCCGCCCCTGAACCTGACCGGCATCCGATAGTCGAAGAGCTGCGCCAATGATGTCTTGCATTGCGGCCGAGACCACCTTGGCAAAAATCCGTCCGGCATCGCTGAGCACGACGCTCCGTCCGGACTTTTCGAACAAGCTGCAACCCAGCGCTTCTTCCAGCCTGCGGATCTGGTGACTGACAGCGCTATCCGTAAGAGCGAGTTCGGCAGCGGCTTTCGTAAAGCTCTGGTGGCGGGCGGCCGCCTCGAACGTTTTCAACGTAGGAAGCGGAAGGTTGCGCAAACTGTTCAACAAGGCTCCTCAGACTGGCAATCTTCCATTTTAGTCAGGCCGTTTGGGCTTGCCGGAGACGACATGACAACAGCGGCCGCCGTTTCGCAGTCCGGCATCCTGTGTTACTGCGTCTCAGTTTCCGCTTGCAAGCGGTTTCGGGCAAGCCCAAAAAATCGATGGGGCGTTGCCACGGCGCAAAGCAGCTTTCGATGGCCGTTGCCATCTGAATGGAACCCACCCTCCCCTATAAGACGCCGATCACCGTCGCCAGAGGAAGCCGGTTGCCTGATGTAGGATCAATCAAACGCCGGAGCGAGATTACGAGGGAAGCTGACTACCCATCGATCCTGATACGCGTCCCTGTAGCCGCAGATTGTCTTACTGCGTCAAGCACACGCATGCCGGAGACAGCATTCGAGATCGGCCAGAGCTGCTCGATTTCGCCGCGCACGGATTTTGCGAAAGTTCGGACCTCGTGCTCATACTGATTTGCTGGAGGAAAGCGTATCGTCTCGACGCGCTGGTCATATAGATCGTCGCGGCCGCGCAGGTGAATGACTGTTTCCTGTTGTGCGGACGGCCAAACAGCCACCGGCAACTCCATCCACCCCTCTGTGCCCGTTACCATGATCCAGTGCGACCAGGCCTGGAGCAGCGCCCCTGAGAAAAGCAAATTCCGATGGCCTGGAAATTCCAGCATGCCGGCGACGGCGATGTCGACGCCATCGTCGGGCGCCTTTTCGAAGGTTGCAGTCACAGCAAACGGCTCATCTTCAAACAGAAAACGCGCAGCCGTAATGGGATATATGCCTACGTCGCCAAGTGCGCCGCCGCCCAGTTCCGGTCGAAAGCGGATGTCATCTGGATTGTCGTTCATCACGCTATAGGTCGCGTGAATCTGGGTGACGCGACCGAGCCGGCCGCTGCGGATAATGTCGCGTGCTGCAAGCCAGCGCGGATGGTATCGCACCATGAAGGCCTCCGACACCTGCAAGCCGGTGGCCAGTTGGGCGGCCTGAAGACGTTCGGCCTCTTTCGCATTGAGACCAAGCGGCTTTTCGCAAAGCACATGCCGGCCCGCCTCCAGCGCCTCGATGGCTTCATCGACATGGCAATTATTGGGCGTCGGAATGTAGACGGCCTCGACGGCGTCATCGCGCAGCATCTCGCTCAGCGATGTGTAGTTCCGCGGGATATCGAATGTGGACGCGACGGATGCCGCGCGCGCCGGGTCGCGCGAGGAAATTGCGACGACCTCGCATTCCTCGACCGCCTTCATGGCAGGGATAACCCAATCGCGCGCGATCTTCGCAGTCGAAAGTATGCCGAAACGAACTGGTTTCATTCTTTACGTCCTCAATATCGATGGTGCTTAATGGCCGGCGCGCAGGCGAATGAAAGTCGACTTGGTTTGCATGAACTCCAAGAGGCCTTCCGTGCCATTCTCGCGACCCAACCCGCTCGCCTTTACGCCACCGAAGGGCAGCTGAGGCACGGTTTCCAGATAGCAATTGACGTAAACGAAGCCGCTCTCGAGCGCGGCGGATACATGCATGGCGCGATCGAGATCCTTCGTCCAGAGCCCGTTCGCAAGGCCATAGGGCGTCGCATTGGCGAGCGCGACCGCTTCCGCTTCGCTTTCGAAGGTGGTGACCCCCAGAACGGGACCGAAGACTTCCTCGTTGAAAATGGTCATTTCAGGCGTAATGCCGGTGAAGATCGTCGGCTCGACGAAGTAGCCTGAATCGAGGCGTGCATCGGAGGGGCGGCCGCCGCCCGTGACGAGCGTTGCCCCTTCCCGCTTCGATGCTTCGATATAGGAGATGACCTTAGCGTGGTGCTGTTCGTGGATCATGGGGCCGATATCCGCCTCTGCATCCTTGGAAGTACCAAGCTTCAACGAGCGAGCTTTGCTGGCGAGGCGTTGGACGAAATCATCCGCAATCGACTTTTCAACGAGGAGACGGGCACCGGCACAGCATTCTTCTCCCTGATTGATCGTGAAGGCGGCAAGTGCGCCGTCGACGGCAGCTTCGAGATCGGCGTCGGCGAAGACAATGTTGGCGCCCTTGCCTCCGAGCTCCAGCGCGACCTTCTTGAGCGTTTGCCCGCACAGAGCGGCAATCTCCTTGCCGACGGTGGTCGAACCCGTGAACGAAATCATGTCAATATCCGGATGAAGGCAAAGCGTGCGCCCGACGTCGTCGCCGTTGCCTGGAAGGACGGAGATCACCCCATCGGGTATTCCAGCCTCCTTGGCAAGGCGGGCATATTCCAGCGTTGTTCCCGGCGTGAAGGTCGAGGGCTTGATCACCACGGAGCAGCCCGCCGCCAAGGCGTAGGGCAGCTTCTGGAAAAGCGTGACAGTAGGAAAGTTCCAAGGGAGGATCATCCCGACGACCGGTAGTGCTTCGTGGGTTACGAGACCGAGTTTCTCGGCACCCTCGTGGTTGATAACCTTGCCCGGTATGTTCCACGCCAGTGTGGCCGCAAAGCGCGCGAGCTCCACCGACCATTCGATCTCGCCGCGGGCGGCGGCCATGGTCTTGCCTGCTTCTTCGGCCTCGATGAGGCTGAGGTGATCGAGTTCAGCCACGATCAAGTCGGCAAAGCGCTGAATGATCTTACCACGTTCGATGGCCGGCATTTTTGACCAGACACCCGATTTGAACGTCGCTTTGGCGGATGCGACCGCTCTTCCGACATCTTCAGGCGTGGCGAGGCAAACTTTTGCGACCGGTTCGCCGTTGGCTGGCGAGTATCGGTCATGGCTCTGGTTTCCTTCAGGGCGTTCCACCACGCCGTTGATCCAGAGCCCGTACTGACGATGAAACATTGCACTCACCTGTTTTCCTTCGAAAATTCGTTTGGTTTTCCGTCTGGCTACCATCGCGTCATGAACCGCAGCACGACAGCGGCAGAAGACATATTGCAACAGATTGTATGATTGCATCCAATCTTCAGTCATGCCGCGTGTCAAGCCATCAACCCAGATTTTGACTGTGCGAGCCGCTTGAGCGCTAGGTTAGCGAGAGCCCGTCAAGTCGCATTATCGTATATTGACATCAATATATTGGATACTATTCTGTTGATGTAAGGCTTAGCCGACCAACAATAAGGAGCTTTCAGATGGGAAAAATTTGGAAATTGAAAACGGCCGCGCTGATGTTGGCGATGGGCCTTGGCGCGTCCAGTGCCATGGCAGCGGAAAGCTATTTTCCGGAGTGCTTTGCACCCTGGGACGCCGATACCAAACAACTGTCTGCCGTAACGCCGCGCGAAGGCCCGTACCGCATCGCGCTGGTCAACGGCTTTACTGGCAACGATTGGCGCATCCAGATGATCCGCGCTGCGGAGTCCTACGTTAAGCGCCCGGAGATTGCAGCGAAGGTGAAGGAATTCACCGCCGTCAGCGTCGGCAACGACGTCGCGGCACAGATTGCGGCGATCGAGAATTACGTTGCAGCCGGCTATGATGCGGTGCTGTTCATCGCCGTCAACCCGGAGGCGTTCGACGCCGTGATCGACCGTGCCAACCAGGCAGGAACACTTCTCGTTTCCTTCGACAATGTCGTCTTCAACGACAACCACCTCATTGTCGATATCGACCATGGCGAAATCGCTGCCAAGAAGGCGCAGGCCATTCTCGACGACCTGAAGGCGAAGAACATCACCGAGGGCAAGGTGCTCTGGGTGCGTGGCCTGCAGGGAAATGCAACGGAGAAGCAGCAGACGGAAAGCTTCAAGAAGGTATTCGAGGGGACGTCCTTTGAGGTGGTCGAAGTCGTCGGGAACTGGGATGTCGGCACATCGCAGCGCGTGACTGCGGAAGCGGTTGCGGCGCACGGCAAATTTGTTGGCGTTGCCAATGCCTATGGCAGTATGGGGTCGATCCAGGCCCTGCTCGACGCCAAGCATCCCGCCGTGCCTTTCGGTTCGGACACGATGAACGGCGCCGTGCGCATGCTCGCCGAAAACGGCTTCACCGGCGTTGCGATCGGATCCTCACCGTCGGTTTCGGCAGTGGCCATTCTCGCCGCCTTCTCAAGCTTCGAGGGAAAACAGATGCCACAGCGCATCAAGCTCCCGCCACCGTCGCTGCCGTCGACGGACTGGAAGGACGGCATTGCCTATTTCTCGCAACTTCCGGCTTCCTTCGACACCGCGACGGGTTTCAAGGAATGCAACCTTCTCTTCACTGCGGATGAACTGACCGCCAATTGAGCGGCGCCGGCGGGCCGCGCTGAGGCCCGCCGCGTTTGCCCAAACCGACGAGAAGGGACTGCAATGACGGTGAATGCCATACGATTAAGAGGTGTCGGCAAATCCTACGGGCCGACCAGAGCACTTTCCGACGTGAGTCTCGATATCGAGGCGGGAACGGTGCATGCGATTCTCGGGGAAAACGGGGCGGGCAAGAGCACGCTCATCAAAATTCTGACTGGGGTCCTCGCTCCCGATACCGGCACCGTCGATCTCTTCGACGAGCGTCTGGACCATGACGGCCCGCAAGCCGCCGAAAGACTTGGCCTTGCGACCGTGTTTCAGGAGCTTTCCCTCGTTCCGCATCTCTCGGTCGAGGACAATCTCTTTCTTTCCAAGCCGCCGCGATCGAAATTCGGCTGGATCGACCTGCGTCGACAGCGTGCAGAATCGCGCCGTTGGCTCGACCTGGTCGGCTTGGGCGACGTTCATCCAGGCACCCATGCCGGTCAGCTGTCGCTCACCCAGAAACAGCTGCTGGAGATCGCCAAGGGATTTGCCAGGACGCCGCGGATCCTGCTCCTCGACGAAGCGACGGCATCCCTGCCCGGTAACGATGTTGATCGGCTCTTCAAGATCATCGCCGACGCGCGGCGCGAAGGCCTTACCGTCATCTACATCTCGCATCGAATGAGCGAGATAGAGCGTATCGCCGATCGATGCAGCGTGCTGCGCAATGGTCAGCTAATAGAGACATTCCCCACGCATTCGCGTTCGCACGACGAGATTTGCCGAATGCTCGCCGGCCGTGAGATTTCGCAGGTTTTCCCGCCCCGGCATTCGCTGCCGACCGATGCGCCCGTCGTGCTGAGCGTCTCGGGGCTCTCGGCAGTCGATAAGGTGAAAGACATCTCGTTTGCGGTCCGGCGTGGCGAAGTGCTCGGGATCGGCGGCCTCGAAGGCCAAGGCCAAAAGGAGCTTCTTCAAACTCTCTACGGCGCCATTCGCACGGCGGCAGGTTCGGTGACGCTCGACGGCAAGCCATTCAACCCGACCGGTCCGGCGGCGGCCATTGCTGGCGAGCGACCCGTTATGCTTCTTCCGGAAGATCGCAAGACGGAAGGCCTGCTGCTGGCGGAATCAATCCGTGACAACATGCTGCTCTCCGTAAGAGGAAGGCTCAGTCGATATGGTTTGCGTAATCAGGTTGCCGAGGTCGTGCGCAGCGGTGACATGATACGCAAACTGGCCATCAAGATTGCCTCACCCGAGGCGCCGGTTTCCTCCCTCTCCGGCGGCAACCAGCAAAAGGTCTTGCTGGCGCGGCTGCTGCTCAATGAGCCTGCAGTCTATATCCTCATGGATCCGACGCGTGGCATCGACGTGGGGACCAAGCAGGAAATCTATGCGCTCATTCGCGACCTTGCGGATCGTGGTGCGGCCGTCCTCTTCCTCACGACCGATTTCGAGGAACTCATCGGGATGTGTGACCGCGTCCTTGTTCTCTATGGCGGCGCAATCACGCGTGAACTTCAGGGCGAGGCGCTCAACGAGGTCAACGTCATGGAAGCGTCGCTCAACATGACACGCCCCGAGACCATCCGAAACCCTGCGGAAATGGAAATCCCGACATGAAAATCCTGACATCGCGACACATGCCGGTCCTGCTCGGCGCGATGGTCTTCGTCATCGTGCTTGCTGTCTATCTCGCTGTGCATCCACGCGGGATTTCCAGTTTCGTCATCCAGTCCTACGCGAATTCGGCTGCCCCGCTCGCGCTTGCTGCTCTTGCCCAGACCTTTCCGGTCCTCACTGGCGGGCTCGATCTTTCGGTCGGCGGGATGGTGGCACTCACCAATGCCCTCGCCTCGGAGCTGGTGCATGGCTCTCCCCTCGAGATTGCCTCTGGTGTCCTCATTGTGCTTTCCGTCGGCGCGCTCTGTGGCGCGTTGAACGGTGCGCTTATTGTGTATGGTCGCCTCCAGCCGATCATCGGCACGCTGGCCACAGGCGCTGTCTTCAGCGGCCTTGCCCTGTTCATCAGACCTTTTCCCGGGGGCGAGGTGGACGCTGGGTTTGCTTACGCGATGACATCAATCCTTTTTGGCTTCCTACCGGTATCGACACTGATGATCGCGATCATCGCCGCCTGTACATGGGCTGCGATATCGCGGGCATCTCTTGGGCGGGGAATATTCGCTGCCGGATCGGCGCCACAGGCAGCACGACTGTCGGGCCTTCGCATCGAGCGATCCATCATCGCCGCTTACGTGCTTTCCGGGTTGTTTTCTGCCCTTGCGGGCTTGTATCTCGGCTTTCAGACCCTCTCGGGCGATGCGACGATCGGCGCGCCCTATACAATCAACTCCATCGCCGCAATTGTGATCGGCGGGTTGTCGCTGCGTGGAGGTGCAGGCTCACCACTCAGCGCGATCTTCGGGGCCTATGCGCTGCGCGCGATCGGCGCCGTTCTGCTTTTCACCGGCGCACCGCCGCTTGCCCAGCCGCTTTTCGAGGGCATGGTGCTCGTCACCGCCGTTGCCGCAGCGTCCATCGCGCTGGTGCGCGATCCCAACCGCCTGAGGGCTTATCAATGATAAACTTGTTCTCCATAGCTCTCCGCGTGGAGCGGTCGATCTGGATCGCCTGCCTCTTCGTTCTCGCTCTGACCATCGTTATCGGCATCACATATCCGGCGACGATCTCGGTAAACTATTACATGCAGCAGTTGCAGATCGCGGCATTCGTCGGGGTTCTTGCCAGCGGCGCCATGGTCGTTCTATTGCTCGGCGAGATCGATCTCTCGATGCCCTGGACTGCGACGGCAGCGGGTATGCTTGCCTGCGGGGCTTTCAGTAGCGGGGCAGCCTGGGCCAATGACGGCACGGCTATTTCCGCGGCACTGCTGCTGGGCTTGGCGATTGGTGGTGTCAACGCCTTCGGCGTTGCCATCCTTCGTGCCCCGTCCATGGTTTGGACGCTTGGCGTCAACGCTATCCTTCTCGGTTTGACAGTGGTCTATGCCGGTGGCTACAGCCCCCAAACGAATGCCTCTCCCCTGATGCGCCGCCTCGCCGTCGGACGCGTGTTCGACGTCGTTCCGGTGGCCGTACTGATCTGGTTGTTCGTCGGAAGCGTTCTTGTCCTCGTCCTGCGACTAACGCCGCTTGGCGCGTGGATCTACGCGATGGGTCGCAGCTCCCGCGTTGCCTATCTTGCCGGCGTCCCCACGCGTGTCGTGGTTCTGTTCGCCTTCCTATGGGCCGGATTTTGCTCGGCCGTCGGAGGCGTGCTGCTTTCGGGCTATTCCGGCCAGGCCTTTCAGGCCATGGGCGATCCCATGCTGCTACCAAGCATCGCAGCCGTCGTCGTCGGGGGAACGAAGGTGACCGGCGGCGAAGGCAGATACCTCGGCACCGTCATGGGTGTGCTTGCGCTTACGCTCCTCTCCAATGTCCTTTCCCTGATGCAGGCGCCCGAGGCGCTGCGACTGATCATATACGGCAGCACAATCATCTTGATGCTGCTCGTCAGCAGACGGCGATCACCGGCACATCATTAGCATGTCCGGAACAGAACCATTTACCTGTCCCACAACACAAGGATAAGCCGCATGGATGCGTTTGGAATGAAGCTCGAATGGTACAGCGCACCCTCATCCTGCTCATACAAGGATGGGACTCTGGAGGTCGTGACCGGAGACAAGACCGATTACTGGCGTGAAACATTCTACGAATTCTGGCGAGACGATGGCCACTTCCTGTCGAGGGAGGTCGAGGGTGATTTCAGCGCCGAGGTCACGGTTCAGGGCGACTATGAGGCTCTCTATGATCAGGCGGGCCTGATGATGCGCCTGAGCGAAAGCCACTGGATCAAGACAGGCATAGAATTCACCGATGGCCAGATGTATTTCTCCGTCGTCGTTACCAACAACCAATCCGACTGGTCGTTGGTCCAGGTGCCCGTCGATACCGGTGGGATGCGCATTCGGCTGACACGCCATCACGAGGCGATCCGGGTCCAGTATCTCAACGGCGAGAATGGCACATGGATACCCGTCCGCCTCGCCTATTTTCCGCCTACGAAGAAAGTTCAAGTCGGCGTGATGTGCTGCTCGCCGGAGCGAGCGGGGTTCACCGCTCGTTTCAAGGATTTTGTTATCGGGCCTCCGATCGCACGCGAGCTGCACGACTGAACACATTTCGACCCTGCGGGATAAGCAAGACCGCGGGGTCTGGATATCGTGGGCTTGAATGCAACAAATCCGACCAACACTGATCTGGCGCCGATCCATTTATGCGGAGACAGTTGCGTTTCAGATTGCCTTATTGTTATATCATATCCAATCTTCATTTTTATATGCTCAGGCGATTAGGCTCGGATTTCCAGCGCCTAGCGGGCGGCGATACGAAAGGACGAGGGGTGGCTCTCTTCGCTAAAAACCGTTGACATTTTAAATAATGTATCCAATATATTGTTTAACATAAAACAAGGGAACACAGCTATGCGACCGAAATACGAAACTCCAAACTTTGATGAAACCCGCCGAGCCCTTCTGATCGGTGGCGCAGCCGCCGGCCTCACGGTCAGTTTCGGAAGATTGTTTTCGACGCCTGCCTCAGCCGCAATGGGCGGCACGATTCAAGTCATGGCATGGGAGGGCTATGACCTGACGAACGAGTTGAAGGGATGGCGAGAGGCGAACGGCGTCACTGTCGAAACCACGTCGATCGCATCGCAGGATGACGTACACACCAAGTTCATTGCCGGCAATCCGCCGCCGCTTGATCTGGCCGAATACAATCAGGCCTATAGCGAGCTTTACATCGACCAGCTCAAGATCGTCTCGCCGCTCGATGTCTCGAAAATCCCGAATTATAACGCAGACAACCTGTTCAGCGTTTTTTTTGACAAGCCGACTTGGTTCAAGGACGGTACGCTCTATGGATCCCCCTACATCTGGGGCTTCAATACGCTCCTCTACAACTCAGCGGAAATGGACGAGCCGAAATCCTACAAGGATCTTTTGAAGCCGGAGCTCAAGGGCAAGATCGCCATCATGGACGATGCGACAGGCAATTGGCCGCTGATTGCCCGTTTGGCCGGCTTCGGCAAGAAGTATCCGTCCCTGACGAAGGATGAGCTGAAAACCGCGTTTGACGGTTTCGGTGCCTTCCGCGACCAAGCCCGACTGATCGCAATCAACCAGGGCGATGTTGCGAACTTCATCGCATCCAAGGAAGTGCTGGCCGTGGTCGTGGCAGATCCGCAGATCATTCAGCAGGTCACCGCTCAGGGCGTGCCGTTGAAGATGGCGGTTCCCGAAGAAGGGCCGGTCCTGTGGGTCGACGCATGGTTCATCCCCGTTTCGGCGGATAATGTTGAAACCGCGCATGATTTCATAAATCAGTCGCTTGACCCGCAGGTGCAGGCAAATGTCTGCATGAGCATTCATCAAGCCCCTGTCTCAAAGAAAGCAGTCGAGCTTTTGGATGAACCCGCCCGCCAGCGTATCGATTATTCCAAGATCGAAGAGATTTTCTCCGCGGGACTTCCCGGCATTCCGCCTGTCGAGGCGGAGGGGGAGATGGCAAGCTACGACGATTGGATTCAGGCCTGGCAGCAGTTCAAGGCCGGCATGTAAGTGCATCGGCATTCCCGGCGGCGTCTTGGCGGCCGGGAATGTGCTGAGTTTTCTGCCGCATTGTCCGACGCCGAAACGATGCCGTTTCGGCAAGAAATGCTCTAGGAGTTATCTCGTTGGTCAGCTCACAAAAAACGGGCAGTTTCCTGGCGGCTCCGGCAGTCACCTATATGGTGATTTTCTTCGTCGCCCCCAGCCTCCTTCTCTTTTCATATAGCTTCTGGACGGCAAGCTCGTTCCGTATCGTCCCGGACTTCGTCCTGACGAACTATCTCTCGTCGATGAAGTCCCTGCTGTTTCTCAAGGTCACGCTCAACGCGCTCTTCATTGGCCTTGTCACCGCGACGATTTCCGTGCTGCTTTCGCTCCCGATCGCTTACTATCTGACCTACGTCACCCGCTCCAAGGTGATATTCTACCTTATCCTCGTCACCTGGTTCTCCAGCTATCTGGTGCGGATATACGCTTGGCGGACGTTGCTCGGCACCAACGGCCTTCTCAACGTGGCACTGCTGCAACTGGGCATAATCGCGACACCTGTCGAGGCCTTTCTGTTCAGTCCCTTCGCCGTGGGTATCACTCTCGTGCACATCTATCTCCCCTTCGCCATCCTGATGGTGATCTCCGCGATGAGCGAAATCAAGAAGGAGCTTATCGAGGCGTCTCGCGACCTTGGAACGAGCCCGCTCGGTGCATTCGTGCGGGTCGTTGCTCCCAATGCCGCACAGGGCTTGATCGGTGCATTCATGCTCACTTTCATTCTCGCGGCAAGCGACTACGTCACCCCGCAGATGGTGGGCGGCTCCTCCGGGCAGACCACCGGCCTGCTTATCGCTGATCAGTTCCGAAAAACCGGTAACTGGCCGCTCGGCGCAGCGCAGGCGTTCATCATGTTCGCACTATCGATCCTGGTCTACGTGATCATTACAGCACTTGCCCGTGCGTCAGGCCTCACCCGCCCTCGCAAAAGCATCTTACGACAGGAGAAATAGATGATCCTGCGTGTCACAGTTTATCTGATCATGGCATTCCTGCTCGTCCCGCTCGCGCTGATCTTTCTGTTCAGCTTCAACGAAAGCCCCTCTTTCACCTTCCCCATAACGGGCTACAGCATACGGTGGTATGCGCAAATCTTCTCGGACCCTCAGCTCGCTTCGGCCCTGTGGAAGAGCTTCTGGATTGCGACATTGACCGCGATCATCACCTTCATTCTTGGGGCGGCAGCGTCACTGGCCTGGTTGCGCCTGGGGCGCAACGGCCGCACCGTTCTCGAAGTGCTTTGCATCACCCCGATCGCACTTCCGGGTCTGTTCCTCGGCGTGTCGCTGCTGGTGCTTGCATCTCAGGTCGGCGTTCAGCTCTCGATGATCACCATCGTCATCTCTCATGTGGTGCTTGCACTTCCGATGCTGATGATTGCGATGCGAGCGCGGCTCGTCTTGTTCGATCCGAACCTCGAGGAAGCATCGCGCGACCTGGGGGCCTCCCAGGTCCTTACGTTTCGGCGGGTCACGCTCCCTCTCATAGCGCCGACGCTCATTTCCTGTGCCGTGCTCAGTTTCGCGCTTTCGTTCGACGAGTTCGTCGTCACGGCCTTCGTATCGGGCACCGAGACGACGCTGCCGATGTACATCTGGTCGATGATGCGCCGCACGGTCACGCCGCTCATCAACGCCATCTCGACGCTCGCGATGGTCTTTACCATCGCCATCATTTCCATCGCTCTTGCCATCGCCGCGATGAAGCGTGCGACAAATCTCTCCAGCCGCAACGCTGCTTGAAGGAAAACGCCCATGCCCCCAATCATTGAAATCACGGATGGCAACAAGGCCTTCAGCGGCTTCAAGGCGCTTCAGAACATCAATCTTTCCATCGCCCAAGGCGAAATTGTCACGCTGCTTGGCCCGAGTGGCTGCGGCAAGACGACGTTGATGCGCATTTTCGCCGGCTTCGAAAGCCTCACGAGCGGGTCGCTCAGGATCGATGGAAAAGATGTCTCCAGTCTTCCGCCGGAAAAGCGGCCGGTCAACATGGTGTTCCAACGCTATGCTCTCTTCCCGCACCTGGATGTGTTCGAAAATGTTGCCTACGGCCTCAAAGTAAAGGGCATCGGCAAGGATGAGGTTCGCGAACGGGTCCGCAACATGCTGCGCATCGTACAGATGGATCACCTTCAGCAGCGCTTTATCACCGAGCTTAGCGGCGGCCAGTGCCAGCGTGTTGCGCTTGCGCGCGCGCTCGTTAACGGTCCGAAGGTTTTGCTTCTCGACGAGCCGCTTGCCGCACTCGACCTGAAAATCCGACAGCATATGCTGACGGAAATGAAGCGTATTCATGCCGAAACCGGGGCGACCTTCATCTATGTGACGCACGACCAGGATGAGGCGATGATCCTTTCGGACCGCGTGGTGCTAATCGATCGTGGGCAAATCGTGCAGATCGATACGCCACAAGATATGTACAACAAGCCTAATTGTCTTTTCTCGGCCAAGTTCCTTGGCGAGACCAATATCCTGCATGGAACGGTCGTCGAAGACGCGGCCGGCAGAAGGGCGTTCAGGTCGTCTGAAGGGAGCTTCCATTATCAGCCGACCAACGAGATCGCCTCAAAAAGTGCTGCCATCATGTCGGTGCGTCCGGAAGCGATGTCGCTACACGCTGAAAACCCCGTACGGGACAATGCCATACCGGCGACAGTAACCGACGTGCTCTTCACAGGCAGCCGGTCCTTCTATCATCTTGTCAGCGACGGTGGAGAAACACTTCGCGCGCAGGTTCAGAACATGCCGGGCCTGAGCCGGCCGAATGTGGGCGACCGTGTACATGTCTGCTGGCCTCACGACGGGTCCGTCGTCCTGCCGGCCTCCCCCGGCCACTGAGCGTTGAAGATATGACCCCCAGTTCTCCCGTCATAAAGCGCCATACCGTTACCGCCAGCGTGCTTGAAATGATCCGGAATCGCATTGTCGAAGGACTCTATGCAGGCGGGCAGCAGATCCGTCAGGAGGCCATTGCCGAGGAATTCGGCGTGTCGCGCATTCCTATCCGTGAGGCTCTCGTCCAACTGGAGGCGGAGGGCTTCGTGCAGATCCACACGCACAAGGGCGCAATCGTCGCCCAACTGACCGTCGAAGACGCCATCGACATCTTCGAGGCGCGCCTCATCCTGGAGCCCAGCATTCTTCGTCAAGCTGTGACGAAGGCAACGCCGGAAGACATCAGCCGGGTGCAAAAAGCGCTGCAGGACTACGAGCGCGGAGTCGCCAACGACGCGTCACCGGCGCAACTCAGCCAATTGAACTGGGCGTTTCACAATGCGCTTTCCAGCCCGTCCGGGCGCTGGCGGTCGCTTGCCGTCCTGTCCTCCCTCTATAGATCGGCGGACCGGTATCTGCGTTTGCAAATCGACAATACCGAGGCTCGGCAAAGCGCGCTCGAAGATCACCGGGCGATCGCAGCCGCGTTCGTGCAGCACGATGCGGCACTGGCGCAACGCCTGTTGGCCCGGCATATTTCCGCAGCACGAGACGATGTTACAAAGAGCCTGAATTCTTGAGTAAGGGCCCGTGAGCCGCGCTTCGGCTCGCACCGCCCAACGGTTCCACAGGCCGGCGACGTTCATTTTGATAGAGGAAAGACATGCAACTTGATCGCGTTATTACAGTCGTAGGCGCCCATGCGGAGGGCGAAGTGGGCCGGGTGATCACCGGCGGCGTCTTGCCTCCCAAGGGCAAGACGATGTTCGAGAGGATGCAAAATCTCGAACGCGACGGCGCCTGGCTTCGAAACATGTTGCTTTTCGATCCTCGCGGAAGTGTCAATGCCGCAGTCAACCTGATCACGCCGCCGTGTCGCGACGATGCGGATATCGGGATGATCGTGATGGAATCCGATTATTTCGTCCCGATGTCCGGCTCGAATCTAATCTGCACCGTGACGGTGGCGCTCGAAGCCGGCATGATCCCGATGGCCGAGCCACAGACGATCGTCCGTGTCGACACTCCGGCAGGGCTTGTGGAAGTTGTGGCGGAATGCAGGAACGGTAAGTGCAAGCGCATCACGTTCCGCAACATCCCGTCTTTCGTAATGCATCGCGATGCAACCATCGAAGTCCCTGACCTCGGGACCCTGCGCGTGGATGTCGCTTATGGCGGCATGATCTACTGTATCGTGAACGCCGAGGACCTGAACCTGACGCTTGATCGGGCCGAAGCCCGTCTGCTGGTGGAGTTGGGTGAAAAGATCAAGGCGGCAGCGGCAAACCAGTTGCCATCCGTCCATCCTGAAAACCCGCAGATCCACACGATAAACCAGGTCGAATTCGCTGGTCCGCTCCAGGTTGTGGACGGAGTTAAAACGTCGAAGAATGCCGTGGTGGTGTCGCCGGGCCGGCTCGATCGCTGCCCGTGCGGAACCGGTACGTCGGCCCGTATGGCACTGCTTCATGCCCGTGGAGACCTGGAGGTTGGTGAGACGTTCCGTCACCTGTCGATCCTCGATACGGTGTTCGACTGCAAAATACTGGAGACTGGAACCGCCGGCCCGATCCCCGCCGTCACGCCACAGGTCTCAGGGCGGGCATGGCTTACGGGTGTGAGCCACTACGGGGTCGATCCGGAGGATCCGTTCCCGGAAGGATATCGACTTTCAGATACGTGGTTTGCTTGAAGCTACGCGCCGTCACGAAGCAGACCCGTCTGGACTCCTTTGCATTTTTTGCGTGTGGATCGTACAGCTAAATCGATCTATCCGCTAAATTGCGCGTGTCAGTTGCTTGCCCAGTGAGGGTTTTGTATTCAATATACGGTCCAGCACACAAATGAGTCCGTGATGAAACCCTCCCCTTCTATCAAGCGCCGAACCGTTACATCCTCTGTCCTCGATCTGCTTCGTGACCGGATTATATCCGGTTACTATGAAGGCGGTCACCAGATACGCCAGGAGGCGATTGCCGAGGAAGTTGGTGTCAGTCGCATTCCGGTGCGTGAAGCGCTGGTCCAATTGGAGGCTGAAGGGCTTGTCGTCATTCATACGCATAAGGGTGCGGTCGTGGCGAAGCTCACCCCGGAAGACGCCGTCGACATATTCGAGGCGCGCCTGATCTTCGAACCCTTCATCCTCGCAAAAGCAATGGAAAAGGCAACGTCCGAAGATGTCGAGCGTGTCCAGGGCGCCTATCGCGATTATGAGAAGGCGCTTCTGGCAGGAGAAAGCCCGGCGGTCCTCAGCCAGTTGAACTGGGCCTTCCATATCGCACTTTCTTACGCAGCTGACAGGCCACGGTCTCTGTCGGTGCTTTCCTCGCTTTACAATTCCGCCGATCGATATCTACGGCTCCAGATCGACGCCAAGACAGCGCAGACGAAAGCGCTGGAGGAGCATAACGCGCTCGCGCAATACTTTGCGGACGGCAACAGCAGCGCCGCGCAAAAGCTTCTCAAGAAGCACATCGCCGATGCTCGTGATGATGTTATCCGCGGCCTTCAACACCGCGGCGCAAAGGTCACGTCCTAGTTCATTTTCACGGCCGGTGCCCGCGCCATGTGCGCAGGCACTCTTCCGTCGGAGCCGATCAGGCAGCTTCCTTCTGGCCCTCATAGGACATGGGCTGCGGCGCAAGGGCCGGAACACCCTTGATGCGATCCGAAATCTTTTCGGCGATCATCATCGTCGGGCAATGCAGGTTGCCGTTAGTGATCCGCGGCAGAATGGACGCATCGACAACGCGAAGGCCATCAAGCCCATGTACACGTCCTTCGTCGTCAACCACGGCGAGGTCATCGTTACCCATACGGCAGCTTGAGCACGGGTGATATTGTGTGCCCATGTTTTCCTGCAACCATGCGAACACGTCTTCATCGCTCCAATTGCGCAGACCCGGGAAAATTGCTTCCCCCCTGATCTTGTCCCAGCCACGCTGCTGGATGATCTCATCCGTATGCCGGACACCGTCAATCAGGTTGCGGCGATCTTCGGCGTCCGAGAGATAATTGAGCACGATCGACGGGTGCTTGCGTGGATCTCCATTCACAAGCGTGACCGCACCTTTGCTCTTCGGCCGACCGAGGCAGACTTGGTATTGAAACCCCTCCTCGATATTGACCTTACCGTGCATGAGCTCACCGAGCATCGGCAAGAACTCGTGCTGGATGTTCGCATAGTCGACGTTATCGCTGCTCTTGAAGAAGGAGCCGACCTCCCAGAGGTTTGTAGTGCCAAGGCCGCTGCGCAGGAACATCCATTGAGCGCCGATGAGGGCCATCTTGAACAGGTTCATGTCCACGGCCGGCGAAACGCCCTTACGCGACGCCCTGTACTTGATGGATACAGCAACATGATCCTGGAGGCTCTTGCCAACGCCCGGCAGGTCTGAGACGACCGTTATGTCGTGTTCGGCGAGTTCATGAGCGGGACCGATACCAGACAGAAGGAGCAATTGCGGAGAGTTGAAAGCGCCTCCCGCAAGGATAACCTCACGAGCCGCCCGTGCTTCGACAATCTGTCCCTTTTGTTCATACCGTACGCCGACCGCCCGCTTGCCCTCGAACAGCACCTTATGCGCCAGCGCGCCAAGTTGCAGTTCCACGTTTCCGCGTTTGATCGCCGGCCGAAGATAAGCGCGTCCCCCGCTTGCGCGAATTCCATTGTCGATGTTCGCCTGGTACGCATGCACGCCTTCCTGACGAAAGGCATTGTAGTCTGGATTGAGTGCATGGCCAGCTTGTTGCCCGGCCTCGAGAAATGCCTGGAAGGGCTCAAGTTGCGCCTTCAGCGTCGTGATGGCGATCGGCCCTTCTCCACCGCGATACTGGTTCGCCCCGCCGTCATAGGTCTCGAGCTTTTTGAAGTACGGCAGGCAATGTGCATAGGACCAATTTGTTAGACCGTCCTCGGCCCAACGATCGAAATCTCGCGGATTGCCGCGAACATACACCATCCCGTTAAGCGACCCCGAGCCGCCCAGCATCTTCCCGCGGATATGGGGCACCATCCTGCCATTCAATGCGGCCTCCGGCCCCGTATCGAATTCCCAGGTGCGGGCCTTGTCCGTCAGCGGATACGACATGGCCGCCGGCATGCGTACGTAAATCGAATTGTCGTGAGGCCCCGCCTCGAGAACAAGAATCTTCAGATTGCGGTCCTCACCGAGCCGAGCGGCAACGACCGACCCGGCAGCGCCTGAACCGACTATAATGTAATCATATGTTTTCGTTGGCATTTCACGTCCTCAAACTAGAATTTCGATCAGACTGGCAGCAGTCGGCATGACCGTTTGTCGTGAGGTTACCCATGCGGATTTCGCCAATGCAGAACCAAACTGAGGAAAACGCCTATGCCATTATTGTATCCAATCTATTATATTCCGAAGGCTGCGTCTAGTATTGACGCGGGCAAATCGCTGCGAGCGCGGTTAAATCAGACAGGCGAACGGCGATGGACGCCGAAAAAGTTTCTCGGAGAGAGTGGACAGCACAATTGTTTGATTGTAGATTGGATCCAATCTTACCTTAAGATCAACATGACAGGATGAGTGGACATGACGAAGTGGACAGGCGTATTTCCGGCAGTGACGACAAAACTGACGCAGGACGGCAAGGTTGATATCGAGCAAACCAAAGCGAGCATCGACCGCCTGGTGAAATCGGGTGTGTCGGGGATTATCGTTCTCCCGATGCTCGGTGAAAATGCATCGATGAACATGGATGAGCGGGAAGCTGTCATTCGGGCCGCGGTCGACGTGGTCGACGGTCGTGTCCCTGTGCTTTCGGGCCTTGCTGAAATCACGCTTGAAAATGCGAAGAAGAACGCGAAGCTCTACGAATCCTTTGGAGCGCAGGGGCTCATGGTGTTCCCAAGTCTTGGCTACAAGACTGACAACCGGGAAACTGTCGCCTGGTACAAGGGCATCGCCAGCGCCTCATCACTGCCGATCATGATCTACAACAACCCGATCGCTTACGGCGTCGATTGCACCGTTGACGTTCTGAAGGATCTTGTCGATGTGCCCGAAATCGTATGCATAAAGGAAGAGACTGGTGATATTCGCCGCGTAACGGACATGTACGTGGCCTTCGGTGATCGCTTCAGCATTTTTTGTGGTGTCGATGACCTCATCGTCGAGAGCTCAGCGCTTGGCGTTACCGGTTGGGTTTCCGGTATGACGAACGTCTGGCCCGTCGAATGTGTCGAGCTCTTCAAACTCTGCGCTGAAGATCGTTACGCTGAAGCGCGAGCGCTCTACAGGATTCTCACGCCGTCCTTCCATCTTGATACGCATGTCAAGCTTGTCCAATATATCAAGCTTGCCGAGAGCCTTGTCTACGGTGCTCCGGAATGGACCCGTGCTCCCCGGTTGCCGCTTGTCGGCGCCGAGCGTGATTTCGTTGTGTCGACCATAAAGCATGCAATCTCCGCACTCGCAGCCCGCAACAAAAAGGCCGCTTGATTTTATCCGCACAAACCCCTCGTCCGCCGTCAAACGGGCGAGGGTTTTGTGTACACCTATTCTACGAAGTGGCACCGGATATCGATGAAGTTAGCGGGCTTTGACCATTGTAGAAAATGCGTCGCGGCGGCAAAAACTGCGACTCCGGTTTAAGTTTCAAACGGAGCTCTGGCGATGCTGACGCGCCCGGCTGGACGCCGGAGCATCGTGCTACGTTTTCGATGTCCGGCCATGGAAGCTGCCCGCTGTGCGTTGCTGGAGAACAGCCAGCTCGGCCACACCGACCAAGCCGGCGTCGTCGCCAAGTTTTGCCTGTACGACGGGCACTTCCCGAAAGGGCGCCATGGCATCATGGCGGATGCGCGCACGGATACCGGGTTCAAGCAAATCAAATGCGACAGACACGCCACCGCCCATCACGAGCATCTGCGGGCTGTAGAGATGCAATAGACTGGCGAAGCCGGAGCCAAGCCAATCAGCCTCCTCTGCAATGAGGGCAAGGCAAGCAGCGTCGCCCGCCCGCGCGCCCTCGACCGCATGGCGCCCCTCGACTATCCCTTTCTCGGCCATCCTGCCTAAAAAGGAGGTCGGGTTTTCGTTCGCTGCCACGCGGACCCGCTTACCGAACGCGGTACCGGCGGCAACCGCTTCGAAGCAACCGACGCGCCCGCAGGAGCAGGTCGGCCCCTCCGTAGCAAGCGTGAAATGACCCACATGGCCGGCCATTCCCCGCGCACCATGCATCAGGCGCCCATCGACAACGACACCACCACCGATGCCGGTGCTGACCGTGACGTAGACCACGTGGTCCAACCCGCGCGCGGCCCCGTATTGCCATTCGCCGAACGCCGCGGCGATGCCGTCATTTTCGACGATCGCAGGTATGCCGAATATCGCCGACAGACGGTCGCGCAGAGGGAACAGTTCCCAGCCGGGAAGGGTCGGAATGTGATCGATAACTCCGCTCATCGTGTCGAGCGGCCCTGGGGCGCACATACCGATCGCGCGAATTGGAGCACTGCCTGCCGCATGCGATACCTCCGCGACAAGCGCGCGGAACTGCCGCATTACTTCCTCCGGTCCACTCACATCGGTGCGCGCCGCCGTGCGCGCCAAGACTTTTCCCGCGCGCACCAGCGCGGCGCGAACCTGTGTGCCGCCGAGGTCGAGGCCGATGGTGAAATCGCTATTCATGCAAGACCTCGCTCCACCGGTTGCGCATGGATCCACGCCATGCGTTCTGCGAGGTTCTCCGACGCGAACGCGAGCGACCCCATGACGACGGTCCTGGCACCTGCCTTGGCGAGATCAGGTACCGTATTCTCGCGGATGCCGCCATCGGCGCACAGAACGATGGGGCCTGGCGTCATCCGTTTCGCGATGAGCGCCCTCGCCTCGCGAAGCCTGTCTGCGGCCTGGGCATCCAGTGCCTGACCCTTGACGCCGATCCGCGTGCCGAGCAGCGTCAGCAGCCCGATGCGATCTAAAACGGCGCCTGCGGCCGCGACGGGTGTCTGCACTTGCAGCACGATGCCGGCGACGAGTCCGAGGCTGCCGATGAGATCGAGACAAACCTCCAGATTTTGGTTTTCGGCGTGGATGCTGATTGCGTCCGCGCCAGCATCGGCGAATTGACGGATCTGCGCCTCGAGGATCACATCAGATGCCATCAGGTGGACATGCAGAGGCTTTGCCGTGCTTCGGCGACAGACGGCGACGAGATCCGGAAAGAACAGCAATGCTGGCGCAAAGTGACCGTCTGCGACGTCGATATGATAGAGGTCGGTGAACGGCTCGGTCCGGGCGATCTCCGCACCGAGCCTGGCGAGGTCGGCCGACCAGAGCGACATCTCGGCCATCAGCCGGTCCTTGGGCAGGCTTTCGAGCCAATCGGGAGAAGGCCGCATCTCAGAGCCCCCTAAGAAAGGACGATAAGACAGCGCGGAAATCGGCGCGATACGCATCGGCGTCATCGGCCTTCGGCGTGATCTCCACCAGCCGCGCGGCAGGGATCATCCCGGCAAGCGCCCGGGCATGACCGATCGGGTGAACGAGATCGCGCCCATGGCCGATCACGAGCGTCGGCACCGTTATGGCAGAGACCTCTGCCTCGGTAACGTCAGGGCCATCCATCGAGATTGCCCGGAGCAGCGCTGCTGTAACGTCGATCGGTTCGCGATTGAAGAAGCCGCGGATCGAGGCAAGATTGTCCGGCGCGTCTCGTTCCAGTTCCTTCACCAGGGGCAAGGCCTCAAATCGCCGGCGCGCCTCTTGTATCGGATAGTGGTCCAGAAGTTCGCCGACGATGCGGTTTGGCGCCATGTTTGCGGGGTTGGCGTCACATATCCAGGCGGGTCGCGCAATAACCAGTGCCCGAACCCGTTCGGGTTGGCGCACGGCAAGCCGCAGCGCAATCGCCGCTCCCATGGAGATACCGCCCACAACGGCCGGCCCCGAGCCCTGTGCCGCAAGATAATCGGCAATGTCGGCGGCGAAGGTGGCGATCGACAAGGCCGCTTTGGCACCCACCTCCGAAACGCCGTGGCCGCGGCACTCCACGGTAATGCGCCTGAAGCCGACGTCAGCCGGAAAGACCTGACCCGGCTGAGCCTGATCCCCGCAAAGGCCGTGCTGGAAAACGAAAGGCATGCCCACGCCTTCCTCGTAGACCGCGAGGCTCGCCCCTGCGACGGGATGGCGGGCGTGCTTCATGTATTGGGCCCTTCCGACGCGACGAGCGGGCCAAGGAAGGCGGCGACACCCGGCGCTTCCACCGCGGAAAGTCCGTGGGTGATCACGTCGCCATCGAACCCCCCTTTCCGCAGTGAGGCAACGTAGCGCGGATAGTCGATGACGCCCCTGCCCGCGGTGGCGAAGGAGCCGTCAGCATTGCGATCCTTGGCATGCGCGATGGCGATCCGATCTTTCAGCAGGTCGATGGCCTCATCGATGATGCGGCCGCGTGTCTCGGTATCCTCGCTCTCGAAGAGATTGGCCGGATCCAGCACGATGCGGATACGCTCGCTCGCCATCGTCTCGATCAGGCGCCGTGCCTTTGCAGCAGAGTTGATGACATTGGCGAGCTCCGGCTCGACGCCGATGAAGATGTCGTGTTGTTCCGCAACAGCCAGCAGATGTCCGAACTCGGCAACCATGTCCTGCCAGGCCTCGACGCCCTGGTTGTCTGGATGGTCGCGCCATTGGTCGGCCGCATCCCGGCTTCCCGTGCACACCGTGAGAAGGGTCGCTCCCGCCGGGCGTGCCGCTGCGGCGATCGCGGCGAAACTGCGACGGCCGGCCTCTCGCACGGTGCTATCCGGATGAATCATGTTGTAGGTGGCGGAGAACGCAGCGATGGCGACGCCGGTTCGTTCCGATGCTTCACGGATCGCCGTGACCGCAGCGATCGGAATCGTCTGCGGCAAGGCACCAAGGCCGGAGCAGGCGAAATTGTATTGCACCGACGCGTAGCCAGCGCTGCGCGCGGCCGCGAGCACGACGTCCGGCGTCGTGCCTGCAAAGGTCTTGGCGAAGATACCGACACGCATTAGACGCTCCCGTGCGCGTCGGCGAGCTTCACCGGCGTTTTTTCGCGAACGGACTGCATCACCGCGGCCATGCCGCGCACCGACGCGATACCGTCCTCGATCCCGGCACCGGTCAGCGGTCCGCCCTGGAGAACGGTATCCGCAAAGCCCTCCAGCTGGCGCCGGTAAAAATGGCCGTCCGCGCCCAGCACGCGGCTGGTCGCGCCCGTCTTCTCGCTGAAGATGTCCACCTCGCTGCTCTTGAACAGCCATGGATTATAGGTCTTGCCGAGAATGCTGCCGTATTCGCCGTAGATCTGGAAGCCTTCGTGCCAGTCCATCCGCACAGCGACCGTCAGATCGAGATGGCCCATGACGCCATTTTCGAACTCGACATCGATGAACCAAGAGTATGCACCGAACCTCTGGCGCAGACGCGCATCGACGGCCCGGATGGGACCGGCAAAATAGCGGGCGGTATCCAGCAGGTGGCTGCCATGGGCGAGCATGAAATACTGCTCGAGATCGGCCTTTGGATTTCGCGATGGCTTCTTCGCATCGGCGCTGCGGATCATGTAGGGTTGGACCGCGTCGGTCACCGCGTAGCGGTGGGTGGAATCGCAATACCAGGCCTTCAACGCAAGCATCTCGCCCATGTCCGTATCGATGAAGTGCTTGGCGCTCTGAAGGCCGGCGTCATAGCGCTTCATATGGCCGACCTGGAAGACCTTCCCGCTTTTCTCGACGACGGGCCGCAGGCCCTCCACCTCCTCGACGGTCATGCCGAGCGGCTTTTCGCAAAGTACATGTTTGCCGGCTTCCAGCGCGCGGGCCGCGGCCGCGACGTGGAAGGCATCCGCCGTCGCGATGATCACCGCATCGACTTCAGGGTCGGCCAGCATGACATCGTAATCGGAGAATGCCTTCTTTGGCGCATGGGTCGCAGCCATGCGGGCGCGCAGATCGTCGGCAACGTCGCAAATGGCGTAAAGCTCTGCATTGCGCGCTTTCACGGCACTTTCGAAATGACCGGCCTGCGAGATCGGCCCGCAACCGAGAATGCCAACCTTGAGCAGCGGCTTTCCCTCATTCATCCCATTGTCCTTTCCGTGGTGGGCATGCTTTCAAGACCGCCCCTTGTTCTTCAGCTCTTCGACACAGGCATGCTGCGGAAGCGCATGGCGGTCTCCGGCTGCGCCACCTTGCAGACGGCGGGCGGAAGCCCGCGGGCGATCAGCTCGATATCGGCGGTGATCGACGCGCCCATGGCGTTGAGCGTCGCTTCCATGGCGCCGGCCTGATGGGGCGAAAGAATGATGTTCGGCGTCCGGCGCACCGGGTCATCGGGAGCGACTGGTTCGACGGGGAAGACGTCGGTCGCAACACGGATGCGGCCGGACGCGGCCGCATTCAGCATGTCGGGAAAGTTGGCTACGGCTGCGCGGCTCAGAAGCAGCAGGCATGCTCCCATTTTCATCGAATCGAATGCACGCTTGTCAAGGAAACCGGTGTTTTCGGAGGTCACGCCCGCGAGCACAAAGATGAAATCGCTACGGGTGAGGATAGAATCCAATGTCACTGGGCGGCATCCGGCCTGCTCGATCAGAAGGGCCGGCACCCATGGATCGTACACCTCGATCGCAGAGGTGAACGGCTTCAACAGGGGCAGCAGGGCGCGGGCAAGATCGCCGAAGCCGATCAGCCCGACCCGGGCACGCATCAACGGCTGTGCTGTGCGGTTCGCCGCAAATCCGTATTCTTCTTTGCCCTCGCGCATCAACCGGTCAGCCTCGGTAATGCCGCGGCCGAGGTCGATCGCCATGGCCAGCCCGATTTCTGCGACCGGTTCGGCAAAGACATGGCTTGCCGACAACACGCGAATGCCGTGCTCAAAGCAATGACGGTAGTCGATATTAGGCAGGAAGTTTCCCTCGCTGTTAACGAAGGCCTTGAGATTTCGACACCGCGCCAACCGCTCGGCCGGCATGTCGAAAATGCCCATCGCGATATCGGCCGGCACGACATGCCGTTCGAAATCCTCATCCGTCAGGACGTCACCCTCGTGGATGACGAGGTCGCCAAGCGCACGCAGACGCGCCAGATGGGCCTCTGTGAAGACATCTTCCACGAGGCGCGGATGCGCCATGATGAAGGTACGGAACGGTGCGGTCATGAACATTTCCCTTCAGATATCTGTCCAGCGGCCATCTTCGGCACCCGAGCGAAGCGCGGCATCGACGAAACGCAAGCCGCGCACGCCATCGTGAATGCCCGGCAGCAGCAAGGCATCCGCCGCCGGGGCGCGGCCGCCGCGGTACGCGTCGATCTGGTCGGCCATGTCGAGATAAAGCCGCGCGAGCGCCTCGATGAAGCCCTGGGGATGGCCAGGCGGCATTGTCCCCTTGAAAGCCGTTCCGTGCGAGGCACGGTCGATCACCATGCGCCGGCCGCCAAGCGGCGCGAAGGTCAGCCGGTTCGCCGCCTCGACCGTCCAGCCGAGTGAACCCTTGTCGCCATGCACATCGATCCTGAGCCCGTTTGTCTCGCCGATCACCACCTGGCTTGCCCAGACCATTCCCTTGGCGCCGCCGGCAAAACACAGCTTCGCCGTCACGTTGTCGTCGACACGGCGGCCCGGGACGAAGGTATCGACTTCCGCTGAGAGAGCGGTCGCCGTAAGGCCCGTGACAAATTCCGCAAGGTGGAAGGCGTGGGTGCCGATATCGCCAAGGCTACCGGCACCGCTTCTTGCCGGATCGGTACGCCATTCGGCTTGCTTGTTGCCGGTCGTCTCGGCGGCGGTCGCGAGCCATTCCTGCGGAAAGATGACACGAACCAGGCGCACCGTGCCGATTTCGCCCGCCGCCACCATCGAGCGCGCTTCGCGCACCATGTCGAAGCCGGCATTGGTATAGGCGACACCGAATAAAGATGAACTGCCGGCCGCCGCCGTCTGGAGTGCGAGCGCGTCATCCAACGTGGCCGTCAACGGCTTGTCGCAGAGGATGTTGATACCGGCGCTAAGGAAGGCGTGGCAGGCGGGCGCGTGCAGGTGGTTTGGCGTCACCACGGCGACGAGGTCGATACCGTCGTCGCCTGCCTCACGCTTCGCCATCGTCTCGAAGTCGCCATAGCAGCGTTCCGGTGCCAGACCGAGAGCATGTCCGCTTTCGCGCGCGCGAACCGGATCGCTCGAGAAGGCGCCCGCGACCAGCGAAAAGCGTCCCGTCATCGCAGCGGCAGCACGGTGGGCGGCGCCGAAGAACGCACCAATCCCGCCGCCGACCATACCCAGTTTCAGCGTTCCCATGTCCTATCCTGTCTGGAGTGAGACGGCCCGACGGTTTCGCCGGTCCGTCCCTTCGGAAGCGATTTTACTTGGCGGCGACCTTGCCGCAGGTCGTCAGCGCGTCGGCCGGCGTGCAGGTCTCCGTGCCCGTCTGGATGAACGGTTCGAGCTTCTCGCCTTTGGTGAGCTTGTCGAGAGCCATGATCGTCTCGTAGCCCATGTCATAGGGGCGCTGGCCAATATTGTAGTGGCTCAGGCCCTCGGCGAGCAGCGGAAGCTGTGGGCCGAAGTTATCGCCGAAGACCACGACGAGATCCTTCTTGTCGAGGCGTTCCTTCAGCGGTTCCATTGCTTGCTTGTAGGCCTGCGGAGCATACTGCGCCCAACCACCGACGGCGACGAAGGCGGAGAGATCCGGATGGTTGGTCATGACGTCACGAACCTGCTGGGCCGCAAGCGCGATGTCGTCGTTGTTGTAAACCGGGCAGCCGGCCGGCTCCGTCCAGCCGTTCTGGCCCGTGAGCGTGGCGACCGGCTGGTCCTTCGAAGCACCGGCGAGGGTGTCACGAATACCCTGGACGCGGGCCTTCAGGTTTTCAGAGGCCGGCGCACCGGACTGAATGCAGACCGTGCCGCCTTCCTTTTTGTTCTCCAGGACCTTCTTGGCGAGTTCCACACCGAAGGAGTAGTTGTCCGTGCCGATATAGGTGGCGCGCAGCCCTGCATCTTCGGGCAGCACGTCGGTGTCGAAGGTGACGACCGGGATACCCTTGTCGTTCGCCATCTTGAGGATGCGCGCCATGGCCTTCGGGTTGCCGGCGGAAATGCCGAGCCCGTCGACGCCGCGCGTGATCATGTCCTGTGCAAGCTGCACCTGCTTGGCTTCGTCATACTCGGTCGGGCCAATATAGGTGCAGGTGACATCACCGAGCTTTTTGGCAGCATCCTTGCAGCCGGCATCGATCGGTGGGCTGAAGGCGTTGTTGAGCACCTTGAAGACCAGCGCGAATTCCCGGTCTGCGGCATTGGCCGTCGCGCCAAAGGCGCAAAGCGCAATTGCCGCGGATGACAGGGTAAATTTCAGGCTTCCTGACAGCGACATGGTATCTCCTCCTTGGTTCGCTGTTAAAGACATTCATTTCACGGCGCGGCGGCACTCCTCCCCCGCTCCCTGACTTTGGTGGACGCGGCGTCAGCGACGCAGTGACCGAATGCGTTCGAGAAGGACGGCAGCGAGGATGAAACCGCCGACGAACGTGCCCTGCCAGAACGGATTGACGCCGGCGATGAGAAGCGCATTGCGGATCACCTCGATCAGGATCGAGCCGATCGCTGCGCCTAGCGCTGTGCCGAAACCGCCCGCCAGGGACGCGCCGCCGATGACCGTCGAGGCGATAGTCTGCAATTCGTAGCCGGTGCCGATGGCGTTCGTGACCGCACCCAGCCAGCCGACGAGGAAGATCGCACTGATGGCGGCCATCAGGCCACTGAAGGCATAGGCCGAGATCTTGATGGCATCGACGGAGATGCCAGCGAGACGCGCAGCGCTCTCGTTGCCACCGATCGCGAAGATGTACCGGCCCCAGCGCGTCATGGTCAGCAGGCAATGCAGCACGATGACGAAGACCACGAGCGCATAAACGACATTGGGAACGCCAAGCGTATAGCCGCCACCGAGCGCCAGTATCGATTCCGTCGCCGTGCCGAATTCGTAGAACACTTGGTTGTCACTGACCACGAGCGCAAGGCTGCGCCCGATCGACAAGGTCGCCAACGTCACGATGAAGGGTGGCAGCTTGGCGAGCGTGATGACAGCGCCGTTGAGACCGCCGAAAACGAGGCCGACGGCGAGCGTGCCGGCGATTCCGAGCGGCAGCGGTGCACCGGCATTCAGCAGTACGCCTAAAGTAACGCCGCTCAACCCGAGAATCGAGCCGACGGAAATGTCGATCCCGCCGCTGATCAGCACCGGCGTCATGCCGAGCGCCATCAGGCCGATAAAGCAGGCATTCTGCAGCACGTTCATGAGATTGCCGGACGTGGCGAACTTGCCGGAGATCATCGAGACGGCAAGGCCAAGGACGACGATTGCGATCGCGATCCACATTTCCTGTGTGAGCATCAGCCGGCGCAAAAGCGATCGGTCATGGCGTTTCAGGAGGTCGACATTCATGTCGGAGACGTCTTGCTGGGACATGGTTCCTCCCGTCTCAGGCGGTCTTGATGGCGCCGGTGATGAGGCCGGTGACCTCTTCCGGGCTGGATTGATTTATAGGCTTGTCAGCGACCTTGCTGCCGCGCCTCATGACCACGACACGATCGCAGACATCGAAAACATCTGGCATGCGGTGGCTGATAAGGATGACCGAGAGGCCCTGCTCCTTCATCCGCCGGATCAGCGCCAGAACCTCGGCCACCTGCCGGACGCTGATGGCTGCCGTCGGTTCGTCCATCAGCACCAGCTTGGAGTTGGAAAGCCGCGTGCGGGCGATCGCGACCGCCTGCCTTTGGCCGCCGGACATGCGGTCAACCAGATCGGCCGGCCGTGTCTCGGATTTCAGCTCCCGGAAGATTTCGGCCGAGCGCGTGTTCATCAGCTTCTTGTCGAGCACCCGGAATGGCCCGACCTGCCGCATCGGCTCTCGGCCGAGGAAGACATTGGCTGCAGCCGTGAGGTTGTTGCAAAGCGCCAGGTCTTGATAAACCACTTCGATACCGTGCCGGCGGGCATCGGCTGGTCCCGAGAAACGGACATCCTGATCCTCGAAGACATAGCGGCCAGAGGTCGGCTGGAAATTGCCGGCAATGGTTTTCACGAGCGTCGACTTGCCCGCACCGTTATCACCCATCAGGCCGAGCACTTCGCCACGGTTGATGTCGATGGACACGCCGTCGAGTGCGCGGATGGCGCCAAATTCCATGACTATGTTTTCGAGACTGGCAAGCTTGCTCATCCAACCTCCTCCCTGAGCTTGGATAGATATCTTTCTTAAAGTAAGAAATAGAACGTATCTCTCTTTGTCAATGAACAATATTTTTTTGCCAAAACCGCGAAAATTATGTCAGTAGGCCTGACATGGTTCCTTTAAGCCACCATCATCTCAGCATTTTTTCTGAATTCCATCGTTTTAACGGAAAATTTCGAACGGAACGGAATGACATTTTTTTACAAAAGACATAAATCCGGCTATGCCGGATACGAAACGCGGATCGCAAATGAAAGGTGGAAGATCTCGACATGGCGGATCAGACCCTAGCCAAGGAAGTCAACGAGCGGCAGATCCTTCGTTTCCTGCGGCTCTTCGGGTCGGCTAGCAGAGCCGATATCGCCCGCCACCTAAAAGTGACACCGGCCTCTGTAACGCGTCTTGTCAACGGGCTAACGATGCGCGGGCTGGTACGCGAGGTTCAACCTGGAGCAAAAAGGGGGAGAACTGCGCGTGATGCCGGCCGGCCCGGTGTGGCACTCGCTTTAAATCCGAATGCTGTCTTCTTTCTCGGTGTCGAGATCGGCATCGGCATTCTGCGCTATGCACTCATCGATCTGACTGCAAACAGCGTTGCCACGTCGGATGTACATGTCAGTCGCACGATTACCCCGGCGGAAGTCGTCGATGCGATCGCCGCACATATTGCGACGCTGGAGCACGACATCCGTTACGCCGGCCGCGTGCACAGCGTGGGCGTCACTGTACCGGGTGTGGTCAATCTTGAAGGTTTCGTCATCAACCTGCCGATCCTGGGCTGGAAGGGGGTCGATCTCCTGACACCATTGCAGGCCGCCGTAGACCGGCCCTGCTTCGTGGAAAACGATGCAGGCGCAGCAGCGTTCGGCTCGGTCTACACCATGCCGGAACTCCAGACCGGCTGTTCCGTCTTTCTTGTTATGGGCCGGGGCTGTGGCGGGGCTGCGGTCATGAATGGCCGGCTCTTGCGCGGCGCGAGCGGTGCCACAGGGGAACTCGGCCACATGCGGATCGCCCGTGACGGTGCAATTTGCAGCTGTGGGCATCGTGGCTGCTTTGAAAGCCGTGTCGGGCTGGATGCACTTGCCCGATCCTACTGGGGAACAGACGATCTCGAAGAGGCGCAATTCGAGATTCTATCTGCCGAGGTCGCAGAGCGTTTCAGTTCCGGCGATCCGACCGCCATTGCCTCAGTGGCAGATCTTACGGGCTGGCTCAAATTGGGCGTCGTCAGCCTCGCCAACATCTTCAATCCGTCCACGATCTTCCTCGGCGGCGCGCTGGGTCCCGTCCTTTCCCTCATTATCGAGGACATCCGCCAGGATGTGGCCGGTGGTATCGTGCCGGGACTGCCGGCGCCCGAGATCCGCCTTTTCAGCCTTGAGCCGTACGAATGCGCCATAGGCGTCGCCGCAATCGCCCATCAACGCTGCTTTGATAGCTCCCGCGTCGACATGGATATGGCTGGATGGCCGTCTTGAGCAATGTTGCGTTGATACAACTGGGGGCGTTGCCGGTCCGGCAAAATATGAGTTGTTTCGTCATGTATCTTGCGCAGTCCTGTCGTCCGTGCAATGGTGCAGGGAGAGAGACAGAGCTGCGACGGCGGGAATATCGAGTAATCAAGTGGGCAATGGTGGGCTTGCGGGCAAGGATCTCCTGGATCATGCCGTCGTATCGTATTATGAGGACATGCAGCATGCCATTCGCCGGCGTGGACTTGCGGCGGGGCAGACTGCTGACGTCGTTCACGATCTTTATGTCCTTCTGTCTCGAAACCCGGACCGCCTTGCCGGCAAATCTTCGATACGCGCCTTTCTCATCCGCGCTGCCGTCAATCTTGGCATAGACAGGGCGCGGCGCCTCGCCTTCGAAAACCGGCTCTTTGCCATTCTCGACGAACAGGCCGCGACGATCCCTGCGCATCGCCTTTCCGCTGAAGATCGTATCATGGTGCGCCAGCGCATCATGGTTCTGAAAGACGCGATCGCCGAGCTGCCGCATCAATGCCGTACCGTCTTCATCGCCTACCGGATCGGCGGCATGAGCAAGGACGAGATCGCCGAAAGCCTCTGCATCAAGCGCCGGATGGTCGACCGCCATATCCGCAACGCACTTCTTTCATGCCTGGCAAAAACCGAAATTTTCGAATGACAGCCCGTTCGACCGCTTTCATTCGTCTAGGATGCGGATGGAAGGGATTTAACCGCGGGATTGCCAGATGCAGCACACAACAATCCAGGAGCAGGCGGTCGATTGGGCCATTCGCCTTCACGATGGCGACCTGACCGCCGCGGACCGACAAGCGCTCGACGAATGGGTATCGGAGAACCCTGAACACGCCGCCGCGCTGGAACGAGCGCGCCGGTTGCTGGGTGATACCGGTTCTTTGCTCGTGGCAGACCCCGGCTTCACACGCCGCCAGCTGCGGCGCGGTCGAACGGGCGGCATGCCGACCGTGACGATCCTTCTTGCGAGCCTTATAGGCGGCGGCCTCTTCGTGTCGTTGGACGGACTCATCTGGTTGAAGGCCGATGTCACGTCCGCCGCAAGCGAGATGCCTGTCATCACGTTGACCGATGGCTCACGCGTGCATCTTAACGGGAAAAGCGCCATCGCCGAGCATTTCAGTGCCGGCGAACGTCGGATCGAGCTCCTGAAGGGCGAAGCCTATTTCGAAGTGACGGAAGACGCTGACCGTCCATTCATCGTGCAGGCAGGCGGTGGCGAAGTCAAAGTCACGGGGACCGCATTCGATGTGAACCTCGTCGACGGCGGCACCGAGGTTGCCGTCACGCAGCACGGCGTTGTTGTGACAGGACGCGACGAAATGCAGTCCGTGCGCGTAGAGGCCGGCGAGGCCGTCTTCTATGACACCGCCGGGGCCATTGGCAGGGTCGAAACATTGCCCGCAGACCTTGCAGCCCCCTGGCGAAGCGGTCGCCTGGTCTTCGAGCGACAACGTCTCGCCTCCGTCGCCGCACAGATTTTCCGCCACATTCCTGGCCGGGTGGTCGTCGCCAGGCCGTCAATTGCCAACAAACGGATCAGCGGTTCGTTCGACCTCAGCAATCCGGCCGATGCACTTGCGAGCTTCGGAGAGGTCTTCAACGTGCGGATCGTGCGCGCAGGTGACCTTCTCACCATCATCTATTGAAAAAAGTTTCAAGGGCACAGCCTCAAGGCGGCCCTTCATTCGTCTGATGGCCGGACAGACGTTCGGACCGATCCGAACGCACATTCAGACAAGAGGGAAAAAGTCATGGAAAAGCGGTCAGGCGTCCTGGGGCAGGTCGGGATCTCTGTTTCAAGCGTGCTGGCGCTCATACTCGGCGCGGGCATTCCGGCGACGGCCGTCATGATAGCCAAACCCGCCATAGCGCAGGATGCCGCACGGGATATCAGCATCCCGGCAAGCCCCCTTTCGCGGGCGCTCAACCAACTCGCGAGCCAGAGCGGCATCCATATAGGCTTCGAAAGCGCGACCGTTGCCGGTAAGACAACGCCGGGCCTGACCGGCCGTTATACGGCTCCGGATGCGCTTGCCGCATTGCTCTCGGGCACGGGTCTCTACTACGATTTTTCCAATTCCCATACGGCAACGGTCCTTGCGTCGTCGCCCCAGGCCGCCTCGGCCGTCGGTTCGGACGCCGGCGGCTCGACACTGGAGGCGATCATCGTCGATGGCGGCAGCGGCGGCGTCATCAACGCGGACGGCTATGTCGGCAAAAGCAGCGCGACCGGAGCCAAGACGGACACGCCGTTCGTCGAGACACCGCAATCCATCTCCTCCGTTACGGAGAAGCAGATGGTTGACCGCAATCCGAAATCGTTACTCGACGCTATCGCCTATACTCCCGGCGCCCGCGTGAGTGCCTACGGCACCGATCCGCGCTTCGATTCCTTCTTCGTACGCGGCTTCAATCTCACCAATACCGGTGTTTTCCGTGACAATCTGCGCCAGCCTGTTGCCGGCTACGGATATTTTCTGACGGAGCCCTACGGCATCGAGGGCATCTCCATCCTGCGGGGTCCCTCCTCCGCGCTCTATGGCGCAACGGGCGCTGGCGGCCTCTACAACGTCATCACGAAGCGTCCAACGGAAGAGACGCTGCGTGAGGCGGCGATGCAATGGGGAACGGACCAGCGCTATCAAGGACAGTTCGATCTTTCCGGCGCCTTCAACGAAAACGATGCCCTCTTTTACCGGCTGACGGGCGTCGCAAGGGCGGCCGACAGCGAGTTCAGCTCCGTTTCGGACGATAAGCTCTATCTGGCACCAGGCCTTACCTGGAAGCCGGAAGAGGGAACACGCCTCACGCTTCTTGGAGAATATTCGCGCTCGCAGACGGGCGGCAACCCGGGTTACTACAATGATGCCTATGGTCACGTGAGCCCGTTCCAGGCCGATGATCCCGCCTTCAGTGACCTCGACCACAAGCAGGGGCGCTTCGGCTGGGAGTTCGAACACGCGTTCGACGAGACCTTCACCTTCCGGCAGAACGCACGCTATTCGAAGCAGGATATCGATTCGAAATACGTCTACACCTACAACGGTGTCGCACATGCAGCGGACCCGACCCTCATCGACCGCGGAACCGGCTATGAGCTGCAGACGCTTGATGTCTTCGTGATAGACAATCAGCTGGAAGCCAAGTTCGACACCGGCGCTGTTGAGCATACCCTGCTTGGCGGGGTGGATTTCACATGGGCGAAATTCAGCTCGACGACGGGTTATGGCGCGGCGTCGCCGCTCAACACCCTGGTTCCCAACTACGGCGACTTCATCGCCACGCCGGACCTGACCTCGCGCTCGGACCAGAAGCAACTTCACACCGGCCTCTACTTGCAGGATCAACTTCGCTACGACGCGTGGACGCTGACCCTTGGAGGGCGCTACGATTGGGTGTCGACATCAACGACGACAACGGATCTTGCGAGCGGCACGTCCACCTCGATGAAGCAGACCGATGGCGAGTTCTCCGGCCGCGTCGGCATCACCTATGAGACGCCGTTCGGTATTGTTCCATATGCCAGCCTTTCGACGGCCTTCTCGCCCAATATCGGCATCAGCGCCGTCACCGGTTCACCGTTCAAGGCTACTACGAGTACGCAGCAGGAAGTCGGCGTCAAATATCTTCTCCCTGACGACAATGCGATGATCACCGCGTCGCTGTTCAATATCGATCAGGACAACGGGCTGTTTTACGAGGTCATCAACGGCATCAACACCCAGGTTCAGCGCGGCAAGCTGCGCTCCAGAGGCGTCGAGCTGGAAGCCGTCGCAAGTCTTGACGATGGCTTGTCGATTGCGGCCTCCTATACCTACACCGACCTCAGAATCCGCGAAGGCAATGCCGCTACAAAAGGTAATTTCGTCTCTAGCGTTCCCTTCAACATGGCGTCGCTCTGGGTGCATTATGCCATGCCTGAGGACACGCCATTGCACGGCCTTGGTTTGGGAGCCGGCGTCCGGTTTATCGGATCGAGTTACGGCGACGACACGAACACGCTGATCAACGGCGCGCGCGCACTCGTCGACGCCTCGGTCAGCTTCGATTTCAAGGCCATAAACCCCGAATTCGACGGTCTGAGCCTGCAGGTCAACGCGACGAACCTGTTCAACCGCCGGGACACAACCTGCACGGGCGGCTACTGCTACCTCGACACCGGCCGCTCGGTGATCGGCACACTTCGTTACACGTGGTAGGGCGAGAACGAGAGCGGAATGACGGCGATGTTCTATGATGTGAAAGTGAGCCATAAGGCGCTGCTGACACCGGGTATGGTGAGGCTGACCTTCCAAGGCGAAGCGCTCGCGGATTTTCAATCGACGGGTATCGGCGATGAGTATCTCCGGCTCTTCTTTCCCGACGAGGCAAGTGGCGAGGTCGTGCTGCCGATCATCAGCGAGGAGGGTCGTTGGACCTACAGAGAGGACAAGCCACCGGTGCGTTGCGCCACCTATACGGTCCGTCGATACGACCGCGCCGCCTGCGCGGTCGATATAGACTTCGTCCTGCACGAGGGCGGCGTTGCCGCCACCTGGGCGCGATCGGCCACCCCGGGAAGCCGCATGACGATCAATCGTCCCCGCGGCCTCTACGCCCCGCCCGCAGACATGCAATGGCAGGTATTGATGGCGGACGCGACCGGATTGCCCGCGCTTGCCCGCATCCTCGAACAAACTCCACCACAAGTCCAAACCCGTGTCGTGGTCGAGGTCGGCGAAGCGGAGCATCGCCAGAACCTTCCTGCGCATCCGCTTATGACGGCAACGTGGATAGAGGGTGGAAACGGCATCGGCCCGAGCCTTCTCGATAAAGCATTCGAAACGCTGCCGCTTCCCTCAACGGCAGGCTATATCTGGCTGGCAGCCGAGGAAAAGCCGGTCCGCACGGTCCGCAAATATGTGCGTCAAACACTAAAGCTACCGGCGGAACGCTGCAAACTCGTCGCGTACTGGATTGAAGACCGGAACCTCAAGCGAGAGCCTGCGGCCATGCTTCCCGATGACACCAGGGCGAAGCTGGAAGCGCCTTGGATCGGAACGGCCCGGGAGCAGGATAAGGCTTTCCTATCTTGAGGACATGGGGATCATCATCCCGCCGCGCCCCGAGCGAGCCGGCCATCACGGCGGGTCTGGTGGGTTTGCTGGTTATCTCCATAACGGCAAGCCTCTCGATCGGTTCGCATATGCTGCATCCCGCGACACTGCCGAACCTTCTCATGTCTTATCACAGCCTCGACAGTGCCGACGCAGCCTTGCTCTCACTGCGTCTTCCCCGCACCGTGCTTGGAATTCTGGCGGGCATGGCGCTTGGCGTTTCCGGCTGCCTGATGCAGAATCTGACCCGTAATCCATTGTCCGATCCGGGTGTTCTGGGCATCAATGCCGGCGCTCTTTTGGCCATGGCACTGGGCGCGGGACTGCTCGGACTGACGGATTGGCACATCTATGCCGCAGTGGCCTTTCTCGGTGCGACGCTTGCTGCTCTTGGCGTGCATGCCATCGGGTTCGTCGGCCACCCTCCCCTCATTCCGCTCCGTCTCACACTCGCCGGCGTTGCCATGAACGCCGTCCTTGGAGGCCTCGCGACGATGCTCATCCTGCTTGACGCCGAGCGGTTCGACCGCGTGCGTGGCTGGTCCACAGGCGCAATTGCCGTCGCCGACTTCACCGTGCCGGTCGCGATCATGCCCTTCATCCTTGTCGGGCTCGCCCTCGCCTTCCTTTCCGTGCGCGGGCTGAATGCGCTTGCCCTCGGTGATGAGCTCGCGATGGCGATGGGCGTGCGGGTACGGCGCATGCGCCTGGTCGGTGGGCTTGCAGCGACGCTGCTCGCGGGTGCGGCCACCGCAGGTGCGGGGCCGATTGCGTTCGCGGGACTGATGGTTCCCCACATGGTGCGTCCCTTTGCAGGCGCCGATGAAAGGCGCGTTCTTCTCTACACGGCGCTCGCAGCGCCTTCCCTGCTTCTCATTGCGGACACGGCAGGGCGGGTCGTTCTATCGCCAGCCGAAATGCCGGCCGGCATTGTCATGGCCCTCGTTGGTGCGCCGGTCTTCATCGCGATCCTGCGGCGCAGGAGCGGATTTTCCTGATGCGCGTCGAACGTTCGGTCCCCTTTTTATGCCCGACACGGACCATTCGCCTCTTCGGCGGATGGGTTTCAAGGCGCGTCCATCTTCACGCATTGTCCGGGGCAAGCATAACAATTGGCGCCGTCGTTCTTCTTGCTCTCGCCGATCTGTCGCTGGGCGCTTATCCGACGCCCATCTCGACAGTTCTCGAGGTGCTAGCAGGCGGCGGCGATCACCATGCTCGCCTTGCCGTTGCGGAATGGCGATTGCCGCGTGTCTTGGCAGCGCTGCTGTTTGGCGCCGCGCTCGGCATGAGTGGGGCAATCTTTCAGTCGCTTGCGCGCAACCCGCTAGGCAGCCCGGATATCATTGGCATCGATGCCGGTGCGTTCACCGGAATCCTGTTCGTCATTCTCTTTGCCGGATGTACGCCGACCGGTATTGCCGCCGGTGCCTTTGTGGGTGGCACGACCGCTGCTTTGACGGCCTATCTCCTTGCTCGCGGCTCGAGCGGACTGAGTTTCGTCCTCACAGGCGTCGGTATCGCCATGCCGCTCACGGCGTTCAACACATGGATGCTCTCGACCAGCCGCCTGGAAGTCGCGACGGCAGCCACAACGTGGGGGGCAGGCTCACTCGACAATCTCGAAAGAGGCGAAATCATTCCGATCGCCGGCTTGCTGCTGGGGCTGATGCTCTGCGCTGTTTGCCTGCAACGTCGTCTGCACAGCCTCAATCTCGGCGACGACATTGCGCGCGCCCACGGCGTGAAGGTCGATCGCCTTCGCACGGTCCTCCTCCTGCTTGGAGCAGCATTGACCATTTGCGTGACGGCCCTTGCAGGACCGATAGGCTTCGTCGCGCTGGCAGCGCCGCAGCTCGCCCGGCTGGCCACGCGCGCGGGCGACCTGTCGCTCGCCACCGCAGCCATCATGGGATGCGCGCTTCTTGTCGCGGCCGACATCATCTCCATTCATCTTTTCGCGCCCACGCGCCTGCCAGTCGGGCTCGTGACCCTCGTCGGTGGCGGCGCCTACTTGATTGCACTGCTGTCGCTACGGCTGCGCTCGACAAACACGAGACACCAATGACGCCCTCCGCCCGGCTGAAAGCTGCAAACCTGACCTTGGCGTATGGTCGCGACACCATCGTCCACGACCTCGATATAGAGATACCCGACCGCGGTTTCACTGTTATCGTCGGCGCCAATGGCAGCGGCAAATCGACTCTTTTGAAGGCACTCGGCAGGCTTCTTTCACCAAGCAAAGGCACAGTCGTTCTCGATGGCCGGGCTCTCAGTGCCTACCCGTCGATCGAAGTCGCCCGCCACATTGGCATTCTCCCGCAATCGGCCACAGCGCCCGACAGGATTACCGTCATCGACCTGGTCGCGCGGGGCCGCTATCCGCATCAGACCTTCATGCGGCAGTGGAGCGACGCCGATGAAAGGGCTGTCGATGCGGCATTGGCAGCGACGGGAATCGCGGAGATCGCAACGCGTGCTGTCGATACCCTTTCGGGCGGGCAGCGCCAGCGTGTATGGATCGCCATGGTGCTCGCCCAGGAGACACCGATCCTGCTTCTGGACGAGCCAACAACCTATCTCGATATGGCCCATCAGGTCGAATTGCTCGACCTTTTGGCCGATCTCAATGAGGCTGCGGGCCGCACGATCGTTGCCGTGCTACACGACCTGAACCAGGCCTGCCGCTATGCGAGCCATATCGTGGCGCTGAAATCGGGACGGGTGATCGCGGAGGGCCCGCCCGCGCAAATCGTGACGGAAGAGCTGATGGAGGTGGTGTTCGGCCTGCCCTGCGTGGTCGTCGATGATCCTGTCACGCACACGCCCCACGTCGTGCCGCGCGGACGACGGAAGGCAAGCGGCAGAGGTGGCGCTTGAGTATCCCTTGCCTTGCGCGGGTCCTTTTCGCCCTGCTCCTAATGACCGCACCAGCGGCGTCGGCCGACTTTCCGGTAACTGTTCACCACTCGCTTGGCGAAACGACGATCGCCAAGCGGCCCGTCCGAATTGTCTCGATCGGCCTCAACGACCAGGATTTTCTTTATGCGCTGGATATCGCTCCCGTCGGGGTGCGCGTCTGGTGGGGCGAGCAGCCCTATGCCACATGGCCGTGGAGCGAGAAGCAGCGTGCCCGCCTGAACGCCCGTCCCGTCGTCATGCGTGGAATGTCCGTGGATCCGGAATGGGTTCTGGCGCTCCACCCCGATCTGATCGTTGCGACCTATGCCGATATCGGCGAGCGGCTTTACCGCCAGCTTGGCGAGATCGCGCCCGTTGTCGTCGCACCGGCCGGCTACGCACCGTGGAGCGCGCCCTGGCAAGAACAGCTCCGGCTGCTCGACCGCGCGACCTCCGGATCCGAGGAGAAAGCGCAAAACATCATCGCCGGCTTTAATCGAAAGGTTTCGGCGATCCGCACCGCCCATCCGGAATTTAAAGGCAAGACCGCAGCCTTCATCGATATCCGTTACGGGCAATTCACACTGTGGCGCAGTTCCACTGCGACGGGCCGTTTCCTTGGTGACCTGGGGTTCACCCTTCCCGCCACACTTGAGAAGGAGGCCGACACTGCAGGCTGGATCCGTCTTGGCTTCGAGCACGCACAGCGCCTTGATCTCGACGTTGCGATCTGGCCGCAGGGCAAACAGGAGACCGCGGAATCCATCCGACCCTATCGCAACCTGCGTCTTTATCGCGAGGAGCGGTCCATATGGTTTGGCCCAGACAGCCTGCTCTCAGCGGCGCTATGGTTTCAATCACCTCAGTCCATAGACTTCGCGCTCGACCAGGTCGTGCCGCTGATCAGCAGCGTGCTTCAGAAAAAGTCTGGGGACCAGACAACGAGATAATGTAAGCCGTCCCGACGGCCGCGCGTAGCAGCCTTCCTTGCACCTTGTTTATCACCTCATCAATCCGCTCCGGGGGCAGCGTGTTGAATGCAAACATTCCGTAGTGATGGGCGATCACAGCGGATGCGCCTGCGGCTTCACCAAGTTCGATGGCCTCCTGGAGTGTCAGATTGCCGGCGATCCCGCGTTCCGACAGTTCCGCGCGGCGTCCGTTGACTGGCAAGAGCGCAACATCCGGCGCAAGGGCAAGCACTTCCGCCACTTGACCTTCAAAAGGCACGGTATCGCCGGAATGCCAAACCGTCGCTTCCTGGCCTTGGATGGCGAAACCCAGATAGTGGTGATGCCCATCCTCGTCGCATTTTATCGTCTCATGCGCACTGCGGGTGGCGGTGATGGAAAGACCTGAGCTGAGATCGATCCTTTCTCCTGCATCGACCCAGGAGATGCGTTCATCACCCACACCGGATCGCTCTCGCGCTGCTGCCTGTACGGCCCTGGGGGCGATCAAGCGCGCACAAGGGTTCGTCGCCAGAAGGCCGGGGAGCGTGCCCGGGTCCATGTGATCCGTGTGTGCGTGGGTGCACAATACATAATCGACCTGCCTGATATCGCTCACAGCGATGGGAGGCGGCATCATTCGCACATGCGGGAAATCCGTGCCGGCATATTTGGCGGCAAGACTATCCGAGAGATAGGGATCGATCACGATCCTGACGCCATCCATATCGAGGATGAAGCCCGCCTGCCCCAGCCAGTAAAGGACCGTGCCTTCTGTCGGTTTTACCGCAAGCCGCTGCGCGAGCGAACCCGAAAACGGTTGCGGCTTAACGAGCACGGTCATCTCGCAATCTCTTCATTGGAAAGGGCGTTGATGAGGTTATCCGCCGCGATGCGTGTCGCTCGCTCGATGCTTTCGGTGGTGAACCCGCCGATATGGCTCGTGGCAATCACCCGTGCATGACCCGCAAGCCGCAGCGAGACCGGCGGTTCCGGTTCGAACACATCCGTCGCATAACAACCAACAATGCCTGCATCCAGCGCCTCGATCAGTCCATCCTCGTCGACGAGGCCCGCCCGCGCGGTGTTCAGCAGGATAACGTCATCACGCGCCATCGCCAGGCGCTTCCGGTCGATGACAGGCGATCCGTCAGCCGGCAGAGGGCAGTGAAGGCTCAAGATTTCGGCTTGGCCGACAATGTCATCGATCTCGGAATAGGCAAAATGCGAAGACGGAAGGTCGAGGTTCGGGCGTAGCGGATCATAAGCTATCACCCGTGCACCAAGCGCCACCGCGATGCGCGCCACCTCGCGTCCGACGGCTCCGCAGCCGATGATACCAAACACGCGATCATGGATCTCCATTCCCCGGCGACGTGGCCAGTTGCCGGCCTTTATCCCGGCATCGGCAAAGGGAATCGAACGCAGGGCGCTGAACATAAGACCAATCGTCAGTTCGGCAACGCCGCGCGCATTGGCGCCTTGCGCGATCATGACCTTCACGCCGCGGCGGGCGAGGAGATCGACTGGCAGATTATCGACACCCACACCGTTGCGGCTGATGACGCGAAGCCGCCCCGCAGCGTCGATGACACGCGGCGTGACCGGCTCGACACCTGCAAGCCAGCCGATACAATCGGGCACGAGCTCCACCAGTTCTTCTTCCGTGGGCGTCTGACCGGCGCTGGAGTAAACGATCTCGAAGCCGCTCCCACGCAGCCTCTCGACTTCCGGGTGGGGTTCGGCGGTCAGCGACCGTGGTGTGACAAGAATCCGTCCTCTCATCGGCCCGCGGCCTCGCGTGCGATTTCGGAAATGCGGTCGAAGATCCGACCGGATGCCGGGATCTCGATGTTGAACACTTCCGCGATAACCTGTGTCCATCCATGCAGGAAGTATGTCCAACCGTCTTCGATCTGCAGGGCCCGCGCATCCCGCTGCGCCTTTGCCTGATCGAGGAAAATGAGATCACCGCGATAGTTGAGGTCCCAAACGACCGACCGTTTCGGAAAGACCGCGGCATCGGACAACGGCGAGCCCGGCGCGTCCTTGCCCAGACCGGTCGCATTGATGACGAGAGATCCCTCTCGCAGGCCTGCCAGCACAGCGTCATTGTCCTGCGGCTTCGGTGCCAGCACATACTCGACCGGTACATCGCTTTCGATACCGGCGTGAATTCGCTTGATTTCGTCGAGACGATGCTGACTGCGGTTGGAAACGACGATGCGCCCTGGCACATCCGCACCGCGCGACCGTCGCATAAGATGCCAGGTCAGGGCGATCGTCGATCCACCGGCGCCCATCGAGAAGAGATCTGCCCCGGTGCGTGCGAAGTAGCCGTCACCCAGGAAACCATCGATGGAAAGGCCGGAGGAGATTGGATCCTTGGCGTGGCAGACCAGCTTGCCGTCGCGTTTGGAGATGCAGCTTGTCTCGTCCATCAGTGTCGCGTGGGGGTCGATGACGTCGAACATGTCCTTGCAGGCGGCAAAGAGGTCAATCTTGTGTGTCGTCACAAGAGCGCCGAGCGAAAGCGGATCGTCACGAATGAATTCGACGGCTGCGCGATAGGCACCTGGGTCATCGTGCAACTTGAAGTCAATGCCCTTGATGACGGCATTCTTCAGGCCCAGGAATTCCGCCCAGGCCGGGAAAACCTTCATGATGGAGCTCTTGGCGGTCGTGACGCCAATGAAGTAGAGCGTAGGTTCGGTTGCGGGCTTATAGTGGGTCATGCGCGCTCATCCAGTTTCTGTCTGGCGGCTTTGACGGCCGCCGCCGCATTACGAGCGATTTCCTTGAAACGGCCTTCCCGGATATCGTCTGTCTTGGCGATCCAGGTGCCGCCCACAGCGACGACCTGGGGGATGTCCAGCCACTCGCCAATCGACGCCTGCGTCACACCGCCTGTCGGGATGAAGCGAACACCGAGATGGGCAAACGGGGCGGCGATTCCTGACAGGGCCTTCGGGCCGCCGGCGACACCGGCAAGAAAGAACTTCGCGAGCCGCACACCGCGTGCGACTGCAAGCGTCAGATCCGTCGGCGTCATGATACCGGGATAGAAGGGAAGCTTCAGGCTCTCTGCGGCATCGACGATTTGAGGATCGAAGCCGGGCGCCAGAGCAAACCGGGCACCACTCTCGATCGCACGGCGCAAGCTTTCCTGATCAAGGATCGTGCCCGCGCCGATGCACAGTTCGGGGCGGGCATCACGAATTGCCGCCAGGACATCGGCCGCCGCGGCTGTTCGAAATGTGATTTCCGCGATCGGCAACCCGCCTTCCAGAAGAGCGTCTGCCAATGAAACAGCATCGGACACTCGTTCGATGGCGATTACAGGAACAACGCCGAGACTGGCGATCAGATCGATGGGATTGGTCATGATTTGTCTCCGCGCCGTTCATTCATACCGCGTCATGATCGCATCGATCGTCGCACGGTCGCGCGGTTGATAGGCCGGGTTTTCAACCAGCTTCCAACCACCCGCCCCATCGACCTTGACCCGGTGGCGCATGCCCATGGAGCTTTCGATGATCCCATAGTCCTGCCCGCTGTCAGATGGGTAGGCGAACACCATGATGAGGTCTTCATCTCCGACATTGACAGAGCGGTGGATCCAATAGGGCGGCACGTAGCAGATCGTCTGTGGTCCGATTTCCACGATCCGTGTCTCTCCGGCGGGAGATTCGAGCTGCATCAGGCCCTTCCCCTGCTGGCCGTAATAGAATTCCGGACGATCCGCCTTGGCATGGATGTGGCCGCGCGTCAGGAAGAACTCGTCCCCAATACGTCCTGGAACCATGCGGGTAACGCCGTAGATAAGATCGCCCGGCTGATCGTTCGGACGAAAATCTTCGACTGCATAAACGAGAGGATCGCCGAGCTGCGCGAGCGCTTCCTCATAGGCCGCGGTATCCTCATAGAGGCCAGCGAGATCGCTGAGCCGCTTCTCGTATCGGCCGGTCTTACCCCCGAGGCCGCCAGCAGAAACAGTTACGATGCCAGAGACGGGTTCACGCAACATTTGCGCCTCCTACGGTCGACATCTGGTAGTGATGATCCATATCCAAAAGGGATTTCTGAGGCTTCATCAACAATTTAAGCATTTCGCTTCTCCATTTTGAAATTTTGCTACAGAACGCCGCGAGGCGTGTTAATGCTCGGCAAGTTGCGCACCTGCCGAGGCGCTACGTCAGATGGATTTTGATTTCGGCGACGCAGTCACGGCGATCGCAACACCGATAAGCAGCAGCACACCCTTGAATATTTCCCGCATGAAATTGGGCATACCGAGCAGGGCAAGGCCATTGACCATGATGGCGAGAATGCACACGCCGATCGCCGTTCCGATGATGTTCGGTTTACCGAACCGAATGACGGTCGCCCCGAGAAGCACTGCCGTCAGGCCATCGAGAAAGAAGGAGTTGCCGATCATTGGCTGCCCGGAATCGAGACTCGATGCCAGAATGATGCCTGCCAGCGCGGACCCGCAGGCGGATATAACGAACAGGCTGAAGACAATAGGCTTGCACGGTACACCCACCTGCTCCATCGCCCGCCTGTTGTCTGCCATGGCGAAGAGATAGTGACCGAACAGGCGACGCTCCTGCACAAACCAGCCAAGCAGATAGACAAGCACCACGGCGATACCGACAATCGGCATTCCCCATACGACCGCATCTGCGAAATGTCCGACCACGCCGCTATCGTTGATGTAGATGGGCTGCCCGCCGCCCAGAATGGCGGCGAAAGACCGTGCAAGGCCGGCTGTGGCGATCGTCACGATTAGCGAAGGGAATGCGAGATAACCGACCAAGAGACCGTTTACGACGCCGATGCCTGCGCCACAGAGCATGGCAACGCCAACGGCTGCGGCTGGCGATGCTCCGGCCTGCAGCTGGAAGGCGAAAACCATACCCGAGAGTGCAGCAACTTCCATGAAGCTGACATCCATCTCGCCCGACGCGATCACCCACGTCAGTCCGATGAACATCAATCCAGCAATGCTTGCGGTGCGCCACATGCTCGCAACATTGCCCCAGGTCGAAAAGATTGGATGCGCCAGCGCGAAACCAATGAAGAGCGCCACGAGCACGAAGAAGAGCCCATAGCGGAGCAAGGTATGGAGTTTCGGTAGACCTGCGCCCATGGACGCCATCGAATGAGTACGCATGGTCATTCTCACGCTCCCCGGCTGTCGCGGGATCGCAAGAGATCCGACATTGCCCGCACATGGGCATGGATTACGGGATTGGCGATCGAAAGGGCGAGGATAAGAACGCCGCTGACGATTGCATCGCCGTAGTAGAAAGGCACACCCATCACATTAAAACCATTCAGTAATGTCGACATGAACAAGGTACCCGCAACGATTGCTGGAATACCCGTGCGACCAAAGACGGCCGTGCCGAGAAAAACGGAAGCATAGGCCGGCATCATGAGATTCGCTCCCATCCGTACGTCGGCCTGCCCTCCCCCTGCGCTCACGAGGATGGCCGCCAGCGTCGCCAACAAAGCACAGATGCAGAATGAGGCGACGACATAAGAGCGGACACGGATGCCGGAATAGTTGGCTGACGTTCTGTTCTCACCGGTCGCATGAAACGCACGGCCGAAACGGGTGCGCTCAAGCAGAACCCAGCACGCAAGCGCGATGCCGAGGAAGAGCACCGGAGGCAAAGGCACACCCGCAATGCGCGCGTCATTAAGAGAGAGAATGCCCGAAGTCAGAAAGTTGTCATAGATAGAGACGCCGTTGGAATAGAGGTACGCAAGTCCGAACGCAATCGACCCCGTTGCGATGGATGTGATGATATCCGGAAGCCGCATCAGACCCACTGCGATGCCATTGATCGCACCAAAAACAAGGCTGGCCGCTAGCCCGCCGACAATCGCGGCAGCAAGTGGGAAGCCCTGTGCGATCAGGAAACCGGTCGTCATTCCGCCAAAAGACGCGACCCACGGAAATGAGAGGTCGTATTGCCGCACGATGATGACGAAGGTCAGGCCCAGGGCGGCGAGCCCGCTTGCGGACATGTGTCGCAGGATAGACTGTCCGTTTGACCAGGACAGGAAGCGCTCATTCGCGGACGCGAAGAACACAACCGCCCCGACATAGATGGCAACAAGCAGAAGAATGGTAACGACCCTGCCGAGTGAAAGCTGCACAGGTCGCTGGAAGATGGCTTTACTCATTGTGCAGCTCCAGAAAGCCCCGCAGCGAGAAGTACCTCGCGGGTCGTGTCGATCGCAGCGGCTTGTAGAGAGACACGACCCTGGTGGAACGCCATGACGCGGTCGGCAAGGCCATAGGCCTCCTCCGCATCGGATGACATCACGATGACGGCGGCGCGTCGGCTCAGCTCGCGGATGAGCGCGTAGATCTTCGCGCGCGCACCTATGTCCACACCCACTGTTGGCTCGACGAATATGTAGACGTCGGCTTCCGCGAACAGACCCTTGGCGACCACCACTTTCTGCTGGTTGCCACCGCTGAATGCCGATAGCGGCAAATAGGTGTTTCTTGGTGACAATTCGACTTTATCGGCAAGGGCTGCACTGTCTTGCCGTGCCTGCCGGAAGCGGAGGAACGCAGCGCGCGTAACGCGTGAAAGACGAGCAAGAGTGGTATTGAACGCAACGTCACGCTCAAGGGTGAGCCCTTCCGTCTTGCGGTCGCCGGGCACAAGAAAGATGCCCGCCCGGATCGCGCACTCCGGTGACGTGAAGCCCACCGGTTTGCCGTTCAACTGGATCGTTCCGCTCATCGGCCGGAATACCCCGAACAATGTTTTGGAAAGTTCATCCAGGCCGGAGCCCAGCAGGCCGAAGATGCCCAGAATCTCGCCTCGTCTGGCCTCGAGGGCAACGTCTGCGAATGCTCCCGGCAAAGTGAGACCTTGCATGGCGAGAACAACCTCGTTCCCGGCGACCTGGGCGCGGTCGGGATAGACAGCCGCAAGATCCGTTCCCAGCATGAGTTCTGCAATCTCGAGGACGCGCAGACCACTGTCTGCGACAGAGCGTGTTGTGATGACGCGACCGCCGCGGAAGATCGTGAAACTGTCAGCGACCTCGAACACCTCATCAAGCCGGTGGGTAATGTAAATGACGGCGATCCCCCGAGCCTTGACCGCAGCAACAATACCGAAAAGCTGATCTTTCTCGCGCTCCGTCAGAACCGAGGTCGGCTCATCGAGGATGAGAACCTTGATCTCGTCTAAAGCGAGAGCCTGCAGGATCGCCACAGCCTCCTTCTCAACCGCTGACATCTGCCCGAGGGGCTGATCGAGATCAACGGTGAGACCGAACCGGGCGACAAGTTCCAGAGCCCGCTGCTGCAGGGCCTTCCGGTCGAGGCGGCCTAATATGCCACCCGAACCCTCGGTGCCCAGGTAGATGTTTTCATAGCCGGTCAGGCTCTCAACGAGCTCGGGATGTTGCTGGACAGACGCTATGCCCGCCTGCCGGGCTGCTGACGTGGAGCCGAGTTCGACACGCGCGCCGGCGATGCGAATTTCGCCTCCGTCTTTATGATAAAGGCCCGACAGGATCTTCACCAGAGTGGACTTGCCGGCGCCATTGATCCCAAGCAGTGCGCGGACTTCGCCTGCCTGCAAATCGAAGTCGATATTTTGCAAAGCCATGACGGGGCCGAAACGCTTGCTTATTCCTGACAATGCAAGAACCGCGTCCGACGCTATGGCCACAGAGTTTGGCATTATTCCCTCCGATTGGACCACTGCGGGCGATACCGCCCGCAGTGAGCACCAAGTTTTCTAGAGCGCACGCTGCCAGCCGAGTTGCTGAGCGCGCCCGGGGACGTCGTAATCGTCAGGCACTTCGCCCTTGAGGACATCTTTCGTCACCGCATAGACGGGGGTCGTGATGATACGCGGCGCCTTGCGTCCAGCCAGAACTTCGTGCGCGTAGTAGACGTTGAGCTGAGCCATCTCGTAGAAGCTCTGCGCCATGGAAAGAGCGACGCCCGTGTCAGAATTGATGTGGGTGAACACCTGTTTTCCGCCGTCAATGCCCGTCGTGAAAACGCCGTCCTTACCCGCTGCGCGGATCGCAAGCGCGCCCTCCATCGCAGCACCATCCCATGCGGACCAGACAGCCTGGATATCGGGATGAGCCGTAAGAAGGCTTTCGACGCCCGCACGCGGTGTTGTTGCGCCGGTGGAATTGTAGGACCAGGTTCCGACAATCTCGATATCCGGATACTGCCGCAGCGCCCAGCGGAGCCCATGAGCGCGCAGGTCCCACGTTTCATTGGCCGGCAGATCGACGAGCGCGATCTTGCCCTTGCCACCCAGTTTCTCAGCGATAAAGCGAGCCGAATATTCGCCCATTCCAAAATTGTTCGACATGGCCGTAGACGTAACGGCAACGCCCGGAATGAGGCTGTCGGCTGCAAAAACGGGAATACCGGCATCGATCGCGCGCTTGACCGCAGGAGCGATGGCCGCCGGATCTGAAGCTGTCACGAAGAGCGCGTCCGGCTTGGACTGCACAAATGCATCGATCTGGTCGGACTGGCGCTTGGCGTCGTAGCTCGCGTCCGCAACCGTCAATTCTCCACCCATCGCAGCGACGGCATCTCGATAACCACGATCGAGGTGCTGGCCGGATTCACCCTCCGTCCAACCAAGCGAAAGTGCGAACTTGTAAGACTTTTCCTGCGCAACGGCATCACGCGGCGCAGAAGCGGCGACGATACCGGCGAGCGAAAGCGCCACCGCGAGTGCGGACGACACAAATGACATTTTCATGATGAAGCCTCCCTTGGCATTCCGATCGGTTACAACACCGACGCCTGTACTATTACTACAGAGATGATATGCGGGAAAGAGAAAAATGGAGCGAAATTACACAAATTAGGCACATAGGTGAGGATATCCGCAGATAATGCCGAATTATCCTCACCTAAGAGCAGAAAGCGCAACTGCAATCGTTTGCTGTTGTTGCATTGCTACCAGAAATGCCGAACGCTGCCGCTCTACAAGCGAAGCGCCCGCAGGATCCGGGCTGTGAGCATGCTCGACCACATGCAGGCCGACGATCGACTCGAAATCACGCCATATACCAAGACCGACAAAAGCCAGCGCCGCGGCGCCAAGCGCTGCGGCCTGCTGATCGATCACAGTCTTGACAATCCGGCAATCGAAGATGTCAGCGAATATCTGTCTCCAAAGGGCACTTCGCGCGCCGCCGCCGACGATGACAATCTCGTCGGAAACCTCAGTCATTTTTCTGAGCGCATCGAGTGCGACGCGAAGGGCAAGCGCGATGCCTTCGAAGGTTGCACGCATTATCTCCGGGCGTCCATGCCCGAGATCAAGGCCGACGAAGGCGCCACGCACAGCAGGCCCACCTTCGAGACTTGTGCCTCCGCCGAGAGTGGGCACAAAAAGCAACCCTCCGCTACCCGGCTGCGCCTTCTGTGCAAGATCGGCGAGGGCCTGGTAGACGTCACGCGCTTCCGCTCTAGCCGAGGACGCCACATCCGACATGAGAATATCCCGCACCCAGTTCACCGCCGTGCCGGACGAAAATATGGACGTCGCTGATATGCAGAGACCCGGCACGACATGCGCAAAGGAGTAGGGCCGAACATGACGATCAAGAAGCGGCGCCTTGCACGCGATCGTGAGCCAACTCGATGATCCCATCGAACAGAAGATGTCTCCGTCGCGAAAAGTACGCGATCCCAGCGCCATGCAGCTGTTGTCAACGCCGCCGGCCATAACCTGCACGTCTTGCGGAAGGCCAAGTGCCGCCGCCACATCCGGCAGAAGCTTTCCCACAACAGCGGTTGACGACAAGATCTCGGCAAAGAGCGATGCATCGATACCCGACGCATCGAGAATCGCCCCGGAGTAAGTGCCCGCGGCGAGGTCGTACACGCCTGTTCCAGAGGCATAGGATGGATCGGTGGCAAGACGGCCGGTCAATCGGAAATTGATATAGTCCTTGGTACCGGTGATGGTGTGTGTGGCCTTGAAAACATCGGGCACATGGCGCCGCAGCCACAGGACCTTGAAGAGCGTGTAGAGCGGTGCAGGAAAACCGTTTCCGGTCGTTTCGTACCAGAGATCGTAGTTGTACCGCGCGAAGAACGCTTCGGCTTCCGCTTGCGCCCTGCCGTCCGACCAGATGGGAACGGATTGCTGAAGCAGCTCGCCATTCGCATCGAGGGGAACGCAACCGAGACTATGCCCGGAAATCGAAATTCCTCGAATTCGGCTCGCTTCCACTTCGGGCCGGGCAAGGAGCGTTCGAATGCTCGAAGTCACCGAATTCCACCAATCCAGCGGACGCTGTTCATGACGCCCTGGCGCGGGATAGAAAGTCTCGTAGGCAACGACACTTTCAGCAAGGCAAACTCCGTCCGCACCGAACACGGCGGATTTCACCCCACCCGTTCCAAGGTCACAGGCGATCACGCAGTCCATGGTCACTCCCTCCCCCTATCGTCAAGCAGGCAGCGAAAGGATGCCGTCCGGCAAAGCCTCGACTTGGCGAACCAGCTCGACCGCCACGGTGGTATTGATACCAAAGCGCGTAACCCCCAGGGAAATCATCTGTGCGACCGTATCGAGATCACGCACGCCTCCGGAGGCCTTGATGGCGGCACGTCCGGCGGCTACCTCGGAAATGATCGCGATCTTTTCCACCGTTGTCGCGCTCGGCGTCCAGCCGGTACCGGTCTTCACGAAAGCAGCGCCGCTGCGGCACACAATATCGGTCGCCGTTCGAATTTCGGCATCGCTCAAATGGTAAAGTTCGAGGATGACCTTCACCGGCAAGGGCGCCACGGCTTCGATAACGGCAGCAATTTCATCAGCAACATAGGAAAGATCACCCGACTTCAGTCGGCCTACATTCATCATCATGTCGAGTTCCTGAGCACCGGCGTCTTTCAGGAAATTAGCCTCCGCGACCTTGATCTTCGTTGCCGTTCCACCTGACGGAAAGCCGATCGGACCTCCGACCAGCGTCAATCCCTCCACAGGAATGAGATCGCGCAGAAGCGGTACGAAGTTGGGCAAGGCATGGGCTGCAATAAAGCCATTGCCGACCGCGATCTCCGCCAGCTGCCGCACATCGTTTTCCGTGTGAAAGGCCTGGACGGCGCTGATGTCGATAAGGGCGGCGAGCTGGGCGGAAGTTACGCCGTGAACTGACGCGGCGTTCGCTGGCTTCGTCATGTCTGTCTCCATATGTAGTAATGCTACATTTCTATCTGAAGGACTTTTGCTTTTCCAGTCTGACTCGGAAAGAAAGTCTGGTTCCTGTTTGTTGGCCAGCGCGGTCTCTGCGCGAGCGAGACCCGCCACACACTCCGGCGAAGTGCATGCTCAAAGTTCACGAATTTTGATTTTCAGGACCTCAGATGCGCTCGTTCGCGCGCATATAGGCAAGATTGCGCTTCATCCGTTTGAAGCTCTCGATGTGCTCCTCGCCCCGATTGAGAACAACGGCGGTCGACAGAATGTCGATCACCGTCAAAGCAGCGATCCGCGAGATCGTCGGTGTGTAGATGTTGGTGTTCTCCAGCGTCTCGGCGAGCAGCAGGATGTCGCAATGATCCGCCAGTGGGCCGCGCATCCCCACAATGCCGATCACGCTTACACCGCGCTCCCGGGCAAGCCGCGCGATCTCGATCATCGAGCGTGTTGCAGCGGTGTTGGAAATGACCACGGCAACGTCGCCAGGTTGTAACATCGAAGCAACCATGACCTGCTGATGGGAATCCGTCTCCGCGCCACAGGGAACGCCGAACAAAGGGAATTTCTGCTGCGCATCCTGTGCGACGATGCCCGAGGCGCCGAAACCGAAGAACTCGATCCGTCGCGCCGTCGTCAGGCACTCGACTGCTGCGGAAAGCTGCTCTTTGTCGAGATGGTGGCGCGCCCAGTCTAGGCTCGTCATCATATAATCGAAGATCTTGTCGGCAACCTCGGATGGCCCGTCGGTGTCCATGATGACGGAGTGCGTTGCCGGTGTGCCGAGCGCTAGAGACTGCGCAAGGCGGAGCTTGAAATCCTGGAACCCCTCACATCCGATCGATGTACAAAAGCGGATGACCGTCGGCTGGCTCACGTCGGCCATTTGCGCGGTTTCAGCGACCGTAGCGTTGAGTATCTTGCGCGGGTCCGCAAGCACGATGTCACAGACCTTGCGATCGGACTTGCGCAGTTCCGAACGCATGGAGCGCGCAATCTCGAGAATACTACCGCCCGTCGCCGCTGGAGAAGCTCCATGCATGCTCATCTTCGCTCCTGCCAGATCAGGCGATCGTATAGCCGCCGTCCAAAATAAGATTTTCGCCATTTATCATAGCCGCACCCTCACCTGCCAGAAAACAGGCCGCAGCACCAACTTCCCAGGGCTTGCCGAAGCGGCGCGTTGGTATGGCAGCGCGCGCCCTTTCGCCCTTCTCGCCAGCCCAGCCGCTCAATCCGAGTTCCGTTTCGATCACGGTCGGCGAAATCGCGTTGACGGTCACGCCGCGCGGCGCCCATTCAATAGCCATGCATTTGGTCATGCCGACAAGCCCTGCCTTGCTTGCGCAGTAGGCAACGTGTCCCTCGATACCAATAACGGAAGCCTGCGACGCCAGGTTGATGATACGGCCGTAGCCTGCAGCGAGCATGCCCTTGGAGACGCTGCGCGCCACCAGGAAGGCACCCTTGAGATTGATCTCGATGGTACGGTCCCAATCCGCCGTTGGGAAACTTTCAGCGGGGGCCAGGGGGCCTATGCCGGCATTGTTGATGAGTATGTCGATAGTCCCGATCTTCGCAGTGAGGGCCTCGACCGAGGCTTCATCCGTCACATCAAGAACGTGGCCGTGGTGCCGCTCGCCCAATTCCCGTGCGACGTCCAGGACACTCTCGCTCCTGTCAGTGAGCACGACCGTCGCACCACGCTCCGCGAAAGCACGCGAAACCGCCAAGCCTATACCATTCGCCGCGCCAGTGACGAGGACCGTCCTGCCCTTGAATTCTTCAGAATCGAACTTCATGCATTTCCACCCTGTTTGGCCGGCTTACCGCGACCAATGCTCCCGCGCATTCCTTTTGATGTAGTATGGCTACAACCGCGAGGTCAAGCCATGTGAGATCCGGAGCGCCGAAGCGCTCCGGCAGAGGCGTCACTCGGCGCGCGACCATAGGTTTTCCAGCGTGCCGATATTTTCCTGCGTGGCAAGTCGGCCCTTCGCGAGGCAGATATTGTCCGGGCAATCGACGCCCTCGCCCTTGGCAACCCGGATCGCGACCCGGATCGCCTCTTTCGAATGCGCGTAGGCGTCATACGTCGTGCCCAGATCGATGTACTTGCTCTGAATTGCAGCGACGGCCTCCGGAAACACGTCCTGTGTGGCGATCCAGACATGGTTCGCTTCGCCACGCGGTGCCCACTTGCCGGCGCCCTCAAGCGCGGACTGCACTGCTGGCAGAGCGAAGTCGCTGCCCAGGAACATGCAATTCGCCTGCGGGTTGGCGCGCAATGCGTTCACCGTCCCGGAACGGAAAAGCTCCGGATTCCATTCCGTGGGCACCGAGACAAGCGTCTTCACCACACCGGAAGCATCCGTCACCTCATGCCAGGCCTTCGAACGGTTCATGGCGTTCACATCGGTCAGAGAGCCTTGCAGCTCGATGCACTCACCCTTTACGCCGTTGGCCTTCAGGAGCTCTACGAAGGCTTCCGCCGTGGTCTTGCCCTGATCATAGCTGTCACCACCGACATGCGCCGTCGGCTTCGCGGTCGACGACGGCCGATCAAATGTAATGAAGGGAATGCCGGCCTGGTCGGCAGCGCGAATCGAAGCGCCGATTGCCGCATCGTCTTCCGCGCGCGCGATGATCAGGTTGACGCCCTGATTGATGAGATCCTCGATGTTGGCCGCTTGACGGGCAGGATCGGCGTCTGCCACGTTAATGACCCACTTGAAGTTGATCCCGGCCGCCTCTCCCTGGGCCTTGGCTTCCGACAGCAGATATTCCTGCCATTTCACAGGCAATTGGTTGTCCATTGCATTCCAAGACAGGCCGACAACGAAGTCTTCGGCCCGGACAGCGGTACTTGCCAATGCAACGCCCACGACTAGCGTAGCCGCAACGATCTTGCGCATGCTCATTTCGTTCTCCTCCGGTTGTGGCACCCTGGTTCGGGGGTGCAAAGTCTTGAATTCAGCGCCGTGTCCGGACCGCCGCCTTGCGGCGATGCTGCATGGCGTCGACATACATCGCCAGGAAGATGATCAGTCCTGTGATGAGTTGATACGCATAGGGATTTGCGCTCATCTGATTGAGGCCATTCGCGATCGCCTCGAAAATGAAGGCACCGAGCAGAATGCCGGGAAGGATCGCGCCCCGGCCGCCGAAGAGGCTTATACCACCGACGACCACCACTGCGACCGCCGTAAACTCCATCCCGCGGCCAAGGTACGCGCTGATCGCGCCGACCTGAAGAAGTGCCACAATCCCGCCCAGCGCCGCCAGAAAACCTGACAGCACGAAACTGGCAAACACCGTCCTATCAACCGGAAGGCCGATGCGGCGCGCCGCATCCTCACCATTGCCGATGGCATTGAGGCGACGGCCGAAGACGGTGTGCCGATGAACAATGTGAGCGGCAATGACCACCAGGACAAGTACGACGATATCGGCGAAAAGCGGACCGATCGTCAGATTCCCGAGACGGGCGACCTGCGTCGGCAAGGGGATCAACACAGCGCCGGTCAGGCTGAGCGCAATGCCACGAAGAGCGATCATCGTGCCGAGGGTCGCGATCAATGCGTTTACGCCGAGCACGACGACGATGAATCCATTCAGCGCGCCGAGCACGATGCCAGCCACGAGCGAGGCCAGAAATGCGAGAATCGGCGGCACTGCGTGATCGTTGATCAGCAGCACGGCAAGCGTTGCCGACAGGAAGGCGATAGAGCCGATCGAAATGTCCAGTTTGCCGGAGAACACGACGAGAGCCATGCCGCATGACATGATAACGAGCGGTGCCATTGCGTGCAGCATGGCATTGATGTTGCCCGCTGTGGCGAAATGCGACGTCATCACGGAAAAGAAGGTCAAGATCGCGACGAGGACGAGCGGAAGGCCGACGAGCTGTTTCAAATGGTTCATGCGGCAACCCTCCCGTCAGAAACGGCGTGCATAAGATCATCTTTCGTTGCATCGCCGTAAAGGTTCGCAACAATCCGGCCGCGGTGCACGACCAGATAGCGATCGCAGACGCGCATCATCTCCTCCAGTTCCGAAGAGACGAAGATCACGCCCGCACCCTCCGTGGCGAGTTCGGCGGTCAGGCGAAGAATTTCAGTCTTGGCACTGACGTCGAGGCCACGCGTCGGTTCGTCGAGCATGAAAAGCTTGGGCCGTGTGCCGAGCCACCGTGCGAACACCACCTTTTGTTGGTTTCCGCCCGAGAGCGTGCGAACAGGCTGCGAAAGCGACGACAGCTTGATGCGAAGCCGTTCGACGAAACCGGACGCGAATGTCTTCTCCTTCGCCGCATCGATCATGCCGAAAGCCCCCTTCACCTTGTCCAGGTTGCCGAAGGAAATGTTCTTGGCAACAGAGAGTGGCAAAAGCAGCCCTTCACCGCGTCGGTCCTCCGTCACAAAGCCAACCTTGCGGTGGAGCTTGTCCGGTCGGATGATGTCCAGCGTGTCGCCCGCGCGCCAACGGAGTTCGCCCGCATCGAGCGGATCAAGCCCGACAATGGCGCGCAGGATTTCTGTGCGCCCCGATCCGAGCAGTCCCCAAAGACCGACCACTTCACCCGGCCGAACCTCAAATCCAACATCCGCGATTGCACCGTCGCGCGACAGGCCAGACGCGGCAAGAAGCGGAGGCTCAATAGATATGAAGGCCGGACGAACCCTTTCCTCGGCCTCGACGGAGCCAAGCATTGCCGTTACGACCTCACCGGCGGTGATTGCATGCATATCGCGTGTCTCGATCGTCGTGCCGTTGCGCATAACGGTTACGCGGTCGCAGACCTCGAAAATTTCCTCAAGGAAATGTGTGATATAGATGACAGCGACACCGTCGCGCTTCAGACCAAGCACGACATCAAAGAGCCGGCGCTTCTCACGCTCCGAAAGCGAAGACGTCGGCTCGTCGAAAATGACGATCCCAGGATCGGTGACGAGCGCCCTCGCCACCTCCACCATCTGCCGGTCCCCCATGGAGAGCGTTTCCACCAGCGTATCCGGTGAAAACGTGCAATCAAGGCGGCGAAGCAGTTCGGCAGTTCGCAGGCGCATGACTTTGCGATCGACCAGTCCGCCACGTGTCGGCATGGCATCGATCATCACGTTCTCGGCGACCGTCATGCTCGGCAGCATGTTGAGCTCTTGATGAACGAAGCTCACGCCCTTCTGTTTGGCCTGGGTCGGGGAGGCAAAGGAAACGACCTCGCCGTCAATCAGGATTTGTCCGTGATCGGGTCGCACCACGCCGCCCAGGACGTTCATCATTGTGCTCTTTCCGGCACCGTTCGCGCCCATCAGAGCGTGGGCCTCACCGGCGCGGACTTCAAGGCCGGCCTGTTCGAGTGCCGCGATGCCACCAAAGCGCTTGCTGATCGAGCGCATAACAAGTTTGGCGCTGTTCATCGCTGGGCCCCCGAGCTGATACGGTCCAGGCAGATAAAGGCGATGATCGCAATACCCTTGATGACCAGATTGATGAAGAAGGAAACGCCAAGTTGGTTGAGGCTGTTTGAAATGACGATGATGAAAAGCGCGCCAAGGACAGCGCCGACTGGACGCCCCGATCCCCCGTAGATGGAAATGCCGCCGACGACACAGGCCGAGACGATATCGAGAACAACACCGTCATTTCCCAGATTGGCAGAGGCCGAACCGAGCCGTGCCGTCAGGAGAACCGCGGCTACACCCGCCAGAAGACCCGATACCGCATAGGTTACGAGAAGCACGGCTTCCACATTGACACGGGCAACGCGTGCTGCTCGCGCATTGAGCCCCGCCGCGTAGAGTGAACGCCCGAACGTCGTCGCAGCGAATATGATGCTGGTGGCCGCCGTAACGACGACGAGAACCGCAACCGAGACTGGAATGCCGAGAGGACGGGCCAGAACAATGTCAAAGAATAGCTCTGGAAAATCAGCGATGGACTGGGAATTCGTCATCCAGACGGTCGTTCCGCCCAGCACGGTCATTGTCGCAAGCGTAACGACGAAAGGTGTCATGCCAAGTAGTGCCACTGCAGCACCGTTGAACAGCCCCACACCTGTTCCGACCAGAAGCATCACCATTACGCCACCGGGCACGCCCGCATACCGCATCGCAATGGCCCCCAGCACCGCCGAGAATGCCATATTGGCGGGAATGGAGAGATCGATGCCTCCGCCAACCATGACGAAGGACATCCCCACCGCCATCACGCCCAGTGCGGACGTCTGAACGAGGATGTTCATCATGTTGTTGAATCTGAAGAAGTTCGGCGCGTAAAACGCCATTACCAGCAGCAGTGCTGCGACGATTGCGGCGGGCAGAAGAAACGTCGACAGGGCGCGCCAGGAAATGGTCCCCGTCTGCGGTTGCGAGAGCACGGTCATGGCAATCCAATCAAGTCGAGGTGTAACCGCCATCCGCAACGACGATCGAGCCCGTCATGTAACTGGATGCCGGCGATGCAAGGAAGTGGGCAAGAGAAGCGATCTCTTCCGGTTCGGCGACCCGCCCCAGCGGCGTTCGCTCGGACCACACCTTGAACCAGTCTGGATTGTCGATCCCGCCTTCCGTCATGTCGGTGCGCACGTAACCGGGCGCTATGGCGTTTACGCGGATACCCTTGTCGGCTAGTTCGACAGCCATGGAGCGGGCAATCATGTTCGCTGCCGCCTTGGACGCATTGTAGGCGGTGTGCTTTTGGGGAACATTGGCCACCAGGCCAGACATGGAACCGACGACAACGATCGTTCCACCAGCCTTCATGTGGCGCGCCGCTTCACGCACTGTCCAGAAAACACCGCTGGCGTTTATATCCAGGACATTCTGCCAGTCGGAATCGGACTGCACAAGCGCGTCGCCTTCGATGGCGATGCCTGCATTGGCTATGACGATGTCGAGGCGACCGTGGGCCTCCGCAACATCAGCCATAAGCGCTGACACCGCAGTAGAGTTGCCCACATCCAGCGACTTGAATTCCGCTGTAAAACCCGCATTCTTCAAAACGTCTACCGCAGCGGCGCCATGCTTTTCGTTTCGCCCGGCAAGAATGGGCAAAGCACCAAACTCCGCCAACGCCCTGCCGATGGCAAGTCCAATGCCTCTCGTCCCGCCCGTGACGACGGCAATCTTGCCATCGAGGCGTAATCTGTCCTGATACATCAACTCCTCCCGGCATCCTCTTGCCGTTATGTAGCCTCGCTACATTATTCAATTTAAAATCATCGTTATCGCTACGTGTCAAGGTCAATGTGACGGCATTTATGGCCGTTCACTCCATTTTCTGTAACTTCACTACTTAACTTTTACGCTCTTATGGCCTATAGGCTGATCGCGCCACGCGATGTGGCCTGAGGGAGGAATATGCAATGTCACCATTGGCGATTGTTACAGGAGCAAGCTCGGGCATTGGCGAAGCAACCGCGCGCCACTTGTCAAAGGAAGGCTTCTCTCTGCTGCTGCTTGCGCGGCGTTTTGAGAGATTGGAAAGCCTCGGCCTGCCCAATACGCTTTGCAGACGCATCGACGTTCGAGACCACGAAGCGGTCGCCGTCGCTGTTCGGGAAGCGGAGAGCGTCTTTGGACCGGCGGAATTGCTCGTCAACAACGCAGGGCTGATGCAACTTGGTGCCGTGGCGGATCAGAAAAGGCAGGAATGGCAGGATATGTTCGACGTGAATGTCGTTGCCCTTCTCAACGCTTGCCAGACCGTGCTGCCTGGCATGACCGCCCGCCGACGCGGAACGATCGTCAACATCGGCTCGATTGCAGGCCGGAATGTCTATGGAAACCACACCGCCTATTGCGGCACGAAATTCGCGGTGCATGCCATCAGCGAAAGCTTGCGAAAGGAAGTGGCCGCTGACGGGGTGCGTATCGTCGTCGTGGCTCCGGGGCTTGTGGAGACCGAACTCCTCGACCACACCTCTTCCGAAGACATAAAGGCGGGATATCGCGACTACAAGGAAAGCGTCGGCGGCGCCATACCGCCCGAAGACGTCGCCGAGGCCATCCATTGGGCATACAGCCTGCCGTCGCGTACCTGCATCCGAGAAATCGTTCTTGCACCGACAACACAGGACGCGTGAGAAAACCATGCTCATCGGAATCGACCCCATCCTCACCGCCGACCTTCTTCATGCCCTGAAATCCATGGGGCACAACGACACGATCGTCATAGCGGACAGAAACTTTCCGGCCTCATCGCTTGCACGGCGCTACCTTCCTTTGAGCGGGGTCGACGCGCCTCGCGTAGCAAGAGCAATCCTGTCAGTGATGCCGCTCGACGAAGGCCCGAGCCCGGCGTCAGCCATGACGACGGCTGCGGCCGATGGGCGGAATGCCGTTACGAAGGAGTTGGAGCAGGTGGTGGGGCAGCCACTCAGCCTTCTCACTCCCCCGGATTTCTATGCGGAGGCAACGAAAGCCTATATGATCGTACAAAGTGGCGAACCTCGTTTCTATGGAAACCTTATCCTCCGAAAAGGCGTCCTGCCCCCGCAATAATCTGCAGGGCCTGCAACGCGCCGCCCATGACACGGCGGCGCGGAAGTCAATGCCGGCAGAAACATGCTGCCGGACTTGCCACATCTAGGTGCTTGCACTGCGATCCGATCTTCGCACCATCCCTTCGTCGCCTGCGCCCATCGGCAGCGGTCCGCAGGTCGCAAATGTCACTGCGGGCGTGGCGCTCTCGCAACGTTCGTTGGCGATCCCCGGACAGCCCGACTCCTTTCAATTCTTCGAAGACAAGTGTTCTTCCTAGCCGGCAGCCAGCAGCGCGATTGGTCAATCTTTGAGCGAGGCTGTAACGGCGGCAAGAAGCGCTGCCGGCCGGACCAAAGGGTCGATTTTAGAACGCCCCCTTTCGTGCAGTTCCATAAAATCGAACACGAACAAGCGACCCTTCGCGTAGGCGTAATGAATAGAAGGTCGATTGGCGCTGATATTCGCAACAGGCTAGAGTCCTTCGACCCCCTTGCCGCTCCGCCAGTAGAAGTCGATGATATGCTGGGCGTTGCCCACGATCCGCTGACCAAGCTCGGGATCACCGCCTCGAAGCGTATTCGGATCGCCGCCGCACAGGCACACGAAAGCGACCTGCTGAACTGTGAATAGGAAGTAGTCTCTGCTGGTTGGCTCGAATTCTAAACCCTCTTTCGCAACTCCTTCCTCGACTTCGGCAGTCGCGCCGTCAATCGCCTCGAAGACCTTATCCAGCATCGAACGCTCTGCCGCCTCGCGGATCATAAGGAAGTTCCGCTGATCGGGCGTCGCGATGGCGCACGTCTTCTCTCACATGTCTTTCTCCATGGACCGTGGTTGCTCGTACCAAAATCCGCGCTACCTCACGCAGGAACGCAGGAGGTCGCGGATGAAGGTCCAAAAATTCAGCTTTTCCGACGCAAAACTCATGAAGTCACCGGGACAGGGTGCCGACATCTACGTCGGGAACCTGGTGGACGAAAGAGATGGCGGGCCAGTCACGATCGGATACGGCCGTTACGCTCCCGGCCAATCCCTCACGGAGACAATGGCTGTAGACGACACGATGATCATACTTCACGGACGTTTGTCCGTGTCTACGAGCGACGGTACAGTTACGGCTGGGCCGGGCGACATCATTTACATGCCCAAAGGGCAGTCGGTGACGATAACGACCGAAGGAGAGGGCGCGACGACCGCCTTCGTGACCTATCCTCACTGGGCTGAAGCGCACAAGGGTTGAGGTGACGGGATTATCCCGGCACCGGTTCTCTCGTCGCCCCTGCCCGGTTCTCCTGTAAAGATTACGGCTTAGCGCGCGTATTCGGGAGCGTTCATGTCAATACTCACCACGCTTTCGCCTGATCTCCCGGAGCATTCGCAGGTTTTCTCTGGCTTGCGCTGAATTGATAAGGGCCTTTTCCTGATTCATCAGTTGCTCGCGGTCACGATGGTGACGCTGCATCGACATGCACGTGTTGTCATCCCGATACCCGGAGCAGGGTCCGTAGCGATCGTCTCCCGTGGCCGAGCAACTCGCCAGCGCCAGCAACATGAGGGCAGCACCGCAGATTGATGCTGAAGAAGCGGTTTTTGAACTGAACATCATCACTCTCCACTCGAACGTGTTTGCTTGACCGGATTGATTTTCAGGCCCGTCCAGTGAGCGGCAAAAGCCCACATGTCGGCATGTTGCGAAATGACCTTGTCGAGCGGCATGCCTGCACCGTGCCCTGCGCGGGTCTCGATGCGAACCAGTCGCGGTTTTGGCCCCAGCTCGGCCGCTTGCAGCGCAGCGATGTATTTGAACGTATGAGCGGGAACGACGCGATCGTCCGCGTCGGCCGTCGTCGCCAGTATGGCCGGATAGTCCTCGCCATGCTTGATAGTATGATAAGGCGAATAGGCAATGAGATTGCGGAAATGTGGCTCCTGCGAGGGATCGCCGAATTCGCTGATCCAGAAACCACCCGCCGTAAACTTGTCGAAGCGCAGCATGTCCATGACGCCGACGCCGGGCAGCGCGACATCGAACAGGTCGGGCCGTTGGTTCGTCACCGCTCCGACCAGAAGACCTCCGTTGGATTCACCCTGGATGGCGAGACCGTTCGAGGCGGTGATGCCGCTCCTTTTGAGAAAAGCGCCAGCGGCGATAAAGTCGTCGAAAGAGTTCTGCTTTCTCTCGAGTTGTCCGGCCCGGTGCCAAGCCCTACCGTATTCGCCCCCGCCCCGAATGCCGGCAATGGCCAATACGCCACCCTGCTCCACCCAGGCGAGGTGGATCGGGTTGTAATAGGGAACCTGAGGTATTCCAAAGCCGCCGTAACCATAAAGCAAGGTTGGAGCAGCTGTCGTGACATCCTTGCGGCGCACAATGAAGATCGGCACCTCGGTCGCGTCGATGGAGCGGTAGAACCTTTGTTCGACAGTGATTTCGTCCGGATGGATGGACGCTTCCGGCTCTGCCCAGGGCGTAACGGAATTGGTCTGCGTGTCGTATCGATAGATCGCGGTCGGCGCATCAAACGCGGTAAAGCCGAAGAAAGCTTCCCTGTCGCCCGGATGGCCCGGAAAGCCGCCCGCGGTCCCGATACCCGGCAACGCCACCGTTCCATCAGGTGTTCCGTTTAAGTCGAAGCGGCGTATCTCCGTTTTGGCGTCGACGAGATAGGCTATGAAGAGCTTGTGGCCCATGATCGCAGCATCATTGAGAACCGCGTTATCGGCATCTTCCGGTACGATTTCCTGTGGCCGCAGATCGGCTTCCGCAGGTTCGAGCGACACAATGCGCCGGCGCTCCGCGCCATCTGTGGTTACGAGAATGAGCTTGCTGCCCTCGTTTCCGATAACAGACCATTCGGCATCCATGTTCGGCACGATCGTGCGGGCCTGCCAAGCGCTGGCGGCGAGATCGACGATCGTCAGCGCATTCTCGTTCGTCCCCGGAGATGATGAGATGGCGAGATAACGGCCACCCTCGGTGCGATTGGCGACGTGCAGCAGGCCCGGGCGATCGGGTGTCGCGTAGATCAGCCGATCCTCATCCTGGGGAGTGCCGAGCCTGTGAAAATAGACGGCATGATTGGCAATTACTGCACCTGACGCCCCTTGAGCGGGTTCGGGCATGCGCGAGTAGAAGAAGCCGGAGCCATCCGGAGCCCAGTTGATGTGCGTAAATCTGGCCCGCTCGACGACATCCTGCAGCACCTGACCGCTCTCCACGTCGAGCACGCGGATGGTCCGCCAGTCGGTACCGCCGTCTTGCACACTGAACGCGAGATAACGACCGTCGTCGGAGACGCTCCACTCGCCGATCGCGTCGGCACTGTCGTCCGACCAGGCGTTGGGGTCGATCAGCAGGCGTGCCTCTCCAAAAGCACCGTCGCGCACATATAGGGCCGGTTGGTTCTCAAGACCCCTGTTGAACGTGAAGAAGTACCGGTCGCCACGCTTCCTGGGCACCGTGTAGCGCTCGTATTCAAACAGAGCCCTTATGCGCTGTTCGAGAATGTCCCGGCCGGGAAGCGTGTCGAGGTAGCTTCGCGTTGTCTTATTCTGGGCAACAATCCAAGCGCTGACGGCCTCGCTTCCGCCCGGTGGATTTTCGAGCCAGCGATAGGGATCTGCGACAGTCACACCAAAATGACTCTCTGCCGCGTCGATGCGTTCGGTTTTCGGATATTCGATCTTTGACAATTGACCCTCCAAGGGCTGAGCGGAGGCGCCGGTGACCTGCACGAACAGCGAGATGGCAATAGCGGTCCAGGATTTCATCGGAGCTCCTCACAGCTGACTGGCTTCATAACGCGAGCAACCTTTGCACAATGGCACTAAGTGTCATTATTGTGGCCGCTGCGGTCAACGCCAATTGGCTTGTGCGGCGTTCGGTCTCTTTCTTGGTGGCACTCGTTGCCATATAGTCGCTTGCAACAGGCGTCATGCGGAGTGCTCGATGAGTAGGACAGTGTCGGAAAACGCCCATATAAACGTGGCGCGGTCTGCCGCACGTCTGTTTCTCGAAAGAGGCGTTGCAGGAACCAGCGGCGATGATATCGCTGAGGCTGCGGGTATATCGAGGAGGACGCTCTGGCGATATTTTCGCACGAAGGAGAGCTGCATCGAGCCGCTTTTTGCGCTGACGTCACAGCGTTTTGCCGACAAACTGGCAAAATGGCCCCTTGATATGTCGGTCGAGCGATTTCTCGAGATAACGTATGACTTCAGCAAAATCGATGCCCAGGAAATCGAGGACGGCAGGCTTGTTGTTCACCTCATCGCGCGTCTGGAGGAGGAGCCCGCATTGCTGGAGCCATTCTTCATGGCGACGCGTACGACAGAACTCACGATGGCGCGCGTCATCGCTTTTAGGCTCGATATGTCGCCGACGGATTTTGAGGTGCGACTATGCGCGGCCACCGTTGTTGCGGCGATGCGGATCATAGACGAGACGATCAGCCGCGCGGCAGTGAAATACGGACAAATCCCGACCGTTGCAGAAACGAACGATCGGCTGGCACAGGCGATCCGACGCGCCAGCACTTTGCCGTTCTGCGATCCCGTGACGCCGCGGCCCTGCTGAGCCACGTCGGTAGACGTCACTCTGGAAAAGAGTCTTCGTCGTCCTCAATATTTTGGACGCTTCCCCTTAATTCGAACCGGACGCCGTGTTGGCGCACCGTTTCCCGCAGCGAGGAGACTGGAGTACGCACGGAGTTGGGATTTTCACCACAAAGGGAAGTGGCTTCCGCCGGAATTTTGGCTGCCAGTGTAGGCTGACATTGCCCTGAAAAGGCCATGCCGATTGTGGAGTTTTACGTCGATGATTTATAGTGTCCGCCTCCTCATCAATATGGAAAGAATCATGCGCCTTCTTGCCAATATCCTTGCCGTCTCGCTCGTGGCTGCCCTCCCCGCGGCTGCCGAAGTTCTGGTCAGCAACCAACCCAATGTCGATCAGGATGGCACACTGAAGGTGGACCTGCCCCAAGGCGCACTTGACATCACCATGAACACGGTCGAGGGCACGGGGTTGTTCGTCCATGCAGGCGGCAGTCACGAGGTGCTGCTCGAAAGCGCCTATATGCCGCGCCTGCTCAAAATTCATGACAACAGTGCGCTGCTCGAACTTTATACGGGGGGCAATGCCTGCCCTATCCTCTTTGCCTGGGTGAGTTATGACGAAACCGGGCTGCGCGCCAGCGAGGAATTCGGCACTTGCGCCGAACAGGCTTCCTTCGAGGAAAGTGCCAAAGGTCCGGTCGTGACGATGGATGACATCGAAGCAGGGTCAGGCACGAAGAGTTACCTGTACGACGAGAAGGCGGGAAAAGTGTCTGAAATCCAGCGCTGAAATCGCTGCGCTGGACTTCATGTCGGTTCGCAGGCTTCGGCTACGAAGTGTCATTCGCCCCTAAACCGGATCAGATATTTGGGCCTGCTCCGATCTGGCTTGCTCATGTCGGCGAACATGCTGCCCGCCTCTTCCACACCGCCTATGCGCGCGACCAGTTTTCTCGTATCGAGCTTTCCGGTCGCAAGCAGGTCCAGCGTCAAGCCATAGTAGTCGATGCCGTGCAGGATTCCATGAACGCTGATGTCCTTGAGAACCAGTGATCCCTGACTGACCTCCGGCGATGTGGATCCCGGGATACCGACAAGCGCGATGCGTCCTCCTAGGTCGCAAAGGTCTATGGCGAGCTGCATGGAAGATCGAACGCCCGACGCCTCGATCACGACATCATAGGCGTCGCGGGCGGCCTCCTCCGGCCGAAGGACCCGCGTGGCACCCAGTTCCAGCGCGTAGTCCATTTCCGATTGCGCAACACCGATCACGTCGACCGAGCGTGCCGTCAATTTCGCGATCATGAGGCTGAGCATACCGAGCGTGCCTGTGCCGATCACCACAACGCGATCGGCCTGTCCGACACGGGTCCGCTCGCAGGCGTGATAGGCCGTGACAGCCGGCTCTACGAGCGTTGCCGCCTCAAGGGAGACATTGTCGGGCACGATCGAGACCGCAGTTTCAGGAACCACCACATATTCGGCTGCAGCGCCAGGAATGAAGCGTAGTCCAACCTCCCTGAGATTGCGACATAGATTGCGGCGACCGCGCTGGCAATTGTCGCAGCTGTTGCACGGCACCATGCAGTGACCCACCACGCGGCTACCGACACCGACTCTTTCCGCGCCAGCACCGCGGGAAACGACCGTCCCTGTATATTCGTGGCCGAAGATGAAAGGATGCTTCAGAAAGCCGCTGTCGATATAGAAGCTCTTGCCGTGATGAAGGTGGACATCCGTTCCGCAGATGCCGAGAAACGCTGTTCGAACGACGATTTCATGGGGACCCGCCTTAGGTACCGGCAGTTGCCGGATTTGCAACTCGTCGGCTCCGGTCATCAACAGGGCGGTCATCGATTGGGGTTGATCCATCTTTTCCTCCGATAGCGGTCACGGTCCTGCAACCATGAGCCGAATGCATTTGTCGTGTCCTGCGAGGAACTGTGGATCAGCGGCTAGAGAATAGACGGGCGATCCCGATGGACCTCCGATCCCGGCCAAGGCAATCGTTTCCCTCCAGGAACGACGCAGGCATCTTTAGCGTCCGCGCGATCGGCGCGCCAGTCAATGTTTGTCCTGCCGCAAGTAGACGCGCCCCAAGAAACCTGGCTCACCCGATGTCTTTCCGCGAAGCGAGCTCAGGACCAGCACGCCCAGCGTCAGGATATAGGGCGCGGTCATCGTCAGGTAGACCGGAAAGTCCGCACCGATCGCCTGGAGGCGGGGCACCAGGGCATCGGCAGCCCCGAAGAGAAGCGCTCCCAGAAGGGCGCGCGCGGGATTCCAGCGGGCGAAAATGACGAGAGCGATGGCGACCCAGCCGCGTGCTGCGACCATGCCTTCCACCCACACATGGCTGGTTGCGACGGAAAGATAGGCGCCGGCCAAGCCGCACAGCACACCGGAAGCCAGGACGGCGGCAAGCTGTGTGAGCTGGATATCGATGCCGGCCACATCGGCGGCGGCAGGGTTTTCGCCGACCGCCGTCAGCCGGAGGCCGCTGCGGGTTTTTTGCAGCCACCACCACAGAGCGAAGACGATCAGCGGCAAGGCGATCGTCACGGGATCCTGAACGGCCACGATCCGGCCAAACACCGTGCCGCGATCGATGCCGAAGAGATCGCCCAGGGTCTCAATTCCCCGAAAGGTCTTTTGCACGTAAGGTCGCCCCAGAACACCGGTCACCCCGAGACCGATCGCCACGATGGCAAGGCCTGAAAGCGTGTGGTCAGCGCGCTTGACGACGGTGGCGAGGCCGAAAAGCAAGGCGAGCGCCGCTGCTGCTATGGCACCGCCGCCGAGCGCCGCCCACGGATTGCCGCCCGACAGCACGATGATCGCTCCGGTCATCGCACCGACGGCCATCAAGCCTTCGGCGCCGAGGTTCAGGACACCGGCACGCTCGCAGATGATGAGGCCCAGGCTCGCAAGCAGAAGCGGCGTCGCGTAGCTTGGAATGATGGCAAGCCAGCCGATCAGGAAATCCATGACGAACCTTTCTTCAGCTCGGTCGGCTGAGCGCGTAGGTACTGAAGAACTGTGCCATCAGGATCGAGATGAGCACGGTTCCCTGCACGAGCACGATCATGCCTTCAGAGATGGAGTAGAATACCTTCAGAACGTTGCCGGCCGTGAAGACCGCGCCGAGTGCGAGCGCCACGACGAGCACCCAGACTGGCTTGGCGCGGGCGACATAGGCGACGACGATGGCGCTGAACAGGTAGCCATTGCCGACCACCTGGCTCAGCCGGTGTTCCGTGCCGGCAATGATGGTCACGCCGGCAAGGCCTGAAAGCGCGCCGGAAAGCAGCACCAATCCGGTGATCGTTGCTCCAACCGGCAGTCCCGCCGCCCGCGCGGTCTTGATATTGTGGCCGACGGCATCGGCGTAGAAGCCGACCCTCGTATAGTCGAGCAGATACCAAAGCGCCGCCGTGACTGCGCCGACGAGCAGGAAACCGTCATGCAACTGGCCCCAACCCGTGGCGGCAAAGCGGGACGCCTCGGGAAAAGCCGCCGTTACGGGGAAATTCGTCGCCGGATCGCGCCAGACGCCGAACAGCAGGTGCTGCACGAAAAGAAAGGCGATGCTTCCCAGCAGCAGCGTCGAGATGACTTCGTTGACACCCCACTTCAGCTTGAGCCAGAGGGGCAGCGCAATCCAGGCGGCGCCGACGACGGCACCCAGGACCAGCATCAGCGGCAGCCGCAGCGGCTCCGGGCCGATCCCGCCCAGTGCCACCCAGGTGGCGGCGACCGCGCCGAGCCAGAGTTGGCCCTCGATTCCGATGTTCCAGAACCGCACCCGCATGGCAACCGCCGAGGCCAGGCCGACGAGGACGAGCGGCAGGGCCGCGGTCAGCGTTTGGGAAAGACCATCCGACGTCAGAAAGGTTGCGACAAGAAACTCGTCGACAAGCGCATCGGCCGGCACGCCGGCCTGCACGAGAAGGATCGCGGAAATGGCAAGGCCGACGAACAGCCCGCCCGCGTAGCATGCCCCGGAGAGCAGCGGGCCCGGCGCTTGCCGGCGAACAAGAAACGCAGCATCAAACATGGCCGGCGAGCAGCGCTCCAATCCATTCGGGGGTGACGTCGCCGATTGCAAGACAGCCGGCGATGGCCCCCCTGTTCATGACGGCGACACGATGGGACAGCGACAGGACCTCGTTGAGATCTTCGCTGATCAGAAGACAGGCCGCGCCGCCTTCGACGGCCTGCTTGATGGCATTGCGGACGAAGAGCGTGGCCTTCATGTCGAGGCCCCGCGAAGGGGAATGTGCGACCAGCACCTTCATCCCGGCGTCGAGCTCGCGCGCCAGCAGGACCTTCTGCGCGTTGCCGCCCGACAGAAGCGCTGCGGAGCGCTCCGGCGAGGCGCCCCTGATATCAAAGCTTAGGATCGCCGCGGCGGCAGCATGCCGCATCCCCTTGCGGTTCAGAAAGAAAGGCCCACCGAAATCCCCCTTCGCGACCTGCGTCAGGGCAAGGTTTTCGGCAATGGACAGCTCGCGAACAAGGCCGGCCTCGAAGCGGTCGGACGGGATGATGCGCAGACCGGCCTTTCGCCGGTCATGGGGCGACGCACGCGAAAGATCACGACCGCCGAGACGGATGGAGCCTTGATCCTGTCTCGACAGTCCGGTCAGGCAGGCCACCAGTTCTTCCTGTCCATTGCCGCCGACGCCTGCGATGCCGAGCACTTCGCCGGCGTGAAGTTCGAAATTGAGCGCGTTCAACCCCTGACCGAACCGGTCGGGTTTCTGGGTCAGGCCCGATACACTGAGATTGACGGCACCCGGACTTGACAGAGGGCGTTCGCTCACGGCCAGCGCCTCGCCGACCATCAGCCGCGCGACATCGCCCTCGTCGATATCGGCAACCGGCGCCCCGGCCATCACCGTCTTGCCGTGCCGCATGATGGTGATGCGGTCGCAGAAGCCGGCGACCTCGCGGAACTTGTGCGTGATCAGCACGACGGCGTGGCCCTGCCGCGCCAGACGCCGGACGAAGGAGAGCAGCATCCTTGCCTCCTCCTCGCTCAGCACTGCGGTCGGTTCATCGAGAATGAGGATGCGGGCGCCCAGCAACAGGACGCGGACGATCTCGACGCGTTGACGCTCGGCTGTCGAGAGGTCCGCAACGACCCTGGCAGGGTCCACGGGCAGGCCGACTTCTGCGGCCTTCGCGGCGATAGCCGCCGCGGCCTGTGCCGGCGTGCGAATTTTGCTTTCGCGGCCAAGGCTCAGGAGTATGTTTTCAGAAACGGTGAAACTCTGCACGAGCCGGAAATGCTGGTGCACCATGCCGAGGCCTGCCGCCGTGGCCTCCATCGGACTGCGCGGGCTCCTGGCTTCCCCATCAATCGTCTGTTCTCCGCCGTCGGCCGCATAGACGCCGGCGGCGACATTCATCAATGTCGACTTGCCCGCACCGTTCTCGCCGACGATCGCATGCACTTCCCCCCATTCGAGGCGGAAGGATGCATCGACCAGCGCCGGCTTGCCGTCGAAGGCCTTGTCGATGCCCTTGAGGTCAAGCGCGGGCGGCGCGCCGGGGAACAGGGTTCCCCGGCCACCCGATTGATGCAGCGTGTCGATCATTGCTTCGCCGGCATTGTGCCGGTGATGCCCTCGACGAAGTAATCCATCGACCACAAGGCGCCGTCGTCCAGCTTGCTCCCGGCCTCGACGAGCACGGAGCCATCCTGCTTGTTGATCGGGCCCTGGAAGGGATCGAGCGTGCCGGCGATAATCTGCTGCTTGGCAGCCTCGATCTTCGCTTTGGTCTCGTCCGAGACGCTGGGGCCGAACGGTGCGAGATCGATCACGCCCTTGTCCATGCCCTCGAAGGCGCCGAATTCCTCGGGCTTCCAGCTCCCGTCGATGATTTCCTTGATCGTCGGCACGAGATATTTTTCCCAGCGAAAGACGACCGAGGTCTGGATGGTCTTTGGCGCGGCGTGCGACATGTCGAGCTGGAAGCCGAACGAAGGCGTGCCCGCCTTTTCCGCGACGTCGAGCGCAGAGGTGGCGGAGAGGTTGGTCGCGAGCACGTCGGCCTTCTGGTCGAGAATCGCCTGGGCCACCTGGCCTTCCTTCACCGGATCCCACCAGGAGTTGGTGAACACCGCGATGGTTTGGATGTCAGGATCGACCGAGCGGGCGCCAAGAGCGAAACTGTTGATGTCCCAGTTGACCACGCCGACCGGGAAGCCGGCCAGGATGCCGATCTTCTTGGTCTTGGTGGCCTGGGCGGCGGCGATGCCGGCGAGATACCAGCCCTGGTAGGTGCGGGCGTAGAAGCTCTCCATGTTCGGGCCGTTTTCGGTGCCCGACGCGCTCAGGAACGCGACGTTCGGATAGGCCTTCGCGGCTTCGGCCATCGGAGCGCTGTAGCCATAGGTCGTGCCGACGATGATGTTGAAACCGCGCTTCACATAGAGGTCGATCGCCGCGCGAAGCTTGGTCGCTTCTTCCGGTATGTTCTCGGTGACGGCGACTTCGATCTGGAGCTGTTCTTCGACGGCCTTGCGGCCGGCTTCGAGTGCCTCGTTCCAACCGCCGTCCAATGCTGCACTGCCATATATGAAGGCGACCTTCGGCGGACCTTCGAGCGTGAAGCCCCAGGCCGTGGACGAAGCCAGAAGCGACATCGCGGCAGCGAGACAGGCCGCCCGGGCCTTCGGAAATTTGGTGTCTGTCATGTCGGTTCCCCTTGTTTTTGCCGACGTCGGTTCGTTTTGGACACACGTTTCCCGGCGGGCGAAGGCCCGTTCGAGCAACGTCGTCGCTGACGTTCATTCCGGATTTTCAAAAGCAGTCTTGGCTCTTGTGCAGTGCATAAAATCGCATTACGGTCGTTCATGCAATAAAAATAATCATGCCCAATTTTTTGGCATTTTGTTCAGAATTATGGACGATCAGACGTGAACACCGAGGCATTGGCTTCCTTCGTCAAGATTGCGGAACTGCGCTCGCTGTCGGCCGCAGCAAAGCTTTACGGCCTGCCGAAGTCGACGCTCAGCCTGCGGATCAAGCAGCTTGAAGCGGATTTGAACGTTGCGCTTTTTGAGCGTTCGGGACGTAACCTGCTTTTGACGGAAGAGGGCCAGACCCTGCTCGTGCATGCCCGTCAGATCCTGCAGAGTTGCGACACGGCGAGAGCCGCCGTCACCGAACCGTCGGACGATGTCGCCGGCACTTTGCGGATCGGTGCAACGGGTGAGTTCGGCACCGCCTTCTATGCGCAGATGCTGATCGTGTTCCGCAGGCTCTATCCGAATGTCGATATCGAGCTGACATTCTTCTCGCCTCACGTCCTCTATGCCGCCGAAAGCCTCGACATGCTGGATGCGGTCATATCCTGGGACGATGGGGAGGCGGACGGCGAAACGCTCTCCACCGCGACTTTCGCTCTTTTCGCCAGTCAGAGCTATATCGATCGCATGGGCATGCCGGCATTGCCCGCCGATCTGGCCGAGCACCTCGGCATCCTTTACCGCACGCCGCGCGGGCTTCAGCAATGGCGGCTGCAGAAGGGCGGTGCGCAGGAAAGCATCCTGCCGCGCTCAAGCCTGATTGCCAACGATTTCTGGACGATCAAGTATTTCGCGGTGGCGGGAGAAGGCATCGGCTACCTTCCGCACTTCTTTACCGACATCGAGTGCGAGCGTGGCCATCTTGTGCCGCTCCTGCCCGATTGGACGTCGGCGGAACGCCGCGTGAGCATACGCGTCACCCGGCCTCACGCCCGCTCGCGCAAAATGGCGGCATTCATGGATGTCTGCCGCCGCTACTTCTCGCCCGGCTTTATGTTTGTCGGGCCGCGTTACTACGTGGAAGCGATTCACGATCCAAGCCAACAGAAAGAGGGAACAGAACCATGAAAGCATTGGAGACCGGAAACGGCGTTCGCGTCATGAAGAATGGCGGGTTGGACCCGCAGCGCATCAGCTTCGACAAAATCCCGATCATCGACCTCGAGCCAATGTTCAGCGGCGACGCCGCCGCCAAGGAAAGGCTGGCCGAAGAGTTGCGCAAGGCCTGCACGGAAGTCGGGTTCCTGTACATCAAGAACCACCACGTCCCGCAGGAGGTCATCCAGAAGACGTTTGATGTGGCCGAGGATTATTTCGCCTTGCCCGACGACGTGAAGATGCAAAACCACGTCTCGAAGTCCAAGAACAATCGCGGCTATGCAGCAATGCTGGAGGAAAACACCGACCCCACCGCCCGCGGCGACCTGCACCAGTCCTTCGATATCGCGCTCGACGTCCCGGCGGACGATTCCGACGTGCTGGCCGGAAAAGTCCTCTACGGCCCGAACCAGTGGCCTGCGGATCAGCCGCAATTCCGTGCCGCGCTCGAAGCCTATCACGTCGAGATGCTGAAGCTCAGCGGCCACCTGCTGCATGCCTTCGCGCTGTCGCTCGGGCTCGAGGAAACCTATTTCGACTCCATGGTGGACAAGCCGCTTGCGACCCTGCGCGTCCTGCACTATCCGCCGCAGTTCGGCGAGATCGACGATCGCCAGATCGGTATCGGCGCGCATTCGGACTATGAGTGCTTCACCATTCTCGCCCAGAAGGAAGGTATTTCGGCCCTGCAGGTTCTGAATGCTTCCGGCGAATGGATTGCCGCCGATCCGATTCCGGGCTGCTTCGTCGTCAATATCGGCGACCAGATGGCGCGCTGGACCAACGATCTGTTCGCCTCGACGGTGCACCGGGCGATTAACCGCTCCGGCAAGGAACGCTATTCCATCCCATTCTTCTTCGGCCCCAACTACGACACGGTGCTGGAGGCGTTGCCGAGCTGCGTCGATGAGGATCACCCGGCAAAATACGAGCCGGTGACATCGGGCGATTATGTCAACGGCCGGTTCGCCGCGACGTTCGCCCATTATGCCGAGGCGCAGAAGCAGGACGCCACCGTTTGATCTGATCGGGCGCGACCACCTTCCCGAAGTGGACAGGGGTCGCGCCAGGCTTGCTCTCGCCACGACAGCGCGCGCATGGCCGCGCACCCTGTCAATGGAATGGGGATATGCCTATTTAGAAGCCACCTTGTTTTCTTGACTTCAAAATGTGCAGTCGCTATCGATTTATCAATTGGTAAAAAACCGGGGAACTCATCGATGATCGACAAACTGCTTATCTCCCGCCGTGGCGTGCTTGCCTCCGGCCTCGCTCTAAGTGCCTCGGCGTTCATACCTTCCGCACGAGCTGCCGCGGCGGTCAAGGTCGCCGGCATCCACGGCTCGCCGGTGGAAAACGCTTGGAATTCGGTCCTGCACAAGGCGCTGCAGGACGCCGCGGCGGAAGGTGCGATCGAGTACGTTTTCTCTGAAGGCGTCTCCGGCACCGACTATCCGCGCGCGATGCGCGAATATGCCGAACAGGGCGCTAAGCTGATCATCGGCGAAACCTTTCCCGTCGAGAAGCAGGCGCGCGAAGTGGCCGCCGACTATCCTGAGACGGCCTTCGTCATGGGATCGAGCGGCAAGGAAGCCGGCGATAATTTCGGCGTGTTCGGCACCTGGAACTTCGACGGCGCCTATCTCGCCGGCATGCTGGCCGGCAAGATGACGAAGTCGAACGTCGTGGGTTCCGTCGGCGCCATGCCGATCCCGGAAGTGAACATGCTGATCAATGCCTTCGGCGCGGGCGTCAAGGCCGTCAATCCGGATGCCAAGCACCTCGTCACCTTCATCGGTACCTTCTTCGACCCGCCGAAGGCGCGCGAGGCCGGCTTGGCCCAGATCGACGCCGGGGCCGACATCCTGTTCGGCGAGCGCATCGGCACGGCCGACGCCGCCAAGGAGCGCGGCATCAAGTCCGTCGGGTCGCTGATCGACTACACACCGCGCTACCCTGACACGGTCTTTGCCAATGCGCTGTGGAACTTCCGCCCGATCCTAAACGCGGCGCTCGCCGACGTGGCCGCCGGCAAGCCGACCGGCCGCGACTACACCGCCTACGGCCTGATGAAGGAAGGCGGCAGCGACATCGTCTTCGTCAAGGGCGTGGCGCCTGCCGAAGCAGAAGCTGCGATGGAGGCCAAGCGCGCCGAGATCAAGGCGGGCACCTTCGAAGTCCCGCGCATCATGGACGAGCCGAAGTAAACGGTTCCATGCAGGCGGATGCAACAGCGCTGGCGCAGGCGATTGCCGGCGGCCGAACCACCAGCCGGGAGGCCATGCAGGCCTCCCTTTCAGCGTCTTCAGCCTGGGAAAGCCTCGGCGCCATCGCCTATCAGGACGCAGATAGGGGGCTGACGGCCGCCGACGCCATTGATGCTTTGCCGGGGGATGTACGCCATACATTGCCCTTCTCTGGCGTACCGACGCTCGGCAAAGACCTCGGCGGGCCGTTCACCGGTTTTCCGACGACCGCGGGATCGCGCCTGATGGCACGGCGCGGCGGATTGGTGGATTCCGACCTTGCCGAGCGTTTCCGTGCCGCTGGCCTCTGTCTTTTCGGCCTCACCACAAGTCCCGAGTTCGGCCTGTCGCTCGCCAGCGAACCGGCAATCGGCCCGATCGCGCGCAACCCGCTTTCGCCCGACCTTTCGGCCGGCGGCTCCTCGGGTGGTGCTGCGGCCGCCGTTGCTGCCGGCATCGTCGCAATCGCGCATGCCACCGACGCCGGGGGCTCCATCCGCGTTCCGGCCGCCTGTTGCGGGCTCGTCGGCCTCAAGCCCAGCCGTGGACTGATGCCGGCGGGGCCCCATTTCGGCAATCACCTGGGCGGTATCGCCGCCGAACTGGCCGTGACGCGCTCCGTGCGCGATACCGCAGCGGCACTGGCAGCGCTTTCCGGCAGCGCGCGCGGCCCGTTTCCGCCGGTTGAAATGCAGAAGCAGCGGGATGGGCGGCTACGGATCGGCGTCCTGACCGACACCGGCGCCGACCATCCGACGGACGCCGCGCGACAGGCGGTCATCGAGGAGGCGGCCCGCGCATTGGAGACTGCCGGCCACCAGCTCGTCCCCATCTCCTTCGAGGCCGTGCACGGCATGGCATCAGCAAGCCGCCGCGCCTTCGTCGACATCGTCTGCCTCAACCTCGCCGACACGATCGCTCGCTTTGATCTGGATGCCGGCAAGACCGACCCATTGACGCAGGCCGTCATCGAGCGCGGCTTATCCCTGTCGGCGCAAGGCCTGTGGCAAAGCCTCAACGCGATGGTGCTGGTCAGCCGCGACCTGTGGCGGCTCTTCGACGACATCGACTGCCTCATCAGCCCGATCCTGTCTTCGGCACCGCTCCCCGTGGGCTCCTTCCCAAGCGATCACCGGGACACAGACCTTCATTTCGAGCGGATGGCGGCCTTTGCACCGCTCGCGACGATCGCCAATGCCTCCGGCTTCCCGGCGCTTACCCTGCCCTTCGGCGCCGATGCCGCGGGCTTGCCATTGCCGGTCCAATTGATGGCGCCGATGGGCGCCGACGCCCTGCTCTTGCAGCTTGCCGGCCTTCTGGAGCAGGATGGCCGCTGGCAACACCGGTTTCCAATCGCAGGATGGCCCGCATGAGCACACCCGTTCTCCAGATTGAGAACGTCAGCAAGCGTTTCGGCCAGACCCTTGCCAACGACAATATCTCCCTGTCGCTGCACAAGGGCGAAATCGTCGCCCTGCTGGGTGAGAACGGTGCGGGCAAGACGACGCTGATGAGCATCCTCTTCGGCCACTACGTACCCGACAGCGGCCGCGTGATGGTGGACGGACAGGAACTGCCGGCAGGCCGGCCGCGCGCAGCCATCCGCGCGGGCATCGGCATGGTGCACCAGCATTTTGCGCTGGCACCCAACCTGACCGTGCTGGAAAACGTCACGACGGGCACCGAAAGCCTGTGGTCGCCGCGCTCCCGCCGCCGTGAGGCGCGGGCGAAGCTGCTGGCGATCTCAGAAAGGTTCGGGCTGAAAGTCGATCCCGACGCGCGGCTTGGCGACCTGTCGGTCGGCGAGCAGCAGCGCGTCGAAATCCTGAAGGCGCTCTATAACGAGGCCCGCATCCTCGTTCTCGACGAACCCACGGCGGTCCTAACGCAGATCGAGGCCGAGCGCCTGTTTGCTACATTGAAGGACATGGCGGCGCAGGGCCTGTCGCTGATCTTCATCTCCCACAAGCTGGACGAGGTGATGTCGACCGCGGACCGGATCGTCGTCCTGCGCGGCGGACGCCACGTTGCAGAGCGCCCCGCATCCGAGACCAGCAAGCCGGAACTGGCCGAGCTGATGGTCGGCCGCGCGGTGACGCGACCGGTGCGCGAGCCATCGGAACCCGGCGACGTGGTACTGGAGGCCGCCGCGGTCACTGTCAGGATCGGCGGGGTCGATCGCCTGAAGGCCGTCGACTTTCGGCTTCGTGCTGGCGAAGTCCTTGGCATCATCGGCGTGTCTGGCAACGGCCAGGCGGCACTGGCACAGCTGCTGTCGGGCACCGCCGCCATGGCGGGCGGCGACCTGCTTCTGTTCGGCCAGCCTGTCGGCGCGTTGAGCGTCGAGGACGTGGTCACCGCGGGAATCGGCCGGATCCCGGAAGACCGCAACAAGGACGGTGCCATCGGCGAGATGGCCATCTGGGAAAATGCCATTCTGGAACGCCTGTCGAACTTCTCGCGCCACGGGCTGGTGGATCGCGAGGCTGGCATGGCTTTCGCGCAGACGATCATTGACACGTTCGACGTGCGCGGCGGATCACCGGCGAGCCGCATCCGCCTGCTCTCCGGTGGCAACATGCAGAAACTGATCCTGGGACGAAACCTGATCGACAGGCCGCGCGTCCTTATCGCCGCCCAGCCCGCCCGCGGGCTGGACGAAGGCGCGGTGGCCGCCGTCCACGAACGCATCCTCGACGCGCGGCGGCAGGGCACGGCGGTGCTGCTGATTTCGGAAGACCTCGACGAGGTGATGGCACTCGCCGACCGTATCCAGGCCATCGTCGGCGGCAGGCTCTCCCCGCCGATACCGGCGCAGGAGGCCTCGACGCGCAAACTGGGCCTGATGATGGCCGGCGAATGGGAAGGCGAGACGGCACATGCGGTTTGAACGACGCGAACACAGGCCGGTCGCGCTGGTCATCGCGACGCCGCTGATTGCGGTCGCCGCCGCGCTGGCGATTGCCGGCATTCTCATCGCGATTGCCGGTGCACCGGTTTTCGAAGCCTACTGGAACATTCTGAAGGGTGCCTACGGCTCACGTCTCTCGGCGACGGAAACGCTGACCCGCGCCACGCCCTTGATCCTCACCGGCCTTGCGGCCGCCGTCGCCTTTCGCGCGCGGTTGTGGAACATCGGCGGCGAAGGACAGCTCTATCTCGGCGCGATCACGGTCGCTTGGGCGAGCTCGCACTTCATCGGCACCTGGCCGTCCGCCTTGCAGATCCCGGCGCTGCTGATCATGGGCGCGGTCGCGGGCATGATCCTGCTTCTGGTGCCGCTGTGGCTCAGGCTGCGCTTTTCGGTCGATGAGGTGGTCACGACGCTGCTCCTCAACTTCGTCGCCGTCCTCGTCGTGTCCATGCTCATCGACACCGTCCTGAAGGACCCGACGGCGTTCGGCTGGCCACAATCGCAATCGGTGGCCGACGCCGCGATGCTGCCGAAGCTTCTCGCACGCTCCCGCCTCAATCTTGGTCTCGTCATCGCCGTGGTGCTGGCCCTCGTGCTGGCCTTCGTCCAGTCGCGCACGGTGTTCGGCATACAGTCGCGCGCCGCCGGCCTTAACCCGCAGGGCGCGGTGTTCGCCGGCGTTCCGCTCGGCCGCACGCTTGTGGTCGTCGCATGCCTGTCCGGAGGACTGGCGGGACTTGCGGGCGCCGTCGAGGTCATGGGCGTCAAGGGCTATGTAACGACCGACCTATCGCCGGGTTACGGCTATTCCGGTATTGTCGTGGCGATGCTGGCCAACCTCAACCCGCTCGGGGTCGTCGTTGCCGGCCTCTTCACCGCCACCATGTTCGTTGGTGCGGATGGCATGAGCCGCGCCATGGGCATTCCGAGCTATATCGCCGATGTCATCGTCGCCCTCTCGCTCCTGACGATGCTGATCGCCGTCTTCTTCACCCAGTACAGGATCCGCCGATGAGCGCCGTCTTCGACATCATCGCCTCCGCCGGCCTGTGGGCGGCCGTCCTGCGCATCGCGACACCGCTGATCCTCGGTACGCTCGGCGCGCTCTTATGCGAGCGGGCCGGTGTTCTCAATCTCGGCATCGAGGGCATCATGACCTTCGGCGCGATGATCGGCTGGCTGGCGGTCTACAACGGCGCGGATCTGTGGACGGGCTTTCTCATCGCCGCGATCGCCGGGGGGCTGTTCGGCGTGCTGCATGCGGCATTGACCGTCACGCTTGGCCTGTCGCAGCATGTCTCCGGCCTCGGTGTCACGCTCTTTGCCTCGAGCTTCAGCTATTATGTCTTCCGCCTTCTCGTGCCGGTCGCCGGCACACCCCCGACGATCACACCCTTCCAGCCCATTCATATTCCCGGCTTGAGTGACCTCCCCTTCCTTGGCCAGGCCATCTTCAGCCAGACACCGCCGACCTATGCCGCGATCCTGATTGCTTTGGCGCTCGCCTATCTCGTATTCCGCACGCCGCTGGGCCTTGCGACCCGCATGACCGGTGAAAATCCGCATGCTGCCGAGGCGCAGGGTATCAATCCCATGGTGGTTCGCTACGGAGCGGTGATTGCCGGCAGCGCGCTGATGGGCATGGCCGGCGCCTTCCTGACGCTGTCGGCCTTCAACAGCTTCTTTCCGACCATGGTCCAGGGGCGCGGGTGGATCTGCATCGCGCTCGTCGTCTTCGCCTCCTGGCGGCCACAGCGCGCCCTTCTCGGCGCCCTGCTCTTCGCCTTCTTCGATGGCTTCCAGCTGCGGCTCCAGACAGCTCTGGGCGGCGTGGTTCCCTACCAGCTCTTCCTGATGATCCCATACGTCCTGTCGATCGCGGCGCTGGCTGTCATGGCCAGACGCGCCCGCGTGCCGCAGGCCCTCATGCAACCCTATCGGCGCGGCGAGCGCTGAACGGAGGATACAAATGTTCGATCTCATCATCCGCAACGCCAACCTGCCCGACGGCCGCCAAGGGTTCGACATCGGCCTCAAGGACGGCATCATCGCGATCATCGAGAAGCGGATCGATGCCGTCGCCGGTGAGGAGATCGATGCGACAGGAAGGCTGGCAAGCCCGCCCTTCTGCGATCCGCATTTCCACATGGACGCGACGCTGTCGCTCGGCATGCCGCGCATGAACGTCTCCGGCACGCTGCTCGAGGGCATCGCGCTCTGGGGCGAGCTGCGTCCGCTCCTCACCAAGGAAGCCTTGGTCGAGCGCGCGCTGCGCTACTGCGATCTCGCCGTCAGCCAGGGCCTGCTCTTCATCCGCAGCCATGTCGACACGTCCGACCCGCGCCTCGTGACCGCCGAGGCCCTGATCGAAGTCCGTGAACGGGTGGCGCCCTATATCACGCTGCAGCTCGTCGCCTTTCCGCAGGATGGCTACTACCGTGCGCCGGACGGCGAGGCTTCGCTCAAGCGCGCACTCGACATGGGGCTCGACATCGTCGGCGGCATTCCACATTTTGAGCGAACGATGGACGATGGACGGCGCTCGCTCGAGGCGCTGTGCCGGATCGCGGCGGAGCGCGGTTTGCCGGTGGATATCCACTGCGACGAGACCGATGATCCGATGTCCCGCCACATCGAGACGCTTGCGGCTGAGGCAGTGCGCCATGGCCTGCAGGGACGCGTGGCAGGCTCCCATCTCACCTCCATGCATTCCATGGACAATTATTACGTCTCCAAGCTCATCCCATTGATGGCCGAAGCCGAGATCAACGTCATCCCTAACCCGCTGATCAACATCATGCTGCAGGGACGCCACGACACCTACCCCAAGCGGCGCGGCATGACGCGGGTGCGCGAACTGATGGCCGCCGGCCTCAACGTCTCCTTCGGCCAGGATTGCACCATGGATCCCTGGTATTCGATGGGCTCTGCCGACATGCTCGAAGTCGGCCACATGGCAATCCACGTGGCGCAGATGGGCGGGATCGAGGACAAGAAAAAGATCTTCGATGCGTTGACCGTCAATTCGGCACGGACCATGGGGCTTGAAGGCTACGGTCTCGAGGTGGGCTGCAAGGCGGACCTGATCGTGCTCCAGGCCGCCGACGTCATCGAGGCGCTGCGGCTGAAGCCGACTCGCCTCGCCGTGGTTAAGGGCGGCAAGGTGATCTCACGCAGCGCCCCGCGCATCGGTGAACTCTTCCTCGACGGGCGGCCGACGACCATCGATCCCGGCCGCGACTACGTGCCCAAGGAGCCGTCGTGACAGAAGGTTCTCGGGACCGTGCACTGACGCTGAGTAGCTTCGTGGACCGTGGTCGTCTGTGACACAATGCTCTTCATTATCCGCTATCGTAGCGGATCGGCTGATGACGATCCGCTACCGATTGGCAGAGTTCTTGTCTGCGTGATGCTGAAGCAGGTAGGACATTCCGCTCCCCGGCATCGTCAAAGCTGGTCGTAATCCGTTGCGATCGTGATATCGCGCCAAGCGTCGATATCGCTGCGGAAGGACGCCAGCTTTCGCTCAGCGATAGAATGTGCGGCGGGGCCGAGCGGCAAATGAAGCGGGGCTTCGTCGGCATCTACTGCCTTCAGGATCACCGCAATCGCCTTGTCGGGATCGCCTGCCTGATAGCCGTTGTTGGATTCGCGGTAGCGCCTGCGCGAGCTCGCGGCATATTCCGGCATCTCGTTGGCCGCTAATGCGATCGACCGTCCAAGGAAATCCGTGCGAAATGGTCCAGGCTCGACGATCAGCACGCGGATACCGAACGGCTTCAGCTCGCCGGCGAGCGCTTCCGACACCCCCTCAACGGCAAACTTGGCCGCATTGTAATATCCGGCCCCGCCGCTGCCCGCAATGCCCGCCCCCGACGACATGTTAACGATCGCTCCGCCCGAACGTCTCAGGACTGGCAGGGCTGCTTTTGTGGTTTCTATCAAACCGAAAACGTTCACATCGAACATCGGCCGATATTCCTCCGGCGCGCCCTCCTCGATTGCGCCGAATAGCCCATAGCCTGCATTATTCACGAGCACGTCGAGCCCGCCGAATGTTTCGACAGCCTTTGCGACGACGGCCTTTGCCGACGCCGCATCCGTCACGTTGAGCGGCACGGTAATCATACGACCACCGAACGGCTCCGCCATCCCTTCGATCGCGGTCACATTGCGGGCCGTCGCGATGACTTGATCGCCGCGTTTCGCTGCCGCGAGCGCGAGCCGCCGGCCAAAGCCACTTGAGCAGCCGGTGATGAGCCAAGTTTTCATGAGTGTGTCTCCGAGTTTCCTTCAGTCGACGCCATCTGCCCCTATCCTTCACCGAGCGCCCTATGAAGATCGTTGAGTCCGCACAAGAGGCACCCCTGATGTGAGTCAAATCTAGGCGATCAGATTTGTTCTTTAAGTAACAAAACTGTATTCTCAGCGTTCAGTTTTGTGCGGGGTGTGTTGTGGAATGGAGTGATGTCAGAATCTTTCTCGCGGTGGCGCGATCCGGCACGCTGGGCGGCGCCGCACGTTCTCTGCAGACAAGCCATCCGACCGTCGGCAGGCGCCTACGCGCGCTTGAGCAGGCAGTTGGGCAAACCCTCTTCCAGAGGACTGCCGATGGTCTTGTTTTGACCGAAGAAGGTCACGGTGTCCTGGCGCTGGCGGAACAGATGGAAGAGAGCGCGTTGGGTATGGAGCGCCGGCTTGCAGGGCGGGAGCAGAATCTCAAGGGCAATCTGCGCATTTCATCGGCGGACTGGTTCGGCGCCTATGTGTTGCCTCCGATCCTGGCGGATTTCTCTAAAACCTACCCTGATGTCGACGTCGAGATCCTGACCGGGACGCGCCTGTTCAACCTTGCCCAGCGGGAGGCCGATGTCGCTTTTCGCATCGTTCCGTTCAACGCCGCCGATGTCGTCCAGCGGCGTCTTTTCAGGCTTGAATACGGCGTCTACGTTACCGAGGATTCGCCTGATCCCACATATGGTGACGGGAGCGGTTTTCGGCTCATCACTCACGATACGTCGACCGGCCGGTTCCCCGATATCGCTTGGCTGATCGAGACTTTCCCCAATGCCAAACCGGCCCTGCGATCGAACAACCGCAACGTCCAGGGGCGTATGTGTAGGCAAGGCGTCGGGATCGCCGTTCTACCCCGCGCGGTCGGTGATCAGATCGCGGGCATCCGCAGATTGGACCTGCCGATGCCACCGCCGGCGCGCGACATCTGGATGGGATATCACCGGGACCTACGACGCCTTAAGCGCCTTCGGGCGTTCATCTCGACCGTATCGGACCACGTTGCGAACGCGGCCGCATGATGAGCTGTCGCCTGAATAATCGGGCGTCGACCTACACCAGTCGACTAGTCTCGGACCCGATCGTATTCTTCCTGCGCGCGCTCCAGCTCCGGACCGTAAGTCATGGACCAAGCATAAAGTGCCTCGAAGGGTTGCTGTAGGGAGCGGCCCAGGGCGGTAATTGTATATTCGACGCCAACCGGTGTCGTTGTCGTGAGCACTTCACGGTGGATCAGCCCGTTGCGCTCCAGCCGTTTCAGCGCATCAGCGAGCGCCTTATGCGTGATACCGTCGAGGCGTCGCATAATCTCGTTGAAGCGTGACGGCCTGCTACACAGGACCGTGAGGATCAGGACCGACCACTTGTTGGCGATCTGCTCAAGCACCGGCCGGGCCCTTTCAACGTCCAGCAGCGCCTCGGCCGACACAGCCTTGTGAAGACGCGGCGAGCAAGGTTTGACAGGCAGGCTCTCATCCATCACGGACATAGGTATACTCCTCGATATCTGCTTTACATATAGTGCGTAATTGACCATAGGTATAGAGATTATATCTTGGCTCCATTGTTCTCGATGGAGTTGATATGAGCAGATTAGCAAACAAAATTTCCCTCGTTATCGGCGGGGTGGGTGGCATCGGCGGAGCCATTTCCGAGAGGTTCGCCAACGAGGGAGCGCTGGTCTACGCGACCAGCCGCAAGGGAGCGGAGACGACAACGGAATCAACCGGCGCCGGCCGCATTGACGTAATCCGGGCCGATGCCAGCGACACCGCCGACCTGCGACGCGTCTTCGATCAGATCCGATCGGAACATAGCCGCATCGACGTGCTTGTCGTGAATGCGGGCCTATCGGAGTACGCGACACTACAAGACGTTTCCGAGGATCATTTCGATCGGACATTCGGCTTGAATGTTCGAGCACTCGTGTTCGCGGCCCAAGGTGCCATTGAGCTCATGAGGCCCGGTGCAACGATCGTGCTGATTGGTTCCATTGCAGGCGACATCGGGACCAAGGGATACGGTGTCTATGGTGCAACCAAAGCCGCAGTCCGTTCATTCACACGGACTTGGGCAAACGAACTCGCGCCCAAAGGCATCCGCGTCAACGTCATAAGCCCTGGACCGATCGATACGGCGATGATGGCAGCTGCCTCACAGGAAATTCGAGACGCACTTTCCGGTATGATCCCTCTGGGGCGCATGGGCAGGCCTGATGAAGTGGCGGCAGCAGCCGTCTTCCTTGCTAGCGACGAGAGCAGTTTTACGACAGGTGCAGAAATCGCTGTCGACGGGGGCATGGCTCAGGTCTGAAGGCGGCGTTAGCGATCTCCTGTCAGGCACCTAGACGAGGGAGGCCGACAGGTGTCACGCTGGCCGAAAGCTTTGATGCGGATAGTGTCAGGTATAACCGCGCAGTACGAGTGCGTGCAACTTCCACTGTCTCGTTCCATAGAGCCCTCGTGTGCCGGCCTCTTGAACTTGATACTGCGAGTCCAGCCACCATGATAACAGAATTTTCCAACGCCCTGAAGCCTTCGGCGCGATTTTCGCCGAAAGTGGAAGCCGATATCTCTGACGCAAAAACAGCCCCGCCGAAGCGGGGCTGTTTGCAAAACTGATCTTAGGAACGCTCAGAAATCAAGGCCAAGCGACGCTCCGAAGACATGCGTCGACTGCGACTTGGACAGCTTACCGGCATAGTTAAGCGAAATGCGCTTGTTCTCGGCAGGCTTGAAGTCGAAGCCAGCACCCAGGACCAGGCGGTCGCGAGCTGTCGATGCGCCATCAACGACGAACTGCGTGCCTGTGTTGCCCTGCAGGGCGAGCGACTGCGTGGGGGTCGTGTCGGCAAGCGCTCTTTCGTAGAGAGCCCGGGCCTTCCAGATCACATTCGCGCCGCTTGCAAGCTTCGTTGCGTGCTCGACTTCAAGACCGATACCTGCATCCGCCTGCCATCTGCTTTCCGATGCAACAGACGCGTTAAGGGATCCGGCGCCGGTCTCGGTTGCGCCGTTATGACCGCTCCATTCGAAATCGAACGTCCCGACCGGCTTCAGCTTCGTCTCGCTCGTCAGCGCCAAACCATAGCCGACCTCGACCCCGCCACCAAAGGTGTGTGTCCAGTAGGCCGCGGTAGCGGTCCTGGTGATGGATCCGACTCGGATAACGCGGCTTGTGGAGACATCCGTCAGGCCGTAGGCCAAGCGACCGGAGACGTCGACGGTACCATCGGTCCAGCCCGCATGGGCGCCGACGAAGCCACCCTTGGTGTCATATTCCGAAGAGCGGGCATCGACGTCGCCGCGCGAGACAAGGTAGCCGAACCCGATACCAAAATCGGTAACGCTACCTTCGGCTTCGATCGAGCGATCGAAGCCGAGCGCCAATCCGCCAGCCGCCCAATCGAGCTTGGCTGCGTTACCGTTGTTTTTAATCGTGCCGAAGCCCGCGAGCGGCGTAATCCACGCCGTGTCGAATACACCGGTAGTCCGGAGCGCCGGCGTTACCGCAGCAAAGCCGGGATGTGCGCGCCCCTGTTGCTCCTCGGCATAGCCCAAAGCCACCGTCTGCCGACCGGCCGAGCCGCCGCCGGACATGCCGCCGACAAGCGATGAGGTGAAGAGATTGAAGGTGTAGTCCACCGACTGCTGGCCCGACGCATGCACTTCGCCCGACACGGAATCGTAGACTGCCCTCGCCTCTTCGGCACTCATGCCCATCATGCGCTGATAAACGGGATCAGAGGTGTCGAAGCCGCTCAGTGCAGACGCCGCACCCTTCTGGTTTCCCGTGACGGCGACATCAGTGACCTGCACGTCGTTGCGCGACAGCTTGAGCTTAATGTCGCTCGCGCCCTGAAGGAGTGACGCATCGAGAAACGCAAAGTTTTCGACGACGGAGCTATCGAACTGACCGGTAATGCCTCCGGTGGAGGTCAAAATCGTGTATGTCGTCTCCGGGGCATAGGTAGAGCCGTCGTCCGTGCCGTTCAACGCGGCAACACGCACTTTCGCGGCAGTATCGATGGTCACCGCTCCCGATACGCTGGCCTTGTCCGAATGCCCTTGGTCATCGACTTTGACGTCGAAGTTTGACCCAGCGGCGAGGTTCAAGTCACCGGCGACGCTCATCGTGCCGATCGAGGCGACTTTCCTGTGAGCGCCCGACACTGAGGCTGCATGATTGCCGGGGGCGAAGATGCCACCATTGAGCACGGTGGTTTTGCCAACGGTACCGCTGCCGGTCAGCGTGGCGCCCGAGAGAACTTTCGTCTGGCTTGATGCGGTGATCGAGCCATCGACAAGAAGCGTGCCGGCTTCGACATTCGTCTGTCCAGAATAGCCGTTGGTATTGGTCAACGCCACCATCCCGCTACCCTGCTTCGTGAAGCTCCCGGTCCCGTTGATTTTACCCTGGTAAATGCGGTCGCTGGATCGATTGATGATCAGCGCACCATTGTTTGTAATGGGGCCGGCAGAAATGCTCAGGGTGCTCGGTCCGATCCACCCTGCGGCACCACCGGTTCCCCACTGAAGGGTTGTTCCCAAGTCAATCGTTACCTCACCGGAGGAACTGCTGCTCGAGCTCAGTATATAGGTGGCGCCGCCGGCAAAGCCGAGGCTTCCGGGTCCCGTGATTACACCGGCATAGGTTATAGGCCCGCCGGTTCCGGAACGATCGAAGATCACGCTGCCATAGTTGAGGATATTTCCGGTAACGACACCAGTCGCTCCGCCATCTCCGATCTGCAACACACCGTTGGCGCTCGTGCTGGCCTGGCCTGTAAAGGTGTTGTCACCCACCAGCTTCAGAGTGCCGGAATCAACATTGGTCCCCCCGTTGCCGGAAATGATCCCGTAAAAAGTGCCGCTGCCGACATTGAGGGAATTGTTGCCCAGGACGACAGAGCCATAGCCGTTAAGCTGCAACAGCTGGGCAGCTGCTGCAGCCGAAACGTCAAGCGTGGCGCCTGAACCAACCCATACGCTACTGGATTGGTTCAAACGTCCTTGGCCGGAAAGGGCAAGGGTGCCGCCCGTGACCTCGGTACGGCCGGTGAACGTGTTCATGCCGGTTAAAGTGAGCGTTCCTTCACCCGCCTTTGTGAACGTCCCATTCCCACTTAATCCTGTTCCCAGGGTGGCGTCATTGGCCATCGGGAACCAACCGCCGAAGGTGTCGATCGTACCGCCGCCGAGCCCGATTATGATGGCTGGCCCTGTGATGACCGTCGGCTCCATAATCTTCAAAGTGCCGTTATCCAGCGTAATTGAACCAGGAGCGCCACTGTTCACGTCGAAAAACAGCTCTATATCGCCATTTGTCACAACCTGCTGCGCATATGCAGATGTGCTGGCCAGAAGCGAAGCCAAAAAGGAAAGCCCGCTAACGCCGACCCGGCCAACGAATTTCGTCATTATAGTATCCCCCGAAACGAACTTGCCCGAGATAGACAAGCACCACCCATCACCAAGTGGTGAAAATCACTGCGGTGATGGGACGACATGAGTCAAATTGTATCCAAGGTAATACACAACCACTTGTATCGTTTGTTTGATAGTGATGCTTTATTGCCTCATTTTTCATCACTCGACGTACGATAGTTACTCAGCCGCGCAACTATTAAAGCCGGTGACAGCGCGGGTGGCTGAACGATTCGAGAGCGCCGAGAACCTGAAGAATGTCCTCCGGTCTGTGAACTGCGCTGACCTGCAGCCTGACGCGCGCCGCGCCTTTCGGAACGACCGGATAGGAGAACGCCACAGCGAAGACACCGCTTTCGAAAAGCACTTCAGACATGGCCTGAGCGGCCTCAGCATCACCAACCAGTATGGGCACGATGGGGTGGTCTACGCCGCCGACGCGGAACCCAAGCCTCTGCAAACCCGACCTCAACTGGACGACTCTGTGATTCATCGTCTCCCGGATTTCCAACGAGTTCTCCGCAAGATCGATAGCCGCGAGCGATCCGGCGCATATCGCCGGCATCAAGGAATTGGAAAACAGGTAGGGCCTGGATGCCTGTCTCAGCCAGTCGATCAATGCCTTACGCCCGCTTACATATCCGCCTGAAGCACCGCCAAGGGCTTTTCCAAGTGTTCCCGTCAAAATGTCGACTTGATCTTCGACGCCATGAAGGGAGGGTGTTCCCCTGCCGCCTGGTCCGACAACGCCCACAGCGTGAGAATCGTCGACGACGACAAGCGCTTTATACCGGCGCGCGAGGTCACAGATCGCCGGAAGATTTGCGACGGACCCGTCCATCGAGAACACGCCATCCGTCACGATCGCGCGCGTTCGCGCCGCCTGCGATGTCCTCAGGATGGCTTCAAGGTTTTCCATGTCGCCGTGTCGGTACCGGTGGCGAGCAGCCTTACAAAGCCTGATCCCGTCAATGATGCTTGCATGATTGAGTTCGTCACTGATCAACGCATCTTCCGCGCCGAACAAGGTTTCGAACAATCCGGTATTGGCATCGAAGCAGGAGCTGTAAAGGATCGTGTCGTCAGTACCGAGATATGTACTCAGCCGGTTCTCCAGCCGCTTATGCAGGTCCTGCGTACCGCATATGAAGCGAACCGACGCCATGCCGAAGCCATGAGAGCCGAGGGCGCGTGTCGCCGCGCCTATGACCTCGGGGTGATTGGCAAGCCCAAGGTAGTTGTTCGCACACATGTTGATCAGCGTCCGGCTTGAACCTTGGTGGAGGACGGTCACCTCACGCCCTTGCGCCGAGGACAAGATAGCCTCGTGCTTTTCGAAACCTTGCTGCCGGCTCGTTTCCAGATCCACAACGAAACGGTTCAGCATCTCACATTCCTTCGGCGAAATAGCGGACGGGCGTCGACCATTCCGGGTCGGTATGGCGTCGCCAGTATTCGTCCTTTACCCGGGTGGTCAGTTCCCCCACGTCTCCGCGGCCGATGACGGTTTGATTCACTTTGGTGACGGGCATGACGCCGCCAGCCGTGGACGTGATGAAGATTTCGTCGGCGGCCAGCAAGTGTTCGACGGAAACGGGCACCTCAGCCACCGGAATGTCGAGCGCGCCGCAGATGTCGAGAACGCTGCGTCTCGTTATGCCAGGCAGGACGTTCTGCGCCGGCGTCGATAGTCTGCCATTGTGGGCTGCGAATACGTTGAAGCCAGGGCCTTCGGCGATGTTTCCCTCGTAATCGAGAACGAGGGCCGATTCCGCATTTTGGTCATACGCATCGTAAAGGCCTTTCACCAGATCCAGCCAGTGGTAGTTCTTGACCGTGGGATCAACGGACGCTGGCGGTATCCGAACTGTGTTGCTGATGGCAAGATGAAGGCCACGGGCCATCTGCTCTGCGTTTGCAACGGAACCGAAGGGAACGGCAAAAGCGATGAACCGATTGACCGCGTTGCGCGGGTCGCGACTAAAGGTCGGGGATGTTCCGCGCGTGCAGATCATCTCAACATAAGCTGAGCGATGCCCTGCCAAGCCGACGCAGTTTTGCAGAACCTCCGCCACCTCGTCGCGTGACATGCGGATATCCATCCTCAGCTTAGCGAGACCATTGAAAAAACGATCCAAATGAAGATCAAGCCGGAAAAAACGACCATCCCAGACGTGCACGGTGTCGTAAGTGGCGTCCGAGTGAAGCAATCCCCAATCGAGAACGGAAATCTTGGCTTCCGACATGGGAAGATATTGGCCATCCATGAAGGCGACGCCGTGCGGGTAGCGCGCAGTATCTTGATGTTGCTTCGAAACGAAGGGCACGGGCGCCAAGGGATGCAGGTTTGCAGACATGAACAATGATCCATCCATTAAAACGACTGGATCAATCCTCCCGCATCTTCCCACGCTGCCGGTTGCAAAACCGTCATTCCCGTGACCGTTTCGCGTCATAAATCCCGAAGTTCTGCAACGCGGAACTCCGAGGCGCCTTTCTGGCCAGGCACGCAGTGAATCCTTGCCCAGCGATTTCAATTCGGTGCGTCATCGGCAATCAGATGGCGATACGGGGTTCGAACTTGACGCGATCCAGGGCGATCATGCTGTTGAATTTGCGAACGTTCCTGTTGGTGTAGAGCTTGGTCTTGACGAAGACATCGAAGGCTTCCACGTCCTCTACGGAAACGACCAGCACAAAATCCGCCGTGCCGGTCACCATGTAACACTGCGTCACCTCCGGTGCCGCCCGCATCGCTCTCTTGAACTCATCGACGAGATCGAGCCGTTCCCGGTCGAGTTCCACGGTAACGATGACGGACAGCCTACGGCCGGCGACTTTCGGATCAATCAGGCAAATGTCGGCTATGATGGCCTTTTCATCCCGGAGCCTTTTGATGCGGCGAAGGCAAGAGGCAGCCGACGAACCCACCTCCTCCGCAATTTCTGCAAACGACCGCTTGTTGTCGATTTGCAGCGCACGAAGAATTCGCTTGTCGAGTTCGTCCAATTCCATATTGCTCTCCTCCATGCGGAATGCAAACTGATGACGCAGATACGTCATCCAACCTCCAATTTTTATTCGTGCGCGTCGAATGATTTAGAGATTCGGCGTTAGTATTACTGAGCTCCCGATATTCTGCAATCCGTCGATTACGGCATCGCCGCGACGGTCGCCAGAGGGACTTGGGTTATGAAGACTGGATCAGCATCGACGAGCATCGTGGTCGATAGCCTATCGATACTGCAGAGGCTCGTTGCGTTTCGCCCGATATCAAGTTCTTCCAATCTTCCTCTAATCGATTTCTGCGTGCAGCGATTAAGAGAGGCAGGGATCGTGGCGCATACCGTTTCCTCGCCGTGCGGACGAAAGGCGGCCCTTTACGCCACGATAGGCCCCGACGTTCCCGGTGGCGTCGCCCTCTCCGGCCATACCGATGTGGTTCCCACCGATGGTCAGACGTGGATGTCCGACCCATGGACCGTCGTTGAACGATCGGGCACACTTTATGGCCGAGGCACGTCGGACATGCTCGGGTTTGTCAGTCTCTGCCTTGCAGCAGCGCCCGCTTATGCCAGCCGGCCGCTAAGGCGACCGCTTCACCTGGCCTTCTCTTATGACGAGGAGACCGATTGCGCTGGCGGCAAACAGCTTGTCGAGCGCCTCAAAGCAAAGCTTGCGACGCCGACGCTTGTCATCGTCGGAGAGCCGACAAGCCAATCCGTTGTGCTCGGGCACAAATCCTACACGGAACTTCGCATAACGGCCAAGGGCGCAGCGGTTCACTCATCGCGGCCTGATCTCGGCGCGAGCGCGCTGACGGCAGCCGCCCGAACGATCGCTTATATCGGAGACCTTCAGAACACCCTCGCATCCGACAAGAAGAGACAAGACAGCCGCTTTTCTCCTCCATTCTCGACACTCAACTGCGGGATATTCCATTCCGGGACCGCGCCGAGCACTGTAGCGGCCGAAGCCGTTTTCTCGGTCGATATCCGAACCGTGCCTTCGGTTTCGCCAGACGATCTTATCAGCAAAATCAGATCGTTTGCTGCGACCCTTTGCGAGCGTCCGACGTTCGAAGGAGGATCGACTTGCGATTTTTCGGTGGACGTCGTCACCGCGATACCGGGGCTAACGCCCAGTCTAACATCGAACGCGCGGACCTTCGTCGAGAGGCTCAATCTGCTCGTAAGCGAAAAGACCATCTCCGGCGGCACTGAGGCCGGGCTGTTTCAGGCTGCGGGATGGCCAACGATTGTCTGCGGACCCGGTGACCTGCAAAGGGCGCACGTCGCCGACGAGTTCATCACCATCCAGGAGCTGGAAGCTTACGCGGTCCTCCTCAAAGGCATCGCTGACGAACTCTGCACCGATTAACCGAGACGGACATCAATATGAAGCACATCGCCGTAATCGGCGCCGGCATCACCGGCGTCACGACTGCCTATGCCCTTCTGCAACGCGGCTTCGACGTGACGCTCGTTGAGCGAAACAAGTATGCCGGCATGGAAACGTCCTACGCAAATGGCGGACAGTTATCTGCATGCAACGCGGAAGTCTGGACCAACTTCGGGACGGTCCTCAAGGGCCTGAAATGGATGCTTCGGCGTGATGCTCCCCTGCTCGTCAATCCGTCCCCGAGTTGGCAAAAATACGGGTGGTTCACTAAATTCCTCTTCAGCATACCGGCCTATGAAAGCAATACTGTACGAACCGTTGAGATCGCGCTGGCTGCGCGGCGGCATATGTTCGAGATCGCCGAAGCTGAACAGATTGATTTCGATCTCGTTCAGCGCGGCATCCTTCATGTCTACGACGATGCGGCCAGTTTTGCTGCCGCAACCGCCGTCAACAAACTGCTGACGCGGGGCGGCCTTGAAAGGCGCCGTGTAAGCCCGGCAGAGATATCACTCCTGGAACCTGCGCTGAGCGGCGACTTTCACGGCGGGTATTACACCGAGTCCGATTACACGGGTGACATTCACAAATTTACGCGCGGACTTGCGGCTGCTTGCGGCAGGCTCGGCGCATCCTTCCAGTATGAGCGGGACGTCACTGCCTTGGACATGAAATCCGGGGTCAGACTGATGACATGCAATCCTGCTGGCCGGGACCCTGGCGACCTGCTCGCAGACGGGGTTGTCATCTGCGCAGGCGTCGAGAGCCGGCGCCTCGCCCGGCTTGCTGGCGAAAGCGTCGATATCTATCCCGTCAAAGGATATTCCATCACCGTCAATCTCGACACATCCGAGGCGCAAAGCAGCGCGCCGTGGGTGAGCCTGCTCGATGAGGCGGCGAAGATCGTTACCAGCCGGCTCGGACCATCACGGCTACGCGTTGCAGGAACCGCCGAATTCAATGGCTACAATCTCGACATAAGACGCGACCGTATCAAGCCACTTGTCGATTGGACTGCGCGGCGTTTCCCCGGCGTTCCCACCAACAGCGTCATACCCTGGGCAGGCCTGCGACCCATGATGCCGAACATGATGCCGCGCGTGGGGCGTGGCCGAAGAAGGCAGGTCTTCTACAACACCGGGCACGGTCATCTCGGCTGGACGCTGAGTTGCGCCACGGCACAGACAATCGCGGACGTCGTTGCGTCAGGCGATTGACGCGTCGCGTGGCCGCCGAACGAACCGCAGGCCAGATGAAGCAAACGATGCGTTTCACTCATCTGATTGCACCGTAAGAGCCATGAAATTCCGCACTTTGGCGCGATTATTCCGGATCTGCTGACTACGTTTTATCCCAGAAAATGCTAAACAAGAGGGGTTCCCAATGAAAAAGTTCTTTCTCTCCGCCGCTGTGCTGCTCGCTTTGAACAGTACCGCAAACGCGGAATTGATCATCGGATTTGCCGGCCCTTTGACGGGCGGAAGCGCCGCGCTGGGCGATCAGTCCCGGAACGGGGTCAATCAGGCCGTTGCCGACATCAACGAAAAAGGCGGCGTTCTCGGCGAGAAGATCCGTGTGCAGTTTGAAGACGATGCGGGCGACCCGCGGCAGGCGATTTCAGTTGCCAACCGTATGGTGGCTGAAGGCATCAAGTTCGTGATCGGCCACCAGAATTCCGGCGCGTCCATTCCGGCGTCGGAGGTGTATGCCGAGGCGGGAACGGTCATGATCTCGCCCTCCTCGACAAATCCCATGCTCACCGAGCGCGGATTGACAAATGTCTTCCGCACCTGCGGGCGCGACGATCAGCAGGGCATTGTCGCTGCGGAGTACCTTCTGAAGACCTATAAGGACAAGAAGCTCTTCATCGTTCATGACAAGACGCAGTATGGTCTCGGCATTGCCGAAGAAGTCAAGAAAGGGGTCAATGCCGGCGGTCTCGTGGAGGTCGGCTACGAAGGCATCACCGTCGGCGAGAAAGATTATTCGGCACTGATCTCCAAGATCCGGGAAACCAATGCCGATGTCGTCTATTTCGGTGGCATCTACACCGAAGGTGCGCTGATCGTCCGACAGATGCGTGAAAGCGGGATGTCGGCACCTTTCCTCGGCGGCGATGGTCTCTTCAGCTCGGAATTCGCGGCAATCGCCGGGCCTCAGGCGAATGGCTCCGCCTTGGTCACCTTTGGAAGCGATCCCACCAAAAATCCGGCCGCCAAGGATGTGCTCAAGCACTTCGTCGACAAGGGCGTGAACCCGGAAGGAAACACGTTTTATGCCTATGCCGGTGTGCAGGTCATAGCACAGGCGATCACGGCGGTCGGAACGGCGGATGCCGGGAAGGTTGCCGAGAAAATCCATTCAGGCATGGCGTTTGACACGGTCCTGGGCCCTCTGACATTCGACGAAAAGGGCGACATCAAGAAGTTGGACTTCGTGTTCTACAAGCTTGAGGACGGAAAGTTCGTAGAAAACTGAGGCCGCCTCAGCCCGAGTTCGATTATAGAGCTCGGGCAGCTCCTTCCGTTTCTTCAGGCGAGGAATAGCTCGTGGAGTATTTCGTCCAGCAGCTCGTTAACGGGCTGACTCTTGGCTCGATTTATGGTTTGATAGCCATTGGCTACACCATGGTTTACGGCATTATCGGCATGATCAACTTCGCCCATGGCGATATTTTCATGCTGGGTGGGTTTGCCGCTCTCATCACGTTCCTGATCCTGACGAGCGTGTTCGTCGGCCTTCCGGTCGTGCTGCTGCTTCTGGTGATGATGGTGGCCGCGATGCTGACGGCGTCGCTTTGGAACTGGACGATCGAGAAGATGGCGTACCGGCCGCTGCGCGGTTCGTTCCGCCTTGCGCCGCTGATCACGGCGATCGGCATGTCGATTGCGCTGTCGAACTTCATCCAGGTCACGCAGGGCCCTCGCAACAAGCCGATCCCGCCGCTGGTGTCGTCGGTCTACAATGTCTTCGGCATCGCGATCTCGCTCAAGCAGATCATCATCATGCTCCTGACGGCGATCCTGCTGACGACCTTCTGGTACATCGTCAACAAGACGGCGCTCGGCCGCGCGCAGCGTGCGACCGAACAGGACCGCAAGATGGCGGCGCTGCTCGGCATCGACGTCGACCGCACGATCTCCGTGACCTTCGTCATGGGCGCATCGCTGGCGGCGGTCGCCGGCACCATGTACCTGATGTATTACGGCGTGACCGTCTTCACCGACGGCTTCATCCCGGGCGTCAAGGCCTTCACGGCCGCGGTCCTGGGCGGCATCGGCTCGCTTCCGGGCGCGGTTCTCGGCGGCATGCTCATCGGTCTCATCGAGAGCCTGTGGTCGGCCTATTTCACCATCGACTACAAGGACGTCGCGACGTTCTCCATCCTCGCCATCGTCCTGATCTTCAAGCCGTCCGGCATTCTCGGACGACCGGAAGTCGAGAAGGTTTGATCCATGTCCAACATTTCCCACTCTCCCGAGAGCGCCGGCGGTAACCTGACGGCGCGGGCTCTGCGCGAGGGCATTTTTGCCGGTATCGTGGCGCTTGGCCTGTTCGTGCTCTTCGTCGGTCTGGAGACCACGCAGAACATCCGCAACGAGCTGGTGCTGAACCAGCGCTGGGGCCTGCTTGCCATCTTCGTCGCCGTCGCCGCCGTCGGGCGCTTCCTCACGGTCGCCTATATCCGTCCGTGGATGGAGGCCCGCAAGGCCGCCGCCAAGGCGCCGGCCGAGGCGGACGAAAGCTTCTTCAAGCGCAACTTCAGCAAGATCGCCATCGTCGCGCTCCTGATCTATCCGCCGCTGATGGTCATGCTGTTCGGCGTGCAGGGCTCGCTCAAATGGGTCGACAATTTCGGCATCCAGATCCTCATCTACGTGATGCTCGCCTGGGGCCTCAACATCGTGGTGGGCCTGGCCGGCCTGCTCGACCTCGGCTACGTCGCCTTCTATGCGGTGGGCGCCTATTCCTACGCGCTGCTGTCGCAGTATTTCGGGCTGTCCTTCTGGATCCTGCTGCCGCTCGCCGGCATCCTGGCCGCCTTCTGGGGCATGATCCTCGGCTTTCCGGTGCTGCGCCTGAAGGGCGACTACCTCGCCATCGTCACGCTCGCCTTCGGTGAGATCATCCGCCTCGTGCTGATCAACTGGACGGAAGTGACGCGCGGCACGTTCGGCGTCTCGGGCATTCCCAAGGCCTCCGTCTTCGGCATCTGGTCGTTCGACGTCAGCGCGCCGAACAACTTCGCCAAGGCCTTCGGCCTGCCGATGTCGTCGGCCTATTACAAGATCTTCCTGTTCTATCTCATCCTGGCGCTGGCGCTGCTCACCGCCTATGTCACGATCCGCCTGCGCCGCATGCCGATCGGGCGCGCCTGGGAAGCCCTGCGCGAGGACGAGATCGCCTGCCGCTCGCTCGGCATCAACACGGTCACGACCAAGCTGACGGCGTTTTCCATCGGCGCGATGTTCGGCGGCTTCGCCGGCTCCTTCTTCGCCGTGCGTCAGGGCTTCGTGTCGCCGGAAAGCTTCGTCTTCCTGGAATCGGCGATCATCCTGGCCATCGTGGTCCTCGGCGGCATGGGCTCGCTCGTCGGTATTGCGGTTGCGGCCGTCGTGATGGTCGGCGGCACGGAACTGCTGCGCGAGATGACCTTCCTCAAGGCCATTTTCGGTCCCGACTTCACGCCGGAACTCTACCGCATGCTGATCTTCGGCCTCGCCATGGTCATCGTGATGGTCTGGAAACCGCGTGGCTTCGTCGGCAGCCGTGAACCGACCGCCTTCCTGAAGGAACGCAAGGCGGTCTCCGGCAGCTTCACCAAGGAAGGACACGGCTGATGGTGTCCGCAACCATGACAACGAACACGATGACGGCTGACCCCATTCTCAAGGTCGAGCATCTCTCGATGCGCTTCGGCGGCCTCATGGCCATCAACGACTTCTCCTTCGAGGCGCAGCGCGGCGAGATCACCGCGCTGATCGGCCCCAACGGCGCGGGCAAGACCACGGTCTTCAACTGCGTGACCGGCTTCTACAAGCCGACCATGGGCATGATCACCATGCGCCAGAAGGGCGGCAAGGAGTTCCTGCTGGAGCGCCTGAACGACTTCGAGATCACCCGCGATGCCAAGGTGGCGCGCACCTTCCAGAACATCCGGCTCTTCTCGGGCCTCACCGTCCTGGAGAACCTGCTGGTGGCCCAGCACAACACGCTGATGAAGGCGTCCGGCTATACCGTCCTCGGCCTTCTGGGCCTGCCCGGCTACAAGAAGGCCGCCGCCGAATCCATCGAGGTCGCCCGGCACTGGCTGGAGAAGGCCGATCTCATCGCGCGTGCCGACGACCCGGCCGGCGATCTGCCCTACGGCGCCCAGCGGCGCCTGGAGATCGCCCGCGCCATGTGCACGGGACCGGAGGTCCTGTGCCTCGACGAGCCGGCGGCGGGCCTCAACCCGCGTGAATCGCTCGCGCTGAACGAACTCCTGCGCTCCATCCGCAAGGACAGCGGCACGTCGATCCTGCTCATCGAGCACGACATGTCGGTCGTCATGGAGATCTCCGACCATGTGGTCGTGCTCGAATACGGGCAGAAGATCTCCGACGGCACGCCGGACCATGTGAAGAACGATCCGAAGGTTATCGCGGCCTATCTCGGTGTGGAAGATGATGAGGTCGAAGAGGTGATCGAGGAAATCGAGGAGATCGAGGGCACGGCGGGAGGGTCGCACTGATGAGCGATACGCTTCTCAGCGTCCAGGGCGTTGAAACCTATTACGGCAACATCCGCGCGCTCGCCGGCGTCGATGTCACGGTGCAGAAGGGCGAGATCGTCAGCCTCATCGGCGCCAACGGTGCGGGCAAGTCGACCCTGATGATGACGATCTGCGGCAGCCCCCAGGCGCGCAACGGCACCATCACCTTCGACGGCGAGGACATCACCCGCCTGCCGACGCATCTCATCGCGCGCCGCCGCATCGCGCAGTCGCCGGAGGGACGCCGCATCTTCCCGCGCATGACCGTCTACGAAAACCTCCAGATGGGCGCGAGCCTCGACAACCTGAAGTATTTCGACGAGGACGTGGAGAAGATCTTCACGCTCTTCCCGCGCCTCAAGGAGCGCCAGTCGCAGCGCGGCGGCACGCTCTCGGGCGGCGAACAGCAGATGCTGTCGATCGGCCGCGCGCTGATGGCGCGTCCCAAGCTCTTGCTTCTCGACGAGCCGTCGCTGGGCCTGGCGCCGCTGATCGTCAAGGGCATCTTCGACGCCATCAAGGTGCTGAATAAGGAAGAGGGCCTGACCGTGTTCCTCGTGGAGCAGAACGCCTTTGCCGCGCTCAAGCTGTCGGACCGCGCCTATGTGATGGTCAACGGCAAGGTGACGATGAGCGGCTCGGGCAAGGAGCTTCTGGCCAATCCGGAAGTGCGCGCGGCCTATCTCGAAGGCGGCAGGCACTAGGACAAGGAGACGGACAATGCAGGGAATTCTCTACGAGGAGCCGTCTGTCTGGCAGTTCCTGTTCATCACCGTCATCATGGGCGGCTGGACCGCATGGCGCACCGGAAAGAGCGTCGCCGAGGGCTGGCAGCCCTACCGGACCCTCGTCATCTACACCCTCCTCCTCGGCGTCGCCATCCGATTCATCCACCACGCCCTGTTCAACGGAACCATGCTCACACCGCAGTACTATATCGTGGACACCGCCGTGCTCCTTATGATCGGGACGTCGGCTTACCGATACTACCTCACACGGCAGATGACCCGGAACTACTACTGGCTGGTACACAGAAGCTCTGCATTCACATGGAAAAGCATCCATGATAATTCAAGAATAACCAGTAATTTCAAACAGGTGAACGAATAATGGCTATCAGAGAGATTGTGCTGTTCGGCGACGAACGCCTGCGTGAGCGGGCCGTCGAGATCGATGTGAAGAACAAAGGTTGGCAAGGCGATGCCAAGGACCTTTTCGATACGCTCATTCACCTCAAGGAGCGGTTTGGGTTCGGCAACGCCCTCGCCGCACCGCAGATCGGGTCCACATACCGCATGATTGCGTTCAATGGGTCGATGGGAACGTTTTTGGCGATCAATCCGATCATTACCTGGCGTTCGGAAGACATGTTTCCGCTTTGGGACGACTGCTTCAGTTTGCCGTCCGCCAGCGCTGCTGTCATGCGACACAGGGAAATCTCCTTCGAGTGCATGGATGAAACGGGTCAACCCATCCGCTTTCCTCGCTTGTCGGGCGACCAGGCGCAGCTGGTTCAGCACGAGGTCGACCATCTGGACGGAATCTTGATGGTGGACCGGCTGGTGAGCCCGGGCGCGATCATTGCGCGCGAAATGATGGGCCGCGCCGTTCATCCATCCTTGAGACAAGCAGCCGCGTAGAAAGGGAATGCAGCGCGGCCACGCCGAAAACCCTAAATCGGCGCTGACACACAGCGCTTTATTGCGATGCAGAATGGAAGTTGGAGATGCAGAAAAGCTCTGAGATAAAGATTTTTCGTTCCGTGCCAAAGTTGCTTGTCATGTCTGGCATTATTTTGGGATTTGCTCTGGTCCTTGGCTGGATTGCCCTTCAACGATTTCTCGCGCGTGACGCTGAACCGCTCGACCAGGCATTTTACTGGATATGCGGTTTGGCCGCTTTCGCAGTCCTGCTGTTCTGCATACGCGTGCTGCCGCTATGGAGGCATGTCGCTTCACCATTTGTGATTCTCTCCCGCGACGGCATCACATTTCCGGGAAAGCCCACATTGGCCTGGTCGGACCTGACCGAGAATGACTGGCACTACATCGGCGTTGGACCGTTCGTGGCGGGTGCGACGCTGGTCGTCCGGGCACGCGGAAATCGCCATGGCGGTGAAGCCTTGACGCTCGCCTGCAATGCCAAGCAGTACTTCCGCCATTGCGATTCTCTTCGCCAAACGGCAGGTCCCAAAAATGTCTGATCGCGCAGAAGAACGAAAGGTTCTTATACAATTCACATGCTGGCTGATCGGCGCCACCATCCTCTTCCTGATCATCGATATCGCGCTTTCCTTTCTTTCGAACATTTCGATGCCGGGGCACGTGATGAATTCGATCCTGGTCTGGGGATGTGCGATGATCGCGGGAGATCGCCATTATAAACGGCGGGGAGAACTTCCGACGAAAATGTTCTCCTGGCGCATCGCTGCTCAATTTACATTGATCAACTTCGCCCTGGCGCTGCTGGCGGTTTCGGTCCTCCTCCTGATCCTGACGGCCACGAGCAATGGGGAGGAAATCACCGATCCGCTTTATGACTATATGGGAGGGCTCTCGATCATTTTGGATCATTGGTGGTTGATGGCAGCGATTTTGGCTCTCGTGACGGTGGTCAACCTTCTGCTCAGCCGTTTCGGTTTTTCCGTCGGCGCCAGTTCCGCAAGGACGCAGGCCCAGAAACACGCCAAACGAGAATAAACGAGTGATTTCGGACGTATAGCTTGCGTGTGTCCTGCAGATCGTCATCGCACGATGATGGTATCGCGGGACGCATTGAAGGGTGCACCGCGTCGAAAACGTGGGCACAACATTTGAATGAGTGAGGACATGGAATGCCGAAATATCCGAGGATGGTAATACTCACGACGGCTCTGCTCATGCTCCCTGTTGCCGCACAGGCACAGAGCGAAGGCGGGCTTGCGGAGCGGAGGGCAATGGCAGCATACTCGAAGGATGTCTGGCCGTCGCTGGAGAAGCAGATCCAGGATGCCGCCGGTTTTCCCGTCGCTGTTTCGCTCGACGCTGACAGCCTCGCGATTAAGGGCTATGCGGATTCTTACGCGCTTGACGATTATCTGCGCAAACCGATCATCGACCCTGTCATCAAAGCGCTCTCGGCCATCACGTCCGATGCAATGGGCAAGGACGCGCTTCGGGCGAAGCTGAAATCCGTTGTCATATCCTACGATGAAGCCACAGCGCCCGTATCCAACTATGCGGATGGCATCACCTTCGCGGATGGAACGCTGAGGGTGAACTGGAAACCCTATACGAATGTCGATGACATCGACGCCCGCGTCGCGGCGCTTACAAAGGTTCTCGAGAACAATCTCTGACCGGGTGCGACTGAACCGGCGTTCCGCAAAGCGTTGCGCCGGCGCAGACCTGCATTATCGTGAAGGAGCGGGACGCCAAGCCGCCCCCGCGATAGCGCCTCCTCGACGTCAACCCGTATGGCCGCGGCGCACAGTGCCCCTGCGCCCGGCAGCAATTCCAACCATCGAAATTCAGGTTTTCAAAATGCTTCGTATGGCTTTTCTCTCAACCGCGATGTTCCTTATCCCTACGTTGACATTGGCGCAGTCCGCCGTCGATCTCGAGACGTTGCACAAGGCGGACGCCTTGATGGAACAGGTCCGTGCCGCCGACAGTACACAACTCCTCGATCTCGTGGCTGAATTCGAGCCGCTGGTGAAAACCGATGGCCTGTCTGCTGCGTGCCAGGCCGTGATCGCATCCATGCAGTCGCTTGCATCGACGACGGTCACCACGGACGCTGCGGCGGCTGTCCCAGAGGAAATGCGGGAAGGTCTGGACGCAGCCAGGCAGGCGGCGGAACAGAAACTGCAGATCGAGCGTGAGGCTTGCGCAACGCCAAGCGAGGCGCCGGCAGATGCCACGCAAGCCGATGATACCGGCGCGGAGACGGGCGATCCGGCAAGCGCGCAAGAGCAGGAAGAAATATCGGTGCGCGACGCACTCATTGATATCCGTGGTCAATCCCTGGCCGCCTTCGAGGCGAAAGACAAGGCGACGCTCGGTGCGCTCGGTACCGTTCTTGCCGGCATGGGAAAGGACCAGAAACTCGAATTGAACTGCAGACTGGCTGCAACAGCGCTCGCGCGCCAGATCAAGCAGTACGGCAAGGCGCTCGACGCCAAGGATGCTGACATGCACAAGATCGCAATGGTGGGCGCCGAAATGGCTGGTACCGCCGCTGACAGCAATATCGAGCAATGCGAATGACAGCACCTGTGTCGGCGCCGCCCTTATCCCAGTCGCGGGCATATCGCCGCGCTGGAAGCGCTCGCTGACAATGCCAGAGGAACAGGCGACAGGCCGCCGGACGCTCGACCGGCGGCGTAAAATGCCAAATGCCCTGCACGCGGTTACTTCGTTTGTAGACTACGTCCGCTGATGGTCGACGCTGACAACCAGTCCCTTGAGGCCGGATGTAACCGAAGCAGCGATATTCCATCACATGCTCCTTCGTCATGAGCGGATAGGTTTAGCGTCCGAGCAATTCGTCCAGGTCGACGGCCTCGGCCATCGCTCGATTGCCCGCGTCGCCGGGATGCAGGTGATCTCCGGAATCGAAGGCGGGGGCGATCCGTGACTGATCCGCCGGATCCCTTAACAGCGCGTCAAAATCGACAACAGCGTCGAATGCGCCACTCGTCCTGATCCAGCGGTTAATCTCTTGGCGCAGCGCATCTTTTTCGGGCTTGTAGTAGCCATCGAGCGGCGTTCCCGACAGCGCGCCCTTGAACGGCGTCAGGGTCGCCCCGACCAGCCGGATATTGTGTGCTTGCGCGAGCGCGATGATCTGCTGGTAGCCGGCAATCATTTCCTTTGCAGTCGGACGCGCCTGACCTGGAGCAAAGGCCGTTCCAGGCCAGGATATATCGTTGATGCCGATCAGGAGAATCGCGGCCCTCACCTTCGGCTGTGCGAACACGTCCCGTTCCAGACGCGCGGCAACATTCACGCCCATCTTGTCGCGAAGCAGCCGTCCGCCGGAAATGCCCGCATTCAAAACCGCGATCCGCTCCGGCGTAAGTCGCTTGGCGAGGACATCTGTCCAGCGCGTGTCTGCATCGACCGTCGCACCGTTTCCGTCGGTGATCGAATCCCCGATGACGACCACTGTGCCCTCGTTCGGCGTATCGACCATAACTTTGCTGAGAAAGACGCGGGCGTCCGTCGTTTCCGTTGCGGCAAAGCCCTCCGATTGCGTCTGATTTCCTTTGCCGAACCAAGCCGTCTGACGACCGTCCCAATGGAAGGTCGTCAAGGGCGTTTTGTCGGGCAGGTAGATCGACACGACGAGCTTTGCCTGTGCATCGACAGTGAGGAGCAGCGGATCGCTGATGGCGGGCGCCCCTGGCGGAACGACGATGTCGTCCTTGCCGCTGAAGGTAACCTTGCGAAGTGAGCCCGCTGCGACAGCACCGTTGTCTCCCGCAAATCCGATGCTCGCGCCGCCGATCCGCAATGGACGGTCGCCATAGGTATTGGAGAAGACCAGTCGCACGCGTGACCCACCGACACTGACGCGGACGGCTTGCCGGAAGGTCTGATCCGTCACCGATGCGGGAAGCTTGGTGGGGAGCGGGAAATCGCGGTCCCACACCGGTTGCGGACTGGCCATCCAGGTCGTGGCCCAACTGCGGTCGTCGGCAAACGTAGCCGACGATGACAAGGTGGCAGTGAGCGCCACGGCGGCAGCTAGAAGGGCCGACCGGATTCGTCTCAAGCGTGCAATGGCTGTGAAGGAATGAAGGGACATTGAATGTTCGATCCTTATGAACGGCATTCCAGCCCCGGCTGGGTTGAGACTGGTGCTTTGGGCCCCGAGCAAGGCGTGCTTTTAGCGAGTGCTCCAAAGGGCGGCAGTGATGCCGGCACCGGGGCTTTACGCCCCGCGATGCTTCGACACATAGAAGATAGACCAGCCCGGAACGATGACGTAGAGTGCGTCCTGGAACATCATTTGTGAATCTAATTCTATAGGCGCCTGGATTAAGGTGACGGGATTTCGTCGCAAAGAAGAACACTGGCGCATCGCTCGAAAGGATCCTGTGAGATATGGCGGGCCTTCACCAGAACAGATCCGGCGAGATGGAGGTGTTCGTGCGCGTGGTCGAACTGGGAGGATTTTCACCGGCCGCGCGCGCGGAGAAAATGACGCCCTCCGCGGTGAGCAAACTGATCTCACGGCTAGAGACGCGGCTTGGAGCGCGATTGCTCAACCGCTCCACACGGCAACTGCTGCTCACCCCGGAAGGATGCGCCTTCTACGAACGCGCAACACGCATCCTCGCGGATATTGAAGATGCCGAGCGCGCAGCTGGCGCCGGCGAGCAGGCGATGGGCCGCGTGCGGATCAACACAAGCGCATCCTACTTCAATCATATCCTCGCGCCCGTCCTGCCGGATTTCCTGGCGCGGCATCCGGGCGTAACATTGGACATCACGCAGACCGACGCAGTCGTCGACCTGCTGGCCGAGCGCGCCGATGTCGCGATCCGCGCCGGGCCGCTCAAAAGCTCAAGCCTCATCGCCCGCAAGCTCGGCGAGACCGCCCTGACCATCGTCGCCGCGCCGGCCTATCTCGAACGCTGCGGCGAACCACGTTCTGTCGCCGAGCTCGACGCCCACACGCGTCTCAGCTTCGGATATGTGCGCGCTATCGATGGCTGGCCGCTCTTGGAGGATGCAAAGACGATCGTGGTACCGGCGACAGGACGCGTGCAGGCGAGCGACGGCGAAGGCCTGCGGCGTCTTGCGCTTGCAGGTGTCGGCCTTGCGCGCCTCACCTCATTCACCGTTCGCGAGGACATTGCCGCCGGGCGGTTATCACCGGTTCTTGAACATCTCAACCCGGGCGACAAAGAGGCCTTCCATGCCGTTTATGTCGGCCAAGGGGGGCCACTTCCATCGCGCGTGCGGGTCGTGCTGGATTTTCTTACCCAACACGCTCGCGTGAACTAGAGGTCAGCGCAAGCCGAAGATGCTGCGCAGTCTCTCGGGGCGTGTTTGACGTGCGCGAAGATCGGGATGTCCGCAGGCGCGTTCCTCCGATGAGTGTCCGTCTCAAGCCGGTCAAGATCGTCGGTGATCGCAGTGTTAGCCGTTTGCAATACGGCCATCCATGGTCTTCAATCCATGTGCCACTCAACGAACATGGGGCTACTGCCATGCTGGACCTTCCCTATACCACGAGCTTTGAGGGAAACGCCGTTCGTTGGGGCAAGGTGGGGAGTGGCCCTCCTCTGGTAGCGATACATGGAACCCCCTTCTCATCGCAGGTCTGGCGCAGGATCGTGCCGCACTTCGCCGACCGGAGGACCGTCTATTACTTCGATCTGGTCGGCTACGGGTTATCCGAAACGCGCGAAGGGCAGGACGTGTCTTTGGGGATTCAGAACCGGGTGCTCGCATGCCTATTCGCGGAATGGGGCGTTGAACGCCCCGATGTACTGGCGCACGATTTTGGCGGCGCCACAGCGCTACGCGGCTACTATCTGAACGGTCTGCGTTATCGCTCCCTCACAATATTCGATGCCGTTGCCCTCGCTCCCTGGGGATCGGCCTTCGTCCAGCATGTCCGGCAGCATGAGGCGGCTTTCTCGGGAATGCCGGACTACATGCACCTGGCGCTGCTGCGAGCCTATTTGCAGACGGCAGCCTATAATTCCTTGTCCGAACAAGCATTGGAGATCTACAGCGCGCCATGGCTCGGACCGGTGGGGCGGCCTGCATTCTACCGGCAGATCGCTCAGATGGAGCAGCGGTTCACGGACGAAGTCGAAGTACGTTACGGTCGAATGGATTGCCCAGTCACTGTGCTCTGGGGTCTTGAAGATGAATGGATCCCCCATGAGAAGGGAAAGGCCCTCGCCGCAATGATATCCGACCGCCCGTTGATCACCGTTCCACAAGCCGGACATCTGATGCAAGAAGACCGGCCGGAAGTCTTGGTGGCAGAGGTCTCGAAAAACCTCAGCTGAGGCCACGCGGAACCGGCGGCGACTTGCCCTGGACGAAGACGTCTGTAGAACAATCAGCTGATGACGGAGGACGTGCCCCGCACATGGACCGGCGCGCCGCGCTCGGGCGTAAGCTCAACCTCGATCCGGCAGGGCTGTCCCATGTCCTCCCCTTGCATGATGGTAATCGTACCGCTCTCGAGCGTGCGCAGATCGCGAAGCGTTCCTGCGAACGCCGCGGCGGCCGCTCCGGTCGCCAGGTCCTCGAGTAACACGCACTGGTGGGATGCCAATATAAGCCTCGCGCCGACACAGATAGCGATTTCGTCTGGCTGCGAAGCATGAACGTCATACTGTCCTGATGGAACCCATGTTCACAAAGAAAACTTAGCTCCCACTGAACGCAGCCAAGGCGATTCGCGACTCTCAAGCCATACTTTCCGCCGCGACGCCAAGGACTTTCAGGACGTTGTAGAAGGCCAAGACCGGCTCTCGCTCCTTTGCATTCCAAACGGCATGCCACGTAATGGTCGCCTCCTGGTAAATGCCGGCGACGAGATTGTCGGTGCCATCGGCGTCTCGCGGACAGGTGACGAGGCGGACGGCGATCTTGGCCGCTTCGCAGCATCGATACTCACAGGCCACTAGATTTAAATCAAGACGTACATGCGAGTCTTTGATACCGACCCGGCAAGGCAATGAGCGCGAACGCGTTGCGCGGCATCGAACCCAGTCGTTCCCTTACGAAAACGCCGTCACGTTGTGTGGAACATAAGCCGCTTCAAGCTCCTTTAATTCTTTCTGGTCGAGTTGGATACTTATTGCGTTGACTGCATCATCGAGATGACGCAGCTTCGTGGCGCCGACGATTGGTGCAGTGACCGGTTTCTTTTGAAGAACCCAGGCCAATGCGATCTGGGCCTGCGGCACCCCGCGCCTTTCGGCAACCAAGCCGACCGCTTCCACCACCTTCCGATCGGCTACGACTGAATCCTTAAACAGGCTGTTACCATAACTATCCTGATCGGCCCGAGCACTGTCTCCAGCATTGCCAGGCGCGCGCGAGAGGCGGCCTCGCGCGAGCGGACTCCACGGGAGGACACCGATCTTCTGGTCTTCGCATAGCGGCAGCATTTCACGCTCTTCCTCTCGATATAGCAGATTGAGCTGGTTCTGCATGGAAACGAAGGGCGTCCATCCATTCATTCGCGCCACATGGAGCGCCTTGCTGAACTGCCAGGCGAACATCGAAGATCCGCCGATATAGCGCGCCTTACCCGCCTTGACGACGTCGTGCAGCGCCTCCATCGTCTCCTCGATCGGCGTCGTGTAGTCCCATCGATGGATCTGGTAGAGATCGATGTAATCCGTGCCGAGCCGCCGCAGGCTGCCATCGACCTCCGCCATGATAGCCTTGCGTGAAAGGCCTCCCCCGTTCGGCGCCGAACGCATCGGCAGGCCCACCTTGGTCGCGATGACGACGTCCTCACGCTGCGCGAAATCCTTGAGTGCGCGCCCGACGATCTCTTCGCTCGCGCCCAAGGAATAGGTGTTCGCCGTGTCGAAGAAATTGATCCCGGCATCCAGCGCCTTCTTGATGAAGGGTCTCGATTCCTCTTCGGATAGCGACCACGTCTGTGGGCCGACGCCCGGCGTGCCATAGGCGAGGCAGCCGAGGCAGAGCCTGGAAACCGTAAGACCGGTATTGCCAAGGCGTATATAGTCCATCTTCAAGCTCTCAATTCTGGAATTCTGACTGGAGGTGCGGTCGTCCCGCGCCTGTTCATCCTATGCCCCCCGCTTATGGAGGAGCGAACCGTCTGCTACGCAAAACCGAGACGGTACCCGACGTCTCTAGTGGTTGAGAATCTGGCCAAGGAAGTTTCGGGTACGCTCGCTTTTCGGAGCGGAGAAGAACTCTTCAGGGGGCGCCTTTTCGATGATCTCGCCGCCATCCATGAAGATCAACTGATCGGCCACACTCCGGGCAAACCCCATCTCATGCGTGACGCAAAGCATCGTCATGCCTTCCTGTGCAAGGCTGACCATTGTGTCGAGCACTTCCTTGACCATTTCCGGATCGAGCGCGGAAGTGGGCTCATCGAACAGCATGACCTTTGGCGTCATGCAGAGCGCACGCGCGATCGCAACGCGTTGTTGTTGGCCGCCGGACAGCTGTGCCGGATATTTGTTGGCCTGATCGGGAATGCGGACACGCTCGAGATATGTCATGGCGATGGCCTCAGCGTCCTTGCGAGGAACCTTGCGGACCCGGATCGGCGCGAGCATGCAATTCTCGAGAACCGTCAGATGGGGGAAGAGATTGAACTGCTGGAAAACCATCCCCACTTCCGCACGCACGGCGTTGACGTTCTTGAGGCTCTCGCCGAGAGAGATCCCGTCGACGACAATGCTACCTGCCTCAAACTCCTCGATCCGGTTGACGCATCGGATCATCGTCGATTTACCCGAACCCGACGGACCGCAGATCACGATCCGCTCACCTTTGGCTACCTCGAGATTGATGTTCTTCAAGGCGTGGAACGCGCCGTAATATTTCTGCAGGCCGGTTATCGTGATGATCGGCTCTTCGTTTGCCTTGTGCGTATCGGCGACATGGGCGTGAATTTGTGCGGATGCCATTATATCTCCTGCCGGGTGGTCGGACCGGCATCAGCCGGTCCGACTGGGTACGCTCAGTTGGGAATCTCGACAGGCAGGGGAGCATCGCCCTCGCCGGTCGTCGGCAGTTCGGCGACCATATCCTTGCCGATCCACTGCTTGTAGAGGGCAGACAGTTCGCCGCTTTCGATCAGCTTGCCGATCACGCCGTTCAAATGGTCAGCGAATTCGCGCGATTGAGGCCGTACCGCCACGCCGTTGAAGACACGCGACAGGACGAACTTCTGCTCGAACTTGCCCGGTCCTGCGACCTTCTCGATATTGCCGAGCTGCGTGAACGCGGCTCCAATAATGTCGACCTGACCTGAAATAAGCGCCTGAACCGTCGAGGCATCGTCGTCGAAGCGCTGAATCGTCGCGCCCGCCGGGTTTGCCGTCGTTACAGCCTTGTCCTGCGGAGTGCCGCGCGGCACCCCTACGCGTGCGCCGTTGAGATCGTCCCAACCGCTTGCCTTGAGATCGGCCCGGCCGATGAACACGTTGTCATTGTTGCAGTAGGGACGCGAAAAGAGCACTACCTTCTGGCGGTCGGGGAAGATTCCCATGACAGCTGCCAACATATCGACCTGTCCCGTCAGAAGCGTCGCGATGCGGTTGGCCGGCGTGACGGGAACGAATTCCACGTCCACGCCGAGTTCTTTTGCGATCAGCCGCACGAACTCGACATCGAAGCCGGTCAGCTTGCCGGATTCATCGGTGTAACCCCAGGGAACCTGTGCGACCTGGACCCCGGCCTTCAGAACCTTGCGGTCCTTGATCTCCTGCACGCTCTGAGCGGCGGCGATGGATGGCATCAGCGTCAGGGCCAGGGCTCCACCCGCAGCACCCAGAAACAGGCGTCGGTTCATTCCTTTCAGAAGTGTCTTGTTGATTTCGGTCATGCTTTCTCCTCCTTGGAAGCGGCGTCGTGCCGCGGTCGATTTATTTAGGTGTTCGTGGCGAACCGTCGTTCGTAGCGAGCGCTTAGGCGCGAGAGCGGGAAGCAGATCGCAAAGTAGCACGCTGCGGCGAGGCCATAGGCAATGAGCGGCTTGTATGTCGTGCTGGCCGCGATTTGCGCGCTGCGCGACAGCTCGACGAAGCCGATAATCGCGGCAAGCGACGTTCCCTTGATCAACTGCACGAGAAATCCGATCGTCGGGGCAAAGGAAAGCTTGACGGCTTGCGGCAACACGACATCGCGCATCCTGCTGACATATCCGAGACCGAGCGCGGAAGCCGCCTCGCTCTGTCCCTTCGGCACCGCCTGGATGCCGCCCCTCCATATCTCGCCGAGAAACGCGCTGGCGTGGAGTGTCAGGCCGATTGCCACCGCCGTCCATGCGCTGACGTGGTAGCCGAACACGGGCAAGCCGTAGTAGACGAGAAACAGTTGCATCAGCATCGGCGTGCCCTGGAAAAAATCGATGTAGGCGCCTGCGAGCGCGCGCAGCCATTTCCATGCGGATGTCCGGGCAAGAGCCACCAGGGTGCCGAACACCCCTCCTCCGATGAACGCCACGGCGGACAGGGCGAGCGTTGTCCACATGCCCTGAAGGATCGACATAACTTCCAGTAGACCGAAATCACGTATCATTCCCGTCGCCTCACTTGATCGGATAGGAGAAGAATGCGCGATCTATTCCCTTAAAGATAAAGGAGAAAATCATTGACAGCGCGAAATAGAGAAGGGTCGCCACGATATAGATCTCGAAGCTTCGGAACAGGTCACTATCGATAAGCTGGGCGGTCGATGTCAGCTCCTCGGCGGAAATCGAGGAGACGATACTGGTGGTCAGCAGGGCAAGAATGAATTGCCCCGAAAGCGCGGGATAGATGATCCGCAAGGCGGGCTTCAGGATGATATATCGGAACACCTGGAGCGGGGTGAGGCCAAGCGCAGCACCCGCTTCAAACTGGCCGCGTGGAATGGAATCGACTCCGCCACGAATGATTTCGGCAGAGAAGGCTCCGCAATTCAGGCTCAACGCGATGAAAGCTGCCGTCCAGGGCGTGAAACTGATCCCGATCGTCGGCAAGCCGAAGAAGATGAAGAAGACCTGTACGAGGAACGGAGTGTTTCGGATGACCTCGATATAGGAAAGCGCGACCGCACGCAGCACGGCCATTCCGCTGCGTCGCGCCAGCACGGTGGCGATGCCGATCACGAAACCGCAGACGACGGCGGTCGCGGCGAGCCAGAGCGTCAGCAGGCAGGCATGCAGAAACTGCGGCCAGTAGGGGAGAAGAACTCCGAAGTCGAATTGATAGGTCACGGCATGGTTCCTCGGCCAGCAATGGCGTGGAGCGGATCGGATCGCACATCCGGGTCGGGTATGCGGAAAAAGCGGCGGTAGAGATCGATCTGCGGCTCAAGCATTCGCATGCCGGCAAGCGTTCGAAATCCACGCCTGTGCGCCTCAAGCAGAAGGCGCGTTTCAGCGGGCTTCATGATGATTTCGGCGACGAGGGCATTGGGGTTTAACCCATCGAGCGAAAAAGGGAGCGGATCAGCCTCATCGAGACCAACGGGCGTCGCGTTCACGACGATGTCAGCGTCGCGATGCTCGCCCGCGACCGCATGTTTCACCTTACCCGGCCACAGCCGATCCAGCCGCTCGCAAAGATCTTGTGCTCGTGTCGTGGACAAATCGGACACATGCACGCAAGCGGCATTCGCCTTTAGGACGCCCGCAGCGATCGACGACCCGGCGCCACCGGCGCCGTAGACGAACACGGTCTTGCCCTCGATCGGTTCGCCGGAAGCGAGCAGCCCTGTTACGAACCCGATGCCATCGAAGTTCTCCGCCGACCAGCGACCGTCAGGCTCGCGTCGCAAGGCATTGGCGCAGCCCGCCGCTGTCGCGACCGGACCGGCACCGTCGGCGTGTTTCAGCAGCTCGAACTTGTGCGGTATCGTTGCCAGAAAGCCGCCGACATTGGCGGCCGACTTCAACGCCTCGATGAGCGCCGGAGCCTGCGCAGGCCCGACTTCGATGGGAACCATCGTCGCATTGGCTCCGCTTTGCGCAAACGCCGTGTTCATGAGCTGCGGCGCCTTCACCTGCGACACAGGATAACCGATGATGATGAAAACCTGCGTGGCGCCGTCAGGGCTTGGAACGAGCTGCCGCGTCATCTCACAGCCCCCGGAAGGAGGGCAGTGCGGCATAGTGCATTTCCGCGTTCTTCGCGCTTTTTGCCAAACAGGCCGTCATGGCAATGCGCATTGGTGCAGAATGTCATCAGGCTCCTCCTTCCATCAGTCTTCTCCAACCGCGGGCGTATCTGCAGTCACAGTAAGCATGCCCCGATCGCTCATTGATCGACGCGGTTTTCACTATTCCGCGAACAGACTCGAATCCATCAATGCAGGCGGCTTGGGAATGAGCGGCTTGAAGTCCATTTGGTCGAGCACGTCATTCTGGATATCGATGCCGGGGGCGACTTCCGTCAGCACAAGTCCATCCTCTACAAGCTCGAATACCGCACGCTCGGTGACGAACACCGCAGAGTGTCCGCGCTTAAAGGCCTCCCGGCCTGAATAGGTGATCTGCTCGACTGAATTTACCAGCTTGCGAACCTGTCCGGCTTTCCGCACCTTGATGCCGCCGGCCGAGATTTGGACATCCGAGCCCTTCGTGTCGAACGTTCCGCAGAAAACCACGCGCTTGGCATTTTGCGCGATATCCATGAAGCCGCCCGGGCCCACGGTCAGCCCGCCGAGTTTCGATACATTGACGTTACCGACGGCGTCGAGCTCACCAAAGCCGAGGAACGCCATGTCGAGGCCGCCGCCGGCATAGAAGTCGAATTGCGACGGTCCGTCGATCATTGCGGACGGGCTGCGCGCAAAACCGAACAGCAGGCCCACGAGAAGCGAGCCACCATAGGTCCCGTGTTCGATCGTTTGATAGTACCGGTCGACTTCATTACGGTCTGCGACAAGCTTGGCCACACCCTCGCCGATGCCGACACCGAAATTGATGACGGTACCGTCACGCAGTTCGCGATGGGCGCGCCGAGCGATCAGGCTGCGCACGTTCAGCGCCTCCGGCGGGCTCAGTGCGATAGGTCCCCTGCGCTCTCCTGAAAGTGTCGGATCGTAAGGCAGATCGTAGCTTGGACGCTGATCGGGATCGACCACGACGGCATCAACGATTGCGCCCGGCACACGCACCGAACGCGCCGGCAGAGAGTTCGTATCGACGGCAGTTCGAACCTGGGCGATGACGATGCCACCGGAATTGTGCGCAGCGAGTGCAGCCGCGTAGACATCGATGTTCGCTGCTTCCTGGTCGAGGCTGATATTGCCGTCAGCATCACCGAACGATCCGCGGATGATGGTCACGTTGATCGGAAACGACTTGTACCAGAGAAGTTCCTTGCCCCCGATCGTCGCGACCTCCACGAGGTCCTCCTTCGCGGACGCGTTCATCTTGCCGCCATGCTGACGCGGGTCGACGAAGGTTCCAAGCCCGACATGGGTGAACAAACCCGGTCGTCCTCCGCCAATCTCGCGATAAAGCTGCATGACGCATCCGCTTGGCATCACGTAAGCTTCGATCTTCTCGTCGCGCGCCATCTCCTGCATCTTTGGAGACCACACCCAGTGCCCGCCGATGACGCGCTTCACAAGGCCCTCATGGGCAAAGTGGTTCATGCCTTCCTGTTTCTTGTCGCCGATGCCGAGTGCATGCACGACCGTCAGGTTCCGCGGTGCGCCGGTTTCGAGAAAGCGACGCGAGACTGCACGGAACGTATGGGTCGCCTCCATCAGACCGCCGCCGCCGCCGATCAGAGCAACCGTGTCGCCGTCCCGGATGAGTTTCACGGCATCGTCTGCGGTCATGAACTTGTTGCGTGTCATGCCGCAACTCCGGCATCGGGACGACGAGGAACCATCAGTCCGTGCTCGCCTTTCTGAACGACTTCGCCATTCTGGTTGACCAGGTCGATATCCATCACGACGATGCCCATGCCGGGCTTGCTGTTAGACGGGCGCATTTCCTTGATGCGGATATGCGCCTGAAGTGTATCACCGATACGGATCGGCTTCTTGAAGGACCATGACCAGCTGAGCGCGATCCCGTCCTTGAATGTAGCGGACTGGACTTTCAAACCGTCGGTCAGGGAGAGACCCATCAGACCGTGCGCGATACGGCCACCGAATTCCGTGGTCTGCGCGTAGACGTTGTCCATATGGATTGGCGAAAAGTCGCCAGCCACGCCGGCATAGGACAAAATATGCCCTTCCGTCACGGTCACGCGCGGCGTGAGCGTTTCCTGGCCAAGAGTCAGATCGTCGAAATACCGTCCGGGAAGCATCGTTCCCACCTCCGCTGTATGTATCATGGAATTAGAAGAACCCGGCCGACCGCCTCGCGCGCCTGCAATTGCCTATGCGCGAAGGCTGCTTCTTCGAGCGGCAGGCGCCGCCAGATCTCGGGCGTGAGAGCATGTGTTTTCATGAACTCCAGAATTTCGCGAACTTCGTGCCGCGACGCGCTCTGGACACCCTCGATACGGAACTCCTTGATGATCAGGAGACCGAGATTGATGGAAACCGGCTTGCCATGAAGCTCACCGATCAGCGCACAACGGCCGCCGGGTGCGAGACTGCGCAGCGTGCCGGCGAAGGTCGGCGAACCGACAAGTTCGACGACCAGATCAACGCCGCGGCCGTCCGTAAGCCGGCGCACGTCGTCGCCAAACGCGCCGTCTTCACTCATGATGACATCGCTTGCGCCCTTGCTTTTCAGAAGCTCGGCTTTTGCAGCACTGCTGGTAATGGCGATGCTTCGCCCACCGAGCGCATTCACGATCTGGATTGCAGCAAGGCCCAGGCCGCCGCTCGCACCGGTTATGACAACTGCCTGCCCCGCCTGGAGATTGCCCACTTGCCGTATCGCCTTATAGGGCGGTCCATAGACACAGGCGGCGAAACACGCGGCCTCCATGGCAAGGCCGTGCGGTATCTTGACGAGATTGCTGGCCAGGAGGACTGCATATTCGGCGTATCCGCCGTCGCGTGTCTGACCGATGTCGCCCTTGGCGAAGCGGCAAAGCGAAGGATGCCCGCGCAGGCAGTCGTCACACTCAAGGCAGGCCTGAAAATTGAAAACAGTCACGCGGTCGCCAGCCGCAAACGCATCAACCCCCGCCCCTACGGAAACCACTTCTCCCGCCAATTCATGGCCGAGCACGCGCGGCAAAGTCATTCGAGAGCGAAGGCCGGACCGCAGGATAAGATCAAGGTGGCACACGCCGCAACATGCGATCTTGACCAGCACCTCTCCCGACGCAACGGGAGGCACGACCACCTCTTCGCAGGTCAAGACATCAGGCTCTCCAAAGGAGCGAAATTTCACAGCTCTCATGCACTCCTCCCCGAATGCGTATATTGGAACCAGTTTCATATGGAACCAGTTCCAGTTTGTCAATCAGAGTGACAACGCGTTCCATTTGGAATAGTGTGGCTGAAATTTTGAGGGGCGGAATGCAACCAACGGATAGAGCGGTATCGGTTATCGAAATACTGGCAAGACATGCATTCGGCCTGCCTTTGTCTGAAATCGCCGATCAACTGTCGATACCACGCAGCGCAACCCACAGACTCCTGGCCGACCTCAGAGACGAAGGGTATGTGAGGCAGGACTATGACGGCGGTGCCTACCGGCTCACGGCTAAGCTTGTTGCCGTCGGTTACGAATATCTCTCGGCAGCGAACGTCTCATCACGCCTCCAGCCCATCATAGACCGGCTCGCCGAACAGACGGGTGAACTTGTCGTGCTTGCGGTCGTCGACCGCGGCAAACTGCTCCGCCTCATTAAGGCGCAGGGCGCGCGCGGAGGGCTTCTCTACAATCCAGATGAGGGGATCGAGGTCTATTTACCGGCGACGTCGAACGGGCACGCCTACCTTTCCGTTCTTGAGGAAGACGAAGCTTTGCAGCTCGTGGCAAGACAGGGCATGAACCAGGAAGGCGCAGGAAAAAATGCGCCCAGAACCATCCGGCAATTGTTCGAATACGTGGAACGTGCCCGCAAAACTGGCATCGCAAGAATTTTTGACGTCTGGGTCGATGGAACATCGGCGATGGCCTCTCCCGTTCTTCGGCCCGGCTCGCGAATCCCGCTTGGAACCATCAGCGTCGCGGGACCGACCATCCGCATGACGAGCGAGCGTATGGATCAGTTCGCCGATGCGCTGAAGGACGCATGCAAAGCGGTTGCGGAAACTGGATTCGACCTCCCGATTTTTGAGCAGGCCTGATCCATGTCCAGTCGCATCCGCAGCATTGCCATCCTTGAGCTTCTGACAGGCCATCCGTGGGGGCTAAAGATGCCCGAGATCGCCTCGAAGCTTGCAATTCCCTTACCTGCGACGACTCGTGTCCTGTCGAGCCTTGTCGCCTCTGGGTACATATTAGGCTCGCTATCCGGAAAAGAGGGCGCATTCCGGTTGAGCCCAAAACTGCCCGCCTTAGGACTTGCGTTTCTCGGCGCAACCGGTGTGACCGATCTCGTGCAGCCGATTCTGGACGATCTCGCCAAAAAGACCGGCGAACTGGTCCGGCTGGCCATCATATCCGGCGAAAAGCTGACATGGGTCGCAGAATCGCAGGGCGCTCGTAGCGGTCTGCTCTACAATCCCGAAGCAGGTAAGGACGTTTATCTGCCGGCAAGCGCCAACGGCCAAGCTTGGCTCTGCTGCCTGTCCGACGATCAGATCCGACGGATGATGGAGCACGAGGACTTTGCTCGCCCGGACGTCGGCCCAGGCGCACCTAGGACCATCGACGCCTTGCTGGACGCAATTTCATGCGCGCGAGAGAGAGGGTTTGCGAGCGTAAGGGACAGCTATACGATTGGGACATCTGCGATGGCCGTGGCAATTGTGAGGCAACCCGGCAATGTGCCGATCGGTACCCTGAGTGTCGCTGGCCCAGCAATGCGGCTGAATGAGTCACGCATGAGGGAGGTATTCCCCTGGCTAAGCGCAAGCGCAAGGGAACTGGCAGCATCAAGCGCTTCCTCCCCCTTGTTCAGCATGATCTAAAGCCGGTAGCTAACCCGCCCTCACCTCGTTCAGTCGGGTCACATTACGCGTGAAGTTGTGACAGGGCTACACGCATTCCTCCGGTCCATTTCATCGAAGCGCCGCGGATGAAAGCGAGAAGAGCTGCTACTGCGCTCTCAATTCTTTGGTATATGCTTTAGGACAAACTCGTGCGCTAGTGTTCAAGATTGGAGAAGAAGTTTTGCGAATTCCTCGCCATCTCGATATCTATCCACGATGGCGGCCGCACGCCTGCATCGCTGAACGATTCTAAAATATTGCAAAACGGAACCAGAGGCGGCGTGCATACCGCGCCCAGATTGACCAGTGCCCGCCCCGAGCTGTTTCAAGTTGAACGCAAGCGAAGGCATCGGCCGGGCCGGAGATCTTAAATGGGCAAGTGATTGATCAATAGGTGGCAATATTCTTCGCCTTCGTGAGGCACGACCGTAGTAGCGGTTCTGTGACGAGTATTTCCATCGTAGAAAAGGAACATTCATGCCTGCCAACGTATGGAAGTTCGCCTAAGCCTTCTGTCAAAACGTCAGTACGCGTTACATGAAGCGTCGCTCAAGAAATCGATCGCAATAATCGACGTGGGGACTAGATTATTGTTGGCGACGCTTCATTCGTGACTTTGTCGCATTTTCGTGTCGCTATGCCATTCTGGTTTGGCGGTGTTATTAGCGCAAAAGCTGGCTGTTGTTTTGCCAAGCCGAAACGTCTGGACCGATCAGACTTGCTTCCGAAATCAAGAACACATTCCTGACATTAGCCGGAATGCTGGGTGAGTATTGCCGCCCAGATTTGTTCAAGAAGGCCTATTTCCAGCCATGGCCTTGCTTTCGACGTGCCTGATATCTAATTGAACGCTTGAAGTGGGCAACGACTGTCACCGTGTCGGCTTGTACAGATCTTGAACAATATCCAAGGACACGACTTGACCCGAACACACGATGCTCAACCACCTGTCCAACAACCCGATAAGCACCAACTGGATGTGGATCAAGATCGGCTGAGCGCGCTTTATCAGACTGATCTGATGGACAGCGGCCCCGAGGAACGCTTTGACCGTCTTACAAGGCTGGTCGCGACGACCTTGTCAGTGCCGGTCGCGCTTGTCTCGCTCGTCGATGCCAGGCGGCAATTCTTCAAAAGCACGTTCGGCCTGCCCGAACCATGGAAGACAGAGCGCGAAACACCGCTGACGCACTCATTTTGCCAGCATGTCGTGTCCAGGGCGGCGCCGCTCGTGATACAAGATGCCACCCTCGACCCTCTGGTCTGCGATAATCTTGCTATTCCCGAATTGAGTGTTCGCGCCTATCTCGGTGTTCCCCTTGTCAATGACGACGGGCACGTCCTTGGATCGCTGTGCGCCATCGACTCGGTGCCGCGCCAGTGGACGGCACGCGATCAGGAAATTCTCGAGGATTTGGCCAAACTCGTGGAAGAGCAGATAACACTTCGCGAGCGAGTTGCCGAAATGGCGCGGTTCGACGCGCAGCGGGCGCTTATCCAAGGTGAGCTTGCTCATCGTATCAAGAATATTTTCTCGGTCATTTCCAGTCTGCTCATCGTGTCATCGAGAACGGAGACCGATCTCGAAGGCTTCGTGCAAAGTGTCACCGGACGGATCCAGGCGCTCAGCAAGGCCAACGACTTCATCATCGAAGTTAAACCAGACGGCGATGGCTTTAACGGCGGACTTGCAGGGTTGATCGATGCGCTGCTCGCACCCTTCAAGCGCAACGACCTACAGGTCATCGTCTCCTGCCCGGCAATGTCCGTCGGCGAAAAAGCGGCCTCAGCCCTCGCCCTTGTCATCCACGAGCTTGCAACCAACGCGGCCAAATACGGAGCGCTTTCGACGGTCGATGGCTACATCGATCTGACGTGCCGCTGCGACGGTGAGACGTTCCAGATCGTCTGGCGAGAAGTTGGCGGGCCTCCGCTTACGCACGAGCCGTCCAGAAAAGGATTCGGAACCCGAATGGTTACGAGGACCGTCGAGGCGCAGCTTATGGGAAAGCTCGATCGAAATTTCCTGGCTGACGGGCTGATCGTAACGCTCGACATGCCCTCATCCATGCTCCAGCGATAGCGCGGTTCGTTCCGGGTCATGTGCTAGCTGAAGACGATGCCGCCATCCACGTTCGCAATAAAGCGCGCTTTTCGTTTTACATCGTGAGCGTCTCGCCTCTCCAGGCCAATCTATGCCGCACTGCAAAAAAGGCTTGCATCGATCCGTAAAAAATGGTTGGCTTCAAGTGTAAGCCTCTTTAGATAGAGGCATATTTCGCGCGGAACACAGTGTTGTCGTTCGCGCAGGGCAAGGAAGCCTGAGCACTCTGACGAGTTGCTTGGGCTTTTTCTGTTTCCGACAGGGATGTCGGTGATCGTCTGCCAGCCCCTCGATGAATACGCCGGAGCCCCTGGCTGCGCTGCGCGCGGGGAAGCTTTACCCATTCCAAACAAAAAAACCCAATCCTTCAGAGGCGGAGAACCTTTATGTCCATGAATCGTCGTCGGTTTCTTTCGACATCCGCAGGCGTTGCCGGCCTGCTCGCAGCCCCCACCATCCTTCCCCGGCAGCTTTTCGCGGCCGATACGATCAAGGTCGGGTCCATCTTCTCGCTGACGGGCGGCCTTTCGATCGTCGAACGCTCGCTGAACGATGCGACGCGGATGGCGGTCACCGAGATCAACGCCGCCGGCGGCGTGCTCGGCAAGCAGATCGAGGTCATCGCCGAGGACGGTGCATCCGATCCAAAGAACTACAACGAAAAGGCGTCCAAGCTGCTGCTTCAGGATCGCGTCAGTTCGGTCTTCGCCTGCTACACCTCGGCAAGCCGCAAGGCCGTCCTTCCGGTCTTCGAGCGCCGCAACGGCCTGCTGTTCTACCCGACTTACTACGAAGGCTTCGAATGCTCGAAGAATGTCGTCTATACCGGCGCTGTTCCGAACCAGCAGCTTTCGAACTTCATTCCCTGGATCATCAAGACGCTCGGCAAGAAGAAGTTCTTCATCGTCGGCTCGAACTATATCTACCCGCGCGAAATGGCCAAGGTCTCCAAGGTCCTGATCGAGCAGAACGGCGGCGAATGGGTCGCCGACGAGTATCTCGAGCTCGGTCACTCCGAATGGGCGTCGATGGTTTCGAAGATCAAGAGCTCGGGCTGCGACGTCGTGCTTTCGAACGTCGTCGGCGATTCGGTCATCGCCTTCTATCGCGAATTCAAGAACCAGGGCCTTTCCCACGAAACCCTGCCGATTTGCGCGACAGTGACGTCGGAAATCGAAATCGCCGCCATGGGCGCGGAATATGCCACAGGCAGCTACACGTCCTTCCCCTACTTCCAGGCGATCGACACGCCTGCAAACAAGGACTTCGTGGCGCGCTACCGCAAGTTCGTCGGTGACGAAAACGCCGTGACCCACCACGCACTCGAATCCTCCTATTTCCAGGTCTATCTGTGGAAACAGGCGGTGGAGAAATCCGCTGACACGACGACGGAAGCCGTTCGTGCCGGCGTCGGCGGCCAGACCTTCGACGCTCCCGGCGGCAAGGTCACCGTCGAGGCCGAGAACCTGCACACCGCCCTCACCCCGCGCATCGCTCAATGGCAGGCAGATGGCCAGGGCAAGATCGTCGACGCCTATGCCGCGCCCGAATATCCCCTGCCTTACGTCGCCTACGGCGAAAAGCAGGACAACCTCTTCTGCACAGCATCGGGCCTCGATACGTCCAAGCTGCCCGGCTGATCCGGCTTCAGCGTCCGGGGCCGGCATCGCGCTGATGCCGGCCCCCGGCAAACCGCCGCGCACGGGATCGCCGGCGGCATGACTGCATTCGAAAACCTGAACCGGGAGAGTCCATATGCTGGACACCATCTTCATCGGCCTGAGCATCGGTTCCGTCCTGCTGCTGGTGGCTTTGGGCCTTGCCATCACCTATGGCGCGATGGGCGTGATCAACATGGCGCATGGCGAAATGGTGATGATCGGCGCCTATACGACAGTGCTCGCGTCGATCTATCTCGGGGTTGGCCTGCTTGCGGCCATTCCTATCGCCTTCGTCGTCACGGCACTGGTCGGCTTCGCGATCGAGCGAACGATCGTCAGCCGCCTCTACGGCAGGCTGCTTGACACGCTGCTGGCGACGTGGGGCGTCGCGATCCTGCTCCAGCAGGCCGTGCGGCTTTCCCTGGGACTTGCCTTCTTCGGCATCACGATCAATGGCCTTGGAACCGGCCTACAGAATGTCCGCGTGCCGGAGTATCTGTCAGGCGTGGTCTCCATCGGCGGCGAACAGATCAGCCTCTACCGCGCCTTCATCATCGTGGTGACGATCGTCATGACGTTGCTGACCTGGTTCCTGATGTATCGTACGTCACTGGGCGCCCAGGTCCGCGCCATCATGCGCAATCCCGACATGGCAGCTGCCTGCGGCATCGACGTCGCGCGAGTGAACGCACTGACATTTGCCTATGGTTCCGGCCTTGCCGGTGTTGCGGGCGTCATGATGTCGGGTTTCAAGACGGTCTTCCCGGACATGGGTACGCCGATGGTCGTCGACGGCTTCCTCGTGGTCGTCACAGGTGGCGTCGGCAGCCTGCTCGGCACCGTGTTGTCGGCCGGATTGCTCGGCCAGATCAATGGCCTGACCGCCTCCGTCAGCAACGACATCATCGCCCGCGCCGTCATTTTCGCGGTGGTCGTCGCCATCATCGTGTGGAAGCCCTCGGGCCTGTTCTCCTACAAGGGACGCTGATCGATGCAGGTTTCAAAAAATACGCTCTCGCTTGCGACCTATGGGGTTTTCATCCTCCTTATCCTCGCCGCACCCCTTTACTTCGACGTGTTCTGGTTGAACCGTTTCTCCAAGTTCCTTGTCTTCGGCATGCTGGGCATCGCCATGGCGCTTTGCTGGGGCTATGCGGGTATTCTCAATCTCGGCCAGGGGCTGTTCTTCGGCCTCGGTGCCTATGCCATCGCAATGTCGATGAAGCTCGCGAGCCCGACGAGCCTTGCCCAGGGCTCGGACATGCCCATTCCGGATTTCATGTTGTGGAACGCCGAGCCGGGCGCACCGATCGACCTTTGCTGCATCACAAGCGGCTCGTTCTTCTGGATCCCCTTCAAGAGTCAGTTCGTGGGTGTCGCGATGAGCCTAGTGATCCCGACGGCGGTGGCCTTCGTCATCGGCTCCATCATCTTCCGCAAGCGCATATCCGGTGTCTTCGTTTCGATCATCACGCTGGCGGTCGTTCTGCTGGTCCGGCTTCTGGTGGTCGAGGCACAGCCCTTCACCAACGGGTTCAACGGATTGACCGACCTCGGCTACCTCACCGTATTCGGCCATGAATTCGATCCCTATTACGTATCGACCTATTATCTTATCGCGATAAGCCTGATCGTCGTGCTGCTCGCCACCCGCCTCCTGGTCTCAACACGCAGCGGCCTCATCCTGCAGGCCATTCGTGACGACGACCGGCGCGCACGCTTCCTCGGCTTCGACGTGCCCGCCTACCAGATCTTCTTCTTCTGCGTCTCGGCGGCGATCGCGGGTTATGCCGGCATGCTCTACGTCGTCGCCGCAGAGTTCGCCTCGCCGACCTTCATGGATCTTGCCTTCTCCATCACCATGGTCGTGTGGGCTGCCGTCGGCGGGCGCAATTCCCTGCTCGGTGCCTGCATCGGCGCGATCCTCATCAACATGATCGAGGCGACGGTCAGCGAAACACCGCAACTCGTCGAGGCATGGAAGGTGGTCATGGGCCTTGCCTTCGTCCTCGCCGTCCTGTTCCTGCCGCGCGGCATTGCCGGCCTCATCAACCGTCTCGGCGATCTCCTGGTGCGCACGCCCGCCCCCAAGGGGCGGCAGGCGGATGCCGGCGAGACCGCGCCGGCCCGCGCAAACTAAGGGGGCAGCCATGAGCACAGCAAGTCTTACCATTGACGGCCTGACCGTCGATTTCTCGGGCTTCAGGGCCGTCGACAACGTCTCGACCGTCGTCGATGCCGGCGAACTGCGCGTCCTGCTCGGCGCGAACGGCGCCGGCAAGACCACGCTGATGGACCTCATCTCCGGCAAGACGCCGGCGACGGCGGGCCGCGTCTATATCGGCGATACTGCCGTTACCGGCCTTCCCGAGCACGCCATCGCCCGTGCCGGCCTGGGGCGCAAATTCCAGATCCCGAGCGTGTTCCGCGAGTTGACGGTGCGCCAGAACCTGGAAGTGGCGGCATCGCCGAACCCCGGCGTCTTCGCCAACCTGCGCTTTGCCCTGCCGGGCGCGGCGAGACGGCGCACGGACGAGATCCTTCATCTCGTCGGCCTCGCCGACCGGCAGAGCGCCGAGGCCGGAACGCTGAGCCACGGTGAAACGCAATGGCTGGAGCTCGGCATGCTGATCGCGCAGAAGCCGAAGGTCATCCTGCTCGATGAGCCGACCGCCGGCATGACGGAGGCCGAGACAATGAAGACGGCCGAGATCATCAAGCAGATGCGCGGCGCCCACACGCTTGTGGTCGTCGAGCATGACATGGCCTTCGTCAAGGAAATCGCCAATCGCATCACCGTGATGCATCTCGGCAAGGTGCTTGCCGAAGGCAACGTCGAAGATATCGAGAAGAACCAGGCCGTGCGCGATGCCTATCTCGGATCGAAGGGGATCGTGTGATGTTGGAACTTGAGAGGGTCAACAGTTTCTATGGTCGCAGCCACGCCCTGCATGACCTGACCGTAAGGATTCCGGACGGCAAGATAACGGCAATCGTCGGACGGAACGGCACGGGAAAGACGACGCTTCTGAAGACGATCATGGGACTGTCCGTCAAGTCGAGCGGACGCATCATGCTCAAAGGGCAGGACCTTGCATCGGAGCCGACGCATCGCCGCGCCCGCGCCGGCATTGCCTATGTCCCGCAGGGTCGCCAGATCATTCCGGATTTTTCGGTGCGCGAGAACATCCTGATGGGAGGCTTTGCCTCGCCGTCGGGACGGAAGATCCCGGAACTGGTGCCGGAGCTGTTTCCCTACTTGAAGGACAACATGGACAGGCCCGGCGGCCTTCTCTCCGGCGGACAGCAGCAGCAGCTCGCGATTGCGAGAGCCCTTGCCGCAAAACCCTCGATCCTGCTTCTCGACGAGCCCACCGAAGGCATCCAGCCCAATATCGTCGAGGATATCCAGAACGTCATCATCCGGCTGAACCGGGAGGAAGGCCTGTCCATCGCGCTCGTGGAGCAGAACGTCGCCTTCGCGCGCAAGGCAGGCGACCATTTCGCGCTCTTGGAAAAAGGCCGCGCGGTCGCAACGGGATCGATCGAAGGCCTCACGGACGAGCTCATCCATCGTCACATCGCCGTCTAGTTTTTCACAAGAGGAAAGGGCACCAGCATGCAACATGGAGACATCGTCTCGACCAGCGATTCCGTCGGCGTCGCGGTCGTGAACTACAAGATGCCGCGCCTTCACACCAGGTCGGAGGTCCTCGCCAATGCCTGCAAGATCGCCGACATGGTCGTCGGCATGAAGCAGGGCCTGCCCGGCATGGATCTCGTGATCTTTCCTGAATACTCGACCCACGGGATCATGTACGATCCGAAGGAGATGTACGAAACCGCGTCCCAGATCCCCGGCGAGGAGACGGAAATCTTCGCCGAGGCCTGCCGCACGGCCAAATGCTGGGGCGTCTTCTCCCTGACCGGTGAACGCCATGAGGATCATCCGAACAAGGCCCCGTACAACACGCTGATCCTGATGAACGACAAGGGCGAAATCGTCCAGAAATACCGCAAGATCATGCCATGGGTGCCGATCGAAGGCTGGTATCCCGGTGATTGCACCTATGTCTCGGAAGGGCCGAAGGGCATGAAGATCAGCCTGATCATCTGCGATGACGGCAACTACCCGGAAATCTGGCGCGACTGCGCGATGAAGGGCGCTGAACTGATCGTGCGTTGCCAGGGCTATATGTATCCCGCCAAGGAACAGCAGATCGTCATGGCGAAAGCCATGGCTTGGGCCAACAACAGCTATGTCGCTGTCGCCAACGCCGCCGGTTTCGATGGTGTCTACACCTATTTCGGCCATTCCGCGATCGTCGGCTTCGATGGCCGGACGCTCGGCGAGTGCGGCACCGAGGAGATGGGCATCCAGTTCGCCCAATTGTCGATCCCGCTGATCCGCGAGGCTCGCGCCAAGGGACAGGGCCAGAACCATCTCTACAAGCTGCTGCATCGTGGCTACACCGGCATGATCAATTCCGGCGAGGATCCGCGCGGCACCTGCGCCCTTCCCTTCGAATTCTACCGCAAATGGACGAACGATCCGGAGGGTACCCGCGACATGGTCGAAGCCATGACACGCAGCGCGCCGGGGGTCGAGGATTGCCCGATCGAAGGCATTCCGACGAAAATCGCCTCAGGTCATCGCTGAGACGCGCCACCTGATTTGCGTTCCCTGCTCGGAACTTCCTGCGCCCGGTTGCCGGCGCGGGCTTTCAGGGAAGGCGCGACCGTATCGGAAGACACGCATGAGCCTCGATCAATACGCAATCACGCAGGAGCCCTTTTACGCCCCCACCGGCGACGAGACGGCCTATTTCAAGGCCGCCTATGCCGAACGCGTGCCGTTGATGCTGAAGGGGCCGACGGGCTGCGGCAAGACGCGCTTTATCGAGCACATGGCCTGGAAGCTCGGCCGGCCACTCGTGACGATCGCCTGCCACGAAGACATGACCGCGGCCGATCTCGTGGGGCGCTTCCTGCTCGAGGGCGGCGACACGGTCTGGAAGGACGGGCCGTTGACCCAGGCCGTTCGCGGCGGCGCCATCTGCTATCTCGATGAGATCGTGGAGGCCAGACAGGACACGACCGTCGTCATCCATCCCCTCACCGACCAGCGCCGGGTCTTGCCACTGGAAAAACGCAACGAGCTCGTCGCGGCGCATCCCGACTTCTTCCTGGTGATCTCCTACAATCCCGGCTACCAGAGCGCCGTCAAGGACCTGAAGGAATCCACCAAACAACGTTTCGCCGCCATCGATTTAACCTATGCGGATGCCACGCTCGAACGCGCGATCGTCGCGAACGAGGCCGGCATAGACGAGGACCTTGCCAAGCGGCTCGTCGCCATCGCCGCGGCCTCGCGAAACCTGGCCGGCAAGGGGCTCGATGAGGGGGCATCGACCCGTACGCTCATCCGGGCGGGACGGCTGATTGCGCGTGGCATCGCGCCGGCGGACGCCTGCGACCTCGCCATCGTATCGCCGCTGACCGACGACGTCGACATTCGCGGTGCGCTGCGCTCGGTCGTGGCCGCATGCCTCTAGCCTCCGAGCAGACAGGCGGGACGGATACGATGGACCCGATCGAGCGGGAACTTCGCGACCGGCCGGATATCCTGGACGCCTACCGCTTTGCCAGCCGGAGAATATCACCGCACCTGTCGGCGGAGGAAGCCGCAGCGTGGAGGGCCGGTATCCTGCAGCTTTACCGGGTCAATGCCGGCCCCCGACTGCTGCGCGCTCTGTGGATGCTGCAGGCTCGCATCCTGCCGCAGACGCCCGGCTCCTGCCTTCCGGCGCTTACGGATGCGGTCCGCATCCTCTGCCATGAAAGCGGCGCCCGGGCGGCCGGCGACCTCATCGAGGCCATCACCGGAAAGCTGGTCTTCTGCGAGGACGGCCGGAAATGGCAGGCGCTGCTGGCCGGCCTTGCCGCGGTCTGCGTGCGGGCGCCGGAAGCAACCGGCGCGATTGCCTCCAGTCTTTCGCCTCTCCTCGACCGGCTGGACGCGAGCGACATCCCCGGCTGGGCGGAGGACGCCGTCAGGCTTTATCCCGCCGACCGCCGTAGCCGGCTGCGCTACTTCGCCCTTGACGATCCGGCTGCCCGTCATCGTCTTGCCGCACATGAAGGGGCCGTGCGGTTCGACGCGCACCGGGAGCGGCTGTCCTACCTTGCCCGCGCCCTCTTCGCCCGTGACCTGATGGTCCAGCCCGTCGTCACCGAGACCCGGCGGGCATCGGCAAGAACACGCCTCGCCGGCCCCGTCATCCTCATGCCGGACCTCGCCCCGCCGATGTCCAGGGACCGGTCACCGGCCTATTTCGAGGCGGCCGCAGTGCACGCCCTCTGCCACCAGCGCTTCACGACGCGGCGTTTTTCGCCCGGCCGGATGAAGCCCTTGCAGATGGCGCTCGTATCGCTGCTGGAAGACGCCCGGGTCGAACGCCTTGCCATCCGGGATTTTTCCGGCCTCCGTTCGCTCTTCCTCCCATTCCACACGGCGGCAGCGACAAACGCGCGCTCTGCCGGTGCCCTCATGGCACGCCTTGCGCGGGCGCTGGCCGATCCATCCTTCAACGACGACGATCAATGGGTCGGCAAGGGACGCGCGTTGTTCGAGGCGGCCTTTGCCGAGACGCCGGAAGACCAGTCTTTCTGCGAAACGATAGCGCGCGTGCTCGGGCACGATCTCGGCCAGATGCGCATTCCATTCGACGCGAAATCCTACATCGTGGAGCCGATCTATCGCGACGACGGCGTCGGTCTTTTCGACATGGACGAGCGCGAGGAAAATGAACCCGACCCACAGGAGATCGTGCTCGAAGGTGCGCGCATCGAACAGGCCGACGATGCCGAAGACGAGCCCGGGACCGAGACTGGATCGGCAAGGCACCAGCCCGCAGATCAAGAGGATGACAGGGGGCCGGTTCTCGGCGTCTACCGGGAGTGGGATTATCGGCTGCATTCCGACGCGCTTGCCGAGGCAAGCGTTCGCGCTGCCACCGTTCCAACGATTGCCGCCCCCAACTGGCTTGACCGCGCGATGGGCGAGCGCCGCCGAGAAGCCGAACGGATCGCGGCGCTGGTCCGCCGTGCCCGGATGGGGCGACCGCAACGCGGGCGGCGGCGCATGGAAGGTGACGATATCGACCTCGACATGCTGGTCGAAACCATGATCGCCAGGGCGAGCGGACAGACACCCGATCCGCGCATCTACTCCGTGAAGCGCCGCATTGAGCGCGACGTGGCGTTGACGGTCCTGATCGACAGTTCGCAATCGACGGAAGCGGCGGTCGCCCCGGGCGGCGCGACGATCCTCGAAACGGCGGCTCTGGCAACGGGCCTGTTCGCCGAAGCGCTTGACAGGCTGCGCGATCGCTTCGCCGTGTACAGCTTTTCCTCCGACGGGCCGGAGAATGTACGCCTCGCCACGATCAAGGATTTTCAGGAGGGTTTCGGCCCCGTGACGGAGCGCCTTGCTGGCCTCACCCCTGGCCTTTCAACCCGCATGGGCGCAGCGTTGCGACACGTCTCTGTCGGGCTAGCGTCGCAATCCGCATTTCGCAAGGTCCTGCTCGTCATAACCGATGGCGAGCCGTCCGACCGTGACGTGACCGACCCCGACTATCTCATCGAGGATGCGCGCCATGCGGTTGCCCAGGGTCGCGACCGGGGGCTGGACCTCTTCTGCATCGCGCTCGGCGAGCATGCCGACCGCTCCGCCAGCCGCATTTTCGGCCGGCGCAATACCTCCCTCGTTCAGCGTGTCTCGGACTTGCCCGCGCGGCTTTCGGAGCTTTACTTCCGCTTGACGGTCAGCTGAACGGCGAGCCGGCGGAAGACATCTCCCGCCGGTTGTTTTGCTCAGGCAATGCCGAAGACGAGGCCGAGGCCGACAAGCGCTGAAAAACCGCCGATCAGCCGCGCCGGCATCGGCCCGGCTGCCTTCGTGAGGAAACCGATCGCCAGACCGCCTGCATGGAGAAGAGCCGTCGCGAGGAGGAAGCCGACTGCGTAGGAGTCACCATCGGCCGCGGAGGGCATTTCCGCGCCATGGGCGTAGCCGTGAAAGATCGCGGAGGCGCCGACGAGCACGACCGAAGCCACTGCGGGCAGGCGCGCGCCGAACGCAAGCATTGCACCGAGCAGCACAACGGACAGGGCGATACCAAGCTCAAACATCGGTACGCCGACGCCGGCAATGCCCAGCACACCGCCGAGTGCCATGGCGGACACGAAAAGCACAGGCAGCTGCCAGCGATAGGCGCCGCCCATCTGCCAGGCGAGAAGCCCGACGAGCCCCATGGCCATCAGGTGATCCAGACCGCCTACCGGATGCGCAAGGCCGTGAACGAAACTAAAGCTGCCCGTTCCCTGCGTATGGGCAAGAGCCAGCCGCGGAAAGGCGGCGAGGCCGAAAACCGTTGCCGCGGTGGAGAGAATGCGCCTTGTCATGGAATGTCCCTTCTAGGATGTTGCTGATATCTGGCGCGGCACGTCATTTGCGCCGCGGTGCCGGTGGCGTGCCGAACCTGGCCATGACGGCGGAACCGAAAAGGGTGGAGGCGAGCTGCTTTGCCGCCCGTGCATTGGTCGAAAGGCAGCGCACACACCAGCCCATCCCGCCGGGCAACGCGCTGATGCCGGCAAGCGCGTCCTCCGTTTCGAGTTCTCTGCGCAGGTGCTCACGGTCCGGCAGCCGGTCTTGCGGGCCGAGCAGGAGAAAGTTGCTGACGGTCTGCCAGTTCCTGGACCCGGCAAAGGCGGTGGCAAGTCCGTCGCCCGTGATGGAAAACCGTTCCCTGACGAGAAGCCCACCGTCCGGTGTATGGACGCTGACGCCACTCTCGATCCTATCGAAACGGCGGCCCTTCTCGGAGGGATCGTGCCAGGCGAATGCATCCTGGAGCAAGACGACCGCATCGCGATGCATATCCACTGCAATGTGCGTATCGATGGATGCTCCCGGGAAGAGGACAAGCGGGTCCGGTGTATAGGCAATAAACGCATCTGGTCCCACATCGATGAGCGCTTCCTGCGTCGCCGCGCGACCCTGGCAGTCATGCACCACGCTTGCCGCCTGGGTGGTGACATGCGCCGCCGCCTGCGCGCCAATCGTCAGGCGCGTGCGCAGAACGTCGCCCCTGTAAAGGCCACCCGACGAGGATTGCTGATAGGCGGTGAGCAACGCCGGAATGTCGCCGTCAAGCGCGAACGGCCGGGTGAAGTGGAACGGATAGGAGACGAACTGATTGCCGATCCGTGTCACATCGCCATGCCGGTTGAAGCTCAGCTCGAAGCGCCCGGTCCGTGAATCGAGACCGGCATCCTTCGGAAGGCTCGCAGGGTCGGGGGGAGACCAGTGCCGCGTCATTTGAAGAGCAATTGCGTGGCGACGAGATCGACGATCGCCTCCACGCCCTCGTCGGCCCGGCAGTTTGTCAGGGCGATCGGCTTGTCGCCCCGCGCTTTCCGCGCATCCGCCACCATGCTGTCGAGGTTCACGCCGACATGCGGCGCCAGATCCGTCTTGTTGATGACAAGGAGGTCGCACTTCATCAGGCCGGGACCATTCTTGCGGGGGATATCGTCTCCACCCGCGACATCGATGACGAACATCCACCAGTCGACGAGATCGAGGGAGAAGGTGGAGGCGAGGTTGTCGCCGCCGCTTTCGATGATGATCAACTCGGCGTCCGGAAAGGCGATTTCCAGCTCATCGGCGGCGGCGATGTTGAGCGTCGGGTCCTCGCGGATCACCGTGTGCGGACACGCGCCCGCCTCGACCGCAGCGACGCGTTTCGGATCGATCAGCCCTGAACGCCGGAGGCGCTCGGCATCCTCGGCGGTGACGAGATCGTTCGTGACGATGGCGATCGGGATGCCGCGCCCGGCGAAGGCGGGAATCAACCGCTCGATGAGTGCGGTCTTTCCCGATCCGACCGGGCCGCCGATCCCGATCCGGGCCGCGCCGACCCGGGTGACGGCGCTTGTCTTTGACTGGATATGAGCGTTCATCGTATCACCTCAACATGTAGCGCTGGGTCAGAGGCAGCTCGCGCGCCGGCTCGCAGGTCGCCAGATCCCCATCGACGAAGACATCGAAAGTCTGCGGGTCAACGCGGATGTCCGGGCATGCATCGTTGTGCAGCATGTCCCTCTTCGTGAGCCGTCGCGTGCCGACGGACGGCAGCAGCGCTTTGCTCATGCCGAGGTGTCCGCCAAGGTCCGCCTCGATGGCAAGCGGATTGACGAAGCAGGCGGACAGCGCGTTCTTCGCGCCGCCAAAGGCGCCCCATTGCGGGCGCAGCAGGAGCGGCTCGCAGGTCATCAGGGAAGCGGCACTGTCGCCCATCGCGCCCCAGGCAATGAAGCCGCCCTTGATGACAAGCTCCGGCTTGATGCCGAAAAAGGCCGGCCGCCAGATGACGATATCGGCCATCTTGCCGTCTTCGAGGGAGCCGACGAACCTGTCGATGCCGAAGGTGCGTGCCGCGTTGATCGTATATTTCGCGATGTAACGCTTGATGCGCTCGTTGTCCCCTAACCGGGTCGTTTCCTCCGGCAGGCGGCCGCGCTGTTTCTTCATCTTGTCGGCTAATTGCCAGGTACGGCAGATGACCTCGTTGATGCGGCCCATGCCCTGGCTGTCCGAACCGAGCATCGAGATCGCGCCGATATCGTGCAGGATGTCCTCGGCGGCGATCGTCTGCGCGCGGATGCGGCTTTCGGCGAAGGCCACGTCTTCCGGGATTGCCGGGTTGAGATGGTGGCACACCATCGTCATGTCGAGATGTTCGTCGAAGGTGTTGATCGTGTAGGGGTTCGTCGGATTGGTGGAGGACGGCAGACACCACGGCACGCCCGCGACGCGGATGATATCGGGCGCGTGGCCCCCGCCTGCGCCTTCGGTATGGTACATGTGGATGGTCCGCTCCCTGATCGCCGCAAGCGTGTCTTCGAGGAAGCCGGATTCATTCAGTGTATCGGTATGGATCTGGACCGGAAAATCGAGTTCATCTGCGACGCTGAGGCAGGTGTCGATCGCCGCCGGCATCGTGCCCCAGTCCTCGTGGAGCTTGAGCCCGAGGCACCCGGTCTTCAGCTGCTCGACGAGCGAGGCCGGCTTGTGGGAATTGCCGCGCCCCAAAAAGCCGAAGTTGATCGGCCATTGCTCCGATGCCTGCAGCATCTTTCCGACATTGAAGGGCCCGCCGCAGTCGATACCGACGGTAATCGGGCCGAGCGATCCGCCGAGCATGGTGGTGATGCCGGAGGAGATCGCATGCTCGCAGAGTTGCGCGCTGTCGAAATGCACATGCACGTCGATCGCGCCGGCCGTTGCGATGAGGCCCTCGCAGTCGCGTACCGTGGTCGCCGCCGAGACGATCAGGCGCGGATCGACGCCGTCCATGATGGCCGGATTGCCGGCCTTGCCGAAGCCGACGATTTTGCCCTCGCGAATGCCGAGATCCCCCTTGGCGATACCCAGGACGGCGTCGATGACGACGACGTTGCAAAGAAGGAAGTCGAGCGCACCTTCCGCGCTGGTAACACCGGCAGCCAAGCCGGCCCCGTCGCGCAGGGTCTTGCCGCCACCATGAAGGCATTCGTCGCCGTAGACAGCGTGGTCCTTTTCCACCACCGCCACCAGCGTCGTATCGCCGAGAACCACGCCGTCGCCGGTGGTCGGACCGTACATGGCGGCATAGTCACGTTTGCTGATCTTCACCATCGTCTATGCTCCCCGGAATTCGCCGTCACGCGCCTTGGCCAGTGCCCTTCTTCTGGTTTCCTCGTCGCCGGCAAAACCGTTCGTGAGGCCGTTGAGGCCTGACAGAACACGCTCGCCGCCGAAGTCGGTCAGCGCGACTTCCTTTTCCTGGCCGGGCTCAAAGCGCACGGCCGTGCCGGCCGGAATATCGAGACGCATGCCGAAAGCCGCTTCACGGTCGAAATCCAGCGCCCTGTTGACCTCGAAGAAATGATAGTGGCTGCCGATCTGGACAGGCCGGTCGCCAGTATTGACAACATTCAGGCTCCGATTCGACCGGCCCGCATTGAGCTCGATTTCGCCGTCGTCGACGAGCAGGCGGCCGGGCTCGAGGGAGTGGGCTGGTTTTCCCGCGACCGGGCGCACCGGCTCATGGATCGTTACGAGCTTCGTGCCATCCGGGAATGTCGCCTCGACCTGCAGCATGGGGAGCATGCCGGCGACGCCGTCCATCACGTCGTCCTGTGTCAGGATCTGCGATCCCAACGCCATCATTTCCGCGACCGACCGCCCTTCCCTTGCCCCTTCTAGAATTTCGTCGGAAATGATGGCCACCGTTTCGGGATAGTTGAGCTTGAGGCCTTTGGCGCGCCGTTTGCGGGCAAGCTCCGCTGCCGTGTAGATCGTGAGCCGTTCAAGTTCAGTGGGTGTTAGAAGCATCTTTGATCACCTCGGGTTCAAACGATTTCGGCAGAGGAAAGGCATTCTCAGCTTGAAAAAAGGCGCTGGCCGGACGTCTCGTGCACCAACACGGCCAGTTCGCTGAGGGGGGTAAAAGTGGACAGCGGCTCGTCGTCTTCTACTGGCGTGCGCGCCAGGTCTTCGATGACGGGCAGCAGACGGCCGAGCGCTGCCTGCGCTTCGATCGCCCCCAGGATGCCAAGCCGCACCGCCGCCGTCGCGAGCGACATCGCGCATTGATAGCCGCTGACCACCGTCGCATCCGCCTCGCTCATGCCAAGGCCGCTCCAGACAAGGCCCTGCACAACGGGCAGGTGCCCCAGTGCGGTTCCGTCCCGCACGAAGACTGTGTAGTCAGCTGCAGGCTGCGAGCCAAGGCGACGGTGGGCGGTCAGGAAGGCCATGCCGTTGCGCTTCGAGGCGGCGCGAAAGATGTCGATCGTACTCGATGCCTCGACCTCTCGATCAAGACGGACGGTCGCCTCCTTGTCGTCGGCGAGGCGATGAGCGCGCGACAACGCGACACGATCCGCCGTCGCCCATCGATGGGTCAGCTGGTTGCGAAGATAATGCTCGAAATCGAGCCGGCCGATCTTTCCCGCATGCAGGGACGAAGCCTCCAATCCCTGCGAAAAGGCAAAACCACCGGACGGAAAGGCACTGTCCGCATGCTGCAGGAGCAAGAGCAGGCTGGCCGAATTGACGGTCACGACGGGGCAACCTCCGTGACGCTGACGCGGCCGGAGGAAAGGAGAGGTGCAATACGATCCGTATAGGTCTGTGCCGCGCCATCCTGCGCGACGAGCAGGGCCTCTCCGTCGAACTTGACCCGCCAGTGCAGGTTTCCCGCATGATAGCCGAGCTCAAGCGCGGCCTCGGCATTCGTCGGCACGAAGCGCAGCCAGCGCTGCTGGCCCGAACGCACGACCACGGCCTGCTTCTTCTCCAGGTGGAGGACCGCTCCGTCGAAGAGCTTTTGGTCCCTTGGCAGCGCAATGGCGACGGTCAGGCCGGTTCCGGTCGTCTTCATCAAGCGCCGCCTTTCGAGGTCGTCGCCGGAAACCTCCAGGAATTCCACATGCCCGTGATGGGAGACGTGATGCACGCGCTCCGCCATCTGGGGATCGGAAATACTGCCAAGAATGGATTCGACGCGCAGCATGGCGGCTCCTTGTTGGGAGTTCACTGTGTTGAAGGAAGATGGTGTGGCGCCCCTGCGGGCAGCCCGGTGGCTGGTTCTGGTCAACCCTGACCGTCTCCGGCGCAGGACGCCGTAAAACAAAAAACCCGTCGCTCGGAACACCGAACGGACGGGCTACACTGCCGCGCGACCAACAACGCCACTGTCGAAAGTCGCAATAATACCGAGAACTTATCTCTAGCTTTTATTCTTATTGGGGTTGATCCGCACTGTCAACAGTTCATGCGCGTTGATAATGGCGGCGGCCAGCTCATCCATCGGCATGCGCTTGGCCATCGCCTGCTGGCGGATGGTATCGTAGGCGTCGTGCTCGTCCAACCCCTGCGTCTCCATCAGGATTTCCTTGGCCTTAAGAATTTTGTTGTTGCCGGCCAGCTTCCGTTCGAGCTTGCGCATCCGCTTACTCGCCTCCTGGCGCTCGATCCAGAGCGAACGCGCGATCGTGAGGTTCGTCAAAAGCCCGAAAGGGCGGATCGGTCGCTCCACCACGGCAAGGGCGCCGCATTCGAGCACGACCTGAAGCGTGCCGGGATCTTCATAGGACGTCACCGCGATCAGGGTGGGCGGGATACGCTGTGTCACATTGCACAGTTTCAGGATCTGCCGCCGGCTTTCCTGGTCCACGGAAATGAACACAACGTTTGCATTCGGATTGATCGCCTCGGGCAAGGGCCAGGTCGCCTCGCACTTGCAGCCCATCCGGTGGAGATGCTCCACCAACGCCTTTCCTTCCGTGTCGGGCGCATGGATCACCTGGATCAGCAATCCGCGCAAATCTCGCAATACTTGGATGGCCACGGTCTACCTTCCTATGCTTTCAGCGCGAGACGTTCGTTCGTCCAGTCGTCGAGCAACGGCGCGACGAAATACGGGTCGGGCTTGACCCGGTATGGAGATTCCCACACCACGTCGAACTTTCCGAGTTTGTTCACACGGCCGATCCGCGGCCAGAGCTCCGCATGATGATTGGTGGCATCGATCTTGACGAGACCCTGCGGCGCATCGATTTCAAGGCCGCCGAGAGCACGCGCAATTTCGTCGGGATCGTCCGTGCCTGCTATTTCCAGTGCCTTAGCAAAGAGATGCACCTGGAAGTAAGCCGCCTCGGCAGAGGCTGTTACGGGTTCATCCGCACCGAAGCGGGCTTTATAAGCCTTGACAAATTTTTGCGCGGCAGGTGTTCCGAGCGTTTCAAAAAACGGCGAGGATGTCAGGTGGCCTTCCGCCACACCCGGACGCATTGTCTGGATCTCCGCCTCGCTGGTAGACATCGCTGCTATCGGCATACTGGAGGGATCGAAGCCTGCATCGGCATATGCTTCGTAGAGCATCTTTGCGCCTTCCCCGACGACAGTTGAAATCACGGCATCAGGAGAATGTTTTGCGATCTTTTTCATGACGCGCTCGAAATCCTTCGGTTCCGCGTCCATCGGCACGTAAATTTCGTCAAGAATCTTTCCGCGCGATTGCGTCACCAAGTCCGTGATGACGCGATTGTACTCGTACGGAAAAACATAGTTGGAGCCGACCAGCACGAACCGTGTGCCGTATTTGGCCATCAGAAACTGGGCGAGTTGAATTGCGCTCTGGTTCGATGCCGCTCCACTGTAAAAGCATCGCGAGGAGTACTCGAAGCCCTCGTAGAAGGTAGGATAGAAGAGAAGCCCACGATAGGCTTCGATCTCCGGGAGGACCGCCTTGCGGCAAGAAGACATGTAACACCCAAAGATCGTCTTGACTCCATCCTCTGATAATAACCGCCCCGCGAGTTCCCGATATTTCTTCGGTGAACATTGAGGATCGTACGCGACGGATTTCAGAGGCTTTCCGAGCGGACCACCCGATGCATTGACCTCATCGATCGCCAGCATCGTCGCATTCGCCATGGAGATCTCCACCGCGGACGTCACACCCCGCCGCGAAAAGAGAACCCCGACCTGCCACTCGTCTTTCATCATATCCAACGCCCTGGGAAAAAAGCACAAAAAAAGCCCCGCCGCATTGCGATGCGGTCAGAGGCTTCCTTGCCATCCATTTAGGGAACGAACCTGTTCTCCTTTTTGCGAGTTTAATGCGCCGGTAGGTGAATTGCAATCTCTGTTCGGACTGCCGCGTAACGCGATAATCAGCCGATTGTCACCCGCTTCTGCCTGGAGCGCTGGGGTCACGGATTTCACGGCGGTAACCTGCTTCCTATCGATAATGGACATCGCGCGCATACCTTCGGTCGGCGATCGCCTAGCTGAACTCGAGGCTCATTCGGACGAGATCATCCCACAGGCTTTCGGCAAAGCCACGCAGCACGAGGAGTTCGAACGCGTCCTGTTCCGTGCGGGTGATATGTGCTGCGATATGGCCGATAAGTGCCGTAGTCGACTGCCCGACCGGAAACGTAGCATCCGCCAGGTCGATAGCCGTACCCTTGGCGAGGACGTGGGTCGCTTGCGGGCCGCGCACGAGGATGCCAACGCGCCCATGGCTCTGGTCGACGACGTCCGCCACCGGCTTCAGCTTTTGTTCGATTGCGTCGAGATCCTCATACCGCAGAGCGACCGGGCCTACGGCAAACCATTGCCCGACCGATACGGAGCGAAGCGAGAGGCCCGAAAGGGCGGCGTCGCCGATGATCTCCGGCAAGCCGGTATTCGAACGCGCCAGAAGATGCAGGACCGTGCCCGTGGCTAGGGCTTCCAGGCTGACACCGGTGCGCACGACGGGCCTGCGATCGGCCAGGGCGGCGCGCTGCGTGACACGATAGGCTGACATCCAGTTCTCCTTCAATCAGGCGTGGAGTTTTTCATTTGCTGTGTCGAAAAACACCGGAGCGCAGATTCGTCCGGGCGTGAACTCGCCGCGCAGACCGTTCCAGACCATGATCTCCTCGCCATGCCGTTCCCGCCCGCGGCGCATCAGCGCAAGACCGATGGTGGAGCCGACATGCGGCGAGTAGCAGCTCGAGGTGATGTAGCCCTGGTCGTTCTCCAGCGTGGCCTCGGCATTCTTTGCGAGGATGTGGGAACCGGTGCGGAAGCCCGTTGCGGGATCGAGCGGCATGATGCCGACGAGCTGCGGCCGGTCCGGCGCATTTAGGCCTTCCCGTTCCAGCATCCGCTTGCCGATAAAATCGGTCTTTGTGGTCGAAACCATGCGGCCGAAGCCGAGATCACCCGGTACGACCGTGCCGTTGATTTCGTTGTGGGTGACGTGGCCCTTCTCGATACGCAACACCGACAGCGCCTCGACGCCGTAGGGCTGGATACCATGTTCGGCGCCGGCTTGCATGATGGCATCGGCTACGCTGTCGCCATAGCCGGCCGGTACCGCCAGCTCGTAGGCAAGCTCGCCGGAGAAGGAGATGCGGAAGAGCCGTCCGCGAACCTGACCGCCGAAGAGCGAAACCTCGGCAGCGGCCAGGAACGGGAAAGCCTCGTTGGAAATATCCGTATCGACAATCGCCTGAAGGATCTGGCGCGACTTCGGGCCGGCAACCGCCATCTGCGCCCACTGGTCGGTGACGGACGCGAGGCGGACGTCCAGTTCCGGCCAGAGCGCTTGCGCGCAGAATTCCAGATGGTTCATCACGCCCGCTGCATAGGCCGTCGTCGTCGTCATGAAGTAGCGGTTTTCGTCCAGGCGACTTGTGGTGCCATCGTCGTAGATCATGCCGTCTTCGCGCAGCATGAGGCCATAGCGCGCCTTGCCGACCGGAAGCTTCAGGAAGGCGTTGCAATAGACGCGGTTCAGGAACTCCGCAGCATCAGTGCCGGTGATCTCGATCTTGCCGAGCATGGATACATCACAAAGCCCGGCATTCTTGCGGATGTTCAAAACCTCGCGATCGACGCTTTCGCGCCATGCCGTTTCACCAGCGCGCGGGAACCAAGACGAGCGATACCAGAGGCCCGTTTCGACGAAGACGGCGCCGTTCCGCTTTGCCCATTCATGCAGCGGCGACTTGCGTACCGGCTGGAAGTGCTTGCCGTGCGAAGTACCCGTGAGAGCGCCGAAGGAAACAGGGCTGTAGAACGGCCGGAAGGTCGTCGTTCCCACATCCCCCGGCGATACACCGCGCGCTTCCGCCAACATTGCAATGGCGTTGACGTTTGAGAGCTTGCCCTGATCCGTAGCCATGCCGTTCGTCGTGTAACGCTTGGCAAGCTCTACATGGCCATACCCTTCGCGAACGGCGAGACCGAGATCCTTGCGATGAACATCGTTCTGGAAGTCGACGAAGGCCTTGCCGCGCACGCCCGGAATTGACCAGAACGGCTTAGCTGTCGAGGCCAAGTCGTCGGTTACGGCGGGAGCGATCGTGCGGGCGGCGCTGTAACCCAAAGCCTCGGCACATTCGGCACCCTTGGCAAAGCCATCCTGCAGGCAGGCGGCGATCCCATCGACATTGGCCGCAGCACCCGCAAGCGTAAGCCCCTTGAGACCGGTCGGCGCCAGGAAGACGTTTGATTTGGCATCCCATTGCGGCCCGCCGCCACGATGGCAGGCAAGGCTGATGACAGGATTGAAGCCACCCGACATTGCCAGGGCATCGACGGCAAGCCTTTGCGTCCGCCCCTCACGCATGATCGTGATCGCCGACAGGCTTTTTCCGCCGTGCGCGTCCGAGAGCACAGCGCCCTTTATGATTTTCGCCGCGCCGGCATACAGAAAATCCGCCGCTTCCGCCCTGCTGTCGACGATGATGACGTCGATTGCACCGGCAGCTTCCAGATCGCGTGCCAGCGCGTAACCGCTGTCGTTGGTCGTGAAGATCGCGACCCGCTTGCCAGGTGCGACGGCGTAGCGATTGAGGTAGGTGCGCATGGCACCTGCCATCATCACACCGGGGATATCGTTTCCGCCGAAGACGAGCGGGCGCTCCTCAGCGCCGGTCGCCAGGAGGGCCTTTTTGGCGACGATGCGCCAGAGACGCTCGACGGGAAGCCGCTCCAGAGGTGCCTGTACATGTTTCTGCACGCGTTCGACGGCACCGAAGACGTTGCCGTCGTACCAGCCGAAAACCGTGGTGCGCGGCATCACTGTGACGTTTGACAGCGAGGCAAGCTCCGCCAGTGACGTCGCCACGAACTCCGTCGCACTCTCGTCACCGATACGGACCGTTTCCGGTAGCAGGCCGCCGCCGCAACGCGAATGCTCGTCGACGAGAATAACCCGCGCACCGGCGCGGCCGGCGGCAAGGGCAGCGGCAAGACCGGCCGCTCCCGCGCCGACGACGAGAAGGTCGCAGTGAATCCAAGCCTTTTCATAGCCGTCCGGATCCGCCTCGTAGCTTGCCCGCCCAAGACCGGCAGCGCGACGGATGAAAGGCTCGTACAGCTTCTCCCAGAGAGCTGCCGGCCACATGAAGGTCTTGTAGTAGAACCCCGCGCTGAGAAAAGGTGACAACAAGCTGTTGAAGGCGCCGATGTCGAAATCAAGCGACGGCCAGCGGTTCTGGCTGCTCGCTTCGAGGCCGTCATAGAGCTCCTGCATAGTGGCCCGGGTGTTCGGCTCCGTGCGTCCACCTCGGCCGATCGTCATCAGCGCATTCGGCTCCGCGCTGCCCGCCGTGAGGATGCCGCGCGGACGATGGTACTTGAAGCTGCGGCCGACAAGGAGACGACCGTTTGCAAGCAGCGCCGAGGCGAGGCTGTCACCCGAAAATCCGCTCAGCGCCTTGCCGTCGAAGGAGAAGGAAAGCGGTCTGGAACGGTCGATCAGGCCGCCGGAAGAAAGACGAAAGGGCGTCATGGGGTCACCTCGCCGCGGTGGCCGGCGGCGTCACTGGTCGTGTATATTTCATGGGTCGCGGTATCGCGCTCGATCACCAGCCAGCGGCGGCAACCGGATGTGTGATGCCAGTATTCGCGATAGGCGCCGCGAGGGTTATTGCGCAGATAGACGAAATCGAACCAGGCCTCCGGTGAGGCGTAAGGATCCGGGCGTGGCAACGCGGCGCCCCTGACGGTGAATTCTTCTTTCGGGCGTGGTCCGCAATGCGGGCAGGTGACGAGGCTGGCCATCGTGGCATCCTTAATGAAGGTTAGGCTGGGCGCCCTGGCCCTTTTCGTCGATGAGATAGCCGCGCTCGAAACGGTCGATACGCATCTGCCGCGTCGTGGGGTGCGGCGCGTCCTTGGCGATGAGATGGGCAAAGCAGAAGCCGGAGGCCGGCGTGGCCTTGAAGCCGCCGTAACACCAGCCGGCATTCAGGTAGAGATTGTCGGTCGGCGTCTTGTCGATGATCGGCGTGCCGTCCATCGACATGTCCATGATGCCACCCCAGGAGCGCAGGACGCGGATGCGCGACAGTGCCGGGATCATCGCCTTGCCGGCCTCCGCGACATGCTCGACCGTCGCAAGATTTCCGCGCTGCGCATAGGAATTGTATCCGTCGATGTCACCACCGAAAACGAGCCCGCCCTTGTCGGACTGGGACACGTAGAAATGGCCGGCGCCGAACGTCACCACGCAATCGATGAAGGGTTTCAGACCCTCCGAAACGAAGGCCTGCAGGACGTGGCTTTCGATTGGTAGCTTCATGCCCGCCATCTCGGCAACGCGCGAGGAATTGCCAGCCGCCGCAAGGCCGAGCTTGCCGCAGCCGATGAAGCCGCGGGTGGTCTCGACGCCGGTGACGCGGCCGTTCTCGCGACGAATACCCGTCACCTCGCAATTCTGGATGATATCGACGCCACGGCTGTCGGCGCCACGCGCGTACCCCCAGGCAACGCCATCGTGTCGCACCGTGCCGCCGCGGCGCTGGATAAGGCCGCCTTGGATCGGGAAGCGGGCGTTGTCGAAATCGAGGAAAGGCAGCATGGACTTGATCGCGGCGCGATCGAGCAGCTCCGCATCCACGCCATGCAGGCGCATCGCATTGCCACGCCTCGTATAGGCGTCGCGCTGGGCGTCGGAATGATAGAGATTGACGACGCCGCGCTGGGACACCATGGCGTTGAAATTGAAGTCTTGCTCCAGGCCTTCCCAGAGCTTCATGGAAAATTCGTAGAAGGGATTGTTGCCGTCGAGCAGGTAGTTGGATCGGATGATCGTCGTGTTACGGCCGACATTGCCGGAGCCGATATAGCCTTTTTCAAGCACGGCGACATTGGTGATGCCGAACTCTTTGGCCAGGTAATAGGCCGTCGCGAGCCCATGGCCACCGCCGCCTACAATAATCACGTCGTAGTGGGTCTTGGGTTGCGGATCCCTCCAGGCGGAGCGCCAGGACCGGTTGCCCGTCAGCCCATTGAGGAGAATGGATAAAGCAGAATAGCGCATGGTCAGGCCTCGACGATCATAGGCCGGAGGGTAAACGCACTTTCGACATCGTACTTTCAAAAAAGGGACAGAATGATATAGAAACAGGCCATGACCACGGCCGACACCAAAAGAACTCAAAGGATCGGATTTCTGCTCGTGCAGAACTTCGCCTTGATGTCCTATGCCTCTGCCGTGGAACCGCTGCGGGCGGCAAACCTCATCGCTGGGCTCGATCTCTATGAGGCCCTTCCGCTTTCGCTTCACGGCCGTCCGGTCGCAAGTTCCTCGGGCGTGACCGTCGAATGCGCAGAACTGGCCGCGCTGGGAGAGACATGCCACACCGTATTCGTTTGCGCGGGGGGCGGCCCCAAGGACTGGAGTACTGTCGAGGACGCCCACCCCATTCTACGGCGTCTCGGACGGAAAGGTGTTCGCATCGGCGGCATCTCGAGCGGTGCCTATGTTCTGGCGGCAGCGGGCCTTCTCGACAACCGAGACTTTACGATCCACTGGGAACACGCCAGCCTGCTGAGGGAATCGTTTCCCGCTCTTGCACCGCGCCACGCGCGATATGTGATCGATGGGGACAGGGTCACCTGCGCGGGCGGGATTGCGCCGCTCGATCTTATGCATGCCATGATCAGCGAACGCATGGGCACACACTTTTCGCGGCGGGTCAGTGACTGGTATCTGCATACGGCCGTGGCTGAACCGGGCGCACCACAGCGTGGGTCCCTGCCCGAGCGGTTCGGAACGCACCACCCCGCCCTCTTGACCGTTCTTGAGAAAATGGAGGCTACGATCGAAGTTCCTCTCGATCGTGCAGCCATGGCGAAACTTGCGGGCATCAGTGTCCGCCATCTCGATCGTCTGTTTGCCGTGCACATGGCAGGTGGTTTCCTCCAAACCTATCGCAATATCCGTCTCGACCATGCCCGTCGCCTGTTGGAGCAGAGCCCGCTTTCGGTCGCGGAGATTGCCTTTGCCACGGGTTTTTCCGGTGCTGCGCATCTGTCGACCAGTTTCAAGGCACGTTTCGGCGAAACACCCACGGCGCTACGGGCAAGATTTTCCTACGAATAAGCGCTGTATTCCTGTAGGGAATATTTGGCTGAAGAATGCGGTGGGACATGACAAGCGAAAAGCAGATCTCGAAAAAGGCGCAGAATGCACTTTCGCAGAACCCGCACGCGGTACGCGAACCGCGCGAAAAGAACCTGGAAATGGCGATTGGTCACGAGGTCCGAGCCTATCGCAAGAAACTCGGCATCACCGGCGGCGATCTGGCTGCCGCGACAGGCATGTCGGTCGGCGCGCTCTCGAAGATCGAAAACGGCAACATCTCACCGTCGCTGACGACCCTGCAGTCTCTGTCCAAGGCTCTCGGCGTGCCCCTAACCGCGTTCTTCCGGGGCTTTGAAGAGCCGCGCAATGCCACCTTCGTCAAGGCCGGCGAAGGCGTTAACATCGAGCGCCGCGGCACGCGCGCCGGCCACCAGTACAGCCTGCTTGGCCATATCGACAACAATTCGAGTGGCGTGACGGTAGAACCCTATCTCATCACGCTCACGACCGAGTCGGACATCTTCCCGACCTTCCAGCACGAGGGCATGGAATTTCTCTACATGCTGGAGGGGGTGGTCGCTTATCGCCACGGTGACCAGGTGTTCAGGATGGAGGCAGGCGATAGCCTTTTCTTTGACGCGGACGCACCGCATGGGCCTCAGGAACTGCTGAAGCTTCCGGCACGCTATATCTCGATTATCAGCTACCCGACACAGTCGCGACCGGCACGATAAAGTTTCCTAACACGAAATATTTATTCCTGCCAGTTGATATGGGGTGATGTGCGTGGTAGCCATTTGTCAGCGAGACAAATGGAGGCGCGTATGTGCGGCATTGTTGGGTTATTCCTGAAGGACAAGAGCCTCGAACCGCAGCTTGGAACACTGCTTTCGGATATGCTGATCACAATGACCGATCGCGGCCCGGATTCGGCCGGTATCGCGATCTACGGCACGCCGGCACAAGGAAGGGCCAAGGTCACGCTGCAGTCAGCGCATCCCGAAACGGACTTCCTTGCTCTTGACAACGAGCTCGCATCCGCCGGCATCGATGCCAAGGTGACGGTCAAGAGCACGCATGCCGTCATCGAAGTGGCAGCCGATGCCATCGCCGCAACGCGCGCGACCATTGCATCGATCCGTCCGGATATCCGGATTATGGGCGCAGGCGACTCTATCGAGATCTACAAGGAAACCGGCTTGCCCAAGGACGTCGTAGCCCGTTTCGACGTGCGCTCGATGGGTGGCACCCATGGCATTGGCCATACACGCATGGCGACGGAAAGTGCTGTGACGACGCTTGGCGCGCACCCTTTCTCGACCGGCGCCGACCAGTGCCTCGTTCACAACGGATCCCTGTCGAACCACAACAACCTGCGCCGTGAACTGATCCGCGAAGGCATGACGTTCGAAACGCAGAACGACACCGAAGTGGCCGCCGCCTACCTGACGGCGGAGATGGCAAAGGGCAAGGATCTCGGCCAGGCGCTGGAAGGCGCGCTGGATGATCTGGACGGCTTCTTCACCTTCGTCGTCGGCACGAAATCCGGTTTCGGCGTGGTACGCGATCCGATCGCCTGCAAGCCCGCCGTGATGGCCGAGACGGACCAGTATGTTGCCTTCGGTTCGGAGTACCGCGCGCTGGTCAACCTGCCGGGCATCGAGGACGCCCGCGTGTGGGAGCCGGAGCCATCGACCGTGTACTTCTGGGACCACGAAAAAGCTGCGTGATCGGCTAACCGAGAAAGCCTTAAAATGCCTGTATTTGACCTTTCCACAACGCCCCTGCGCGAACTGAACAGTGCCCTCCACGCCCTTTCCAAAGGGGCAAATGACACCGCCTTCGAGATCGTCAATCCGCGCGGCAGCCACGCGGTGGCAGTTGGCATTGACAGCCCCGTCAGCGTCGAAGTCCGCGGCTCGGTCGGCTATTACTGCGCCGGCATGAACGACGGCGGCACCGTGACCGTCAAGGGCTCGGCCGGCCCCGGCGTCGCGGAGAACATGATGTCCGGCACCGTCGTCATCGAGGGCGACGCCAGCCAGTATGCCGGCGCCACCGGTCGTGGCGGCCTGCTTGTGATCAAGGGTAATGCCGCCTCACGCTGCGGCATCTCGATGAAGGGCATCGATATCGTCGTTCACGGCAACATCGGTCATATGTCGGCCTTCATGGGGCAATCGGGCCATCTCGTCGTGCTGGGCGATGCCGGCGATGCCTTGGGAGATTCGCTTTACGAGGCAAAGCTCTTCGTACGCGGCACCGTCAAAAGCCTGGGGGCTGATTGCGTCGAGAAGGAACTGAGGCCGGAACATTTGGAAAAGCTCGCAGAGCTGCTTGAGAAGGCCGGCGTCACCGGCGTCAAGCCGGAAGAGTTCAAGCGCTACGGCTCCGCCCGCAAGCTCTACAATTTCAACATCGACAATGCCGACGCGTATTGAGGCAAGGGACAACCATGAGCTATCACAACCCCCTCACCCCTCCCCGCAAGTCCGCGACGTTTGACGACTATACGCTGGCGGAAATCCGCCGCGCGGCGGCAACCGGCATCTACGACATTCGCGGCGCCGGCACCAAGCGCAAGGTGCCGCATTTCGACGACCTGCTGTTTCTGGGCGCCTCGATCTCGCGCTATCCGCTGGAAGGCTATCGCGAGAAGTGCGACACGTCGGTCGTGCTCGGTTCGCGCTTCGCCAGGAAGCCGATCACGTTGAAGACGCCGATCACCATTGCCGGCATGTCCTTCGGTGCGCTCTCGGGCAATGCCAAGGAGGCGCTTGGCCGCGGCGCAACCATCGCCGGCACGTCGACAACGACGGGCGACGGCGGCATGACGGATGAGGAACGCGGCCATTCGCAGACGCTCGTCTACCAATACCTGCCCTCGCGCTACGGCATGAATCCGAAAGACCTGCGCCGCGCGGATGCCATTGAGGTGGTCGTCGGCCAAGGCGCAAAGCCCGGCGGCGGCGGCATGCTGCTCGGCCAGAAGATCTCCGACCGCGTCGCCAACATGCGCAACCTTCCCAAGGGTATCGACCAGCGCTCGGCGTGCCGCCATCCTGACTGGACCGGTCCTGATGATCTGGAGATCAAGATCCTCGAACTGCGCGAGATTACCGACTGGGAGAAGCCGATCTATGTGAAGGTCGGGGGTGCCAGGCCCTACTACGATACCGCGCTCGCCGTGAAAGCCGGAGCCGACGTCGTCGTTCTCGATGGCATGCAGGGCGGCACGGCGGCAACCCAGGACGTCTTCATCGAGAATGTCGGCATGCCGACGCTTGCCTGCATCCGTCCTGCCGTCCAGGCGCTGCAGGACCTCGGCATGCATCGCAAGGTGCAGCTGATCATCTCGGGCGGCATCCGCTCGGGCGCCGACGTGGCCAAGGCGCTGGCGCTCGGCGCCGATGCCGTGGCCATCGGCACGGCCGCGCTCGTGGCCATCGGTGACAATGACCCGCACTGGGAAGAGGAATACCAGAAGCTGGGCACAACCGCTGGCGCCTATGACGACTGGCATGAAGGCAAGGACCCTGCCGGTATCACGACGCAGGATCCTGAATTGATGAAGCGGCTCGATCCGGTTGTCGCCGGCCGTCGCCTTGCCAACTACCTGAAGGTGATGACGCTGGAAGCGCAGACGATCGCGCGCGCCTGCGGCAAGAACCACTTGCATAACCTTGAACCTGAAGATCTCGTTGCCCTCACGATCGAGGCGTCCGCCATGGCGCAGGTGCCGCTGGCCGGCACCAGCTGGATCCCGGGCAAGGGAGGGTTCTAATCAGTTTCTACCCGTCGCCGCCTGATCCTCCCAAGGCAGGCGGCGACACCTCATGAAAGTGTCTGGATAATCCAAAAGGGGAACACGGTGACACTCGACCTTGCAAGCTACGCCAAGGAGAACGGCGTCAAATTTTTCATGATCAGTTACACGGATCTCTTCGGCAGCCAGCGGGCCAAGCTCGTGCCGGCCGAAGCCATCGCCGACATGCAACAAGAGGGCGCGGGCTTCGCCGGTTTTGCGACCTGGCTCGACCTGACGCCCGCCCATCCCGATCTCTTTGCCGTACCGGATCCGTCGTCCGTCATCCAGCTACCCTGGAAGAAGGACGTTGCATGGGTTGCCGCCGATTGCATCATGGACGGCGAGCCGGTCGAGCAGGCGCCGCGCGTCGTGCTCAAGAGGCTCGTTGCGGAAGCCGCCGAGCAAGGTCTTCGCGTCAAGACCGGGGTGGAACCCGAGTTCTTTCTGATTTCACCCGACGGATCGATGATTTCCGACGAATTCGATACCGCCGAAAAACCCTGCTATGATCAGCAAGCGGTGATGCGGCGCTACGACGTCATCGCCGAGATCTGCGGTTATATGCTGGAGCTCGGCTGGAAGCCCTACCAGAACGACCACGAGGATGCGAACGGCCAGTTCGAGATGAACTGGGAATATGACGACGTGCTCCAGACCGCCGACAAACATTCCTTCTTCAAGTTCATGGTGAAGTCGGTCGCCGAAAAGCATGGCCTTCGCGCGACGTTCATGCCCAAACCGTTTCAGGGCAAGACCGGCAACGGGTGCCACGCTCATATTTCCGTCTGGGATCTCGACGGCAAAGTGAATGCCTTTGCCGACAAGGCCATGCCGTTCGGGCTGTCGGCCAAAGGAAAGACCTTCCTCGGCGGTATCATGAAACATGCCTCGGCGCTGGCAGCGATCACCAATCCGACCGTCAACTCCTACAAACGCATCAACGCGCCACGCACGATTTCCGGCGCGACCTGGGCGCCGAACACCGTCACCTGGACCGGCAACAACCGCACGCATATGGTGCGCGTGCCCGGCCCCGGCCGTTTCGAGCTGCGCCTGCCGGATGGGGCCGTAAACCCCTATCTCCTCCAGGCGATCATCATTGCTGCCGGCCTATCCGGCCTCCGTTCCAACGCCGATCCGGGGCCGCACCACGACATAGACATGTACCGTGACGGCCACACGGTGACGAATGCACCGAAGCTGCCGCTCAACCTGCTCGACGCTCTGCGCGAATACGAAAAGGACGAAGCGTTGCAGGCCGCACTCGGCACCGCGTTTTCCGCCGCCTACCTCAAGCTGAAGACGAGCGAGTGGAACACCTATTGTGCCCAATTCACGAGTTGGGAACACGCAACAACGCTCGATATCTAGTCCTCGTACCATCCTTGTGGCCGCTTTCCCCGCGTCGACTGGCGCGGGGATCTTTCACTCATCGTGAGGAGATCCGATTTGACGACTTTCGTCCTGACTGTCACCTGCCCGTCCACGCGCGGCATCGTCGCTGCGATTTCCGGTTTCCTAGCGGATATGGCGTGCAATATCGTCGACAGCTCACAGTTCGACGATCTCAACTCGGGCCGTTTCTTCATGCGGATTTCCTTCCTTTCGGAGGAAGGAAAAACGGAAGAGGACTTGCGCGAGGGACTGAAGCCGATTGCCGATCGGTTCTCGATGGAAACGGAGCTTTATAATCAGGAAACGCGCATGAAGGTGCTCCTGATGGTTTCCCGTTTCGGCCATTGCCTCAATGATCTCCTCTATCGTTCACGGATCGGTGCCCTGCCCATCGATCTCGTCGGCGTGGTCTCCAACCATCTTGATTACCAGAAAGTCGTGGTCAATCAGGACATTCCCTTTCACCATATTCCCGTGACGAAGGAGAACAAGCCGCAGGCGGAAGCAAGGATCATGGACATCGTGGAGTCGACCGGCACGGAACTCGTCGTGCTGGCGCGCTACATGCAGGTCCTGTCCGATCAGATGTGTCAGCGGATGTCGGGCCGCATCATCAACATCCACCACTCGTTCCTGCCGTCCTTCAAAGGCGCGAATCCCTACAAACAGGCCTACCAGCGCGGTGTGAAGCTCATCGGCGCGACCGCACACTATGTGACGGCCGATCTCGACGAAGGCCCGATCATCGAGCAGGACACGGTGCGGGTGACACATGCCCAGTCCGCGGAGGACTATGTGTCGCTCGGGCGCGACGTGGAAGCCCAGGTTCTCGCCCGCGCAATTCATGCACATATCCATCATCGCGTTCTGATCAACGGCAGCCGGACGGTCGTGTTCCCTCCCAGCCCGGGAAGTTACGCGTCAGAGCGCATGGGCTGAGCGCCACGCTTCCTTTCGGCGTCACGGTCAGTTCCTTGACCTCCGGATCCGCCGGTTGGTTTGTCTTCGTCAGACCTGAAGCGCTGAATTGATCAGCGGCTTGAGGGTCGCCGGCTCCAGCACCTGGGTAATGAACCGGTCGACGATCGGCTCGTAGGATTGCCACAGCGAGCGCAGCTTCGTGGCAGGCTCGGGTTCGAAATCGACGCGCAGATCGACCAGCGGCCAGGCGTGTTTGTCGACGACAAGAAGCGCGGCGGCCATGGCCGGCTGCGTCTCGCCCCCGGCGGCGACACCGGCATCGAGCGAAGCGAGCAGCCGTTCCACGAATGCCATGCCGGCCGCGGTCTCGTAGCCCCGCACCATCGCGTGCGTGACTTGGTCGTTGGCCATGAAATTGCCGACCGAGACACAGCCGTCGCCCTGATGCGCGGTGGCGATGGAAGAGATATCGGGACCATTGAAGAATGCGGTCCGACCGTCCCTGTCGACTGCGGCGAACTGTCGAAGATTGGGATGTTCGCTGCCAGCGACGAGGATGTCGACCGTCTCGCTTGCCGAAAACCCCTTGCCGAGCAAATCGAGCCCGAGCGGTCCGCAGCGGATATCGGTGCGATGCTGGGTGGCGATCACCCCGGTTCCCGCCCGCGCCCACGGGCAGCGATTGCCGACGGCGATACTGGAGCTCGCCACCGCGATGCCGAACATACCGGTTTCCCGGTCGAGTGCGGAAAGTGAAAACGTCATAACCTCACCTTGCTTTATTCTGGGATGCTTCTGGAGCAAAGGCTTGCTCAGATCTCGCGGCTGTCCTTGAATCGGTACCAGGGCAGGATCAGACGCGCGAAACGGGAAACGACCGGATAAAAAGGCACGCCTGGCGGCATGGACGGCATCACGGCGAGTTGCTCGTCCGGCACGCCCTCGACGGCATCGGCCAGAACCGGCCCCATGGCACAGGCAAGCGCCAGGCCGCGCCCGTTGCAGCCTATCCAGGCATAAATCCCGTCACCACGCCGATGCAGACGCGGCAGGCGGTCGATCGTCATCGCAATGCGGCCGTCCCAGAAGGATGTCATCGGGTTTTCCGGCAGGCGTGAGAACATTGCTTTCAAACGCTTGCCCACCATGGCCGGCAGTCGCTTTGCGGCACCGGTCTGGATGGTCAGCGCGCCCCCGGAAACCAACCGTCCTTCACGGTCCTTGCGGAAGTAACGCAGGTCCATGCGCGTGTCAGACGCGGCTTCGTCGTTCGGCAGTATCTCATCCGCCAGCGCGCCGAGCGGATCCGTCGCCGCCTGGTAGGATGTCACCGGCACGACAGACCGTGTCAGCTCCTGCCAGAGATCGCCGCTATAGGCGGCCGTCGCCAGAACGATCTTTGGTGCATGCACGCGGCCCCCGGTGGTCTCGACGATCCAGTCGACTCCGTTGCGCACGAACCGTATCGCGGGGCTGTTTTCGTAGACGACGGCGCCTTCGGAAACAGCAGCGCGAGCAAGGCCACAGGTAAAGGCGTAGGGGTTTATATGACCACCGCCGCGATTCTCCCAGCCGCCGCAGTATGCGTCGGTGCCGAGCCTTGCGCGTATCTCCTCGCCCGATAGGACACTGGTCGGCGCACCGGCCGACGCCCATTGTGCTGCAAGGCCGCCGACGCGTTTCAGCCGCCCCGGTGTATGCGCCGGCTGCAGCCAGCCGTTGCGGCGAGCGTCGCAATCGATTTCGTAGCGCTCGACGAGGTCATAAAGCTGATCGGCGGCACCTTTCACCAGCTGTATAAAGCGCTCACCCTTCTGCCCCCGCCAGATCTTTCGGATGGCGTCCGGGCCATGCCGGGTCAGCGCGGAAATGACCTGGCCATTTGCTCTTCCGGAAGCGCCATAACCGATCCGCACCGCCTCCAGAACGATGACCTTTTTTCCCCGTCGAGCAAGCTCAAGGGCCGTCGACAGCCCGGAAATGCCGCCACCGATCACGATGACATCCGCGCGTGTCACGCTCCTTAACGCAGGCGCCTCGAATTTTTCGCGCGAAAGCGCCATCCAGAGGGAGGACGGTTTGTCCGAAGGCCAAGACGTCATGTGGAGACAACCTCGATCTCCACGCCGCAGACGCTCCGCAGGTCATGATGTTGCACCCGACTGCCGGAAAAGCTGAGCTTTCCCGCGTCGGCTGCCACGGCAATCCCATGCCCACTTTCATCCATCGGGAACGCGGAGAGCGAAGATGCCTGCGGCAGCATAACGGACGTCAGCGACCTGGCGCCGTTTGCATGCGCCATGGTTTCGGAACGCCAGAGAAGATCGGCCGTGTGATGCTGGCAGACAAGGCATTGCAGGCCGGGCGTCGCGCTAGGGTCGATACGGGCTATCGAGAAGCGCAACTCGCCATATTCGGTCATGCGGGAAAAATGCCGGACGGGCTCTACGGCGATGCCGAGCGCTGCAAGCTTGCTGGCCGACGCATCGACATCGATGCTGCGCAGGGCGACGCCACGGATGCCTGCTCCTTCCGCCAGCAGTCTTCGCCATGTCGCATTAGCAGGCGTCTCGGCGACAATACCCATGATCTCGATATAACTTGAGCCCTGAAGCATGACGCACCGATTGGCCGTGCCCATTGCCGCGCTATGGCGTGTTTGCGGCGTCACATGGAAACCTGCAGCCTCGAACGAGGCCCCGGCCGCCTCAAGATCCGGCACCAGAATGACGAGATGGTCGATCGGCAGGCGCATGCTCACCCCGCTACCGTCATCTTGTCGATGCCATACACGCGGTCGACGATCAGGAGCGCGATGACGGCGAGAAGAAGCTGCAACGTGCTCAAGGCCGCTATCGTCGGGTCGAACTGGTTTTCCATATAGCTCAGCATCACCACCGGCAGCGTGTTGGTGCTGGCGCTGCCGAAGAAATAGCTGATCGGCAGGTTGTCAAAAGAAGTGAGGAAGGAAAACAGCGACCCCGCCATGATACCCGGTCTGATCAGTGGCAGAGTGACGTGCCAGAACGTGAGAAGCGGATTTGCCCCGAGGATCGACGCCGCCTCTTCATAGGAACGCGGCATCCCGGCATAAACGCCCGCAACCGTACGCACGATATAGGGAAGACAAACGACGGTGTGGGTGATCAAAAGAGCTGCGAACGAAATACCGACGCCGATCAAGGACAGGAAGAAGAGCGAGGCAAAACCGATGACGATCATCGGCATCGACAGCGGTGACAGGAGAAAGGTCATCACGCCACTGGCCCAGGCGCTACGCGACCGCGCGAGGAAGATCGCGGCCGGCACGCCGATCAGGCAGGACAGGATCGTCGCCCCGATGGCGATCTCGATGCTGACGATCAATGCATCGATGAAGGGCTGATATTCGAAGATATGGGCGAACCATTTCAGCGACCAGCCTGGAATCGGGAAAGAGACATAGCCTGCGGACGTGAAGGACACGAGGACGACGATCAGGATCGGCGCCAGCATGAAGACGAAGAAGAGGACGACAAAGGCGGCAAGTCCGAGGTTGATCCAGTCGCGATTCATCGTTCAGGTTCCCTTGCGGCGCACGAGGCGCAGTTGCAGGAATAGGCAGAAGACGGCTATGACCAGCAGGATCATGCTCATGGCGCTTGCCATGCCGAAATCGCGCGTTGTGTTGAATTGCTGGTAGATCATCAGCGGCAATGTCTGCATGCCGCCACCAAGCAGGACCAGCGTCACGAAGCTGCCATTCGCAATCATGAAGACGAGGATCGCGCCGGTGCCGATCCCATCGAGCGACAGCGGCAGCGTGACTTCGAAAAAGGTGCGCAGCCGGTTGGCGCCGAGGATTTTTGCAGACTCTTCCAACCGCGTATCAATGCCCTGAAGCACTGTCGCGATCGACAGCACCATGAAGGGCACAAGCACGTGCACAAGCGCGGCGATCGCGATCTCGGGCGAATTGGTGAGCCTCAGCGGCGCTGAGAGAATGCCGAGCTGATCAACCAGAAGATTGTTCACCAGCCCGCGCCGGGCAAAGAGCACCTGCCAACCGAAGGTCCGCATGATGATCGAGGTCAGAAGCGGCGCGATCAGCAGAAAGATGATCAGCCCCGAAAAGCGCCCCGCCTTGCGGACGAGGAAATAAGCGACCGGATACCCGATAATGATCGAGATGATTGTTACACCGGCGGAGAGGAGCACCGTCTGGGCAATGATCCAGAGATAGAAACCATCGGTCAGCAGCGAGGCATAACGCGATAGGGTAAAGCCGCCGTCGGCCGAGATCACGCTGCGCATGCCGTTATCGATCAGCGGCATAACAAAGAACACGACGAGAAAGAGAACCGCAGGCAACGCCAGAAATGGCGGCGCGAGCAGTCGCATCCGTCGGCCGGGCGATGTCTTTTGCAGGCTGGTATCGCTCATCGCGGGCATCCGTTGGCAGGAGATTTGGGCTGCCCGCTCAGAGGGCAGCCCATCGTCGGTTAGCGGCCGATTTCACGGTTCCAGCGATCGACCCATTCGTTGCGCACCAGAGCGATCTGCTCATAGGGCGGGAAGGCGGTGTTCTGCCACGGCGTGATGCGCGGCTTCAGCTTGTCGCTGTAGACAACGTCGGTATTGGTAACGCCGTAGTTCATGATATCAGCGAATTTGGTCTGGTTCTGTGCGTCGAGAACTTCGTTGATGTAATCCCAGGCGAGCGGATTGGCATTCTTTGGCTTTTGCACCGCGACGCCGTTCAGCGAACCCCCCTCTTCCGGATTGATGAAGTCGATCCAGGTTGCCCCGCTGTCATAGTGGTTCCAAGTGCGGCCGTCGAAATAGATGCCGACGTCAGCTTCGCCGGACGAGAGGTGGTTGAAGAAGTCATTCGGACCACCCCAGAACACCAGATTGTCCTTCATCTTGGCCATGGCCTCGAAGAACGGATCGACATTGTCGACACCGCCACCGAGCGCCTTGGCCATGGCCCAGATCAGCATGATCGGGGTGACCGCATAAGAGATGGACGGGACGGAGGCAACGAACTCGCCCTTGGAGACGCGATCGACGAATTCCGCAAACGACTTCGGCGGGTTCGTGACGCGTTCCTTGTGGAAGGTGATGCCACCGACGCCGTAGTCGAACAGCGTGCCCTTGCCCATGACGCTGTCAGTCAGTTCGGTGGGTATCTTGGAGAGGTTCGGGATCTTGTCGACGGTAAAGTCCTCGACCAGACCGGCCTTGGCAGCCGTCAGCGCCAGGTCCGGCGTCATGATCAGCACGTCGACCGGCGGCTTTGCCTGATTTGCCTCGACCTGCGCCAGCCACTGCGGGGGGCCGCCGAGCGAGACGTTTGCATTCGCCTTCGTCTTGGCTTCGAAGGGGGCTACGAAACAGGTGCGGACCGCCTCTTCCCAGACGCCGCCAAAGGCCGTCACGGTGATTTCGGCCGACTGCGCATTCGCCAGTCGCGGCAAGCCCCCGGCCAGGAGGCCGGCGCCGATCATGGCGCTACCACCGAGGAAATGTCTTCTCTTGATTATGGTCATCACGGTTCTCCAAAGCTGAAACGAGGTGGTTGGGCTTTTTGGTCATGCGTATCAAAGGCTACCGGCGGCAGCCTCAAGACGCCGACGCGCAGCGTTAACGGCCGTCTGCGTGGCCGCGACGCGCGGAAACCCTTCCGGCAGTTCCGCAAGCACGGCATCGAAGATTTCACGGCGGCGGCGCTGGCGCACTGAACCGGGAAGGGCCACCAGCGAGCGGTTGAGACCGTCCATCACGCTGGCCGGAAAGGCCTGATCCCAGCGCTCGCGCTCGACACCCTGACCATTCACGACGGTGCTGGCCACCATAATCTTGCGCAGGCTTTCGGTCTCGACTGCATCCACGACGCCATCGACAATCGCGACACCATAATCGCTGGCAGCGGCCTCGACGCTGACAAAACCATTGGCGACATCCTGCAGCACCGCCTGCGGATCACGGGCGGCGGGATGACCCCAGCCGCCGGCGCCGGGCGTCAGGAAGGTGACCGTGTCGCCTGAATTGACAGTCAGGACGTCGATCTTGCCGAGATGCTTTTCCCGCTCCGTACCTCGGTTGAGAATGAGCTGTCCCGGCATGCCGGGCCTTCCGCCATTCGAACCCCAGGGGCGGAACAGCAGCCGCTCGAGGCCGCGGCCGAGAACATTGCTATCGTCGGTCAGTACGCGGAACGTCAGCTCCATGCCACACCCGCCGCGCCACTGGCCGGCACCGCCGGAATTGGGACGCAGCGAATAGGTGGTGATCTCGATGCCAAGCTCGGCTTCCACCGTCTCGACCGGATTGTTGGCGAGGTTGGAGATGCCGCTGTCGCGGCCATCGATGCCGTCGCGGCCCTTGCGGGCGCCGGTGCCGCCGATCATCGGCTCGATAACCTGCACGCGACGACCACCATGGCCATCCGGCTCCGCCATCACGACCGGAATGACCGTACCGGAAGATGCCGCCGGCATGACATCCGGAAGAGCCTTGCCGAAGGCGCCGTTCAGGACGTCGTTGACGCGGATCGCCGCTGCATGGCGGACACCGACGGCCGCCGGTTCCTGCGGATTGACGAGGCTGCCCTCGGGGGCGGTTATCTTCACGGGTGCCAGCATGCCGACATTGAGCGGCGTCGTCGGATCAAGCGTATTGACCAGCGCCAGAACGCGCAGCGTCAGCCAGGCGTGCGGGCGGCCACGCGAAGGAATGTTCATCGCGGTGGACACCTGCGGGTCGGTGCCGGTGAAATCGAGATGCACCTCGCCATCGGCAAAAGTCGCGCTAAGCGCGACACGAACCGGCAGGCGGGTTGCGGCATCGTCGTCGAGGTAGTCGTCAAAGCTGTAAGTGCCGGCCGGAACGCGCTTCAGCACCGTGCGTGCCTTTTCGGCGGAATAGGCGACCAGATCGACGGCCGCAGCCGAAACCGTTTCGGCGCCATGCTGCGAAATCGTCTGCTCCAGCCGGCGTCGGCCCGCTGCAAGGGCCGCGAGCATCGCGCGGATATCGCCCATATTGGCATCGGGCGTGCGGCTGTTGGCATTGAGGAAAAGCGCGACGTCGGGGTTCATCTCCCCCTTCTTCATCAGCTTGACCGGCGGAATGCGCAGGCCCTCCTGGAAGATTTCCGTATTGACCGGCGAGATGCTGGACGGCACGCGGCCGCCGACATCCGAACAATGCACAAAGCACCAGCCATAGGCGACGATCTTGCCATTATGGAAATATGGCTCGATCATGTGCAGGTCGGGCAGATGAGTCGCCAGACCTTCCGAACGATACGGATCGTTGGTGAGGATGACATCGCCCGGCTCGAGCGTGCCGACCGCCGCGATGGCCGGCCCGCATTCAAGACCAACGAAGCCGGAAACACCGATCGAGCGCGGATAGGCAAAGAAGCGGCCATCCAGACCAGCAAGCGCGCAGGCGAAATCGGCCGTTTCCTTGACATAAAGCGTGCGGCCGGTGCGCTGCAGCGTCAGGCACATTTCCTCGCTGACGGCGGCGAGCTTGTTGCCGAGAATGGCGAGCGTGACAGGATCGAGCTTCATTGCGCAGTTCTCTCGAGATGAAGGTTACCAAGGGCGTCGGCGCGGGCCGACCAGCCGGGCAGAAGTACCGTCGTCGTATCATCCTGTTCGATGATCGCGGGACCGGCGATCTGGTCACCGGCACCAAGCGTGCTACGGTCATAAACGCCGGCCGAAACCCATTTTCCGGAACGGAAGATTGGCCGCTCGCCTTTGCATGCAGGCTTACCGCTGCCGGCCGCGATTTCCGGCTGGCTGATATTTTCCGTAACGCCGACGACGGCGAGGCGCACGGTGCCGAGCTCGACGTCCGTATCCGTATCGCGAAAGCCGTATATGCGTTCGTGTTCCAGATGGAAAGCTTCGGCAATCGATGCAGCGTCGCGGCAATTCTCATCGAGCTTTACACGCAGTTCATAGGCCTGGCCGGCGTAACGCATATCGGCGCCGCGCTCGAAACGGTGGGTCTGGCTCGTCTCGCCTTCGCGGTCGAGCCACGCGCTGCCTTCATCTTCCAGTTCCTTCATGACATCCAGCATCAGCGCCGCAGTCTTGTCGTCGACGGAACGGCGGACGCTGCGCACGAAATCACGACGCAGATCGGCAGCGGCAGCGCCGAGAGCGCAGAACGTGCCGGCAGCCGGCGGGATGACAACCCGGCCGATACCGGCTTCCGCGGCAAGAAGATTGGCATGCGTCGGCCCAGCGCCGCCGAACGGAACAAGCGCGAAAGCCGCTGGATCGAGACCGCGCGAGGCCAGCGTCTTATAGAGCTCCGTCGCCATGCCTGCGGTGGTAACGGCAAGCGCACCCTCGGCGGCCAGTGCGGCACCATCCTCGCCGGTCAGGCCGATCCGCGCACCCACTTCGGCCAGTGCCTTGCGTGCCGCGTCGACGTCGAGCTTCATGCGGCCACCGAGGAAGCCGGCCGGGTCGATGTAACCGAGCGCCAGATAGCAATCGGTAACTGCCGGCTCCTTGCCGCCACGACCGTACGAAACGGGGCCCGGCATGGCACCGGCGCTTTGCGGACCGACCTTGAGCAGGCCATGCGCGTCGACCCAGACGATCGAGCCGCCACCGGCGCCGATGGCCGAGACATCGACGACCGGCAGGACCAATGGCAGGCCACCGATATCGGTCCGGGTCGCGAGCTCCGCGGAGCCTGCCTGAGCCACCGCGATATCTGAAGACGTGCCGCCCATATCGAAGGTGATGATCGACGTCACGTCCGCGGCCTCCGCCAGACGCGCCGCCGCCATGACGCCGGAAGCCGGGCCGGAGAGAATGGTTTCAACCGGCCGTTCGTGGGCCGAAACAAGGCTGAGCGAACCGCCGTTCGATGCCGTGACCAGGATCGGTGCCACGACGCCATCCCGCTCCAGCCCTTTTTTAAGGCCGGCGAAATAACGCTGCATCAGCGGCTGGATATAGGCATTGAGGCAGGCGACCAGCGTACGCTCGTATTCCCGGATTTCCGGCCAGATCGCTGCAGCGGACGTGATGGAGAGACCGCCTGCCTTTTCGGAAAGCTTTTGGGCCATGTCGATTTCGACCGAAGGCGTCGTGTAGCCGTTGATTAGAACGAGAGCGGCTGCATCCACGCCAAGCGCCTTTAGTTCGGCAGCAACGCGATCAAGCTCGGCATCATCGGCGGCCTTGCTGACCGCGCCAGACGCAGAAAGACGGGCATCAATCTCCAAGATCCGCAGGCGAGGAACGAGCGGCTCTTCCTTACTGGCATGAAAATCGAAGGAAGACGGCATGCGGCTACGGGCGATTTCGAGAATATCGCGATAACCCTTGCTGACCACGAGTGCGATCGTAGCCCCCCGGCGCTGAATGATCGCGTTGAGCCCGATCGTCGTGCCATGCATCAGAGTGCCGACATCACTGGGCGTCATGCCCGCCTTCTTCAGGAGCGACTGCAGGCCTTCGATCAGCGCACGGGACGGCTCATCCGGCGTCGACGGCTCCTTGTAATAGGTCAGGCTGCCATCATTCGGGTTGGACAGGACAAAATCGGTAAACGTCCCGCCGACGTCGATCCCGATGCGCGCACCGCTTTTCTGCATGTTCGTCACTTCCAATTTACTCCGCGCTCACGATGACGCCGTCCTGCGCCGCCCAGTCGAGCGTCACGGCCTGCCCGAGATGATAGGTGGTGGAGCCGAGCGGTCCGTCGGCCTGCCGGTAAACGAAGAGTTCCCGACCGAGCGCCGGCACTTCGACCTGGTAGGCAGCATAATTTCCGCGAAACACCGCGCCGACGACACGCGCGGCAAGGCCAGCCGGTGCCTCGCCGGGTGTCAGCACCATGCGCTCCGGGCGAACCGAGAGAAGCAGAAACTGACCGGCCTTCTGTGCTTCGGGCAGATGCAGCCTTACGGGCCCCTGCGGACCGGGCGTAACGAGGCTTCCGCCGTCATCGCTGACGTGGCCTTCATATATGTTCGAGGCTCCGAGAAACTCCGCAACGAAGCGGCTTTTCGGCCGATCGTAGATATCTGCCGGAGCACCGATCTGCAGGATCCGCCCACCGTTCATGACGGCGACCTTGTCGGCCATCGACATGGCCTCTTCCTGGTCATGTGTCACGAGAAGAGCGGTGATGCCGAGGCGCTGCTGCATGCCGCGGATTTCGAACTGCATGCTCTCACGCAACGACTTGTCGAGCGCACCCAGCGGCTCGTCAAGCAGCAGGACCTTGGGATTGACGACAAGCGAACGCGCCAGCGCGACACGCTGCTGCTGGCCGCCAGAGAGCTTTGACGGGTAGACATCACCCCTGCCTTGCAGCTGTACGAGGTCCAGCATCTCATTGATCTTCGCATCACGGGCGGATTTCGCCATCCCGGCCATGCGCAGGCCGAAACCGATGTTTTCGGCAACCGTCCGATGCGGGAAAAGGCTGTAGTTCTGAAAGACCATGCCGAGACGACGCTTGTGCGGCGGCAGTGCCGAAATTTCCTCGCCGTCGATCTCAATCGTTCCGGCATCCGGGGTCTCGAACCCTGCCACCATGCGCAGCGTCGTCGTCTTGCCGCAGCCGGACGGGCCGAGCAATGCGACGAGTTCGCCGTCATCGACATGCAAGTCCAAATTCTTGACAGCCGCGACCTTGCCATAGGATTTATGGATTCCAGTCAGCACCAGTCCCTTGTTGAGCCGGGCTCCGACTACTGTCATGAAAAGTTCCTACGTCTTTATCCGTAAACAAGGCCGTTGACGACATGTTCAAATTCAATTTGTAGCGCTACAATATTCTGCAAGCATTTCCTGTCAAGGATTGCTTTTCTCTCTTCGGCGACATTTGAAGCACTGCGTATTCAGCAATCAGCGCGCCGTAAAATCGACTGGGGTTTGTAGCATGACGAAGCTTCGTTTAGATGGAACAGTCACCATGCAATCGGTCGCGTTGGCGGCCGGTGTATCGCCGATGACGGTTTCAAACAGCTTCCGTTATCCGCAGCGGGTTCACGAGGAAACACGCGAGCGCGTGCTGCAGATTGCTGCCGAACTGGGCTACGTCCCGAACCACGCCGCCGGCAACCTGGCGTCAGGCCAGAGCCGCGTCATAGGCGCCGTCATCCCCTCGATCAAGAATTCGAGCTTCTACAATTACGTCCGTGGCATGCAGGAGCACGTCGCCGACAACGGGTACCAGCTCATCTTGAAGCTGGCGGACAGTTTGGAACAGGAGGCTGCGGCAATCCGCACCCTCATCGGACTCCGCGTTGCAGGCATTGCGCTGGTCGGCGATGAACACGAGGACAGCGCGCGAACCCTGCTGAAAAAGACAGGTGTGCCGGTCGTCGAAGCCTGGGTGCACCGGAACCCGTTTGACATGGCTGTTGGATACTCCACGATCGATGCAACCCGCGCCATCGTCGAACTTCTTATCGCACAAGGCTATACCAGGATCGGTTTCGTCGGATACGAAGGCGATGTCTCGCACCGCTTCACCGAACGGCTGCCTGCTTTCATACAATGCGTCGAGCAAGCTGGCCTCAGCAGCCACCGGATCTTCCTGATCGATCAGGCTCACGGTTTCGGAGCGGGTCCAAAAGCCCTGGAAGGCCTTTGCAGCATCGACCCTGAGCTCGACGCGATCATCTGCCCGACGGATATCGTGGCCGCCGGCGTTCTCTTCGAATGCGGAAGGCGAGGCTGGAAAGTCCCGGAACGGCTGGCCGTGGCGGGATGGGGCGACTATGAAATAGCCTCGGAGATCACCCCGGGCATCACCAGCGTCCATCCGCACGCCTACGAGATGGGACAAAACGCGATGTCGCTGATCATCGAGCGAGCGAACGGCAACACGCGGCAGCAAGTGACAGTCGACACCGGCTTCCATATCGTCGAGCGAGCGAGCACCTAGAATACTTTTCGCATCGAGCGGATTCGAACCGGCGCCAACTCGGTCGATGTTACACATGTCTCGATGGCATTTGGACAATCCATTAGCCGGTACTTAGGTCAAGGCGAAATGTTCTCCGCGTCCAACCTGCGATGCGATCTTGATCAATCCGGGTTGTCCTGAAGCAGTGGGCGCCGCCGAAAAAGAGCGAGCAATGGCGACAGCCAGATTATGATCGTGACGAGCGCCAACCCCGCTGCGATCGGCCGGTCGAAGAACGCGATGAAGGATCCTCCCGATTTCATCATCGAGGTCAGGAAGTTCTGTTCGACCAGAGGGCCCAGCACGATGCCGAGAACGAAGGGCGCGATGGGAATACCGGTCTCTTCCATGAAGTAGCCTATCACGCCGAAGGCAAGCGCCACGCCGACGGCCGTCACCGTGTTGTCGACCGCAAACGAACCGACCATGCAGAAGACCAGAATGACCGGCATGAGAATGGCGAGCCGCGCCTTCAGGATGACGCGGCCGCAACGGATCGCGACCCATCCAAGCGGAATCATCAGGAGGTTGGCGACGAGGAACGCCATGAAGATGCCGTAGACGGTGGACGGGTTGTTGAGGAAGATCGTCGGCCCCGGATTGACGCCCTTCATGAAGAGCACGCCGATCACGATAGCCGTGATGGCGTCGCCGGGAATGCCGAAGACGAGCGCCGGGATATAGGCGCCGCTGACGGCGGCATTGTTGGCCGCACCCGCTGCCGCCAGGCCTTCTTCGGAACCACGACCGTATTCCTCGGGCTTGCGCGAGAATTTCTTGGCCACCGAATACGAAATCCAGGCGGCGATATCGGCGCCCGCGCCCGGCACGATGCCGATAAGCGTTCCCAGCACGTTGCCCTGCGCGATCGCCTTGCGCTCGCGCCACAGGATACGCCCCTGCCCCGAAAACACGCCCTTCAGTTCGACCTGTTCCAGCGCGAGCTTGGGATTGCGATGCGCGTAGAAGCGCAGAATTTCGGCCACAGCGAAAACCCCGATCATGACCGGCACGAGCGAGACGCCGCCGATCAGCGAGGGGGCACCGAAGGTGAAGCGCGGAACGCCGCTCACCGGATCGATACCGATGGTCGATACGAACAGGCCGAGGCTGAGCGAGATGATGCCCTTGATCGGAGAACCCTGCATGATGAAGGCGGATGTCGTCAGGCCCAGCAGGCATAGCCAGAAATATTCAAAACTGCTGAACTTCAATGCGAGCGATGCCAGCGGAGGTGCGAACAAGGACAGGACGAGAGCGCCGAAAATGCCGCCGATGGCCGACGTTAGCAGGCAGATACCCAGCGAGACATGCGCCATACCCTTTTTCGTCAACGCGAAGGCATCGTCGGTATAGGCGGCGGAGGCCGGCGTCCCCGGCATGCGAAGCAGCGCGGAAGGAATATCGCCGGCGAACATCGCCATTGCCGAGGCGGTGACCATGGCGGCAACGGCCGGCACCGGGTCCATATAAAACGTGATGGGAACGAGCAGAGCCGTCGCCATGGTGGCGGTGAGACCCGGGATGGCGCCGATGAACAGGCCAAAGACGGCGCTGCCGAGGATGACCGCCATCACATAGGGAGAGAACAGTTCGGCCGCCGCCGACAGGATATGTGCCATCATAGCCAGATTGCCCAGGGCTGTAGCAGGCCGCGCGGAAGCGGAACCATCAGCACCTTTGAAAAGAGGAGATAGATCGCGATGCTCGTGGCAAGCGACAGCAGGAGCGCGGAGACAAACCGCATGCCGCCGACCATCAGGAGCAGCACGAGAATGACCATGCTCATCGGAAGAAAGCCGACCGTGTCACTCAGATAGACATAGGCAAGCATCGAACCGAGAACGAGAAGCGGGGCCGCGAACCGAGGCCTGCCCTTGGCTTCGGCATCTGACGCGTCGCCATCCTTGGCCGCCTGCGGGCCACGAATGGCCAACGCAACGCCCGCGAGCATGGTCGCCACGCCGAGCAGCGAAGGGAAGAAACCGGGACCATAGGCGATATGCGCCCCTGTGATCGGCCCCGGCAGGGCCATGGCGAGGCCGATGATAACGGCGCCGAGCGCCACCATCATCACGCCCAGATGCCGGTCGTGAAACTTCACCATGTCGGCGATCTCCTCGGGATCACTGCCCCTTCAGAGCGTTGATGACCTTGATGGTTTCCTCAAAATGGCTGTCGAGGAAAGCAGTGAAGGCAGCATGGTCCAGCCATGCCACGCCGAAGCCGCGCGCTTCCATGCCCGTCTTGAACTTCTCGCTCTCGACGGCCTGCTTGATGGCGCCTTCGATTTTCGCGACAAGCGCCGCGTCCATGTTCGCCGGGCCGCCGATGCCGCGCCAGGTTCCGCCGACATAGGCTTTGCCGAGCTGCTCCTTGACGGTCGGAATGCTATCGTCGATCGCGATGCGTTCTTCACTCATGACAGCAACGCTGCGCACGATGCCGGCCTCGGCAAGTGCGGTGGTTTCGGGGATCGAGCAGAGAACGACGTCAACGCCGCCCGCGGCCAACTCCTGAAGGGCTGCCGCAGACCCCGGGCCGGGGATGAGGTTCAGCTTGGTGACGTCGACGCCCTGATCGAGCAGCATCGAAACAAAGGGGATGTCCCAGCTCGCATTGCAGGAGCCGCCACAGGAAATCCTGAGCTTGCCGGGGTCCGCCTTCAGGATATCGACGAGCACCTTCATGTCCGTGATCTCGGAATTCTTGGCGACGTGGATGGCGGATGGGTCGGCGTTGAACTGGGCAATCGCCGTGAAGTTGTCCGGCGTGAAGTTCGCCTGCCCGAGCAGTTTGAATTGGGCGATCGGGGAAAGCTGGCCGAGCGTATAACCGTCGGCGGCCGCGCTGGTATAGGTCGTGTAGCCGACGATACCAGAGGCCTGTGCCTGGTTGACGATCGTAAAGGGTTTGCCGAGGGCTGCTTCCAGCTCGGCACCCAGGAGGCGCATCGTGTAGTCGCTGCCGCCGCCGGCGCCGGCCACGACGATCAGCGTCACGGGTCGTTCGGGCCAATCCGCCATGGCGGCGGACGCGGAAAGCAGGCCGCCCGCCATGAGGAAGCCTGCGGCATAGCGAGAAAACGCGCGAGTACGGTTTGTCATGAAATCCTCCCATTTGATGTGGTGAAGCGGATGCTTCAGTATGCGTAAAGGCTGCCAGCAACCTCCAATGCCAGCAGCCCTATGTCACTTACGCCGCGGCGCGCTCCACGCCATTGATGGCGTTGAACGCATCTGCGATGCGACGCTTGCGGGCCTCGTCGGGCATGCGCATGGGCTTGCGCGGCAGCGCCAGCGGCACGCCCTGCAACGACTGGGCATATTTGATGCAGGCCGGAAGATCGTCGCAGATCAGCGCGTTCCAGAACGTCAGGAGCTTGCGGTGCAGCGCAAGCGCCTCGTCATGACGGCCCGCCTGGACGAGATCCCACAGCTTGACCACGGCAACGGGAGCTGCCGCCGGATTGGCGGCGATCGTGCCGTGCGCGCCAAGTGCGAAGCTCGAATAGAGCAACGCATCGACAGCCGTGAACACCAGCTTGCCCTCGGGGATTTCCTGCAGAAGATCGGCCAGCAGCTTCAGGTCGCCGTTGCTCTGCTTGACGCCGATGACACCGGGGACTTCGCGCATGATGCGGATGAGGAGTGCGGGGCTCAGATAGCACCAGGGAACGACGTTGTAGATGAGGACCGGCAGGCCGCTCTCTTCGGCAATCGCCCGGAAGTGATCGACGATGGCGTCGTCGGACGGACGGAACACGTAATGCGGCGGCGTCACCTGAAGGGCGACGGAGCCGGCACGCGCGGCCATCTTGCAGCGATCGACCGCCTGGCGGGTGGAGTTGATGATGACGCCGGCAATCAGCGGCAGCTTGCCGTCGAGGGTCTCGGCCGCCGTTTCGAGAAGAGCCTGCAGCTCACCCATTTCCAGCGTGTGGCCCTCGGCCGACGAACCGCCGACGCACAGGCCATGCACGCCGGATTCGACCATGAAGCGGACCTGGACCCGGAAGTCGTCGAAAAGGATGTTGCCTTCGGCATCAAAGGGCGTGGTGGTGGGCGGAATGACGCCAAAGAACTGCGGACCTGCGCTCATCGTATTCTCCATTATGCGGACATGATGTCTGAATAATGGACATATGATGGGGCGTCAAGCGTTTTTGGCCTCAATCCTGCTCCCGTTCATAGCCGAGCCGACGGGAAATCTGGTCAGCCTGTGCGATGACGAGCGATGCGTATTGCCGGACCGTGGCGTCCGTGAATTCTTCCTTCTTGCCGGTCACGCTAATGGCCGCGAAGACACGCCCCGTGGCGTTGCGAATGGGTGCGGCGACACAGCGGCGCCACTCCTCGTATTCCGCGTCATCGATCGAGTAGCCGCGCGTGCGGATCAATTCGAGCTCGTCCATCAACTGCTTGCCACTGGTGATGGTGTTCGGCGTCAATGCGGTAAAACCGTGCTGGATGATGCGATCCACGACGGCCTGAGGCTGGAATGCGAGGGCGGCCTTGCCGGTCGCACTGCAATAGGCGGCCGCGCTCTCCAGCGTCACGACACGATTGAGCTGGCCGATCTTTGAATCGGCCCGCTCGACCATGACGATTTCGAACCCGTCGAACACGCCGAGATGCACGGACTGCCCGGTCTTGTTGACGAGGGTAGCCATGCTTTCGCTCGCCTCGCGCTGCACATCCATGTTGGCCAGCACGGTATTGCCGAGTTCGAAGAGCTTCAGGCCGAGCCGGTATTTCTCCCGGTCCCGGTCCTGATCGATGAGGCCCAGCGCCTTCAGGGAACCGACGATTCGGTGGACCGTCGTGCGCGGCAACTTGGTTCGCTTGGATATCTCCAGCACCGTCAGCGAACGGTCATCCCGCGAAAAACAGTCCAGTACGGACAGCATCTTCGAGAAGGAGAGCATCTGGCTGGAATTGCGGTCGGCATCCCTCTCCCGGTTTTGGGTCGTCATCAGTACGTCCGTTCCTCATCGCCTCAGGGTTTTGAAAGCTCCGGGTTACCATGCTTCCGGTGGCGTTGGAATGTTCGCCGTATTATTCCCCACTGGGTCCGGCAACCGCAGCGCAGAGCCGCGCGAAGGCCAGCATGCCGGGATCATCCATGCCGATGGTCGCATCAGCGAACATGCGCGCACGACCAACCTTGTTCGGCTTCTGGCGGAACGCATCCAGCGCCTCGCGAGAGGCCGCCACGGCTTTCGACCGCGCCTCTTCCGAACTCTCGATACCCGTAATGGCCGTCGCCACGGCATCGAGCGCATCCAGAATGGTCTTGTCGCCAAGACTGGCGCCGCCCCGCGCCATCATCGCATCACGCGCCTTGGCGAGCAGATTTCCAAGTTCCGCGACCGGCACCTCGGTGCGCCCTTTCGTTTCTCTGGCAAACGTCATCAGCGCCGTCGCCAAAAGCGTCCCGAGGCTCGAACCCGTCGCCATTGCCGCCGCCTTGGCATAGGCGGAGAAACCCGCTCCGACATCTCCGCCTTCGGGCGTGGACGCGCTGTCGAGCGCGCCGATGACGCGTGCCAGCATGCCGCCGGTATCGCCATCCCCGAGCTTCGCGTCGGCCGCATTCAGCTCCTGTTCGAGACCGGTCATGGCCGTAGCCGCCGCCGCGACGGTGCGCTTCACATCCTGAATATCGAACGTGCTCATCATATCCTCCAGAACGGGCATTCGGCCGGCGCAGCCAGCAGGCCCTTCATTTCATCATCCAGGAAGCAAAGGCTGATGGACGCCCCCGCCATTTCCATCGATGTGACATAGTTCCCGACCAGCGGCTGGACGATCCGTAAGCCGCTTTCGCCGAGCTTCTGCGCCACGCGACGGTATAGGATGAACAGCTCTTCCAGCGGCGTCGCGCCGAGGCCGTTGACGAGGACGGAAACCTCCGAGCCGGCATTGGCGGGCGCTTCGGCCAGCAGGCGCTGCACCATCTCGTCTGCGATCTCGTCGGCAGGGCGCAGCTTGTTGCGCCAGATGCCGGGTTCGCCGTGGATGCCCATGCCCATTTCGATCTCGTCATCGGCAATCTCGAAGGTCGGTTTTGCCGAGCCCGGCACCTGGCACGGCGAAAGCGAAACGCCGATGGTGCGGGTCGAGGCCACGGCCTTCGCCGCGATTGCCGTCACCTCATCGAGGTCGGCATCGGTTTCTGCCTTCGCACCGGCGATCTTGTAGGCATAGATGATGCCCGCGACGCCGCGGCGCTTGGCGCTTTCCTCCGGCGGGGCGCTTGCGATATCGTCATTGCCGAGCACCGTGGTGGTGCGGATTTCATCCTCCAGCATTTCGCCCGCCATGTCGAAATTCATGCGGTCTCCGCCGTAGTTGCCGTAAAGGCGCAGGACCCCGCGACCGCCATCGGCAAGGCGAATAGCATCCATGCACGAGCCGACATTCGGCCCTTCGAACACGTTTCCGATGGAGCAGGTATCGAGCAAACCGCGACCGACATAGCCGGTGAACAGCGGCAGGTGACCGGAGCCGCCGCCCGAGGCGATGCCGACCTTGCCCTTGCGAATGCCTTCGGCCCGACGGATGACACGGCCGCTTTCGCCGTCCCGCACGAGGGACGGGTTGGCGAGCGTCAGGCCGTCGAGCGCCTGATCGACGAAGTCACCCGGCGCATTCATCAGTTTCTTCATATCAGTGTTCCTTTCTGGCTTCGGGCAGCATCTTGCCCGGGTTCATGATTCCGTTCGGGTCGAGCGCCGCCTTGATCGCGCGCATGACATCCAGCGCCGGGCCGTGCTCGGTCTCCATGTAGCCCATCTTGCCGATGCCGATGCCGTGCTCGCCGGTGCACGTGCCGCCATGCTCAATGGCGCGCAGGCTGACCCGGCTCGCCAGCGCCTCGGCCGCCCGGCGCTGATCGGCTTTTTCAGGATCGAACAGGATGCCGAGATGGAAGTTACCGTCTCCGACATGCCCGACCAGTGGCGCGACGAGCCCGCTTTCCGCAATGTCGCGCTGGGTGGCCTCGATGCAGGCGGCGAGTTTCGAGATTGGCACGCAGGCATCCGTACCCAGCAGCTTATGACCCGGCATCATCGCGATATTAGCGAAATAGGCGTTGTGGCGGGCGGTCCACAGGCGCGAGCGCTCTTCCGGCCTGTTGGCGAACTTGAAGCCTTCGCCGCCGTTCTCGCTGGCGAGAGCCTGCATCGTCTCGACCTGCTCTGCGACCACGGCGGGTGTTCCATGAAATTCGAAGAACAAGGTTGGCAGTTCGTCGAGACCTTCCAGCTTGGAGTAGCGGATGCAGGCGCGCATCTGCATATCGTCGGAAAGCTCGATGCGCGCAACGTCGATACCGATTTGAAGCGCCGCAATGACTGTCGCCACGGCACTTTCGAGATCGGGGAACTGGCAAATCGCGCTTGTGATGGATTCAGGAATGCCGCTCAGCCGCAGCGCGACCTCGGTTATGATGCCGAGCGTGCCTTCGCTGCCGACGTAAAGCCGGGTGAGATCGAGACCGGCGGACGATTTGCGCGCTCGGCCGCCCGTGCGAATGATCCGCCCATCCGGTGTGACGACCGTAAGGCCGAGGGTCACATCGCGCATCGTGCCGTAACGCACCGCGTTTGTGCCGGACGCTCGGGTGGCGGCCATACCGCCGAGCGTAGCGTGCGCGCCCGGATCGACGGGGAAGAACAGGCCGCTCGCACGCAGTTCTTCGTTAAGCTGCTCCTTCGTGACGCCCGCCTCCACCCGGCAATCCATGCTGTCGGCATTGATTTCCACGATGCGCGTCATGCCGGACAAGTCGAGGGCCACGCCGCCGTAAAGCGGAACGACGTGACCCTCCAGGGAGGAACCGGCACCGAAGGGAATGAGCGGCGTTGACGTGCGATTGCAGATCGCGGCGATGGCCGCGACCTCTTCGGTAGTGAGGGCAAAGGCGACCGCATCTGGAAGCACGCTGTCCGGCATGCCCTCCCCATGGCTGTGCTGTTCACGCACGGCGTGAGAGGTGACGATCCGCTCGCCGAGAAGAGCGGAGAGCTCCGGTAATGTCTCCGCTGCAAAACGGGCTTGGGAGGGTGAAGGCATCATGATCTCATCTCAACGAAGATATTGAAGTGGAACCGTCACCAACTGCGGGAAGAAGACCAGCAGGAAAAGGACAAGGATTTCCGCCACCAGGAACGGCATGACGCCGCGAATGACCGAACCGAGCGGCACCTTCGCAACGCCGGCCGCGACATTCAGCACATTGCCGACCGGCGGCGTGATAAGGCCGATCGCATTGTTCATGATGAAGAGCACGCCGAAATAGACCGGATCGATGCCCGCTGTCTTGATGACGGGCACGAGAACCGGCGTGAGGATCAGGATCGTCGGCACGAAATCCAGCGCCGTTCCGATGATGACGACCAGCACCATGATCACGAACATCAGCAGGATCTTGTTGTCCATGAAGGGTTCGAGCAGCCGTGTCACTTCGGCCGGCACGTTGGCGATGGTGATCAGCCAAGCCGAAACGACGGCCGTCGCGGCAAGGAACATCACCACGGAGGTGGTTTTCGCAGCGGCCAGGAAGACGTGATAGAGGTCGGAAATCTTGAGTTCACGGTAAATAAAGAGCCCGACAAACAGGGCGTAGACTGCGGCAACGACGGCCGCCTCCGTGGGCGTGAAGACACCCATCTTGAGGCCGCCGATGATGACGATGGGCAGAAGGAACGCCCAGAAGCCATCGATCAGTGTTTTGATGCGCGTATTCCAGCCCATCTTTTCGCCGACGGCGACACTGTCGCGGCGCGCGACCAGCCACCAGGTGACCATCAGCGCGAGGCCCATGAGGATACCCGGCACGATGCCGGCGAGGAAAAGCTGGCGGATGGAGACGTTGCCCGACACGCCATAAAGTACCAGACCGATCGACGGCGGAATGACGGGCGCGATGACGCCACCGGCCGAGATCAGACCCGCCGCACGCGGCACGTTATAGTTCGCCTTGCGCATCATGGGGATGAGCAGCGCGGCGATGGCCGCCGTGTCGGCAACGGCGGAACCGGAGAGCGACGCCATGATCACCGAGGCGATGACCGCGACATAACCGAGGCCACCCCGCCAGTGGCCGACCCACGCCATCGCGGCTTCAACGATGCGGCGCGAAAGACCGCCGGCATTCATCAGTTCGCCGGCGAGCATGAAGAATGGCACGGCCATCAGCGGAAAACTGTCCGCACCGGCGAACAGGTTTTGCGAGATGATCTGGGCATCGAACGTGCCGAGGTAGACCATCAGCGCGATGCCGGTGACGAGTAGGGCGAACGCGATCGGCAGACCTATCGCCATGGCCCCAAGGAGAGCGCCCACGAATATGGCGACGGTCATCGTTTTGTCTCGCTGGAATTCTGGCCGGCAACGTTGGTTTCCAGCGCCATCGCCTCTTCGGGGTCAACAGCTGCGAACAGTTCCGCATTGCTGAGTTTGCCGGTCGCGAACTGGTAGAGACGCTGAACCGTCAGCGCGATGATGCCGATCGACAGCACATAAGCCGAGGCATAGACATATTCCATCGGTATGCCCATCACGGGAGAGTAGTTCTCCATGTTGACGGCATGGCCGCGGAACGTGCCGATGAAGATCAGCGCCGCACTCCAGATGATCAGACCGGAGCACAGGAGAAAGCAGACCTTCCGCGCGGCCGGCGGCAGCGCGTTGACGACGAAGTCGGCGCCGAGATGGGCGCGGTCCCGCACGCCGACGACGGTGCCGATGAAGGCCAGCCATATGAAGGCGAAGCGGGACAATTCCTCGGAGACGGTTATGCCCGAATTGAAGGCATAGCGCAGGACGACATTGCCGAACACCATGATCACCATGGCGGCCAGGAGCACGACGAGCGCAAACTCGAAGAAACGAAACAGAAGGTCGACGATACGCATGCGTTGTCCCCCGGAATGAAGGGCGGACGCGAGCCCGCCCCTATCCCGTCAATTTCCGGTGCGGCCGGCCTCGATGGCCTTGATGTAACGCTCAGTGAAGTCCGTGCCGGCAAGCGCGGCATGCTTCGCGATGACGGGCTGCATCTTCTCAGCCATGCGGGCGAGTTCGGCGGGCTCGACGGCGTTGATCGTCATACCTCCCTCTTCGATCGCTTTGGCGAGGCCGGCTTCCATTTCCTGGAATTGCTGGCGCTTCCACTCCACGGCATCCCTGCCCGCCTCGACGACCAGCTTCTGATCTTCCGGCGACATCGCGTCATAGGTCTTGCGGCTCATGACGATGACTTCGGAGTTTACCGCATGGCCGGTCGTGCTCATGTATTTCTGTACTTCGAAGATGCGCATGGCGTTGATCTGCGCGAAGGGCGCCTCCTGCGCGTCAACCGCACCCGTCTCGAGCGCGGCGTAGACCTCCGAGACCGGCATCGGCGTCGGGTTGGCGCCAAGCGCGGAGAACATGTCGATGTACATGGCGTTCGGAATAACGCGGATTTTCAGCCCCGCGAAATCCTCCCACTTCTCGATGGGATGCTTGCTGTTGGTCGCATGGCGGAAGCCATTATGCGAAAAGCCGAGCGCGACCCAGCCCTTCTCGTAGAGCTTGTCGGCGAGCTCCTTGCCCATCTCGCCGCCGAGTACGGTGTAGAATTCGTCGGAGTTACGATAGATGAACGGAAACTCGACGACGGCCATCTCCTTGACCTGGGCCGCGAGGCCAGCGGCATTGGCCGTGGAAATATCCTGCGTGCCGGACTGCACCTGCTGCTGCATCTGACCGTCATTGCCGAGCGTGCCGTCGGTGTAGACCGTGATGTTGAGATTGCCGCCGCTGCGTTCCTTGACCAGTTCGGAAAGCTTGGTCAGCACCTGCGCAGACGGGTGGGTGGCGGCCATGCTGGTGCCGGCGCGAAGATCGGCCGCAGCGGCACTGGACGCAGCGAGACCCGCAAAGAGCAGAGCCGTGGCGGTAAAGCGGTTGATGCGAAACATTGTTTCCCTCCCAGAAACGATTTGAAAACCTGTGGCCGCCGAAGCGGCCCCTGCCTCCACAGGGTGCTGGAATGCGCGCCGGAGCGCGCATTCCCTATGTCACTTACGCCGCGGCGCGGTCGGCACCATTGATGGCATTGAAGGCGTCGGCGATGCGACGCTTGCGGGCCTCGTCGGGCATGCGCATGGGCGCGCGCGGCAGCGCCAGCGGCACGCCCTGCAAAGACTGGGCATATTTGATGCATGCCGGAAGATCGTCGCAGATCAGCGCGTTCCAGAACGTCAGGAGCTTGCGGTGCAGCGCAAGCGCCTCGTCATGACGGCCCGCCTGGACGAGATCCCACAGCTTGACCACGGCAACGGGTGCGGCTGCCGGATTGGCGGCGATTGTGCCATGCGCGCCAAGTGCGAAGCTCGAATAGAGCAGCGCGTCGACGGCCGTGAACACCAGCTTGCCCTCAGGGATTTCCTGCAAGAGATCAGCGAGCAGCTTCAGGTCGCCGTTACTCTGCTTGACGCCGATGACACCGGGGACTTCGCGCATGATGCGGATGAGGAGTGCGGGGCTCAGATAGCACCAGGGAACGACGTTGTAGATGAGGACCGGCAGGCCGCTCTCTTCGGCAATCGCCCGGAAGTGATCGACGATGGCGTCGTCGGACGGACGGAACACGTAATGCGGCGGCGTCACCTGAAGGGCGACGGAGCCGGCACGCGCAGCCATCTTGCAGCGATCGACCGCCTGGCGCGTGGAGTTGATGATGACGCCGGCAATCAGCGGCAGCTTGCCGTCGAGGGTCTCGGCCGCCGTTTCGAGAAGAGCCTGCAGCTCACCCATTTCCAGCGTGTGGCCCTCCGCCGACGAACCGCCGACGCACAGGCCATGCACGCCGGATTCGACCATGAAGCGGACCTGGGCCCGGAAGTCGTCGAAAAGGATGTTGCCTTCGGCATCAAAGGGCGTGGTGGTGGGCGGAATGACGCCAAAGAACTGCGGACCTGCGCTCATCGTATTCTCCATTATGCGGACATGATGTCTGAATAATGGACATGCAAAATGCTGTCAATTGCTCCCGTCCGTCGCATCGGCTTTTCCCCCCGATTTTGGTGTCCGGCCTCAGGCCAAGCGAATACCGCTCGCCGCATCGAAAAGATGTTCGGCACCTTCCTGGAACTGAAGGAACACACGGTCTCCCGTTTGCACGGACAGGCGGTCGCGCACGACGGCGATCAGGATTTCCTTGCCGATCGCAAATGAAAGGACCGTTTCGGCACCGGTCGGCTCGACAAGCGAGACCGTGGCGGGAATGCCCTCTGCCGCAACCGTGATATGCTCCGGGCGGATGCCGTACATCACCTGCTGCGGTGCGTTGACCGCATCCGCAACCGCACCGGTCGGCAACACGATGCCATCAGCCATCCGCACGCTACCCCCACTCAGTGTCGCAGGCAGGAAATTCATCGACGGCGAGCCAATGAAGCCTGCCACGAAGAGATTGGCCGGCCGGTCGTAGAGATCAAGCGGCTTGCCGACCTGTTCGACACGCCCGTCGCGCATGACGACGATCTTGTCCGCCATCGTCATCGCCTCGATCTGGTCGTGCGTGACATAGATGGTGGTGGTCTTCAGGCGCTGATGCAGGCCCTTGATCTCCGAGCGCATCTGCACGCGCAGCTTGGCATCGAGATTCGACAACGGTTCGTCGAAGAGGAAGACTTCGGGATCGCGCACGATGGCGCGGCCCATGGCGACACGCTGGCGCTGGCCGCCCGAAAGCTGCTTGGGATAACGTTCCAGCAGTTTCGACAGGTCGAGGATCTCGGCCGCCACCTCGACGGCGGATTTGATCTTCAGCGCATCGACGCCGCGCAGCTTGAGCGAGAAGCCCATGTTCTGCGCCACCGTCATATGCGGATAGAGCGCATAGTTCTGGAAGACCATCGCGATGTCGCGATCTTTCGGCGCCACCTCGTTGACGACGCGGCCGGCGATTTTGATCGTCCCGTCGCTGATCGTCTCAAGGCCAGCAATCATCCGCAGAAGCGTCGATTTTCCGCATCCCGACGGGCCAACCAGTGTCACGAACTCGCCATCCTCGATGTCAATATCGATGCCGTGCAGCACATCCAGCGCGCCGTAAGCCTTGCGAACGCCTTCAATTCGTACGCCGTTCATTGAATTCCTCCCAAAGATTTCAGATCAGCCCTTGACCGCACCCGCCGTCATTCCCGCGACGAGGTATTTGCGCATCAAAAGCGAGAAGGCGAGAACGGGCATCATGATCAGCGTGCCGCCGGCTGCGATCTTGCCCCACTCCCAGCCCTCGTAGTTCATGAAGTTGACCACCTCCACCGGAGCGGTCATGGCGCTGTTTCGTGTCAGGGTCAGCGCGAAGAAGAAGTCGTTCCACGAATAGAGGAAGCACAGGATCGCTGTCGTCACGAGCGCCGGTCCCGACATCGGCAGGACGATGACCATGAAGGTCTTCCACAGGCTCGCGCCGTCGATCCATGCCGCCTCCTCGAGCGCACGCGGCGTGGCATCGAAGAAATTGCGCATCAGCCAGACGACAAGCGCCAGGTTGAACGTGAGATAGACCAGGATAAGACCCGTGCGCGTATCGAGCAGGCCCATGTAGCGGTAGACGAGGAAATACGGGATCGCGAAGGCGACGGGCGGTGCCATGCGCGAGGCGAGGATGAGCAGCGAGAAGGTCCGTTCCTGCTTCATCGTCGCCCGCGAGAGCGCATAGGCACCCGGCGTGCCGATCACCAACGCAAGGATCGTCGATACCGAACTGGTGATGAAGCTGTTCAGCATCGATGTGGCAAAGCGGTCGCTCCACAGCGATGTGTAGTTTTCGAGCGTCGGCGTGAAGAAGAAGCCGTCGATGCCTGCGAAGATGTCGTCCGCCGGCTTGAAGCTCATCACCACGAACCAGAGGAACGGCAGCAGGGTGATGACGGCAAGCGCGATGACGATCGTATTCGCCAAGATACGGTTGCGGCGTGCGGCCGCGTCAAGTTTACTCCTGGGCATTCGAGCCTCCCGAAACCGCACGGATGATGACCCAGCTCAGAAGGACGATCATGGCGAGCAGCACCATGGTGACTGCTGCGGAGTAGCCGATGTAGCTGAAACTGAAGGACTGGACGAAGATGTAATAGTTCGACACTTCGGTAACGGAGCCCGGCCCGCCATCGGTGAGAATGTAGATGAGCGGGAACGTCTTGATGCTGTCGATAAGGCGGAATAACCCCGCGACCAGCAGCGTGCCCTTCAGATAGGGCAGCGTGATATACCATGTCAGCTGCCAGATGCTGGCACCATCGACTTCCGCCGCCTCGCGCTGTTCCTCCGGCATCATGGCAAGCGCCGCCAGAATGATGATCATGGTGAAGGGAAACCATTCCCAGGTATCGGCCACGATGATCGCAGTCAGCGCCCAGCTGGCGTCGGTGATCGGCGTCTGCACGTTCCAGCCAAGAAGCTGGAAGAGCCACCAGGCGGGGCTGATGTCGGGCGAATACAGCACCTTCCAGATGATCGCCACGACGATGGGCGGCAAGACCATCGGCACGAGGAACGAGGTTCGAAGCGCGTTCATCAACGGCGTTCTCATGTTGAGAAGCAACGCCACGACTAGGCCGAACAGGAGCTGGAGCACCACCGTGACGACCGACAGCTTCGCCTGAACCCACAGGCTGTTGTGCAACCGGTCATCGGTCAGCAGCGTGCGATAATTGACCAGCGGATCGGAAAAATCCCACGCCGTCGCCGGGTTGGCGAGGTTGAGCGGGGTGAAGCTCGTCACCAGCAGATAGAGTGTGGGCAGCAGCGTGACCACGGCAAGGATGGCAAGCACCGGCGCCAGCAGAAGCCAGAAGAAACGCCGACGCTGGCGCTCGAAGGCGGGGTTTTTTCCCGCCTTCACTGCATGACCGGTTCCAGTGCCGGCAACGGCACGCTGTCGGTTTTCGATATCGACCGCGCTCACAACTTGACGCCCGCTTTCTTGATGTCCTCGACGGCCTCCGCCTGGGCGGCTTTCATGGAGGTTGCGGCATCCGCCTGGCCACTCGCGATGCGCTCGATCGCCTTGTTGATCTTCTCGCCGGTCTGCGGCCAGACGGGCACGGTACGATAGGCCATATAGCCTTCCCGACCGCTGCGCTCGAGAACGTCGAGATACATCGAAGCGATATCCTGGCCGTTGATCGTCAGGGCCTCCTTGTAACGGGGGTCCTCGATGATCGACCTGCGCGGGGTGGCGAGCCCGCCCATTTCCAGCGCAGTGCGCTCGAATGTCTTCTTCGACGTTGCCCACTGAATAAATGCCCAGGCGGCGTCCTTTTGGTTGGAACCCGCGGGAATGCCATAGGCATTAGCGTTGCAGGCGGGGAAACCACCGGCGGGGCCTTCCGGCATCAGCGCGAACCGCACCGTGTCCTTCACACGGGAATCAGCGGATTTCGCCAGAGGCAGCAACCACGACATGGCGTTGATACGCATGTTTGCCCGACCCGCGAGCTGGTTGCGCATCGCCTGATCGTCCGTATAGGAGAGCACACCGGGCGGGCAGTAATTGGACAGCAGCCCCGAATAGTAGGTGGCCGCCTCGATGACTTCGGGCGTATCGAGCACCGGCATCAGGTCGCCCGGCGGATCGCGGAAGACCTTGCCGCCGAAGCCCATCAGATAGGGCGGGAAATTCCAGTGATGCAGGCGGTCTGCCACGAAGGCGGCGACGCCGTTCTTGTTGTGGATCGCCTTGCAGACATCGATCATGCCGGCAAGCGTGGTCGGCATGGCGATGCCTTCCTTGTCGAGAATGTCGAAGCGCGAGGAGGCCAGCAACATGGCGCCGGCTTCCCATGCGAAACCGTGAACCTGCTTGTTCGCATCGATGTAGGCGATCTGCGTGCCGCTGACGAAATCATCCGGATCGAAGTCGGCGGCCGTCTTGTTGGGGTCGTTGAGGAAATCGTTCAGCGGCGTCAGCCAGCCCGCACTGATCCAGCGACCGGAGAACGAGTGGGTGATGTTGCAGAAGTCGTAGCTCGAGCCGTGCGTGGACAGTTCGAGGTCCATACGCTGGTTGTAGACCGGGAAAGCCTGAAGATCGAACTCGACCTTCATGCCCGTCTGCTCTTCGAACTCTGGCAGCAGCTTCTGGATATAGGTGTGGAAGATGTGCTGGAAGCATGCGCCACGCAGCGTCACGCCCTCGAAGGGCTTGGCATTGGCGAGCACGGCCGGCGCACGCAGGCCGACAGCCGCCATCGCGGAGCCGGCAAGGGCGAATTTCAGCACATCGCGCCGGAAAAGGCCGGCGGATGCCGAAGTTTCCACAGCGGTTCTGTCATCGTGTTTCATAGAATCCTCCCAGATATCAACATGCCGGATGCGCCGGCGACTTCTCCTCCTATCCCGGCCACGCCTGCGGCCGGGACAATTTCTGCGACGCCGCGCCCTCTCCGCGCGGCCTCGTTTCAGGCTGCCTTGGCGAGTTGCGGGTCGAACTGGAGAAGTGCCTCGAGCGCGGGGCGGATCTTCGCCTTCTGCTCTGCCGACGGCAGCGGCATCGGGTGACGCGGCACGCCGACTTCGCAGCCCTGCAGTTCGAGGCAATACTTCACCAGCGCCGGCAGGTTCTCGTGCCCCATCAGGTGCCAGAAAATGACGAGACGGTCGTGAATCTTGCGGGCCAGGTCATGATCGCCGGCCTTTACGGCGTTCCACAGCGCGACGCAAGGACCGGGTGCTGCGGTTGGCGATGCGGCAAGCGTGCCCTGCGCACCCATCATGAAGCAGGGGTAGAGAAGGTCGTCGATGGCCGCGAGAATGGCTTTGCCCTTCGGCGCACGGATGACGAGTTCGGCAGCCCGGGAAATGTTGCCCTGGCTCTGCTTGATGCCGATGACGCCCGGGATCTCCTCCATCATGCGCACGACGAGATCGGCACCGAGCAGGTTCCATGGAATCACGTTGTAGATGACGAGCGGAATGCCTGTCTCTTCCCAGATCTGCTTGAAATACTGGAACATGGCTTCTTCGCCATAGTTGAAGACGTAGTAGGTCGGCGTGACCTGAAGCGCCGCGACGCCGAGATCCTTGACCGCATTGGCGCGCTCGATGACCTCACGCGTGCTGTTGGCGATGATGCCGGCGACGACGGGCACCTTGCCGTTGACTTCTTCCACGGTCGCGGCCGTCAGCTGGCGCAGTTCTGCCGGCGAGAAGGTGAAGCCTTCGCCCGTGCTGCCCGCCAGGCAAACGCCGTGCACATTCTTGTTCAGGATAAAACGGACGTGATCGCGAAAAAGCCGCTCGTTGATCTCGCCATCCGCATCGAAAGGGGTCACGAGTGCTGGAATGATCCCGTGCAGGTCGACAGTCATATGGAAGTATCTCCTCTCCAATGTGTATGCCTGAATTATAGGCGGCAAAGAATACGTCGCAAATTTTGTTTCTTATTCAAAAACAATTAGATAATTTTTGTGCAGTGCAAATTTGTCTCATTTTTCGGGACATGATTTTCCACGCTCTCCCTTGCCATATGCATTCCGGTGCGGCACAAAAGCGGCTCGCAGGGGAGGAACGATACGTGAGCGCGATTGCAGACACATCGGGAAATGCACCTGAGAAGATGCTCCGCATCCTCGACTGTTTCACCCTGCGTAGCGGGCAATTGTCAGTTGGCGACATCGCCGACATGACAGGCATGCCGCGCTCCACCACACACCGCTGGGTCACGACCCTGCGCAATGCGGGCCTGCTCGATCAGGACCACACCGGCGACGTCTACCGCCTCGGCCTGCGCCTTATCCATCTCGGCAACAGCGCGCTGACAAACATGGACATTTCGCGCGACGCCCGCCACGTTCTGGAGGCGCTGAGCCGCAGCACGGGCGAGAAAAGCCATCTCTGCGTCTTCGACGGTAATCAGATGATCTTCGTGACACGCACGATCGGTGGCCGAGCCGGTCGTTTCAACTCGACCACCACGATGGAAAGCTCACCCTGCTATTGCACCAGCGTGGGCAAGGCCGTGCTCGCCTTCCAGCCAACGGAAACGATCGAGCGCATCATCCAACAGGGGCTTCACCCCTATACCCGCGACACGCTCACGGATCCCGTCAGGCTGCGTGACGATCTGGCGACCACCCGCAAGCGCGGATATGCGATCAACAATGGCGAGATGGATGCCCATGAGCGCTGCATCGGTGCCCCCGTGCGAAACGCCGCCGGCCGAGTCATTGCGGGCCTGAGCCTGAGCAGCACGCGTCGCAAACTCACGGACGATCGGATACCGGGCCTTGCCCAGCGTGTCATAAAACACGCCGAGCTTCTCTCGATCCAGCTGGGATATCGCTCCCGGGCAGACTAGCGCCGCCTTGCCCTGCAAAATCGGCTGCCCCCTCCCTCGCGTTTGCCGCACCAAACCGGCAGACATGAGAAAAGAAACGCAATCAGCACGATACCGAAAAAGGTGCGTCCGACAATCGGCGCTCGCCCGAGGAGCGACAGGATACTGTCGATCCCAACGAGAACAAGGAGAAGCACTCCCAGCACCGCCTGCATGATCTGCCAAAAAGACGGACGGAATTCAGGCATGGCATTCGAGCGGGACGGTTTGGACGGCACCTGATCAGTGCCGGCTTCGCCGCCCCGCGTTTGCATCAGGAACCGCTCCGGCCCAGGAAGGCAACAAGGCGATCGGCGCCCTCCTGAATGAGCGCGGGATCCACAGCGAAGCAAACACGCAGGTACGCCTCGCCGCCCGGCCCGAAAGCGGAACCCGGCGCCACGCCAACACCGGATTCCCGCAATATCTTGCGCGCCATTTCATAGCCGCTGTTCATGCCATGCACGGAAAAGAAGAAATAGAAGGTTCCTTGCGGCCAGAACACGCGCACATTCGGGAGGTTATCGAGCGCATTGCAGATGATCTCGCGCCCTTGTGCTGACCGCTGGACCAGCAGCTTGATGAAGTCGTCACCCTTGTCAAGCGCGGCGACGGCCGCATGCTGGACGAAGGTGGCCACACTCGTCGTGTTGTATTGGCTGAGATTGTCGAAGACGGTCTGCATGCCGGCAGGAAAGATGATCCATCCGATACGCCAGCCTGTCATGCACCAGTTCTTCGAGAACGTGTTGGTAATCATCAGCCGGTCGGTCGGTGTCGCCAGTTCCAGAAATGACGGAGCAAGCGTTCCATCATACGTGAAATGGGCGTAGACCTCGTCGGAGACGATCCACAGACCGCGTGACCGCGCGAAATCCAGGACGGCACTCATCTGTTCGCGCGGCATGATCCAGCCGGTCGGATTTGACGGCGAGTTGATTGCGATGACCTTTGTCTTTTCGGTAACCGCGGCAAACAGATCGTCAAGATCGAGGCGGAAACCCCCGTTTTCGGCAACGCGATAGGGAACGGGAACGACCTTCCCGCCAAGGATCCGCACGATCTCGATCAGGTTCGGCCAGGCCGGCACGGGCACGATCACCTCGTCACCGGGATTGAGCACGGCCTGGAACGCCTGCATGATGGCCTGAACGCCACCGGCGGTGACGCTGAAGCGGTCGGCACCGACATCGACGTCCCAGTGACGCTTGTGGTACCGGTCGAGCGCCTGACGAAGCGCAGGTACGCCAAGGGCATAGGTGTAGCGTGTCTGTCCCGCGTCGAGCGCGGCAAGAGCAGCCTCCCGGATGAAATCCGGTGTGGGCAGGTCGCCCTCGCCGATCCACAGCTTGATGACATCAGGGTCCTCGCGCGCCAGATCGGCGATATCGCAGATCTGGTTCAGCTCGATCCCGCTTATTCTTTTCGGGCTACCCGCCAGCGGCCACTCGGCGGCACGAAAGTCCATGAAACTCTCCTCAGAAAAACGTTGAAAAAGCGAGGCGGAAGCAGTCTGCACCGCTCCCGCCTCTGCCATCATCAATCAAGAAGCGCGTCGAGCGCCCTGTCGATCAAGGCCTTCTGACTGTCGTTGACGGGCTCCATCGGCTGGCGCGGAAGATGAAGCGGCAGACCCTGCCGATGCTGGCAATACTTGACGCAGGCCGGTAGGTTGTCGTGCGGCAGCACATCCCAGAGATCGGCAATACGGTAATGCAGGTCGAGCGCAGCCTTGTGATCGCCGGCCTTGACGAGATCCCAAAGCTTGACGGTGAGGCCCGGCACCGCCGATGTCAGCGCGCTGATGGCACCATGTACGCCGAGCGAGAATGCCGGATAAAGCAGGGCATCCGTGCCGGTCAGAACGACGTTCTCCGGCTTCATGCGGTGCAGAAGATCGGAAACAAGCTTCAGGTCGCCCGCGCTCTGCTTCATGCCGATCACGCCGGGAACCTCGTCCATGATGCGCAGCATTAGGTCACAGCTCAGGTAGTTCCACGGGACGACGTTGTAGATGATGATCGGAATGCCGGTCTCTTCCCAGATCGTCCGGAAATGCTGCACGGTGGCATCAGCGCTGGGCTTGAAGAGATAGTGAACAGGAGTCACCTGAAGTGCGGCGATGTTCATGCCCTTCAGCATCTGAACGCGCTCGATTGCGGCGCGCGTGCTGTTGATGATGAGGCCGGCAAGGAATGGCACACGTCCGTCGATAGCGTCGTGCACCGCGCGCATCGACGTGGTGAAATCCGCGTCATTGAGTGTGTGGCCCTCGCCGGTGCTCCCACCAGCAACCATGCCATGCACGCCCTGCTCGACCATGAAATTGACCTGTTCGGCGATCGCCGACGGCACCAGAGTGCCGTTCTGGTCGAACGGCATCGTTATCGGCGGGATAATCCCCGTCAACTTGGCTGCGGTCGAAGCCAAATTCTCTTTACTCATCTGTTTCCTCCAAGAAATGAACCATCATATTCCAAATAGCGGGATATGTGACGTGGTCTTCTGCCATAGAATTTCGTTTACACGGAACAGTCAATAGATTTCTTGAACTTTGTTCCTATTTGTGCAGATAATGATACGTCAGTTGACAATATTCCGCATAGCGGGATAAATGGCCATCCAAAGGGGAGAAGACAATGAATATCAAGTCGATGCTTTTTGCAGCCGCGGGAGCCGTCATGGCGCTGGCGGGAACGGCGGTACATGCTGATGAGATCAAGGGAACGATTGCGGAAGTCTTGAAGGCGAAGAAGATCGTGATAATGAACGATCTGTCTGCCGCACCATGGCAGTTTCGCGATGCAAACGGCAATGCCGCAGGCTTCTCAGTGGATCTCGACCGCCTGATTGCCGCAAAGCTGGACGTCGATCTGGAACTGGTCAATGTTGAGTGGGCGGGCCTCATTCCCGGGCTGCTTTCGAACAAGTCGGACATCCTGGCGACGAGCATGTCCACGACGTTCAAGCGTGCGCAGCAGATCCTCTTCACAACAGGCACGTGGTACGAGACCGGCGTGGTCGCGATCGTGAATCCGGAAAACGAGAAGCTTTCCTGGGAAGAGTTGAACCAGCCGGGCAAACGCATCGCCGTCAAGGCGGGCACCAGCGCGGTCGATGTGGCAAAGCAGTTCTTCGCGAACGCGGAAATCCAGAGCTACCCGAACGACACTGACACCTATCAGGCACTCAAGACGGACCGCGTCGATGCCGCGCTCAACGATCTCGCGGTCTTGAACGTCGTGCAAGGCGAATACGGCTTCGTATCGCTGAAGGAGCCGCGTGAACTCATCAGCTCCGACACCTGGGCTTTCGCGGTTCGGCCTGGTGACATCTATACCTGGCAGTATCTCAACTTCTTTATGACGAAGATCCGCGAAAGCGGCGAACTGGCCGCCCTGTACAAGTATTGGGTCGACGGCGAGACCTGGAAGGCCGACTTCCTCGAAAAGAACGACGGCGTTTCCGAGGAGCGCAAGGCCCTCGTGAACCTGCTCGGTATCGGCGCCTACGTTCCGGAAAGCGGTGACGGCAGCCGTATGACGCTTCAGTAAAAAGCCAAAGCCGGCGGCAGGATAAACCGGCCGCCGGCGATCGATCCTCATATGGAGATCCTCGATGGCCTTCTTCGAAGCCCAGGCCGCCAATCTTTACTACGGCAAATTCCACGTCCTGCGCGACGTGTCGCTCTCCTTCGAAAAGAAAGACATAACTGTCGTCTGCGGGCCGTCAGGCTCCGGCAAGAGCACCCTGATCCGCGCGATCAACCGGCTGGCCGGCCCTTTTGCAGACGGAAGGATGACGCTCGATGGCGAGAACCTGCGGACAATGCCCGCCCGGGACCTTCATCGCCGCATTGGCATGGTGTTTCAGCGCTTCAATCTGTTCCAGCATCTCAAGGTCATCGACAACATCACATTGCCCCAACGCCGCGTTCTCGGCCGCAGTCGTGCCGAAGCCCACGAACGCGCACTCGCCCTGCTTCAGCGCGTTGGCCTTCAGGACAAGGCGCAAGCCTATCCCATCCAGCTTTCCGGCGGACAACAGCAACGCGTCGCGATCTGCCGTGCGCTCGCAATGGACCCGGAACTCATGCTTTTTGACGAACCGACATCCGCACTGGATCCGGAGACCGTCGGCGAAGTGCTGCAGGTCATGCGCGACCTTGCCCAGTCGGGCATGACGATGCTCGTCGTCACCCACGAAATGGGCTTCGCACGGGAACTCGCGACCAGTGTCGTTTTCATGGAGGAGGGTCGCATCGTCGAGCACGCCTCGCCGGAGACGTTCTTTTCCGAGCCGCGCGAAGAGCGGACGCGGCTTTTCCTGCAACAGATCCTACGTCACACGGGGTAACGCGCGATGCTATCCTACGCCTTCGACCTCCTCCTGCAATACCGCGACATCTATATGGCCGGCTTGAAGAACGCACTTACCGCAGCGGCGCTTGGCCTTGTTCTGTCGCTTTTCGTCGGCATCATCTGCGGCATTGTACGCTTTTCATCAAGCGGCTTCGCTGGTCGTGCGGTCACAGTCTACATCTCCATCGTGCGCAATACGCCGATGATGGTTCAGATCTACTTCATCTATTTCGGCCTTCCCGCCATAGGATTAACGCTCTCCGCCTTCACGACGGGCATCGTTGCCCTGACGTTCAATTCCGGCGCCTATATCGCTGAAATCGTCAGAGGCGGACTTATCGCCATTCCAAAGGGACAAAGCGAAGCCGCAATGGCGCTGGGCATCCCGCGACGCATCCTGCTCACCCGTGTGCTCTTGCCCCAGGCTGCGCCGACAGTTCTGCCAGCCGTTACCGGCCAGTTCGTGCAGCTCGTGAAGGACACGTCGCTGCTTTACACGATCGCCATTCTCGAAATCACCAAGGCGGCGGATGAAGTCGGCAACGAGACGTACCAGTTCCTTGAAGCTTATCTCGTCAGCTGCGTGATCTATATTCTAGTTTGCGCTACGCTGAACGTCATCGTCGATATCTACGAGCGTCATGCCGGCTTCTCCAAGTTCAGGAGGGCCTGATATGGATATCATATCGTTCGTCTACGATACCGCTGCGCTCAACCTCAAGGGCCTGCCGATCGTTCTCTTCCTTACAGTCGCGTCGTTTTTCCCTGCATTGCTTCTTGGAATCATCGGTGGTCTGCTCGCTTCATCGCGCTTCATGATCCTGCGCCTGCTCATCACGATCTACGTCTATATTTTCCGCTCGACGCCGTTCCTGATGTTCATCTTTCTCGTCTATTACGGGCTGCCGCAATATGGCGTGCGTATCGGCTCGATCGAGACGGCGATCATCGCGCTGTCGCTCAGTCACGGTGCCTATATGACCGAGATCATCCGCGGCGGTCTGTTGGGCTTCGACAAGGGGCAGAACGAGGCGGCCATCGCTCTTGGTTTCGGTCTGTTTCAGAGGTTGCGCGATATCGTCCTGCCCCAGACGCTGATGGCGATCGTCCCATCTCTGCTCGGCCAGTCGATCTTGATGATCAAGGACACGTCGCTCGTCTCGGTTGTCGGCATCAGTGAACTGACCCGACTTGGGCGCGAGATCGTTATCCGTACGAATGAACCGTTTCTCGTCTTCACAATCGTCGCAGCAGTGTATTTCATCCTATGTTTCGGGCTTGAAAAAATATCCGGAAGCATTGAAGAGCGAGTTCGCCGAATAATGTCTGGTCAGTAAAGGGCGAAGATGACTGAAAAGCACGAAAACGTAAGCGGGGACAGCGAGATCCAGGCGCCTGCGGAGACGCGGGAGGCAGGTGCAAAGTCGCTGCGCAAAATGGCGCTGGTGCTCGACTGTTTCACACGCCTGCATCCGAGCCTTACCGTCGCCGATCTTTCCGAAAGGACCGGGATGCCGCGCACCACCGTCCACCGGATTGTCGCCTCCCTGCGCGAGGTGGGCATGCTCGACCAGGATGGTCGCCGGCAGAACTATCGCCTTGGCCTGAAGATGTTTCACTACGGCAGCAGCGTGATTGCCAGTCTTGACACACCGCGAAGGGCCCATCCCCACATAGCGAAGCTGCAGCTGGTGACCGGTGAGATCATCCATTTCCACATGTTCGACGGTAGCCAGATGGTCTGCGTCGAGCGCGAAGAAATGGGCACTTCACGCCTGACGACTCTCACGACAATCGAGGCCGCACCGACCTACTGCACGAGTGTCGGCAAGGCCTTTCTCGCATTTCAGGATGAGAGCCTCGTGCGACGGATAGCGGCAGAAGAAGGGCTGAGGTCCTACACGCCGAAGACTATCACTAACCTGAAGGCGCTTCTTGAGGAACTCGCGTTGGTCCGCGATCGTGGCTACGCGATCGATGATGAGGAGAATCAGCTTGGCGTTCGTTGCATCGGCGCGCCGGTGCGCGATGCGGCCGGCCGCGTTTTCGCATCCGTTAGCGTGTCCGGGCCCGCCGAGCGCATGCCGGACGCGCGCCTGACAGGCCTTGCACCTCTTGTAATCCAAACGGCGGCAGATATTTCGGATGCTTTGTCGTAAGATTACGAAACTCGGTCTTAGTCCGTCATCGCGATGTGCTGATGCGAGCAAGGTGTCCCTTCGGAAACATTCGAATCAATCCGATGCGTAACGGATAAGAGTATGTATGCGGATAACTGGATAAACGAAAAATATTTGTCTGCATCGCGCCTTCATCTTGACCCGTAAAACATTTGCAAAAAACCAGAAAATTAGCGCCGACCTGCCAGAACAAATTTCACGAACAGTTTTTTGCTTGGAATCCCTGCAATAAGTCATAGCAGAGCCGAGCCATATCCGACGGCCGTCACCTGACCTTCCTGATTTGTCAACCAGAACTCAACCTCGACGCGCGTGCCACCCTCCTCTATCTGTCGATTTGCGACAACACCTTCAAGCGTGATAAGGTCCTTCGCGTAGATCGGTGTCAAATACGTCGAAAAGTGGTGTCCAGTCGAAAGAAACCGCTCGCCAAACAGGCTGGCGAGATATTGCGATGCCCAGCATGATTCCATCATTCCCTGAGCAATGCAGTCACGAAGGCCGGCCTTGTGTGCGATCTCCAGATTCGTATGAATTCCCTGTTTGTGGAATTCGGCGCCAGTAAAGACGGACATTTGCGCTTGGCGGACTTGCTTCGTAAGTGGACGCAGCGCCGTGCCGACCACGGTATCGGCTGATATTGTCGCAACGCGCGATCCGGACAGCGTCCGCGGGCTGATGCGCCTTTCCGGCTCTGCCGTACCCGTGCCGACCCTGATGCCGTCAGGAATGCGCATGACTTCGGTCGATCGCTGCAGGACGACGATATCGCCCTCGTCGTCCCGCGCGATGCTTTCCAACACCGTATAACCCTTGCCGCGCTTCATATACTTATCGACATAGGTGCCGGTGAGTGTGAGCTTCGCGCCGACCGGCACGGGCTTGTAGTGGATGACCTCTTCTTTCTGGTGCAGGCCGACGACCTTGTCGCGGTCATAGACCGTGAGGAAGATCTGCATGAGATCCGAAACGATCATATGCGGCGGCACGTAACCCACCGGTTTTGCAAGCCCGTCGATAATCTGCATGCCGCTGTAATCGTCGAGCGCATAGGCATAGCTGCGCAGAAAGAAGTCGTCGAGAACGAGTTCTACCGGTCCAAAGCTCTCGCCGATATAGACGTTTTCGTAGGTCGGGTCCTTGAAGGCTGCGGGCACCATCGTCATCAAATCCTTGGAGAATGGGGCGCCCGCCGTACTGCGACGGCGGACGTCGTGCGAGTTACTGGACGCTGCGAACCTTGGCGAGAAGCGCCACGGCCTTCTCGCCGAGGCTTGCGGCATATTCGTCCTGGAACGTAGCAAGGCGCTCGGCGAACTTGTCGAGGCCCTGCGTCTCGACGATTGTTACGCCAGCGCTCTTCATCTCCTCGAGCGCCTTGGCGTTGAAGTCGTTGACGAGCCCAGCTTGGTAGGCCTGCGCTTCGGCAGCGGCCTTCACGACAATGTCCTGCTGTTCCTTGGTGAGCGTATCGAACTTTGCGGCATTCACCGGAATGAAGCGGAAGTGCCAGATATGCTTGGTCAGGCTCACACTTTTCGTGACCTCGTACCATTTGGTCGTCGCCAGCGTCGCCGGCTCGCCTTCGGAGGCTTCGGCGACGCCCGTTTCGATGGCCGAATAGACCTCGGGGAATGGGATCGGCGTCGGCACCGCGTTCAGCGCCTTGGCGAAACCGATATACAGCGGCGATTCCGGAACGCGCAGCTTCAGCCCGTCCATGTCCTCGATCGTGTTGATCGCCCGCTTGCTGGCGATTGAGCGCGGTCCGAGATAGAGGAAGCCGAGATTGCGCACACCCTGCGCCTCGAACGCCGCTTGCACGTCGGGCGCGATCACGTCCGCGACGCGCTGCATATGATCAAGATCCTTGTAGAGGTACGGAAGTTCCAGGACCTGAAGTTCCGGGAAGAAGCGGCCGATGCCTGACATGCCGCTCGGCGCTATGTCCAGCGAGCCGGAAACCACGCTTTCGGCGAGTTCGCGCTCGTTTCCGAGAGTGGCGTCGCTATAGACCTCGATTTTCACTTCGCCATTGGTGCGCTCGGCGACCAAGTCGGCAAAACGCTTGTCCGCCAGCGTGTTGCTGTGGTCAGCGGCGTAGATGTCGCCCAGAGTCAGCGTGGTTTCGGCCCGCACGACGCCCGTGCTGGCCGAAAGCGCAAGGGCGGTGAGCGCACCCAACAAGAAACGTTTCTTCATGAACATGCTCTACTCCTCCGTTGAGCTTTTCTGCGCCGTCACATGAAGGACGGCAGATAGGTTGTGAAGAACGGTACGAACGCGATCAGAAGATTGACCAGCAGCAGCGGTATCAAAAATATCCACACCAGAACCAGAATGCGCGACAAGGGTATGCGCGCAATGCTGACGCCGATGAACAGCAACGTTCCTACCGGCGGCATGACCGCACCCATCATGATAGCGAGCACCATGACAACGCCGAACTGCACGGGATCGAAGCCCATTTGCGCACCAATGGCGGCAAGCGTCGGTACGAAAAGCACGGCCGTCGAAACTTCGTCCATCAGGCCGCCGATCAGCGTCAGGACGACGATCAGGATGGTGACGACGAGAAGCGGCTCCGTGGTGATCGCAAACAGCACCGAGGTGATCTGCTGCTCGAAACGGCCGAGCGCCAGGATCGTGCCGAAGACGGCCGAAAACCCGACGATCATCATGATGTTGGCGGATGACAGCGCCGCCGACATCGTCAGTTCCCTCAGGCTCTTGAGATTGAGCGAGCGCTCGATGACGAACCCGTAGAACAGCGCGTAGACCACCGCGACGATGCCGGCCTCCGTCGGCGTGAAAATACCGAAACGGATACCGCCGATGATGACGAAGGGCATGACCAGCGCGAAACCCGCCTTCAGAAAGGATTCCTTCAGCCGCTGGCCGGAAAACGTCACGGTATCCACCTTGAAGGACGCAAACCGGGTGACGATGAAGGCGAGGATAAGCAGCGACAGACCGACGAGGAGGCCGGGAATGATGCCGGCCATGAAGAGCCGGCCGATCGAAACCCCGGCCATGGAGCCGTAGATGATGAGAAAGATCGAGGGCGGAATAAGCGGCGCCATCATAGCGGAGAACGCGACCATGAGGGCTGCGAATTCCGGCTTGTACCCCTGTTCCTTCATGGCTGGGATCAGAATCGAGCCGGTGGCCGCGGCGTCCGCCGACGCCGATCCCGAAACGCCCGCCATCATCACGTTGGCGATGACGGTGACATAGGCGAGACCCGCGCGGAAATGCCCGACAAGCGCGATGGCGAGATCGACGATGCGTTTGGTGAGCCCGGAACGCGACATGACCTCTCCGGCGAGCACGAAGAACGGGATTGCCATCAGCGTGAAGGAATCCATGCCGCCAAACGTCTTGGTGATCAACAGGCGTTCCTGAACGATCGGATAGTTGAGGACGACGACGAGCGCGGCAAGGCCGGTCGAAAAGGCCACCGGCAAGCCGAGCAGCAGAAAACCGAAGAAACAGCCGAAAAGGGTGAGTGTCATTGGTCGACCTCCCGCGTGCCGCTTCGCATGTCGCGAACCATGCGCGCGATCGTTGCGAGAATGATGAGGGCTGAACCGACGGGAATGGCGAGATAGATCCAGAAGAGCGACAGCGACAGGGCCGACGAGAGCTGCGGTGCGTTCACGCGCGCCATCACCCAGCCGTAGTAGACGAAGGTCCCCATCAGCACGATGACGGCAAGATCGAGAAGAACGGCGACCGCGCGCTGCATGCCCTTGGGCATCATGTTCACGAACACATCCACCGTGAACATGGCGCGGCGCCAGACGAGGATCGGGGCGCAAAGCCAGAACAGCCAGATGAAGGCATAGCGGATGATCTCTTCGGACCAGAACAGGGCGTAGTGCCCGTTGAAGACATAGCGCAGGCAGACGGCGGCAAAACCCACCGCGATGATGGCAAGCATCAGCGGCACGATGATCGCTTCTCCCACACGCTCGAGCAATGTCGGGTTGTCCGGGGCTTCAACGATTTCCGATTGTTCCTGCATCAGGCTGCCAACGCTCCCCCGTCCACCTTGATTACGGCGCCGGTTATATAGTCCGAAAGCGGGCTTGCAAGGAATGCGATTGCGCCGCCGACCTCTTCCGGCTTTCCGGCACGGCCCATCGGCACGCGATTTTCCACTTTCGCAACCCATTCCTTGTTGTGGAAGAGTGGCTCTGTCAGTTCTGTCCTGAACCAGCCCGGTTCGATCGCATTCACGCGAATGCCGGTCTTGCCCCATTCTACCGCAAGCCCCTGCGTGATCTGCTTCACCCCACCCTTTGACGACCCGTAGGCGACGATGAACGGCATGCCGATCTCGCTTGCCATGGAGGCGATGTTGACGATCTTGCCGTAGCCGTTGTCACGCATGACGCGGCCGGCAGCCTGCGACATGAAGAACAGGCCGCGGGTGTTGATCGCATGGACGCGATCCCAGTCTTCCGGCCCGTATTCGAACGAGTCGCCGCGAATGTTGAGGCCCGCGGCGTTGACGAGAATATCGAGCCTGCCATGTTCGGCGACGATACGCTCGACCAGCGCCTTCGCCGCATCGGGATCGCTGACGTCGCAGACCATCGCCTGTGCGCCGGCCTCTTGCGCGGCCTGTTCAAGCACATCATGGCGCCGACCGGTGATAACGACAGTAGCACCGGCCGCGACCAGCGCATCCGTCCCGGCCCGGCCAAGTCCGGTTCCGCCACCCGTGACGAGGGCGATACGACCTTTGAGATCAATGGACAGCGACATTTCGAAGCTCACCTGTACTCTGAAGATTCATACGGCGGCCGTCGCTCTCGACGATCGCATGCGCCAGCGCGAGCGCGGCAATCCCATCCTCGATAGAGGGTGTGACAGGCAGGCCGGCAGTCAGGGCGTTGGCAAGGTTGCGCATCTCACCGACATAGCCCATGTGGACGAGCGACGCATTCTCCGCGGAGATGTTCGTCATATTCGGCTCCCATACCAGACGCTCGCGTTGTGGCGAGAAGACACGCCCCGCCACCATGGGTTCGGCATCGCGAGTATAGGTGACACGCGTTACGTTTTCGACGGTGACGCTCGCGCCCTTCGATCCCGTGATCTGCACGCGCTCGTTCGGGACACCCCTGCTCTCGTAGTTCGATATCTCCAATAGGCCGGCGGCACCGCTTGCGTAACCGAGCAGCACGGCGAAACCGAAGCGCTCATCCGAGGCCTCGGTCTTGACGGCGGATACCCAGTCGGCCGGACCGCCAAAGAAACGCATCAGGTCAAGAAAGTGCACGCTGTGATCAAGCACGAAGGAAAAGGGCGTAAGCGTCTTCGACCAAGCCGGCGTCCACACGCCAGAGGTAATCCGCGCATTCACCATTTTCACGACGCCGAAGTCACCTTCCTGGGAGATCTCCCTCGCCATGCGATAACCCGTCGCAAAGCGCTTCATGAAGCCGACGACCAGCTGCTTTCCCGCTTTCACGGCCACGCTCTTCATGACCTCGGCTTCGACGAGCGTGATCGCGGGCGGCTTTTCGACGAAGACATGCACGCCGTGTGCAAATGCCTGCTTGGCAAGCATGGGATAGATCGCCGGGCCAACCGCCATCACAACGGCATCCACCGTCTCGGCGGATAGCATCTCGGACATCTCCGCATAGGCGGCGCCGGCTCTTGCCGCCCGCATCGTCGCATCGGCGCGAGCCGCGTCCGGATCGCAGACGGCTACGATGTCGATGCCGGCCGCATGCATGGCGGGAACGAGCGCCGCATTGGCAAATGCGCCACACCCTACCAACGCTGTCCGAATACGGACCTGCCGCATCCTGAAACTCCTCCCGCGATATGAGGCCTCTCCCGCCTCAGAAAACGTTTTTCGAAAAACGGTTCTTGTATTTTGATTAAACGCGCTGAACCGGTGTGTCAATCTCAGTATATGACTATTTCAGGCGACGATTCTCGGCTAAAGTCGCAAACACAATAAAAACAGGCCGAACGAAAAATCGGTTCTGCAACTGGAGTTTGAAGAGTGTCCGACAAAGGACGGATTACGATCAGAGACGTCGCGGCGGCGACTGGCCATGCGGTATCCACCGTCTCGAACGCGCTTGCCGGAAAGCGGCACGTGAACGAAGAGACCCGCCAGCAAGTGAAGGAAGCCGCCGAGAGGCTCGGCTACCGTCCCTCGGTGGTGGCGCGTTCACTGCGCATGAAACTGAGCTCGACGATCGGCGTTCTGGTGCCCGATGTCAGCAACCCCGCCATCCCTGAATTCATCCGCGGCATCGACGACGTCGCCGTGCGGGAAGGCTGCACGATCCTGCTCTGCAACACGGACGAGCTCGTCGAACGGCAGGTGAGCCAGATGCACACCCTGCTTGACCGCCAGGTCGATGGGATGATCCTGATCTCGCAGCATTGCGACACGCCGGAGGTGCGCAAGCTGCTAGACGGCAAGACGCCCTTCGTGCTCATCCAGCGTCGGAGCGCCCGCTTCCGCGACGATTATATCGGCTCGGACAACCTGCAAGGCATGCGCGACAGCGTGAACTATCTCTATGAACTCGGCCACCATCGCATCGCTCTCGTCACCGGTCCCGCGACGTCCAGCACCGCACAGGAGCGACTGGAAGCTTTCGAAGCCTCGATTGCTGAGCTCGGCTGCGACGGCGACCCGGACCTTGTTTATCGTGGCGACTATACCGTGGAAGCAGGCTACGAGGCCATGCACTACTTCGCTTCCCTGCAGAAGCGTCCGACAGCCGTGATTGCCAGCAACGACGTTTGCGCACTCGGCGTCCAAGATGCCGCAAGCGAGCTCGGCATTTCCATTCCAGCGGATATGTCGCTGCTCGGCTGCGACGACATCGACCTTGCAAGACTGCGCCGCATCAATCTCAGCACGCTGCGCCTGCCGAAGCGAGAAATGGGCGCGGCGGCCGCGGAACTGCTGATGCGCCGCATCCATTCCAAACGACCGCCCACGCCGCGCGAGGTCATCATTCCAACCAAACTCGTCCTGCGCGAATCCTGCGCGCCGCCGGCGGATGGCCACAACGCAAAAAGGCCGGCAGAACGCCGGCCTCTCGTTTCTCCAGACTGAGGATCACCGTGCCAGAGCAGCGGTGAGCTCCCGGATCGCCAGCATGCCAGGATCGTCGATGCCAATCGTCTGATCCCCGAACATGCGGGCGCGGCCGATGCGGTTCGGCCGGCTGCGAAACGCTTCGAGAGCGTCGGCCGCCGCCTTTGCCGCCGCGCTCGCGGCTTGGTCCGGCGTTCGCGCATCCTTCACCGCATCGGCTATGGCGTCAAGCGAATCCAACACTGTCTTGTCGCCGAGCGAAGCCCCGCCTCGCGCGATCATCGCGTCGCGCGCCGTAGCGACGAGATCGGAGAGGTCACCGGCGTCGATCGCTTCGCGCCCCTTCGCCTCTCGTCCCGCGGCCAGCAATCCGGTGGCAAAGAGAGTGCCGAGGCTCGAGCCGGTGGCAAGCGTCGCAGCCTTCGCGAGCTGGCTCAGCGCCGAGCCTGGATCGACCGCGCCAGACAGATCGACCTCTGCCATCTTGCCGATGACGCGGGCGAGCATGCCGCCCGTGTCGCCGTCGCCGAGTTTCGCATCCGCATCGTTCAACACCTGCTCCAGCGGTCCCATCGCCTCATTGGCGCGGGCGATTGCGAAGGCAATGGAGGAGACCGTGAGGCTCATGCCGTCACCGTCCAGAACGGGCAGGAGGCAGGCGCTGCCAGCAGGGCCTCGATCTCGTCATCGACGAAGCAGAGCGAGATGGAGGCGCCGGCCATTTCCATCGACGTTGCGTAGTGGCCGACGAGCGGCCTCACGATCGTAATGCCGGCGGCTTCGAGCTTCGTGCGCGCGCGGCGGTAGAGGATGAAGAGCTCTTCCAGCGGCGTGGCACCGAGGCTGTTGACAAGGATCGACGCCCTCCTCCCCGCACCCTCCGGCTTGTCGGCCAGCAGCCGCTCGATCATTTCGTCGGCGATCGTATCCGCCGGCTTGAGCTGGTCGCGCCATATGCCCGGTTCGCCGTGAATACCCATGCCCATCTCGATCTCGTTGTCACCGAGCGTGAAGGACGGCTTGTCGGAACCCGGAACCTGGCAGGGCGATAGTGCGACGCCGATGGTGCGTGTGCGATCCACCGTCTTCTGCGCGATAGCCGTCACCGCATCGAGGTCGGCGCCGGTCTCGGCGAGCGAGCCGGCCGTCTTGTAGGCGTAAATGATGCCGGCGACGCCGCGGCGCTTCTGCCGTTCGGACGGCCCGGCGCTGGCGACATCGTCATTGCCGAGCACCGTCGTCGTACGGATGCCTTCGTCCTCCAGCATTTCGCCGGCCATGTCGAAGTTCATGCGGTCGCCGCCATAATTGCCGTAGAGCCGCAGCACGCCTTGGCCGCCGTCGGCCAGCCGGATCGCTTCCATGCACGAACCGACCGTCGGCCCCTCGAAGACGTTGCCGATCGAGCAGCCGTCAAGCAGCCCCTCGCCGACGTAACCGGTAAAGAGCGGCAGGTGGCCGGAGCCCCCGCCGGAGACGACACCGACCTTGCCTTTGCGGATCGGTGTTGCACGATGTACGACGCGGCCGGTCTCGCCGCTGAGCGCCAGAGATGGATTGGCGGCAACCAGACCGTCGAGCATTTCATCGACAAAGCCCGACGCCTTGTTCATCAGCTTCTTCATGACGTCGCCTCCTCAGTAGTTGAGCACCGAATTGTCATTGAACATGGTGATCGGCGGATAGGCGCGCTCGTCCGTGATGACATCGAGCACGGTCGTGGTATTGGCAGCAAAGGCTGCCTTCAGCGCCGGCAGGAAGTCTTGCGCCTTCTCGATGCGTACACCCTCACAACCCGCGCCGCGGGCTATCGCCGCGTGATCAACCGGAGTGAAATCGCAAGCATCGGAATATTCGTTGAAGATCACCTTTTCTGCATGCTTTTCATAGCCCAGGATCGAATTGTTCAGCACTGCGACGACGACGTTAAGCCCCATGCGGCGCGCCGTCTCCAGTTCGGACCAGACGTGGGCAAACCCGCCATCGCCGACGAGCGCGAAGATCGGCGCATCGGGCCTGGCGCACTTGGCGCCCAGCGCATAGGGCAGGCCCCAGCCGAGACCGGCGAGACCGCGTGGCGTGAGGAACCGCATGCCGGCCTTGCGTGACTTTAAATGGTTGCCGACCCAGATCGAGGAGTAACTGGCGTCCGACACGACGATGTGGTCGGGTGTGAGCAGGCTGTCGAGATCCCGCATGAGCCGCTCGGGGCGGATTGGGCTTGCATCCGACGTCTCGACGGCCTCGGCGTCCTGGCGACCCTTGGCAAGGCCCTCCGAGATCATCTTTTCAAGCGCCGGCCGAGCGGCTCTCCGCTTTGCGCCGTCTTCGCCCTCGAGTGCCACGGAAAGCGCCTTGATACCGAGCTTGGCGTCACCGACAAGGCGCAGCGCCTCGTAGTTGCGGCCGATCTCCTGCCCATCGATATCGAGATGGATATACTTGGCGTCCTTCGGAAACAACGACCAGCTGTCGGTGCCGTTCTGGTTCGTCCGATTGCCGATCAGCATGATCACGTCGGCTTCCGTCACCAGTTCACGCAGGTGCTTTGTACGGCTACGCGTCGCCATAAAGTAGCCGACGATGCCGACGGACAGCGGATGCCCTTCATCGACGGCGCCCTTGCCCATGACGGTGGTCGCGACAGGGATCGAGAAACGCTCCTGGAGGGCGGCAAGCTCGTCGGCGGCGTGAGAGACGTGCACGCCGCCGCCGGCGATGATCAGCGGACGCTGCGCGGATGCGAGCAGCTTCGCGGCTTCGGCGACGCGGTCCGGATCCGGCCCGCTGCGGTCGAGCGGAAAGCTGCCGAGAGACGCCATGCGACTGTCGTTGGGGCTTTCCGCCGTCTCCACGAACATATCGATGGGGGCGATCAGCACGGCCGGTCCGGGGCGGCCCGAAGCAGCCGCCGTGAACGCCATGTCGACATAATCATCGATGCGGTTGACGTCGGCGACGCGCTTGATCCATTTGGCCACGCCCTTGAAGAGATCGAGATGGTCGAGCTCCTGGAAGGCATTTTTGTCGGCGAAGGGCCGGGCCACATCCTGCACGATCGCCACGATCGGAATCGAGGCCTTGTAGGCTTCCGCAAGTCCCGGCACCAGCAGCGTCGCCGCCGGGCCGTTCTGCGCTGTCACGACCGCCACCTTGTGCGAGATGCGCGCATAGGCATCCGCCATGACGGAGCCGGCATTCTCCGTTCGATAGCCGATCTGCCTTATGCCATAATGCGGCGCCGCCAGGAAAAGCGCTGCCGGAATGGACTGGCCGAAGATGACCTCGACGCCGTGTCGCTTCAGTGCCTGCGCCATTACATGCGCGCCGCTCATATTACCCTTGCTCACGTTCTATCCTCCCTGAACCCTTTGGAAATGCGGATGAAGTCTGTCAGATGACCGTCGCCGCACGCAGCTTGCCGATGTCCCCGTCGGGCATCGACAGCCACTCGTGCAGCACTTGGTCGGAATGTTCACCAAGCATCGGCGGCGGCAGCCGAACAGCCGTCGGCGTGGTGCCAAGGCCGACCGGCGGCCCCTGCATCGGCACCACACCAGCCTTGGGATGAACGACATCCACGATGTGTCCGGCCTCCCGCATGTACGGGTCGTTGGCGACCTCCTCGACGGTGCGGATACGCGCTGAGGGAAGCTCCGCGGCACGTAAGGCTGCAAGCACCTCGTCCGCGTTGTGCGTTCCGATCCAATCGGCAGCGATCGCCTCGATCGCCTCCACATTGACCATGCGGTTTTCAAGCGTCGCGAAACGCGGATCCTCCAACAGCTCGGGCCGGCCGATCATCTTCACGAAGCGCGGGAAATGGGCGTTGTTGCCGGCGACCATGTGGATCCACACGTCGTCCTTGGCGCGAAACGTATTGGCGGGTGCCGCATAGCGGTCGCGGTTGCCGGCCCGCGTCATACGCCGGCCATTCACCAGGAATTCCGGGATAGCCGTCATCAGCATGGAGGTGGCACCGCCGATCAGGCTGACATCGACCACCTGCCCCTCGCCCGTCCTGATGCGGTGGTTGAGGGCCGCAAGAATGCCGATCGTCGCATGCAGCGCGGTCGCATAATCAACGAGGAAGGTGCCGGCCATCATCGGCCCACCCTTCGGATCGCCCGTCAAGTCCATGAAACCGGTAATCGCCTGGGCGATGCCGTCGAAGCAGGGCTCCGCCGAAAGGCTGTTGTTCTGGCCGAAGCCCGAAAGCCGTGCCATCACGAGCTTCGGATTGATCTTGTGCAGGTCCTCCCAGCCACAGCCCATCTTTTCCATCGTGCCCGGCCGGAAGTTCTCGACCAGCACATCCGCCTCCTGCACGAGGCGGCGCAGCAGATCCTGCGCCTCCGGATTGCGGAAGTTAAGCGTCAAGCTGCGCTTGTTGCGGTTAAACATCATGAAATAGATGCTCTCGCCGGCAATGTACGGACCGAGCGAGCGGGTGTCGTCGCCGGCGCGCGTGCGCTCGACCTTGACGACATCCGCGCCGAGATCGCCAAGAAGCATGGCGCAGTGGGGACCCGCGATGAACCTTGAGAGATCCAGCACTTTAATGCCGGAAAGGGACGAGACCGTGGGTGATGAGGATGCTTGCATGGTCAGACTTTGAGCAGGATACGGTTGGGGTCGATGTCGTTGCGGATGCGGGCGAGATCTTCCGCCGTCGGCGCCTCGGTTTCCGGAATCGTTTCGGGGACGAGCGGCACGAAGGACATGGCGGCCAGCACCTCGTCCTTCGTCACTCCCGGATGCAACGATCTGAGCCGCATTTCGCGCGTATCCTCGGCAAAATCGAAGATCGCCTTATCTGTTACGACCAGTGCGGGTCCGCCCTCACCCAGCCCGGCCTCACGTCGGCTGTTGCCGCCGGACAGATGACCCGCGCTGGTGATGAAATCGACCTTCGCGACGAAGCTGCGCGCATCAAGGTCCATCAGCAGGATCGGCCGGCGCACGAAGGCGAAATGCTCGGGCTGTGCAAGGCTGCCGACAAGGCGGACCTTCGGCTTGCGATAATCGCCGATCGCCGTGATGTTCATGTTGCCGTAGCGGTCGAGCTGGGCCGCCGAATTGAAGGACACGTCGAACTTACGCCGCGCCAGCATGTCACATTTCACGCCGGTATCCGGCGGGCACGCGGCGGCATGCCACTGCGTGAAGGCATCTTGCGTGAAGTGCTCGGGGATCACCGACAGATCCGGCTCCAGCAGGTTGCCCCAGTAGACGGCGGCACCCGGCGCATGCCCCATCTGCGCAAGACGCGCGGCCGCCAGCGGCATGCCGACAGCGAGCGTGAAAGCCCGGCCGTTCGTGCCGACGCCGACGAAGCAGAGATCGTCATCCTGAATCTGTCGGGAGAGATAGGCGGTGATCAGTTCATTGTTGGTATAGGTCGCCATGACTTATGCCCTCCCCTTGACGTTGAGCGCCGAGAGCGCGGAAAGACCCCCGCATTTCTCGATATAGGCCGCATGTTCGCGCAGCCCGTGGGCGAACTCGTCGAGGTAGGCCTTGACGCCATCAGCGGACTTCGAACGGGCGATGTAGTCGCTCATATGCGCATCGTCTTCGTCGTATAGCGTGTCGCAGGCGGCGGGATGCGCCCCGTAGGGCACCTCGACAATTGCCTCCACCCAGTTGCCGGGAATGTATGTCAGTGACGGCCGCTTCTTGATTTCATCGTGGGGCACGATCTTCTCGACCGTCACGATAAGACGCCGGGCGCCGGCCGCCATCGGCTGGTCCATGTCGTCCGTGTCGCGAACGACCGGCCACTGCACATTGCCGTATTTGTCGCCCGCATAGCCGTGGATAATCGTGAACTCGGGTTCGGCGGCAGCGATCGCCTGCAGCTTCTCACCGGTAAAGGGGCAATCGACGGTGCGAATCTGCTCGGGGTTCACCTTGGCGAGATCGGAGCCGAACAGCGTGCGGATCGGCAGGAAGGGCATGCCCTGGGCGGCCGCACGCAGGCGTGCCACCATGGCCGTTTCGGAGAAGTCACGCACCTCGATTCGACCGCTTTCAACGGCACGGCGGAAGTTCGGCGCGAGCCCGTAGTTGAACAGGCCGACATAGATGCCTTCCCAGCGGCGGATCGCGTCGGCCGCGGCGAGTAGATCGATCGCCGTCGTGCCGGCCCAGCTCAGCACCGTGAGATCTCGCACTTTGTTGCGGATCAGCTGGCGCACGGCCGCATTGGGTTGGCGGCGCAACAGGCTGCCGCCGATCATCACCGTCGAGCCCGACACGATCGGAGACAGAGCGTTCTCCAGGGTCGTCAATTTCTCTTTCAAAATGCAGTCCTCCCGATAGGTGCGATCGGGTATAAAAACGTTTCTGGAAAATGGCAACAAAAAACGTTTCTCGTTTTCTGTTTTTCTGTTACCCGATATCAGTCGAAGTTCTAAGCGGAGGAACGACGTGAGCGACGAACACAAACTTTTTGGCCTTGTCGGCTATCCGATCACCTTCGTGCGCTCGCCTGGCATCCTGAATGCCTACCTTGCTCAACACGGCCTGCCCGGCCGCATGGTTCCCTTCGGCATCCGGCCGGAGGCGCTGGAAACGGCGCTTGCCGGGTTGCGCCACCTCGAAAACCTCCGGGGCTTCTTCGTCACCATGCCGTTCAAGGAGCGTATCCTGCCGCTTCTCGACGACCTGAGCGAAACGGCGCGTATTTCCGGTGCGGTCAATGTCGTTCGCCGTACGCCGGACGGGAAGTTCTCCGGCCACCAACTCGATGGTGCCGGTTTCGTCGGCGCGATGAACGAAGCGAGCGTTCGAATTGCTGGCGCCTCGGCCTATGTCGCCGGTGCCGGAGGCGTCAGCGCCGGCATATGCTGCGCTCTGGCCGAAGCGGGAATTGGCCGCATCGACCTCGTCAACCGCAACCGCGACCGTGCGGAAAAGCTCGTGGACCGGCTGCGCGGCGCTTTTCCGAAAACGGTCTTCTGCGCGATGGACAGCCGGCCCGGCGAGGAGATCGACATCGTCATCAACGCCACCAGCCTCGGCATGTCCCCGGACGATCCGCTGCCAGTCGATCTTGCGGGCACATCGCGCGGCATCTTCGTCGGCGATGTGGTGAATGTGCCCCATTTGACGCCTCTTTTGGAAACGGCTGAAGCGCGCGGCTGCCGCACGCAGCACGGCAAAGCCATGTTCGGCCCGCAAATCGAGCTTGCGCTGCGCTTCTACGAAAACGGCTTGTAACCCTCTGATCGTGCTCAATGCGCGACCAGATTGCCGCCGGTGATGAGCTTGACGATATCGTCGGGATCGGTCTCCGCCTTCTTTCGCACCCCGGCCGTCTGGCCCTGCCGCAGCACATGGATGCGGTCGCAGACCTCGAAGATGTGATGCAGATTGTGGCTGATCAGGATGATCGAGAAGCCGCGCGAACGCAGGTCCTTGATCAGCGACAGGACCTTTTCCTGCTCGGGCACGCCGAGTGCCGCCGTCGGTTCGTCCAGGATGACGACCTTGCGGCCGAAGGCGACGGCGCGTGCGATGGCGACGCTCTGGCGCTGGCCCCCGGACATGCCCTTCACCGTGAACTGCGTCGACTGGATGTGAATGTTCAGCGATTTCAGCAGCGCCTTCGAGCGGCTGTGCATCTCCTCCGCCTTCAGGAATTTCGCCCCGAGAATGTTGCGGACGACCTCGCGTCCCGCGAAGATGTTTTCCGCAACATTGGAATCATCAAAGAGTGCCAGGTCCTGGTAGACCGTCTCTATGCCGAGCTGGCGGGCGTCCTCCGGCTTGCGCACCGTCACCTCGCCGCCCTCGAAAAAAATCTGGCCGCTATCGGCGGGTTGCGCGCCGGAGATGATCTTGATGAGGGTCGATTTTCCCGCACCATTGTCCCCGGCCAGCGCGAGGACCTCGGATTCATGGAGTTCGAAATCGATGTCGGACAAGGCGCGAACAGCGCCGAACGACTTGCAGATCTTGTTCAGTTTCAGCAATGGGGTCATCACGCATATCCTCTGGGCGGTCGAGGGGGCGACCCCTCGACCGCGACCGATTATTTGCAGTAGGTGTCGTGCGTTTCCTTGGTGATCATCGGCGTGTCGAGGAAGGTCATCTTCTCGACCGTCTCGCCGGCAAGTACCTTCATCGCAAGGTCGAGCGATTCCGGGAACATGGTGGGGTAGTAGACCGAACCCGTCAGCCGGCCTGAGGCGACACCCTCGCAACCCTCCTTCGCACCGTCCATACCGACGGTGGTAACGCCTTCAAGCCGCTGTTCCTCCAGCACTTGCGCCGCACCCATCGCCATCGTGTCATTGTGTGCGAAGACGGCCTTCACGTCGCGATGCGCGGTCACGGCGTCTTCCATCGCCGCCACGGCTTCCTGCAAACGGTAATGACCAACATAAGAGACGACCGTGATGCCCGGATGCTTGGCCATTTCCTCCTCGAAGCCCTGCTTGCGATCGACAGTCGCGGACGCTCCAGGCGTTCCTTCGAGCTGGATAACCTTGCCCTCCTCGCCGATTTTCTCAATGACGAAGCGGGCGGCGACGCGGCCCATCTCGATATTGTCGGACCCGATGAAGGCCGCGAAATCCGTTTCCGGCACGTCGAGCTTGCGGTCGAAGATGATCAGCGGGACGTTGGCGCGTTTGGCGGCATCGGCGATCGGTGCTAGTGCCTTGGAATCGTTCGGGGACAGGACGACTGCCGAGACATGACGGGTGATCAGGTCTTCGACGCCCGAAAGCTGGGTCGCGCTGTCACGGCGGCCATCGACGATCGTTAGCTTCACATCCGGATGCTCGGCGCCCCAGGCCTTGGCCCGCTCGATACCGCCCACGCGGTAGGGATGTTCGAGGTTCGGCTGTGCAATGCCGATCTCCACCTGTTGCGCGCTTGCGGCAACCGGTGCGGCGAACACCGTTCCGCCCAGCATCGCGATACGACACATCTGTCTGCAAGTCATGGTTTCCTCCCTATCGACTTGGTCCGGCGCGTGCCGGAATCTCATTGTGATTTCTGCATCACCTGCGTGCCCGGCTCTTTGCTTCCCGTCGGATGCTGAACATCACGGCCACGACAATGATCACGCCGCGCGCAAAGTCCTGCGCATAGGGTGAGACGGAGAGCAGGTTCAGGATGTTGTAGGTGAGCCCGATCACCATCAGCCCGACGAAGGTGAGCAGAATGCTGCCCACGCCGCCGACGAAGGGCGTGCCGCCGATGACAACAGCGGCAATGCCGGAAAGTTCGAAGAGCATGCCGCCTGTCGGCTCGCCGACACCGAGACGTCCGAGAAACAGCAGCCCCGCCATGGCTGCCAGCACGCCGTGCAGCGTGTAGACGCTGCGGATGACGCCTTCGACCTGGATACCGGAGCGGTGCGCCCCAACCGGATTGTCGCCCACGAGGCAGACATGCCGGCCATAGACCGTGTATTTCAGCACCACGGCTGCCGTGATAAAGACGATCCCCGTCAGCAGCACCGGCATGGGGATCGGCCCGAGATAGCCGCGGCCGAAGGCGAAGACGAATTCTGGCGCCAGATCAGCCGTCAGAGTGCGCCCTTCGCTGAGAATAAGCGCAAGCCCGCGCGCGGCTGTCATCATGCCCAGCGTCGCAACAAAGGGCGGCACCTTGCCCCAGGTGATGAGAGCGCCGTTGATGTAGCCGCAGGCAGCACCGACGAGGATCACCACAGCAATCATGCCGGCCGACCCGACGATGGGCGCGGCAAGCGCGCCGACCACCGTAGCGAGCGCGAGAACCGCTCCACCCGACAGATCGATGCCGCCGGAGATGATGACATATGTGAGGCCGATGGCGATCAGCCCGACCATAGTCCATTGCCGGAGCACATTGAAGATGTTGTCGACCGTCAGGAAATACGGCGACAGGAAGGTCGAGATGATGATGAGCGCGAGAAGGCCGGTCACCGCGATGTTGCGCAGCATCAGGTCCTTGGCTCCCGCCACGAGATTCCCTTTGGCGAACATGGGCGTTCTTTCGCTGAGATTGCGTCCGTCAGACATGTTTGGCTCCTCAGTCGCCGACCTTCGCCGACGCCCAGCCCGCAGCCGTCATCAGCCCATCCTGATTGCGGGTCCACACTTCGAGCTCGAGGCGACCGTCGTCGGTACGACCGGTAACGACCCCGTGGGTCGTCAGCTCGTCGCCGGCGTAAACCGGCTGCAGATAGACGTTCTTCATCCACCCGGAGGAGAACCAGGCAGCCGGACCGAAGAAATCGGCCAGCATCTGCGACATCCAGCAGGTCGTCTGCACGCCCTGCGCGAGGCGGGCACGAAACCCGGCGGCGCTGGAGACGTTGTCGTCCGTGTGAATGTTGTGCCGGTTGAAATGGATACCGGAGAATACCGCCATCTCGTCGTTGTGCGCGGTCTTCTTCAAGGACGGGATCGGTGTGCCGGCGGCAATGTCCAGGCTTGCACGGGCAACGGGAGAAACGTTTTTGGAAATCACCCCGGAAACACGCCCCGTTGCCGGCGTCGAGCTGCCCGCGCCCATGCGGATTCCCTCCGGAATGCGCATGATCTCCGTCGATTTCTGCCGCACCAGCAGGCGGCCACTCTCGTCATGCACGCTGACATCGAGGACGCAATAGCCCTTGCCGCGCCGCTCGTACTTGTCGACATATTCCCCGGTAAGCGTGACCTTGCCGCCGAAGGGCACCGGCGCATGATACCAGAGCTCCTCGGACTGGTGGAGGCCGACCACGGTGTTGGGATTGTACTTCGTCAAAAACAGCGCGACCCCGTCGCGAACCAGCGCTGCCGAGGGGACGATACGATAGCCGATCGCCGGATCGGCATTGGTGTAACAGTCGGAGTAGTCAGACAGCGAGAAGCAGGCCGAGCGCAGATAATGCTCGTCCATCTCGATGACCTGCGGGCCGAATGTCTCGCCCACCTCGACGGATTCGAAGGTCGGATCCTTATATTGCATTGAGTTCCTCACCGATATCTTCGCCGGCCCTGCCGGCATACTCAAGACGGCCGCAGGCATGCAGCGACACGCGCCATGCGGCGCATCACGGGACATGTCGTTTGCCGGAAATCTTCTCCCAGCTCCGAGAGTTTCATATAAAAACGTTTCTGCAAACGTTTTTATTGGTCATACTGCAAAAACCATCAGCGGGAGGAGCAAGGATGGGGGAAAGACGGCGGACAAGACGCGGTATTACGATTGTCGACGTGGCGGACGCCCTGGGCGTCGCACCGTCGACTGTTTCGAATGCCCTGCATGACAAGGATATTGTCGCGCCGCGCACCAAGGCGCGCGTTCTCGCCATGGCGAGAGAGATGAACTACCAGGCGTCGGCTGCCGCGCGCGCGCTCGTGACGCGCCAGTCGTCGTCCGTCGGCGTCATCCTGCCCGATTTCGCCAATCCGGTCTTCAACGAGATCATCAGCGGCCTGAATGCCGTTCTCGTCCGGGCCGGTTACGCCACGCTTGTCGCCAGCACGTCGAACGACGGCCGGACATGCAAGGCGGCCATCCACGCTTTTGTGAAACGCGACGTCGATGCGATCGTCGTCATTTCCCAGAGCCTGGATGTCGACGAGACGGCGCAGCTCGCCGGATGCGGCCTGCCGGTAATTCTCGTGCACCGTACGCCGGCCGACTGGCAGACGGCGCATGCGCCGAGCTCCAGCTTCGACTATGTTGGCATGGACAATGCCGCCGGCGTGCGTGCGCTGGTCGAGCATCTCGCAGCGTTGGGCCACCGGCGCATCGGCTTCATTACCGGCCCGCTGCAATCGTCCGCCGCATGCGAGCGCACGGATGGATTCAGGCATGCGGTAGCGGCGCTGGGGCTCGATGAAGATCCGCGCCTCGTCACGCAGGGAAGCTATGACTTCATCTCCGGCATGCGCGGCGCGCGTGAACTGCTTTCGCTGCCGCAGCGGCCGACGGCGGTTATCGCCGCCAATGACCTGATGGCATTCGGAACCATGGACGTCGCCCAGCAGATGGGCCTTGCCGTTCCGCAAAACCTTTCGATCGTCGGCGTGGACGATGTCTTCTTTTCCGCATTCCCGATGATCTCGCTGACGACCGCCCGCCAGCCGGCGATCGAGATCGGCGGAAACGTGGGCGAACGTCTGCTGGAACGGCTTTCGAACGATACGCTCTGCCCGATCGCTGTCACGCTTCCGGTCGAGGTTATCGTTCGCCATTCCACCGCACCCGTGCCCGTCATCCTCAACCCTGGAAGGCCGCTCTCGGTCGAGAGCCTTGAGGCGTACCTCGCGAGCCGTTGGAAACCGTCCACCATCATCGTTGCATAGACTGGAGCAGACATGACCTCTACCCCGCCGCTCGCCGGCCTTCGCGTTCTCGATCTTTCCCGCTTCATCGCTGGTCCCTTCTGCGCCATGCAGCTCGGCGATATGGGTGCCGACGTGGTGAAGGTCGAGAAACGCGGTACCGGAGACGACACACGCCTCAACCAGCCGAAAATCGCCGGCGAGAGCACCTATTTCCTGTCGTTCAACCGCAACAAGCGCAGCGTCGATCTCGATTTCCGCGATCCGGCCGATCAGGAAACGCTGCGCCGGCTCGCCGCCACGGCCGATATCCTCATAGAGAATTTCCGTCCCGGCACGCTCGAAAAGATGGGCTGTGGCTGGGACGTGCTGTCGGCCATCAATCCCCGCCTGATCCTCGTGCGCATTTCCGGCTTCGGCCAGGATGGCCCCTTTGCCAATCGCGCCTGCTTCGATGTCATCGCCCAGGCCATGGGTGGCATCATGAATCTGACCGGTCAAGCCGACGGGCCGCCCACCATGGCCGGCACCTTCATGGTCGATTACTCGACCGCCCTCTATGCCACGATCGGCACGCTCTGTGCACTGGAAGCCCGACGCCAGACCGGTAAGGGCCAAGTCGTCGAAACGAGCCTGCTGGAAACGAGCGCCAGCCTGCTGATGAGCGCCATTCCCGATTTCAAGCAGCTCGGCCAGTCGATGACGCGCATGGGCAGCCGGGACCGCTACACCGCTCCGGTCAACAGCTTCCAGTGCAGCGACGCAGAATGGGTCTACCTCTCCGCCGGCACCAATTCGCTTTTCCGCCGTTTCGTGGCGACCGCCGACCTCGCCCATCTTCTCGATGACCCGCGCTTTGCAACCGCCGATGCCCGCCTGGCAAACCAGGAGGCGATAGAGGCGATCGTCCAGCAGTGGGTAGGCCTGCATTCCTCTAGCGCCGTCGTAAACGCGATGGAGAAGGCCGGCGTGCCCTGTGCCAAGGTCGCAGGTATCGCCGAGGTGACCGAAAATCCGCAATTGCGCTATCGCCGGCAGATCATCGATATCGACCATCCGACGGTCGGCACCTACACGACCCATGGCGTGACCGTGACGCTGCATGACACACCCGGCCGCATCGCCCGTCCGGCGCCCTTGCTCGGAGAACATACAGACGAAGTCCTCAAGGAGTGGCTGGTGGAAGCACCATCGACAAGGCAGGCGGGATGAAGGAAGCGCTATTCCTTCCGCACAGGCCCGGTCGTATGACGGATACGCAGCTCTGTCGGCAGAATGACCTTGCGCCCCGGCGCATCAGGCGCGCCCAGCCTTTCGAGAAGCAGCTTGCCGGCCGCCCGCCCGAGGTGGCGCTTCGGCTGATTGACGGTGGTCAGTCCCTCGACCTTCAGGGCTTCGGTTTCCATCAAACTGGAGTCGAACATGTCGTCGAAGCCGGTGACGGATATATCGGCGGGCGTGTTGAGCCCGATGCTGTGGAGATAGCCGACGATACCGAGTGCAACGAAGTCGTTTGCCGCCAGGATCGCGGTCGGTCGCGGCGTCACGGCCATGAAGGCTTCTGCCGCCTTCGCACCGCTTTCCTTGTAATAGTTACCAGCGAAGACCAACCGTTCGTCCACCTCCAGCCCGCACGCCGCCATGGAGACACGGAAATGGGCGAGGCGTTCGCGCGACGTAGAGGAATGCGACGGGCCGGAAACATAGGCGATGCGCTGGTGGCCGAGGCCGCGAAGATGAGTGAGCAGAAGCTCGATGCCTTGCTCGTTGTCCGGGCCGACATAGTCGACGCCCTCATAGGGCCGCCGGTTGACGAAGACGCAGGGCGGTCCATGCTCGAGCAGCTTCAAGGTCTCGTCCGCGAGCGTCTGCGACACCATGACGATGCCGTCCACCTGCCGGTCGAGCAGCGACCGCACGATCGCCACCTGCTTTTGCGGGTCTTCGTCGGTATTGGACAGAAAGATCGTATGACCGTCGCTGGAGACGATCTCGTCGATGCCCTTCACAATCTGCGGAAAGATCGGATTCGTTATATCGGCGATCAGCACGCCGACAGACGATGTGCGCTGCGTTCTGAGCGCCCGGGCGATCGTCGAAGTGCGATATCCAAGCCTGTCGGCCGTCTCCTGGATAAGCCGCCTGCGATCGAGATCGACGTAACCCTTGCCGGAAAGCGCGCGCGCCACCGTCGCGCGGGAAAGCCCGCACTCCCTTGCGATGTCGATCAGCGTCGGCCGTCTGGCCGAAGGACTTGGAACGACGCGTTCCACCATCAAGCGAACCTCTCCGCACAAATTCTGTGCAACTCCAATCACGCTTTGAGAAAGATGGCAACCGCAGCGGTTGACAAGCTCTCCAACTTGTGAGATCGATCCCATATGAGATCGATCTCACAGTAATGTTTTTCATTGTTGAGATCAATCCGGCACAGGGCCGTCGAGGAGGATGGCCAGGAGGAAATCCGTGGGACGAACGTCCAAACTGACCTCGCTGCAGGAAGCTGCGGCGATCGTGAAGGATGGCCAGCGCCTGACGCTCGGGGGCTTCGCGATCTATCAACGACCGATGGCCTTCGCACGGGAACTGGTGCGCCAGGGCCGCCGTGACCTGACGATCGTCGGCGTCGTAAACGCCATCGAGGCGGACCTGCTGATCGGTGCGGGCTGTGTCTCGCGCATCGAGACATCCTATGTCGGTCTCGAAAAATTCGGCCTCGCCCGCAACTTCCGCCGTGCGGCGGAGGCAGGTACGCTCGATACGGTCGACTATCCGGAACTGATCGCGTGGGACCGCTTTCGCGCCAGCCAGGAGGGAATCCCCTTCTGGCCGTGCACCTTTCTCGGCGGCAGCGGCATCGTCGAGTACAACAAGGACATCGTGCCCTTCGATTGCCCCGTGACCGGCGCCAGGCTTTGGGCCGTGCCGCCAGCGGCACCTGA